>NZ_CP026923.1:0-1200000 GCF_002950575.1 Pontimonas salivibrio
GCTCCACAGAGTCCTCCTGCCCTAGAGCTGGTCCGCAAGCCTGCTGATAATGGCCACTCAAAGTAGTCTCACATTGGCCTTTCACAGTGCATCTCGTTTTTCACCTTGAAGGTTTCTGCACGTGGGACACTGTGCTCTATGGGCCCCCACATTTCTGGCATCACAGACATCAATGAGTTAATCGAGCGCTCATATGTGGTGAGCATCCCTTTGCGGATGCCCTTTAGGGGCCTCACCCACCGGGAAGTAATGCTCATTGACGGACCAGAAGGGCCCGGTGAGTGGGCGGCCTTTACTGAATATCCGGACAATGTGGCGGCGAAATGGTTAGCTGCCGCCTTGGAGCAAGCCTTCGACGACACCGTTGCCCCGGCGCCTGCCGGGGTGGAAAAAGTGGCAGTTAATGCCACCTTCCCCGCGCTGGATCCAGGCGATGGGGCCGCATGGTGGAAAAAGTTTCCCGGTGTGAAAGCAGCGAAAGTGAAAGTCGGCGAGCCCGGCCAACTGCTCATTGACGATGTCGCTCGCGTCAACGCAATTCGTCAGGCCGTGGGGCCTGACGTCACTCTGCGTTTAGACGCAAACGCAAGGTGGAGCGTGAGTGAAGCAGACAAAGCCCTTTTCATGCTTCGGGCCTTTGACATCGACTACGTCGAACAGCCTGTCTCGACTGTGGACGAGATGGTGTACCTAAAACGCCAACTTCGAGGAACGGGTATCCGCTTGGCAGCCGATGAACTGATCAGACAATCAGGTGCATTGGATGAAGTCATCGACAAACGCGCTGCCGATATCGCTGTCTTAAAAGTAAGCCCCCTGGGTGGGATTAGACCCACACTCGCACTTGCCCAGCAGGCTCAGGATGCCGGCTTGCAGGTTGTCATCTCGTCGGGGCTTGAAACGAGTGTGGGACTGTCGTGGGGTGCCAGAGCTGCGGCAATTGTGGGCTACCAGACCCACTCCCCTTTGGCTGCGGGTCTTGGCACGGCAGTGTTTTTCGAATCAGACGTGGTCACTCAACCGCTCAAAGTCGCGGCGGGATCGATTCCGGTTAATCGGCCGGTGTTAGATCCTCGGAAAATTCGAAAAGTCATTGCCGCAGAAGAGCGAACCACGTGGTGGCAGGAGCGGCTTCGCCGCTGCCTGCCAATGGTGGCTAACGGTTTAGAGTCCTGAATACGAGTGCAGGCCAGTGAAGAAAATGTTCACCACGCCGTAGTTAAACAACACCGCAGCGAAACCGGTCAGGCCTAACCAGGCCGAGCGACTACCGCGCCACCCCCTGGTGGCGCGGGCATGGATGTATCCGGCGAAGATGACCCAGATAATGAATGTCCACACTTCTTTGACATCCCAGCCCCAATAGCGGCCCCAGGCCCGCTCAGCCCAAATAGCTCCGGCGATCAGGGTGAAGGTCCACAACACGAAACCAATCACATAGAGGCGGTAGGCAAGAGATTCGAGTGTGGGTGCATCTGGGAGGGACGCCATCAACCTAGGCGTGGGGCCTGGCTTGGCGTCAAGCCGCTCCCGGACAAGTTGGAAGACCGACAAACCAGCACCGAGCGCGAAAAACGCCGTGGAAAGGCTAGCCACAAACACGTGGATGACCAGCCACCACGACTGCAGTGCTGGGGGGAGTGGCACCACGTCCACGTAGAAATTGACAGTGACGATGCCCAGGGCCAGCAAGACAAAACCGGACACAAACGCACCCAGGTAGCCAAGGTCTCGCCAAAGCAGCGACCCTAAGTAGACCGCAACGATGAGCATTGTGGCCGTCAGGCCAAATTCGAACATGTTTGCCCACGGCACGCGCTCCCCGGCGACCCCGCGGAGGACGGTTGCAGAGAGGTGAATTAGCCACCCGACCACGAGTAGCCCGGTGGCCACCCGTTCGTAAACGGAAATCGATGGCCGGTCACTTGCCGACGGTCGCTGGACGCCAGCCCCGTTCTTGCCGCTGCCCTCTAGAGCACTGCCATTACCAGCGTCGACCCCTTGAGCACTGACCCTCTCAGATGTGGCGCCAGCTGTCGCCATGGCCCTACCGCGGGCCGGGGTGGGTGCTTGGCGCCTTGCTAAGTCGAGGGTGAAGAGTAGAAAGGCGAGGGTATAGACCGCCATTGCCGAGTAGACGGCAACCAGTGAATAGCTCGCAAGTTGTTCGGTCACGGCTTCAGTGTAATTTCTGCGCCCTGGGAAAATTCTTTCGCAAGAGCGTCCATGGCTGCGTCCAAGCCTGGGTCATCACCCCGGGAAAGGCCCGCTACTTCAATTACCGTTTGCTGGTCGCCGCCTTCCACCACTTTGATCCAGGCCCGCCTTCTCACGACAAACAAGCTGGTGACTAGACCGGCCACGATGAACACCGAAGAAATACCGACCGGTAGTTGTGTGGGGTCCCGGTGGATATCGACACTGACAAACCTTGGCAGCGACTCAAAGGTGATGGAGCCTAAACCGTGTGGAAGTTCGGCACTTTGCCCGAGACCCAACACCACAGCAGGGTTGCCGGTATCTCCTCCAGCAATCTGCGTCATGTCTTCGGTTTCTAACGAATACACATTTCGGGGGATACCCTCATCGAGGCCCAAGTCACCGGTGAAGACATTTAATGTCATCACCGGTTGCTGGGGTTCGGGGAACACGGAACTGAGTGCACCACTATCCAGCACGACAGCGGACGGGTAGAAAAATCCCAACATGCCAACCTGTTCATCCAGGCCATCAGGAATTTTCACCACACCGAGGCTTGTCAGGTTGGAATCTTGTGGCAAGAACACCACCGGTTCGCTATAAACCACATCACCTTCAGGGTTGGTGATGGTCACCCTGGGGGCAAAACCATTACCCAGGAGATACACCGAGGTCCCCTCGTAGTCGAGGGGTTGGTTTACTCTGATCGACCGCTGTTCGCTCGTGCCTTCACGCAACACATCGACGGTGGCGACAAAGTCGAGCGGTTGTGCCACACCGGCATTGGTATCGAATTCGTATTCGGCCTCAAAAGATTCCAGGCGCAAACCGTAGGGAACCAATGATTCGTCGTCAACAAAAGCACCGGAAGTAAAAGAGTCGTAACTGGCCAGTTGGTTAGTAAACGACGTGCCTTCGACAATCACTCTCTGGCCGGAGTATTTAAACCCTGTGCCGAGAGCAAGCCCCAGAAGAACTCCTACGAGCGCAAAGTGGAAGACCAGGTTTGCTGTTTCCCGCAGGTAGCCCTTCTCACCGGCAACAGAGTTGCCGTACACCGCAGTGCGGTAACCCGCTTTCTGTAGCACCTGCCTGGCGCGAGCGACCGTGGCATCCGGGTCCACACCTGATTCCAATTCGACCAGGTGGTAACCCTCCAGTCGGGAGAGATTCTTCGGGGTTTTGGGTGGGGCGGCACGAAGAGCTTTGATGTGGTGGGTGGTGCGGGGAATGATGCAGCCGACCAGCGAGATAAACAACAGGATGTAAATAGCGGAAAACCACACCGACGTGTAGGTATCAAATAATTGCAGTGCGTCCAGGACCGCAAACAGCTCGGGATCTTCTCGTTGGAATTGGATGACCCCGTTGGGATCAGCAGCGCGTTGAGGCACAAGCGACCCCGGGATTGCCCCTAGCGCCAGTAACAACAGCAAAAACAGTGCTGTTTTCATACTGGTCAGTTGTCGCCAAATAAACCTCAACCAGCCGCTAGCACCCAGGGAGGGGCCCTGCGGGCCCCCGGAAGTGTCGGTAGCACTGTCAGCGCTGTTCTCACCGGTCGAAGCCTGTTGGCTTTGACCGGTGGGCGTGGAGTCGTAGTGATCAGAGGGGCGTAACGGTTCCACTGATCACCACCTGTAGTTGGGACATCCACTCTTGCCAAAGACCAAGCACCATTGACAGACCGATCACCATGAGGAAGACGCCTCCGATGATGTTGACCGTTCGCATGTGGCGCTTTAAGAAACCGACCGCACCAGTGGCGAACTGGAAACCAAGCGCCAGAGCAAGAAAAGGAAGCCCCAGGCCCAGAGAGTAAGCAGAGGCCAAAATCACTGCCCGGGGGATGTCTCCCACACTGAGAGCCAAAGTATTGACCGCCACCAGGGTGGGTCCAACACAGGGCGCCCAGCCCAAACCGAACACCACACCGAGCAGTGGGGCACCAATGAGGCCGCTAGATCGGCCGAGTTCAGGCCCCCACGATCGCTGCAAAAAAGAAACCTGTCCTATGAAGACAAAGCCCATAACAATGACCAGGGCACCAGAGATCTGGATGACGAGAGGCAGCCACTGTTGCAACAGTGCGCCCAGGGATGCAAACGCCACCGAAAAGGTGACGAAAACCGCACCGAAGCCGAGGATAAACAAAAAGACCCCCGCCACCAGGCGGCGCCTAGCGGTGTTATTCCCCGCCTCAGGCATAGATGTCATACCACCCACATATCCCAGGTAGGCGGGGACAAGGGGCAATACGCACGGTGAGGCAAAAGCAATAATTCCTGCCAACAGCGCGAGTGGGAGGGCAGCAAGAAGAGAACCACTAAAAATCACTTCACCCACAGAGGTTGCGGTGGTGACCCCAGCCCTCAACTCTGTGGTCAACTCTGCAGGAAGGGCCGAAGCAAGAGCGTCTATTGGGTGGCGTGGAATCACTGAGGGGCCTCGGCGAGCACGTCAGAAATCATTGTGCGCATGAGATCCACGTCAGTAATGAGTCCGTTCACTCGGGCAGCTACTCGATGTTGATGGTCAAGTATCAGAGTGGTGGGCACCGCACTGGGGCTTGCCTGACCGGCAAAAGAAAGCCTGACCTGCCCGCTTTCGGCGTCCATGAGTGACGCGTAGGTCACGCCGAATTCTTCCGCGAATGACAGTGCCGTCGGTGCACGGTCCAGGATGTTGACCCCGATAAATTCCACGCCTTGCGGCGTAAATTCTTGGTTCAAGTCTTCGAGATCAGGCGCTTCGACCCGGCAGGGTGGGCAGCCGGCAAACCAAAAATTGACCACCATGGGTTGGCTGTCGTAATCAGCTGAAGACCAAGTGCCGCCAATGTCGAGATCTCCCGAGAAGCTCAGTGCCTCGCCGCGATTACCCAAAGAAATGAAACTAAACGCTCCGTCCGAGGAGAAATAATCCTGCTCAACCACGTCCCCATAGTCTTGGGCAAGGGTGTCAGGTTCAGAAGAGCAGCCGGCGACTAGCCCCAGGCCGGCCACGGCAACAACAGCCAACACACTCCGCAGCGCCTTTGGCCGAGCAGACCGCTTCTGGCGGGGATCACTCGTGGGATTTATTGCGCCTTCCTGCCCCAGAGGCACAATCCCGCCGTCTTTCCTGAAGCGCGAGGTCATACTGCTCCTAAATCCACCGCATCAGCCAGCAGCGATGCTGCTGGCTCGATGTATGCCACCTCGCGCCAATGGCGGGAATCGACGCCGGACGTTTTTGTGGATCCTTGTCCTGGCCCTGGCGTTGGCTCCTGCTCCGGCTGAAAACTCGTCACACTACACAGCGTGCACCGACGGGCTTTGGGTGAGTGCACGAGCGATTCACCGTTCACATGTCGGTGGACCATCCAAATTGGAAGCTGGTGGGAGACCACAACAACTTCTCCCCCGTGGTTGTCGACCGCATCGCCTACAGCCGCCATCATTCTGTGAACAATGCTTTTGTAGGACTCGCCCCAGCTGGGGCGAAAAGGGTTCCACAGTTTTGGCCACACCGAGGGGTTCCGCATGATTGCTTTGGCAGATACCCGTGTGCCCTCAAAAATGTTGGTGCCTTCAATAAGTCTGTCGTCAGTGATGATGTCCAGTCCATGTGCTGCGGCAATGGGTGTGGCGGTCTGCTGGGCACGAAGTAGTGGACTAGCCAGAACCGCACTAATGCTCCTGTCGGCAAAATAACCAGCCACGGTTTCTGCCATCTGGTGGCCCCGTGCGGTGAGCCCAAAACCGTCTAAGCGACCGTAGAGAATTCGGTCTGGGTTAGTGACCTCTCCGTGTCGAACGAGGTGAACCATTTCTGCTGGCACAGCTCCAGTCTAGATTCCACAGCCGGGAGTGGCCTTGGAGCCCGCCTATCTGAACCTGCTTAGGACACAAAGCTTTTCCACAGTGTGCGCCAGCCTGTTGTGGTGTGAGTGGGTTCTTACCTACGAGACAACAAGTGTCACGGCGAGAAGCGCCAAGATGACCCCGAGGGTAAGGTTGAGGACTCGGGCTGGAATCTTGCCGGACAGCAGCGAACCAAGGACCACCCCGGGTAGTGACCCGATTAATAAGGTCATCAAAAGGGACCAGTCGACGAGGCCGGAGAGCGAATAGGACACCCCCGCAATCAAGGCAATCGGAATTGCGTGAAGTAAATCTGTTGCAACCAGACGCTGTGGTGGGGTGTTTTTCGGGCTTAACCGAACAAGAAGTGCCATACCGAGCACTCCTGCGCCCACCGACGTCAATGACACACCCATTCCGATACCAAAGCCCCCAACGGGGGCAAGCCAGCCCCGGGCTGGCTCTGGCCCGTTGGATTCCTTCGTGGAGCCCTGAGTTTGGGAGACGGACGCAGTCTTTTTCGGGGTACCCAATGCTCGTCGAAGGAGTGTCCATGCTGTGAGTCCCACAAAGAGCACGATCAGCCAGGTCAACCAACGAGCGGCATCTTGAGTGACAAGGGCAACCAGAAAGAGTGAACCAATTAACACTCCAGGGATACTGCCCGCCCACAGTTTTTTGGTGACCGACCAGTCGACCCGGCCGGCTCGGCCGTGAATGCTCACACCGAGGGCTTTAGTAATGGTGGCAAAAAGCAGGTCGGTGGCAATGGCAACAGGTATAGGAACGGCAAAGAACCCGATAAGAAGTGGGGTCATGAGCGCTCCTGCCCCCACCCCGGTGAGCCCCACAAGAAGGCCCACCACTGAGGAAGCGACGACGAGCAACCAGTCGATATCCACAACAGCATTGTGTCGCATTTTTTGTATTTTTTCTCTTAAAAGCAAAAAGAAGTGCCTTTTTTGCTACTAAGGTATTTTTTGTGGAAAACGCGACATTAGCTGACGAGGTCCTAAGCCGAATTGTCCGCGCGGAGCGTGGATCGGTTGACGACCTCCACGAGCAACTCCACGAAGAGGGCACCGACGTCTCCAGGCGCCACCTCACGCGAGTCCTAGACGACGTTCTAGGCGGCCCTGCCCCCACCGACCTCCACACATTGACGGATCACGAAGGTCGCCCCGCGAACCGCCTACTTATTGACCCTCTTTCTGACCACGCCCAACGAAGCAAACAGCGCCTCCTCATCGGACAACTACTCACCCTTTACGGTGCGGAAGTTCTGGTGGTCAATGACCGCCGAGGAACCAGGTGGTGGGCCAGGGTTTACGAGGAAAAGGACACCGTAGACAAGGCGGCCCCCTCACCCAAGAATGTCGCGGGTGCTCTGGAGCGAATCCGAGGCTTGTTCGACGCGGACATCATCGTGATCCCCCACGGCACTCTTCGCCTACACAGTGATGACAGCCATTCCATTGAGGGCGTGACTGTTGCCGATTTTCTCTACCCACCACTGCCCTATGCGCCGCGTGCTCACGAAGAGGCAGTCTCTGGTGGGGAGCACTCTCACTTAGACGTGTTGGAAGCAGAAAGCATCCGCATTATTCGGGAAGCAATTGCTGTGGCCCAAAACCCAGCCATGTTGTTTTCTTTAGGCAAAGACAGCATGGTGATGTGGACTTTGGCGCAGAAAGCATTCTGGCCAGAGCCACCACCATTCCCCCTGGCGCTCATTGACTCCCGCTGGGAGTTCCAAGAGGTCTACCAAGTCCTGGATTACATCAGCAATCAACCGGGCACGCGGTTTCTTGTTCACACCAACCCGGAAGCGGTTGAGCGAAACGTCAACCCGTTCGACTTTGGCTCGGCCGCCCACACCGACATCACCCGAACACAAGGCTTACGCCAATTTTTGAATGAGCACCGCCCCGATTTCATCTTTGGTGGTGGTCGCCGGGACGAAGAACGCTCCCGCGCAAAAGAGCGGGTGTTTTCGCTGAGATCTGAAACCCACGGCTGGGACCCCAAAGCTCAACGCCCAGAGCTCTGGAATGCCTACAACACGACACTGTCCAAAGGTCAAAGCATGCGGGTCTTTCCGCTCTCGAACTGGACGGAGTTGGATGTCTGGCGCTACATCCAACGGGAACACATTCCTGTTGTCCCTCTGTATTTTTCGAAAACCAGGCCTTTTGTGGAGCGAGACGGAGCACTAATCGCCATCGATGATGAGCGATTCCAGTTGGAAGACGGTGAGCGGGTCTATTTCGAACCCATCAGGTTTCGGACACTGGGCTGCTACCCACTGACCGGCGGGGACCGCTCCGGTGCATCCAGTGTGGCGGACATCATTAGCGAACTGGAGCACACCCGAGTATCTGAGCGAAGCTCCCGAGTGATTGACTCCGATCCTGGCGCCAGCATGGAACAAAAAAAGAAAGAGGGCTACTTCTAATGCCCCAAGAAATTTTCCACATCACTTCCGCGGGAAGTGTCGACGATGGCAAGTCGACCATTTTGGCGAGGCTTCTACTCGACACCGGTTCAGTGTTTGAGGACCAACTAGGTGGAATTGACCCCAAGAAGGTCGACGCCACCACCATCGCAGACTTATTGGATGGTTTGGATAGCGAGCGCGAACAGGGCATCACGATTGACGTGGCCCACCGGTTTTTTGACTCCCCCACACGCCGCTACCACATTGCGGATTCGCCAGGCCACGAGCAATACACGAGGAATATGGCGACCGCGGCGTCGCACGCGGACGCTCTTCTCCTCGTCATTGATGCGAGGGTGGGCCTTAAGCCCCAAACCCTTACCCACTTGGGTATTGCCCGCAAGCTGGGTATCTCTCGCTATGTCATCGCGGTCAACAAGATGGACTTAGTCGACTATAAAAAGCGCGTCTTTACGGACATTAGTGCCCAAATTGATGAGCTTTTTAACCAAGATGACGCTCCCCCTTATGAAGCGATTCCGGTCAGTGGCCTCGCCGGTGACAACGTGGTCCGCGCCACAAAGCGCATGAGTTGGTGGAAAGGCGGCACCCTCCTCCAGGCACTGGATACCTTTAGCCTCCCGCGCACCGAAAAAACTGACCCTCTCTTCGTTATCCAGTATGTTCAGCGCGTCCCCGGTGGGGGACGCCGCTACCTGGGCAGCCTCCTGCACGGCACGCTCTCCGTGGGGGACCAACTACATTCGCCGCGTTATACAGCCAAGAGCTTCCGCGTCACGGAACTCATCGCCCACACCCAACACCAAGAGATGGTCAAGGGTCCTGCGGAAATTTCTGTCGCCATCGACGCAGAAGTCGACCTCGAGCGAGGTGATGTCCTCTGGGCGCCCACACACAATGACCCCGAAAACGCAGCGGCACACCAGTCAGAACCTGCCGGGGTCAACCGCAGTGCTGTCGAACACACTGCTTTGGGACACCCTGTTGTAGAGCACACCGACCAGTTCGAAGTGGACCTTGTCTGGCTCGATGAAGAGCAGGGTTTTCCTGGCCGCACCTATCTACTGCGGCTTGGTCACACCACCACAAAAGCCACCATTACCCGTGCTTTTGATATCGGCCCGGATGGTTCAAAGGCGGGCCAAATTGACCACCTGGGTGCGAACTCCCTCTCCCAGGTAAATATCGAAGCTCACAACAAATTGAGTCTCACGACTTTCCAGAACCTTCGGGAGCTGGGCCGCCTGGTGTTGGTCGATCAGGTGAGTGGAAGTACCGTCGCGGCCGGAGTGGTCAACCACACACTCCGCCGAGCAGACAACCTGAAGGAACACTCCTTCAGTGTGTTGACCGGAGAGCGCAGTGCGCTCACGGGCTACCAGGGCAGGGTGGCTTGGTTCACTGGTCTTTCTGGTTCGGGAAAATCCACCCTGGCCAACGAAGTGTCTGTTTCGCTTACCCGAGCCGGGGTTCCACACTCAATTCTTGACGGTGACGGCTTGCGCCTTGGACTAAACCGCGACCTTGGGTTTAGTGAAGCCGACCGTGTAGAAAACATCCGCCGAGCTGCAGAAGTGGCAGCGCTGATGGCCGATTCCGGTCTTGTGGTGTTGGTGAGTCTCATTTCTCCCTACCGCAGTGACCGAGCACACGCCAAGGAAATTGTGGGAGAAGGCCGGTTTGTCGAAGTCTTCGTGGATACCCCGCTGGAGATTTGCGAACAGCGCGACCCGAAAGGGCTCTATCAGAAGGCTCGCGCTGGGTTGATTCCCAACTTCACCGGTATCGGCTCCACCTATGAATCCCCTGCGACACCCGATATTCGCATCCATCACGAAGTGTCACCCTCGGATGCCTCACAACAGGTCATAGACCGCATTGTCCCGCCCGCAGGGCCCATGGGTTCCTAGGGCGCACAACACCAGGAACACGCCAGTAGGTGGCGACACGCCCGAAAACACAATATCTGGGGTAATGACACCGATGTGGTTCCTCATATATAGTGTCTAGTCCAGGCCCCGTAATTAGTTGCAAGGAGGCGGATATGGACCAGGACCGCGTAGGTGGCTACGACGTGCCCGTCGATCCGATGGACATGCTGCAGTGCGACAGCTGCCAGTAACCACATAAGACGTCTGTGAAGCCCTCGGAGCCTGCTAGGCACCGAGGGCTTTGCCTTTTATTCGGGAAAGGGTGACCAGATGGCACAAGTCACCCAAGCACCCCGCAAAGGCCTCCAATCTGAGGCCGAAGTGCTGGACTTTGCCGAAAGGTCAGTGGGGTTAATCGAATCCCACGTGAACATTTCCCGGCCTGGAAGCCCACACCGGGTCTCAAAGCTTCGCACCCGATCAGGCGATGATTTGATTGCCAAATGGTGCGCTGATGCGCCCAGCTATTTCAAGACCTTCGATGCGCTAAGCAATTACGCCAAACCGCTCGGCACCAGTGCGCCACGGCTCATCGACCATCAGGATGGCTTAAAAGCCATCCTGATGACCACCCTTCCAGGCGCACCGGCAGACACCCTTCAGGCCCAAGACCCGGTCGTGCACTACCGAGTGGGGCAAATCATCCGACGCTTCCACGAATCAGCCCCCGCGACCCGCTCCCGGGATGTCACCACCCAACTGGCCAGTACGCTCTCCAGGCTGATTGACCAAAGTGAACAGGACCTGGGGCCGGTTGGAACAGCAGAGCTTCGCGCACTGGGCATGGAGCTGCTCGACCTTGGGGAACTATCGCTACAGCCCCTCCATGGACACCTATCTCCGGAGCATTGGATGATTGACGCCGATTACGGCGTCCAGTTGATGTCCTTTTCCCGGAGCGAATACGACCCATGGATTATGGACACCGCCGTCTTAGAGCGGGACTACTGGGGCTACTCGCCAGAGCTTAAATCCGCATTCTTCAGCGGTTACGACAAAACCCCCACGGAGCAAGACGGTGTCTTGCTCCGTGCAAAACACGCCATGGATGCCTTAACGGCATGGGTTCAACTCACCACAGGCCCTCACGCCAAGAAAGCGTCGAAGAAAGCGCGAATGATTGCCTGGTCGCGAGTCGAACAAGCGACAGGCGCGACACTGTTCTAAACACCACAGGGGCCCTGCCGGTCTGTAACCTACAGTCGTCATCAATTCGACTCCCCGAACCCGGCCTCATCAACCACCTCCTTTCACCCGCGCTAGACACCGGCCACTTAGACTGAAGTCATGGCAGTAAACGAAGCCATTATTGGCAGGGACTATCCGCCGCTTCCGCCTTACCTGGTGGGTCGGGAAAAGGTTCGGGAATTTGCCAGGGCGGTGTTCTCGAAGTTACCCATCCATCACGATGTGCACGCCGCTCAAGATGCTGGTTACCCGGACGTGGTTGCACCACCGACTTTCCCAGTTGTCGTCCAAGAAGGAGCGCTGCAGGTCCTTTTAGCCGACCCAGATTCCGGCATTGACTACTCGCGCATCGTTCACGGAGAACAACGCTTTGACTACAGCCGGCCGGTCGTCGCCGGCGATGAGCTACACGCCACCATCCACGTCACCAAAGTGCAGTCCTTGGGTGGCCACTCCATGGTTACCAGCGAAACACGGATTAATGGCGCAGATGGCGATCACATTGTGACCGCCATCTCCACACTGGTTGTTCGAGGAGGCGAATGATGACCCACGACATCACCACACTCGAAGTCGGCCAGGTTCTTGCCACACAAACTTTCCCCCTTACCCGGGATTCGCTGGTGCGCTACGCAGGAGCGTCCGGAGATTTCAACCCCATTCACTACCGCGACGACGTCGCGGAGAGTGTGGGATTACCAGGAGTACTCGCTCACGGCATGCTCACCATGGGTGTGGCTGTCTCGCCACTATTGGAGTGGTGTGGCACAGAGTATGAACTGGTCAGCTACCAAGTGCGTTTCACTAAACCTGTCGTCGTGGACCCGGAGACCGGCGCCTCCCTCGAGGTGCAGGTGAGCGTTGGGGCACTAATCGAATCAGAGGACGGAACACCCCAGGTGAGATGCGACCTGACGGTGACCTCCGATGCGGGGGAAAAAGTTCTCGGAAAAGCCCAAGCCGTGATTCGCGCTGCCTAAGCCTGTGGTTGAGTCTGTGGTGAATTCTGGGGTTGGGCCTGTGGTGTCACCGCGTTTTTCTGACCTGACCACCCTCGCCATTGGGGGTGAGATTGGCCACTACCACCACCTCACCTCTCGGAAAAAGGCTGTCGCTGCCGCACGTTCGGTGTGGGAATCGGGGGATGAATGGATGGCACTGGGTGGTGGTAGCAACCTCGTGGTGTCTGATGAGGGTTTCCCAGGCCACGTCTTGCACGTGGCCTGGCGCGGTAAACGCCTCAAGGCGCAGCCAGATGGTTCCGTGTTGCTCACCGTCCAAGCAGGTGAAGACTGGGACCAACTCGTTGCCTACACCGTTTCTGAGGGGCTTTGTGGGCTGGAATCACTTTCTGGCATCCCCGGCACCGTGGGAGCCAGTGTGATTCAAAACATTGGTGCCTACGGTCACGAGATTTCTGAAGTGCTTGACCACGTGGACTTTTTAGAGTGGCCCACTGCGGCCGAAACGACACTTACTGGTGCCGACTTAGCCCTTGGCCACCGCAGCAGCGTAATGAAGACCGGCGAGCGCCAAGGGCTCGTCCTCTCAGTGACTTTTCGTCTCACCAAAAGCGACAAGTCACTACCGATCGCCTACCCGCAGGTCTCTGATGCGTTGGGCGTGGAGCTAGGCGACAGCGTGAGTTTAGAAAAACTGCGTGAGACGGTGTTGTCTCTTCGTCGCTCGAAAGGGATGGTCCACGATGAGGCGGATCCTGATTCCTGGAGTGTGGGGTCCTTTTTTATCAACCCAGTCGTCACAGAACGCTTCGCTCACTCACTACCGAGTGACGCGCCCAAATGGCTCCTCGATGAGAACACTCATACGGTGATCTCTCTAGACGCAGAAGATGCCGCAACCGCCGACTTGGACGCGGACCTATTTGCCGAGCAGGGCGAGAGCAATGCGGGAGCGATACCCAAAGGGGCACCGTCAGTGAAAGAGGCGCCCAGTGAGGCCCGGGTGAAGTTGAGCGCTGCGTGGCTGATTGAACACTCTGGAATCCCTAAGGGATTCCAGTTACCCGGCGGTAAGGCCCGAGTATCGACAAAACACACTCTGGCGATTACTAATCCCGGTGGTGCGAACGCAGAAGATGTGGGTTCCCTTGCGAGGTACATCCGCACACATGTGGCAAACACTTTCGGTGTGGTTCTTCAACCAGAGCCGACGCTGGTGGGGATCCCCCTCGACTAACCGCCATCGGTCTCCCGCCAACGGCGCTTCGATCTACAAAGCCGAGTCGGCACTACCGACCGTAGGTTCTGGGCACGGTTCTAGGCTCCGAAGAACGCTTGTAGGCGACGCACTCCTTCGGCGAGGTCATCATCACCAAGGGCGTAGCTAAAGCGCAGGTAACCACTGGGTCCGAAGGCCTCACCTGGTACTGCGGCGACCTCGCATTGTTCCAGAATCAAGTCAGCAAGTTCAAGAGACGTGGTGGGGGTAACACCGCCGAAGGTTTTTCCCAGCAACCCCCGCATGTCGGGGTAGACATAGAACGCTCCGGTGGGCTCGGGGCACAAGACGCCAGGAATGGCGTTTAATCCTTCGACAATGGCGAGACGTCTGGTGTTAAACCGGTCTCGCATGGCAAGCGCCTCTGACTGGTCGCCTGTGAGTGCGGCAAGCCCGGCAATCTGCGAGACGTTTGCCACATTGCTGGACAGGTGTGACTGCAGGTTCGCAGCAGCTTTAATCGGAGCTTCTGGTCCGACCATCCAACCCAGCCGCCACCCGGTCATCGCATAGGTTTTTGCCACACCGTTCACCAGGATGGTGTTACCCGTTGCTTCTGGGGCAGCCTCAGTGATCGATACGGCGTGGGAGTGAGGGTCCGACAGGTCGTCGTAGACGAGATTTTGGTAAATCTCGTCGGCGATGATCCAAATCTTGTGTTCTGTGGCCCACAGACCGATCGCCCGTGTTTCATCGAAGGTGTAGGTCGCACCGGTGGGGTTAGACGGCGACACAAACAGGATCGCCGCAGTATTTTCTGTGCGGGCGGCCTCTAACTGTTCGACCGTCACTTTGTAATCTTGGTCGGCTCCTGCGAACACCGATACGGCTTTCGCACCGGTCAGCTCAATCGCTTCCGGATACGTCGTCCAGTAGGGGGCGGGAACTAAGACTTCATCCCCAGCGTCTAAAACAGCCTGGCATGCCTGATACACAGCCTGTTTTCCGCCGTTAGTCACCACCACCTGGGAGGCATCAACACTCCAGCCGGAATCCCGCGCCGTTTTCTCCGCAATGGCCTGTCGCAATTCGGGCAACCCGACTGCGGGTGTGTAGCGGTGGTTTTTTGGATCACGAACCGCAGCAGCGGCAGCCTCCACCACATGCGCGGGTGTGGGGAAGTCGGGTTCGCCTGCCGCAAAGCTAATGACTGGCCGGCCCTCTGCTTTGAGGGCTTTGGCTTTTTGGTCGACTTTCAGGGTGGCGGACGGTGCAATATGGGACAGGCGATGGGAAATTCCTGGGGCAAGCGGGCTCATACCCCCAGGGTAGCCCTCTGGGTGGGCTTCGAACAGTAGACTCGGGCCTCGTGACCACTAGGACTCTCATTCGCGACCTTGCCCACCTTCCAGACGGCAGTGAGGTGAGCGTTTCCGGCTGGGTTGAGACTGTCCGCGATCAAAAAAAGGTGCAGTTTGTCATCCTTCGCGATGAAACAGGGTCCCTTCAACTGGTGAACCCCGCCACCAGGGAAGGCGACGAAGCCGCCGCCACCAACCCGGA
Organism: Pontimonas salivibrio; assembly: GCF_002950575.1. Classification (NCBI taxonomy): domain Bacteria; kingdom Bacillati; phylum Actinomycetota; class Actinomycetes; order Micrococcales; family Microbacteriaceae; genus Pontimonas; species Pontimonas salivibrio. Next base: position 15,366 of record NZ_CP026923.1, read on the forward strand.
AGCCCTCGAACTGACCGAGTCAATTTCGACTCTTACCCACGGCAGCATGCTGAGTGTTGCAGGAACCCTGAAACACGATGAGCGGGTGAAACTCGGCGGTTTAGAGGTCAAGATTGGCTCAGTGGATCTCGCATCGCTGTCTCTGCCAGAGCTTCCCATCGCCGAAGATTCCAGTGTCGATAAGCGGATGGACTGGCGCTTTGTTGACCTCAGACGCCCTGATGCACAACTGCTCTTTCGTGTTCAAACAACGTTCGAACACGCACTGCGTGGTTGGTGGATTGAACGCGACTTCATCGAAATTCACACGCCGAAGCTCATGGCCAGTGCCAGTGAATCCCGAGCAGAACTCTTCGAAGTCCCCTACTTCGAGACCACTGCGTATTTGGCGCAGTCACCGCAGTTTTTCAAACAGATGGCGCAATCGGCAGGTTTTGGCCGCATCTTCGAAATTGCTCCGGCGTTTCGGGCCGACCCGTCGTTCACGGCCCGCCATGCCACCGAATTTACTTCGGTGGACATGGAAGTCAGTTGGATCGACAGCCACGAAAATGTCATGGTCATGCACGAAGAGCTCCTGACCGCAGGTATCCAGTCAGTGGTGGAACGACACGGCGAGGCGATACGTGATCGAATAGGCGTGGAACTTGTTACCCCCACCGGGGCCTTCCCCCGCGTCGCCCTCCAAGAAGCGAGGGAAAAGGTCGCCGCCGATGGTTACACGATCCCCCGTGAAGACGGCGACCTTGACCCTGAGGCCGAACGGCGCCTCTCGGCACTGATTAAGGCCGAAACGGGCAGCGACTTTGTCTTTGTCACCGACTACGACACCGCAATTCGGCCGTTTTATCACATGCGCCACGATGACAACCCGGCACTGACGAAGTCTTACGACCTGCTCTACAACGGCACAGAAATTGCCACCGGTGCTCAACGTGAGCACCGGATTGACGTGTTGGAAGCCCAAGCACAAGACAAAGGCATGTCCTTAGAAGACCTCGAGCACTACCTTGACTTCTTCCGCTACGGCGTCCCCCCACACGGCGGTTTTGGTATGGGACTCGCAAGGGTCATCATGTTGATGTTGGAACAAACCAGCATTCGAGAGAGCACCTATCTTTTCCGGGGACCCAACCGACTACAGCCCTAGCCTCCAATCCTGCTCATCGACGAACTCTCTTTCGGTACAGGAAATTTCTCCGGGGCCTCCCGCCAAGGATTTACGCGCAGGCCAACCGCCCCGCGCCTGCATAAATTTTTGGGCAAAAGGAACCTAATCAGTTAGGCGTGGTCTTGCCCGCCCCGGCGCAATCGATTCCTGGAGTATTTCCCTAATTCGGCTCGGTTTAGACCTCGTCGGTATGCCCAGAAAGGAACCGAACGTCGGAGGCCTGAGGCCGCCTTTTTGAGTAGGTGATCGTGAGCCGACTGATTGGTGCTGCGCTCATCCACTTCCCAGTCTCGATCATCTCCAAAATGAAAGGAGATACCAAGACTCCAGTAGCGCTGGAAGGTGTCATCCAGAACACCCAGGTTCAGTAAAACAAGATCGCCAATACCGGCCATCCCAAAGACGCAGTCGCCGAAAAACGCCTTCTTCGCAATGTTCGGAGTGGTCGCAAACAGATCCGATCCTGGATGGTCAATACCAGGTTGACTGTTGGCCCAGTCCAAGGGGTCAACACCAACTTGGGGGTCACCGAGGATAGTCTTGCGGTGTGCCGTCCAGCTGTGGACGCCGTCACGGTGCAGCTCGTACACACGCTGGTAAAAGTTTTCCGTCACACAAATATCAGCGTTGCTCAAAATCACTATCTCTGCTGGCGACTGCGCCAACAGTCGAAACACGTCGCGGGCCGAGGGTAGCGGTCTCGCGTGGGGCCCAAACAGATCGCGTGCGTTGTGAGGCACGATGGAGCTTCCGGCATCAATGTCTGAATAGTCGAATCCTGTTTCACTCAGAATGAGTTCCAAGGACACCTCAACGCCATCGACACCAATGTCTCTTGCCCGGGTGATACTTCTCAATGCGAGACGGTGCTGCTCGATGAGTTCTGTGGTGGTGTCGGACTCGATACCCAAAACAAAGTGGTGCACCTGTAGCGGGCGCAAATGATTCACTCTGGGGGCCCTCCGGGACAAGGGGACACCATATCGAGGTGTGTCAGACCACTCACAGTTGTGTCACTTCACACTCATTATTTGGAAATTCTCCACTGGTGCCGCGGAGGTCATTCCCCAGTCACCAAACCTATTGACCCCCCGCGCAATGTCCGTGATTGAACGACCTTGTCCGCTTGGTCGAGTTGTAAGTACGCGCCGGAGAGTACGGATGAACACCCCGAGTCCGGAAATAACCAGAAGCTGCCGGCGCACCGCTTCAAAAAAGTCGTGTCGATTACTGGTGGGGAGATCCTCGGCCACCGATTTGTTAGAGGGGGGTGAAAAATTCCTGGCCAATCGGGTCGCTGCGGCAACCCGATTGACAATGCCGGGAATGTGTTGTCGCTCCTCCATGAAGTCCGGCCGTGTTTGAAGTAACTGTGTGGCTGGGCCAGTCAGTTGATGTGGACCCTGGACTCGCAGCACACCACAACCCCATTTGTCGGTCGAAGGCAAGGTACTCAAAACAAACTCTTCAGACAGGCGCAGGGCTGTTTTGTGGGCGAAAAGGCCTCTATCAAACTCTTCGTGCGCGAAGTCTTGATGCTTAAGATTCACGCGATCTGCCCGATATCCTAGGTAGCGAAAGTGCTGCCCGGTGAGGGCTGCCAGCGGATGAGCTCTGCGGAACCTCATCGCGTGATGATAGTCCGCAGCGGCAAAGGCGCGGGCCTTTTTCCAGGTAGCTAATCCGCAGTGTTCCACCCAATTGAGGTGACGGTAGGAGGTAACCATAGGAAGCGCGATGCGTCCAAATCGTTTGGTCGCATCCGGGAGCTTTTCCAGTTGGTCTCGGGATGGGACTTCATCAGCGTCTGAGATGACGATGGTGGCTTCAGGGTAGTTATAGCAGGCATAACTCATCGCCCACTGGCGCGAATATTCTTCGATTGCCCAACGGTCGTGGCACTCGATCACAGCGGTGGGAATTTCAATCCGAACTACCTGAACGTTGGGCGGAAGTGGACCGGGCCAAATGTCGGTGAGGGAGAAGGCCCGGGCTCGGCCCCGATGTGTCACATTCGCTTCCACGAAAATATGATGACTAATCATGGGGTCCATATAGGCGACCCGAAAAGCAAGTAGTTCGGCCTCGTCATGGACGAGGGCGACATCGACAACCTGGTGGTTACCCATTGGATGAAACACCCCGACCACCAAATATCTTCTGAAACGATGCACTACTGCGGTGGGTCAGTCGAAACAGAATAAGCAACAAGATAAAACCGGCGACATCCCCTGGGCGGACATCCACCAGGACACGATTTCGCCACAGGATCAGCCCCTTACCTCCGCCGCGCTTCACGAGCGCAAATAATTCTTTGAGCGACTCGGCCCGAGCGCACTCGCCATTTATGGGTGCCATGAGCGTTTCGTCATGTGTCAGTGACCCTTGCCGTTCTTTTGAGACCCAGTGGGTTTGGCTCCCATACACCCACGCTCGCTTGAGCAAACCGCTCGGTGTAGCCGGATTACGATGTGGCACACTGAGGTGCGGCGCATACCTCACCGTAAATTCGTGAGTCGGCCGCCAATTGTTTCGAATCATCCAATCCCAGTCCTCACCACCAGGCTTCACGAAGCGCTCATCAAAAGGCCCCGCAGCAAGCCAGGTGTTCCGGCTCATCGCCAACACAGTGGTCGGGACAACAACCCTCCCTCCGACAATGGACGGGCCAAGGGTGAAGGTGGAAAAAAAGCGGGAAATTACTGTTCGTTGGGATAGTGGTGAAATACGTGGTGCAAAAACCACACCATCAGGCATGTTCTGCAGTTCGGGCAGGATTCGACTCAGAAACTGGGGTGGGAGGAGCACATCGGCGTCAACAAAAATAATGAAGTCAGATCGGGAGTGCTCCGCGAGACGATTACGCGCCCAAGCAGGGCCGCGGGACGCACCAGAGGGCGTGATGAAATCCACTGCATCACCAAAGATATGCCGAATCCTCTGGGATTCCGGGTCGCCCAAACCTCCATCACCGTAAACAATGATGCGTCCCTGATGGAATGGATTGTCGGCGAGCACGTTGCCCAATGACTCCGATGTCACAGGAGACAAGGCCTTTGCCGGGATTGCAATATCGACGCTCACAGCGCTTCGCTTCACCACGGAATTGGCCCTACCTCAGCTTCAAGTTGTGGAACAAACTGAGAAAAATAATCCCGGAGTCTGTGCTCCGTAGCCTCGGAGATTTCCAACCTTTTGGCACCGTTTTTCCGCAAATGCCACTCGGCCTCATTTGCTTTTCTGATGCTCGCTCCCGTTTCGTCGGGAGAGGGCAACACGAGAAATTGAGTCAGCTCTGTTGCCACGGTCATGCCGTGCTCTGGTGATACCCAGTGTTCAAAAAACCCGATGAACACTCTGTCTCTCGGGAAAAGCTTGAACAACACCTCAAGGTCCGACACATAGGTACTCCGACGGATCGAACGCGCGAGCCAACTGTTTCCATCAGCCCTCCACGCTTGTTCGATCAGCACATCCCCTGGGGTGTCCGGATTTATTACGCCAAGCCCTCGAGCATGATTTAGAGCAGAAATAGTTCGCTGAAATGGATTGCGGAGAAACACAAGAATTTTTGCCCGCGGAGCAGCCTCGGCGAGTTGGCCAAGACTTAGGGGATGTTCGATGTAATTCGGGGTGTACTCGCCACTGACCCGATGGCGACTGAAATTCAACCTGTAGGCCATTTGGCGAATAGGGGACGTGCGTCGGCGTGGTTTGAACCAGTGCAATTCCTTGGAGCGCGATTGCGCGAAGAGGGGCATGTGAGCCCCCGATTCACGAAGGAAAGCGGCAACACTCGATGTGCCAGCTTTTTGAACCCCAACTCCCACGAAATCTGGCTTTAATGGAGGACGATGTTCTATTGAAATGGATAATTCCCTTCCCAATTAAAATAATAGTCGTTTCGAATAGTGCCTAATGACCACCCAAGAAAAACCCATACGCCGTTCACCACGGTCCGTGTGCCCTTCCTGAAATGGCTTTTCTTGTCAACAGGCCGATTCAGTGAGGGAGCAGCCCCATAGAGGCGCTGGAAGAGAATGTCTGAGCCCAACCTGCCGGAACGCCAGAAGCGCATTCGGGGGCCACACCCGTATGGAGATTTCGCTTGGTAGCGGAAAGTAGTGAGAGGCCTCGCCGCAGAATCCTTGAGCTAGTAGGGCACTCACTCGCTTTGTCTGACACCTCCGGTGCACACGCCATCGGAGTGTGCCCGCAGCTAAAGGCAATTATCGAGAAGGGAGCCGGGAAAAATTCGCTGCTCCACAGCAAGACAAAGGCGACCAAGCGCCACTCAGTACCAGCTTAAATCTGATAGGCGGTCAGAATTTATACGAGAAACGTTGGCATTCCCAATCCATCATCTTGCCGACTGAATATCTAGTCGAAAGATTGAACAGTGACCGGTACTCAATATCGACTCTTCGTAATGTGCTTTTGAACGCTGGTAGGCCAGCCGTCTGAGTCGCCCCACAGAAATCGTGTCGCACGGCTTCGAAGCCTTCTTCGAGTTTCTCAAACCTCATCACTCGCTGGGCCTCATCCTCACGATCTTCGGATACCAACCAGTTTCGTTGACGAAACCAAGGATTTCGTGGAACCTTCCCAACAAATTCCTGGAACGCTTTCGCTACCTCTTTGAGAGGAGCCCCCAGCAGGTCGGAATAAAGTTCGGGGTGCAATCGAGCGGTTCGCCACCAAAACAGGGAAACAATCTGATCAAAAGGGTTACGGACCGTTGTGACCGTGGTCAACGCGCGAAAACTTTGCTTGCCCAATAACGTTCGAGTGTCAGTGAGGCTGATGTGTGGCTTGATTTCAGAGTCTCCGGCTTTTCCGTTGCCCATCCGCGTCGCAATGCCCCTTTCATCCGCAAACGGCTCGTGCTCTTCGCTTTCACGGAAGAAGCTTTCGCTCCCGCCAAAGATCTCCTCTGCCAGCCAAGCCTCGATAGACGAACTGGCGGTTTTTGGCGTCTTCAGAAAGAGCAACCGGTGGCGGTAGCTGATGATCATGACACCGTCCTCTCAGGGCTGAAGCGCAGCGAGGAACCAGATTAATCGAAAATACCCACACCAACCCTCTATGAGGTGAGAAGGAGGGCTCAAAGGAAGCCACAAGCAATATCGATCAGTAGCCGCTCAGTGGCAAAGGTGAGTTTGCCGTAAGACGAGAATTTGAGTCCTTGACCCGCTCAAGGATTTCTTGGCGTAAAGATTCGGTCAACACAATGCAAGGCTCAGAACCTACTGCGTCACTACCGCTGACAACTCGAAAAGAATGAGAATCGCGGAGGCGTTCATCCGCGTCTCGAAGATTCCAGGTGACCGAATCACGCCTCCTCTGGTTCAGTTTTTCCTCAAAAACATCCGGACTGGGCTCTTCCACACCCAAGAAAGCAGATAGCGCCCTGCGGTACCCGAGTGTGGAAATCGATTCAATCGGCAATACGAGAACTGAACGAACCGGAATCAAAAGTTCAAGCTCAGAAACCGTACGGGCGAAGTCAAGCGGAATGGGTAACTGATCTCGAGCGAGTAACCGCCTCAACTGGTCCTCAAAATCTTCCTGGGATGCTCCCAAGATCCTCCGCGACCTTTGGGCATAAAGTGAGGCCAGCCACTCAGGTTGGCGCCGCACAGTCAAGAGCACCTGGATCTCCACAGGTTTAGGCGCAATGGCTCTGACCAGCGCCGCCAGGTGGCGGACCCACCTGCTACCAGGGGGGTGTCCACCCACCTCAGGGAAGTCCGAACCCACGAACAAGCCTGGAGTGAGCGCGCCCTCCCAGCTCAAGGTGAGCTCACCATCAGAAGAACGCGCGAGCGCTTGCTCGCAGGAAGCAGCCAGTTTTTCGCGTAATCGAGAAGACTCCCGGCTGGCCCACCATTCTGGCTCCTGCTGCAAGAAAGCTGCGCGGTAGCGGCCGAAAAACCCGGCAGGCAGATTTGGCGCGCCTGGTCCGACATAAGCGGGAACGCTTCGAGCAAAATATTGTTGCAACGTGGTGGTCGCTGTCTTGGGAAGCCCCAGGTGGAGCCGAAGTGTTGTGAGCCCGCGCACCGCAGAAGGCTTACTCCTCATCACAGCCCTCCACTCGGGGCGTAAGCGGCGTCACCGCAGTTTTCACTCAGATCGCAAACAGGCCTATTTACTCGAAACGATAGCCGAATTGTTCCACCCAACCTTTCCAATTGGCTCCGACAGTATCCCGTGATTCTTGAGTGTAAAGATGTTGATAGGCACTTCCGGTAGGCCTCACTGCAGTCTTGTATTTGGGAAGAGCCGACGGCGGAATACCGCCAAGCTTGACCACTAGCCGCTGGAAATCCTCCAACAGGTTTTCGAAACGGATGCAGACCCAAGTGTCGTCCCAATGCTGAGTCATTTCACTTTCCAACGCAATTGGCATCGCCTGATGCGCGTAGCTTTGAAACAAGTCAAAGTCGTTATCTAGCAACCCGCGCCCTCGCGTCTTCCAATAAAAGTCGGAAACCGCTTTGTCCCAAGGGTTTCGTACCACAACAATCTTTTTTGCCCGATGCCAGATGTCTTCGGGCAGGGCCTGTCTTGCAGCGAAAACAGAAGAGTGAGGGCTCAAAGCCAAAAGCTTTTCGACCTCGCGGCTGGTGAGGGAGAACTCCCCAAAATACCGTCGCGCTGTAAGGTACCCCCAACGCGCGGCAATTGGGTGGCGGAAGTTATGGGGTCGACCGGTGACAAACCCGTCCCGGTAAATGGAAGCCCTTTTTCCATGGCTGGCCGGTGAGCCCCAAAATGCCTCCTCCAGGGCGGCCTCCACAGAGGTGCTAGCCGTTTTTCGAGTCTTAAAAAACACAAAAGGAACCGAAAAATTGACAATCAACAGCAGCGCCTTTCTTCAACAACGGCTCTGCCAGTGGGGCGAGCAACCCGGTAGTGTCACAGAGAGGCGACCACAAGCCAGTGCAACGTCATGACGTTACCCCTTTAAACCTTTGAGGAACAGCCCTTGCTCCTGAGCCACAGCCACCGCTTCGTGTTCATCAAACCACCCAAGACGGCGGGAAGCTCAGTCGAGTCAGCACTTCGCCTCTTTTGCGTTGCCAATTCTGAGCCTGAAGGTGTGTCTGCGCACATATGGCCGGAAACCATCTCGGGCGCAGGAATCGTGACCGAGTCGGGCAATACGGTTCCCGTCACTGGTCTAAAACCCCACATGTCGATTTATCAAGCACGAACGCTAATTGGCGCTCCCATTTTCGATGACTACCTCAAAATTTCTATCGTGCGAGAGCCTTTTTCGCGAGCAATCTCGCTGTTTTGGTGGCACCTTCGACAGAACCAACCCGACTCCTACCATGCTTTGGCGAAAGCACCTGCCACCGAAGTCAGAGAAGCTTTCCAGGGCTTTTTGCTGGGAAATCGCCCGTTTGTGAAATGGGCCAGGCTTGAGCGGTTCACCAACCCGCGAGCACTAGGACCAAAACGTTTCATCATTCGTTTTGAACATCTCCACGAGGACTTCAACTCACTAATCCGTGAGCTTGGGGGGAACCCGAACGACATGACCCTGCCGGCCTACAAGACCCGCGTCAATCCCCGAAGAATCGCTGACGCTGACCACTACTCACTGATATCCCGACAACTGATCCGCAACCTTTGGCGTAAAGATTTCTCCCAACACGGCTACCCACGCGTCCCAAAAAGGTAGTCGACTAGTCGTCTACGGGAACGGCCGAATCCCGATCAAGGACGCCGAGAGAGTCTCGTGTGAAACGCAGGTTCTCCCAGTCCTGCCTCAAAAAGACCAATCCCAACCGGGATAACTTTTCCATCTTGGTTTTACCCTTCTGGTTTGCCAGAGGGTGCACCAACACGGGATCATGCTGAAGGCCCAAGAAGTAGCGCTGAAAGAGGTGGTGGGGAAGCACCGCCGCATCTAATTTCTCCTCAGGCCTCGAAACCAACACATCGGGAAACACGTCAAAGCTTCTACCCAGGTGCGAGATGCGTGTAGAAGTATCGATAGGTCCCACCCAACCCGATACCCATTCCAGAAGGGTGTTGTTGACTGCAGACTGGTCCGTCCCATCATGAGGCGCCCGCTCAACCGCTCTCCTCATGAAAGCCCTAGTCCGTTCGTTGCTGCGCAGCAGAAAAAACCCCATACAGACAACAAAACCCGTCAATTCAACTACGTTCTTCGGTTGCACCGTTCCCTGACTTGCAACCAAATCTGCTGACGGAAAATCGCTTAGGGCCTTAGCGGGATTCTTGAGCAGAATTGCATCCGCATCGCAGTGCACAAAATCAACGCCAGACTCACAAAGAGCCTGAAAGACAAACAGCCGCCACCACAAATTTGACTTGCCAGGTTTCATCGGCAGAAACACACATTCAAAACCGTGCCCCTTAAGAAACCTTGCGAGACGCCTGTCATAGGCCACAATCACAATATTTGTCAGCTCAACCCGGGCAGAAGCCACCAACCAGTTCAGGAGAACCTCACGGTACGCCCAGTTAGCAAAAACCACATAAGGCAACCGGGCTGAACTTACAGCCCGAGCAACCACGCGGTCCACCCCGCGAAAGAAACCCCTCCCGGGGCCGGGCAGAGGAGTTTTAACCGCGGACACCAGCCAAATCTACTGGCTGAATGAGGTGTCGGACGTCCCCGCCAAGCCCGGGGCAAAGAAATATACGGATGTCTGATTCAATCGTCAATGCCAAGAAGCTGACATCAGATCTGGGAAGGGAAGCTCCAGAACGTCCCAACCCATCGGCGGTACCGGTGGTGTTTGGTTGCAGGACATAGGAATACCCTGTCGCACGAGATAGGAATAATTCCTTGCTCGAATTGAGCCATGAACAAAGCCCGGCTCATCATCACTGCGATCCACGTCGAGAACCTCACACAACAAGAAGCAGCCAAGAGATACGGGGTCTCTCAAAGCTGGGTTTCCAAGCTCATCACATGGTTCAACCTCGAAGGCAAAGCTGGCCTCGGGGACTCTACGAGAACAAAAACCAACCGATCCTCCTGCTGCGCCGAAACGTCACCACCAAGTCCACGACTCGGGCGCTCATAGTGGCTTTTGGCAACTCGCTCATCCTCAACACAGGCCGGGGAAACCGGCCACAGCAATGAAAAAGGAAAGGGAAAGAGTCGAAACCGTGGGTTCGGAGTATTCCGATGTCTTGCGACATCACACAGCGGTACCGGTGGGATTTGAACCCACGGTGGGCGCTAACCCACACAACTTTTCGAGAGTTGCACCTTCGGCCGCTCGGACACGGTACCGCCCCCGATTCTACACAGCTCCCACCGGCCGAAACTCGTTGGCGAAGTGAGAAAGCGCCCGGAACAAGGAGCTCTTTCGCCAGCGAGGCGGGAGAACCCCTGGGAACACCGCTCCGGTGGGCATGCCCTGCCAAAGTCTCTTACTTGCCTCATCACAAAGGTCATTACGCTTGACCATGCTGCGCGTCAGTAGCTACAGGTAGCCTTCAGTCATGCCCAAAACCGCTGCCGCCTACAAATGCGATGAGTGCGGGTGGACAACCCTTAAGTGGGTCGGTCGCTGCGGTGAATGCCAATCGTGGGGCACTGTGGTGGAGGCGGGCACCAAAGCCAACCGACCCCGAGTCGAGGCCGCGATTGTCGGCGAAGACAACCGCGCGAAGCCCATCACTGAGCACAGTGCCGAGCACACCCGCCACGAACCCACCGGAATAGGCGAATTTGATCGTGTGCTGGGGGGCGGAATTGTCCCCGGTGCGGCCATTTTGCTTTCCGGTGAACCCGGTGTGGGGAAATCGACTCTTCTTCTCGACGTTGCCGCCCGGGTCGCTGCCACCGGGCGCAATGCACTTTATGTGAGCGCGGAAGAATCTGTGGGGCAGGTGCGCCTTCGCGCACAGCGCACAGGCGCACTACTTGATTCGCTCTATTTAGCGAGCACCACCGATCTGGCGACCGTGCTCGGACAGGTCGAACAACTGCGGCCGTCGCTCCTGATTGTTGACTCGGTGCAAACGATTCAGGCTGACAACGTCGACTCACTTCCCGGCGGGCCTGCCCAAGTGCGAGAAGTGGCCTCTTCCCTGATTCGCCTCGCAAAATCCGAGAACATCCCGGTCATTCTTGTCGGCCACGTGACCAAAGATGGCCAAGTCGCTGGACCCCGGACACTGGAACACCTAGTCGATGTGGTCTGTCATTTTGAAGGGGACCGTCAAACGGCGCTCCGATTTGTCCGCGCATTGAAAAACCGGTTCGGTCCCACCGACGAAGTCGGATGTTTTGAAATGTCCGGTGACGGTATTCAAGAAGTACCAGACCCCAGTGCCCTGTTTCGATCAGGCAGCGGCCAAGAAGCCAGTGGGACCTGCACCACGATTGCCCTAGAGGGCAGGAGAGCACTTCCGGTGGAGATTCAAGCCCTTGTGGTGCCGACTACCGCACCGCAGCCTAGGCGGGTAGTAAACGGTGTCGACTCATCCCGGGTTGCCATGGTGCTTGCGGTCTTGGAGCGCCGAGCAGGCCTCAAGCTTTCCCAAGCAGATGTCTATATTTCTACTGTCGGCGGGATTCGACTCACCGAGCCCGCAGCCGACCTTGCCATTGCCCTGGCGGTCGCCAGCGCAATTAAAGACGTTGCACTGCCATCAACTCTTGCCGCGGTGGGGGAGATCTCGTTATCCGGCGAGATTCGCGCTGTCACATCCGGCGATCAGCGCCAGAGCGAAGGCAAGCGCTTAGGCTTCAACACAACTTTGGATAGACGAAGTGGTTCCATCCGGCAGGCCATCACAGAAGCGTTTGGAACGACACAAGGCAAGAAAGCCCCCTTCTAGTCCGGTCTGGCACATCCCGTCGGGAAGCATCTGAGGCCGAAAGGCGGGAGTTTCCACTAGGGGATCACCTTCGGGGCTTCTTCAAGTGGATTTTTCGGTTTGCGTGTCCAGGGTTTTGCAGAAATTGTATAGTAAAGCCTGCAGGAATTGTATAGTAAAAGCTGCAGGAATTGTATATTAGAGTCCTTGGGCTGTGGAAACTGGGGCGAAGAGAGGGGTGGGCCACATGACTTATCTGCGCCGCCTTATCGACCACCAGCTGAATCAATTTCTGCCCGAGCTCCCTGCAATTGCACTCGAGGGTGCACGAGGTGTCGGAAAAACAGAAACCGCCAGCAGGCGGGCAGCAACCATCTTCCACGTGGATCGCAGAGAACAAGCTGAGTTGCTCCGGGCCTCCCTCGGGGGCCTCGGAGCTCTAGATGGCCCGGTCCTCATCGATGAGTGGCAGCACACTCCAGAGGTTTTTGACGCCATCCGACGCCTCGTCGACTCCGGGGCGACACCAGGGTCTTTTCTCCTCACTGGAAGCCGTCCACCGATTGACCACCCGGTCCACTCCGGCGCGGGACGCATTGATTTTTTGCGGATGCGCCCTCTGTCAGTGGCTGAGCGTTTCCCGCAACACCAGAGCGTATTCCTCAGTGACCTTATGGCGGGTAACCAGGAAATCGAAGGGCGCTCCCCCTTGACGCTTCGCGACTATGTCGAGGAGATTACCTCTTCGGGATTTCCGGGTATTCGCCCACTCAGCGGGGTCGCTCGCGCCAAACGACTCGACGGATACATCACACGCATTGTCGAGAGAGAATTTGTCGAACTAGGGGTCTCGATCCGCCGCCCCGACACACTGCGATTGTGGCTTCGCGCATATGCCAGTGCGACCGGATCAAGCGCCAGCTACGAAAAGATTCTCCGGGCCGCTACCCCTGGCGTCGCCGACAAACCTGCCAGGCCCACCACATCGACTTATGTTGATGCTTTGAATGCTCTGTGGTTAATTGACCCACTCGAACACTGGTATCCGCCGGGTTCCGCCATCGGAGCCCTCACCCAAACTCCCAAGCACTATCTCGCCGACCCCGCCCTGGCGGCCAGGCTTCTCTCTGTGACCACCGACCAGCTGATTTCCGGTGACACCGGGGCGCCCCTCGGCCCCCAAGTGGGCTCACTCCTTGGGCGCTTGTTTGAGTCTCTTGTGGTGATGAGTCTGAAAAGCTATGCCGCCACACTGGGTTGGGAAATCAGCCACTTCAGACTCCACGGGGGTCGGCGAGAAGTGGACGTCATCTTGAGTGGTGAGGGCGGAAGGATTATTGGCCTTGAAATCAAGCTCGCCCCGCAAGTGGGCCCGGACGACACAGAGCACCTGCTGTGGCTAAAACAAAAGCTTGGTGACCAAGTGGCCGATGTCGCCGTCATCACCACAGGCGAGCACGCCTATCGGCGAGCTGACGACGGCGTGGCCGTGATTCCACTTGCATGCCTTGGGGTGGATCGAAACATTCCCCTCGGGCTCGCCTAGCTACTCGAGAATGAACTGTCTGGTGCCCTCTGATTCGAATGGGCCAAGCTTCACCGAGAGGTGGTAGCTTGCACCACCCCCTGGCATTTGCGGCCTTGAGTCATTGCACGTTTCTGGAGTGGATCGGGTGCGATCCCACGCAATCGCTGTGGTGCTGCGCTCTGCCCCAGGCTGAAGGGTAATCGTCATCGGTGTTCCACTTTCCTGGCAGTGGGTCGATGACCAAATGAGGTCAGGATTATCTCTCGAGCCGGAATCAATCACGAGTTCCTGAACATCGGTACCCACCTCAAGTTCACACTCAAGGGCACCAGTGTTTCGCACCGTCAGCCACACCTGGGGCACAGCACCCGGTGCGTAGCGAAGCTCATCGGTTTGGGCGATCAGTTCGATCTGGGACTCGGTGCACTCGGCAACCGGGACGACTTCCTCGGTGAGCTGATCCTCGGCCGGTTCCTCCACCGCGGTCGGAGTTCCCCCGAGGCTTGGCCGCCAAATGATTAGGGTCACAACGACCAGCACCGCAAGCAGCCCACCAAACACCGCAATACGCCTGCGGCGATACACCGCGGCTGATGGCTCGTGAGGGGCACCGGACATGTCATAAGAGTACGAGCCTGCAGGGCCAAATCCCGCCTACCGAGCCGGCGTGCCCAGATGCAACGCCACACTGTGAGGGTCTGTTCAGAAAACGCAAAGACCTAAGGAAAATGACGTTCGTCATATCGCGTTCCTGCGGGAGCTACGACTTCGATTAGTAGCCAGAGCAACTAGTGCCGCGATTAGTCCAGTTGCTTCAGCATCCGAGAGTTACCGAGGGTGTTTGGTTTCACCCGCGCGAGATCCAAGAACTCTGCGACACCTTCATCGGGGGATCGCACCAATTCGACATACACATCGGTGTCGACGATCGAATTAGTCACTTCCGAATATCCGTGGCCGCGGAAGAATTCCACCTCAAAGGTCAAACAAAACAAGCTGGTAAGGCCGAGCGACCGTGCTCTGTGCTCAAGCGCATCCAAAATGGCTCCGCCCACCCCGTGGCCTTTCACAGATTCGCTCACCGCGAGGGTACGCACCTCACCGAGGTTTTCCCAAAACACGTGAAGCGCACCACAACCCACCAGTTGACCGTCTTGCTCTGCCACCACAAACTCTTGAACGGCCTCATAGAGCATCACCAGTTCTTTACCCAGCAGGATGCGCTTTTCCACCAAAGGCTGAATCAACTCTTGAATCGGGCGAATATCGGCCGTGGTGGCAGGCCGCAGTTCAATTCCTGGCGACAGGGTGCCTAAAGAGAAAGAGCCTGGGGGAGTGGAACTCACTCCCCCAGGCTACGGCTTTCTTAAATTGTTGGCTTCCTCAGAATGCCGGGGCGTCCTGAAGGGATTGAACCCCTAGGACTCGGTTGCTCCCGCACCCACCGGTTCCGGGCTGGCCGGAGTGCTGGTGGTGAACGTGAACTCAGACCCGTCGAAGTCCACTTCGACGTGCTGGCCGGGGTTCAAATCTCCCGTCAGGATTCGCTCGGAGAGCGCATCCTCGACGTTTTGCTGAACGGCCCGGCGCAGTGGTCTCGCGCCTAAGGTGGGGTCCCAGCCGAGGGTGATGAGCTCTGCTTTGGCTTTGTCGCTGACGTTGACCGTCATATCCCGGTCCAGCATCCGCTCGCGGAGACTCTTGATGAACAGCCCCACAATCTGCAGAAGCTCTTCTTGGCTGAGCTGCGGGAAGACGACCGTCTCGTCGACACGGTTGAGGAACTCCGGCTTGAAGTTCTTCTTCAGCTCTTCGACCACTTTGGAGCGCATGGCCTGGTAACTGGCTTCTTCGTTGCCCTCCAAGGTGAAGCCGACAGGGCCTCCGGTGATGTCCTTGGTTCCCAGGTTGGTGGTCATGATGATGACAGTGTTCTTAAAGTCCACCACTCGACCCTGACCATCGGTCAGGCGTCCCTCTTCCAACACTTGGAGCAGCGAGTTGAAAATGTCTGGGTGGGCTTTTTCGATTTCGTCGAAGAGGACGACGCTGAAGGGCTTCCGGCGGACCTTCTCGGTCAGCTGGCCACCGTCTTCAAACCCGACGAACCCTGGAGGGGCACCGAACAGGCGAGAGACGGTGTGCTTTTCACCGTATTCACTCATGTCGAGTGAGATCAGGGCATCTTCGTCGTCAAAGAGGAACTCGGCGAGTGCTTTTGCCAGCTCCGTCTTTCCCACACCGGTGGGGCCCGCGAAAATAAACGAACCGCTGGGGCGCTTCGGGTCTTTCAGACCCGCACGCGTGCGGCGAATCGTCTTGGATAGAACAGAAATGGCTTGTTCTTGACCGATGACCCTCTCGTGGAGTGCTTTTTCCATGAAGACCAAACGCGCAGTCTCTTCTTCGGTGAGCTTGAACACGGGAATACCGGTCGCTGCGGCGAGGACTTCAGCAATCACACCCTCGTTGACGGTTCCGGTTCCACCAGCCTCACCGCTTCTCCACTGCTTTTCTAAGCGCAGGCGCTCACCCAGCAGCGTCTTCTCTTCGTCGCGAAGCGACGCGGCTTTTTCGAAGTCTTGACCTTCGATTGCTTCTTCTTTTTGCTTCCGAACTGCGGCAATTTTTTCGTCAAACTCGCGCAGCTCCGGGGGGCTGGAGAGGATACTAAGGCGCATCCTGGCACCGGCTTCATCGATTAAGTCAATGGCCTTGTCCGGCAGGAAACGATCCTGCACGTAACGATCGGACATGTTGACTGCCGCTTCGATTGCACCATCGGTGATGGAGACACGGTGGAAGGCTTCGTACTTGTCGCGAAGACCCTTCAAAATGTTGATGGTGTGGGCGGGGCTTGGCTCGTTGACCTGGACCGACTGGAAGCGGCGCTCCAGCGCGGCATCTTTTTCAAAGTGTTTGCGGTACTCATCAAGAGTCGTGGCACCCACGGTCTGAAGCTCACCCCGGGCAAGCAGTGGCTTCAAGATACTGGCCGCATCAATGGCACCTTCAGCAGCACCGGCACCGACCAAGGTGTGAATCTCATCGATGAAGACGATGATGTCTCCGCGGTTTTTGATTTCTTTGGTGACCTTTTTCAGGCGCTCTTCAAAGTCACCGCGGTAGCGGCTACCAGCAATCAGCGAACCCAGATCCAACGAGTAGAGCTGCTTGTCTTTGAGTGTTTCTGGAACGTCACCCTTCACGATCGCTTGGGCGAGACCCTCAACGACCGCGGTCTTTCCGACACCTGGCTCGCCAACCAGAACAGGGTTGTTCTTAGAGCGGCGAGAAAGAATCTGCATGACCCGCTCCATCTCACGCTCACGGCCAATGACTGGGTCAAGCTTGCCATCGCGGGCCGCCTGGGTGAGGTTTCGACCAAACTGGTCCAACACCTGCGAACCCTTGTCGGTGCCACCCTCCTGGCCGCCCACCGAGACCTGCTCCTTACCCTGGTAACCAGAGAGCAGTTGAATGACCTGCTGGCGCACGCGGTTCAAATCAGCACCCAACTTCACCAGGACCTGTGCGGCAACGCCCTCCCCCTCACGAATGAGGCCCAAGAGGATGTGTTCGGTGCCGATGTAGTTGTGGCCCAGCTGGAGCGCTTCGCGGAGGCTCAGCTCCAGTACCTTTTTGGCACGAGGAGTAAAAGGAATGTGACCGGTGGGCTGTTGCTGGCCCTGGCCAATGATGTCTTGAACCTGCTCGCGCACAGCGTCAAGCGAAATCTCTAAAGATTCCAACGCTTTTGCGGCAACGCCTTCACCCTCGTGAATGAGTCCCAGGAGGATGTGCTCAGTGCCGATGTAGTTGTGGTTCAGCATCTTGGCCTCTTCTTGGGCCAAGACCACCACACGACGTGCTCGGTCAGTAAACCGCTCAAACATATTTTCTATCCTCTCCGCGGGGTGGGGTGCTGGATACACTCCGCGATGACTCCGAGAGTAATTGGAAGCAGGCTCCCTTAGGGGGGTGTTCGCCCCCAGCGTTCGAGATATTAGTTGCCTTCGAGAACCGACACATCCCCGGGCGGAACACCTCAGGATTCCTGGCGCACCCGTCACGGCCGGTGCTGCGCGGGGAGGTGCTGAAACGAAAAAGTCCTGGTGCTCCGCATCAGCCCCAGGACGTCGCCGGGCAGTCTCAATGGCACAGGCCCGATGGGGCATGACTACGCTGAATAACTATGAGCCTCCCTCATGGCAACCGTGTTGCCATCATTACCCTCAGCCGGGACAACCCCGAGGAATTATTCACCACAGTTCGCTCGGTGAAACTTCAATCGACACCACCAGACCAACACATTGTTCTTGACAGCTCGAAAAAGGCTCACCAACACGAAATGCGCGCTATTGCTGAAGCGGGGGGTGCGGAATATCACTGGGTTGAACCCCGTGGTATTTATCCAGCTATGCACCATTCTCTTAGTCTGCCGAAGCCGGGAAGCTACCTGTGGTGGCTGAACTCCAGTGACCGGCTCGCGGGAACGAATTCGATTGAATTAGCAAAAGTGGCAATTGACGCCTCACAGGTGAAATCAAAGGGGCATTGGGTCATCGGTCAGCTGATTCGGGCCAAAGGAATGGCACTCAGTCTTCATCGAATAGGAGACACTGGGGAGAAATTCGCGGGACTCCTGGAAAAGGGCCTCACAGGGCTTCCCCACCCTTCAACCCTTTTTTATTCGAGTTCCTTAGATTCCGAGAGAACCTATCTAGGCCCCCGACAAATCGCGGAAGATTACGCGCTCGGGCTGCAATTCCTTGACCAGTGGGGCCCACCGTACGTTTCGCCTGCCCCCCTAGCTGTGCACGCGCTAAACGGTTTTTCCTACCAGAGGCCAATACGGGACGTTTGGGAGAAGATTAAAACCAGAAGAAGCCTGGCTGAAAATTGGACCCTAATTGAGGAAATGAGAGTACTCCTTTCCACACTTCCGCTCGGCTTCATTGAGCGACTGTCCGGTCTGGCTGTCCATCGAATCCCGAGTAACTGGTGGGATAGGCAAAATTGGGGTTCGGTGCATTTTTGCTCCGAACCAGGTGCCCTGAGTTGGCCCTTTTGTTGCGACGCAGTAATCGGGAGCCTCCAAGACCGCCCCAAGTAGTGTCGGAATCAATGATTAGAACCATTCAGGCGACATTTTGGGAAGTGGGCTATACGTCGAGAACAGATGTGGGCGAACCGCCAGTTAACGGCAGTACCGCCATTTCGATACCTTCTGCTGGCCCAGTTGTTACATCCCCTCGCGAGGTGCCTCTTGGGGGCCTACGGACGATGACCGTTCGGCGCACTCTGCCCAGTAGACATCGCACCACCATTGGGCCCTGGTGTTTTTTGGACCACTACGGGCCGGACCCGGTCAGTGTGACCGGGGGTATGCAGGTGGCACCACACCCCCACACCGGGTTACAAACCGTGAGTTGGCTATTTGAGGGTGCTATTCATCACCGCGACTCGACCGGATCGGATGCGCTCGTTCAGCCCGGCGAGTTGCACCTGATGACAGCGGGCCACGGTATTCAACACTCGGAAATTTCCACACCAGAAACCACCACCTTGCACGGTGTGCAGTTGTGGGTCGCAATGCCGGATTCACACCGAGATCAACCACCACACTTTGATGTCCGAGCCTCGCTGGCAGCAGATGTTGGCGGTGCCAAAGTTCAACTCATTACCGGCCAACTGCCTGATGTGGGCGTTGTCGACGCACCACACTATTGGCCTATGGTCGCAGCCCAAATTGACCTCCCGGCAGGACACACTCTGACCCTAAGGGTGGACTCGTCATTTGAGCATGGACTGTTGGTAGACCACGGGGAACTAGAACTTCAGGGTGAAGTGGTTTCCGAACACCACCTGGGCTATCTGCCCACCGGGAGCGACACCCTGACAATGACCAGTGGCGACACCTTTACACGAGTAATCCTGATTGGGGGTCAACCCTTCGAGGAAGAGTTGGTCATGTGGTGGAACTTTGTGGGCCGAACCCATGAAGACGTTGAAGCAGCGAGGACCCAGTGGCAAGAAGGGTTAGCCGATGGATCTCACCGGTTTGGCCATCTTGACCACATGGTAGCACTTCCTGCGCCGGAAATGCCCAGTGTTCGATTAAAAGCCCGACCTTCTGGGTCTAAAGCCCGCTAACAGCTACCCGCCTTAAACTGCGAATGTGTTTCTCCAAACAACCAGCCGGGCTTCTGACATGAAGAAGTCGTCGATGCCCCCAGCCCGGGTGGGATTAATCGCCATCGTCGGGTTAATTGTGGTGAGTTGGGTTATTGCTTCTGTAGGGATGGCGCTGTGATTGAAAACTTTTGGCTAAACGCCCTGTACTCCGTCACCCCCACCATCCTCATCGGACTGATTTTTTGGTTCATCATGCGCTCAATCTTGAGCGCGGACCGCGGTGAACGTAAGGCATACGCGGACATTGAAGATCAAGAGCGCGCCAAGCGGGGGCTTGGCGCGGATGAAAAACCCATCCTTTAGAGGGTTTTCACCGGCAACAGTGCTCTTGTTTCAAAGTCAGTAGTGGCGACCTACGAGACGGGGTCACCCTATTCAGTGCTGAGAAGTTCGATGAAACTTGGCATGAGTAGGTAGTTTCCCCACCTACTCAAATGGTCGCCGTCATAAAACATGTGGTGGCCATCCCGGAGGGTCTCGCACTCCAACCCCGGACACAGCGTGGAAAAAGTGTCCCATCTGGTTACCAGGCCTTCTTGTTCGAGGACGCTGATGCGTTGATTGGCCGGGGCGGCGAGTGTGTCGATGTATTGCCGGGACACAGAAAAACCGCCCTGGCATTGGGGGTTCATCTGGTTAAACCAATCAGCGCAGCGAAAAACCGGCGAAGGGAAAACCGGAGTGGGCGAAGGTATCGTCACAACCAGACCCGCTTCTTTGAGAGTCATTAATGGCTCCCTTGCTTCCACCAACACTTGCTCTTCAACTTCCGCCGTTTGAGTAACCATGAAGTCGTCCAGGATTGCCTGTTGGCTTTGTGTTTGACCATCAATCAGACTCGAAATCCGTGGTGTGCGAAGCGAGGAGAACAGCACAAGGTCGCCGGGTTGTGACGACGCGATAATCTCCTCAACAACATCCTGGTACTCGGTGCAGCCATCGCGTGGGGTCAACAAACTGACGACACGGCATTGCCGGTCGTCCACTACTCGGTAGTCAAATCCGGCCACAGCGCGTAATTCGGTGAGCAATGTTCCAAAGTGCCCAGCATGAGAATCGCCCACAACAAACACCGTGCGACCCTCTGCCCACCCTGCATACTCCGCATATTCGTCTTCAGGGTCACCTACTGACGCTGGGGGATCAAAAAGTTGGCCTTGCGAGGTCACACTCAAGGACAGAAACCGTTTGGTCCCTTTATCCCCTAAATAAAGAGAACCGGCGACAAACACCGTGGTCGCGACTGCCGCCGCGACCATTTTGCGGGGTGAAAGCGACAGGTGGAATTTTTGCCGCAGGATGGGTTGCTCCACAAAGCGATACGACATCCACCCAAAGAGGAAGGTGAGTACCGTCGCGAGCACGTAGTGCCACCACAGTTCGAGACCAATTGTCCAGCGTAAGAACACAATGAACGCCCAATGCCAGAGGTAGAGGGAGTAGGACCAGTCACCCACAGTGATGGCAATCGGGTTGTGAAACACCGTCTTGCCGAACTGCGGTAGTTCCTCGGGACTGGCCTGAAGCGCGGCAATCATCACCGCTGTGCCCATCACTGCGGGTATCGCCCACGGGAAAGGGAACGAGGCCTGATCGGCAAACAACAGCGCCCACACCACCGCGGCAGCACCAAGCACGAGGAGGACACTGACCCAACGGCCCCTCGGGGGCCGCATCAGCCCTAACGCAAAGGCCAAAGCAAGTAGTGCCCCTGCGCCTAATTCCCAAAACCGCGAGGTCAACAGGTAAAACGCACCAATGGGGTTGGCCGTGGTCTCCCAGACAGACCAAATGAAGGAAAAAACCGTGGCAATAGCGATAGCAGCCATGGCGAGCAATCGACTTTGCCAACCAGCGCTCCGCGCCGCGGCCCAGATTCCCACCCACAATAAGAGCGGAAAGATCAGGTAAAACTGCTCTTCGACGCCGAGTGACCACGTGTGAGAGAACGCGTTGAAGGCTAAGCGCTCGTTGAAGTACCCCTGGTCAGATAAGTAAAGGGAAATATTGCCCAAGCCAACACTCGCGGCAAGCGCGGTTTTTGGCCCATCCCCACCTAGGAAGAACCCGCGCGGGATGAAAAGGGCAACAAAAACCGCTGCCACGGCAAGGAACACAAATAGGGCGGGTGCGATGCGGAGGAATCGCCTCGAATAAAAGCGAAAAAGCATCCCTCCCAAACCGGGTGACCAATCTCGAAGCAGAGAGAGGGTAATGACAAAACCCGAAATGACGAAGAAGATGTCCACACCGAGAAAACCGCCGGGAAGCCACTCCTTGTTGAGATGAAAAACGATCACGGCCACGACCGCAACGGCCCGGAGGACCTGAATTCCCGGATTCCTTCGAGGGCCTAAAGCCAAATGAGTCAGACCCCCGCCATCGTTGGCCACATCTCTCGTCCGATCAGGATTAGATACCGACATTGCCGTGGTGTGCCCAGCCCGGATTACTTAACCAGAGGAAACAGAATGGTCTCGCGGATGCCCAAGCCCGTCAGAGCCATCAATAGGCGATCGATGCCCATTCCCATTCCGCCACTAGGTGGCATGCCGTGCTCAAGAGCGCGGAGGAAATCTTCATCGAGCCTCATGGCCTCATGGTCACCCTGTGCTCCAAGCTGAGCTTGGAGCACGAAACGCTCCCGTTGAATGACCGGGTCCACAAGTTCTGAATAGCCGGTGGCGAGTTCGAAACCTCTGACATAGAGGTCCCACTTCTCAACCACACCGTCAATGTCCCGGTGGTCGCGCACCAAGGGTGAGGTGTCGACGGGGAAGTCCATCACAA
This sequence comes from Pontimonas salivibrio, assembly GCF_002950575.1. Taxonomy (NCBI): domain Bacteria; kingdom Bacillati; phylum Actinomycetota; class Actinomycetes; order Micrococcales; family Microbacteriaceae; genus Pontimonas; species Pontimonas salivibrio. The sequence goes on from NZ_CP026923.1 coordinate 37,871, forward strand.
ATGTGGGCGCGACGAGGCCTGGTTTCACAAAGTGTTCCCACAGCTCTTCAACCAGTTTCCCGTGGGTGGGTAGTGCCACCTCAAGCTCCAACGAGTCCGCCATTTTCTGCAAGGTCGTGGCGTCCGTGTCAGGAGTGATTTCTTCACCAGCTTTTTCCGACAACGAGCCATACAGCGACAACCTGTCCCACTGGCCACCCAGGTCGTACTCGGTGCCATCAGACCAGGTCACGACATGGCCGCCAGCGACCGCGCTGGCGGCGCTTTGGACGAGTTCTTGGGTGAGGTCGGCCATGGTGTTGTAGTTGCCATAGGCCTGGTAGGCCTCCAGCATGGAAAACTCTGGGCTGTGGGTGGAGTCTGCGCCTTCGTTTCTGAAGTTGCGGTTGATTTCGAAAACGCGCTCAATACCTCCGACAACCGCGCGCTTCAGAAAAAGCTCCGGTGCAATCCGCAAAAACAGTTCGGTATCAAAAGCGTTGGAGTGGGTCACAAAGGGTCGTGCGGTGGCACCACCGTGCAGAGTTTGCAACATCGGGGTTTCCACTTCGAGGTAGTCGTGTTCTGCGAAGGTGTCTCGAAGGGAGCGCATCACCGATGCCCTGGTGCGCACAGTGTCCCTGGCTTGTTGCCGGACAATGAGGTCCAGGTAGCGCTGTCGAACCCGTGTTTCTTCGTTCAGGTCACTGTGAAGGTTGGGCAGAGGCAACAGTGCCTTAGCGGCAATGTGCCAGGTGGATACCCAGATAGATAGCTCACCGCGTTTTGAAGTGACCACTTCACCGGAGACGAAAAGGTGATCGCCAAGGTCTACCCAGTCCCGAAAGTGGCCAAAAGATTCTTCGCCCACTTCACCAAACGACACCATGGCCTGCAGTGGGGTGCCCGCACCATCTTGCAGGGCGACAAAAGCAAGCTTCCCGGTCAATCGCACATGCATCACACGACCGGCGACCCCAACATGTTCACCAGTCTTCGCTTCGGCCTCTAAATGGCCGAAGCGCTCCCGCACCTCCGGAATGGTGGTGGTGATGGGCAACTCCACCGGGTAGGCCTCCACACCGGCAGAGAGCATGTCGGCCCTCTTTGCCATACGCACGGCCTGCTGTTCGACAACATCTTCGAAGGCGTCATCGGCGGCCGACTCTGAACCGGTGGGCTGTTGTTCCATGTGATGTCTCAATTTCGCTTGGGTGGAGCTTCGCTGTAGTGCGGGGCTTGGGCCCCCGTGCAGCAGTCTTAATCCCTAAACCAGTTGGCCGCTATTGAGGACTACCGCATTCACCACTACCACCAAAAAGGTGTGCAGGGGCGCACGCCCTCCAGCCTACTGAGACCCGTCGGCTGATGGAGCGTCATACGCTGGTTTGCTGCGTGCGGTGGCATTGGGCCCTGCTGGGCTGTACTGGGCTGGGCTCTACTGGGCTGGGCTCTACTGGGCTGGGCTTTACTGGCCTGAGCTGTGCGCTCCAACGCTCGGCATCCACACGTTATCGAGTAGTCGGGTCGTGCCGACCCGAATGGCCCCCACAACGACCATTTCGCCGGTTGGGTGCTGCTCCCAGGGTGTGAAGGTGTCACTGGATACAGCCTCAAGGTAATCAAGTTCAATCCCTGGGGCTTCGCGCAGCACCTGGCGTGCCTGTTTGATTCGCTCCAGTGAGTCTGTGGGGTCAGTTGTGTTGGAGGCGTTTTCAATGGCGCGCAGTTCCCGTTGCAGGATCAGGGCATCAGCCCTTCCCTCCGGCGTGAGATACACGTTTCGTGAGCTCAGCGCCAAACCGTCATCGTCGCGGACGATATCTCCACGGATGATTTTTACCGGGAACCCTTCGCGAGCAACCATCTGTTCAATAGCGATGAGTTGTTGGGCGTCTTTTTTGCCAAACACTGCCACGTCACAGGCCACAAGCTGAAACAACCGGGCCACGACGGTGAGGACACCGTCGAAATGGCCCGGGCGGTGTTCTCCCTCGAACACATCACCGATTTCCCCCGCGCTCAGCGTGGGGGTGTTTTCTGGCCCATCCGGATAAATGTCGGACAGTCCTGGGGTGAACACCACATCCACGCCACTGTGGCGGAGGGCTTCTAGGTCTGATTCGAGTGAGCGCGGGTAGCGCTCAAAATCTTCTCCTGGGCCAAATTGCAGGGGGTTCACGAAAATACTGACTACGACATGGTCGGCTGCAGCTCGAGCCTTTTCGATTAACGAGAGGTGCCCGCGGTGTAGTGAGCCCATTGTGGGGACAAAACCAATGGTTTCCCCCGCACCGTGGACACGCTTGGACCACGCCTGCATGTCTTGGGCGCTGGTAATCACTACCGGGCCTCTGGATGATGCGGTTGCTGGCCAGTGGGGTCACTGCCTGGTATTTCTGGGCCAAAGCCGTCCATGTCGAGCAGTTCAGACGCAGTCACACCATCAGGTTGGTCTACTGAGTGACTTCGAATGATGCCGTCAATGGTGGCGTGCAGGAGGCTTTGAAGCGCCTGTGGTGCGTGGTCAACACCGGCATCCAGCAGCGGTTGGAGGGACGCGTTAACGAAACGTTGGGTCTGCTCCGTCGCGAGCGCCACGCTCTCGTTAAAAGCCGTTTCCGCTTCGGGGCTAATCACGAGCGCTTCCATCCCCATCTCGAGGGCCAAGGCTTGACCGATGGGCGCTACTGGGCCGTGCGCCACCACACCACACCATGCGCCTCTTAGGCGCCTGATATCTAACGAATGTCCGGTCAGTGGCAACAAGGGCACAAGGCGCACCGTGATGGCCCCTTGGGCCATCACGGGTGCCAGTGACTCAAGGGAGTCGTGTGCGGAGAGTTGGCAGACAATTTGGCCTGGTTGGCAGAGTTTCTTGGTGTCAATGTCGTCCACCACATGGGCGAGTGCGTCGCCATCAGTGGCGAGAATCACCATCTCGCTGCGGCGAATAATGTCGTCAATGTCCATGACCGGTACACCGGGCAAGAGTGCTTCGACGTGGTCGGCACGATCTTCCGGTGGGGCACTCCTACCGATCAGTGCGTGACCGGCTCCGGCCAACGCTTGCGCCATGACGGCTCCAGCCGGTGAGTCACCGACTAACCCAATGCCCATCCTGGCGTCGTGATTCACGATTCGTGGCCTATCTGTTGCGTGGTTGCAGTGGCACTTAACGCAGTGGGGCTCACAGTGTCTGGGCGTGGTGGGGTGAGGTGCCCGGTGCTGGTTTCACGGTTGTGTTCAATTGCTCGCACTATTCGCGTGGAAAGAGTTTCCAAGAATGGTCTGGCGTCAGTCTTTTCAAACCCCACCATGCGTGTCACTCCGGGCCCTGGAACGATATTGCATTCCAACCCGTCTAAACCGGTAATTGCGTGCCACGGGCCGCGAAAGCGCGCAGCGCTTTGAATGCGGCGAAGGGGCACAATCCCCAACTTTCGCACCAGAACTCCGGTGCGAAGCCACAGGGCGCCCTCAATAATCCCGAGGCTGTGAACGTGGAAGGACAAAATGAGGCGCAGGCGTGCCATCCTGCCCGGTCGAATGATGAGGTCGTCTGTGCCACCGCGTCCCGCGGTGTCGTGATCCAAGGATGTGTTGTCCGCCGCCAGTGTCTGGGCGAGCGAGCCGGTCGCTCCGGCCTCGATGGCAGCGAGGCCGCGGTCGCCTAGAGCTTCGTGAACAAACAACTTCGCCACAGTGCGAACGTCATCTAGGTGGCCAACGGGCAGAACCATTTGGTGTGAGGGGCCTTGGTTTGATTCGGACTGGCCTGGGGTGATCGCGCGGTGTATTTCGACTCGCCACCAACCAAAAAGCCGCCACGGCCACGGTTGTGAGATGTGGAGGGCGTGAACCTTGTCGGGGGGAATACTGGCAGCGGTTGTTGAGAGCAAGCCGTAGCTGACTCGAACCGAATCACCCACTGTTTCTAACCGGAATTGGCTGGCCCTAGTCCACCCCCTGGCAATGGAGATCACATAGACCAAGGCAGCAGGAAACGCCCCAATCCACCACTCCAGATCCCCGGTGATCACGAACCCCCCGATGATCACCGCAAACACCAGAACGAACCAAAAGGTTTCCAAGCTCACAATCAGCGAACCTAAAAGTCGACCGAAGGGCACTTCGACGTGGCGGACCACGTCCGGTTCCACACCGTCGCTTCCCCCCAAAGCAACCGTGGCGTAATCGACAGAGTCACCCACTGCGGCGGAATTACCACCCTCTGCATCGGTGGCACCCTCCATGCTCTGGCTGTGCTGGCTCTGACTTGGCTCCCTGTGGCTGTGCTCTGACTGCACGACAATGCGTCGAAGTTCGGTTGCCACTGGGTAGGCGAGGTAGGACAGGCTGACGTTCGCGTCAGATCCTGCTGCCTGGAATTCCAGTTTTGACAAACCGAGAAGTCTGGGGATGAGTGGTCGCCAAATGGCGACACTGTTGATTCGGTCTCGCCGTGCACGGCGGTGTGTGCGAAATAGCACCCCGTCTCGCACTTCAATCACGTCATCGTCAATGCGCACGGTGTGCATAAACCAGGTCAGCCACAGCCACCCGGCACCTAAAGCAGCCACCAACAGGATGAGTCCTGTCCCCACCAGCAGGGAACCCCCAAATGGCAGTGGAGGTAATTCACCAATTTCGGTGTCCGGAAACTCTTGGTAGACCAGGTAGTTCGAGAACGCTGATAGGGCTTGGTCCCACACGGTAGCCAGAAACACACCCGCAACGGCGGCTACTGCTAAACCCCCGCGGAGCACTGGGGTCAGTGGGTGTAGTCGGTGCCAGTCCCCATCGGCGTATGTCTGGGCGCGTTTGGTGGGGGCTGGCCCATTCGCCGCCTCCGTCACAGTCCTGCTCGCCTCGATTCGGCGAGCGCGACAAGGTCGTCACGGAGCACTTCCGCATCGGCCATCACGATTCCTGGAATCGTGACGCCGGAGCTTGCCGCTGCGGTAACGAGTCGAATTTCTGCCAAACCGAGAAGGCGAGACAAGGGCCCGCGGTTGATGTCGACCAATTGCAACCTGCCGTAGGGGACAGCGACTTGACGTTGGAAGATCACTCCGCGGCGAAACACAAAGTCGTCATCTCGAAGCCAGTAGCGCATGGCTCGAACCCTGAAGGGCACCAGGACGAGGTTTCCCACTCCGACGACTACGGCCAGTCCAAAGACAATCCACGCCAGAAATGGTGGCAGCACGTCGGGGCGAAGGAGTGGCAGCAGGGTGGCGCCGATAATGAGCGCAAAAAGAAAGCCGAGGGTGACAAATTCGTCGACCATGTGTTTGGGTGAAATGCCCTGCCAGGTAATCTCTTCCTGCTCACTATTGGCCACCGCAGAATCGGTGGGACCGGCATGCACAGCGGCATTACCAGCGTTGCCTTCTGAGGGCGAAGTGGGTTCGGTGTCACTCATGCGAGTTCTCCTTCCACTGCGGAATTGTCGTCGTCGCTGGGTGGTATTTGACACCAGCGCTCGGCTAGCAGACTACCGACCACCAGAATGACTCCGCCGAGTCCTGTCACAGCGGCGACAATCACCGAATCCCAGACGACCACCATTCGTCCCAAGAAAAAGACCACAACACCCACGCCCACACCGGCCAATAGGGCGCCTGTGAGGGATCCGGCTTTCGCGAGAAGTAACACCCTCATCGCGTAAAAGGGATTTATTGCGGGTGCCCTTGTCGTGGGCGCATCGTCTTTAGCGTCCGACCTGTCTTTCGTGGCCTGTCGAATAGGCCAGGCCAGTGCCGGCAAGAGTCCCCCAATAAGTAGCAGGGTGACTCCGAGGGTGAGTGATGGGGTGAACACCGGTTCGCCCATTCGCACCAACACCATTTCGGCCACAAACATGACTACCGCCCCCACGGCGAACAACGCTGTGATGATCCCCGGGCGAGTGGGAGTCACGCCTGCTCCTGGGCTCCGGTGGGGTTGGCCTGGGAAACTACCTGGTCCCCTAAATGGCTGAGTAGTTGCCTGACCGGGCCAAGGCCCGGAAGGGTGGCCTCTGGATCGATTTCACTCCACGGGCGAAGCACGAACTCTCGTTCGTGCGCGCGGGGGTGGGGAAGAGTGAGCCGCGACGAGTGTGACTGGACATCGTCGTAGCTGATGAGGTCCAGATCGAGTGTGCGGTTGGCATACGCGGTTCCATCGCGCGTTCTGCCGTGCTGAGCTTCGATTCCTAACAAAATGTCTAACAGGGCTTCTGGTTGCCATGCCGTTTCGATCAAGACAACTTGGTTCACATAGCCCGGTGCTGTGTCGTCATAACCGGATGCGGTGAGCGCCACCGTCTCGTGAAGGCCAGATTCAACGAGGACACGAATTCCTTCAGTGGCCCTCAGGTCGGCAACAGCCTGGAACAGTGTTTCCTCCCGGTCACCCAGGTTGCTGCCCAGAGCCACCACTGCGTGATGCCAATGTTCGCGGGGCAGCAAGGCCCGATCACGCGCCTCATGTTCGACCGGTGTGGCAGCAGCCGGGATATCTTCGTGACTCATGGTGTCGATTCTGGTCGATTCCTCGTCACGGTGACAGCGATATCTGCCACCTTCTGTGACAGCGGGGCACCCGGTTTGTGAACGGTCACCGTTGCGGCCACAGGTTGTGGAAATTCCCACACCACACCCAGCACCTTCGCTGCCAAGGTTTCAATCAGGTCCACCGGCTCTCCGGTGACGACCGCCTCGACCGCGTCGATGAGTTCGGCATAGTTCACGGTGTCTGCCACATCCTCACTGTCGGCGGACACAGCAGTGTCCAACTCAATGTCTAAGTCGATGAGGAAGCGCTGGCCGTCTTGTTTTTCATGGTCAAACACCCCGTGGTAGCCCCACAGTTCTAACCCGGTCACGACAATCCGATCAGCCACTACTCACCTCCTGGTTGCGCGCGGCGCCAGACCTCAAGGGCCACCCGGTGTTGGCTCGGTTCATGGACCCGAAGTGCTCGCACTCCCCTACCGGCGAGCGCGACACTGAGCGCGACGGAGACTCCGTCTCGCTCAGTGGCAGTGTGTCCTTCAGGCAGCAGTGCTCCGAGGAATCGTTTCCTGGAGCCTCCCACGAGCACGTCGTGTCCCATCTGGGCGATGGCCTCGATACCTCGAAGAAGCTCCCAGTTGTGCTCGGTGTTTTTGGCAAAACCTAGCCCTGGGTCCAGCATGATCCGCTCAGGGTCAATACCGGCGTCTACGGCAGCATCACGGCGCGTGCCAAGCTCAGCGACTACGTCGCTGACGACGTCGCCGTAGTGGGCGAGAGAGTCCATCTGGTCACTGTGGCCACGCCAGTGCATCATCACGTAGTCGACACCGGCTGTCGCAATGCGGTGGAACATTTCCGGGTCGGCTTGGCCACCGGATACGTCGTTAATGATGTCCGCACCACACTCCACCATGCGCAGTGCTGTGTCCGAGCGCATCGTGTCGACACTGACAATGATTCCTTCTTCCACCAGGCCCCGCACCACGGGTTCCAGTCGAGCAATCTCTGTGTCCGCATCGATTCGTGTGGCACCTGGCCTCGTGGATTCGGCACCCACATCAATGACGCTCGCACCATCCAAGGCCATCTGCACACCCCGGGCGATGGCTGCATCCGGGTCAAGGTAGAGGCCTCCGTCACTAAACGAATCGGGGGTGACGTTTAACACTCCCCACAACGCCGGGACCTGGACGCTCACTACTTCAGCCCCTAGTTGCTTCCGTGTGGGAGCGTCGGGTCAGCGTCAGCTAATGGTGCACTACCCATCGATAACAGTGCTTCTCGCCTGGCGGCCGGGTCACGAAAGCTTCCCGCGGTCGCCACGGTGACGGTTTCTGATTCGGACAGTTTTGGTCCGCGGTGCTGGACACAACCGTGCTCTCCACGCAAGACCACTACCGAACCGGCGGCAACGCCGGAGCGGACAAGAGCGTCGGCGACCATGTCGCCCAGGCGCTCTTGCATTTGTGGCCTGGACGCGGCGATTTCGACAACGTCGGCCAGGATTCCCAAACCGACCAGTTTGTCTGCCGGTTGGTACCCCACATCCGCTGTGCCCCGAAAAGGCAGAAGGTGGTGTTCACAGATGGAACTAAAAGCGATGCCGCGAAGGGCGACAAAATCACCGAACTGATCTTCTGCTTCGGCCAAAGGCCGTGCTTCCTCCAGCACAGTCACTGGGTCAATCCCGACACCGCGGTAGAGCTCCTGGAACAGCTTGCTGACCCGCCCTGGTGTGCCCTGCAAACCATCACGCTCGGGGTTTTCCCCCAAGGCTTCTAGCAGTTCGGTGACGGCATCCTGGAGCCTTTGGTCATCCACGAAACGACCCACCTGCCACACTCAGCGCGTCTACCCGGTGAGCTCCAGTGCCCTGTTGGTGGGTGAGCATTACGCACCCGATGGGGTATCGGAACCGGTGGTTTGGGAAGGGGAACCATCGGAACTGGAAGTGTTGCGAGAGCCTGTGCCGGCCGGCTTCCCTGCTGTCGCCGACTTGGCCGTCGACTTCGCGGCAGGCTTCTTTGGAGCGGCCTTTTTAGCCGGAGCTTTTTTCGCCGGAGCTTTGGGTTTTTCCGGTACTTTCACCGGTGGCTTTTTCGACTGCGGACGGCCTTCATAGGAGCGCCAGAGTGGCCGCTCGGGCAGCTGCTTTACGCCGTCAAAAATGTCAGCCAACTGGTGGTGGTCGAGGGTTTCTTTTTCCAACAGTTCCGTGGCGAGGCGGTCCAAAATGCTGCGGTTATCGCTTAAGACTTTCCACGCTTCTTTGTGGGCGTTGTCAATCAGCGCCCGCACTTCTTGGTCGACACGTTCCGCCACCGAGTCCGAATAGTCCCTTTGGTGTCCCATGTCACGGCCCAAAAACACTTCACCGCTTGCTTGACCCAGTTTCACCGCACCGACGTCACTACTCATGCCAAATTCGGTGACCATGCGCCTGGCGATACTGGTGGCCTTCTCAATGTCATTAGATGCACCCGTAGTGGGATCCCGAAAGACAATTTCTTCGGCAACACGGCCACCCATGGCGTAGGTCAACTGATCGAGAAGTTCATTTCTGGTCACCGAATATTTGTCGTCGAGGGGAACCACCATGGTGTAACCGAGTGCACGGCCTCTGGGCAAAATGGTGACCTTCGTGACCGGATCGGTGTTACGCATCGCCGCAGCAGCTAAAGCGTGGCCGCCCTCGTGATAGGCAGTAATCAGTTTTTCTTGATCCGACATCATGCGGCTTCGCCGCTGCGGTCCGGCCATCACCCGATCGACTGCTTCATCAAGCAGTTCGTTAGTGAGCTTGTTCTTCCCACCGCGTGCGGTGAGGAGTGCGGCTTCGTTTAACACGTTGGCCAAATCTGCCCCGGTGAAACCGGGGGTTTTTCTGGCCAACACGTCGAGGTCGACGTCTTTGGCCATCGGTTTTCCTTTGGCGTGGACATTCAAAATGGCCGCACGGCCTTTCATATCCGGTGCGTCGACTTGGATTTGTCGGTCAAACCGGCCTGGGCGAAGCAGTGCTGGGTCCAAAATGTCGGGCCGGTTTGTCGCCGCAATCATGATGACGTTTAGTTTCGGATCAAACCCGTCCATTTCGACCAGCAACTGGTTGAGAGTTTGTTCACGCTCATCGTGTCCGCCACCCATACCGGCACCGCGGTGTCGACCGACGGCGTCGATTTCGTCAACAAAGATGATCGCCGGGGCGTTCTCTTTCGCCTGGTTGAACAGGTCGCGCACACGACTGGCTCCCACACCGACAAACATTTCGACAAAGTCGGAACCTGAGATGGAATAGAACGGGACATTGGCTTCGCCGGCGACAGCCCGGGCGAGCAGTGTTTTACCTGTTCCGGGTGGGCCATAGAGCAGGACACCTTTAGGGATTTTTGCCCCCACTTTGGTAAACCGCTCCGAGTCTTTGAGGAAGTCTTTAATTTCGTCGAGTTCTTCTATGGCTTCTGTTGCCCCGGCCACATCCTCAAACGTTACCGTCGGAGTTTCTTTGCTGACCAGCTTGGCTTTAGATTTTCCAAACTGCATCACCCGGGAGCCGCCACCCTGCATGGAGGTGAGCAGGAACCAGAAGATGATGCCGATAATCAAAAACGGCAACATCAGACCCAGGAAACTAAGAAACCAGTTTCCTTGGGGAACTTCGTCGGTGAAGGATTCCACCTGGGAGTTATTGACCGCAGCGACAACTTCGTCACCGCGGGGTGCCACATAGTAAAACTGCACCAAGTTGCCCTGGTTCTCGTACGAGTTTTTCAACTCCAGATCGACGCGTTGTTCGATGTCGATAATGGTGGCTTCTTGCACGCGGTTATCTTGTAAGAGCCCGAGGCCTTCTTGGGTGGAAATACTTCGGTAACCACCGAGGTTCAGCAGTGACAGGCCCACCACAACGACCAACACTCCGGCGCCGATGTAGGGGATGGGTCCGCGCACAAGCGACTTCCAGGAAAACTCTTTCTTTTTGGCCATTGGCCGGATGCCTCACTTCACAAGATGGGGGCTGGTGACACCAACGCTTAAGAGTATCGTCCAGGCGTGTTCGATGCCCCGGAGCGTTCGCCGGGGGCTAAGTGCCGGTTTCTGGCACTGGCCTTCCGGGGCGGGGTTCCTACTCGGGTTTCGGACTGTCCCACCAGGCGGTTCCCCCACAGCGGGTTTTACTCAGGCGAGTTTTACTCGGGCGAGTTTTACTCTGGCGGGTTGCCGCCGTAAACCTCAGGTTTCAACACAGCCACTGAGGTGAGGCTTCGATAGCGGTTGGCGTAGTCCAAGCCGTAACCGACAACAAATTTGTTGGGAATATCAAAGCCCACATAGTCCAACGGCACATCGACCGTCATGGCGTCTGGTTTACGAAGAAGGGTCATGACCCGCAATGACTGTGCCCCGCGGGAGCGGAAGTTTTCTAACAACCAGGAGAGGGTAAGCCCCGAGTCGACAATGTCTTCCACGATCAACACGTGTCGACCCTCCATGGCGGTGTCGAGGTCTTTCAAAATTTTCACCACACCGCTGGATTTGTGGTCGTTACCGTAACTGGACACCGCCATCCAATCCATTTCCAGCGGCAGTCGAAGCTCGCGCGACAAATCGGCCATCACCATTACCGCACCACGCAACACCCCCACCAACAGCGGGGTTTCACCCTCCAGATCCGATTCGATCTCCCGGGCGATTTCGGCGATCCTCGTCGAAATCTGCTCCGGAGTGAGCAGAATGTCCTCTAAATCGCCCTGAACGTCAGCAGTGTCCATTAACAGTGTCCATCGGTGTGCTCTTCCCTGTGGTGGCGGGCCTTACTGGGGTGAAAACCTCAGCTCATCTCCTTGCCTGACCACCCTACCGCCGGGAATATCGACTGGGCCTTGCCCCCTCCAGTGGGTGACCAGGCGCATCAACGCTTCCGTGTGGGTGTGGCTGAGGTGGGACCCCACAGCATTCTTTGCCACCAAGCGCAACACCCGGGACACCACGGCCGCCGGCTGCGATTGCCACAGCCCCACCGGAACGATTCCTGCGCTGGCCTGGTCTCCCAACGATTCGTAGACGTCGTTCGCCATCTGATCCAACACTTCACCGTCTTGGCGAACCAGTTCCGCAGTGCGCACTAGGGCATCGGCCACACCGGGGCCCAACTGTTGCTCCAACACCGGCATCACGCGGTGTCTAATGCGTGGTCTGACAAAACGATCCTCACTGTTGTGGGGGTCAGACCACCAGGCGAGCCCCGCATCGACACACACCTGCTCGGTTGCCGCCCGGGAGAGTCCCAAAAACGGTCGCCACCACAGTCCAGAGACGCTCTGCATCCCAGCGATGCTCTGTGGCCCAGACCCACGGGTCAGACCAAGAAGAACGGTTTCTGCTTGATCGTCTTTGGTGTGACCGAGTAACACGGCCGTTGCCCCGCGAGATGCCGCCACAGCAGACAAGGCCTCGTAGCGGGCATCGCGTGCACGCGATTCGATGTTGCCGGCGTTGCCGGCAACCTCGCGTGACATCACATCACCTGACTCGCTGTCCCCTGACCTGATATCCATTGGCCCGATATCCACCGGCACGATGTGAGCGTCGACACCCATGGTCTTCAGGGTCTCTTGGGCCGTGAGGGCGACTTCGGCGGAGTCATGTTGGAGTTGGTGGTCGATGATGATGGCTTCTACGCGGTGTCCCGCTCTGGCAAAGACAAACGATGCGGCGTAGGCGAGTGCCAGGGAATCGGCACCACCGCTCACGGCAATAAGAAACAAAGAACCAGGGGCAATGCCGCCCGGTCGGGCGGCATCTTCTGCTTCTAGGCAGTCGGTGATGGCCCGCCTGGCATCAGCCATCGGCGGGGTGAGCCGGGGGCGCCGGGGGGCTTCTGGGGGCTCTAGTGCCACCCGGTAAGGTTACTTGACACGTTTTTGCGAGACCCCCTCAAGGAGCACTCCCATGGCCGACTACCCCGCCGTCATTGAAATCCCCCGCGGATCACGCAACAAATACGAAGTAGACCACGAAACCGGTCGAGTGTTTCTCGACCGCGTGCTCTACACGTCATTTGTGTACCCCGCTGACTACGGCTTTATTGAGCACACTCTTGCCGATGACGGCGACCCGGTCGATGTCCTCGTGATGACCGAATATCCGTTGTTTCCCGGTGTGGGTCTGAAAGTCCGCCCGGTGGCGGTATTCAACATGACCGACGACGGTGGTGTCGACGCCAAAGTGCTCTGTGTGCCCTCCGGGGATCCCCGCTGGGATTACATCCAAGACATTGACGATGTGCCCGAGTACACGAAGAAAGAAATCGAGCACTTTTTCGAACACTACAAAGACCTCGAACCCGGTAAGTGGGTCAAGACTGAGGCCTGGAGTGACAAGGCTGAAGCCGAGAAAATCATCGAAGAATCGGTGAAGGCCTACAACGACGCGAAGTAACCCCTACCGGGGTTGCCGGTATTCACGCAGTTCCGACAGTAGGTCGGGCTCTGTCTTGGTGCCCTAACGGTATTAACCGAGTCGAACGCCTCGGTCACCCATGAAGTAGTACGGGTCCACCGGGTCCCAGTCACGCCTGGTTTCAAAGTGCAGGTGGCAACCCGTGGACCCACCGGTGGTGCCCACGCGGGCAATGAGTTGCCCGGTCTGCACCCGTTCACCAAAGTTCACATACATTGAGCCCGACTGGAGGTGCATATAGCCGGTCGTAACCCCGTTGCCGTGGTTGAGGCGAATGAAGTTTCCACCGGTACCCAACCATCCGGCATACGACACAGTGCCTTCCCTTGCGGCATAGACCGGTTGCCCACAGGGGTGGGCAAGGTCGATGCCGGCGTGGAAGCGGGTGGTGCCATAAATGGGGTGGATGCGGTTTCCAAAGTGACTAGAAATGTAACCCCCGGTGGGACGTGCCCACCCTGCCCCGGAAATTTGTCCGGGGTCGATCATTCCCCGCACTTCGGAAAGCTGTCTGGCGATCACACCCGCCTGGTAGTCCTCTTCGGTGGCTTCTCGCTCCTCGATGAGGACAGCGAGCTGTGCTTCGAGGGTGGCGGAGGCTTCTAGTTGTTCGTCGAGTGCTTGGGCGGCGCGCATTGCCGCAGCATTGGCCACTTCGAAGGTGGCTTCTGCTTCGACTTGGAGCTCTTCTCGAATGTCGGAAGCGACCTCGGCTTGGTCGGTTAACGATTGGGCGGTGTTTTGATCCGCGAGCGCTTTGGAGTAGATGCCGTCGGTTTGTTCGGCAATTTTGGAGGCGTAACCCAACCGTCGCAGTAAGCCGTCTGCTTCATCAGCGTTCACAAAAATGGTGGCCTGGAGGTCACCACCGCCCACCCGGGCCAATTCGGCGACGAATTGGCCCGCTTGCATGCGGGATTCTTCAGCGGTTTCCGCTGCGGCATTTGCTTCTGCTTGGAGTTGTTCTTGGGTGTAAATGGCGTCGTCGAGGTCTTGTTGGGCTTCAACGAAAATTTGGCCAAGCCTGGCCGCTTCTTCTTCAGCGGCTTGGTATTCGGTGGCGAGCTCTTCGATCAGGCCTTGAAGCTCTTCGATTTTTTCTTGGGTTTTTTCTTCGTTCTCCCGGGCCTCTAAAACGTCCTGCCAGGAGGGATACTCTTTGGCGAAGGCTTGTTCGTGCCAGACAATGGTGACACTCAGCACCAAGGCGGCAACGACCGATGTGATGATCGGCAGGCTAATAACACTGTCACGAAGGCTTCGCACGAAATATCACGATAGTCACACCAACCACACGAGTCCGGGAGCCAGTGGGGTGTGGCGCGGAGGCCGACAGTTCCGCCAGGCACGAGTGCGAGCTATTCAACAAACACTTCCACCACAGTTTTTGGTGTCAACACCCAACTCATCGTGGTGGTGGCATCGGGGGTGACCAGCCATTGAATATCAGATGAGCGCTCACCGGCGAGTTTCCGCAAATAAGTTTCCACTTGGGCCGCGAGTGGCCTGGGGTATACGGCGGGTTCGCCAAAGCGTGGACTAAGCGGAAAACCCACAATGCGCACCCGCTCGGCTGACTCCAGTTCAGGCACTAGCTGTTGCAGGGCCAACACATCGACCGTGTTGACCTGCAGTTGCCCCGGGTCTTGGGTAACGACCTGGTCGGGCCGTCCGCTGACATAACCGACCACCGAGAACACAACCACTAAGGCAACGGATGTGGCGAGGGCGACATGTTCCACCGGCCGAAAAGCAACCGGGTGGTGTCGCCGCTCGCGGTCAACTCTGGCCACCCTGCGCGGGTGGTACCGGGCTTTTTGGCCCGGATTGTCCGGGCCGTAGTGATCGGACTCTCGGAGGACTCGAATCCACGTGTTGCGCATCGCGCCGGCTGCGAAACCAAATGCCCACACCACGAGTGCGACAAGTCCCAAAATCACAAACAAACCCCCGCGGGGGTGCTCGGCCAGTAACCACTGGGCCACAAATGTGAGGCCCACCACGAGCACACCACCGCCCAGCATTCGAGGGATACCCCGACGAACCGTTTCGCTCACCATTAGCCCGGTCACTAACAGGGGCTCCACCGCGTACTGTTGGGCAATTTCTGCACCGGGTATCCCCCACCAGTCGGCCCAGAACAGGCCAAACCATGAGGCAATCGCGGAGACGATCATGATCGAGTACAGGCGTTGTTTGGGGCTCAGCCCCACATACCGGGCAACGGCCCGGTAAATGACGGCACCGATCAGCGCCATCGCCACCACCACAATCGCCGACGTGGGGTTGAGTAGGTCCACGAAGAACAGTGCGCCGATAATTCCTGCACTGCCCCAGCCGAGTGCGACCCGCACCGCGAGCGCAATCGCAATGGTGGCGAACACCAATAGCGGCTCTTGAAGGCTCGGTGCGCTGACCAGCGGCGGGCGATCGCGCACCTCCTCTAGCGCCCAGCCCAGAGGGAGGATCACCAGGTAGGTGATGAGTCCAACCCCGGCGGCGGCAGTGAAAGTCTTCAGCGTTCCTTGCCGTTTTGCGTCGTAAGCGGTGAGGCCGTTGGTGACATACAGTCCGGCTGCCAAGTACGGAGAAAGGTTGCTGAGTGCGGGTGCACCCGCAAGCCACATCAACAACACGTGCACGCCGGCTGGTACGAGGACGGCAATGGCGAACAACCATGCTCGCGGCAGTGGCCACGTCTTGGCCGCCCACGTCACGGCGGCAATACCGACCAGGCTTAAGACCACCCATCCGGCAATTGTCAGCCACTGCTCACCCAGCACCATGAGCGCCAGGTAGGGGCCGGTGACAATGCCGCCACTGGCAATCCGCGACACGTTGTAAAGCATCGCGGAGAGGACCAAGCCGATGACGAGGATGGCCCGAGCCATTTCGATATCCACACCGGTCATACGTGGGCGCCCATCTGGTCCAGGCGCACCATAGTTCCCCGGCGTCTAAACGTGTTGCGCAAAATGTCTGCGGTGGGTTCGTGGACGTTTTCCACCAACACGAGGGCTAACTGCTCGACGTCTTGACCTAAGTGGTTACTCATTTCTTGAGCGAGCTTTTCGGGGTCCCGCACCAATGACCTGGTCAGTGAAAAAAATGTGGTGGGGGTGTGCACTACCGAATCGCGGTAAAGGTGATGGTGGTGGCGGGTGTTCATCCAACGCGCTAAACCGCCAGCAACACCCACCACCTCAAAATGTTGGCGAAGGCTGGCAAAAAAAGAAATGGCCCGTAGGGGTCTCTCCCACCGATTAACCATCACGGGCACAAGCACCTGCGATTCTCGCTCCAAGCTCGCAAATGCCTCCCACGAGGACTCCGGGTCATTGGCACTGCCCAAGTCGATGAGGGTCACTGTGTGACCGTTTGCCCTTCTCACCTGGTAGCCCTCAAGAGCGTGGGGCTCGAGGCTTGCCCGTTCCATATTGCTGCGGGCGTGGCGTAGCTCCAGCCCCAAATACTCGGCAACCTGCAACGCGAGCACAGCGTTAGTGGGGTGGTGGCCCCTGATGGCAACCCCACCTTCTCGTGGGTCCACCTCAATGAGTTCAATACTGTGTCGCTCAGACTGTTCGCGGTAGTACTGCACAATGTCTGGCTGGGTCACTGCGGTGATGACCACATCACAGCGGTTGATCGAATCGAAAATGCTTTTACCGATCTCGAATTCGCTCAACCCCTCCTCTTCTAGGTGGTCGAGGCGAATAGTGGGGATGACCACCATGTGGGCACGAATGTGAGATTTCTGCACCAGCTCGATAAGGCTCGGGGTGACCGCCATGCATTCGAACACCCCCACATCTGCCAGATCTTTCGCCGCCCGCCGCATCGCTTGGGGAAGCTCACACACCGAAGTGGTCCCTGCCCTGGGTGTGGGGATTTCGCTGCCATCCCCGCGCCGCTCACGTGCGGCGACACCGGAGACTTTCGAATACACCCGGAAGTCTCCCGATAGCGCTGCGTGAACAAGCCGAACGGTTCCCGACTTTCCCCTAGAGCCCGTCACAAGGATCCGATAGTCCAACGCCTCCCGGGCGCGATGGTTGGCGCGGGCATTCACCAAGACAAAAATCCCGTAAGAAACGACGAAAGCGAGCGCGGTCCACCCTGCAACCCAACTGCCAAAATCGACGGCATTTCCCATGGCATAGCACCCTTACTGACGTGGGCCCAGATTAGTGGTCGATATCCCTGTTTGCATTCCCATCCCCGTCGACCTACACTCATAGAGCGCTGAAACCAGCTCGGCCCCATCGTTTAGCGGCCTAGGACGCCGCCCTTTCACGGCGGTAGCACGGGTTCGAATCCCGTTGGGGTCACGTATAATTTAATATCGCAAGGCCCTGTAGCGCAGTTGGTTAGCGTGCCGCCCTGTCACGGCGGAGGTCGCGGGTTCAAGTCCCGTCAGGGTCGCGAACTAAAGAGCCCCCCAGCGGGGCTCTTTAGTGAGGACACACAATCAGTGTCCTTGGCTCTGTAGCTCAGTTGGTAGAGCGTTCGACTGAAAATCGAAAGGTCACCGGATCGATGCCGGTCGGAGCCACCGGACCCTCGCGGAGTCCCCACACCGCGAGGATTGTTTCATTCTCGGACTCGTGATCCAGCTTCGTCCAGCGCCTGTTTCCCTCCACGGGTAACCAGACGCTCTTTCGGGGTTACTTTCGCCAGAGACAAGTCCCGCCAATACAGAGCGATTCTGCCTTGATCCGAGTTCTAGGAACCGCCATCCGGAAGTGTGTTTTTGATGAGGCCTTCGTGATCCCGACCGCCGTAATAGACGCCATAAATCTTGACCTCCCGCTCACTGATGATGAACGCGATC
Source organism: Pontimonas salivibrio (assembly GCF_002950575.1). NCBI lineage: Bacteria > Bacillati > Actinomycetota > Actinomycetes > Micrococcales > Microbacteriaceae > Pontimonas > Pontimonas salivibrio. The sequence goes on from NZ_CP026923.1 coordinate 55,652, forward strand.
ATTACCCGTCGCCTGAAACCCAAGGTTCTCATTTCAGGGTAAAGATCGTCTCGCGCGATGCCCCGATGAGGAAAAGTACTCAAGCTGTCGCAGAAGTCATAGACCGATAGCACGAAGCGTTCCGCTGCTTCGGATGATCTCTGATTCGCGACCCAAAGGAAGATATCGGTCAGTTGCTGCTGAGCTTCAGGAGAGTAGGTGACCCGATACGTCACGAGTCATTTTCAGCGTCATATTTAGCTCTCAGGCCTGAAAGGTAGGCGCGCATGTCTTCGGCACTGAGTGCCCGAGCCGGGTCGGCTCGCATCGCCTCAACCGAGTTCACCACCTCGGTTCGCAGCCACCGCTCGACAGCCTCTTCTTGTGAGAACAGCGCACGGAGTCCGTCGCGGATAACTTCGCTTTCGCTCGCATAGGCGCCAGAGGCGACGCGCTCCTTCAACGCCTCAGCCATGTTGTTAGGGAGCGTGATGCTGAGCTGCTTCGTGGTGCGCATAATCGGCCCTCTCGGTGAGTATGACTCAATCCTACTATTCGTTCTCAATACAGACCACCTCCGAGTAGGTACGAAGAAGTAGAAGACGTGTTTCGGTGGGGGCGTCGTGATTATCAACACGGCAGTAATCACCCGATCAAGAGCGGTCGAAATCACCACTTCCTCCACTTGTCGGTGGTGGGATTTACTGTCCCCGCATGGCCATCCCCAACACACTCCGCCCAAGCCCTCTTAGAACTAATCCCTTAACCAATTATTTTTGGTCAATACCAAGTATTATTGGTAGCGTCATGATTCTTAAAAAACCGTTTCTCAGTGTGACCCCGAGCCTCGACGGGGACGTCCTCGCCCGAGTAGCACGCGCCACCGACTGGCTTTCGGTTCCTCAGATTCACGCTCTTCTGCCCGAGCGCTCCGACGAGGGCATTCGCAAGACCCTCACTCGCTTGGTCCAGCACGGCCTACTCCTCGAAAAGGTTTTTGGCAGATCGCGGGTGTTTTCCCTCAATCGTGACCATCTCCTCGCATCGGCAGTAGTGGAAATCGCCGAGGCCCAGGAATGCTTCCTTGATCGACTTGTCCAGCGTTGCGCCTCGTGGGATAGCCCCCCTGTGTTCGCTGCGCTATTTGGCTCAGCAGCGAGAGGCGAAATGACCCCAGAAAGCGACATTGACCTCTTCATCGTTGAGCCAATCAACGCCGACGACGACACCTTCTCCGAACAGGTTGATGTGCTTTGCGCCGAAGCGTCACGTTGGACGGGAAACGACGTGCAGGCGCTGGTAATCCCCGAAAAGTCCCTCACGGGAGCAAAAGATCTCGAACCGGTCCTATCCGACATCGAGCGAGAGGGGCTTTTCTTTGTCGGCGCCAGGCGCGACTTTTCGTCATCCATTGAGCATCGATGACCCCGACCCAGTAAGTCGGCGGTCCGCACACAGCCCCTTCATGGACGAAAAGACGAGCGGGCCTCTTTAGCTGTAGTGGGAAACCATTCGGTTGCCCGCAATCAGTGATCCACCGAGCACTGCGGGGATTCCGCCTCCAGGGTGAACACTTGCTCCGACCCGCCACAACCAACGGTGTCGAAGGGAGTGGTAGCCGGGGCTGTGGAAGGGACCCGATTGCCACCAGGGGCGTCCCGCCCCATACAAGGCGCCGCCAACTGCGCCAAAGCTTTCAAAATACTCCGGGTGCAAGGTGGTGTAGTCCTCGACGATGTCGGACCATTTGGCATCAATGCCCATCACATCGAGCGAGCGCTGCAGTTCGCTCGACACCCAGTCATCGGCCACTCCCGCGCTTTCGCCATTAGCCGGGGCGGTCAGCAGGAATGCTGCTGTGGCTTTGTCGTTCGGGTAAATGTGGCCGGTTTTGTAATAGTTCACAAACGCCATCGTTTGTTGTGGGATGCGTCTGTTCAGAACGCTGTCAAAAAGCTCATCAGGCTCATCGGGCAACACCACCGAATGGGTGACCGTGTCATCGGGTAGGTCTTCTTTAAGTGCAGCAAAGACGGCGACCCCAGAGCAGGACAGGTTCTTTGGGTCAGGTCGGGGGTGGCCCATCAGCCGCTCCAACACTCCCGCGTCCAAGGCACTGACGACGAAGTCGGCTTCGTAGTGTCCTTGTTCTGTAGTCACCGACTTTTTTGAGACCGCAGTAGCGCCTTCGGAGAGTCGAAACTGTGCTCCAGCAGCTTCAGCTAGGCGGTGAAGGGAGTTCGCAATTTCCCAGACACCTCCCGTGGGAACGAAGACGCCCTCATCGGCCATCACTGCCGGCATAGTGGCGTAGAGGGCGAGGGTCTGTTCGGGAGCCACACCCGCATTGAGAGTGTGGATGGCGATGATGTCGCGCAGTGGCTCGGGGAGGTCCAAGCGATGATCCAGGTAGGCCTTTGTGCTTAGGTGCCTGCCGTAGGAGGAGACGAGTTTGCCCGCTGGTGCCATCACTCCCGCTCCGAGCGGATCGGTCGTGAGCAGGTCGGTAATCGCCGGGCCCAGCGTCGCGTGTTCGGATTGGAATGCTGCCCAGGCTTCTGCCCACGGGTGATTGGGGGCCACAGGAATATCGGTGACGTGCCCTCGGTAGAAATAGCGACCCACTTCGGGAAGCCGCTCTAAATTCAAGGCGGCGATTTCTCTGGCGGGTACCCCGGGACCGAGCGAGTCGTAGCGGTCAAAGAAGCGCTCCAACACTTGGGGGAAGGTCACGAGCGACGGGCCAGTATCGATGCGCTGGCCGGAGACACTGATTCGGCGGGATTTGCCACCCACCCAGTCATTTTTTTCCAACACGGTGACGTCAAAGCCTGCCTTGGCAAGCAATGCGCTGGTGGCTAGGCCTCCGAGGCCCGCGCCGATGATGATGACGCGACGACTCATGCGGGGTAGCTTCCCACAACAAGGCCGACAACCAGCTGGAATCCGGCGACAGCGCCTGCCACGTAGGGGAAAGCCACAGAGAATCGGTAAAGGTCCCGCGCTTTAGGGGTGGTGGGCTCTCGCCACAGGGCAATGACCAACCATCCGGCAATCAGCGCGTTCACAATCGCCACCGGCCAGTTCACGAGGGCGAAAAATACGGTGGAGATTACCCAGAACACGGCCGACCAGATCAGTGCACCTTTGGTGCCAAACGCCACAGCGGTGGTCCTGATCCCGGCATCAGCGTCTTCGTCGATGTCTTGGATGGCGTCGTAGACGTGCTTGGCCATACTCCACGCCATCAGGCCAATGGCAGCCGCCCAGACAGGCTGCTCGCCGAGTGCGAAGGGGACAAAGACCAGTGGGTAGGCGTAATCGGTGTTAGATATCGAATCCCACACCGGACGACCTTTAAAGCGCAGCGGGGTTGAAGAGTACTGCCAGAAAGAAAACGCATAGGCGAGCATCCACGCCCAAGCCGGCCACGGCAAGGTCACCACAAAGTAGACAAGGAAGGGGATGTTCGTCAGCGCCACTCCCCAGGCGATGGCTCGGACTTCCCCGTCGACAATCTTCGCTCCGCCGTAACCACCCTTCCGGGCGTTGGGGTCGTCGGTTTCTCGATCGAAAATATCGTTGATGCCGTAAATCAGCAGGTTGAACGGAAAAGTCACCCAGATGAGGATGGGAAGAATGTCCCAGGTCCAGAGGTAACCCGACAACCACATCGCAATGACCGTGGTGCCAATCGTGTTGACCCACAGAACGGGCCGAGAAATTTCCACGAGGCGGCGAAGCACCCCTTCACTCTAGCCCCCTCCCCTTAAGGCCCAATCCCGGGCACAAAACGGATTATTTATGGCCTTTTCCTGGCAGACCACTAACTAAACTCACTATAGTTAGTAGGGAAGGGTGTATCGTGGAAAACTTTTTGTTCGGGATGTCGGTGGGTGACCCACTGGTCCAACGACGCGTGCTCGTCTTCGACCCTCAACCCCTTTTCCGGGACCTCGTGGTGTGTAGCTTGAAACACGCCGACTTTGACGCCTACGGTGCTGGCACCCCGGAAGAGGCCTGGCGGGGCATCAGTCAACATGACCCTGATGCCGTTCTACTGGAGCTCAACATCAACTCTTGTGAGAGCGGTGTGGAGTTCGCCGAAGCAATGCTTGAACTCTCTCCGGGAATCGGCTTGGTGTTCCTCACCGGCGTGAGACACCCAAAAATCATTGACCCTGAACGCGGCGACCTTCCAAGAGGTGCGGCGTTCCTGCACAAATCGTCCCTATCGGGAACCGAAGAAATTGTGTCGGCACTGGATGGAGTACTTCGAGGGCGAGCCGATGTCCCTCGACACGATCGGGAGTACGCAGCAGGCTGGGAACACCTCTCCAGCCAACAAATTGATGTGTTGCGGCTAATCGCCGAGGGTCACTCGAATAAAGAAATTGCGGCGCTTCGGGGTACCCAAGTGCGATCAGTGGAAGCACTCATCGGCCGCACATTCGATCAACTTGAGATTCACTTCCCCGGAGGTGACGGAAACAGACGGGTATTAGCAGCCAGACACTTCCTCCTCGCCTGTTCCCCCCAGATGGAGCGACCCCTCGCTCACACCGCGTAACACCGCCCATCTGATGGTGGCCCTCATAGGCGCGTAAGCGCCGACGTCACAGCCATTGGACCACACCACGTTGGCTCGTTGAGAGGCTACGCGTCTGAAGGTTTAGTCCTCAGTGGACCGCGATGCGTCTTATGTTGCGCTGATTGGGCCACAGGTTTCACGGTGACCAAGTCGAGGTTCACGTGCGCGGGCAATTCCAGGGCGGAAGCAATCGTGAGCGCCACATCTTCAGCAAGCAGCGGCCGATCCACATTGGCATAGACCGACTGCGAACGGGCACTGTCGCCTCGAAAACGGTTGAGGGCAAATTCGTCGGTCTTCACCATGCCCGGTGCAATATCGATTACTCGAATGGGTTCGCCGTTTAATTCCAGACGCAACACCTGCATCATCGCGTGGGCGGCGTATTTTGCGGCGTTGTAACCCCCACCCCCCTCATAGGGGGTGAACCCTGCGGTTGAGGTGACGGTGAGAATATCGGCACCACCACTGCTGTCCGCGGCTTTACGCAGCATCGGCAGGAAGGTGGAAATCATCCGCTTTGTCCCCAGCACGTTGATTTCATACATCCAGCGCCACTCGTCGATGGACCCGCCTTCAACAGAATCCATCCCGATGGCCCCACCAGCGTTGTTAATCAACACGTCCAGGCCGCCGCCCTGCTCCACCCAAGACGCTAGGGCCGCCACCTCATCATCGTGAGTGATATCGCAGACATAGGAGTCGATCTGGGGGTGGGTGGCCAACTCATCGAGTTTGTCTTTTCGCCTCGCAACCGCCAGCACATACCAACCCCGCTCGGCCAACAGCGTGGCGGTCGCCGCACCAATACCGGAGCTCGCTCCGGTCACCAGCACGCGTCTCGCGGGCTGGTGAGCGCGTTGGTCAGCCTGTGTCGTCACGGCAATGAGGGAATCGTCCTAGAGCGATTTCACCGCACCGAGGACTTTGGTGAGCGAATCTTTCGCATCACCAAAGAGCAGTGTGGTGTTTTGCTCGAAGAGCAATTCGTTTTCGATGCCGGCGAATCCTGGGCGCATGGAGCGCTTCAGGAACACGACCTGCTGCGCCTCTCCCACATCCAAAATTGGCATGCCGTAGATGGGGGAACCGGGTGTCGTCTTGGCTGCCGGGTTCACCACGTCGTTTGCCCCCACCACGAGCGCCACATCGGCGTTCTTGAACTGCGGGTTCACCTGGTCCATTTCCACCAGCAGCTCGTAGGGCACACTCGCTTCGGCCAACAGCACGTTCATGTGTCCGGGCATACGTCCCGCCACAGGGTGCATGGCGTAGACCACGTCGATGCCTTTGGCTTCGAGGGCCTGTTGCAGCTCGGAAATCGTGTGTTGTGCTTGGGCAACAGCGAGACCGTAACCGGGAACGATGATGACCCGGTTGGCGTAGCCCAACAAAATGGCGATGTCTTCAGCGGAGCTGGAGCGCACCGGCCGGTCAGACGCTTCGGTCGAACCGGCAGTTGATCCGCCCTTGAAGGCACCGAAGATGGTGTTGGAGACACTGCGTCCCATGGCTTGGGCCATTTCGCGGGTGAGGATTGTTCCACTGGCACCGACCAGGGTTCCACCGACCAACAGCAGGGTGTTGCCGAGCACCAGACCAGATGCCGCAACAGCCAAACCGGTCAAGGCGTTCAGCAGTGAAATCACAATGGGCACATCGGCGCCACCCACTGGCAGCACCACGAGGACGCCGCCGAGAAGACCCAGTGCCATCAGAGCAATCGCCCAGGTGTAACTGGCATCGGCAATCACGAAGTATGACCCGACGCCGACCACTGCGACCAACGCGATCATCACGAACTGCTGTCCGGGGAAAGTCACCGGCCTGGTCGTCATCAGCTCTTGGAGTTTGAGGAAGGTGATGACAGAGCCGGAGAAGGACACGCTTCCGACAAACACCGTGAACGCCACCGCGATGAGGAAGCCCAAAGTGTCAGCGTGTTGGAGCTCCAGCAGGGCCACGACGGCAGCTGCGCCACCACCGACACCGTTGAACAGTGCGACGAGCTGCGGCATTTGGGTCATCTGCACCATGCGGGAGGCGGGCACCGAGAGCACCGCACCCACCGCAATCACGCCCAGAATCCAGCCAATGTTTTCCAACTCGTGGGACAAGAACACGGTGACCACACCGATCAGTGCACCGAGTGCACCGAGCAGGTTGCCGCGCCTCGCGGACTTCGGTGAGCTAAGCCCCTTCAGGGCGAGAATGAATAAGACCGCAGCGACAAGGTAGGCGAGCGCGGTAATAGTGGGGCTAAGAACGTTCACTTGGCGGCCCCTTCAGTGGTTGGGTTGGGTTTTTTCTTACCCGAGAACATTTCCAACATGCGGTCGGTGACAACGAAACCTCCGACGAGGTTTACCGTCGCCATCAGCACTGCGAGCAGTGCCACCGCGAGGATGAAAGCACTTTCTGCTTGGCCGGCGACCAGGATGGCGCCAACCAAAATGATTCCGTGGATGGCGTTTGCCCCCGACATCAGTGGGGTGTGCAGGGTGCTGGAGACTTTCGAGATGACCTCGAAGCCGACAAACACCGACAGCACAAAGAAGGTCAACAGGGTAATGGCGTCCATGGCCTAAGCCCCCTTCTTCGGTGAGGCCAACGCCTCACGGGTGGGTTCGTGTCGAATCTCGCCCTCATGGGTGAGGCATGCTCCCGCGACGACTTCGTCTTCGAAGTCGGGCTGGATCGTGCCATCCACGTTCATCAGGGCAAGAAGGTTGGCGATGTTTTTCGCGTAAAGCCTGGAGGCGTCATAGGCCATCGCGGAGGGTACGTCTTTCATGCCCACCAGGGTGGCGTGACCTTTGCCGCCTTGGACTTTCACCGGGGTGTCCACACCGGCAACAGAGCCTTCGACGTTTCCGCCGGTTTCTGCTGCGAGGTCGATGAGTACTGATCCTGGTTTCATGTCAGCCATCATTTTTTTGGTAATCAGGCGGGGTGCCGGTCGGCCAGGAATGGCAGCCGTCGTGATAATCACGTCTGCTTGGGTGACATAGGGAGTGAGCAGCTCTTGCTGTCGCGCTTGGCGATCACTGGAGAGTTCTTTGGCGTAACCACCTTGGCCATCGGCTTGGGCGTCCAAGTCCAGTTCGATGAACTGTCCACCCATCGAGCGCACCTCATCGGCGCTGGCAGCCCGGACGTCATACGCCTGAACTTTTGCGCCCAGGCGTTTCGCCGTGGCGATGGCTTGAAGGCCAGCCACTCCCGCTCCGAGTACCAACACGTTGGCCGGCGGCACCGTGCCGGCAGCGGTCATGTAGAGGGGGAAGAACCTGGGGAAGCGCATCGCTGCCTCCAACACGCAGCGATATCCGGCAACAAGGGCTTGTGAGGTGAGGGCGTCCATCGATTGGGCGCGGGAGATACGGGGCACTAATTCGAGCGCAAAAGACGTCACCTTCTTTTTAGCAAGTGCTTTCACGACGGGGCCCTCAGAGGCCGGTGAACCGAGGCCGACGGTGATGGTTCCTGCCGGCAGCTTGTTCACCACAGTGGTCGACAGAGGACGTACGTGGGTGAGCACGTCGACTTTTTCGAGGTTGAGGGTGGCCACGATGCTGGCACCGGCGTCTTGGTAGTCCTTGTCGGGATACCCCGCCGCGACTCCTGCACCTTTGTGGACTTGGACTTTCAGCCCCATGTCGACGAGTTGTTTCACCGTCTCAGGGGTTTGTGCCACGCGGTTTTCACCGCTAATGGATTCGGTGGGAACACCGACAATCATCTTGTTCTCCCAGCCTTCGCTAGCACCGCCTCAGTGCGGTGCGCCATGGACAGCGACGTCGTAACGCTAGCAGATGGGGTTAACGAACTTCACTGTCTCGCTCAGTCACACGGGAGGCTTCGCCGCGCCGGCGAATATTTTCGCTCGGTGGGTTTTCTCTTCGGTGGACAGCAGCAGCCAGTGTGGCGAGAATTAGTGCGCCAATAAAAAGCCCCGCCGCGACGGGTACGGCAACACCAAAATCGATGACGGCGACGAGCACAGCCCCAGATTACCATTAACTAAATCAAATTAAGATAGTGGCAATCATTCGTTCGATGTGCCCCTCAATGAGGGCTTCCTTGTTGGCTTGAAGCTCTGTGACTCCTGCGGAGGCCAGATGTTGACCCGCGTTCCACACCGCCACACCCAAAGTGGACCACGCCATGGTGGCTGCTCTGGACATAGTCTGCGGGTCAGCCAAGAACTGTGCCCGCAAGGCACTGACATCAATCTGGTCGAGCGCGGTGTTTACGTTGTTGCGCGAGTCTTCAATCAACACACCCAATCGAATGATGTTGGTTTCAAACAGACGCCGCATGTCCCCTCCGTAGCGCTCTTCGAGCAACCCGCTGATGTGCATTGAGCTTGACGGGTAGTTCAAAATGCCACCCCACCCACCAAGATCAGCGGTCCCTTCAATCTGTTGCACCATCCAGGCACGAAGCCGCGCTCTCGGGTCGGCGGGCGCCAGGCGCACCGCCTTCCACAGGCTGTCGATATAGCGCTGGTAAACAACAAACGCGGTCTCGGCCAGCAAACTATCCCGACCCCCGAAATAGTGGTTCACCATCGGATGGGTGACGCCCAGTCGATCACACACACTCGCGACGTTGAACACCGCCGGACCGACGGTGGCCCCTTCCTCTGAGGTCAAGAAAATGATTTTGTCGCGCATTGACGGCTGCGGGAGTTCACCAAAACGCAGCCAATACTCATCATCTAGTGTGGTGTCGGGGTGAGAGGTGTCACTCAGTCTTCTGCGTGCCATGGCCCCACCTTTACCAAACTTGACTGTCTCTGACACCCGATTTCGAGATCTGCCTATCTCACTACTTTTTCAACAGGCCAATCCCCGGAAAAAACCGTCCCACCCGGGCGGCATATTCCGCATAGGCCTCATATTTCGTGAAAAGCATTTTCTCTTCAGCTCGCGCTTTCAACCCTAAAAGCATACTGAGAAACACGAAAACCACCACATGCCCGGTGGACGCCCCCCACACCACCAGACCCAAAGACAGCGTCAACAGTGCCGTATAAATCGGGTGCCGTGCCCAGGCATACACCCCAGTGGTCTCCAAATGGCCATCTTCGCGAGGAATCGGGCTAGGAGTGAGCGTCCTACCCAAACGAAGAACGGCTGCGAGCCCAATCGCGACGCCGACACTCACCAAGACACCGCCCAGGACGGTGACCAGTGTTCCGCCAGGCCACAGACCACCCTGGGGTAACACCACGAGGGCGGCAATAAAGAAAAACTGAAGAGCGACAAGGCTCCACGCGCTGACTGGTTTCACAACGCCCCACGTTACGCCGAAAACCCTTAGCCGTGTTCACCAAAAACTCGCTGGCCACCCACCACGGTCCCCGAAATGGAAATGGCAGATAACTCTTCCACCGCTGTCGCGAGTGGGTCTTTCGCGAGGACCACGTAATCAGCCAGCATCCCGCGCGCCAGCATGCCCTTGAAATCGGCAGAACCTGTGGCTTGTGCTGAGCCGACGGTGTAACTCCAGAGCGCCTGTTCCACACTCACCCGCTCGTGTTCACCGACGACCACACCTTCTGCATCGATGCGTTGCACCATCGACTGAATAATCTCCAACGGAACACCTGTAGCGACTGGGCGATCAGAACTGCCCGTCGCCATCGCGCCGGCATCCAGCAAGGACCGGTGGCGGTGAATCAACCCCTCACGGTGTGGACCCATTGCCGCCCGCATTTGCACCCCGAGCTCCGGCATGAAACCCGGTTGGGTCACTATCGCCACACCGAGTCGTGCCGCCTGCACCACTTGCTGATCGGTGACTACCCCGCCGTGTTCGATTCTGTGGGGCACCACTGGTGCACCAAAGCGAGACAGTGCTTTCTCAAAAGTATCCAGAGCGAGTGCCACCGCGCGGTCGCCTATGGCGTGGGCGGCAACCGCCCACCCCGCCGCTGCGGCGCGGAGCATCGTCTCGCGGAGGGCTTCCTCTTCGGCTTGGAAATATCCGTAGTTGTCCGGTGGTCCCGCAGAAAAAGGCTCAGACACGGCACCCGTCCACGCCAACATGGAACCGTCAAGGAAGATTTTCACCGGGCCAATAGAGAGGTGGTCATCACCCAGGCCTGTGCGAATGCCGGCATCTAGGGACAACACATTTGGGTCATTGGGGTGACCCTCCACGTCGTGGAAGACGTCGGAGACAACCATGAGTTGCGCCCTTTGAGCCAGCACGCCCTGCTGCTTGGCCAGTTGATAGGCCGCAAACTCCCTGGGGCTGTGGCCGATCCAGCCTCCGGCGATACCCGTTTCGGTGAAACTGGTGAGACCCTCTTGGGAATAGCGCGCACTCGCTCTGGCCAATGCCTGCACCATGTCATCCATCGATTTCGGCAACAACAATTGCTGAATAACCGACTGGGCGCGCTCTTCCAGCACCCCCGTTGGCTTCCCGTGCTCGTCCAACACAATCGCCCCGCCGGCTAGGTCGACCTCCGATAACTGGGCGCCGCTAATGCCCGACGCCTCCAGCGCTTTGGTGTTCACAATGCAGGAGTGCCCGGACGTGTGTCGCATAAAGAGCGGGTGGTCGGGTAACACCCGATCCAACGCGCGAATGTCGGGATACTCACCCCCGAAGGCTTCCTGGTTGTACCCAGTCGCTAACACCCAACCACCAGCAGGCGTCTGGCGCGCCCGCTCCGCGAGCGCGCCATAGAGAGCATCGAGGTTCGAGTGGGCTTTCGCATCGACTTCACCGAGGGACAGCCCAAACCACATGGTGTGGCAGTGGGCGTCGTGAAAACCGGGTAAGACGGTCTGCCCAGAAACATCCTCGACCACTCGGGCCTGGGGTGCTTCCTCGTCGCGGGTACCCACAGCCACGACCCGGCCTTGGTGAAGCGCCATCCAGTGAGCTTCCGGCTGAGCGGGATTCATTGTCCAAATGAGACCACCGGTCACCACTTTGTCAACGCTCCACACACGCCACCTGCTTTCTTGGGGTTGCCCCATGCTACGCATGGTCACTGTTCGCTACGAGCGAGGCACAGCCCGTTGACGGCTATACCCCAAGGGGTATACTTGGTGGCGACGAAAGGACAGTAATGCCAACGATTGAACTGACCGCCGCAGACTTTGAAGACACCGTCACCAAAGACGGAATCACCCTGGTCGATTTTTGGGCCGAATGGTGTGGCCCCTGCAAAGCGTTCGCTCCCGTCTATGAGGAAGCGAGTAATCAACACACCGACGTCCGATTCGGCAAGGTCGACACCGAAGCGGAACAGCAACTGGCCGGTGCCGCCAACATCCGCTCCATCCCCACGCTGATGGCATTCCGTGACGGAATCCTGGTCTTCAGCCAGCCCGGCGCACTGCCCGGACCCGCCCTCGAAGAGGTCATCACCGCGGTGAAAGACCTCGACATGGACGATGTGCGCAAACAACTTGCCGAAGCAGAAGCGAAACAAAACGCCGACCAGGCCTAGGCCTTAATGTGATCGGTCTTTAGAGCCTGAAGCGCTCGAAGAACCGCCTACGAACCGTCTCCACAAGACCCTTGGGAGGCGGTTCGTTGTAGTGGGGAACCACTTCTTGACCGGTGAGATCTGCAATGGCGGCCATCACCGCATCGGTTCCGTGGCGTCGGGCTTTGCCCGACTCCGCTTTGCCATAGGTCGTGAGGTCTAACGGTTCACCAAAACGGATTCTGATTCGCGCAAACGAAATGCCCTTCGAACCGGGGGGTTGCACTTTGTCGGTGCCGTCAATTCCTACCGGGACCACCGGTGCACCCGATTTCAATGCCAACCACGCCACACCCGTTCGACCCCGATACAACCGGCCATCCAGGGAGCGAGTACCCTCTGGATAAATCGCAAACGCTTTGTCCTCTTCGAGTAGCTCTAAGCCCGCATCCAGGGCATCTTGGGCGGCCTGCCCCACACCGCGGGTGACCGGAATCGCTCCAATGGAGCGAAAGAACGCTCTCGAGGCAAACCCTTTGAGACCAGTGCCGTTGAAGTAAGAGTCTTTGGCCAAAAACGACACCGTTCGTGGCGCGAGAAGAGTAATCACCACACTGTCGATAAACGACAGGTGGTTGCTGGCCAAAATCACCGGGCCCTGCATGGGCACGTTCTTCTTACCTTCGACCTTGGCTCGGAACAACAACCGCACAAGGGGGGTGAGGAAGGCCCTCGACGCGAGTTTCAACATCCGCTAGGCCTGCCCTTCTCGAATTGTCGCTGGCACCCCCAGCGCCAACGCACCGGGAGGAACATCAATGGTGACCACAGATTGCGCACCAATCCGCGCATCGTCACCCACGACAATATCGCCCAATAAAAGGGCTCCTGCACCAATCGTCACGTTCGAGCCCACCTTGGGGTGGCGCCTACCCGGAATGTGGTTGCGGTCCCCCGGTTTTTTACCCCCCAACGTCACCCCGTGATAAATCAGACAGTCATCCCCAATTTCGGCCGTTTCACCAATCACCACACCCATACCGTGGTCGATCACTAAACGACGCCCGATGGTTGCGCACGGATGTATTTCAATACCCGTGCGCCGCCTTGAGTGCGCAGCGATCATTCGGGCAAGGAGCATCCACCCCGAATGCCACAGTCGATGCGAGATGCGATGCCAAAACAGCGCACGAACCCCCGGAGATGTGAGAAACACTTCGAGGGCACCCCTCGCGGCAGGGTCGCGCGCCAGCGTGGCCTGGATATCGTCACCGAGGCGAGTGCGAGGGGACATCAACTAGTCGCCGAGTCCTTCAAACAGCGGGGTTGACAGGTAGCGCTCACCGTAACTGGCGAAAATCACCACAATGGTAGCTCCCTGAAATTCGGGACGATTCGCCAGTTCGACCGCAGCGTGGGCGGTGGCACCAGACGAAATACCCCCCAAGATTCCCTCTTCAGCCGCCAACCTCCGGCCCATCACCATGGCCTGTTCACTGGAGACATCAATGACCTCATCCGCGAGGTCCCGATCCAAAATCTCGGGAATAAAGTTCGCACCAATTCCTTGAATTTTGTGTGGGCCGGGCTCACCGCCGTTGAGCAGGGGCGATTCGGCGGGTTCAACACCCACTACCCGCACAGACGGTTTCTTTTCTTTCAACGCTTGGCCCGTCCCGGTCAAGGTGCCCCCGGTGCCCACACCGGCAACAAACACATCAACACTGCCGTCGGTGTCACGCCAAATTTCTTCTGCCGTCGTTTTGCGGTGAATTTCGGGGTTTGCTGGATTGGCAAACTGTTTGGCTAACACCGCACCGGGTGTGTCCGCGACAATCTTTTCCGCTACCGTGAGCGCCCCCGACATGCCCTCAGAGCCCGGAGTGAGGACCAATTCGGCGCCGTAAGCGCGAAGCAGCATGCGCCTCTCAGTACTCATCGTCTCGGGCATCGCAAGAATCGCCTTGTAACCTCTCGCGGCGGCCACCATGGCCAACGCGATACCGGTGTTACCACTGGTTGCCTCCACAATGGTCCCGCCGGGGCGAAGCTCACCAGACGCTTCAGCAGCATTAACCACTGAGATTGCTAAGCGATCTTTCACGCTCGCTGAAGGGTTATAGAACTCGAGTTTGGCGAGCACGGTCGCTTGGGTGTCACCCGGAACTCGATTGAGTCGCACCAGGGGAGTCTGACCGAATGCTTCGGTGATGTCACCGTATACCGCTGCCATTTCTCCTCCTTGGGGTATTGGGGTCCCGGCGAGAGCACCTCCAGCGTAGGCCTTACGGGCTGAACACGACATAGAGTTACAGTCATGCTGGTTCGGAAATGCTGACTGTCCTCATCGGTCTTTTCGCCGCACTTTCTTTCGGGGCTGCCGATTTCGCGGGCGGTATGGGTACAAAGAGACTCCATGCGTTAGCTGTCACCGGTGTCGTCGCCATAGTGGGCTTAATTGTCCTCGTGAGCGTCTCACTACTCTCCGCCGATCAGTGGAGTGCACAGTCTTTATTGTGGGGCGGGCTGTCTGGCCTTGCGGGCCTCGGTGCGATCGGGTTGCTCTACGCCTGTTTGGCGCGTGGGCCCATGAGCGTACTTTCACCCACAACAGCGGTTCTGTCCGCGCTCGTTCCGATGACTTGGGGCGCACTCACCGGTGAGGCACTTTCTGGTTTTGTCTACCCCGCGTTAGCGCTCGCGTTGGTTGCGGCAGTCTTGGTCGGATTTATTCCGGACGAGCGGGCGGTTCGACCCACACCCACCGCGTTGCTGATGGCTGTTGGATCTGGACTGCTCATCGGACTGTTTTATATTTTCATTGATATCGCCCCGGCCGATTCGGGCATTACCCCCTTGGTCGCAAACCGAGGCATCCAAACCACTTTGGTCGTGGTGTTGCTTCTGGTGCTGGTGAGCCGAAAAGGTTTTGCCAGTCTGATTAAGCCCGACACCCAGTGGGTGATGTCGTGGAAAAAACTGTGGACCCTCGTCGTCATTGGCGGTGTGCTCGACGCCACAGCAAACATTTTGATTCTTACCGGCTTCCGATTGGGCGACATGACAATCGTCGCCGTGTTGACTGCCCTCTACCCGGCGGGCACCATCTTGTTGGCCGCCGTGGTGTTGCGTGAGCGTATCCAACCCGTCCAATGGGTGGGCTTGGCTCTCGCTCTGATTGCGAGCATGCTCCTTGCCCAATAACTTTGCCCAAAAGGCCGCCAGGGTGTTCCACCTGACCCACAGAATGGTCCGACTCTTAATCGGACTGTTCTTTTTTGGTTTTGCCGCCGCGATGATGCTTCGCGCCCAAGTAGGTGTCGACCCGTGGACAGTACTCGCCGAGGGGTTAATGCTTACCACCGGTATTGGCATCGGCTGGTGGGTGGTCATTTTGGGTCTGGTGGTGTTGCTGTTGTGGATTCCCCTTCGACAGCGGCCTGGCTTCGGCACCGTGTTGAACGCCCTTCTGGTGGGGCCGTTCATGGAAATTGGCCTGTTGTATATCGACACACCGGACACGCTCGTTCAGCGGTGGTTGGTGTTTCTCACCGGAGTATTGATGCTCGCGATCGCCAGTGGCCTTTATATCGGTGCCGGTTTTGGGTCAGGACCAAGAGATGGGCTCATGACGGGAGCCAATAAACGCTTCGGTTGGCCCATCTGGATTGTCCGCACCAGTATCGAAGTGACGGTGTTGCTGATTGGTTGGGCACTTGGCGGCAACTTTGGGCTCGGAACCATCGTCTTTGCCTTCAGTATCGGGCCGCTCGTCCACCGCACCATCCCCGCGCTTCGGGTCCCGCCCTACTCGGTGAAAGACACCGGCAAATAAAGGTCCTGCATCCTGTTATCTAACGCGGTGTGGTCGTTTCGGGTGAAAAGTCCACAGTCTTCGCGGGTGCAGTCCACATACTCATCGGCCGCCGCAGGGATATCGATGTAGGCAGTGAAGGTGCCCAACTCGCGGTCATCAAACCCGCGGGCACCAAAAAGTTTCCACGCCCAGTCATCATTAATCCAGTTCGCTGGAGCCCACTGGGCCACCCGTTCACCATCGACATCAGTGTCAGCGTCCGCCGCATCAGCACTCGGTACCCCGCCAAGGCACGGCCCTGGCCGGCTCGTGGGGGCATCAGGAATGCGGCACACCGCGACATAAACGCCTCGCTGCGGGTTAAACCCCGCACCAGTCACCACCACACGATCACCCGGGCGAAGCATGGACAGGTCAATTTCCGAACCATCCTCTGCGGTGACCGAAAGGGTGCGGGTGCGCCCGTCTTCACCAGTGGCGACCACACTTGTGGGATAGCCACTGACCGGCTGTTGCCCTGATACACCAATGGCACCGGGAAAGAGGATTGGCCACGCCACATACACACCGAAGGCGAGGGCGAGCACTAACAAACCGGCGATCCCCCACAGCACGACACGCCCCAGCCGGCGAAACACCGAGGGGGAAGCTCCGACGGTTCGTCCTGAGCGTGAACCACCGCGGGCTCCCGCTGCTGTGTCTCTTGACACCTCTCTTGACGGATCCTTTGTCACACTCGTCAGTCTAAATCGGAGACAGTACCCTTCTACACGTGTCCGGACTTTCCATAGGAGCCACACCAGACGGTGAGCCTTCCAGCCCGCGTCGAGACTCCGGCCAGGCGACAGCACCCACGGGCCTGCTCACCGCACTGGCCATCGCTATCGGTGGAGCACTAGGTGCACTGGCTCGAGTAGGTCTGAGCGAATGGTTCGGAGCAGATGCTTCGTCCACCAGCACTCTCGTCATCACCCTGGGCATCAACACGGTGGGGGCATTCGCCTTGGGCCTGCTTCGCCGCCCACAGGCGCTCAGGCCCACAGGATTTCTTTATTCAGGGCTCACGGTGGGTTTTCTGGGTGCGTTTACGACCTGGTCTGCTGTCATGGTTCAACTCGCCGTCCTCCACGGTGGGGGTCATTGGATGCTGGGCATTGGTTACCTCTTCTTGACCCTCGTGTTAGGCCTTACTGCCGCGTGGTGGGGACTGCGCTCTGGTGTGGCGAAGACGAAAGTGGCGTCATGAGCGGCAGCGTCGTTGGGATCAGCGTCGTGGGCGGCAGTGAATGGCTCCTAGTCGCCGGTCTAGGGGCACTGGGCGCGCTCTTGCGCTGGGCAATGAGTGCTTGGGTGACCAGTTACCCGCGAGCTCTCATGATTGTGGTGGTGAACAGTGTGGGTGCGTGTGCTGCCGGGTGGGGTCTTGCCGGCGGTTGGGGTGTGTGGGGGATGGTGTTAGCTGCGGGCCTGTGGGGTTCACTCACCACATTTTCTACTCTCGCTGTCGATGTGGTGGAGTTTTCTGTCACCAAGAGACTTCGATCAGGTGTCACCCTTTTGCTCCTGCACGTACTGGGTGGCGCGTTGGGTGTCGGGGCGGGAATGGTCTTAGCGTCCGCGCTGTGACACTGGCACACAGCACGTGTTGTGGAGGTATCCTCGCCCCACTCAAGGGTGTGCGTGCTACAGTGTCATCGATTTCGCGCCCCCTGAGGCGCGTCCCTTCGCTGGGAAACGGTGACCTTTTTCAAGGAGTGGCATGGGTCGCGGACGTCAGAAAGCAAAGCACACAAAAGTCGCTCGGGAGCTCAAATACAGCAGCCCGAACACTGACTTGACCCAACTGGAGCGCGAACTTGCCGCCCAGTCGGGTGAAGGTGAAGACCAGTATGTGGACCGCTGGGCCGATGACGCGGACGAAGACCGCTAGTTCGGCCAGTGCCCCTCTAGGCGCACAGCGCCACCTTTAACGCCCTTCGCTGCTTCCGCGCTCATTGCGCCTGGCACTTCGGTGGCATCGCGCACCGTGCCCACCACTTGTGCGTGAAAGCCTTTCTCGGCGAGGACCGAGACCACGTCGCCAGCTGAACCGGCTTTCACCATCAAGGCTGCGCCCATCCCGAGATTCCAGCTGTCTTCCACATCGTCCAGGCCCAAGCCGCCATGGGCGGTCAGCACAGAAAACACTGAAGGGAGAGCCCAACTGCCTCGCTCCAAGGTGAGCGCTGTTCCCAGTGGCAACACGCGTTGAATATTTTGTGCAATACCGCCACCGGTGATGTGACTGGCGGAGTGAACAACGCCCGGCATGCGCCGAAGCACGTCGAGAATTCCTGGTGTGTAGACCAGTGTGGGCTCCAGCAGCATGTCCCCAAGGCTTTGCTGTTGGCCAGAGAGGGACTCCTGCAAAGACAAGCCCGCATCAGACACGATTTTTCGAGCGAGGGAATACCCGTTGCTGTGGAGACCGCTAGAGGCAATAGCGACGACTTCATCGCCTGGTTGGACCCGCTCCGGCCCCAAAAGCGCATCTTTTTCGACTACACCCGTAGCCGCAGCCGCCACGTCGTATTCGCGCTCGCCCAAAAGTCCCGGGTGTTCGGCAGTTTCTCCGCCGATCAGAGCAACACCACTTGCCGCGCAGGCACGGGCGATGCCCGACACGATTGAGGCAATCGTGTCGGGAAAGACTTTTCCGCACGCAATGTAGTCGGTGAGAAACAGTGGGGTCGCCCCCACAACGACGATGTCATCGATGACCATGGCGACCAGGTCTTGACCGATGGTGTCGTGGCGATCTAAGGCTTGAGCAATCGCCACTTTGGTGCCGACGCCGTCTGTGGAGGTGGCCAAGACGGGGTGGTCGAAATCTTTCAGCGCCTTCGCGTCGAACAATCCCGCAAAGCCGCCGACACCCCCCAGGACCAAACCGCTGTGAGTTTTTTGCACATCGGCGCGCATCAATTCGATGGCCAAATCTCCGGCGGCAGTGTCCACACCTGAGCGCTGATAGGCAGTGGGCTCACTCACACCTGAAGCCTAGCCGAGACAAGCCACCCCACATTCGTCGTGGACGGGTCAACAACACCACACCGAATCAGGGAGTGAAGGACGGCGCGGCTGGCCGACACTCGGCTTCGCTCAGTAGTCAACAAAAAGTGTTCTGTGGATAATTCTGACGACCGAAGAAAAGCCATTCCTACGCTCGAGCCCGCACGTGTTGTCACAACCGGAGGGCCCCATGTCACCGAACCAGCCGATCTCACCCCACCAGCTGATTCCACCCCGCAATCACGGACGCCCGTGGGGCAGCAACGCCACGCCGCGAGCGTCGCATGTTGGGGTCGGGGACCCCTCCCGGTCAATTCTCACGGCCCTCACCATGTGTCTTGCGTTGCTTTTGGTGATTGGGGCCGGCAGCCCTGTAGCGCTGGCGGCCGATAAGGGTGTCCTCCAGACGGCGAGTGTGAAGTGGGATAGCGCAGACTCGGATACCGCCATCTGGACCGGTGGAGCTCCCGTCGATTTTGTGCGAGAAGAAAACGGTTGGCGCGACGCACCCTTTAGTGCGATTGGCCAGTTTGGTCTCGCGATGACCTTCCCCGGAATCGATTCGCGGCGGGTGGACTATGTCAACCGGAATGAGACGACCACCATCGAACAGGGCGTCATCCACACGATGGAATTGGATAACCGCATCATCATTGATGGCACTCGCAGGGCCCAGGTACAACCCACCATCACCGCTGAAGGCAGTTCGCTGCGATTTGATATCGACTTCGCTGATGAGCGACCAAACTCAATAAGCAGCCAGCGGGTGTACTTGAACGTCGATTTCGCTGCCGGTGGGACCATCGTCTACGACGATTCCGTCCCACAGGCAGTCATTGCCGCCGATAGTTCGGATGAGAAAGCACTCGTCGTGCTCCACGTCGATTCCGATGACGGCGACGCCGTCATCGGAGGTCGCACACTACACACCGATCCGCTGGCAGACGGCGATTCCGAAGCCACCGCGTATGTGCGAAACATCACTGGCGCCAGTCTGACTGTCACCGTCCACGCTTTTGTCATCGACTATGAACCGTGTGCCAAACAGGCCGCTCTCGCTACTGCAGAAGCAATCGCTGCAGACCCGACAAGTTGGTTTGGCGAAGTGATCCCTGTCCACTCAGAATGCGTGAGCAACACGACGTGGGAATACACCAGTGGTGTGGAGGAAGCCCAGACCATCTCACTCGCCCTCGACAACGCTCTGTCTGACCCCGAAGGCACCACCCGTCGATTTTCGATCGAGGGCCTCCCGAGCTTCCTCAACTCCAGCATCGACCTCGAGAGTGAGCCCGCCACACTTTCGCTCACGTCCCGCTCGGAAGAAACCACCGGTACCTACCCGCTCACGTTGCGCAGTTGGCGAGAAACACCCAGCGGTGAGACCACACTGCGCGAAGCGCCACTCATTTCCGACATCTCTCTCACAGTCGCCGCACCGCCACCGTCTCCCGAGCCAGAACCAGAACCAGAGCCAGAGCCAGAAGTGGAACCGGAACCCGAAACCGAAACCCCGCCTGTTTCCCGTTTGGATAAGCGCTCCTCATCGAAAGACGACGATGACTCCGAGGCGCTCATCGTGCCACTCACACCGGCAATGCCGGCGCCGATCCCGGCGCCACAACCATCACCAGTGACGCCCGAATTGGTGGATGATTCGGGTTTAGAAGCGGAAGACACCCCAGAGCCCGATTTCCAGCTTCAAGACTCTGGACCCACGACGCCGCTACCCGAGAGCCCCGAACTGCCTGAGGCGAGTGAAGTTGCCGCGCCACCAGAGCTCAACCTGTGGCGGAGTTTCTGGTGGGTGTGGGTCGCCACCGGTGGGGGGCTCATTAGCTGGGCCGTGTTGTTAGCCTGGAAGCGCAGAAAAGAGCCACAACGCCCGACCTATTAGGGCGGGCTGAGGCCCGCCAGTGTCTGGGCGATGGCCAGGGCGTTGTGACCACCACGTGCACCCACACCAACCCGGGTGGGTGTGCCACACTTAAGGTCAAGGTTCATTCTCCTGGTGCGGATCAGGAGACCTCCGAAGGGGAGTCTGGCCGGGGCATGTGTGGCATTGTGGGCATGGTCTCTACGGGCCCGGTTAATCAAGACATTTACGACTCTTTGGCCCTACTCCAACACCGCGGGCAAGATTCGACCGGGATGGCCACCCTCGAAGGTGGCGGCTTTCACATCCACAAGGCCAAAGGCCAAGTGAAAGAGGCTTACCGCACCCGCGATATGCGCAAACTGCGCGGTACGACGGGTCTTGGTCACGTGCGCTATGCCACCAAGGGAAGTGCGAAACGAGAAGAAGAAGCACAACCTTTTTACGTGAACTCGCCGTTTGGCATCGTGCTCGTGCACAACGGGAACCTCACCAACACTCGCGAGTTAACCGCCCAACTTCACGACCAAGACCGCAGGCACTTAAACACCACCTCGGATACGGAACTCTTGGTCAACGTGTTAGCCCGTGAGCTCCAAGTTGCCCAGGATGGCAAAGACTTCAACCCACAACAGCTTTTCACGGCAATCACTCGCGTTCACGAACGAGTCGAGGGCTCCTATGCGGCGATTGCCCTCATCGCGGGCCATGGCTTGTTGGCTTTTCGGGATCCGTTTGGCATCAGACCTCTGGTGTTAGGGCGCCGGCAAGCAGGGCTTTTGGGAACCGAATGGGTTGTCGCCAGTGAATCGCTCGTACTCGAATCAGGCGACTACGACATTGTGAAAGACATCGCCCCCGGCGAAGCGGTGTTTATTTCCACTGGAGGTGAACTTTTCGAACAACAGTGTTCACCCTCCCCGCAGATGTACCCGTGCTCGTTTGAATACGTCTATTTGGCGAGACCAGACTCCACCATGAACGGTATTTCGGTTTACGAAGCCCGGCTTCGACTCGGTGACCGACTCGCCGCCACCATCGCCAAACATGCCCCGGTGAAAGACATCGATGTGGTGATGCCCATTCCGGACTCCGCGCGACCCGCCGCGATGCAGGTCGCCAGACGCTTAGGCATCGAATACCGCGAAGGTTTCTATAAGAACAAATACGTCGGGCGGACATTCATCATGCCGGGTCAAGCCCAGCGGACAAAAAGTGTGAAACAGAAACTCAACGCCCTCCCCAGCGAATTTGAGGGCAAAAACGTCCTCATTGTCGACGACTCCATCGTCAGGGGCACCACATCGAAAGAGATTGTGGAAATGGCACGGCGTGCAGGTGCCAAATCGGTGACGTTTACCTCAGCGGCGCCACCGGTGCGCTACCCCCACGTGTACGGCATCAATATGCCAAGCAGTAGTGAATTGGTCGCCGCGGGGCGAACCATTCCCGAAATCACTCAAGAAATTGGTGCGGACTACCTCATCTATCAAGAAGTTGAGGACATGAAGGACGCCATCCTCGAAGGCTCCGACATCACGGAGCTTGATATGAGCTGTTTCACCGGTGAATACTGCACCGGCAACGTCGACCAGGAATACTTGGACTGGTTAGAGGGCAACCAGTCGAGTTAGTCTTCACGCTCCGCAGTAACCTGACGCTCACGCTTTTTCGACCGGCGATCGAGCACCAACCACACCACTATCCCGGCTCCGATTCCGCCCGTCACGCCGTAGAGGGAAAAATAGCCCGCGAGAACAGAAAAGCCAACGCTCGGATCGGCGGGAAACAGTGACGTCGCCGCCAGTGTCCCAATCAGCCCCACCCCTGCACCCAACAGGACAAACGGTGCGAGCTTTGGTGCGCGCCGAAGGCGCATCGGCTGCTCGTTACCATCCGCTGCAGGTGGTGCGGACTGGTCTTCTCCTGGGGTCTGGCTCACGCGGTTAGCCTAACCGCCAGAGTGGAAAAAACTCTCGGAGGTCTGAGCGCTCCCCAGAGGCCTGGATGGCCCCCGCTTCGCTCAACTGCGACCAGTGAGCCTGGCCAGTCGCCAACTGAAGAAACGCGTCAGGGCTCAACTCGACCGTCGCCGGCGGTGTCCCCCTGGTGTGTCTGGTGCCCTCCACAATCTGGGCTGCCCCGAAAGGGGGCACTCGAATTTCGACACTTCGCCCCGGTGCGCGCACCTGGAGCACCTGAAGGGTGTAGCGCACGGCGAGGGCCAGGACGTCTGGATCCAGCTCGGAACCGTGCCCACCCGCGCTCCAGGCGTTGACCGCCTGCATCCCCTCAGTATCGGGAATCTTCCTTCTGGACATAGCCCCACGCTAACAATGGGGGCTGTGTAGGGTGGCGTCGTGAAGATATTGGTTCTGGGCTCTGGCGCACGAGAGCATTCGCTGATTATGGCCCTCGCCAAAGAAAACGCCCACACTCTTTACGCCGCACCAGGAAACGCCGGCACCGCAGAGTGGGCAGAAAATGTGGCTCTCGATCCGACAAACAAGTCTGTGGTGGCCCAGATTGCCAAAGATCTGGATGTGGATCTCGTGGTTGTCGGACCCGAAGCACCCCTTGTTGCCGGTGTCGCAGACGCGTTGAAGAACGAAAACATCCCTGTCTTTGGGCCCAGCCACAAAGCAGCAGCAATTGAGGGTTCCAAATCTTTCGCCAAAGACGTCATGGCCGCCGCCGGTGTCCCTACCGGTGAGAGTGAAACGGTCGCGGACGAAGCCACTCTTGTTGCGGCACTCGATCGAATGGGTGCGCCCTATGTGGTGAAGGCCGACGGCCTTGCCGCCGGTAAAGGGGTGTTGGTGACAGACGACCGTCAAGCCGCCATCGACCACGCCGCCTATTACCTGCAAGACGGAACTGTGGTCGTCGAAGAGTTTCTTGACGGCCCAGAAGTGTCGCTGTTTTTCCTCTCCGATGGTCACACCGTGGTGCCCTTAGCACCCGCGCAGGATTACAAACGCGCATTTGATGGTGACCAGGGGCCTAACACGGGAGGCATGGGTGCTTACAGCCCTCTTCCCTGGTTGGACGACGATTTTGTGGAACTCGTCACGAACACCGTGGCCAGACCCACCATCAACGAACTAGCCAGCAGGGGTGTTCCTTTTGTGGGGCTGCTCTACTGCGGCCTCATCGTCACCGCAAAAGGTGTCCGAGTCATCGAATTCAATGCTCGCTTTGGTGACCCAGAAACCCAGGTCGTCTTGGCAAGGCTCACCTCAGACTTAGCCCCACTACTTCTGGCTGCTGCCAATGGCACATTGGGCGAATATGAACCACCCGCCTTTTCCGATGATGTTGCCCTCACTGTGGTTCTCGCCAGTGAGGGTTACCCCGAAAAACCGATTACCGGTCGAGTGATCACCGGGCTTGATGACGCGTTGGCCATCCCCGGTGTCACCGTTGCCCACGCCGCAACTGCCCACAGTGACGATGGACTCATTGCCACAGGGGGTCGAGTCTTAAGCGTGATTGCCACAGGCACTACCTTCGATAGCGCCAGAAAAAGTGCCTACGATGCCCTCCAGGCCATCACCCTGGAGGGTGGCCACTATCGCCTCGACATTGCCCAACGAGTGAGCGATGACCACTCTGGCTGATTGGGCCCTCACCTACCAGGGCAAGGTTCGGGATATTTATATTCCACATAGCGCATCTAGTGCGGCTGATGCCGATCGGTTGCTCATTGTCGCCAGTGACAGAGTGAGCGCTTTCGACGTAGTCCTCGAGCCAAACATCCCCGGTAAGGGCGCTGCACTCACGCGGGTCAGTGCGTGGTGGATGTCCACCTTTGCTGATATTCCTCACCATCTGCTGGATGAGCGCCCCCCTGAGGAGGTGGCTGATCGCGCTGTCGTCGCCCGTTCCCTGTCCATGCTCCCAGTGGAATGTGTTGTTCGGGGGTACTTGGTCGGCTCGGGGTGGAAGGACTATCAGGCCACCGGCACCATCTGCGGCATTGAACTACCCCCCGGATTACACGAAGGGGACAAGCTTCCGGAGCCCCTCTTCGCCCCGGCAACGAAAGCGGCCATCGGAGACCACGACGAAAACATCAGCTTCGAACAAGTCCTCGAACTCGTGGGGAAAAAAGACGCCCACGCCCTTCGCGACACCAGCCTCGACATTTACAACCGGGCCCATCAGATTGCTTGGGAGCGCGGGTTGATACTGGCAGACACCAAATTCGAATTTGGTCGCGGGGGTGAGCCCGGTGAGATTGTTCTAGCCGACGAATTGCTCACCCCTGACAGCAGTCGCTACTGGGATGTGGAGCGCTACCGCGCAGGCGGCGACGACCGGTTAGACAGTTTCGACAAACAGGTGATTCGCAACTGGTTGGCCGGCACCTGGGACAAGACCGGCGCTCCGCCACGCCTGCCGGCAGACATTGTGGCGACCACTCAGGAGCGCTACCTCGAACTGGAAAGACGTCTTCGGGGCTAAGGCGCCCTCGCGGCGTGCTCCCACACGTTCGTCTTGGTGGCGAGCCCAGTGCGTGGAGGGACTGCGTCGGAATGAACAGTGTGGGAATAAACAGTGTGGTTATGAACAGTGTGGGTAAGCACTCAAAGAACTAGCGAGACAATAACAAGATGGTTGTCAATCTCGACTCGGGTCCCCGCGTGCAGCCAGCACAGCTCTGGCACAAGTTGGCACGACCTGCCGGACATGCCCTCGCCCCTCTGCTCATTGGACAGGGACGCCTCGCTCGGGCCAAACGTGGCCGGCTACCAAACGCTCCCATGCCGTGGTCCGGAGTAATCGAGGGACCCAAAGCGTTGAGCGTTCTTGGTCTCGGCGATTCAACTATCGCCGGTGTGGGAGTGTACAACCCCATGTTGGGTCTCACCTCGCAGTTTGCGAAAGCCCTCTACGCGCACACTTCCCGGGGTGTGGAGTGGGACAGTGTCGGGCAACGAGGGATCACCAGCGCGCAGCTTCTTGACCACTACCTTCCCTTGGCACTGGACGAACATGACGATGTGGATGTAGTGATGTTGTCCATTGGGGCCAATGATGCGAAAAATTTGGTGTCCGCCTCCCGTGCAGTAGGCAACATTGTCCGCATCATCGACACCCTTCACCAGCATTACCCGAACGCTCTGGTCATTGCGTCGTCGCTACCCGCCTTCCACCTTTTCGACACATTGGCGCAACCATTGCGTTCGATCATCGCCGGCCACGCTCAATCCATTGAGCGATCGGCGCGACCTCTGGTGGAAGCGAGGCGTTTCGCGGTAATGACACCTCCACCACCGAACTACCCGCCCGGCTTCTTTGCTTCTGACGGTTTTCACCCCAGTGCTGAGGGATACCGCATCTGGGCGGGCTTTGCGTTGGATTATGTCGCGGGTCGAGGCGGGTTTGCCCACCTTGCCTCCCGGTAGACTGTCACTGACTTACTGCCCACACAGGCCTAGGGGATGACATCTGGTGTCGACCATCATCATCGACGTGATGCCCAAGCGTGAACTTCTTGACCCCGCCGGCAAAGCCGTTCACCGCGCACTGCAACAAGACGGTCACAGCGACATCGCTGCCGTGCGAATCGGGAAACGCTTCGAGCTCACCATTGACGGCGATGTCACCGAAGTGCACCTCGAGAAGGCACGTGCGCTGGCAGACGACCTGCTCTCCAACGGGGTGATTGAAGACGTGGTCGCAATCCGAGTGGAGGACACACCCTGATGCGAGTCGGGGTTGTCACCTTTCCTGGTTCACTCGATGACCGCGATGCCTTGCGGGCTGTCCGACTTGCCGGCCACACCCCGGTAGCACTGTGGCATAAAGACCACGACTTGCAGAATGTTGACGCCATTGTCTTGCCGGGCGGCTTCAGCTACGGCGACTATTTGCGATGTGGGGCGATTGCCGCCCGCTCACCCATCATGAGCGACATTCTGGACGCCATCGCTAAAGGAACACCCGTCTTGGGTATTTGTAACGGGTTCCAAATTTTGGTTGAAGCGGGTGTACTTCCCGGTGGCCTGATCCACAACGACCACGGTCAATTTGTCTGCCGCGACCAAGAACTGGTGGTGGAAAACACTTCGACGGCGTGGACGGGTGGTTTTCACGACAACCAACACATCACGATCCCGCTGAAAAACGGTGAAGGCGGTTACATCGCTGACGATGACACGCTGAAGCGGGTCGAAGGCGACGGCTTGGTCGTCTTTCGCTATTGGGGGGTAAACCCGAACGGTTCACTCCACGACATCGCGGGTCTTCGAAACGAGTCAGGCACGGTCGTGGGTTTGATGCC
The DNA here is from genome assembly GCF_002950575.1 of Pontimonas salivibrio. Lineage (NCBI taxonomy): Bacteria > Bacillati > Actinomycetota > Actinomycetes > Micrococcales > Microbacteriaceae > Pontimonas > Pontimonas salivibrio. The sequence goes on from NZ_CP026923.1 coordinate 82,711, forward strand.
ACACCCGGAACACGCCGCTGAGCCAGGCTTTGGGCCAGACACCGACTTGGCAATGCGAAGCGGTGTTGACGGACTCACCATGTTCACATCAGTGGCGTTGGAGGGGGTCCTTCGATGACGCTGAAGCCGAAAAACCTTTACGGCATTGTGGCGGTGTCCGAAATGGTCACCTGGACGGGTCTGATTGTCGCGATGATTATTCGCTACGGCTTTGGCGAATACGGTCCATGGTTTTTCTATGCCGGGATCTCGCACGGCACAGTGTTTTTGGCCTACTGCACGGTGGCGTTGATTGTGGGGCACAATCAACGCTGGTCACTGGGTCGCCTCCTACTGGCTTTGGCGTCCGCCATTCCGCCCTACCTGACGGTGCCCTTTGACCGCTCCTTACATAAACTAGGGCTCCTCGAAGGTGACTGGCGCACCACTGCCAGTGATGACCCGCGTGATCAACGCTTCCCCGACCCACTGTTTCGCTGGTTTATCGCCCGTCCGGTGTTGTTAATGCTCACTATTCTCGGCGTCGTCGTGGTGCTGACCGCGGTCGCTCTCGCCCTTGGCCCTCCCAGAGAGTGGGGATAGGCACAATGTCTCACACAGTTGATTCGGTCACCAACGCGGAAAACACTCCGGAGCGCGAGCTTCCCTACACGGAGCTCGGGGTCACCCACGAGGAGTATCAAGACATTGTCGGCCTGCTCGGTAGGCGACCCACTTCAGGCGAATTAGCCATGTATTCGGTGATGTGGTCGGAGCACTGCTCCTATAAGAGCTCCAAAGTGCACCTCAAACAATTCGGTCAAAAAATGACCGAATCGATGCGGAAAAACCTCATGGTGGGCATGGGCCAAAACGCGGGTGTGGTCGATGTGGGTGAAGGCTGGGCGGTCACGTTCAAGATCGAAAGCCACAACCACCCCAGTTTCATTGAGCCCTTCCAGGGGGCAGCCACCGGTGTCGGCGGCATTGTGCGCGACATTATTTCGATGGGCGCACGGCCCATCGGAGTGATGGACGCTCTGCGTTTCGGTGAACTCGAGCATGAGGACACCGCCCGCGTGCTGCCCGGAGTGGTCTCCGGCATCAGTTTTTATGGCAACTGTTTAGGCCTGCCCAACATTGGTGGCGAAACCTGGTTTGACGCCAGCTACCAACAAAACCCTCTGGTCAACGCACTCGCAGTCGGCGTGATGCGCCACGAAGACTTACGTCTCGCAAACGCCACCGGTGCGGGAAACAAAGTGGTGCTCTTTGGTGCGAGGACCGGCGGGGACGGTATTGGCGGGGCTTCTATCCTCGCCAGTGAAACCTTCGGTGATGATGGTCGGCCGGCGAAGCGCCCCGCCGTTCAAGTTGGTGACCCGTTTGCCGAAAAGGTTCTCATTGAGTGCTGCATGGAGTTATTCCAGGGCAGCTTGGTCGAAGCCATCCAAGACCTGGGCGCTGCCGGAATTAGTTGTGCGACCAGTGAACTGGCCGCCAACGGCGACACCGGCATGGTGGTCGACTTGGACAAAGTCCTCCTGCGCGATGACACCTTGACGGCAGAAGAAATCCTGATGTCGGAATCGCAAGAGCGGATGATGGCCATCGTTTCGCCCGACAAACTCGACGCATTCCTCGCCGTCACCGACAAATGGGATGTCGAAACCAGTGTGTTGGGTGAAGTCACCGACACCGGCCGACTGGTCATCCACTGGCGTGGCGACACCATTGTCGATGTGGACCCGAAAACAGTCGCCATCGACTCCCCCGTCTATAACCGGCCCATGCAGCGACCTGGTTGGCTGAATGCCCTCCAAGCCGACACCATCCACAACACCACCAGGGCTAATGAACCCCCCGCGGTGATGGAGCAGATTCGAGCGGTGCTCACCCACCCCAACTTGCAGTCGATGGCCTGGATTACCAACCAGTACGACCAGTACGTGTTGGGCAACACTGCGCTGTCGACTCCAGATGATGGTGGCATGCTCCGCGTGGATGAGGAGTCTGGGTTGGGTGTCGCCCTCGCCACTGACGCCAACGGCAGATACAGCCAACTCGACCCCCGCCAGGGCGCCCTTCTTGCTCTCGCCGAGGCGTATCGAAACGTCGCCGCGACCGGCGCGACACCGGTCGCTGTGAGCGACTGTCTGAACTTTGGAAGCCCGGAAGATCCGGAAGTGATGTGGCAGTTCGCCGAAGCGGTCACCGGTCTCGCCGATGGCTGCGTGGTCCTTGAAATCCCTGTCACCGGCGGAAACGTCAGTCTGTATAACCAGACCGGGTCCACCCCCATCCAACCCACCCCTGTAGTTGCCGTCATGGGTGTCATTGATGAGGTCGCCAGGCGTCTACCATCAGGCTGGCAAGACGACGGTGAAAACATTTACCTATTGGGAAGCACGGGGTTAGAACTCGATGGTTCGATCTGGGCCGATGCCATGCATCAGCACCTCGGTGGCACGCCACCCCGAGTGGACCTCACCAAAGAGAAAGCCCTCGCTGGCTTACTCCACCACGCAGCCCACGACGGGTTAGTCACTTCCGCTCACGACCTCTCCACTGGTGGTTTGATCCAGTCGCTCACCGAGGCGTGCCTGCGCCGCGGTGTGGGAGCCAGGGTGTGGCTCGGCGAAATGTTGGAAGAAGACAACGTTGATTTGGTGACGGCACTGTTTTCCGAATCTCAAACCCGGGTAATCGTGTCCGTCGCGAGAGAAGACGACGTGAAGTTCCGGGGCCTGTGTGCCGGCCGGGGTGTCCCCGTAATGCGCATTGGTGTAACCGACGCACCCGGAATGGCCCTGGATATCGCCGACGTGGGAACACTGAGCCTTGACGAACTTCGTGAGCTCCACGAATCAACCCTCCCGGGCGTCCTCGGACCCGTCGTCGGTGGACAGGTCTAACCTAAAGTCACCGTGATTGAACAAGAGCGATTCCTCGTCCCCTCCAGTCAGCGCGAAAAGTGGTTGGAAGTGCGCCAACAGGGCGTCACCGCCACCGCAGTATCAAAAGCGGTCACCCCTGATGGTTACCGTGAAGTTCTCGAGCAGTTGCGTAAACCGACCGACATTCCCGACAACGACTACATGCGTTTCGGGCGGGAACAAGAAGGTCCCATCATTGAAAAATTGCAGTCACTTGTCGATATTCAACCGAACGACTGGCTGATCTCCAGAGACACGGGCGAGAAAAAGTGGATGATGGCCACCCCTGACGGGCTATCCAGCAACCACGATGTGATTGCTGAGGTGAAAACGACTGGGCGTGATTGGGAGCGCTGGGCCAAAGTTCCCGGTAACTATCACCGGCAAGTCCAATGGCAACTTTTTGTCACCGGTGCAGAGGTGTGTATTTTCGCCTGGATGCTGCGCGTCAAGCGCGGCAGTGTGATGGAACCGGCCTGGCCTGGACCAAAATTTCTGGAAGTCACCCGAGATGAAGTTCTGATTGAGCGGCTTCAAGAAACCGCCCACCGCCTCTACGCAGACTTACTCGCTATCCGCAGCTAGGGCTTCGTGATGCTGAATGACTTCAGCAAGAATGAATTCTAAGAATTTTTCCGCAAAGGCCGGGTCGAGATCGGCTTCTTCAGCCAAACGGCGCAGGCGGGCAATCTGTGTGGCTTCCCTCGCCGGATCAGACGGCGGCATGGACGATTCGGCTTTCAGCCGGCCCACCTTTTTGGTGTTTTTAAACCGCTCCGCCAACAGGTGAACGAGTGCCGCATCGATGTTGTCGATGCTGCCACGCAGTTCGTGCAGTTCGGCCATGGGATCCAAGGACATGTGTGACAGCCTAACCCGCAGGCTTAAGCCCCACCCAGCAAATCGTGTCGAACAATGACCTCATCGCGACCAGGACCCACACCAATCACCGAAATGCGCTGGTGAATCATCTGCTCAAGCGCGACAACGTAATCTTGCGCGGCCTGGGGAAGGTCACTAAATTCCCTGGCGCCCTCAATGTTTTCACTCCAACCGGGATGCGATTCGTACACGGGGGTGGCGTGGTGGAAATCACTTTGCGACCAGGGCACCTCATCCACGCGGACACCGTCAACCTCGTAGCCAACACAGACAGGGATTTCTTCCAACCCGGTCAACACATCCAATTTGGTCAACACGTAATCGGTGATGCCGTTGATTCTGGTCGCATAGCGGGCAATCGGTGCATCGAACCAACCGGTGCGGCGGGGCCGTCCCGTGGTGGTTCCAAACTCGTGACCACGTTCACGCAACCAGTCGCCCCACTCGTCTTCTAATTCGGTGGGGAAAGGCCCTGAGCCGACTCGGGTGGTGTACGCCTTCACAATTCCCACGACCGTGTCGAGGCGCCCCGGGGCGATACCGGAACCTGTTGCTGCACCACCTGCTGTGGCGTTAGACGACGTCACAAACGGATATGTGCCGTGGTCAACATCCAACATGGTGGCCTGACCGCCCTCAAACAGCACGGTGTCACCGCGATCTAGGGCGCGGTGTAGTTCAAGTGCGGTGTCCGCCACCATGGGTTCTAAACGCTCACGGTGGGCCAACAAATCGTCAACGACTTCGTCGACACTGATTGCTCTGCGGTTGTACACCTTCACCAGTAGATGATTTTTGACATCCAAGGCACCTTCGACTTTTTGGCGAAGGATGCCTTCGTCGAAAATGTCTTGGATGCGCACACCGATTCGGTTGATCTTGTCCGCATAGGTGGGACCAATTCCTCGGCCCGTCGTACCAATTTGGCGCTTCCCCAAGAATCGTTCCGTGACTTTGTCCAACGTGCGGTGATACAGCGTAACGACGTGCGCGTCGGAGCTCACCAACAGCTTGGACACATCGAGTCCGCGCTCGATCAGGCCATCTAACTCTTCGGCCAAGACATCCAAATCGACTACGACGCCGTTACCGATTACGGGGATCACACCAGGGGTCAAAATGCCGCTAGGGAGAAGATGCAGTGCGTATTTTTCATCGCCGATGACGACGGTGTGACCGGCGTTGTTACCGCCGTTGAATTTGACGACATAGTCAATGCGCCCGCCCAGAAGGTCAGTCGCTTTCCCTTTGCCCTCGTCGCCCCATTGGGCGCCCACAATCACCACTGCAGACATGCAAAATCCTCAGCTAACCTCAGGCATCAACCTTTTCAGTCTAGTCGCCAGGCGCGGGTGCCACACCGAAACGGTTTTGCATCACCCACTGGTGCATCACTATCGCTGCCGCCGCTGAGGCGTTAATTGAGCGGGTCGACCCAAACTGGGTGATTTCGATGACCTGGTCGGACGCCGCCAAGGCTTCTTCGGACAATCCCGGTCCCTCTTGTCCAAAAAGAAAAACACACTTTTCGGGTAGAACAGTGTGTTCAATGGGGGTCGAGCCTGGCACATTGTCGACACCGATAATGCTGAGGCCCGCGCCCTCGGCATAGTCGACAAAGCCCTGTACTTCGGGGTGGTGTTGGACGTGCTGGTAGCGGTCGGTGACCATTGCGCCCCGGCGGTTCCAGCGCTTGCGTCCCACAATGTGGACCTCTTTGGCCAAAAAAGCATTCGCCGTGCGGACAATGGAGCCAATGTTTAAATCGTGTTGCCAGTTTTCGATGGCGACATGGAACGAATGCCTGCGTTGATCCAGGTCAGCGACGATTGCTTCCATGCTCCAATACCGGTAATGGTCGGCAACGTTCCTCGAATCGCCGTGCGCGAGAAGCTCAGCGTCATATTCCGGCCCGGTGGGAAGAGGACCCACCCATGGTCCTACTCCGTGGGTGGAGCGTTCAGGGTGGCTCTCTGGCTGATCAGTCACGGCCTCAGCCTAAGCGCCAGCGAGAATCGTGATGCCCCCTCAGTCCACCAGTTGATCATCGAGCAGCTCCCCGCTCTCACGGTAGATAAAGCAGCCCGCCACCCGCTGGCCCTTTTCCCATTGGGTCTGACCAATCGAATAGCTGGGGACCACAACAAGATCGTCGTAGCGTTCTGGTTCCCTCAAATCCGCAAGGTCCCACTGCTCACACAACCCACTGGCCTGATCACGCACGAATTGATCCCCGGGGTAGTCGGCATCCGGATCGTCATTGAGTAGTTGTGCTCGGTGAAACTCTGCCTGATGGGGTTGCTCGCAGCCGACCACCTCAAATTCAGCGGCAAACGGTCCGTCAAAAGATGTCAGGCATTCACCGCCCAGAAGTTCCTCCCAAGACCACGACCCCGCAGGCCGTGGGCCGCTTCCCACGGCGGGAAAATCGACCACCACTGGCGGTGTGGACGCCTCACCCGGCGGGGTCCCTGTAGTGGCTTCAGAAATGGGCGGCTCGGCGGTCGCGACATCCTCCACGCTCTGGTTCTGATTGGCTTCGGACACACTGAGCCAGTAGCCCACGGCGAGCGCGGGGAGCACGCCCACGGCGGTGACAATGAACCACCGGGAGCGAAGCAAGTGTGGGCGCTCGGTCACGCCAAGCCGAGGTCGCTTAGTCCCAAAGCCGCCCGGTAGGGGTAGCCCGCTTGTTCGATGACCTGCTTGGCTCCGGTGTCGCGGTCAACAACCACCAACACGGCGACAATTTCTGCCCCCGCTTTTTCTAACGCTTCGGCTGCCTTCAACGGTGAGCCACCCGTGGTGGAAGTGTCTTCGACAACGACCACTTTTTTGCCCGCCACATCAGGGCCTTCAACCTGTTTACCCATGCCGTGATCTTTGGGTTCTTTTCTCACCACGCAGGCATCTAACGCTCGCCCGCGCACTACGGCTCGGTGCAACATGGCCGACGCTATGGGGTCGGCCCCCATGGTCAACCCTCCGACGATTTCCACTTCGGGAAACTCGTCCAAAAGCTCGAGCATGACATCACCGATTAGTGGAGCAACCCGGTGGTCGAGGCTCACTTGGCGCAAGTCGATATAAAAGGTGGCCTTTTTGCCACTGGTGAGGGTGAAATCTCCCCGCTGCACGGCCATCTGAGAGATGTGTGTGGCGAGTTGTTCCCGGGACTTCGTGTCGTGGCCTGTCACGGGGTTAGTGTATCGCCGACCCAGCGACTGGCCACTTTGGCTCGTAGGATGGGGAGTCGGCATGAGGCGGGGGCAATCGCGATGATGGATATCCAGTTTTACGGGTTTCTTCACCTTCGCGACTCTCAACAGTCCACCGTGAACGTGCAAGTGTCGTCATTTCTCGATCAAGTGCGCATTTACGCCTCTAACGCGCTCACGGTCAGTCGATCCTTGGCGGCTTACGACCTCCCTTTTACTCTTCTGACCAACCAGCCTGAGCTGATTCGTACCGCACACCCTGAGGCGGCCAATGAAGTCAATGTGGTCGAAATCCCCTTTTCGACCCACGTGCCCGAAGGGGTGCGATTCTTTTCCGGTCATTACAAACTGGATGTTTTTCGCTACCTCGGCCAACACACACACCGCTACATGGCGGCGATTGATCTGGACATGCTGGCAATTAATCCGCCCCCCGAATCTCTTCGCTACTACGTCGAAAATGGCGTCGCGCTGGCTTATGACATCACTGCCCAAGTGGCTCCCTCCACCACACCCGATGCGCTGCGCAACCAACTAGAGGACATCTTGGGCCGGCCCAGTCCGGGCCGTTGGTCGGGCGGGGAATTCTTGGCCGGGCCACCGGAGTTTTTTAGTGCGCTCACTCGCGCTTCGGAGAGCATCTACGAGCGCTACCTCGAACTCATTCCCTCTGCCGCAAGGGTGGGCAACGAGCCCTACCAGGCTGCCGCCTTGGACATTCTTCGACATGAGGGCTACCGCATCGACGATGCGGGAACCCTCGGATTGGTGGCCCGGTATTGGAACATGCCGACGAAACACCACCAAGCTCCGTTTCGCACCTTCGCACACCATTTCATGCTTCACCTGCCGGTCGACAAGTTCATTCTCGAAAAAATTTCCCGTCGGGGTCGCCTCGCCCCAGGTGACGCCCTTCGCCACTACCGTCACCTGAAATGGCAGTGGTTAGCGTTAGAGCTAGCGGCCAGGGTGCGAAAAGCTCTGCACACCTCTAAGGCAAAAAGGGGGTAGTCGGTGCGGATCGCCACCTGGAATGTGAACTCCATTAGGACGCGAAAACTTCGGGTCGTGGATTTTCTTGTCGACGCCGACATTGATGTCGCCCTATTACAAGAAACCAAATGCACCAACGAACAGTTCCCGTTGGAAGAATTTGAGGCTGCCGGCTACGAAGTGTTCCATTGGGGTCTGAACCAATGGAACGGTGTGGCGATCGTGTCTCGCCGCGGCATCAGCCACGGCGAACAGGGTTTTGTCGGCATGCCCGGTTTCGACAAGAACGGTACTGACCCACAACCAGAAGCCAGAGCAGTCTCAGCCACGGTCGGAAACATGCGGTTGTGGAGTGTGTATGTACCAAACGGTCGCGGGCTAAACGACCCCCACATGGCCTACAAACTGGACTGGATAGAAGCACTCGGCCAGGCCATGGCTGACTACTCGAAAGAAAATCCTCACATCGGAACACTTGTCGGCGGTGACTTCAACGTCGCCCCACAACCAGAAGATGTGGGGGATCCCGATTTTGTCGAAGGGGTGTCGACACATATTTCCCCCGCGGAGCGTGGAGCGCTCGATTCGATGCTCCACACGGCAGGCCTCAGCGACTTGGTGCGGCCACTTGTTCCCGAAGGATTCAGCTACTTCGACTACAAGCAGGGGAAATTTCGAAAAAACCACGGCATCCGCATCGATTTTCTCTTCGGGAACCACACGGTGGCCGATGCTGTGGTCGGCGCCTCCATTGAACGCGACCAGCGCACCGGTGAACAACCCAGTGACCACGTTCCCGTCGTCGTGGACCTACACGAAGAGGAAGAAGATTTCGATGCACCCATGGTGTTTTAGTCACCCGCAGAGGCCTACACAGTGAGCACTCCCGCGAATTCGAGAGGTTTCGCCAGCGACAATTACGCGGGTGTTCACCCCACCGTGTTGAAAGCGATGGAAGCTGCCAATGGGGGCCACCAGACCTCTTACGGCCAAGACGACACGACGGCGAAACTTGCCGAGACTATCCGGGTCGAATTTGGTGAACAGGCTGAAGTGTTCCCCGTGTTTAACGGCACAGGAGCAAACGTCATTGCCCTCACTGCGGCAATGCCCCGGTGGGGCGGGGTAATCGCGACCGACTCGGCACACATCAACACCGATGAAGGTGGTGCACCCGAACGTGTGAGTGGTTTGAAACTTCTCACCACACCCGCAGTGGGAGGAAAGCTCACCCCGGAGGGGTTACTCAGCCAAGCTGGGGGGCGCGGTGATGAACACCACGCCCAACCCTTAGCGGTATCGATCACCCAGTCCACAGAGCTCGGTACGCTCTACACCCCAGACGAGATTCGCACCCTGGCGGGTCTCGCCCACGAGCGCGGAATGGTCGTTCACGTCGATGGTGCGAGGCTGTGGAATGCCGCAGCCGCGTTGGGGATGTCCTTTCGCGAATTCACCACCGATGTTGGGGTCGACCTCGTGAGTTTGGGGGCGACCAAGAATGGCGCGATGGCGGCCGAAGCTATCGTGGTGATTAATCCCGATGCTGTGGACGGGATGCTGTATTTGAGGAAGCTCAGTATGCAGCTGGCCTCCAAAATGCGTTTTCTCTCTGCACAGATCCAAGCCCTGTTCGACGATCAACTGGGCCTCCAGCTCGCCAGTCACGCCAATGCGATGGCCCGCATGTTGCGCAGCCGTCTGGACGCGGCAATCGAAAGTGGTGACATCACAGGTCTCGACTTTTCCCACCCCACGCAGGCCAACGCTGTCTTCGCCGTCTTAGACAATGCGGCAGCGGACCGGCTGCGGCTTACCCACCAGTTTTATGACTGGGACCGACCGGCTGGAGAAGTCCGTTGGATGTGTGCGTTTGACACCACCGAGGACGACATCGAAGCGTTTGTGGGCGACATCATCTCCGCACTGAACAATCAGTAAAGCGCCACCGTGGCGGACGGTGAGCCCGCACAGCCACCAGTAAAAGAACAGCCTTTCGCGGCGAGAAAACTACTGGCGCCAGCCTGGAGCAATTTCATCGAGAGGCTTACGCACGCGGGGGTTTTTCTCTCGTTCTTGGAGCTTTTCTGGCAAAAGCGCAGGATCCCCTTGGTGCCCCACTGCGAGGACTGCCCACGGTTGGTGAGCGTCATCCAGGTTCAGGGCGCCATGCATCGCTTCTTTGTCAAAACCACCCATTTGGTGCACGATGAGGCCCATGTGGGTGGCCTGGATGCTCAAATGTGCCGCTGCTTGACCGATGTCATAGACCGCCCACTTCTCGTCTTTTCCCTCGTCAGTGACCATCTTGGCCACATTCACAATCAGTGCTGATGCGTGGACAGCCCACGCCTGATTACCCGACGCCAAGGCGTCCACCATGGAATCAAACAGTGGTGTTCCGCGCTTTGCCACGAACAGCCGCCACGGTTGTGAGTTCGATGACGACGCCGACCAGCGCGCAGCCTCCAGCAGTGAACCCAACTGTTCATCAGTAAGAGTCGCATCGTGATCAAACGCTCTGGGGCTGTGGCGCCTGGCCAATTCCGGCATCAGTGGATAGTCGGTGTGGGCAGAAGTGTCCATGGTCTCTTTCTAGTGTTCGGGGCTAGCGGAAAGGTCGAAGCGCGTCAGCTCAAGCCCGCTGTGGTCATCATTGATGTCGACTTTGACCGTGTCACCGTCATGAATGTCGCCAGCGAGAAGCTTGGTCGCCAGTCTGTCATCGATATGTCGTTGCATCAGTCGACGAAGCGGGCGCGCCCCGTAAGTCGGGTCGAACCCGTTTTCGGCCAACCACGCCCTCGCCGCCGGAGTGACCGCCAACTCGAGCCGGCGCTCTGCAAGACGGTGTTGAAGTCGATCGATGGTGATTTCGACAATCTGCCCCAACTCTTCGGTGGACAGGGAAGAAAACACGACAATGTCATCCAGCCGGTTCACAAATTCCGGCTTGAAGGCTTTGCGCACTTCCTGGTGCACAGCGTCGGTTTTTTCGGTCCAACTCAACGTCGAATCCGTCAAATAGCCAGAGCCCAGGTTCGAGGTCAGGATGAGAATCGTGTTTCTAAAGTCCACGGTCCGACCTTGACCATCCGTCAGTCGACCGTCATCAAGTACCTGAAGTAACAGGTCAAACACTTCGGGGTGTGCTTTTTCGACCTCGTCGAGCAAGATGACCGAATAGGGGCGCCTGCGCACCGCTTCAGTGAGCTGGCCACCCTGTTCGTAACCGACATACCCCGGAGGGGCACCAATGAGTCTGGAGACGGAGAACTTTTCACCGTATTCACTCATGTCAATACGAATGAGTGCTTTTTCGTCGTCAAAAAGGTAATCTGCGAGCGCTTTCGCGAGTTCTGTTTTTCCAACACCGGTCGGGCCTAAGAACATGAACGAACCCGTGGGCCGATCCGGGTCAGATAGGCCCGCCCGGGTGCGCCGGACTGCTTCACTCACCGCGCGCACTGCATCTTTCTGGCCGACTAACCGTTTGGCCAGTTCGGATTCGAGGTGCAACAGGCGCTCGGTTTCACCTTGGGTGAGTTTGTCGACGGGGATCCCCGTCCATGCCGCCACCACAGCGGCAATATCTTCGTCGCCTACTTGGTCGTTCACCATGCGCTCCTCAGAGCGCTCCGCAGATTCCGCTTCCGAAATGGACGCTTCGATACCGGGAATCACTTCGTAGTTCAGTTTGGAGGCGTGCTGGTAGTCGCCTTCGCGCATGGCTCGGTCTAAGTCGATGCGCGCTTCGCTGAGCTTAGTTTTCAACTCACCCACGTCTTGGAGGGACGCTTTTTCACTGGCCCAGCGCTCCTGTAAGGCACCGAGCTCTTGTTCGCGCTTGGCCATGTCTTCGCGAAGTTTGGCGAGGCGTTCTTTCGACGCCTCATCTTTTTCTTTCTTCAAGGCGAGCTCTTCGATTTTCATGCGATCGACGATCCGCCGAAGCTCATCTATTTCGACCGGGGATGATTCGATCTCCATTTTGAGGCGGCTGGCCGCCTCATCAATCAGGTCGATTGCTTTATCGGGTAGTTGCCTCGACGGGATGTAGCGGTTGGACAGGGAGGCCGCGGCAACCAACGCGCTGTCAGCGATTGCCACCTTGTGGTGTGCCTCATAGCGGTCTTTCAGACCGCGCAAAATGGCGACCGTGTCTTCGACGCTTGGTTCACCGACAAAGACCTGTTGGAATCGTCGCTCCAGAGCGGCATCTTTTTCAATGTATTCGCGGTATTCGTTCAAGGTGGTGGCCCCAATGAGCCGCAATTCACCACGGGCCAGCATGGGTTTCAGCATGTTGGCGGCAGCGACCGATCCTTCACCACCGCCGGCACCCATCAGGGTGTGTAATTCGTCGACAAAGGTGATGATTTGGCCTTCGGCGTCGTTGATTTCTTTCAACACGGCTTTCAGGCGCTCTTCAAACTCACCGCGATATTTCGCACCGGCGACCAAGGCGGCCATGTCGAGGGCGATGAGCTGTTTGTCTTTCAGCGAATCGGCCACATCGCCCGCGACGATGCGCTGCGCGAGCCCTTCAACGACAGCTGTTTTTCCCACACCGGGTTCACCGATCAAGACAGGATTATTTTTGGTGCGCCTGGTCAACACTTGGGACACTCGACGGATTTCTTGATCGCGCCCAATCACCGGGTCGAGTTTGCCTTGCGCGGCAATCTCGGTCAGGTTTTGGCCAAACTGTTCTAACGCAGACTGGTTCTCCCCACCTTGGGGTTGTGCCTCTGCCATTAGCGCTTCTCCACTTCTGTCCCACCAGAACGGGGGGGACTAAACCATTCATTCCACATTCGCCACAGCGGATTCCAGACCACCATTTGGCCACCGCGTTGAGCCCGCTCACCAGCTCGGAGGGGTATTACTTCACCCTCTGCTCCGGCTGCAAAGACTCGCCGACCTTGGCGTTTGAGCACCTCGTCAGCGAGCGCACTTTCTAATTCCCGCACTCGAGCGGTGAGGTCACCCACTTCTCGTTGAAGCTCCAAAATTCTCTTAATGCCCTCGAGGTTTAACCCCTCGTTGCTGAGTGTCTGAATTTCTCGAAGTGCCACTACATCACGCATCGAATACCGCCTGGTGCGCCCTGCGGTTCGGGTGGGGCTCACTAACCCCAACTTGTCGTACTGACGCAGTGTTTGGGGGTGTAATCCGCTGAGTTCCGCTGCGGTAGCAATGGCAAACAGGGGAGTGTTCTCATCCATATCGGGCGAGACCATGTTCACCTCCTACCTTTTGGCTTTCGCAATCAGGTCATCCCGCGGGTTTTCCTGCGGGAGCGTCTCGAAGAGTTTGTCCAGGTGGGCTTTAGCCGTTTTTGACAGGTGGCTTGGCACAGCGACACGGATTTCGACTAACAGGTCGCCAAGGCCTTGGCTGGAGGTAACTCCACGGCCGCGAACGCGCATCACTTGACCGCTTTGGGTTCCAGGCGGCACTTTCACTTTCACAATGTCACCCGAGAGGGTAGGCACCTCGATGGTGTCGCCCAGGCTTGCTTCTTGGAAGGTCACCGGAACGACCACTCGGAGGTTTTGGTCTTCCCTGGCAAACACGGGGTGTTTGGGAACTCCGACGGTGATGATCACATCACCGGCTTTTCCGCCGTCCGGGCTTGGTCGCCCTTTACCGCGTAGGCGCACTTTTTGTCCGTCTTTTACTCCTGCCGGAATTTTGGCGGACACTTTTTTCCCCGACGCGGTATCAACCGAAACGGTTGTCCCTTCCACAGCGGTGGCCAGGTCGAGCGTGATACGGGCTTGCACGTCTTGGCCTTTAGTGGGCTCGCGGTAGCGGGGGTAACCTCCGGGACCACCGGGTCCCATACCGCCATCGAACAGTCCATCGAAGAGGCCGCCACCGAAACCGGCTGGGCCACCTCGTGGCGCTCCGCCACCGAACATGCCTCCGAAGATGTCTTCGAAGCCGCTTGCTCCTTGACCGCCCGCGGTGAAACGGGGGCCGCCTTGAGCCATGGCGCGAATTTGGTCATATTCGGAGCGTTGCTCAGCATCGGACAGTACCGAATAGGCTTCCGAGATTTCTTTGAAGCGCTGTTCGGCTTTGTCATCACCCGGGTTGGAATCGGGGTGGTTTTCCCGCGCCAGCTTGCGGTACACCTTCTTAATTTCCGCTTCGGAGGCGTCTTTGGACACGCCAAGGATGGCGTAAAAGTCTTTTTCTAACCAGTCTTGACTTGCCATGGTGACTCCTCCTTCCGAATGTGTTGTCGCAAACTGCGGTGCCGCTACTGTGAAGCGGCGTTACTTGTCGTTTTCTGATGTGGACTGTTGTGGCGGTGAGGACACAGCCACTTTGGCCGGGCGAATAAGTCGCTCACCCAGTTGGTATCCCACTTCGATGACATCGGCAACGGTGTCGACCTGAACCTCATCGGAGGGCATGTGCACCATGGCCTCGTGAATGGCGGGGTCAAATGCTTCGCCGGCTTCACCCACGGCGCTCATGCCGTAGCGCTCAAAAGATTGACGCATCTTTTGCGCCACGATTTCCAGCGGTGTTCCGGCGAGGTCGCCGTGCTTTTCCGCACGATCTAAGTCATCAATTGCGGGCAGCAGTGACCGAATCACTTCGACAATGATGGCTTCGCGATTGGACTGACGGTCGCGTTCCACCCGAGAGCGGAAGTTCGCGAGCTCTGCTTCTGCCCTGGCCGCACGGTCACGGTATTCGGCCACCAGATCACGTTCAGCCTCATCCAGGATTTCCAGATCCTCGTCGCCTAACGCTTCCGGTTCGCCCTCCGGAGAGGGGGACCTCACGTCCCCCGTCTCCGGGTCGATCCGGCGCTTGTCAAACACGACGGGTTCTTCGTGCTCTTCAGGCTCCTGATCGGGGCCTTTATTACTGTGCTTGGCCATTACTTCTTGTCGTCCGACTTCTCATCGGTTTCATCGTCGACCACTTCGGCGTCCACGATGGTCTCGTCTGATTCGTCTTCGGTGGCACCGTCGGCGGGAGCGTCTTCTCCGGTTTGGTAGAGGGCTTCGCCGAGTTTCGTTTGGCTTGCTGCGAGAGTGTCGGCTGCTTTTTGAACGGCATCTGCATCCTCGCCGGCCAGTGCGCTTTTTAGAGCATCCAGGTCGGTGCGGACTTCAGACTTCACATCGTCAGGCAACTTCTCGTCGTTGTCGGTGAGGATTTTTTCCACCGAGTAAGCGAGCTGTTCGGCGTTGTTGCGGGCTTCCGCTGCTTCACGACGCTTTTTGTCTTCTTCGGCGTGTTCTTCAGCTTCGCGCACCATCCGCTCGATGTCTTCTTCCGCGAGGGAGCTCCCACCGGTGATGGTCATCGACTGTTCTTTACCGGTGCCCTTATCGGTGGCACTGACGTGGACGATGCCGTTGGCGTCGATATCGAAGGTCACCTCGACCTGGGGGACGCCCCTCGGAGCGGGGGCAATTCCGGTCAGTTCGAAGGTACCGAGTTGTTTGTTGTCCCTGGTGAATTCGCGCTCACCTTGGAACACCTGAATCGACACGGAGGGCTGGTTGTCTTCTGCGGTGGTGAACGTTTCACTGCGCTTGGTCGGAATCGCGGTGTTGCGCTCGATCAGTTTGGTCATGATGCCACCCTTGGTTTCAATTCCGAGGCTTAGCGGCGTGACATCGATGAGCAACACATCTTTTCGCTCACCCTTCAACACACCAGCCTGCAGGGCGGCCCCCACAGCGACTACCTCATCGGGGTTCACCGACTTGTTGGGTTCTTTACCCCCGGTGAGCTCGGTCACCAGCTTGGTCACCGCCGGCATACGGGTGGAGCCACCGACCAAGACGACGTGGGCAATGTCGCCGACTTTCACACCGGCTTCTTTGATGACGTCTTGGAAGGGCTTGCGGGTGCGCTCGAGCAGATCGGCGGTCAGCTCTTCGAACTTCGAGCGTGAGAGCGTCTCGTCGAGGTTCGCCGGACCCGATTCGGTCAGTGACAGGTAGGGCAACTGAATTTGGGCTTGGCTGGATCCGGAGAGTTCCTTCTTGGCTTGCTCTGCGGCTTCCTTCAGGCGCTGTTTGGCAATTTTGTCGTTCGAGATGTCCACACCGGTGGTGTCTTTGAACCGTTCGGCGAGGTAGTCCATGACGCGGTGGTCCCAGTCGTCACCACCGAGTCGGTTGTCACCGGCGGTGGAGCGCACCTGAATGGTGGAGAAGTCGTCGTCTTTACCCACTTCGAGAAGGCTGACGTCGAAGGTTCCGCCACCGAGGTCGAAGACCAAGATGAGTTCGTCTTCTTTACCTTTGTCCAGGCCGTAGGCGAGGGCTGCAGCGGTGGGCTCGTTGATGATGCGCAACACGTTGAGTCCGGCGATTTCGCCGGCTTCTTTGGTTGCTTGACGCTCGGCGTCATTGAAGTATGCAGGAACGGTGATGACCGCGTCGGTGACGGCTTCGCCGAGGTACTGTTCGGCGTCACGCTTCAGTTTCTGCAGGATACGGGCAGAAATTTCCTGCGGGGTGTACTTTTTGTCGTCAATCTGCGTGGTCCAGTCGGTCCCCATGTGGCGTTTCACCGAGGACATGGTGCGCTCGACGTTGGTGACGGCTTGACGTTTGGCGGTTTCTCCGACGAGAACTTCGCCATCTTTGGTGAAGGCCACCACTGAGGGGGTGGTCCTAAACCCTTCGGCATTGGAAATTACGGTGGGTTCGCCACCTTCCAGTACGGAGACCACCGAGTTGGTGGTTCCGAGGTCAATTCCTACTGCACGGGACATCTACTGTGCTCCTTTTATGTCGTGGGGCCGACAACTTGAGTCGGCACAAATCAAGTTTGCAGAGGGAAGGGGCGTTCGTCAAGTCTGAATCGACAAATATGAGTCATGTTGGCTCATATTTCGCCACCAGCGGACGAAGTGGCCCCGGTTCACTGACAATTCAACGCCAGATCGCTCCAAAGACCCAGGCTTTGGCTACGGTTGGGGGTATGAACGCCCGTGGCGAGGCACGCCCCCCGCGAAAGCTCCCGCCTGCAATCGACAACGACACCCTGCCGGTCATGGGACTGGCCGCCAACGACGGTGCCGCTATCCCCAAAAGCCGAGTATTTGCCTGGGCCCTGTGGGATTGGGCCACCCAACCCTTCGCCACAGTCATCACGACCTTTGTCTTCAGTGTGTACCTCACCTCGGAACTGTTCCTTCCCGACGAGATTCGGGCCTTGGGCAGTGGCGCCGAATATGACTTGGCGTTATCTGTCCTCTCCCGAGATTTTGGGTTTGCTGTGGCCATAGCCGGCATCGCGGTCGCGATCCTCGCCCCCGTCCTCGGCCAACGTGCCGATCGTTCCGGGCGGCGCAAACGACTACTCGCCATCAACACGGTGTTGTTGGTCGCGGTTCAAGCGAGCCTCTTTTTCGCCACCATCGAACCCAACATGTTCATCTTTGGCATCACCATGGTTGCCATTGGCAACATTTTTTCCGAAATTGCCAACGTCAACTACAACGCGCTCATCACCCAAGTGGCCACACCCCGCACCGTGGGTCGAGTAAGCGGGCTGGGGTGGGGTTTTGGTTACCTCGGCGGCATCAGCATGCTGCTGGTGTCCTACTTCGGGTTCATCCAATTCGACGTATTCGGGTTGGGTTCTGACAACGGAATCGATATTCGAGCAATCGCTGTCGCCTGTGCCGCATGGACCGTCATTTTTGCCATCCCCATATTGATCTCTGTGCCCGAAGTGCACTCAGCCGAGGGGTTACCCAAAACCGGTTTCTTCGCCAGCTACCGTGTGCTCTTTCAGGACATCGCCCACCTTTACCGCACCGCCCGCACTACTTTTTGGTTTCTTCTGGCGAGCGCCATCTTCCGCGACGGCCTCGCAGGTGTGTTCACCTTTGGTGGTGTCCTCGCCGCAATTACCTTCGGTTTTTCTGCCACCGAGGTACTCATCTTCGGCATTGTGGCCAACCTGGTTGCCGGCATCTCCACCATGGCTGCCGGGAAACTAGATGACTGGTTCGGACCCCGGTCGGTCATCATCGGATCCTTGACCCTGCTGCTCGCCTCCGGTCTGGCGTTGTTTTTCCTGCGGGATGCCGGAGCGTTAGCGTTCTGGATTGGGGGGCTTGTCCTCGGGGCGTCGGTCGGCCCCGCTCAAGCAGCCGGTAGGTCGTTTCTTGCCCGGGTCACTCCCGCCGGTCAAGAAGGCCAAATCTTTGGCCTTTACGCCACCACTGGAAGAGCGGTGAGTTTCCTCACTCCGACCCTGTGGTCGCTGTTTATCGCCATTGGTGGTGCCCAGTATTGGGGGATTCTCGGAATCATGGTGGTCCTGGCCATCGGCCTGGTCCTCATGATTCTGGTGAAACTCCCCACCCACGTGCGCTGAAGACGTGTGGGCTAAACACCTGGGCGCTAAACACGTGTGGAGTATTTAGCCGGGTAGATACCCGGCGTTAATCCCGACCAGGGTGACCACGGCCCCCGCGAAAAAGTTGATGCCTAGAAACCAGCGCCACCCGCCATGGGCTTTAGTGGCACTCTCATCAGTGATGGTGACAAACGGAAGCACTGCCGCCAAGTAGGGCACAGCAATAATGGCGGTCAGAGCAATCGGCCAGGGAGCCAACAGCATGAGCCCGCCCGCAATGGCATACAGGGCGACGGCGATCCAGACCGCTGTTCTCGCCCCCCAAATGGTTGCCACCGAACCGATTCCCGCTTCGCGGTCAGAAATCACATCCTGCACGGCACCAAAAGCGTGTGAACCCATCCCCCACAAGAAAAAGGCGCTCAACACCAGCGCCGTGGTGGAACTGGGCGGCTCAGCACCCCACAGGCCGTCGCCCCACAGGCCACCACCGAGGGCCAAACCATAGAGCGCGGGGGATACAAAATGCACACTGGAGGTCACCGAATCCAGGCCAGGAATTTCTTTAAACCGCAAAGGTGGCGTCGAATACGCCACAACGCTAAAGAGGGACAGAGCCAGCATCACCCACGACGGCCAACTCCCCTGGAAAACCAACCACACCACAAAAGGCAACGCCAAGAGTGTTGAGGTGAGCAACATGGGGCGGTGTAGTTCCGGAGGCAACAGGGCGCCTTCCGCACCACCCTTTCGGGGGTTGAGAACATCGGATTCGTAGTCAAAAACGTCATTGATTCCATACATCAACACGTTGTAGGGGATCAGGAAAAACACTGTCCCCACGAGGAACAGCGCATCGAATTGTCCGGTGCTGACGTAGTAGGCCACGGCAAACGGGAAAGCCGTATTGACCCAACTGAGCGGCCTAGAGCTCAGCACTAGCGACTGGAGAACACTCATGAGCTTTCCGAACGATTCGGACGCTTAGCCAAGAATGCCCACACCGAAGGAACAATCAGGGCGGCCGCGACCGTGTACGCGAAATCTTCTAGCGGGGCAAAACCCAACCGAACGCCGGAGATTTTGCTGGGGTCGTAATCCACAATGCCGAAACCGATAATGGCGTTATCGAATATGGCCGTGAGTACTAACACCACCGCGAGGGCGCCCAACGCGGCCCGGATATCGGGGCGTGTGCGTGTGCCCGCGGCCTGTGATTGCCGGGTCAGTAGCAGCGCGACGACGGCGATGAGCACTGCGGCGAGCAGAAACCACACGTTGATGAACCAATACGTCATCGCTTCGCCCTCGCAAAAAACCGCTCAAAGCCCAGATAACACAACAGTGTGACGTAACACAGCAGCGTCAAGAAAAACACTTCCTCCAACGGCAACTCAGGGCCGATGAGTATCCCCGTTTGGTAGGGGCCACCACCCCGGAAAAAAACACCCTGTGCGATACCCACCACATCCCAGATGAGGAAAAACACCACACCCACCAAAACGGTGATGAGCGTGCGTGTGACGTTGCCGGCAAAAAGGGCCAACCGGTGTCGCCGATCAATTAAGCCAAGGCCCAACAGTGACACCACTAACGCGGTGAGGTAGGCAAATGACAACACCGGGACGTCCTAACGGTGCTGTGGCACCAGAGGCTCGGGCAGGGCCGTAGTGGAGGTGTCACCGCGCAGGCGCTTCAACATCACCTCTGCTGAGATGATGCACATCGGGAGGCCAATTCCCGGAATGGTTGAACTTCCTGCGTAATACAGACCGTCCACTTTTTTGCTGACATTTCCTGTCCTAAACAGTGCACTCTGGGTCAACGTGTGGGCGGGGCCCAACGCAGAACCCATCCACGCGTTCAAATGCGATTCGAAGTCTGCCGGCCCCACACTACGACGAAGCACAATACGCTCAGCCAAATCATCCGCGCCGCTCCACTTGGCGATTTGTTCAATAGCGCGATCGGCAATTTCTTCAACGACCGGATCACCCGCACCATCGAGACCACCCTTACCCATCGACACATCGGCGGGCATCGGCACCAAGACGAACAGGTTGGTGTGACCGTCCGGTGCAACATCAGGGTCGATGACACTGGGTTTGCAGACATAGAGAGAGGCAGGGTTTGGAATCTGGGGCGGGCTGGCGAAAATTTTGCCGAAGCTTCCCTCCCAGTCTTCGGTGAAGAACAGGCTGTGGTGGAGAAGCTCGGGCACCTCACCCTTCACACCCAAATACAACAACACGGCGGAAGGACCAGCGGTGCGCTTTTTCCAGTAGCTCTCGCCGTAGGTTTGCTCCGCCGTATCCAACAGGGTGGTTTCTGTGTGGTGCAGGTCAGCACCAGAGACCACAAGGTCTGCTTCGACCCGGTGGGTCACACCGTCGGTGTCCTGATAGGTCACCGCGGTGACTTTCGGTTTGCCAGAGCCTTTTTCGGTCTCAATTCCCGTCACACGAGAATTCAGCCGCAAGTCCACACCGTGATCAACCGCGATGTCTTTAATCGATTCCATCACCCGGTTAAAACCACCCTGTGCGTAGAGCACGCCGTCTTCCAAGTCGAGGTGGCTCATCAGGTGGAACATTGCCGGCGCCAAATAGGGGCTGGAGCCCAAAAACACTGCGGGGTAACCCAATAATTGGCGGGCTCGGTGTGATTTCACGTGTTTGGACGCAAAACTCCAGATGGGGGTTGTTAGCAGGCGATACAGGGTTCCCACCCGCTTCAACACCTCGCCAACAAATAGTGGCCGTAGGTCTTGGAATGACGTAAAGAGGAAGTACTTTTTGGCAATGTCGTACGTTTCTTTTGCCGAATCGAGGTAGCGCTCCATCGCGGGTCTGGAACCGGGCTCCAACTGTTCAAACATTTGCAGGTTGGATTCCCGGTCACCCATCACATCGACCGAATCTGCCGGCTTGCCCTCTTCGGGTTCGAAGTACACCCGGTAGGCGGGATCGAGTCGTTGCAGATCCAACTGTTCGGCAGCGCTGGTGCCCATCAGTTTGTAAAAGTGATCAAAGACTTCCGGCATCAGATACCAGGACGGACCCGTGTCGAAACGGAAACCGTCTTTTTCCCAATTGCCCGCGCGACCACCGACGTGATCTAGCGCTTCCAGCAACACCACGTCGTAACCGTCTTTCGCGAGCAGTGAAGCCGAAGCCAAACCGCCCATACCGGCACCAATGACGACCACGCGTTGTGTCATGCGTTATTCCTTTTCTCTTGTCTCCATTTGGCACCCGGCAACCAACCAGCCGCAACCGCGACCGCCAACTGGGCTTTTCTGGCACTGGGAACACTGACCCTCTGGGTCAACAGTTTTTCGGCAGGTGTCTGTCGCAGTTTCACACCCAGCTCGTCAAAAAGTGCTTGGGCAAGGGCGACCGCTTTCCTCGAGCGCGCCGGCAACAGCGGCAACGCTCTCGCCGATTCAGCCAAATCCTTATCGATGTCATCGAGGAGACGGTTTTTTGTGTCCTCATCCATCGAATCAGGAGTCACGCCGGGGAAGTAGCTTCGCCCCAACGCATCAAAATCGACGGCAAGGTCGCGCAGAAAGTTGACCTTCTGAAACGCTGCACCCAACGCCCTGGCTCCAGAAATCATCTGTTCGTGTTGAGCCGGGCTGTAGTCGAGGTCTTTCACAAACGCTTTCAAACACATCAACCCGACGACTTCGGCTGAGCCGTAGACGTAGAGGGAGAAGCTTTCCTCATCGTGGGAGGTTTCCGACAGGTCAGCGCGCATCGACGCGAAAAACGGCCCGGTGAGCTCTGGCGTAATTCCCACACTGCGGGCGGAATGGGCGAAAGCGTGAACAATGAGGTTGGTGCTGTAGCCGGTTTCCATTGCCCGCTCAGTGTCCGACTCCAACCGATCGAGCATGTGACCCGCTTCGGCCTGATCAATTCCCGCCTCGCCGGCCACACCGTCAACCACCTCGTCCGCTAAGCGCACCAGGGAATAAATGTTTTCAATGTGTCGACGACACAGCGGGTCAAGCAGGCGGGAGGCCAAACCAAACGATGTCGAATAAAGCCGAATGACACCCGACGCAGTTTCTTCCGCAGCCCTCGTATAAAGGTCAATTCGAGTGTCCAACTGCGTCATCGACACTGACCTCTCTATCGTGCGTGGTTAGGCTCAATACTGGCAGGACAACACGTCACCAGACGTGTCCAACTGAAGGGTAGCGCGTGGAGAAAACAGAATCCTCCGAGCAGGTCGTCTTAGTAGACGAGCAGGGCACCGCAATCGGTGTGGCCGATAAAGCCACCGTGCACGACACGGACACTCCCCTGCACCTTGCCTTCTCCTGCCACATCTTTAATGGCGAAGGACACGTCCTGGTGACCAGGCGCGCATTGGGGAAAAAGACGTGGCCTGGGGTGTGGACCAATGCGGTGTGTGGCCATCCCGCTCCGGGTGAGGACATGCGTGAAGCGGTTGCCAGACGGGTCGAACACGAAATTGGGCTCAGAATTTCTCACATCGAGCCGATGCTTCCTGGCTTTCGATACAGGGCAGTGGACGCCTCCGGGGTGGTGGAAAACGAAATCTGTCCCGTCTTTACTGCTCTTACCGACTCCGACCCCACACCGTTAGACGATGAAGTCTCAGAGTGGCAATGGGTTGACCCGACCCAGCTGCAACAAGCCGTCCGGGCAACACCGTTTGCGTTTAGCCCGTGGCTGGCAATGCAACTCGAGGCGTGGCCCGGTGACTACCGCGCGGCGTCGGAGACGTCGGTGCGGTGAAAATTCGCCGACGAGCGTGATGCGGTGGGGCCGCGCTGGCCCTGATATCGGCTTCCGTAACGCTCGGAACCGTAAGGGTGTTCCGCGGGAGATGACAGTCTAAAGAAACACAGTTGGCCAATTTTCATCCCCGGCCAGAGGGTAATGGGCAGTGTGGCCACGTTGGAAAGCTCCAAGGTGACGTGCCCCGAAAAACCAGGATCAATAAAACCTGCCGTCGAGTGGGTCAATAGGCCCAGACGCCCCAGGGAGCTTTTTCCTTCCAACCTGGCCGCCACATCGTCAGGCAGTGTGACCACCTCGTAGGTGGCGCCTAAGACAAACTCACCCGGGTGCAAAACAAACGCTTCAGACGGTTCAACCTCGACCAGCCGGGTCAAATCGGGCTGGTCGATTGCTGGGTCAATGTGTTGGTACTTGTGATTATCGAAAAGTCGAAAAAATCGATCCAGTCGCACATCGACACTGGAGGGCTGAACCATCGATTCATCCCACGGGTCCAACAACACCCTCTTGGCGCTAACCTCAGCGCGAATGTCACCATCCGATAAGAGCATGAAGAGAGCCTAGTAGACTGCTGGCCACCAGCCCCGGCTGGCGCCGGCGAGTGTAGTTCAATGGTAGAACTTCAGCTTCCCAAGCTGATAGCGCGGGTTCGATTCCCGTCACTCGCTCCACAGAAAAACTGCCCTCACCCGTTAGTGGGACTACCAGAGCGCGTGGGCCTCATCCGATGCGGTGGCGAAAAACCTTTTGACATCCCCGTCGACGATGATGTCTGAAGGTTTTAGGGGCCGAGCAAGGTGCAGGCCGTCGAGGCTTGTGAGTCGGGAAAACGCCACATAGGTTTGTCCAGCCGCGAACGCCCTCGGGCCTAAATCGATAATGGCCCGGTCAAGCGTTTTACCCTGCGCCTTGTGAATAGTGACCGCCCAGGCGAGGCGCAGCGGAAACTGTGTGAACTCGGCGACCACGTCGCTGGTGATTTCTTTCGTACCCGGGTTGTATTCGTAACGAATTTTTTCCCAGGTGACCGGCTCCACTTCTACTGACTCACCGTCAATATTCACCACGACCGTGTCCGCAATATCTTCGACAACACCCAATGACCCATTCACCCAGCGGGGGCCGTGATCATTCCCGGTGTCGTTTCGTAAAAACATCACCTGGGCGCCCGGTTTGAGGGCAAGTTCTTCATCTGCGGGGAATTGGCGGGATTTACCAAAATCTCCCTCAATATCCGCAACGGCGATTTGGGTTTGGCCCGACAGCGCATCGAGGCGTGCGTGATTAATTCTTCGCACCGTCTCGTTGGTCGTGGCCAGCGTAATCGTGTCGGGGTCATCGGGAGGAATGGACCCCCGTTCGTTGAGCATCCGACCGGTGTCAGGGTCGATGCTGCCATCGCGCAGGGAGTTCAATACCGCCTGAAAGACGGGGTCTGACTGGCGAAACACTGTTTCCAACACCACGGTCCGGAGGCCCGCCTGCTGCCACACTTTGGCGTCAAAAAACCAGGCAGAGGCGTAGCGGTCGCGGTAATATTGTTTTTCCGTATCGCCGCTCACCACCGGAGCCAACTGATACAAATCGCCAAACATAATCAATTGAACCCCGCCGAAAGGAACCGTCTTTCGGCCCTTAGCCTGTCGAAGTCGCCGGTCGATAGCGTCCAACATGTCAGCACTAACCATGGACACTTCATCAATCACGAGCGCGTCAGCAGCGCGAAGCATTTGCAGCACTTCTTTTGGACAGAAACCTAAATCGCGGTCGCCAATAATCCCCAGCGGCAGTCGAAGCAGCGAATGCAGTGTTTGGCCGCCTACCGCCAGAGCCGCCACACCAGTGGGCGCTGCGACAACGACCTGTTTATTGGTCTGTTCAACAAACGCGTGCAGCAGCGTGGTTTTACCGGTCCCTGCTGGACCCGTAATAAACACGTGGTCGAAACTAGATTCCAATAACGCGAGGATGTCCTCGTTCTGGTCTGACGCGGTAGTCATGGTCTCCCGACTGTTCCCTGTGACCAGGCTACCGGGCTGACACCACCGGCTTCCTAGACTGGGGTGATGAGGCGAGTCATCATCACCTGGGCAGTAGCGCTCGCCGGTGTGGTTGCCCTGTGGGCGGGTGGGGTGTCGTGGCTTAACGCCACCGTGTACTCACCACAGGCACTCGTTACGGACTATTTGGAGGCCCTAGAAGACGGCGATGTGCTCGCCGCGAGTGCGATTGCTGGACTCGAGGCCACCCCGGCAGTGTCGCCCGTTGCTGAAGCGAAACTCACCAGTATTGCCATTACGGGTGTGCAGGACACAGAAGACAACCGGGTGTTGATTCGTGCCGAATACCTCATGGCCGACACCGCTGAATCCTCTGTCTTTACGCTCTCTCGTCAAGGCCGCGTGTGGGGGCTTTTTGACCAGTGGGAGTTTTCTCTCACCCCCACTGCCACCATTGAGACGACACTGACCGGTTTAGATCGGGTCATCATTTCGGGTCTCGGTTTCCCGACGGAGGGCTCTCTCAACACCACCGTTCTTGTTCCCGGTAGTTACACCGTGGAGGCAAAAACCCAATGGTTGGAAACCGAGTCGTATACGGCTGTTGTGTCTGAACCGGCTTCAGTGTGGAGCGTGGACCTACGAGCCCAACCCACCAGCGCCCTGCTCGATGAAGTCAATCTGGCACTCACCGAATACCTCGGGGAGTGTGCGATGCGGGAAGTGCTGCAGCCGTCATCGTGCCCGTTCGGTGTTCAAGTGACCGATCGGCTCTACACCTTGCCCGAGTGGTCAATTTCACAGGTTCCTGCGGTCTCGCTCGCACCTACCAACGACGACGGCACGTGGGACATGGTGGCGCTAGGTGGCCGAGCAACCATTGACGCGACCTTGCAGTCTTTGTTTGACGGTTCGCTTCGCTCCTACAGCGAAGTGGTGTCCTTTGGGCTCACCGGTGACGTCACAGGCATAGATTCGAATTCACCAGCACTGCGCATTGATTGAGAGTGCCCCCCGAGCGATTACCCAGCTAACGTGGGCCCGGCCGATTGGGCACCCGCTCATCCTGGGCGGCGCGCTGTTGAAGCATGGCGTTGTAGGCCTGCAGTTCGGCGTCATCGGTCCGATCCGCCAGACGGTCACGACGTTTTTGTTCCCGCTCATCGCCTCGACTCCACGCCCAAGTCACCAGAATGGCCAAGACGAGGGTGGGGATTTCGCCCAAACCCCAGGCCAACTCGCCACCTTGCTGTTGGTCTTCTAAGGGGGGTAGTCCCCATTCACGGCCCATCGCACCAAACCATTCAGGGACCAAAAGAGCTTCACCCATAATCAACCCGAGCCCGAAAAAGGCGTGGAACGCCATAGTGGCCAACACGATGACTAATCGAAGGGGATACGCCGGTCGGTGTGGGTGTGGGTCACCATCAACCAGCACTTGGGCAAAAAGATAACCGCTGAGCAGGAAGTGCAGCGTCATCCAGACGTGCCCGAGGTGGTCCTCCAAGGCCCACGCGAACAGTGGTGAGTAGTAGAACACAATCAGAGACACCGCGAACAAGGGTGCCGCCACTAAAGGGTGGCCAATGATGGCCAAATACCGCGAGTTCACGGCAGTGAGAATCCACTCCCGGGGACCCCTGGAGCCATCTTTTCTCGCCTCTATCGCTCTCGCCGCCAGAGTCACCGGTGTGGCTAACACCCACAGAAGGGGAATGGCCATACTGAGAATCATGTGCGCCACCATGTGCACGCTGAAGAGAAACACCCCGTACACGTAAAGCCCCGAGCTGGTGGTGAACAACAGCAGGGCCATACCGATTACCCAAAACAGTGTTTTGCTGATCGGCCAACGGTCACCTCTGGCTCGCAGACGCCAGACGCCCTGAAGATAAAAAGCCGTGCCCATGACGGCAATGAGAGCCCACAACAAATCCAACTCCCACACGGTGAAGACCTTCGTCCAGTCAAACTCCGGAGGAAGAGGCTTTCCCGTCAGATATTCGGCAGGGGTGGGAGAAAGCAGTTCACTGGCTGGGGTGTCGTCAACCGGTGTTTCGGTTCTCGCCAAAGCGACCGCCAAACCCACTGCGACACCCATCACCACCAATTCGGCAGTAATTGTCCGCCACAGGGAACCAAGCGCCGAAACACCCCCCGCGGCCACCTGCCTAATTGTTCGAGTGCGATACCACGCACCCGCCCCAATCAACACCGCGAGCGCCGCGGTCTTCGCAATGACCAACTGGCCGTAGGGGGTAGATAGTTCCGCAAAAGAGCCCACCCGAATGTAGGCGTTCAGCGCACCAGAAGACGCGACGACGACCACCGAAATCAGCGCAATGCTCGAAAACCGTTTCAGTGCGGCCAGCAACAGAGTGGGTCGGCGGCGAAGGGTGTTGAACACTAACGCAAAAGCGGCCAGACCGCCCACCCAGAAACCGATAAAGACGTAGTGCAAAAACGCTGATGTGAGTGCTTGATTGTGCGACGCACTACCCGCGGTGTGACCCAACTCTGCAAGAGGCCACAGAGCCGCCACGGCGAGAAGACCCGCAACAAAGACAGGAGCGTAAGCCCTCGAAGCGATAGTCACAATGGTCACAGTCGCCGCCAACAGGGTGGAGATCAGCCACGCGCGACCAAACTCTGTTTGGCTAAAAAACAGCGCCAGTAGGCTTCCGAAACGATCATTGGCGGCGATGGGCTCCAAATACACCGACTGGAAAGTGAGAAATGCCGCGAGGGCACTGGATATCGTCCAGGTTGCCGCGGACCAGCCCGCGATCTGCATGGTCTTTTCGTATGCAGGCTCATCTTTGGGTAGTGCCACAGCGGCAAACATCAGTGCACCCAGAGTCAGTGCGGAGGCGAGACGCAACACCAACATTGCCCCTGGCAAACCAAACCTCACGGCCACACCCGGATCGACCACCAAAGGAGCCAAGGCACCGCCACCCCACACGAGGCCAAACACCACAGCGGGAACACCACCCAGCACCAACAGTGCCAGGGGAAGACGACTGGTCGTCGCCGGCGTTGTCACACTCACCCCTTCAGGCTAAGACACCCCGCTACACAACTGCCCGGAGCGAGATACACAGCCTGGTCGCCAACGACGGACACCGTGAATCAACACCTCACATCGAGTGAGAAAAGGCTGGCTTACTGAAAGTCCAGCCTGGACTCTGGAGACATTGAATAGTTATCCGTAGTCTGGCCACATGCGCCTAGTGAAGATGCTGACCGAGTTGTCTTTGACTGATGTACCCCAAGTGGGAGGCAAAAATGCGTCTTTGGGTGAGATGGCCCAACAGCTGGTTCCGTTAGGTGTGCGGGTTGCTGAAGGTTTCGCCACCACTGCCGATGCCTACCGGGAATACCTCGACTACAACGGGTTGACCGAGAAGATCGCAGAGACAATTGACGGCCTCGACGAAGAAGATGTTGCTGAGTTATCGAAAGTGGGCTCAGCCATTCGGGAAATAATTTTCGCCGGCTCCATTCCACCTGAACTAGAAGCAGATGTGCGCGCCGCATATGCCCAAATGGCCGAATCGCTCCCCAACGAGCAGGCTGCTTCCTGGGCGGTCCGCTCCAGTGCCACCGCCGAAGACCTCCCTGAAGCGTCGTTCGCGGGACAGCAAGAAACCTTCCTCAACGTCCGGGGCGAAGACGGAGTTTTAGAGGCTCTGCGCGGAGTTTTCGCGTCCCTTTACAACGACAGGGCAATTGCGTACCGAGTGCACCACGGTTTTGCACACGGTGAAGTCGCCATCTCTGCGGGTGTCCAACGAATGATTCGCTCTGATGTGGCTTCTTCCGGCGTGATGTTCACCGTCGATACCGAATCGGGTTTCGATGGGGCCGTCTTTATTACCTCCGCCTACGGTTTAGGTGAAGCTGTCGTCCAAGGTGCTGTCAGCCCCGACGAGTTTTACGTGTTTAAACCGACACTGCGCGAAGGCCACCGCTCCATCCTGCGTCGATCACTCGGCGAAAAGGCCGTCAAGATGATGTACACCGAAGACGCTGCGCTCGGCAAATCAATCGACTTTTTCGATGTCGACCCTGCACAGCGAGGCCAATTTTCCCTCACCGACGACGAAGTACTGGAACTAGCGCAGCATGCCGTCACCATTGAAGACCATTACGGGCGGGCGATGGATATTGAGTGGGCCAAAGACGGTGTTGATGGTCTGCTCTACATCCTCCAAGCCCGCCCGGAGACGGTCACCTCACAGCGACAGGGTCGAATTCAGGAAACATTCCACCTGAGCGAGAAGGGGCCGCTGCTGGTTGAGGGCCGCGCAATCGGTCAAAAAATTGGTCAAGGTCGGGCCACTGTGTTGGAGTCCATCGACCAGATGGTGAACTTCACCGAAGGCAACGTGTTAGTTGCAGATATGACCGACCCCGACTGGGAGCCGATCATGAAACGAGCTGCCGCCATCGTGACCAATCGTGGGGGTCGCACCTGCCATGCGGCGATTATCGCCAGAGAACTCGGCATACCTGCCGTGGTGGGCGCACTGGGTGCGACGGATTCGCTGCGTGATGCGGGGGATGTCACGGTGTCGTGTGCAGAGGGCGAAACCGGCTTTATCTACGAAGGTCTGCTTCCTGTTGAAGTGCAGGAGCGCTCGCTGGAAGCCTTGCCGGAGATTCCCGTCGACATCATGATGAACGTTGGTACACCCGACCAAGCTTTTTCCTTTTCTCACCTGCCCCATAAGGGAGTGGGTTTGGCCCGTCTGGAATTCATCATCAATCGGGAACTCGGTATTCACCCCCTCGCACTATTAGACCCCGATGGCCAGGATGCGAAAACCCGTGACGCGATTGTTCACAAGACGGCTCACTATCCCACGCCGAGGGATTTTTACGTGCAGACATTGGCCAGTGGTGTGGCGATGATTGCAGCCGCTTTTTACCCCCAACCGGTCATTGTTCGCATGTCGGACTTTAAAACCAACGAATACGCCAACCTTTTGGGCGGCGTGGCGTTCGAGCCCCATGAAGAAAACCCGATGATCGGTTTCCGCGGGGCATCTCGTTACACGTCGGAACACTTTCGCCCCGCGTTCGACATGGAATGTGACGCAATCCGCCATGTCAGAAACGATGTGGGGCTAACCAACGTCAAAATCATGATTCCTTTTGTCCGAACAGTGGACGAAATGATTGCCGTCAATGAACTTCTCGCCGGCCAAGGCCTCGCCCGGGGCGAGAATGGGCTGGAAGTGATCATGATGTGTGAAATTCCCTCCAACGTGGTGTTGGCCGACCAGTTTCTCGAACACGTTGATGGATACTCCATCGGCTCAAACGATTTGACCCAACTGACTTTGGGTCTCGACCGCGACTCAGGAATTGTTGCGGAACTGTTTGACGAGCGAAATGACGCGGTGACCAGACTGATGAGCCAGGCCATCACCGCATGCGTTGAACGGGGCAAATACATTGGAATCTGCGGGCAGGGACCGAGCGACCACCCAGAGTTAGCCATTTGGTTAGCAGATCAAGGAATTAGTTCGCTCTCACTCAACCCCGACAGTGTCGTTCCGGTATGGCAGCAACTGGCACAGCATTACGGAAAGTAGTGCCCCGGTGAGCGAGCCACAGCGTCGACCCGTCTTTTTCATTTCCGATGGCACCGGAATTACCGCAGAAACGTTAGGGAACTCTCTGCTCACCCAATTTGTGGGCCACTACGACAAACGCCGCTACCCGTTCGTCTTAGACACCACAGAGGCAGACCATGTGGTTCGCGAAGTACACACAGCGGCAGAACACTCGGAACCCATTGTGTTTCTCACGGTGATGGACCGTAATGTTCGCCACGCCTTAGAGGGTCTACCGGGAATCGTCATTGACCTGGTCAACCATGGCCTGGAAACACTAGAGAGTGCACTAGGCCAAACCGCGACCAGGCGCTATGGGCAAGCTCACGGAATTGCTGATGCGGAAACCTATCGCGACCGCATGGCCGCTGTGGAGTTCGCCCTCGAACACGATGACGGCCAATCGCTTCGAGTACTCGGACTATCCGACGTCGTTTTGGTCGGGCCCTCCCGTTGCGGCAAAACCCCCACCAGCATGTATTTGGCTATCCACCACGGTGTGCGGGCATCAAACTACCCACTGCTCGATGAAGACTTTGACGCTCAAGTGCTACCCGAAAGCCTCCGCGAACTGCATGGCACACTGTATGGTTTGGTCTCTTCACCGCAACACCTCCACCAAGTGCGCACTGAACGCAGACCGCACTCCACCTATGCCTCGCTCGAACAGTGCCGGTTTGAAATTTCTGCCGCCAAACGCCTGTTTGCCGCACACGACATTCCCTACCTAGACACCAGCACACGGTCGATCGAAGAAATTTCTACCGTGATTCTGGGTTTCCTTCACCGCTTGAACTCTGACAATCGTTTTGTTCCGTAGTGCAACAATGGCGTGATGCGGGCAATACAGATTTCACACACCGGTGGGCCTGACGTTCTGGAATATGTGGAACTGGATCCACCCTCAGCGGGAGACAACGAAGTCGTCGTCAAGGTTCACGCCATCGGCGTGAACTACATCGACACCTACCACCGAGAAGGTGCCTACCCGCTGCCACTGCCTTTCACCCCTGGTCAAGAAGGCGCCGGCGAGGTTGTGGAGGTTGGTCCGGGCATTTCCGAATGGTCGGTTGGTGACCGAGTCTGTTGGGCAATGGTCGGTGGTAGTTACGCCGAATACGTTGCCGTCCCCCTTGAGGCGTTGAACAAGGTGCCGGATTCCATTGATTTTTCCCAAGCAGCAGCCGCGATGCTTCAAGGTCTGACAGCGCACTACCTGTGCACCAATGTTTACCCTGTCGACCAGCACACCACTGCGGTAGTACACGCTGTCGCCGGCGGTGTCGGACTGTTACTCACCCAAATGATTCGCTCCAGGGGCGGGACAGTCATTGGGACGACGTCGAGCGCCGAAAAAGCACAGCGGGGCGTCGACGCGGGAGCCCAGCATGTCATTCGCTACGACAAAGAACCGTGGGCCGAGAGGGTTCAAGAGATCACAGGTGGCCGGGGAGTGGATGTTGTCTATGACGGCGTCGGTAAGGACACCTTTGAGGGCAGCCTTTCTAGCCTGCGCCCGCGGGGAACACTCGCTCTCTACGGGGCTGCCAGTGGGCCGGTGCCACCTTTTGACTTACAACGTTTAGGGGCACTGGGATCACTGATCGTGACCCGGCCCACTCTCGGTCATTTCATGGCCGACCACACAGAGCGAGCGTGGCGAACCAGTGAACTGTTCGGTGCGATCGAGTCGGGCCAGCTCAATGTAAGCATTGCCGCCAGCTTTGCCCTGTCTGATGCTCCTGAGGGACATCGGGCGATTCAATCCAGAGACTATTCGGGCAAAATTCTCCTCATTCCGTAACACCGAATCAGCAACGCGTGCAAAAGCGAGCGCTCGGTAGGCTTGGAAGGTTATGAAAAGGCTCCGTACGCTGCGCACACGGTTCACAAGAACACTCAACCTTGCCCAGCACAAGCTTCGGGCTCTTTTTCGTGGACACCCTGCGACCCACGTGATTGTGACCGGTTCGGACCTGCCGAGCCTGCACTACCTGGTTGAAGAAATCCGGCGCGTGGCGCCGGCGCTGAATCTTCCGGAAGATCCCACAACGGCCAGTGCCTTTCAGGATGATTTTCGGCCAGTGGTCTGGTCGTGGCACCCGGATGACAGCACACGCGCGAAAGAGCTAGTGAGCGATGTGGGCCGCTACCGACGCATTGTCCTGATCGCCACAAGCGCTGATCCTCGCGACAGCGTGTGCGCGAGTGATCCGCGGCTGCCTCATCAGTTTGTTGACAGTTTTGACTACCGTTTCCGGTTCGGCGCTGATGGCAGAAAGAGTTTCACCGGGCCAGGCGTGCTCGCGCGGATCGCTGGCCTCGACCAATGGGCCGAGCAACACCAGGCAAACCTTTTGACAATGACACGATCTGAACTCGAATCCGATCCGGGCAGTGTCATCGAATCACTCGTCAATGTCCTCGGCGAAAAAAACCGTTACCCCCACGCAGCATTGACTGCTCTCACAGAGCACATGATCTCGATGCCGCCCACCGCGGCATGGACAGGCAAAGACAGCACAACCCGTCGGGTTGTCCAACAAATTGCCTTGAGTCCCGAACTGGAGGCACGAGCGGTCGAGATGGGCTACCCGCAGGCAGAAAATCTGTTGCCTCCCCAGTCACGTCGGGTTGAGCCGACCTCCGGAACAGTCATCGCGTTTCATACCCCTGATGAGGTGTATCGCGCGGAAGCGGCCAGGCTTAAGTCAACGTTGGATCGTCTGGGGCTGGAGTACCACTTCTTTGAAGTAGAACCGGAAAAGAATTGGGTGCGAACGACACTATTAAAACCCCTGTGGATGTCTCAAGCGCGGGAAAGTCTAGATGGTCCGCTTCTCTACATTGACGTGGACGCGTTTGTCCACGAAGATCCTTGGCCTTATTTGAACCATTACGACGGTGACCTTGCCGCGGTCTACAACAACGGCATCCTTAATAGCGCCACCATCTGGATTAATGACACTCCTGGCGCAGCGGAAATTCTCAAAAGGTGGGTGGAAAAATCTGACCTTCGTCGCGACGGAGACTCAGGTGAACTGCAGCAGACAGGCGAAGATTCGGACCAAACAGTCCTGCGCGACATTGTTGATCAGGCAGAAATGAACGGCGATAGCGGTTTTGTGTTCCAACGACTTCCCGACAACCTCGCCTACATTTTCGACTCTACAAAAACCGAATGGCTCGTCGGACCCGTCCTCATCGAACAGCTCCAGGCAAGCCGCGAGTCAACCCGCAATGAAAAACGCCTTGCCCGCCGGCGAGAGCGCCTACGCGAACTCGAGATGAGTGTAGGCGAGGGCACTCGCAGCGAGTCGCCAGAAAAGGCTTCGACCGAAGAGGGATAGCGGGTTCGAGCCTTACCGCCGGAGCAAAAAATTACCATCTGGAATCGCCAACCTTCTCCCACATTTTTGCCACAACCCACCATTGACCGTCAAGGTAAGAAAGGTTCAGGTAGTCCTGCATTACCCCGCCAAACATTTCGAGTTGCATTTTCAACAGGGCAAGTGTGGGTGAAATCTGATCGAAGCCAAGAATCTCATCACGGCGGGGGTTGCCGAGTTCGGCAGGAGATTGGCGCGCCACGACAGCTTCGCGGTACATGGCACACGGCCGAATGTTCAACTGCCCATCGACCACTCCATAAAGGACTGAGTCGGGGTGGAAAACCCGATCGAACACGTCCATATCTTGATGGTGCATGAGGTCGAAATAGTCACGTGCGAGGGCGTGAATCTCGGCAGGAAGGGCGTCAATAGTGAGAGGGTTCATACTGTGAAGGGTAGGCCCTGTGTGTATCCAGCACTCGTTGTATTCGGCTTGCCCACATATCAGCCAATGACCGGCCAGTCGTTGGGGTAGCGCCGCCCTGGTGTCAATCACCCCAGCGTGATTGACTGGCGTTATGACCCAGCAACGTTTTCTCCGAATTTTCGCGGCCATTGCTTACGTGTTCATGATTGTGATGAATACTCTGGCGACCACCCTTCCCCTTAATGGCATCCCCACGGGTGATATTTCGGACAAATACGACACACTGTTTGCCCCCATCGGGTTTACGTTCTCAATCTGGGGCGTCATCTACCTCCTTTTAGGTATCTACACTGTGGGCCAGTTGGTGCGCACCAACAGTGTGATTGACAGAATCACCCCGTGGTTTATTGCCAGCAGTCTGCTAAACGCTTCTTGGATTGTGATCTGGCACTTTGAAGTGTTGTGGTTGGCGCTGCTGATCATTATCGGTCTGCTGTACACCTTGATTCGCATCAACCAGGTCACCACCTCTGAGCGTGTGGACTGGCCCAACACCTTGGCGGTACGCCTACCGTTTGCCGTGTACTTCGGCTGGGTTACTGTCGCGACCGTGGCGAACGTTTCGGCCATGCTGGTCCAGTGGGGTTGGCAGGGCGAAGGCTTCTGGGGCCCCACAGGTTGGACTGTGGCCGTGTTGATTGTGGCGGCTACGATTGGTACCACTGTCGCATTGATCAACGCTTCCCCCGCTTATGCCCTGGTATTGGTCTGGGCCTATTGGGGCATACTCGCCAGACACCTCTCACCCGAGGAGTGGAATCAGGAATACCCGGGAGTAATCCTTTCGCTCCAAGTGTTACTGCCGTTATTGGCTC
This sequence comes from Pontimonas salivibrio, assembly GCF_002950575.1. Classification (NCBI taxonomy): domain Bacteria; kingdom Bacillati; phylum Actinomycetota; class Actinomycetes; order Micrococcales; family Microbacteriaceae; genus Pontimonas; species Pontimonas salivibrio. The sequence continues at coordinate 118,114 of NZ_CP026923.1, forward strand.
TTGTGAGCGTGGTGGCATTGGTCCGGTGGGCCCGAAAGCCAGTAACACCACTACCCACGGCATCTTTGTGGGCGAAGCGGACCACGTAGGTCTGGTACCGGGCTTTCCCCGACTAGTTTCGCGGACAATATCCCTGAAATCGGATTTTGTGGAGCCTAATCGGCTCACAAGCCCTCTACATCGGCTTGTTTGAGGCGCTGTTTTGGGAAATTACAACAATAAATTACAACTATCTCTGGCTGAGCGACTTTCGGAGAAGCACCCTGTCTTCGCCCGCCCCGTCGTAGTCCCTCACGCCTTGCGCCTCGCTCGGTAACGCGGTCGACCCATTTGGCTCCACCGCCACAAAACCGAGTGCCTCGTGGAACGCCAAAGAGCTCTGGTTCGACGGAGAAGTCACGGCTTCGATGTTTGAGCACCCAACAGACACAACCTGTTCTTCGAAATGTTGATATAGTCGCCGCCCGAGCCCTCTGCCCCTCTGTGTAGGGTCGACTCCTATGAAATGAACGTAAGCGGTTGCCTCGTCATTGTTTTGGACGTAGCCCACCAGAAATCCAACTGGTCGTCCTTCGTCATCCCGCACCGCGAAGCAGGTTTCCGAGAAATGCTTGAACCAGAGTCGGGGGAGCATGGCTGACATTGATCGGCCACCCCACCATTCGTCGAGGCGAGCCGACAGATAGTCAAAGTCCGCTTCCGTCAGCTGAGTGATGCCAATCATCTTCTTAGTCAAGCAGACAGCTACAGATCATCAAATTGTGGAGCCTAGTTGGATCCACTCGCCCCTACATCGGCTTGTATAAGCCTCTGTTTTTACAAATTACAACTAAAAATTACAACTATTCCAGTCAGTCTCTGTCACTATCTCAATATTGCGTCCACAGTCCGGAATACGACTACGCCGATTTTGCAAACACCGACGAACTAGACTTTCGCAATGAAAAGAATTCACCCCGCTTGGATTGTCGGTGGTGTTACTTTTCTGACGCTCATCGCCGCTGCTGCTTTTCGCTCAACGACTTCGGTCATGTTCGTGCCTCTCGAAACGGAATTCGCCTGGACACGAACTCAAACATCTGCTGCGGTCACACTAAATCTCATTTTCTATGGCCTGACAGCTCCATTTGCTGCCGTATTCATGGAGAAGTATTCGGTAAAGAAAGTCGCTCTTGCCGCACTCGGACTAATTGGGCTGGGAACTGTACTGACTGTTTGGATGACCAGCCTCTGGCAACTAGTTCTTTACTGGGGAGTGATGGTCGGGGCAGGGACAGGAGGCCTTGCTCTCGTGTTTGCCTCAATTGTCGCTAACCGTTGGTTCGTCAAACGCCGAGGGCTCGTGACGGGAATCTTTTCGGCTGCATACGCAACGGGTCAACTTGTCTTTCTTCCCCTCATCGCCAACATGGTCACACAACTCGGTTGGCGAACAGGCTCGCTGATTGTCGCGGGATTTGTGGCGGTGGTAATACCCATCTTCATTCTGTTTTTTAAAAATAGCCCTGCGGAAGCCAACAGCTCGGCATATGGGGCGACGGCGGATGAACCCACCTACACAGAAGCCCCGAGAAGCCTTCTGGACACTTTTACAGTTTTGTTTGAAGTTGCTAGAACCCGGCAATTCTGGGTACTGAGCGGGACGTTTTTTGTGTGCGGTTGGACGACAAACGGACTTATCGGGGCACACTTCATCCCAGCTGCTCATGACCACGGAATGCCTGCTACCACAGCAGCTGGGCTCCTGGCAGTCGTCGGCATCTTTGACTTCGTCGGGACAATCCTTTCTGGGTGGCTAACCGATCGTTTCGATTCTCGAATTCTGCTCGTCATTTACTACGGGCTCAGAGGTCTCGCTCTGTTCTCCGTGCCGTTCGTCCTTGGGCCGACTGTAGAGCCGCCTCTCCTCTTCTTTGTCGTTTTTTATGGGCTGGACTGGATTGCGACTGTGCCGCCGACAATCGAGCTGATCCGACGATATTTCGGACTTGGCAAGACGGGAATCGTTTGGGGATGGGTCTTTGCAAGCCACATGGTCGGTGCGGGCGTCGCAGCAACCTATGCAGGGGTGATTCGTGATCTTGAAGGAAGCTATTTCCTCGCATGGATTACTGCAGCTGTCCTCTGCTTAGTTGCGGTCGCTGCTTTCTGGCTACTTCGGAAAGATGATGTTGCACCGAAACGATAAGTGTTGCTTTGTGGAGCCTAGGGGAATCGAACCCCTGACCTCCTGCTTGCAAAGCAGGCGCTCTACCAATTGAGCTAAGGCCCCTTAGTAAGGGGTGGGGCTACCAGGACTTGAACCTGGGACCTCTTCGTTATCAGCGAAGCGCTCTAACCGCCTGAGCTATAGCCCCGAACCGGATAAGAGCGTAGCGCAGGTTGCGCCCGCTCTCACAATCAGGCCACTAATTTGATTGGAAACCCAGTAGGTAACCCCCTGTGATTTTCGCAATCGCGTTGTAGATGAGGGCTCCGAGTGAACCCAGAACAGTGATCGACACGAGGTTTATTACCGCACTGACCAACGAGAGGGCAAACACCTGGGAAAACTCAAGAAGCGCAAGAATTCCGCCAGCACCCTCACCCAAAATGTCGGAAATCACTCCCTCGAGCGCGCCTAAAATGCCGGTGGCATTCAAAATGCCCCAAATCGCAATGTTCAACACCAAAATGGCGACGGCAACAACGACCGCCACCATCGCCGACACTTTCACCGCGGACCACAGGTCAATGTAGGTCAGGCGCAAGCGCACCTGTTTCACGGGTGCGGGAGCTGGCTTGGTTTGGCGCATCTGCGGTGCAGCGGCTTCGGTCATGGGGTTGTCTCCTCAGCGGGCTGGTCATCTGACTCCTCGAGAGTACTATCCTCAACCTCCGCCTCGATGACCTGCTCACTGCTCCTGGCGATGGCAAGCACTTTGTCTTCGTCAACGAGGCGACAGAATACGACCCCCATCGTGTCGCGGCCTTTTGCCGGCACTTCGGAGACCACACTTCGTACGACCTTGCCGCTTTCCAAGACGACCAATACTTCATCGTCTTCGCCAACAATCAACCCACCCGCGAGGTTTCCCCGGCTATCGCTCAGTTTGGCGATTTTGATCCCCATGCCGCCACGGCCTTGTTGGCGGTACTGGCCGACCGCGGTGCGCTTGGCGTAACCGCCTTCGGTGACCACGAAGACATACCAATCGTCATTAACAACGTCGGCAGTTAGTAGCTCATCGTCCCCACGGAAGTGCATTCCAATCACACCTGCGGTAGCTCGACCCATCGGACGAAGCGCGTCGTCGGTTGCACTAAAGCGCAGAGATTGCCCGGCTCTAGAAATCAGCATGATGTCCTCGTCAGCGTTGACCAACAAAGCACGGACTACTTCATCGCCTTCGCGGAGGTTGATGGCAATGACTCCACCCTGGCGGGGGGTGTCATAGGTGGTGAGCGCAGTCTTTTTGACCATTCCCTGCTTAGTGGCGAGCACCAGGTACTGAGCCACCTCGTAATCGGGGATATCCAACACTTGAGCGACATGCTCATCGGGTTGAAGAGCTAAGACATTGGCCACGTGCTGGCCTTTGGCATCCCGGCCGGCTTCAGCGATTTCGTAAGCTTTCGCGCGATACACCCGGCCAAGGTTGGTGAAAAACAGCAACCATCTGTGGGTACTGGTCACAAAGAAGTGTTCGACGACATCATCGGAGCGCAGCTGGGCGCCGCGAATACCTTTACCGCCTCGGTGTTGACGGCGGTAAGAATCCGCCCGAGTGCGTTTGATGTAACCGCCGCGGGTGAGGGTGACGACCATTTGCTCATCCGGGATGAGGTCCTCGTAGCGCATTTCAGGGTCAAACCCGGCGAGGATTTCGGTCCGACGGTCATCGCCAAACCGGTCCACCACATCGGTCAATTCTTCGACGATGATTTCCCTTTGGCGCTCTGGACTGCCCAGGATCACCTTGTATCCAGCGATTTCTTTTTCCAACTCGGCAGCTTGGTCGAGAATTTTTTGTCTCTCAAGAGCTGCCAAGCGCCGCAGTTGGAGGTTCAGGATTGCGGTGGCCTGTTCATCATCAACACCAAGAAGCTGTTGAAGACCTGTTTTCGCGTCGTCCACTGTGGGAGATTTACGGATCAGGTCGATTACCGCGTCGAGGGCATCCAAGGCCAGAAGGTAACCCTTCAGGATGTGCCAGTCGGCTTCAGCTTTCGCCAAGCGATACTGCGTGCGACGGACAATCACTTCGACTTGGTGATCAGACCAATAACGGATGAATTGGTCGACTCGAAGGGTCTTGGGGACGCCATCCACAATGGCCAACATGTTTGCGCCAAAGTTTTCTTGCAATTGGGTGTGCTTGTACAGGTTGTTCAGCACCACTTGGGCAACCGCGTCGCGCTTGAGAACAATCACCAGACGCTGGCCGGTGCGACCAGAGGTTTCATCGCGAATGTCGGCGATGCCGGCAATCTTGCCCTCTTTGACAAGCTCAGCAATACGCATGGCCAGGTTGTCGGGGTTTACCTGATATGGCAACTGGGTGACGACAAGGACTGTCCGCCCGCCCTGTTCCTCCACGCTGACCACAGCGCGCATGGTGATTGAGCCGCGACCGGTTCGGTAGGCATCGTGAATGCCCTTACTACCCAAAATCTGGGCACCGGTGGGGAAATCAGGGCCTTTGATTCTCTCAATGCACGCCTCCAGCAGTTCCTCTGGGGCGGCATCCGGGTGTTGAAGGTGCCAGGTGGCAGCATCAGCAATTTCTCGGAGGTTGTGCGGCGGGATATTGGTGGCCATTCCCACCGCAATACCCACGGAACCGTTCGCTAAAAGGTTCGGAAAGCGACTGGGCAAAATGGTGGGCTCTTCAGTTCGCCCGTCATAGTTGTCTTGGAAATCGACAGTGTCTTCGTCGATATCGCGAACCATTTCCATGGCGAGCGGCGCCATGCGTGTTTCGGTGTACCTCGGTGCTGCAGCCCCGTCGTTACCGGGTGAGCCGAAGTTTCCTTGGCCGGAAGCTAACGGGTAGCGCATCGACCAGGGTTGCACCAGTCGCACCAGGGCGTCGTAAATAGCGGAGTCGCCGTGAGGGTGGTACTTACCCATGACGTCACCCACAACGCGAGAACATTTCGAGAACGCTTTGTCGGGACGGTACCCACCGTCAAACATCGCGTAGAGCACCCGGCGGTGGACGGGTTTTAACCCGTCCCGTACATCGGGGAGTGCTCGACCCACGATGACGCTCATCGCGTAGTCCAGGTAAGAGCGCTGCATCTCTAATTGCAGGTCCACCTGATCGATGCGGTCGGTGGGTCCTTCTACGGTGCTGTCTGCCACAATGCCTCCTCCGGCTACGGAGTGTGTCTAGATATCGAGAAAACGGACGTCTTTAGCGTTTTGTTGAATGAAAGCCCGGCGGGATTCCACGTCGTCACCCATGAGGGTGGTGAAAATGGTGTCGGCGATGGCCGCATCGTCAAGGGTCACTTGAAGCAGGGTGCGGCTTTCGGGATTCATCGTTGTTTCCCACAGCTCTTGGTGGTTCATCTCACCTAAACCTTTGTAGCGTTGGATGTAGTTGTCTTTGGGAAGTTTGCGACCCGCCTTTTTGCCCTCTTCCATCAGGGCGTCACGTTCGCGGTCACTGAAGACAAATTCGTGTTCCGCGTTTGACCATTTGATTCGATACAGCGGTGGCTGCGCCAGGTAGACATAACCCTGTTCGATGAGTGGGCGCATATAGCGAAAAAGGAGGGTCAGCAACAGTGTGGTGATGTGTTGGCCATCCACGTCAGCATCCGCCATCAGAACAATTTTGTGGTACCTGACTTTGTCAATGTCGAAATCTTCACCGATTCCCGCTCCGAAGGCCGTAATCATCCCTTGGACTTCGGTGTTGCCCATTGCCCGATCGAGTCGGGCTTTTTCCACATTCAGGATTTTTCCGCGAATGGGCAAAATGGCTTGTGTTTCAGGGTCTCGGCCCTGGACGGCGCTACCCCCTGCAGAGTCACCCTCGACAATGAAAATTTCACTGTTGGACGGGTCTTTACTTTGGCAATCCTTCAACTTTCCGGGCATTCCACCTGACTCTAGAAGTCCTTTACGTCTGGTGTTTTCCCTCGCTTTGCGCGCGGCGATACGCGCTTGCGATGCACCGATGGCTTTTCGCACAATGTCTTTTGCCAGTGCGGGGTTTCGCTCAAACCAGTCACCGAGCGCATCAGTGGTGGTCTTTTGCACGAAAGATTTGGCTTCCGTGTTACCCAATTTGGTCTTTGTTTGACCTTCAAACTGTGGTTCACCGAGTTTGATGGAGACCACTGCGGTGAGGCCTTCTCGAACATCCTCACCGGTGAGGTTTTCATCTTTTTCACGGAGTAAATTATTTGCCCTGGCGTATCGGTTGATCAACGAGGTGAGTGCCGCTCGAAAACCCTCTTCGTGGGTTCCCCCCTCATGGGTGTTAATGGTGTTGGCGTACGTGTGAACGCTTTCGGAAAATCCTTCCGTCCACTGCATCGCGACTTCCAATGCAATGGTGGCGTCGGGGTCTTCGCGTTCGAAAGAAATGATTTCGTCGTGAACGGCGTCCGTTTTTTTCGATGAGTTCAGGTGGCTGACGTAGTCCATCAGTCCGTTGTCATATTTGAACTGATCACTGCGACCCTCGGCGCCATCGCGCTCATCAACGAGGGAAATCAGGAGGCCTTTGTTCAAAAAGCCCATCTGTTGAAAACGGGTCCGCAGCGTTTCGTAGTCAAAATCTGTCGTTTCAAAGACATCGGAGCTCGGCCAAAAGGTAATGGTGGTGCCCGTTTCGTCAGCTTTGCCGCCCATTGCCAGAGGCGCATCAGGAACACCGACCGAGTAACTCTGAGTCCAGAGGTTTCCTTGGCGACGAACTTCAACGTGAAGTTTTTCGGAAAGGGCATTGACCACACTGGAGCCGACGCCGTGCAAACCACCAGAGACCGCGTAACCGCCGCCGCCAAATTTTCCACCCGCGTGGAGTGTGGTCAACACCACTTCAACGGTGGAGCGTTTTTCGACGGGGTGTTCGTCAACAGGAATACCCCGTCCGTCATCGCTGACCCGCACAGCGCCATCGGGGAGGATGCGCACGTCAATGCTTGTGCAGTGACCGGCGAGGGCTTCATCAACTGAGTTGTCGACAATTTCGTACACCAAGTGGTGCAAACCGCGGGGTCCAGTAGACCCGATATACATGCCGGGGCGTTTGCGGACCGCTTCAAGGCCCTCGAGAACTTGAATGTCGCTCGCGCCGTAAGAGGGTTCCTGCTTGTTATTCTTCGGCTCAGACGACATATTTCAGTTAGCTCCTACAGTGGTCAGAAACCGGATTTCCAACCCCCACGGATTTCAAGGGCTAGACGGCTTCCAGTCTATCCCAGACCCCCTGCTAATACGGGGATATATGACCACCCTTAGACGTTTCTCTCACGCTATTCTGCGGCTAACCGTAGGTGTCTCTAGGGCCCCTCCCGGGCACACTGCGCGGTCCTTTTCTCCAACTGGGCGTGCCAGGAGCTTTGACGATGATTTTTTCGATTTGCGCTTCAGGTACTTTCTCGCCGAAACGCACAAGAAGTTCGTGGCGCATCATGCGCAACTGTGTGGCCCACGCCGAGGAATCACAGGAGACAGTGAGCGTTCCGGCGTTGATATCGACCACTTCTGTATGTTCGGCGATGTTTTCTCCCACCAACTCCGGCCAATGCAACGCAATCGAAGCTTCCGCCATCGAAGACGACCACCCCATGTCTTTGCTTAATTTGTCCATTGCGCCTGACACCGAATGGGGGTCGCGTCCTGGCTGGAACGGTTGATCTTCGTCCGGAATAACCCTGTGTCTAGTGGGTCGGCGGTCACCAAAAACGTGTCGAAAATGGCGATACACCCGTGAGGGTTCACCGGATGTGCGAGCCATACCGCGCTCAGTCACGGACCCTCACTTCCCCCGCCACAACATCAAACACCCGACCACTAAATGATTCTGGAACGTCTTCCCAGACGGCTGCAGTGACGAGGACTTGTTCATAATCGGCCACTAAACGCTCGAGAGTTCCCCGACGAGACCGGTCAAGTTCCGCGAACACATCATCCAAAATCATGACCGGATCACCGGCTGAAGAATCTGCCCGGTATAAAACGGCTTGCGCCATGCGCAGCCCCAACGCCAGAGACCAGGCCTCTCCTTGACTGGAATGGGTGCGAGAGGGTAGCCCGTTGAGCGTGAGGGATAAATCATCTCGGTGGGGACCCACAAGAGTCATTCCGCGCTCCCACTCGGCCTTAGCGTTGCTCACTAACTGAGACTGATAATGCCCATGCAAATCATCACTCAGGACACCATCCTCATCGACTGCGGCAGAGTCCAGACTTAACGAGACAGTGTTATCCGCTGCGATAGTCGAATAGGCATCCATCACCGCCGGCTCTAACTGACGAAGTAGTTGCAGACGGGCTGTTGTATAAGCGCCGGCAAGGTCAACGAAAGCATCATCCCACCCTCGAAGAGTCGACTGGAGTTCCGGGGTTACCCGACCACGATGCGATTTCAACAGTGCATTTCGTTGTTTGACGACGCGTTCATAATCAGCCACGATTGCCGCGGTTGCGGGGCGCTGTGAAATCATCGTTGTATCGAGATAGCGTCGTCGGCCCGCTGGCTCACCCCTGATGAGAGACAGATCCTCAGGGGTGAACAACACCGCTTTCACCCAACCGGATAGATCACCCATCGCGACCGGGTTTCCGCCGAGCTTCGCGCGGTTTGCCCCGCGGAGCGAGACCTCACACGCGACATCAGCGTGGCGATCCTCGTGATTTACCCGCGCTCTGACCGTAGCCTTGTCGTGACCTTCTTGAACGAGCGCCCGGTCTTGTGAAACCCGGTGGGAGGACTGATAAGCCAAATAGCCAATCGCTTCGACAAGGTTTGTTTTTCCTTGACCGTTAGAACCGACAAAGACACTCACACCCGGAGTCAGCGACAGCCCAGTGTGGGAGTGGTTACGAAAGTGATGCAGCTCTAATTCAGAGACCCACAAGGCCTGCCACCGACTAGCGCATCAACAGGTTAGGTTGGAGCAAGTAGCGATAAGACGCTTCCTGATCCCCCTCACGAGAAGTTTGGGCAGTGATGAGTACTGGACCCGGTTTGTTCGGGTTGTCCGTTGGGCTAAATCCCACCCGAGCAAACTCACTACCAGTGTGACTGAGGCCATCAATCAGAAACTGCGGTTTCAGTGACACGACACAGTCTTCTCCGACCAAATGGCCGTCGGTGGTTTCAGAAGCTTGGGCTTGTTCGGACCCCAAGGCTTCCAACATCACGCCATCAGCGCTAAAGCTGTATCGCAGTGGGGCTTCACGCTCAACAACTAATCCCACACGTCTGGTTGCTTCAATCAATTCCGCGGTATTGACTACGCAGTAGTTGTCGACGCTTTCCGGAAATAACCGCTGTACTGGTGGAAAGCTGCCCTTGATCAGCAGTGACGTGACTGTTTTATCGTCAGCACTGAAGGCGACTAATTCCCGCTCAGCTCCCGTCATGATGGTGATGTTCACCTTGTCGGCATTCTGGAAAGTCTTACCTACCTCGGACAATGTTTTCGAGGGGACGAGTGCGCTGACCTCTAGTCCGGATTCGCTACTTGCCCAGGGCATTTCCCGCACCGCGACGCGGTACCGGTCGGTGGCCATCAACGCCAAGTTTTCATCAGTGATGTGAAGAAGGACGCCGGTGATTACCGGCGTAACATCGTCGCGTGACGCAGCCGGACTTACTTGTGCGATCGCGTGTCCGAAATCGTCACCGGATACTTCACCTGATACTCCCGATACTTCCGGCAGTTGCGGGTACTCCTCAATGGGCATCGTGAGCAAGCTGAATTTCGCCGAACCGCACACCACTTTCATGGATGATCCGTCAAGTTCGAGAGTCACGTCTTGTTGGGGTAGGCGCTGAGCAATGTCGGAGAGTAAACGGCCAGACACGAGGACGTGGCCGGGGTGTTGAATGTCTGCGGCGACGCTCGTGCGTGCGGACACTTCGTAATCAAAAGAGGACAGTGTCAATGAGTCTTGATCCGCGTGAAGGAGAACACCACTCAGGATGGGCAGGGTGGTGCGCTGGGGTAACAGCTTCACGGCAAAGCTCACCGCATCAGCAAATACATCGCGGTGCACAGTGAGTTTCACGGGCAACGACCTTTCTCAAACGTTCCACGATTGTCGCACATTGTGCCGAAGGCAGTGAGGTAAAGGTTCGTGGGATGTCATTTCTTCTTATTACTTAAGAGGTAACAGTAATAACCGTTGTGGAAATCGTGGATAGTCTGCGCTGTTCGTTGAAAAGTGTCCTGAACCACATGCGTGAAAGTTGTGTAGTTCATGGTGATAGAGGAGTTGCAACCTATTACTTCAGTGTCGTCGAATTATTCGTTATCCACAAGATGTGTTGAGTTTCCACAGATTTGACTATTTATCCACAGGGCTTATCCAAAGTGGTCACACTTTTTAGTAAGCGTACTTCTGTTTGATGCGGCTGGTCAGTTCCGTGACCTGGTTATAAATACTCCGGCGCTCTTTCATGAGGTCGCTGATTTTCTTATTGGCATACATCACGGTGGTGTGATCTCGATTTCCGAAGAGCTGACCGATTTTGGGTAGAGAAAGGTTTGTGAGTTCTCGGCACAGGTACATCGCGATTTGTCTGGCGAGCGCAATAGTTTGCGAACGCGACGAACCGTAAAGGTCCTCCACGGTGAGTTCAAAGTACTGAGCGGTTTGGGCGATGATTTCGGTCGGTGCAATGACGTTTGCTTCTTCCGACAACATGAGGTCTTTCATCACCGTTTGGACAAGTGCCATCGTGATGTCGGAACCGTTCAGGTTGGCGAAGGCGGTGACCCGGATAAGAGCACCCTCTAACTCCCGGATGTTGGTGGAGACTTTCGAGGCCATGTGTTCTAATACGTCGTCACCAATATTGAGCGACTCACTTGATGCTTTTTTCCGCAAAATCGCAATTCGTGTTTCGAGGTCTGGTGCTTGGACGTCGGTAATCAGCCCCCACTCAAATCGGGTCCGCATGCGGTCCTCGAACCCGGTGAGTTGTTTTGGGGGAAGATCACTGGTCACAACGACCTGTTTGTTGTGGTCGTGGAGTGTATTGAACGTGTGAAAGAAAGCCTCCTGGGTGGAGTCTTTCCCTTGTAAAAACTGGATGTCGTCGATTAAGAGGACATCCACTTCGCGGTAGCGGTTTTGAAACTCGTGCGACCTGTTGTTGGCGATGGCGTTAATGAAGTCATTGGTGAATTCTTCGGAGCTGACGTATTTCACACGGATGCCTTTGTAAAGGTTTTGCGTGTAATGGCCAATGGCGTGAAGGAGGTGGGTTTTCCCCAAACCACTTCCACCATAAATAAAGAGAGGGTTATACGCCTTAGCGGGTGCTTCAGCGACGGCGACAGCGGCCGCATGGGAGAAACGGTTGGAAGGCCCAATGACGAAACTGTCGAAAGTGTATTTGTCATTGAGCCGCGTGTAGGGCGCACTGGTGATCGGCTGTGTGGGTGTGGGGTCCACGGCAATCAGATCTGCCTCAGGGTCGCTCGGTCCGAGAGGGTTTGGTGTCGGATTGATACTGGTTTCAATCTCGGGGTTCACCACTAGCGCAAAGTTTTGAATGTCGTTGTCTTCGATGGTTTCCATCGCTGACATGAGAGGAATGCGCACTCGCTGCTCCAGCATTCCGCGAGTGAGTTCGTTGGGTACTTCGAGATACAGGATGTTGGCAAGTACTCCTCGAGGTTTCACCAGGTCGAGGAAGCCACGCAGCTGCGGGGTAATTCGGTTATCAGTAGCAAGGTGAGCGAGGACCGACGTCCAGTAGGCATCAATGTCGTAATCTGCTTCAGCCACGTTTGGCTCCTTCTCCTGTGGATAACTCGTGGTCACTCTATTCGTCGTCGCCCTATGCCGACAATGAAAGACGGGAAATCCACTCTTGCTGTGGATAACTAATGTATGTCTGTTTGACCCGCTCAGCCAAGGGGCCTATCCTGAAGGGTCGATTCAAAGTCTTTCCTGGCGCGTGTCAGGACCAGCCAGGAGTGGTGTACATGTCGAAGAGAACGTTTCAACCTAATAACCGTCGTCGGGCAAAGGTCCACGGTTTCCGTGCCCGCATGCGCACACGCGCAGGCCGAGCTATCCTGACAGCGCGTCGGCGCAAGGGTCGCTCCGAGCTTTCTGCGTAGATCCTTTGAACCCTGGTGCTCCCTGCTCAGCACCGCATCACCCGTGGCGAAGATTATCGTCGCGTGTTAGGTCGTGGGTCTAAGTCTAGGACCCCCTTGGGCCTGGTGAGCGTGTTAGACAACGCGCTTGGTTCTCCACGTTTCGGTTTTGTGGTGTCGAAGGCCGTTGGCAACGCGGTGTTGCGGAATCTCGTGAAGCGTCGCTTGCGGGCTGCGGCCCAGCGATTACTGGGTGAGCCATATTCAGTCGATGTCGTGGTGAGGGCTGCTCCAGGCGCTACGAAAGTGACTGTTGCTGAGGCAGAACACGAGCTTCGCAAGGTCCTCAGTAGATGATTTCCGGGGTAAAAAGCCTTGGATTGTGGCTTGTCCTTGTGCCGAGAAACGCCATGCTGGGGTTTCTGTGGGCTTACCGAAAGGTGATTTCACCGCTTTACGGACAAGTCTGTCGGTACTATCCGAGTTGTTCGCTCTACGCCTTTAGGGCTATTCAGTATCATGGAGCCTTCAAGGGAACTGGGCTTGCTGCGTGGCGCGTGTTGCGGTGTAATCCTTTTTCTCGCGGGGGCATCGATGATCCCCCAGAGGCGCACCACACTTACTTCGACATCACTGAACATGGCTTTGTGCGGCCAAGAAAAGAGGTCTAACCCATGGGGGCTATTGACACTATCCTCTGGCCGATCCGGTGGGTGATTGAGGCCATCCTTGTGGGCTTCCACAGCCTGTTTGAGGCGTGGGGTCTCGAGGGTGCATCGGGCATTAGTTGGGTCTTGGCAATCACCGCGTTGGTGCTTGTGGTCCGGGCAGCGTTGATTCCGGTTTTCGTGCGGCAGATCAAAAGCCAACGGCGGATGATGGAAATTGCGCCACAGCTGAAGAAAATTCAGGATAAGTACAAGGGTAAGAAAGACCAGTTTTCGAGGGAAGCTCTGTCCCGAGAGACGATGGCGCTGTATTCCAAAGCCGGAACGAACCCTTTTAGTTCCTGTCTGCCACTGCTTCTCCAGATGCCCATCTTCTTCGGGCTTTTCCGTGTATTGAGTGAAGCGGGTCTCGGTAACGCTGGTGTGTCCTACATGACACAAGATTTGGCCGTTCAATTCGCCAACGCCGAGCTTTTCGGTTTGGCACCACTCAGCGCGACGATGAGCGCGGCTATCAGCGGTGAAGCCGTCCTCGAAGAAGGCGGCACGACGGCCGTGGTGTTGATCGCCGCGGTGATGGTCGTCTTGATGTCGGCCTCCCAGTTCATCACCCAACTTCAGATCATGGCTAAGAACCAGTCTGAAGAGATGATGGCGAGTCCGATGTACCGCCAGCAACGTGTCCTGCTGTACGTGTTGCCCTTGGTGTTCCTCTTCTCCGGTGTGTTCTTCCCACTGGGCGTGATGTTCTATTGGTTGGTCTCGAACTTCTGGACGATGGGTCAGCAGTTCCTGGTGATTCGCAACATGCCCACACCGGGTAGCCAAGCGGCAAAGGCTCGTGAAGAACGGATCGCCAAAAAGCGCGAGAAGCTGGGTTTGCCACCCCTCGGTGAGGTTGAGCAAGATGACGCGCCCGAGCCGACTAAGCCGGCACAGCGCCAACAGCCGGTGGGTAAATCACGCGCGAAGAAAAAAGGTCCCAAGCCACAGAAAAAACCCGGTGATGACGATGGCCTCGCCGGTCAAGCCGCGAAGCCGAAGGGATAACAACGGTGACCGAGACAGCGTCAGGACACGAATTAGATGAGGGTGAACTGGGGGCCGACTATTTAGAGGCTCTTCTGGACATTGCCGACCTTGACGGGGATATTGAAATCGAGGCCAAAAACGGTCGAACTTACTTGAGTGTCGTGAGTGAGGAAACCGGCGACTTACAGCGGCTGTCAAAGCCTGACGTGGTCCAGGCCCTTCAAGAGCTGACCCGGCTGGCGGTGCAACAGAAGACCGGTGAGTTCTCGAGGCTAATCCTCGATGTTGCGGGTTCCCGCGATAAGAGGGCAGATGAGCTGAAAGGCCTTGTCGATGCTGCGATCAACACCATTGAAGATGGGGCCGCATCGGCCGCGCTTCCATCCATGAGTAGTTATGAGAGGAAACTGGTCCACGACCTGGCCTCAGAGCGTGGGTATCACTCTGAATCCCACGGCGAAGGAGCCGACCGCCACACGGTGATCACCCCCGGGGAGTAGGACGTTTCACGTGAAACATTCAGGGGTGGAGCAGGAGCCAGAAGCAGCATTACTGCTCTTCGGTGAGCACATTGGCGTTGCGAGGCAGTTCGCTCACGATCTCATCGAGTACGGCGAGACTCTGGGACTGATCGGCCCAAGAGAATTGGAACGGCTCTGGACGCGGCACCTGGTTAACTCAGCCCTGGTGGGGACCCTTGTAAAGGCTGGAACGTTAGCCGATATCGGTTCCGGCGCGGGTTTCCCGGGGCTAGTGGTGGCCATTATGCGCCGCGACGTGTCGTGCACGCTCATTGAGCCGATGGAGCGGCGTGCCACCTGGTTGAGGGAGGAGGCTGATCGACTTGAACTAGAAAACGTTGACGTGCTGCGCTCACGCGCCCAAGACGTGCCCTCAGATCGGCGTTTTGACACGGTGACGGCTCGAGCCGTCAGCGCCTTGAAAAAACTCGTACCGATGACCAGACGTTTAGTAGCACCCGGTGGACAGATGGTGTTCTTGAAGGGCCAACGCCTAGATCAAGAGATTGATGACGCCAAGAGCGTGCTGGTGAAGAGTGGACTGACTAACGTTGAGTCTTTGGTAGTCGGTGCGGATTACCACACCGAGGAAACCCGTATTTTCCGAGCTACGCTGGAGTCTTAACTTCGCGCGATTGTGTGAATGTTTCACGTGAAACATTGGGGGTATTACGGCATGTCAACTGACTCGACGCCACTAGCCGATGAGTTATTGGCAGTGTCCGTGCGGCGGGAGCGCCTTCGGCGTGCTACCTGGCCACTACCCTCCGCCACCCGGATTGTCACGATAGCCAACCAAAAAGGTGGTGTTGGTAAGACCACGACCACGGTGAATCTCGCTGCGTCCCTGGCAGCTCACGGCGCCAAGGTGTTGGTAATCGATCTGGACCCCCAGGGCAACGCGTCAACGGCCCTTGGTGTGCCCCACCATGACGGCGTGATTGGGAGCTATGAGGTGTTACTCGGTGAATCCGCTGTGGAGGACGCCATAACACCCAGTCCGGAAGCTGAGGGCCTCTGGTGCCTGCCAGCAACCATTAACCTCGCCGGAGCAGAAATTGAGCTGGTGTCCCAGGAACGCCGGGAGTTTCGATTGAAAGAGGCACTCGCTGGTTATCTAGGAGAGGGAAAGCGTGAGGGCTTTCATTACATTTTCATCGACACACCACCATCTCTCGGCATCTTGACGATTAACGCGTTTGCCCTGGCGAATGAGGTCCTGATTCCGATCCAGTGTGAGTACTACGCCCTTGAAGGCCTCAGCCAACTCCTGGACACCATTGAGAGAATCCGTGCGCACGTCAACCCTGACCTTCAACGAAAGACGATCGCGCTGACCATGTATGACCAGCGCACCAATCTTGCTCAGCAGGTAGCCCAAGACGTTCAAGAACACTTTCCCAGCGACGTCTTAGCGAGCATCATTCCTCGGTCGGTGCGCATTAGCGAAGCACCCAGCTACGGCCAGTCGGTTATTACCTATGACCCGGGATCTCCGGGTGCTCTGTCTTATGCTGAAGCTGCACTCGAATTTGCGGGGCGTTTTGGAGGACAACATGGCGGCTAAGCGCAGTGGTTTAGGTCGGGGCATTGGTGCACTTATTCCTGCACAAGCACCGGAGAGTGAAAGCGCTGTCGACGTCTTCTTTGGCTCCGAGGATTCCTCCCTCGACGCTGTTCCAGGCCTCGCCCTCAAACAGATACCGCTGGCGGATATCACCCCCAATGCGAGGCAGCCCCGCAGTGAGTTCCGGGCGGAAGAGCTCAACGAGCTCACCCATTCAATCCGGGAGTTTGGTGTCTTGCAGCCCATCGTGGTGCGGCCACGCCCGGCAGCGAGTGCGGCGGAAGCCCCCTACGAATTAATCATGGGGGAGCGACGCCTGCGCGCCGCAACGGCCGCGGGTTTAGCGACCATTCCAGCTGTTGTGAGAGACACCAGCGATGGCGACATGCTGCGAGATGCTTTGCTGGAAAACCTCCACAGGGCTGATTTGAACCCACTGGAAGAGGCCTCTGCCTACAAACAACTCTTGGATGATTTCGGCACGACACAGCAAGAGCTCGCGGACCGAATCGGCCGATCGCGTCCCCAAGTGACCAACACGCTTCGTCTTTTGAACCTTGCACCGCGAGTGCAGGTTCACGTTGCGGCCGGTGTTCTGAGCGCTGGCCACGCCAGGGCGCTTCTCGCGGTGAGTGAGCCAGAGGCTCAGGAAAAACTTGCCGAAGACATCATTTCCCAGTCGCTCACTGTGCGCCAGGTTGAAGAACGCGCCGGCTCTGCGGTGGGACAGAAGAAACCCGGTCGAAGCTCCAGGCCCGGGGGGAGGGCCGGTCAACTCGATGAGCTCGCTGAACAGCTGGGCGACCGCCTCAACACTCGGGTCAAGATTTCGCTCTCTCGCACTAAGGGTCAACTGACAATCGATTTCGCTACCGTCGCAGATTTAAATCGCATTCTTGGCGATTTGGGGATGGAAGGGTTTTCTTCCTCTCCCAGGTAGCTTCGCTACTGGCGTGAGGCGGCCTGTTCGGCGAGAGCTGCGTACACACCGGTGACGTCAAAGCCGGCCTGGTCGAGCGCGAGAGCAACGGTGGAGGTCTCTGTCAGGCCAGGCATCACACTGGCTTCAAGGAACCAACACTCACCGCTGTCATCAATGATGAAGTCAATGCGGGAGAGGTCTCGAAGGCCGATTGTGTTGTGGGCCACAAGCGCCTGCTCAGCAGAGTGTTCTAACACTGATGCGTCTCGTCGCGGAGGCGAGAAGAAAAGGGTCTCACCGGCGGTGTAGCGGGCTTCAAAGGTGTAATGGCCACTGATCGGGTCGATCTCCACACCGGGGAGCGTCTGTGGGCCATCACCGGTGTCAATGATGGCCACACACACTTCGGTACCAAGAATCTGACGCTCCACTAGGGCGTCGTCCGAGTAGGTAAACGCGTGCACCATGGCTCGGCGTAACTCTTCGGTGTTTGATACCCAGCTCACCCCTTGAGCCGAACCACCCCGTGAAGGCTTGGTAATCAGCGGGAACCCGAGCGTGTCCGCCACAAGCTCCAGGACACTTTCTGCTCCGAGCTCGCGAAAGGCATCGCGGCTGAGGCCAATCGAAGGCGGTGTCTGCACTCCGGCTCTGGACACGAGCGTCTTTGCCGAAGGCTTATCCCATGCGAGGCGGGTGGAGTGTGATGAGGACCCGACGTAAGGCAGCTCCATCATCTCCAACAGGGATCGCAATGTGCCATCTTCACCGCTCGCTCCGTGGAGTACCGGCCACACGACATCGGGACGGTTATCGGCCAGTCTTTTCACCAACGTCGCGTCGGGGTCGGCCAGTTCCACGCTTAAGCCGCGGGCGGTCAGTCCGTCAGCGACCAGTCGGCCGGATTTGAGTGAAATGTCGCGCTCGTGGGAAATGCCGCCCGCGAGAACAAGGACAGAGGGGCTAGAGGACACAGTGAACCTTGTCTAGGTGAGGTTTGGTGGGGGCGATTCGACGTGACTATCCCGAACCTGCTTATTTCGGGCCGGCTCAAAGGTTTCGATGAGTTCGATTTCTTCCCGAATGACCTTCGCCAAACGGCTGATCCCTTCGGTGATGTCTTCCGGTGTGGGGTAACAGAAGGCGAGGCGCATGTTCTGTGTCCCTCGGTGGTCGGCAAAGAACGCCGTACCCGGTGTGTACGCCACAAGCTCCGTTACCGCCCGAGGGAGCATCTCCTTCGAGTTCAACCCATCGGGCAGAGTCAGCCACAGGTAGAAACCACCACTGGGTTTGGTGTGTTCGATGGTCGGTAGTTCGTGGGCGAGCGCTTTCACCATGGCGTCTCGGCGTTCCTGGTAAATGCCGCGGAACGTGTCAATTTGACCCTTCCAGTCGGAGCGTTGGAAGTAATCAGCGACGACAAGTTGCGAAAACGAGCTGGGCGAGAGGACGGCAGCCTCCGACGCCAACACGAGTTTTTCTCGAATACCGTGGGGGGCGACAACCCATCCAACCCGGAGGCCAGGACCAAAAGTCTTCGAAAACGACCCCAGGTAGATGACCCCGTGGTCACCGGCGGCCCGCATGGCTGGCGGTGCTGGCTGGTCGAACCAGAGAAGCCCGTAAGGGTTGTCCTCCACCACCAGGATGTTTTCCTGCTGAGCAATGTCGAGGACCTCCAAGCGGCGACTGGCCGAGAGGGTCACCCCCGCAGGGTTGTGAAAGTTGGGGATCAGGTAAATCATCTTGATCGGTTTACCCTCTGAGCGTGCCTGGCTAATCGCCTCGCTCAAGGCCTCGGGAATGATCCCGTCAGCATCCATTTCGACGTGGCGAACATCGGCCTCGTAGGAGCGAAAAACCCCCATCGCTCCGACATAGCTGGGCGCTTCAGCAATCACCACATCGCCTGGATTAATGAACAAACGGGCGATTAAATCCAAACCGTGCTGCGAACCCGTGGTGACCACCACATCGTCGGGCCTGGCGCTAATACCCTCCAACGCCATGATGTCGACGATTTGTTCACGCAACTCAGGATGGCCTTGACCCGAACCGTACTGCAGGGCTTCTGCGCCTCGCTCGTCAATCACCCGATTGAGCGTCTGCTTCATCATCTCGTCGGGGATGGCCCGCACATAGGGCATGCCACCGGCGAGCGATACCACCTCCGGTCTGCTCGCAACAGCGAACAGCGACCGCACTTCAGAAGCGGATAAACCACTCGAGCGATCCGCATAGTGGTCGAACCAGGGGTCGAGAGAAATCCCGTGGGCAGGAGTCATCGTCACGGTGTCCCCCCGGCTGGTCGTGCGCGCATCCCTCCAGGGTAGAGCAGGGAACTCACGCTTACCTGGTTAGGCTAAAAATTCTTTCAAATCGGACTCGAGTGCCGGCTTGGGCTTCGCACCAATGACGGTCTTCACCACTTCGCCACCTTTGAAGACCTTCATCGTCGGAATCGACGTGATCTGGTACTTCATAGCCGTTTCGGGGTTGTGGTCAACGTTGAGCTTTACGACATCGATTTTTTCGGCGTGCTCGGTTGCAATCTGGTCAAGGATGGGCGATACAGCCCGGCACGGGCCACACCACTCGGCCCAAAAATCCACCATGATCGGCTTGTCGCTTGCGAGAACATCTTCCGCAAAACTTTGGTCGGTTACCTCACGTGCTGACATGTGTCTCTCCTTCAATCGGTTCCTGCTGTGTCGAAAAGGTGACCCTTAACCTGCCTGGGCCTCTAAGTAGTGTTGGGCATCAAGTGCGGCGACAGTGCCCGAGCCGGCGGCAGTGACCGCCTGACGGTAGGTCGGATCGATGACATCACCGGCGGCGAACACACCGTCGACCGACGTGCGCGAGCTGCGACCATCCACCCACACGGTGCCAAACTCGGTCAGATTCAACTTGTCGTGGACGATGTGGGTGCGGGGGTCTGAGCCAATAGCGACAAACACCCCATCGAGGTCCAGAGCGGTTTTCTCACCCGTCTGTGTGTGGACCAAGCCCACACCGGTGACCTGCTCGTCGCCGTAAATGTGGGCAACTTGCTGGTGGAAGAGGAACTCAATCTTGGGGTCGTTGTGTGCACGATCCTGCATCGCGGCAGAGGCCCGCAAATTATCTGAGCGGTGAATGATGTACACCTTGGCGGCGAAGCGCGTCAAAAAGGTGGCCTCTTCCATCGCGGAGTCGCCACCACCCACAACGGCTACTGTCTTTTCTCGGAAAAAAGCACCATCACAGGTGGCACACCACGACAATCCGTGCCCACTGAGTCGCTCTTCTTCAGCTAGCCCGAGTTTTCGGTAGGCAGAACCGGTCGCATAGATCACCGTTTTAGTTTCAAGCACATCTTTGTTGCCGAGAGTGATCTTTTTGACCGGACCGTCTAAGTCCAAATCCGCGACATCGTCGAAAAGGATTTTCGCCCCAAAACGTTCTGCCTGAGCCTGCATCTTCATCATCAGGTCGGGGCCCATGATGCCCTCCGGGAACCCCGGGTAATTGTCCACCTCAGTGGTGTTCATTAAGTCGCCACCAAATTCCACAGAAGACGCCACCACAATCGGGTTCAGGTTTGCTCTGGCCGCGTAGATTGCCGCCGTGTAGCCGGCGGGGCCAGATCCGATAATGACGACGTCATGCATAGGGTGATTACCTCTCGTTAAATTCTCATTCTCAGCTACTTGCGCTAACGAAGTCTAAGAGTGGACTATTCCCGCCCGGTGAACACGCGTTGAATCAGACGCCGTGTCCCACCCACGATTTCCCTCATGTCCTGATTTTTCACCACGAGAAGCACACCGATATACATCGTCGCCATCACCAAGCCCACACCCGCGATCACGCTCGCGGCACCAAACACTGAAGCGCGGGCGAAACCAGTGGGCTCCAAACCGCCCGCCGCCACAACAATCAACACACCCACGAGGATTGCCGGGAGTGTTGCCAGCACAAATCCAGCAAGCCTCAACACAATTGCCCCGAGCTTTAAGGCCGGGAGCGCTCGACGCAAAAACAGCAATGCGACAGCGAGTTGGGCAAACGACGCTAAAGATGCCGAAATTGCTAAACCTGCCGCGAGCTGGTCGCTGGCAAAAGTGGACGTCGAGAGGGCTAAGAAAATGAACACGCCGGTGTGGACGAGTTGGAACACAAACGGTGTCCTGGTGTCATCCAACGAATAAAACACTCGCTGAATCACAAACACGACACTGAAGGTCGCCAAACCGATGGCGTAGGCGGAAATCACCAACCCCATCGCTTCGATGTTCTCTGCGGTGCCGCCAAACAGTGTGGCGAAGGGTAACGACAGAACTAACAGTCCCGCGGAGGCGAGAATCATCATCGCCCCAATTTGGCGAATTGACCTCGTCACATCCGAGACCACCTTGTCGGTATCGCCGTCTCTGGCATGGGTGGCCATTCGGGTGAAATACGCCGTGGCAAGAGATACCGCAATCACCGAGTGCGGCACCATAAACAAAAGCCAAGAAAAGCGAAGAACTGCCAGGCCGGGTTGTCCCTCACTGGTGGCCAACGTGGCGACATTGGCTTGAACAACGCCGGCAATTTGCGCCAAAAAAATCATTCCAAAGAGCCAGCCGGCTGCCCGACCGGTCTTCGCCAACCCCACCCCACGCCAATGAAAGTCCGGGCGGTAGGACACGCCTGCGCGTCGCCAAAACACCAGCAGGATGAACGCCTGAGCGGCAATACCCGCGGTTGCGCCACCGGCTAACAGGGCAACCATCGATCCAGTCCACTCCAACGCGTTCGTCACATCGCGGTTGCCAAACAGCGCATTGAATATGAGAAGTCCCGCGATAAAGACGAGGTTGTTGAGCACGGGCGCCCAAGTGAAGGGCCCAAACACTTTCCGAGCGTTCAGCACCTCACCGAGCAGGCTGTAGAGGGCGTAAAACAACACTTGAGGTAGCGACCAGTACGCGAGTGCGGTGGCCAACGCCATGTCATTGGCGCTAAACCCTCGTTGGCCGGGGTTGGCCTCTTGGGCGTACAGCGTGACGAGGAGGGGAGCCAACAGTGTGGCAATTGCCGCCAGGACAAGAAACACAATGAACCCGAGCGTGACGATTTTGTTGATGTAGGCGGTGCCTCCATCAGCGTGGGCACCTGCTCGCACAATGTGGGGCACCAGGACCGCGGTGAGCACGCCTCCCGCGATGAGTGCGTAAATGTTGTTGGGGAGTTGGTTGGCTAGCGCGAAAGTGTCCGCACCGGAGCCCACTGTTCCGAGGATGCGGGCAAGAAGAATGGCTGATGCGAAACCTAAAATTCGAGAGACAATGGTGCCGGACGCGAGTAGAGCTCCCGCCCTGCCCAGATTGTCTCCACCGGTGGCTGCCGGGTTAGCCATCGCCTAGCTCTTTCCCCGCCATTCGCCTCTGAACTGCGCGGTAAATGCCGATGGCAAACACTAAGCCGATGATGACCGCAAGGCCCACAGTGATGACACTTTCCCAACCGGCGCGGATTGTCACAGGCAGCGTGACGCTCTCACCCAGTGGCAACCCGAGACTGTTGGTGAGGGAAAGTTCTACCGGCACCGTGCCATTGGCTAGGGAACGAACAGGAACACTAACCCGGCGGAAGGATTCTGCCGGTACGACGACACTGATCGTGGGCTGTTCGACGCGGAGATTTCCCCTACTGGGGCTCACGACCAGCTGAACGGTAACCGCGGAGGGTAAATCGTTTCTGATGGTCACGGGCAGTTCGGTGCGGTCTGCGAGGACAGTGATCGCACTGCCCTGTTCGATGAACACGGAGTTGTGGAACGCGGCCGAATCTTCTTGAGCTCTTTGCCATTGGGCGTCACGACCTTGAGGGTTGCCCATCCAGGCCGACGAAAAAAGGGCAAGGTACCTATTCCAGCGTTGGACCACCACGGATTCGGGGTCAGAAGCGATGGTGGCGTAGCGGACATCGGATTGCCACAATTCGCGCACATCGGCGATGAAACTTGTCCATTCGCCAGACGGCGAAGATTCATTAATTTCTAACGCCAGCTCGCTGGCCTCTTTGTCCAGAGGGACGCCCACAATGTCAACAAACTCCACGTTTTCGAGTCGCTCCAACACGTTTTCCAGCCGCAGTGAAATGGCGGTCACCGGCAACCGTCCTGTGTCCACAACGAGGGCTTCATCTGTTTGACTAAACGCCCTCTTCGCCACAAGCCCCTGCACACGCTGCAGTGCCGCTTCTGCTTCAACTTCTGTCGCGGCGATCGTGGCTTCACGCAACGCATTGGACAGTTCCACATCAACACGCACCATCCGGGCCGAACCGAACTGGACCACCGTTCGGTCACTGTTGACCAGCGAGCTGGGCACCAACACCGCTTCTGCGGAGCGTTGGGCGAGAGCTTCAAGTTGCGGGCCAGTGATTTCTTGGTTGTGAATCCAGGGGTATTGGCCCAATCTGGCGTAAAGCAATGTATCGATGGCCTGTGTGGCGAGAGGATCACTGTCGGCCCAGGGCAGCGCAAACTGGGAAAAACCGAGACCTGAAAGGCCATCGGCCCATTTCCTGGCACTTTCTGGTGCGCTATCCCCTAGGGCTTGGATGGACAATGTGATGCGACTATCGACGGCGATTGTTGCCGGATATCGACCCAACACCCCCGCGACCACATCCAAAGCCCCTCCGGGGGCGGTGTATGCCTCAAGTTCTCCGACACTCAGGGCTTGACCACCGGCGGGTGGCACAGACACGGTCACAATCGGTGCAACAGGTGTCGCGGCAACTTCTGCATCTTCTGGCACCACGGTAAGAAGTTGACGCTGCGACAGGCTTGCTTGGGCATCAGGATCACCCACATCGTCGATGAGGTCCGCCTGGAGCCCGTAAAGCTGAGGCGGGACTCCTTCGGCTTCTGGATCGCCTGGCACGGTGAACGGAATACGCACGTCACCAGTTTCCAATTCCAACACTTCCGGTGAGATTGACACGTCGATGGTGGTGAGCGAAGGGTCGGCTTCCCGGGCAATAAAGCGCCGCATGGCTACTTCAGTGACCAAAGGCTCCGCGGTGATCGATAACCGAATGGCCCGTTCCGGTATGGGCTGGGCTTCAGCTGCTCTCAAGGTCACTCGGACGGTGACCACTTGGCCAGGTTGGACCACGGACCCATCTTGAATGAACAGATCAACGGTGCCATCTGAACTACTGGGCGGTGCCGCGGCTTGCGCAACGCTTAATCCGTGGGGGATTCCTAAAATGCCGACGAGGAGGGCGACCAGGAGGACTCGGCCACGGGCCCACCTGGTCTTGCGGGGTGGCCTAGAGATTCTCATCTATCGCGCTGTGGAGTCCATTCGGCTGACACCCTCCGAGTCTAGACTCTGAAGACCATGACACGTGTTGCCCAGGCCCTCGACACTTTGGCCACTTTGGTTGGTCGACCGCCGGTGAGCGACCTGGCGTCAGCATTTGATGCCGCCGGTTTCGAACTTTCCCTGGTGGGTGGACCCGTGAGGGACGCCTTTTTAGGAAAAGACGTCAACGATTTGGACTTTGCCAGCTCAGCACACCCGGATCAGATTGAGCAGATCGTGCGGCCCCTCGCGGACGCGGTGTGGGATGTGGGTCGAGAGTTTGGCACCATTGCGGCACAGTTTGGTGACACCACCATCGAAATCACGACCTACCGTGCGGATAGTTACGACGGGGCGAGCAGGAAACCCACCGTTGAGTTTGGTGACTCGTTGGATGAGGATCTGGTCCGCAGGGATTTCACCTTGAATGCGATGGCGGTGCGCGTGCCTGGCCTCGTCTTGGTGGACCCGTACGGGGGTTTGACTGACTTGATGGACGGGGTGCTTCGCACACCCAGCCCACCGGAAGTGTCGTTTGGTGACGACCCCTTGCGCATGCTTCGCGCGTGTCGTTTCGTGGCCCAGCTGGGTGCGCGGATTGAGCCGGAAACTGCCAGTGCGCTGAGTGAGATGGCCCCACGTATCGAGGGGATTTCTGCTGAGCGAGTTCGAGATGAGTTGGTCAAGCTCCTGTCAACGCCCCACCCGCGGGAAGGGGTCGAAGCGTTTGTTGACTCCGGCCTTGCGCATTTGGTGTTACCGGAGTTGGCCCTGTTGCGGGAAGAGCGAGACGAGCACCGCCGCCATAAAGACGTGTACCAGCACAGCTTGACTGTCCTCGAACAGGCCATTGAGTTAGAACAAGAACGCCACCCCGGTTCGCCACCCGATGTGACCCTCCGCATCGCGGCTCTGTTGCACGACATTGGCAAACCGGTGACGAAAAAGTTTGAACCGGGCGGGGTCGTGACCTTCCACCACCACGACGTGGTGGGGGCCAAGATGGCCAAAAAACGTTTGAAAGCTCTGCGCTTCGACAACAACACCATCGACAGTGTCAGTTTGCTCATTGAACTGCACCTGCGGTTTTTTGGCTATGCCGACCAGGGATGGTCTGATTCGGCAGTCAGGCGCTACGTGCGGGATGCCGGTGATGAACTGGAGCGTCTACACATTGTGACCCGCGCGGATGTGACGACGAGGAATCGCCAAAAGGCTGACCGGTTAGCGTTTGCCTACGACGACCTTGAAGCACGGATCAAGGAACTATCCGAAAAAGAAGAACTCCAAGCGATGCGTCCCGATCTCGACGGGCAGCAAATTATGGACATTTTGGGTATTGGGCCATCCCGCACGGTCGGCCAGGCGTATCGATTCTTGTTGGAGCTTCGAATTGACCACGGGCCGTTAGGGGAAGACGCGGCTAGGGAGCGCCTTTTAGAGTGGTGGGACAAGCAGTAGAGGTTTGCCCCGGCCCGTGTTGACTGACTAGGCTGAAGCGTTGGTCCATCCTGGACCACAGCACTAACCCTCCTGTTGCAGAAATCCTGTAACCGTTCCAGTCCGAAGGAGGTCGGGTACACGTGCATAAATATGAACTCATGGTGATCATGGATCCCGAGGTAGAAGAGCGAACAGTTGAGCCCAGTCTCAACCAGTTCCTCAAAGTCATTAGCGATGATGGCGGAACAATCGAATCGGTGGACATTTGGGGTAAGCGTCGTCTTGCCTACGAAATCCAGAAGAAGAACGAAGGCATTTATGCCGTCGTGAACTTCACTGCTCAGCCTGCAGCAACGGCAGAGCTTGACCGTCAGCTTCGCTTGAACGAAGCAGTCATGCGCACCAAAGTGTTGCGCGCAGAAGACGTCGCGTTCCGCGTGGGTCAGGATTCGACCCCCGCAGAGAGTAAAGCGAGCTAGGACGATGGCAGGAGAAACTCCCATCACTGTCGTGGGTAACCTCACGGCCGACCCCGAACTGCGCTACACCCAAAACGGTGTCGCGGTGGCGAACTTCACCATCGCGTCGACGCCTCGGACCTACGACCGTCAAAGCGGCGAGTGGAAAGACGGCGAAGCCCTGTTTATGCGAGCCAGTGTGTGGCGTGATTTTGCCGAACACGTGTCGAACTCATTGACTAAAGGAGCCAGGGTGGTTGCCACCGGACGCTTACGTCAACGTTCGTTTGAGACGAAAGAGGGCGAAAAGCGCACCACCATTGAGATGGAGGTCGACGAAATCGGCCCCAGCCTGCGCTACGCAACCGCAGCGGTCACAAAGCAATCATCAGGTGGAGGAAACCGCCAGGTAGCTGCTGATGACCAGTGGGCTTCGCCCGCTGCCGGCGGCCAAACCCAAGACCCTTGGGCCACACCTGGAGTGAGCGCCCCGGCCAGCGATGACGTGCCGTTCTAGGCACGCACCCCGTTTTTACCACTTGAGATAAGAAGGAAAGAAGAACATGGCAGGAAAAGCAAGCGGTGACCGCCGCAAGCCTCGTGGACCCAAGGGTGGAAAGCCCCAGGCCCCGGTCAAGGCAATCACGGTAGGTGTCATTGACTACAAGGACGTCCAAACACTGAAGCGGTTCATTTCCGAGCGTGGCAAGATTCGCGCCCGTCGAATCACCGGTGTATCAGTGCAGGAGCAGCGCCTTCTGGCGAAAGCGATTAAGAACGCCCGCGAGATGGCCCTCTTGCCCTACGCAGGCGCTGGGAGGTCCTAGACCATGGCGAAGGTAATCCTTACCCACGAAGTATCTGGTTTGGGCCGTGCGGGCGACGTCGTCGACGTCCGCGAGGGCTACGCGAGGAACTATTTGTTGCCACAGGGCTACGCCATGGCGTGGACCAAGGGTGGACAAAAGCAGGTTGACCAGATTCGTCAGTCTCGTGAAGCCAAAGCCATGGCGAGCCAGGAAGAAGCGGCGAACTTGCGCGACAAGCTGGAAGCCGGCCCCATTCGTGTGCCTGCGAAGTCCGGAAAAGAAGGCAAGCTTTTTGGTTCCGTGACACGAGCGGACATCGAGAAGGCTGTTGCCGACCAGGGCCTGGGTGCGATTGATCACCGGACCATTGATATCCCTCACGCTATCAAGCGCGTTGGGGAGCACAAGGCAACGGTGTCGCTCGCCGATGGCGTTGTCGCAGCTTTGACCCTCTCGGTGGTCGCAGAGAAGTAGTTTTTCGCGCCCACTTTGACGCCGAGTGTCCCTTCGGGGGCACTCGGCGTCGGCGTTTCGGAGGAGATAAATGTTTCACCTTTTTCCACAGAGCGCCCTGGGGTTAGTAACCCTCAACCGTGTGTTTATACAGGTTTTCGGGGCCACATGTGTGAATTTTTAACTTCGGTAAATCGGCTTTTTTATGGCCAAATTAGTCTAACGAGGGGCCTTTTCTCCCCAGGTTATGCACATGCTGCGCGGAGTTGCTCCCCGATAATCCACATAGTTATCCACAGGGGTGGTTGAGCCCGGCCCGGCAGCTGTTTATGGTGAGAGCTCATGACATTTTCCGTCCTGAGCGGAGTCAAAGGTTTTGTCCTCACGGGCTTTGTCTGTGGTGGCTGGTAGAACTGCCTTAGTGGGCATTCCTAGTGTGTGGAAAGGGCGTTGATGTCGATACCTCAGCTTGGTCTCGTTTCGGACCTTCCCGACGAATACCAGCGCTCAGGTGAACGCACACCTCCCCACGATCTACTGGCCGAGCAGAGCACCCTCGGTGGGATGTTGCTCAGCAAGGACGCCGTCGCGGACGTCATTGAGGTGTTGCGCGGCAAAGACTTCTATCACCCCAAACACGAGATCATCTTCGACTCGATCTTGTCGTTGTACTCGCACGGAGAGCCCACCGACGTCATCACAGTGACCGAGGAGCTCACTAAAACTGGTCTTCTCCAACGCGCGGGTGGCGTTGATTACCTCCACAGCGTGGTGTCGCTCGTTCCGACGGCTGCCAGCGCTGGTCACTATGCCCAAATCGTTGCCGACAAGGCTGTGCTTCGGCGCTTAGTGGATGCCGGCACGCGCATTGCCAACATGGGCTACGCGAGTGAAGGCGAGGTTGCCGACCTCGTTAATGTCGCCCAAACCGAGATTTATCAGGTGTCCGGAGGGGTAGAAGCCGAAGACTACGTGCCCCTGACAGACGCCGTCGGCGAGGCGGTCGACGAGATCGAGGCTGCTCGAGGCTCCAGCGGCGAAATGATGGGTGTTCCGTCAGGATTTGCCGATCTCGACCAACTCACCAACGGTTTCCACCGGGGCCAGTTGGTGCTCATTGCCGCCAGGCCTGCGCTCGGTAAGTCAACACTTGCGCTCGACTTCGCGAGGGCCGCGGCAATCAAACACAATTTGCCCTCAATCGTGTTCTCACTGGAAATGAGTCGATCGGAAATCGCGATGAGGTTGCTCGCGGCGGAGGCTGCCGTTCCCCTTCAGAAAATGCGAAAAGGGATGGTCGAGCAGCGGGATTGGACGACTATCGCGCAGACCCGTGGCCGCATTGACCAGGCCCCACTCTTCATCGATGACAGCCCCAATATGAGCCTCGTTGAAATTCGGGCAAAATGTCGTCGGCTGAAGCAGCGAGTCGGCTTAAAGCTTGTCATCATCGACTACCTGCAGTTAATGAGCGCTGGGAAAAAAGTTGAATCCCGCCAACAGGAAGTCAGCGAGTTTTCCAGGGCCCTGAAGCTGCTCGCCAAAGAGCTTGAAGTGCCCGTCATTGCTCTGTCCCAGCTAAACCGTGGACCCGAGCAGCGTGCGGACAAGAAACCCCAATTGTCGGACCTTCGCGAGTCGGGTTCGCTCGAACAGGACGCTGACCTCGTGGTGCTCCTTCACCGCGACAGTGCGTACGAGCAAGAAAACCCTCGCGCGGGAGAAGCCGACCTGATTGTGGCAAAGCACCGAAACGGGCCGACCGGCACCATCACGGTCGGATTCCAAGGCCACTATTCGCGCTTTGCGGATATGCCGAAGGTTTAGACGGCGTCTACCCCGTATAGCGCGTCTAGTTCGTGAAGATATTCTTCACTGGAAAGCGCCACGACCGCGGTGCCCTCTGGATCAAAATCGAGTGCTCCGGCCTCGGCCAAGAGTGACATCAGCGTGTGATGCGCGCTCACATTATGGCTAGAAAAAGACAGGCACCTTTCAAAGCGAATTCCGGTGCTTCCGCGCTGATCGGTGTGTCCACCGCGGTCTTCTTTGAGCCGCACGTCGTGGGCCGTGTATGCCGTTCGAGAGGCAAAGAATGTCGTACCCGCAACGGTGAGTGTGACGCCGGGAACATGCAGGGCATCCCAGGCAATCAGGGGCACCATATTGGTTTTATCGACAGGCATGGGCATCAGGGCTTTATGGTTTCGCGCCGTTCGACCGTTGTCCAACTCCATCGCCTTCCAAGAGGATGTCCGAAAGCACACGAAAGTAAATTCGGAAAGGCGGGTTCTTTCCTCGTGGGCGACAAACCACTTCGTCGAGTCACTATTGGCGTAAGCAAGGTCGCACCGGCCCCCCAACGCGTCACCTGATGGCCAACCGGTGACCCCAGGAGCAATGACCCTTGCAACCAAGGCATCGTCTAGGCCCGCCGCGGAAAGACCTGAAGGAGCTGGACCCATCGCTACGACGGCCCGCCCTTCTAGAGTGGTGCGCCACGAACCAGCACCTACAAAATCTGGTTCACCGTGCTGTCCCTTGGTGAGAAGCCACAGAAGGTGACCCGCATCGGCCCAGAAAGCTGCAGTATGTGAAGCAGGAGCACGGGTATGCCACGTCTGAGTTGCTCCGCCGAGGTCCCGGGAATAAAGGTGGGCGAGAAACAATTCCGCGCGTTGTCGGTCATTTTTGGGGCGACGTGAACGGATGAGGCTCCGTGCCTGTTCCCCAAAAGAGTGAGACGCCCCGAAACAGCCCACTGCCCGAGAGAGGTTCTCTAAGACAAACCAGCCCGTGGGCGATAGCGCCGAGTGTCGCAGGCTGTGGGAAAGTTCCTGAAGCGCACTACTTGCGTGTTCGTGCGACAGGCTCTCGTCGAGGCGGCCAGTAATGACCTCGGAAAACGTGGTTGCCGCGTGCCGGCCACCGATCAGACTGTGATTGCGGTGGAGGGCGGCTCTGGCTGCTGTGCCCTCGGCGTTTTCAATCGCCCTCTTTACCTGGTCAAGCAACACTCGCGCCTTGCGCAGCCGTAGTGAGGTCGAAATTCCAGAGAGTGTATACATCGCTACGCACGGTCCCTGCCGTAAAGCTCATCTAATGTCGCCAGGTACTCGCCGGTTGACATCCCCGCGACCTGCGCAGTTTCCTTGTCGGCGACCAACGCACCCCCCTGGAGAAGGTTCGCCACCAGGGTGAGGTTCTCGGTGACGTTGTGTCGGGCAAAGGTAGGGCAGCGCTCAAAACGCTGCCCAGTACTACCTGTTTCATCCGTGCCCCGCCCCAGGGTGTGTTTAAAGCGTCGGTTACCTGCCGTATACGCGGTGTGGGAGGCAAAAAATGTTGTGCCACCGAGAGTGAGAGACACCTCGGGCACTTTGAGCAGGTCCCAGACCATCAACGGGATCATGTTGGGCGACGACCCTCCCAACATCAACAGCCGAGGGTCGGCCGCCGCACGAAGAACGGTGGAGCTACTGTTTGGAAGGGACGCATTCGACTGGTCTAATCGAAAACTCACCGCCTGGAACGCTCCAAGGGCAGACCAAGAATCGGACTCACTAATCCAGTTCCTCGTCTCCCGACTGGCATAAGCCAAGTCACACGCACCGCCCAGAGGGTCAGTGGCGGGGTCCCAACTTAAGACATCTTGCATGATGACCCGCGCGGTTAACGTCTGGCCGTTCAGGTCTTGTGTGGTCAGTGAGGTGGGAGCGGGGCCCATCACAATCGCCGGATGGTTCGACACCACGCGAGAAAACTCTGAGTCGGTGTCGAACTGGGACATGCCCGAGTGGCCCCCACTCCACAGGAACAAGTAATGGCCCGCATCGGCCCACAGCGGGCTACCCGGATTACCACCGGTGGTGTTCTCCCATATACGGATTGCTTCGGTGAGGTTCCTGTCGTGGAGGGCTGCGAGAAAATGCTCCGAAGGTGTTCCACCCTCCGAAATCACGGCAACGGCGGCACGACGAAAAGCATCAGAAGCCAGAAAACACCCCACCGTTCGGGAGAGGTTTTCCAGTGTGATCCAGCTTCTCGAGGAAAGACGACCCTTACCCAGGGTCTGAGCCAGTTCCACAAAACCGCGGCTGGCCTCCTCGTGTGACACCGAATCGTCGAGGCGTCCCACCAGCAGTGCCGTGAGAGTGTCGCGCTCGCTCGAGCCGAGAGACAGTCGGCGTCCGTGGGAGGAGACGAGCTTTGCGATGGTTTCGGAATCACCAGCCCTCAGCGCAGACTTGAAGCCGGTAATGAGGGCCGTGTGTGGATCTAAGAGGCGTCGGAGAGGACGAGGCAACCTCATGTCGTCCTCCTCTGGGGGCTCGCGCTAGATTGGACGGGTGCCAGAGCCCCACGTCATTATTCCAGCACGGCTGGCCTCTACGCGTTTCCCCCGCAAAGTTCTTGCCGATGTCGGTGGAAAACCTATGGTTCAGCGGGTTTGGGAGAGAGCCAAAGACGCTGTGGGTGCGGACTTCGTCCACGTCACCACCGACTCCGAAGAAGTGGCAGACGTTGCCAGAGGGTTCGGCGCCGACGTCACAATGTCCTCAGAGGACGCGCGCTGTGGGACAGAGCGGGTGGCCGAACTTGCGGGCGCACTCGATGCGTCGGCGTTAGTCAATGTCCAAGCTGACGACCCTTTTATTTCCTCGGCCCTCATTAATGAGTCCATCAGTTCCTTTTTCGATCGGGGGCTAGCCGTGTGCACTCCGATCTTTCGAATTTCGCTCGAGGACGGCCAGACTCCGCACATTGTGAAAGTTGCTCGATCACATTCGGGTCGAGCCCTGTATTTTTCCCGGGCTGTCATTCCTCACGATCGTGACGGCGCCGAACCTGACGCTGAACTGTGGGGCCACGTCGGACTGTATGTCTATAGCCCTGAAGCGGTGGAAGCTTTTGCGTCCTTTGGAGAGAGCGAGCTCGAGAAGCGCGAAAAGCTCGAACAGCTGCGCTTTCTCGAAAACGACATCCCGATCGCCACTTTTGTGACCGACTATCGTCCCCGCGCCGTCGATGTGCCCGAAGACCTCGAGCGGATGCTGAAAGATGGCGTTAATGACTAATGACGCGCTGGTAGCCAGAGCCCGAGAGGTCTTAGAGACCGAACGGGCAGCTCTTGACGCCGTCGCGGCTCGTTGTGCGGAGCAGGTCGCCGCTGCGGCCCGGCTCATCCTGGAGCGAGAACCCGCAGACGTCATCCTGACCGGTGCGGGTAAATCCGGACACATCGCCCACAAACTCGCGGCAACCATGAGCAGTGTGGGAACACGCAGCCACTACTACCTCACTTCAGAAATGTTTCACGGCGACCTGGGTTCCGTGGATCGGGCAGGAGCCATCATCTTGCTCTCTAAGAGCGGTTCGGGTGCTGATCTCGCTCAGTTGGTCGATTTTGCAAGCAGGAGAAACATCGCACTCATTGGAATTGTGGGAGATCGCCACAGCCCCATCGTGTCGAAACTGGATGTGTTTATTGACGCGTCCGTGCAAAGAGAAGCAGATCCCGAAGGGTTCGTGCCGACATCGTCGACCACTGTTGCCCTCGCACTGGGTGACGCGCTCGCGGTGTGTTTGATGGAAGCCAGAGGCTTTACCAGTGCCGACTTCGCACAGTTCCACCCGAATGGGGCACTAGGCGCACGACTTAATCGCACCGTGGCCGACATCATGGCCGGTGAGAATGAAATCCCCAGCCTGAACCCTGAGCACAGTGTGCGCGACTTGGCCATTGAAATGAGTAAGCACCCGACCGGCCTTGCCGTGGTGCGAGACGACTCCAATCACCTGCTTGGTGTGGTCAGTGACGGTGACCTCCGTCGCGCACTCACTGAAGTGAGCGACCTCTCCGGCGTGACGGTGGGCGAAGTGATGACCACACAACCCACCACCATTGGACCGGAGGCCCTGTTGGCCCACGCCCTGTCGGTCATGGAGGGCCACCAGCCCGGAGCTATTTCTGCCCTCCCCGTCGTCAGTGATGACGTGGTGAAAGGTGTTGTGACAATCCACCAACTACACAGAGAGATCCCCGCATGATGCCGACTAGAGCACCGTCTATTTCCATCACCGACAAGATTCAACTCGGTGGTGACCGTTTGGTGATTTTTGCGGGGCCGTGCGCAATTGAAACCGAAGACCTCACCCTCCAGGTCGCCAAAGACGTCAAAGCCATGGGTGAGCGGTTGGACATCGATGTCGTGTTTAAAGCCTCCTACGACAAAGCCAACCGCACCTCGATTGGTTCCTACCGCTCGGCCGGCATGGACGAAGGGCTGCGTATTCTCCAGCGGGTCAAAGATGAGTTTGAGATGCCGGTCATTACCGACGTCCACGAAAGCGGTCAAATTCCGACTGTCGCGGAAGTGGCCGACGTCGTGCAAATTCCGGCATTTTTGTGTCGTCAAACGGACCTTCTGATTGCCGCGGGTAAATCTGGCCGCGCGGTGAATATCAAGAGGGGCCAATTTATGGCTGCTCGGGATATGCGCTTTGCGGTGCAGAAAGTGCAACAGTCGGGTAACCCCAATGTGTTCCTCACCGAACGCGGCGTGACGTTTGGCTATCACGACCTCATCGTTGATATGCGTTCGTTCCCCATCATGCGCGAGTTCGCTCCCGTGGTGTACGACGTCACCCACAGCATCCAACAGCCCGGTGCGATGGACGGGAGCTCCGGCGGTGCGCGTTGGCTTGCGGCCCCGTTGGCTCAAGGTGCCGTTGCGGTCGGAGTCGATGGTTTGTTCTTAGAAACTCACCCCGATCCGGATAATGCCCTCAGCGATGGGCCCAACATGATCCCCACTGGTCAGTTGGAGGGTATCCTCGCCAAACTCAAGGCCATTTGGGAACTCTCGCGGTGAGCGCCCTCGATATCGCCTCCTTCCAGGCGGTTCGCCTGGTGGTTCTCGATATCGACGGAGTCTTAAGTGATGGCACCGTGTCCATTGACGATGAGGACAAGCACCGTCGGGTCTTCGACATCAAAGACGGCCTCGGTGTGGTGAGGCTTGTTCAATCTGAGCGGGATGTGGTGGTGATTTCTTCTTCTGCCTCAACGGCGGGAGTGGAACGCTTACGCCGACTGGGAATTGACCCCGTCCACGTGGGAGTGTCCCGAAAAATTGACGTGTTAGAAGCTGAAGTGGCAAAGCGGGGCATGGACTGGTCTGTTGTGGCATACATGGGTGATGATTTGCCGGATATTGACTGTCTTGAAAAAGCAGGAGTGGCAGTCGCCCCGGCTGATGCGGTTGCTGCGGTCAAGAAGGTGGCGAACTATGTCACGACAGCTCGTGGCGGCAGAGGAGCGGTTCGGGAACTCTCTGACCTCATTGTTGACGGCGCCTGGCCGGGGGAGTAACGCCCGTGGTGAAGCCGTTTCCGTGGACTGAGAAGACCATTTCGTTGGTGGGCAATGCCTCCAGCGTGTGGCAGGGACAGTTCGGTGAACAGATTGATCGCGCGGAGTGTGTGATTCGAATCAACCAGGGAGCTTTCATCGAGCTTCGCCCTCAATCGACCGGGGTGCGCACTGACGTGTTACTCATGTCGCTCTCGGGTTACGCCTGGGATAAGGCGTGGATGTATAGCAGGGGCCGCATGAGGGCGGGCACCGTGGTGGCAATGACGCCTAAAGCGAGAACCTTTTTCGGTATTGACCTCAAACATCTCATTCCGGTGTACCCGGTGGAATGGCACCGAGAACTTCACGAGTTATTGGGTGCGAGGCCCTCAACGGGCGCGATGGCCGTCGACCTATTGCGTCGAACCGTCGCCGACGTGTCACAAATTAGTGTGTACGGGTTCGATTTTTGGGGTTCACCGACGACCTATACCGGGATTATCAAAGCGGCACCCCACGACCCGGTTGCTGAAGAAGAATTTGTCCGATCGGCCGTGGCACCCGGTCGAGTGTTCCAAGTCGCCACCGGAGGCGATGATGGCTAACCCGGGTGTGTTTCCGTGGCACGAGAAAACTGTGGCCCTCGTGGGTAGTGCCGAGAGCCTGTTGAGTTCCGATTTCGGGCCCGATATTGATTCCCACGACATTGTGGTGCGCATCAATCAGGGCGCCTTCGCCGCCCTGCAACCAGAGAGCACAGGGCTACGCACCGACTATGTGTTTCTCACTCTGACCGGTGGCACCATTCGCGCAAAGGCCATGTTTTTATGGAAGGCGAAGAGGTCCGCACGCCGCGGTGTGGTCTTGATGTCTCAAAAAGGGCGCAGCCTTTTTGGTATCGATCTCGCGGGCTTCTTTTTGCATTACCCGGCGTCCTGGCAGGATGCGCTCATTACACAGTTGGGCCACCGCCCCTCGACCGGGGCGATGGCCGTCGATCTTCTGACTAGGACGTTGGCGTCACCAGAGCAGCTCGATCTGTATGGCTTTGATTTTTTTCGCACCCCGGATATCGCCCACGGGCGAAACCGGGTGGTGGCACACGACCCTGATGTTGAGAGGTCTTACATCCTGGGC
Source organism: Pontimonas salivibrio (assembly GCF_002950575.1). Classification (NCBI taxonomy): domain Bacteria; kingdom Bacillati; phylum Actinomycetota; class Actinomycetes; order Micrococcales; family Microbacteriaceae; genus Pontimonas; species Pontimonas salivibrio. Next base: position 154,115 of record NZ_CP026923.1, read on the forward strand.
CAGGTTCCACCCGAGCGCTTTCACGCCTCACCCGAGGTGAACTAAGCCACTAGCGTGGTGGCCTGGTGGGTCTCACCGAAGAAGCCCCCACACACACTGAAAAAAGAATTACCCAGCACCGAGAGAGGACACGTCGTGGCGCAACACCGAGGCACCATTGTGGTGTTAAACGACACGGCAGCAATCCCCCACTACGGCTGCAAGGTCGTGATGATGCGCATCGTGGATGTTGTCGCCGCTGCCGGCTTCGACGTGAAAACGGTGTCGGTGTATTCCACCTGGCGGGTCCACACCAAACTGATTGATCAGGCGGCAGCGGTAATCGTTAATGGCGAGGGAACCCTGCACCATTCAGCTCAGCGGGCCCAAGCGCTGGTCGCTGTTGCGCCTTACTGCAAAGAACGCGGCATTCCGGTCTTCCTCATTAATTCTGTGTGGCAGGACAACAACTCCGAGATGGCCCATCAGGCGGAAGATTTTCTGTTGCGTTTTGTGCGCGAGTCGCGCAGTGAGGCACAGTTTGTTGCCGCGGGCCTCACAGCAAAGACCGTTCCGGACTTGACACTTGGGTGGGATTACCGCTCAGCCACACCGTTACCGGAGCGCTCCGGTCGGGTGTATACCGACGCTGTGGGGATGCCGGCCACCGATTTGCTCTACCGCTTATTCCGTGAAGATCCCGGTTCTCGTTACGTGACGATGACGCCACCGCGGGGACACCGCGGTGACTATTCTGATCAAGACTTTGAGCGCCTCGCTGCTCCATTCAATGACACATTCCCCATCACGCTGCGCCTTCGTCTGCGCCAAATCTTTAAGAGAGCGCTGCTCATTCGGGGGAAAACTAAGAATGCGGTGCGCCGCATGAGGGGACACTTGGAGATGGTTCCCCTGGACGGCTTCATGGGGGCTTTGGAGTCTGCCGAGCTGGTCGTGACGGGTCGTTTCCATGGAGTGTGCTTGTGTCTGCTGACGGGCACTCCTTTCCTCGCGTTGACATCCAATAGCCACAAAGTCGAGGGAATGCTCGAAGACGCTGGCCTCTCCCACAGAATTGTTCGCCCCGCAGATGCCCGGGCGGTCCTCGCGCACCCGCCCGAATGGTCCGAAGAGGACGCGAAAAAAGCGAAAGCGTTTGTGCAGAAGGCCCGCCGGGGCCAAAAGGCCATGTTTGACAAGATCTTGGCGATGGCGAAAACCGAATCCTCGTGAGTGGAGCTCTAGACCCGGTAAAGGTCTCCATCCGGTTAGATGTCGCCAGCGCGGCAGTGGCGGCAGTGTTGGCCGTCGTGAGTATTTTTAACCGCATCGAAGATGCCCAGGTGGGCCTTGTCGTGTGGGGCGGGTTTTTGGTGATTTTGGGTGTAGCCCACACCAGTGTTCTGATCGCCTCAGGCCGACCCACCGGGTGGTGGAGCTGGTGGGTGGGCCACAGTCTCACCGCGGTACTCATCGGCATCTTCACACTGTGGTTTGTGCCCACCGGGTCGGTGGCGCTACTGACCTGGTCAATTGTGGTGTGGGCTGTAGTCGCTGGTGGGGCGAGTGTCGTTCAAGGTTTTCGCCAACAACGTGCGCAGGCGATTCGCAGTGACTGGATCACTGTCGGGGTCGGAACACTCTTTTTTGGCCTGTTGGTGTTGATTGTTCCACCCGAGGTGTACTGGTTGCTCGGTCTCGCGGGTGTGTGGGCGGCGATGTTGACTGTCTTTGTGGTGATTGCCGCACTCAGCGCACGCCCTGGCGCAAACGACCAGAATAGGTCCGGGGAGGATAACTAGTGGGGACTAACAATGCCCGCCGCCTGATGGCGCCGGTGGAGTTCGTGGCAATCGCGGGAGTGTTGGCGCTGTTTGCCGGCTTGACCGTATTGATGGTCACGAGAGATGTGGTGACGGCGTTTATTGCATCCGGAATCACTTTTGTTGCCGTGATTATGGTGATTGCGATGCTGTTGCTGGCGGTCACTCCCAACAACACCCCTGAGGGTGAAAAAGATAAGCCCGATTCGGGCAACGACTAGTCCTCTAAGTAGTCCACGAGGGAATCGGCCAGTCCCACATACGTGTGGGGGGTGAGCGCGAGAAGTCGGGTTTTCGCGCCAGCGCTGATATCCAGTGACTCAATGAAGGCGTGAAATGTCTCAGGGGTCACCCTCACCCCGCGGGTGAGGCCTTTGACCACGTCGTAGGGGTCATCAATCTGCGAGTGTCCTTGAACGATTTCCGCACGAATGACGCTCTGGATTGCTTCGGCAAGAACTTCGTGGTTTGCCTCTAAGTCAGCTGCCATCGTGTCGGCGTCGATGTCCACTTCGCCTAAGCCACGCAAGATGTTTTTCCAGGCGACCATCTGGTGGCCGAGAGCCATTCCGATGGTGCGTTGCATGCTCGAATCGGTCAGGTCGCGCTGCAGCCTTGAGGTCGAGAGGGTTTGGGCAAGCGTGTCGAAGAGCCCGCTCGCCACTTCGAGGTTTGCTTCGGCGTTTTCAAAACGGATGGGGTTGATTTTGTGGGGCATGGTGGACGAGCCAGTTGTTCCGGCGACCGGGATTTGTCGCAGGTAGCCCATGGAGATGTAGCTCCAAATGTCCGTGCACAGGTTGTGGGCGACGCGGCCGGATTGCTGCAGGGCTTGAAAAAGTTCTACTTGCCCGTCGTGTGGCTCGATTTGGGTAGTTAGGGGGTTCCACGTCAACCCCAAACCTTCGACGAAGGACTGGGAGATCGCGGGCCAGTTGGCCTGTGGCCACGCCGCTTCGTGGGCTGAGTAGGTGCCGGTTGCCCCATTAAATTTGCCGGGGAAGTGGCGCGCCTCCACCCGGGCAAGTTGTCCGGCCAGTCGGTGCGCGAACACCGCAATTTCTTTCCCAAAAGTGGTGGGTGTCGCGGGCTGGCCGTGGGTTTTTGCGAGCATGGGAACACTCCGCCACGCGCGAGCTAAGCGAACCAATTCTTTGTGGACCTGTTGTGCGGCGGGAAGCCACACCGTGTGCACACTGCGCTTCACCATCAGTGCATAGGAGAGGTTGTTGATGTCTTCACTGGTGGCGGCAAAGTGGGTCAGTTCTTGAAGATGGCCAAGCCCCAACGCGACGAGCTTTTCACGAAGGTAATACTCGACAGCTTTGACGTCGTGTTGGGTGGTGTCTTCGATGGCTTTCAGGACAGCACCCTCGGCCGAGTCGAATTGGTTCACTAGGGCGCGAAGCGACTCCTTGGTTTTAGCCTCCAGCGCGGAAGCATCACCGACGCCGTGATCGGTGAGGGTGATGAACCATGCGATTTCGACTTCGAGCCGGGTGCGGTTCAGGGCGTGCTCGCTGAAGACGTCAGCAAGGTCGGCGACTAGGTGGGAGTAGCGACCATCGAGCGGCGACAGGGGTGAAATGAGAGAAGATGACACTGCGAAACCCCCAGAAGTTGTGGCCGGGTTTCCATTCTGGCGTATCGGCTGCCGGGCGGCCCAACCCGACTCCCTCGCGAGTCATAGAAAATTCATAGACTTTATACAGAAAAGGCGAGTGAACTGTGACCCATGAACGCTGAAGACCACGCCGCTGCCTCAACAAGCTCCGCCCCCAGTATCCGAGTGCTCGTTGTCGATGATGAAGAACCCTTAGCCGACCTGGTTGCTATGGCCCTTCGTCACGAAGGCTGGGTCGCCTCGGTGGCCTATACGGCGAAAGACGCCCTCCGGCTTCACCATGAAAACCCCCACGACATTGCCGTGTTGGACATCATGCTTCCCGACGGTGACGGTTTATCGCTGATGAAACAGTTGCGCGAGAGCGATTCCCAGCTCCCGGTGTTGTTTCTCACCGCGAAAGACGCCGTTGATGACCGCGTCCAAGGCCTCACACTGGGAGGCGACGACTATGTCACCAAACCTTTCAGTTTGGAAGAACTTGTCGCAAGGCTCCGAGGAATTTTGCGGCGGGTGGGTCAAGAGACCACAGATGACGCCCACATTGTCCGGGTGGGAGATTTGAGTTTGAACGAAGACAGTTACGAGGTCTATCGCGGTGATACTCCCATCGAGTTGACGTCGACCGAATTTGAACTCCTGCGCTATTTAATGAACAACCCCCGCCGGGTCCTCTCCAAAGCCCACATCCTGGATCGGGTGTGGAGCTACGACTTTGGTGGCAAGCCGAGCATTGTCGAAATTTACATTTCCTACCTTCGTAAAAAAATTGACACCCTGGGCCCACCCCTCATCCACACCGTTCGCGGTGTGGGTTACATGATTAAAGCCGCCGATTCGTGAGCGGAAGCAACCCCACCAAGGCGGCTGAAACCCGCAGTGGCCCACCAAAAGATTTCCGCAGACGCCTCGTCTTTGGGGGCCTTTCGCTGATTCTTCTGGCCGGCATCCTCATCGGGTTTGCCAGCACAGCGATGGTTGTGAGGCAACTACTGACCGATCTTGATCGTGAGCTCATTTCGACGGCGAACCGTGTCGCGGCCTCACTCGAGCAAGACTCCGCCTTGTTTCCTGGTCCGCGTTCGCGACTTGAGCGACCAGGCTTCACTGTGGGGACCGTGATTGCGGTGGTCGGTCCTGAGCAAGCCCAAGGCGCTGTCATCGATTCGGAGGGTGTCCTGCGCGCAATCGAGCCCTTGGCTTTGCGCCAACTCGTGGGAGAAGAGTTCACCCCGGGTGAGCCTTCAACATATTTTCTCGGTGGCGTTGTTCGTGAAACGAGACTTGTCGCCGTCGAGAGTGCCGGTGAGACGGACCTCGTTGTGGGCTTACAAATGACCAACATTAGAAAAACGATTGCCCAACTGCAGGGCGCCATTTTTGTGATCACTGCGCTGGTGATTGGGATTGCCGCGCTGTTGGGAATGTGGGCTTTGCGCGTGGGGCTGAGGCCGCTTGATCGGATGCGACAAACCGCGCTCGAGGTTGCTGGCCAGCCGTTGGACCGTGGCCACGTCGACCTCAACCAACGGGTGCCGGCGGATCTGGCCAGGCCCGATCGAGAAATCGGCCAACTGGGCGTGGCACTTAATCAGATGTTGGACCACGTCGATGGTGCTCTGAAAGCGAGAGAACACTCCGAAAATGCTCTTCGCCAGTTTGTGTCTGATGCCAGTCACGAATTGCGCACACCGCTCGCGTCAATTAGGGGGTATTCAGAAATCACCCTCCGTCACGCGAAGGACCTTCCCGAAGATGTGGGTAGCTCGCTGCAGCGAATCGAATCCGAATCGATTCGGATGACGGGATTGGTCGAAGACCTTCTCTTGTTGGCCCGCCTTGATGAAGGGGCCAGCTTCCCGAAAGAAGCACTGGACCTCTCCCTCGTAGCGGGGGATGTGGTGAGTGATGCGATTGCGAGAGCTCCCGGTCACCACTGGGAGCTGGACTCTCCCGACTACCCCGTAATGGTGTGGGCGAATAAGAACCAACTCTTCCAAGTACTCACCAATCTTGTCCAAAACGCCAGGGTCCACACCCCGGAGGGCACGACCGTCAAAGTCTCACTAGAGGTGGGCGATGAGCACGCCGTGGTCGATGTCATTGATGATGGCCCGGGGATTGAACCGGACATGATCGGTCAGCTTTTTGAGCGCTTCAGGCGCGGTGATTTTGGACGCTCGAGAAAAACCGGAAGCACCGGTTTGGGCCTCGCCATTGTGAAGACCATTACCGACGCCTGTGGCGGTTCAGTCGATGTCTGGTCAGAACCAGGGCGCACCCAATTTCGTGTTCAACTCCCCCTCTTTCGTGGGGATCTGGAGGGACACCACGGGGACTGACTTTTGTCCACCGCGTCGCCCACCGCCTTGGTTTGCCCAGAGTGACTCATGACGGCCCGCCGCAACTGGTGTCACCCGGAAAGTAGCCCCGGGGGTTGCTGTGGACGAAGCCGATATCGAGCGAGTTCTTGAGAGTGTGAACCGAGCCCGGGAACAGGTGGGCAGAGCGGTGGTCGACGCGCGCAACCTTCCTGAGACCCCCCACTGGCGGGGGTCGTCACACACTCTTGCCGCATCGCAGCAAGACAGTCTTCTGCTGGAGCTACAGGCCCTGCAACAAGAATTTGGGGAACTGTCCTATCGATGTCAACAAGACCTTCAGCGCCTTCGAAGACACCGTGATCAGGAGGGCCTGGCGGGAGGTGCGTGGTGAGTACTTTGGTAATTACCTCCCCAGGCGGCCACCAGGTGGCCACCGAAGAAATCTTGGTGGTCAGTCAAGGCCTGGACTCGATCGGTTCCGTGTTGGCCGATGTCGAGCAAATCGTCAATCACCCGGGGTCGTCGTATCGGCCTGACGGCTACCAGGTGACGAGGGCCCGACTGTCGTGCGCCGTCGATGATGTGTCGTGGTTGCGCAGATCACTTGTCGCCTACACCCAACAGGTTGCTGAGCAGGAGCGTTGGCGCACCACCCTGTGGGATTCGACCCGCGACCATTTTGGTCGCGCACTGGTCTGGTCACTGCTTGGTCAAGCCGGTGTGCGAGGCGGTGCGCCTGGTGCCACCCTCGATGACGCGGCACAGGCGCTACGCAGTCTCGATCAGCCCTACCATCCGGTGGTATCGACCTGGGAAGTGGACCGCCAAGAGGGGGTGGGGATTTCTCGGGGAGTAGCTGAGCGGATTGCCCGAATTCCTGAAGGCTCCAACCCGGTGCGCATTGAGCGCTACACAATTGCCGATGGTTCTTCCCACGCGGAAGTGTTCGTATCGGGAACAAGGACGTGGAGTCTTGAGGAGAACACTGACCCTTTTGACATGCGCTCCAACCTGGCGTTGGTGGCGGGGGCTCCCGCAGCAGCCACCATGGTGACGGAGCGGGCGATGCGCCAGGCGGGGGTGAAACCAGGCGATCGGGTGGTCTTTGTGGGACATTCGCAGGGCGGAGCAGTCGCGGCAACCTTGGCCGAATCGGGACGCTATGACACCAAGGGCTTGATCACTATTGGGGCGCCGGTTGGATCCCAACCCGCCGGCGGTGATTACCCGGCGCTTCGCATTCAACACCGCGACGACCTGGTCGTCGATTTGGCGGGTCAGCCACTCGCCGGCGGGCACACTGTGGTGGAAACTGACAGTGGTGCAGTGACGGGCGATGTGGCCGGTGCTCATTCCCGTGACCGTTATTTTCAGACGGCTACCCGAATTGACCAGTCCGAGGCGGAGCTGTTGTCCCAGTGGGCTGACGATTTACCCGCTGCAGCACGAGGCCAGGCTCGTTGGTTTGAAGCCCGTCAAGACCTCAGCCTTCAAGAGCTCAGCGGCGGCGAAGCAGCGGGCGAAAAAACAACCCAATAATCCAACTGGTGATGCTCAATACCAGCGCGCCAAGAACTCCCGTCCACAGGTCGTCGACAAAGAGTCCAAAACCAATCCACTGGGAAAACTGGTGGACGATCAACAGCATGAGCCCGTTGACCAGCAGGGCGATCAGTCCGAGGGTGAGTATGTAGAGGGGGAAAGCGACAATTCTGATGGTGTTGCCCACGATGGCATTAATGACACCAAACACCATGGCGACCAGCAGGTAGGTGAGAGCCGTCTCCATACTCGGGGCGCCAATAAAGATTTCCGTTTCGGATTCAGAGTAGGAAGTCATCTCTAAGCCGGGAACGGCCCAGACGGCAACTCCCAACGCGAGCGCTGTGACGAGGGTGCGCATGACAAATCTCAACATCCCTCCACTATGCCCTCCCTGCGGTCATTGACCAAAAGGATGCCCCTTGTGTGGCTAAGCCATGGAGAAAAAAGCATTCGATTGTGTCTGGTCTACGAGAACGACACCACAGCCCGCGGTTAGGCTAGGCGCATGCCTCTCTCGAAGGACACCCTTTCCCTCCTCGCCCCTGATGGCAGTGTGGTGCAGGGTGAGGCCCACGATCGCTACTGGCACGTCATCGACGCGTTGGACGAACAAACACTCCAGTTGATGTATTCGACCATGGCCATCACCCGCGCGTTGGACTATGAAGCAGGGACGCTTCAACGCCAAGGTCAAATGGCGCTGTGGGTGCCGGCTATCGGCCAGGAGGCCTGCCAGGTCGGTTCTGCTCTGGCCAGTAAACCTCAAGACAGCATTTTTCCCGCCTACCGGGAACATTCGGTGGCGCGGCTGCGTGGGGTATCGATGCTACAAATCATTCGCATGCTTCGCGGGGTCACACACGGAGGCTGGGACCCGGAAACGCACAACAATTTCCGCCTCTATACATTGGTGATTGGTTCTCACACCCTCCACGCCACCGGCTACGCGATGGGCATCTCGCTGGACGGAGATGTTGCCACCGGTGACCCCTCCCGCGATGAAGCCACCATGGTGTATTTCGGTGACGGGGCTACCAGCCAGGGCGATACCCACGAGGCAATGGTTTTTGCTCAGAGCTACCAGGCGCCTGTGCTGTTTTTCTTGCAAAACAACCACTGGGCCATTTCCACTCCGGTTCGAGTCCAGTCGCGAACACCGTTGTTCCACCGCGCTGCGGGTTATGGCTTGCCGAGCAAGCAAATTGACGGCAATGACGTGTTGATCAGTTACGCCGTGACCCAGCAGATGCTCGATGATGCTCGATCAGGTGCGGGTCCGCAATTTATTGAAGCGCTGACTTACCGAATTGGCGCTCACACCACCAGTGATGACCCGACGAAGTATCGCGACGACGACGAGTTAGCATTTTGGACCGCCCGCGACCCAATCGCCCGTTTTCGCGCCTATTTGGAGGGCAAAGGCACCCCCGGGTCATTTTTCACCGAGGTCGACCAGCAGGCAGCTGACGAGGTCAGCGACCTGCGAAAAGACGTGTTGGCGCTCGAGCCACCACCGAGCACAAACATTTTCGCCCACGTGTATTCGGGTGAGCATAAACCCCTCGAGGCTCAGGCGGCGTGGTTGGAAGAATTCGAAGGTTCGTTTGTGCAGAAGGGTGATGGCCAGTGAATCTGACAATGGCTAAAGCCTTAAACGACGGGTTGCGCCGGGCGATGAGCTCCGATGATTCTGTCTTAGTCCTGGGTGAAGAAGTAGGGCAACTGGGCGGTGTGTTCCGTATCACCGAGGGCCTCCTGGGGGAGTTTGGCCCACAGCGCGTGTTTGACACTCCTCTGGCCGAGTCGGGCATTATCGGCACCGCCATTGGCCTGGCCATGCGCGGCTATGTGCCAATTTGTGAAATCCAGTTTGACGGCTTTGTCTACCCGGGTTTCGACCAAATCACCTCGCAGCTTGCGAAGTTGACGTCGCGCTATGAGGGCACGCTTTCGATGCCGGTGATTATCCGTATTCCCTATGGGGGTCACATTGGCGCGGTGGAGCACCACCAAGAAAGCCCGGAAGCGTATTTTGCTCACACCCCGGGGCTTCGAGTGGTCAGTCCAGCAACGCCCCATGACGCCTACTGGATGATTCAAGAGGTGGCCAGCCAACCCGATCCGGTGATTTTCTTGGAACCGAAAAGTCGCTATTGGCACAAGGGTGAAGTCAATACCGATGATCCAGGGGTGGCGCTGCACGACGCGGTAGTCGTCAGGCCCGGTTCCGATGTGACCCTGATTGGTCACGGTGCAATGGTGACTACGTTGATGCAGGTTGCCGAGGTCGCCGAAGGCGAGGGAACCAGTGCGGAAGTCATTGACCTTCGAAGCCTCTCGCCTATTGACTGGGACGTGTTGGTCCGCTCCGCTCAGTCCACCGGTCGTGTCGTGGTCGCCCAGGAGGCTCCCGGTTTTGTGAGTGTGGGTAGTGAAATTGCTGCGACTTTGACCGAGCGGGCGTTTTATTCTTTGGAAGCACCGGTAATTCGGGTTTCTGGTTTTGATGCGCCTTTCCCACCGGCTCAACTCGAGTCGGTGTACCTGCCAAGCGTTGACCGCCTACTTGATGCGGTTGACCGGGCAATGGCGTACTAGATCTGTGGAGGTGTGACATGGCGCTGGTTTCTTACCCATTACCCGATGTTGGGGAGGGTCTCACCGAGGCCGAAATTGTCTCCTGGAAGGTGGCTCCCGGTGACCAGGTGAGCTTGAACCAGGTGGTCTGCGAGATTGAGACGGCCAAAAGCCTCGTCGAGTTGCCGTCACCTTTTGAAGGAACCGTCGAGGCGGTATTGGCGAAGGAGGGTGACACGGTTGCTGTGGGGGCAACAATTCTCACTATTCGGGATGCCTCTCCGGATGCTCCTGCTCCGGATCCGGTGGTCGCCGAGGTGAGTGAGGCCGTGAGCGACGTGGAATCCACGGTCGCTCACGATGAAGGCTCCGCTGAGCCGAAAAACTTGGTGGGTTATGGGGCGGCGTCCGATGAGAAGCCGACCCGCACCCGACGCTATGTCTCGGGAGAGAAACTGGCAGAGGCTGGTGCGGGGAAGTCTGAGGCGAGGGCACCCATTCAGGACAGTGTTCCGGTGCTGGCGAAACCTCCGGTGCGAAAACTCGCAAAGGAGCTCGAGGTGGACCTTGCTGAGGTGAGCCCGAGCGGTGTCGGTGGTGAGATTCTTCGAGAAGATGTCACACGTCACGCCGACCAGGCCAAAGTGTTTCGCAACCTGGATACCCCTGGTTGGCCAAGCGAGCGTGAAGAGCGGATTCCCGTCAAGGGCGTTCGTAAGGCCATTGCCAATGCGATGGTCACCAGTATGTTCAGTGCGCCGCACGTGTCAGTGTTTGTCGACGTCGACGCCACTCGCACCATGGAGTTTGTCAAGCGCCTGAAGGCGTCCCACGAGTTCGCGGGTATTCGTATTTCGCCGCTGCTGATCATGGTGAAGGCCATGATTTGGGCGGTTCAGCGAAACCCTTCCGTGAACAGCACCTGGACCGATGAAGAGATCATCGTCCACCACTTTGTGAATATGGGCATTGCTGCCGCGACACCCAGGGGTTTGATTGTGCCCAACATCAAGGACGCTCACACCATGAGTTTGCGCGAGCTTGCTGCAGCCCTGGAGGCTTTGACGACCAAAGCCCGCGAGGGGAAAGCCACTGCGGAAGATATGGCGCAGGGGACCATCACGATTACCAACCTGGGGTCGTTTGGGGTGGATACGGGAACGCCGATTCTCAATCCCGGTGAGGTGTCGATTGTGGCGCTGGGGACGATTAAACCTAAGCCGTGGGTGGTTGATGGTGAGGTGCTGCCGCGGATGGTCACCACAGTCGCGGCCAGTTTCGACCATCGAGTGGTCGATGGCGATGTGGCGAGCCGTTTTGTCGCGGATGTGGCCAGTGTGATGGAGGAGCCCGCCCTCCTCCTCGATTAGCCTTATTGACAATGATTCTCAATATCGTGTAACGTCACGGTTATGAAAACATCAACCCTTATTGCTTTGGCCGCAGTATCGGCACTCTCTCTCGCGGGTTGCACCGCAGAAGAAGGCCCAGCCGCCAACGAAAACACCGAGACAGAAACGGCGCCTAGCGCATCGCCCGAGACCACTACCCTCTCAGTGACCACCACTGTGCTGGGCAGCGTCGTCGAACAGATGGTGGCCTGTGTGGATGACCCCGCCTACCAGGTGGAAGTGTTAATGCCACTGGGCGTTGACCCCCACGACTACCAGCCCTCCTCTGCACAACTGGCGACCATTGCCCAATCTGGAGTAGTCATCGCCAACGGCTTGACCCTCGAAGAAAGCCTCGTGGGCCCGCTGGAAGAACTCGAAGCAGAAGGGGGTGTCGTCTACCGGTTAGCGGAAATGGCCGACCCTCTGCCGTTTGCGGAGGACGATCACGCTGAGGACGAGCATGACAGTCACGACGATCACGCTGAAGATGAGCACAGCGAAGAAAACCATGCAGAAGAAGAAGGCGCAGACGCGCATGATGGTCACGACCACGGTGAATTTGACCCACACTTCTGGCTCGACATGGAACGGGTGGCGCAAGCCACTGAACTACTCGGTGGCGAACTCCAGGCCACCGTGGGGGCAACCTTTGAGCAGTGCGGAGTGGAAGTGGCCCAATCCATTCGAGATGCTGAAGCAGAAGTGATTGACACCCTGTCGGTCATCGCCGAGGAGGACCGTGTCCTGGTGACCGACCACGAAGTGATGGGTTACTTCGCTGAGCGTTACAACTTCGACATCGCCGGCGTACTCATTGAAGGGGGCAGCACACTTGCCGAGCCAAGCTCGCAAGAACTGGCCGCCCTGATCTCAGAAATCGAAGCCCGAGGGCTCACCACACTGTTTGGTAACTACCACGTGCCCTCCGATCTGCTGGACTCCATTGCCGCGGAAAGCGGCGACGTCCAAGTAGTGCCCCTCTACCTGGGCAGTATCGGGGAGCCAGAGAGCGAATTTGGCACCTACCAGGACATGATGCGAGCGAATGCTCGCGCAATGGCCAACGCCCTGGGAAGCTAGGGGTGTGGATTGGCTGTTAGAACCCTTTAGCTTCGGCTTTCAGCAGCGCGCCCTCATCGGGGGCGCGCTTGCTGCGTTGATGGCCTCCACGGTCGGAACCTGGCTGGTCCTGCGAGGGATGAGTTTCTTTGGGGACGCTTTCGTGCACGGTGTTGTTCCCGGTGTGGCGGCGGCGTTCGTGTTGGGCCAAAGCCCACTACTGGGTGCGGCGCTCGCGGCCATCGTGATGGTGGTCGCCATCGAATGGGTTCAGCGGCGCACCCCACTGGGTGTTGATACGTCTATTGGTTTGTTGTTTGTCGGAATGCTGGCACTCGGTGTGGTGATCCTGTCGAGACTCGATTCCTATGCCGGCTCTCTCACCAGCATCCTCTTCGGTGACGCCCTGGGCGTCTCCTGGTCGGACATCACTGGACAACTCGTGTTGTTGGCGATTGTGCTGATTGTGTCTCTTCTGTTGTACCGGCCGCTGGTGGTCTTGAGTGTGAATCGAGACAAAGCGCACTTACTCGGACTCCACCCTCGAACCACACACGCAATCCTGCTGGCCCTCATCGCATTAGCCATCATCGGTAGTTACCAGTCGGTGGGAACACTTCTGGTCCTTGGCTTGCTCATTGGACCACCCGCTGTGGCCAGCCTCCTCGTGCGCACCATTCCCCGGCTCATGGTCGTGGCGGCGCTGATTGGTGTCGGATCCGTATGGCTTGGGCTGACGCTCAGCTTCTACTTGGGTACTGCTGGTTCCGCCACCATGGCACTCATCCCCGTTGTCCTGTTTTTCCTCGTGATGGGGGTTCGCGAACTGATGGGTCTGATCAGAACCCCCCGGGTGGAGGCCAGCGTATGAACGCGATTGTCGCCACAGACATTCGGATAGTCCGCGAGGGCACTGTTGTTGTCGAACCCTCCAGCTTCAGTATTGCCCCAGCGTCCACAGTGGCCATCATTGGCCCCAACGGAAGTGGAAAGTCGAGCATCCTCCACGCCATCACCGGCCTTCTCGAAGTGGACCAGGGGGAGCTACAGGTCCTCGGCAAGAAACCTGAAGAAGCGCTATCGGATGTGGCATATGTGCTGCAGCACATGCCCATCACACCAGGAATTCCGATGACTGTTCGTGAAGTGGTGCGGATGGGACGGTTTGCGACCCTGGGGGCGCTTGGACGATTGCGAGCCAAAGATAAGAAGCGTGTGTTGGAAGCAATGGAACAACTCGACATTGTCGATCTCGCCAACCGCAGTATCCACCAACTCTCCGGTGGTCAGCGTCAACGCGTGTTTGTGGCCCAAGCGCTCGCCCAAGACCACAGTATGTTGTTGCTCGATGAGCCACTCACGGGCATGGATGTTCCCTCGGCAAAAGTGATTGATCAAATCATTCACGACGAACCAGAACAGGGTTGCACGGTGATTTACACCACCCACGATCTTGAGGAAGCCCGCTCTGCCGACCAAGTCTTACTGATGGCCGGAAGAGTAGTGGCCAGTGGCACCCCCGAAGAAGTACTCACCGCGGAGCACCTCGCCGAGGCGTACGGCCTCGGTGCCCTACATCCCGAACATGGAGTGGGCAACAACGTGTTAGATGTCATCCACGACGACCCTGCCGATGGCCAGGAAGTATTCAACCGACGGAAAATGCCGTGAAACGTCGAACCAAACAACGCGATGAAGTCCGGGAGTTACTCGACCGGACGCCAGGCTTTGCCAGCGCACAAGACCTGCACCAGGCGCTGCGAGATTCTGGGTCAGCAATCGGCCTTGCCACTGTCTACCGGGCGCTGACCGCGCTGGCTGATGAGGGAGTTGCTGACTCGCTGACTCGAGAGGGTGAGACCGTCTACCGGGCCTGTCGTCCCGGCCACCACCACCATTTGGTGTGCCGCCGCTGCGGAGCCACCACAGAGATTTCTGCTGAGCCAGTCGAAGAGTGGGCTTCAGGGGTGGCCAAGGCGCATGGCTACTTCGAACCGGAACACGTCGTCGACGTTTTTGGCCTCTGCCCTGACTGTCACAACGCCTCGACTGGTAATTGACCCTCCAACCCCCTACACTCAAAGGGTTGAGCGGTTTTCCGCCCATCTTGTGCGTTCGCTCACAGACCCTCGAGAAATCGATTCTTTGAGCTGCGTGCCGACAAGTGATCTTGGGTGAGGCCCTTTCGTCTCACGGTAATCAACAGGAGGAAACCATGGCAGCAGTCTGCCAAGTAACAGGTGCGAAGCCAGGCTTTGGCCACAACATTTCGCACTCACACCGTCGGACGAAGCGACGCTTCGACCCGAACATCCAAAAGAAGACGTACTTTGTGCCCTCTTTGAAGCGCAGTGTCACCCTGACACTCTCCGCAAAGGGCATCAAAGTGATTGACGCGAGAGGCATCGACGCCGTTGTGCGCCAGCTTCTCGATCAGGGGGTGAAGCTCTAATGGCTAAGGCACAAGATGTTCGACCGATCATCAAAATGAAGTCGACAGCTGGCACCGGCTACACCTATGTCACCCGGAAGAACCGCCGGAATGACCCCGACCGTTTGGTGCTGAAGAAATACGACCCAGTCGTGCGTCAGCACGTGGAATTCCGCGAGGAGCGATAACCGATGGCGAAAAAGTCAAAGATTGCCAAGAACGAACAGCGCAAGGTCATTGTCGAGCGCTACGCCGAAAAGCGTCTCGAGCTGAAGAAGGCTTTGGTCGACCCGAAGGGTACCGACGAGTCACGCGAAGCAGCCCGCAAAGGCCTCCAGAAGCTGCCACGCGATGCGTCCCCCATTCGGGTGCGCAGCCGCGACGCAATCGATGGTCGTCCGCGTGGTGTGCTCACCAAATACGGCATTTCTCGTGTGAGATTCCGCAATATGGCACACCGTGGCGAATTACCGGGCATCACGAAGTCCAGCTGGTAGCTTTCTAACGGCTCGGTGATACCGGGTTTAGCTCGCTCACAAAGTCCGAGGAGGACCAGACCAAATGAATCGCTCAGAGCTCGTTGCTGCTGTTGCAGCTGAGACCGGCCACACTCAGGCCGCTGTGAACGGTGTACTCGACGCAATGTTCACTGTTGTTACCGGTGAACTGAAGAAGGGCACCAAAGTTACTATCCCCGGTTGGATCGCTTTCGAGCGCACCCACCGTGCAGCTCGCACCGGACGCAACCCCCAGACGGGTGCGACCATTCAGATCGCTGCAGCAAACAGTGTGAAGGTGTCGGCTGGATCGAAGTTGAAGGCTTCCGTCAAGTAGCCCACAGACACCTCATAAGGGGGCGAGTCCATGTCGGACTCGCCCCCTTTGTGTTCCCCCCCATAGTGGTCAAAATGGGGCGTTGAGGGGTACTAGCATGGCCTGATGTCTGCACGGGGTTTCGTCTACTTCCTCATCACGGGAATCATTTGGGGAACGCCTTATTTCTTCATCGCGCTCGCCATTGAGTCCTTCTCCACGCCCAGCATTGTGTGGATTCGAGTGACCATTGGAGCCCTCGTGTTGCTGCCGATTGCGTTGGCGCGAGGTGCCTTACGTCCCGCCCTGAAAGCGTGGCCTTTTGTGTTGGCTTTTGCCGCCATCGAAATGGTGGGTCCCTGGGCATTGATTACTGAAGCGGAACGCTCGGTGTCCTCGAGCTTGGCCGGGCTACTAATTACCACCGTGCCGTTCATCGCGGCTTTCATTATCGGGTTGTTGGGTGATCGCTCAGCGTGGCACCCCATGACTGTTCTTGGCCTCGTGCTGGGTTTCTCTGGGGTTGTGGCCTTGGTCGGCATTGACGCTTTCTCGGGCCGGATTGCCCTGCTGCCGGTGCTGATGCTCTTAGGAGCGGCAACCGGCTACGCCGTTGCTCCGATCATTGCGGATCGAAAACTGCACGACGTCCCCACCCTCGGTGTGATCACTCTGTCGATGATGATGGTTTCCGCGGTGTATGCAATTCCGGCAGCGTTGAACCTTCCCGGCGAGATTGCCGCAGGGCCACCCCCCAACGCGCTTGTCGCTGTGTCATACCTCGGCGTTGTGGCTTCGGCCTTGGGCTTTATCTTCTTTTTTCAACTCATTAAAGAGGTCGGTCCGGGCCGTTCCACGCTCATCGTTTACGTGAATGTGGTGGTCGCCATACTCCTCGGAGTGGTGTTCTTAAATGAGCCACTCACTCCCGGATTCCTTGTCGGGTTTCCCCTTGTCGTGTTGGGAAGTTTCCTCGCGTCGCAACGCAGAGGCGTATACGTCAAGAAGCGGGACCGCTTGAAGGAGCCGACGGGTGAAATTGGACTTCCAATGCACCCCTAACGAGGCGTATTTCCCGACCTCGGTAAATCAGATCACCGGGGCGAGAGCCCTCAGTGGGGAACTACGCGTCGTCTGATTCGACCCACAAATCTTCATCAGCACGCAGAGTGCTCCAAATCGCATAACCCACGACGGCAACGGTGGCTGCACCAATGGCCATTAAGGCGAAGGCGCCCGCACCCATCTTTGGCGCCGGTTCCGATTGGGGCTTGTGTTTGCGCAGTTTCTCCAGGGCAGGCTTCACGGCGTGCTGTACGGAGCTTTTTGCGTGCGGGTAAAGCTCGCCACGTCCAATATCGCTGGCTTGACGCCCAGCCTCACGCAACACTTCTGTTGCCCGCGATAGCAGGTCGCGCTGTTTTTGCCAGAGCTCAGCGGCGTCATCGCTCAGACGGCCGAGTTCACGCTCTCGTTTTCTTGAAAGTTCCATGGGACCACTCCCTCCAGTGGAATTGCCCTCATTCTGGCAGAAAACCTTGGGAGGCTTCTTGGTAACTCCCAACGCGCACAGCCACTGGCCTGGCAGACTAGGGGAATGACATTGCATACTCACCTCGCGACCCTGCACACTAACCACGGCGACATTCGGCTCGGCCTCTTCGAAAACCATGCCCCGAAAACCGTGAAGAACTTCGTCGGCCTGGCCACTGGCGACATCAGCTGGACCCATCCGACCACCGGTGAGTCGGTCTCTGAGCCCCTGTACACCGACGTGATTTTCCACCGCGTCATTCCTGGGTTCATGATTCAAGGTGGAGACCCGCTTGGCACGGGAACCGGTGGTCCGGGTTACCAGTTTGACGATGAAATTCATCCGGAGTTGAGCTTCAACGAATCGTTCCTCCTCGCCATGGCCAATGCTGGCAAACGCGGCGGCCAGGGTACCAATGGGTCGCAGTTTTTCATCACCACCGCAGCCACTCCGTGGTTGCAGGGAAACCACACCATCTTTGGGGTTGTCCTTGATGAGGAATCCCAAGGTGTGGTGAAAGCGATTGAAGCCACACCCACAGGTGCGAACGACCGTCCGGTGGACGACGTCATCATTCATCGGGTCAGTATTTCTGACGCCTAGTGACTGTGGAAGGGTCGTCGCCTGACGATTATTGTTACCGCCACCCCAAAAGGGTGAGCTATGTGCTGTGTCAGCGCTGCGCACGAACTATTTGTGGTGACTGTCAGATTGCGGCCCCCGTGGGCGTGCACTGCCCGGAGTGCCAGGCCGAAGCAAAAGCGCGCCAACCCCAATCGGTGCGCCGGGCTGGTCGTAGCGGGAGGTGGGCTGACGCGCCCGTCACCTATTCACTGTTGGCCACGATTGTGGTGGTGTATCTGGCTCAGTTGTTGAGCGGCGGCATCGTCACAAACTTGGCGTTGTATTTCCCGCCTCTCACCCCGGATCAGCCGTGGCGGATGCTCACGGCATTATTTGTTCACTCAGAGCGGTCCTTTTTCCACATTCTCTTTAACGGGTATTCGTTGTGGGTATTGGGGACCCTCCTCGAGAGGTTGTTGGGCTCAGGGCGCTTCGCACTGCTGTTTATGATTTCCGGACTGGGCGGCTCAGTGGCTGTCTTGTGGCTGGGGTATGGCCAAGCAGTGATTGGCGCCTCCGGCGCCATTTTTGGTCTTTTTGGGGCGTTGTTGGTCCTCCAGCAAAGCTTCGGGGTATCGAACCCTCAGTTGCTGATTGTGTTGGGTCTCAACTTGGTCTTGGGCTTCATCGTGCCGGGGGTGTCCTGGCAGGCGCACATCGGTGGTCTGCTCGTGGGCTTAGCTATCGCCTGGGGCCTCGTGAAAGCGCGCGACGGTGAAATTCCTGGCGGAATTCCTGGTGTTTTCGGGGCGACAACGGGCGCCCTGGTACTGCTGACTGCGGCCCGCTTCGTTCTGCTCTAAGCCGCCGATCTTGCGCCCGGTGTGGGGTTATCCACAACCCCGTCAACAGTGGGGAGAAACTACATGGGTGTAACTAAAGCCACTTGCGTTATTGTTAGCGCCAGCGGGTCGTCATCAAGAAGCCGGCAAACATAATTCCAAAGCCGACCGCGATATTCCAGGCCCCAATTTGGGGGATGGGCCACCCGGTTCCCGCGATGTAGTAGACCAAAATCCACACCAGGCCGACCAACATCAGGCCAAACATCACCGGTTTGAACCACGGTGGGTTGTTGTCATCTTCTTCGGAAACACTCACGGAAGTACGCCCGCGCCCTTGATCAGCCATGCCCACGAGTGTACTCGAGGGTGACACCGGGTGGGGGCTCTTAGAATGAAGCTGATGAACTCCAACACTTCCACGGACGCTGCGACTCGCAACGCCCCCTACTCCTGGTTGGGTATCGCAGGCGAGGCGAGCCTCACTCTGGGGGTCGTGGGCTTATTGTTTTTTGCCTGGTACCTGGGAGTGAACGACTGGATTCAAGGCTCCAACCAAAGCCGCTCAGCATCAGAGGTCGCCTCGCAGTGGGATAGCGACACCGATGACATGTTTGGAAAAGCTCGCGGCGAATCAGATGGCACCCTCGCCCCAGTCGAGCCGCCCGTGGTTGGTGAGACTGCCGAGGGCGACGCCTTTGCGGTGTTATATGTGCCGCGCTTTGGAGAAAACTACGCACGAACGATTGCTGAGGGTGTCGATCTCGCCACCGTATTAAATAGCCACGAACTGGGGGTCGGGCGTTACCCCCAGACAGCACAGTTCGGAGAACTGGGCAATGTCGGAATTGCCGGACACCGCACCACCTATGGCGCGTCGTTTAGTGACATCGGTGAGCTGAGAGTGGGCGACCACCTTTACGTTGAAGTTGAAGAGGGTTGGTATAGCTACCAATTTAGAAACCTCGAATACGTCTGGCCCACCCAAGTGGAAGTGCTCGCCCCCATTCCACACCAGCCAGAGGCCCAACCCACTGAGCGTCTGCTCACCCTCACCAGCTGCCACCCCCGTTTTTCTGAAGCGGAGCGAATCATCGCCTACGCCGTGTTCGACGCGTGGTACCCACGCTCTAGTGGCCCACCCGCAGAAATCGCCCCAATCGCCACCGAGGTCACCTGATGTATCGGGCGTTATGGAGTGTTCTACCGGGGCCACGGTGGGCCAAAACCCTGCAATCGGTCATACTCGGCATCGCGGTAGTGGCGCTGCTATTCTTCGTGGTCTTTCCTTTTGTGGCTGATACTTTCCTTGTTGAAGAATCGACGGTGGGGTGACATGGTTCATATTCTCGTTGTCGACAACTACGACAGCTTTGTCTACACACTCAATGGCTACCTCCATCAGTTGGGCGCCACGACTGATGTGATCAGAAACGACTCGGTCACAGTGGACGAACTGCCGGAACTCATCGCCCGCTACGACGGGGTGCTGCTCTCACCCGGCCCAGGGACTCCCGCAGATGCGGGAATATCTATTCCCGTGGTTCACGAGGCAATCCGAGCCCACAAGCCACTTCTGGGTGTGTGTTTAGGCCACCAGGCAATTGCGGAAGCCCTCGGAGCGCGGGTCGAACACGCCGAAGAGCTCATGCACGGTAAAACCTCCCAGGTCCGCCACGACGGTAGCGCGCTCTTCGAGGGAGTACCCGAATCGTT
This sequence comes from Pontimonas salivibrio, assembly GCF_002950575.1. NCBI lineage: Bacteria > Bacillati > Actinomycetota > Actinomycetes > Micrococcales > Microbacteriaceae > Pontimonas > Pontimonas salivibrio. Next base: position 174,340 of record NZ_CP026923.1, read on the forward strand.
CCGGGCGACCAGGTATCACAGCCTCGCTGTTGTCGACGGGACAGTCCCGGAACAACTCAACGTGACCGCCGCCACCCAGGGTGGGGTCATCATGGGTCTGTGCCACAAGCAGGAACCCGTCTTTGGGGTTCAATTCCACCCCGAATCGGTCGTGACCGAGGGGGGATACCAAATGCTTGGGAACTGGTTGGAACAGACAGGGCTGGCAGGAGCAGCGAGTACCGCAAAAACCTTAAGCCCGAGGGTCACGGCCCCGAAAGCTTAGGGTCACCGTCCGGCTTTAGCCGTCACCCTCTTCAGGGACGAACGGGTTTGTCGGGTCAAAACCTGCACAGTAGGTCAAGGTAATTTCTGAGCGCTGTGGGTGCTCACCGGGGGTGAGCGACTGTGCTTGGACCGTTTGTCCCAGACAGGTGGGGTCGGGTTCAAGGCGAACGGTCAACTGAATATCTGGGCCACTCAGGAGAGGGTTTGCCTCACCGACAGTGATTCCCCGCACATCAGGAACCTGCACTAAACCGTTCGAGACCACCAGAGTGATGGGGTCTGAGGGGTTCAGCATGACCCCCGCTTCGGGCAGGGTGGCCAATACAGTGCCCTCTGGAATATTGGGGGAATAGTCGGTGCGGTCTTCGGTGAGACCCAGACCCAACTCGGTCACCCGGGCTCGTGCGTCTTCAGAAGTTTGGTTCACCAGGTCGGGTAAACGAATTTGGTCTGCTCCTGCCGAGACATACACGCGAACACGCTCACCAGGAGCGACGCGAATTCCTGTCCCGGGTTCGGTGCGAATCACCAAACCTTCCTCAAATTCGCCGCTGACTTCTTCAATGACGCTCGGCGTGAGACCCAACGACTCAATGGTGCTCACCGCGACCACTTGGCTTTGGCCTCGAAGGTCCGGAACCATCGGAGCAGTCGCCGTCGACACTGTCGTGGGGTTTAGCGTAAACAGCCACACCACGATGGCAATCAGCATCGAAATGGCGATGACTGAACCCAGTGCGATGGCTAACCGCGGCACACTGGCCTGTTGAACATTCTGACCTGCGGGGAGCGTGAAATCCACGGCGGGTTCAGCGCGTGACTGCCAGGTGGCCTGAGGGATGCTCGATGTCACAACGGGCGGCTCAGTATCGCTCGCGGCAGGTGCCCACTGCGTCTGTTCAGCCTCTTGGGTTCCCGGCTCGGGAAGGGCCAGAAGGGCTTTTCGCACCTCGGTTGCGGAGGAGAAACGATGAGCTGGCTCTTTTTCTAACAGCTTGTGCACGATGGCTGCCGTGCCTTTGCTTACGGAAGGGTTTTGCAATCCAAGGGGCGCCGGCTCATCGTTGATGTGCTGAAAGGCGACCGCGACAGGTGAATCACCCTCGAATGGTGGCCGACCGGCGAGCATTTCGTAGAGAACGACACCGAGGGCGTAGAGGTCACTGCGTTCTGTGGCGTCTTGGCCGCGGGCTTGCTCCGGTGAGAGATACATTGCTGTGCCCAAGATCGACGAGGTTTCTCCACCGTTAGCCACCGTGTCGGCAATCGCCCGGGCGATTCCAAAATCCATGACCTTTACACCACCGTTGGTGGTGATCATGACGTTGGCAGGTTTGATGTCGCGGTGAACAATGCCAGCCTGGTGGGACACTTCAAGCGCGTTCAGCATCCCGTCGGCGATGCCTAATGCCGCAGCTTCGTCGATAATTCCGCGGTGAATGATGTCGCCCAACAGGCGACCCTGCACAAACTCCATCACGATGTAGGGCGTTGTGGACCCGGTCGGGTTTCCGACATCGTCGGTGTCGCCTTCGTCCCCCGCATCGAAAACGCGCACCACAGTGGGGTGGGCCATTTTCGACACGGCCATCGCTTCACGGCGGAACCTTTCCCTGGCGTTCGCGTCAGTGGAAAGCGTTGATTTCAAGACTTTGATGGCCACATCTCTGGCCAGACGTGCATCCCGACCCTTGTAGACATCGGCCATACCACCGCGACCGACAATGTTGTGGACCTCGTAGCGGCCACCGAGCAGTCGGCCAGTCCATGGCCCCTTCTGGTGGTTGCTCACTATTGGTTCACTCCTCGACGTGCCGGGCTGGTCAACATGCCGGCCAAGCTGACAGTCTACTTAATCGGTTGTTCCACCATCTGTGTCGGAGCCACCTGAGCCTTCTTCTGGCGCATCCGGATCGGAAATAGTGAGGGTCGCCGCTGAGGACTTCGGGGTGTTGATATCGGAGCAACTCACCACATAACTGGCCGAAAAGTTGCCCGGATCTCCCAGGGTCACTGCGACCGAGGTGACGTTCGCCTCCAATACGCTGTCGTCCTGGTCGACGAGGGTTCCTCGGGTGACTTCGAGACGGTAGCTGGTGACGGGGAACCCGGTGGGACATTGGGCGTATGCGGGCCAGCTCAGGGTGATTTGGTCACCCGGCTCGTAAGGACCTTCGACGGGGTCCACAACGATTTTCGACGGGGCGGGGGGACTGGGAATTTCTGCGTAAAAGTAGACCGCGATGAGGGTGTTTTCGGCGACGGTTCCTGTGGGGTTCACCCGGTAGGCCTGACCGACAGCATCCTTGGATGGCGCAATGTTGCCCGTGATGGCATCAATGCGCAGGTTCAGGCCGGTGAGGATTTCTGTCACCTGAGCCTGTGTTTTACCGATCATTTCAGAGCTGGGCACGCTCACAGTGGTCACTACCGGTTCTGGTTCCACGACCGGTTCCGGTTCTTCTACTTCGGGGGTCACGGGCTCCGGTGTGTCTTCCACCGTAGGTTCCGGCTCTTCGGAAATGACCGCGGGCTGTTCAGGTGGTACCTCAGATTCTGGACCCAATTGGGAATTGATTAAAGCAATCGCGCCAATGACTAACGCAATCACACCGACCCCTCCGGCGACCGCAATGGTCCACACACGCCTAGGGATTCCCTCCTCAACGACCGGAATCGGTTGGGTTGTTGAGGAGCCCGTCCCCGAACCGCCTCCACTGCCACTGGCGGCCCCAGAGCTTGCACCCGGAGCCGGAATGTAGGAAAGGCCCTCTTCGTTGTGCCCACGCTCCATGGCTCGAGCTGCTTTAGCTAATGCTTCTGCCGTCGCGGGGCGCCCTTCGGGTTTCTTCGCAATACACGACATGACAAGCGCACGCACCGCTTCAGGAATGGTTCCCGGTAACTCAGGTGGTGCTTCTTTGATGTGCGCCATTGCGATCGACACTTGAGATTCACCGCGGAAAGGCCGCCTGCCAGAGAGCGCTTCGTAGGCGACAATTCCGAGAGAGTAAATGTCTGTCGATGGCGATGCTGGTTTTCCGCTGGCCTGCTCGGGGGCCAAATACTGCACGGTTCCCATCACCTGCCCGGTAGCAGTGAGAGGGACCTGGTCGGCGACCCGGGCAATACCAAAGTCGGTGATTTTCACGGTGCCATCTGGCGTGATCAACAGGTTGCCCGGTTTGACGTCGCGGTGGACCAACCCGGCCTGGTGGGCTTGGTGCAGGGCTAAGGCTGTTTGGCGCACAATCGACAGCACCCGTTCCGGTGGCAGTACTTTTTCGCGCTCCAGTACGGTCGAGAGGGCTTCACCGGGCACCATCTCCATCACCAGGTAGGCGTTACCTTCTTCTTCGCCGTAGTCGAAGACATTGGCGATGCCTTCATGGTTGACGAGTGCCGCGTGGCGAGCCTCAGCGCGAAAGCGCTCGCGGAAACCCGGATCGCCGAAGTATTCCTCTTTCAAGATTTTGATGGCCACTGTGCGACCGATGACGGTGTCGGTCGCTTTCCAGACTTCACCCATCCCCCCGATGGCGATACGGGAAATCAGTTCGTAGCGGTTGCCGTAGACCTGGCCAGTACTGGGTCTCATCTGTTCACCATCTCTTCAAGTACCGCTTTGGCCACTGGTGCCGCCACGGAGTTACCCGTTCCATCGGCCGCGACCCCTTCGACGACGACCGCCACAGCAATGTCACCCTGGTCGGCAGGGGTGAAGCCGGTAAACCAGAAATAGCGCCCATCGCCAATACCCGTTTCGGCAGTTCCTGTTTTCCCGGCCACATCAACCCCGGGAATGGACGCTTGGTTGGCGACGCCGTCGTCGACTGCGCGAATCAACATTCGCTGCAATTCTCTTGCGGTGCGACCAGAAAGCGGAGTCGAATACACAGAGGGTTCGGTTTCTCGGAGGGCTTCTAAGTCATCAGCCAGCACGGTGTCGACAATGTGGGGCGTCATCAATTCACCCTCATTCGCGATTGCTGCGCTCATCATGGCGACTTGCAGTGGCGTGACTCGAACGTCGTATTGACCAAACGACGACAGCATCAGTTGAGCTTGGTCCATCCCTCGGGGGTAACGAGAGGGGGTGACGGGCATCGGAATTTCGAGTGTCGCTTCGAATCCGAAGTCATCAGCCATAGAGCCGATTGTGCCCTCTCCGAGGGCAAGACCCAGTTCAGCGAACGGAATGTTGCAGGACTGGATCAGGGCCGTTTCGAGGCTCACTTCTTCATCCGGACCACATAGGCGCCCCCCCGAGTTAGTCACAATGCTGTTGGACAGCGGCAACTGAAGCTCTGGGGGGTTAGGAAATTGACTGCCGGAAACAAACGATTGGGATTCCAAGGCCGCCGCAGTGACCAACACTTTAAAAACACTGCCCGGGAAGTATTGGTCGCCGGCGATGGCCTTATTGGCTAACGGTTGATTGCTGTCTGCCTCCAACGCCCGGTAGGCCTCCAGAACATCCGTGGTCGAATGCGACGCTAACTGGTTGGGGTCAAAGGAGGGGGTCGACACCATCGCCAGGATCCGACCGGTGGAAGGTTCGATGGCGACCACGGAACCACTTCGGCCGGCTAACGCGTCAAAGGCGACCTGTTGCAGTTCGTGGTCGAGGCTTAAGACCACCGTGGCACCGGTGGGTGTTGTGCCGGTCACCAACGAGTTCAGCTGATCTAAAAACTGTTGGTTGGACTGACCGGTGAGAAAAGGGTTCAGCTCACTTTCGATACCGGCGTTTCCTTGGGTGAGTGTGTAGTAACCCACGACTGGTGCATACAGCTCCGGGTGGGGGTATTCGCGCAAATAGCGGTACTGGGTGTCGACCGGTGTGGAGCGTGCCACGAGTTCATTTCCCGCGAAAATGGGACCCCGTTCGGCAGAGAAGCTTTCAAAAAGGTTCCGGACGTTTCGGTCATCATTGGTGAGCGCGGGGGCTGCCAATACTTGGACCACTGACGTGGACACGAAAAGCGCGATGAATAACACCACCACGACGCCACCCGTCAGTTTCAGTGAGCGAATCATGAGCCACCCCCGGAGAGTTGGCGATCTCGGGTGGTGGCGTCATCGCTCAGGCGCAAAATCAGCGCCACAATCATCCAGTTGGCGACCAGTGAGGACCCCCCAGCGGCCAGGAACGGGGTGGTGAGGCCGGTAACGGGAATGATTCGCGTGAGCCCGCCAATCACCACAAAAACCTGCAGTGCGATGACAAACGCCAGCCCGGAGGCGAGAAGCCGGCCGAAATCTTCCGTACCCAAATACCCCACACGGAAACCCCGGCTGACCAAAAGCAAATACAGCGCCAAAATGGCGAACACCCCGATGAGCCCCAACTCTTCACCGAGAGCGGCCACAATGTAGTCGCTCTCAGCGAGGGGGACCAGGTCGGGTTGGCCTTGGCCCAACCCTTGGCCGATAAAGCCTCCTTCGGCGAAACCAAAGAGGCCTTGGACCAGTTGGTAGCTCCCCCCAATGGCTTCGTACACGTCTTGGTTAAAGGAATTTAACCAACCAAAAATACGACCTTGGACGTAGCCAATCTGGCTTCCCACAATCGCGGCACCGGCGAGAAAAAGACCCCCACCCAACACAATCCACATAAATCGCTCAGTGGCGATGAACATCATCACGACGAATAATCCGAAGTAGAGCAGCGAGGTGCCCAAGTCGCGTTGGAAAACCAACACCCCCATCGACAGGCCCCAAATCAACACGATGGGGCCAAGGTCTCGAAGGCGGGGCCAGCGCACACCTAAGAACTTCTTCCCCACCACGCGAAGCGAATCCTTTGCCGTAAGGAGGTAGCCCGCGAAGAAAATGGCCAACGCAATCTTTGCCACCTCACCCGGCTGGAACGACACTTGACCAAACTGGACCCACAGCGTGGCGCCGTTCACGGTCCGCCCAATTCCGGGTACTAATGGCAAGGCCAGCAGGGCTACTCCGGCGAGCATTGCCAGGTAGCGGTAGCGCTGGAGCACTCGATGGTTTCTCACCACCAGGAGCACCAACACGACAGCGACAAGCGCCACAGCCGTCCACGCCATCTGCCTAATACCGGCTGCTTGCCAGCCGACAAGACCTTCGGCGATATCGAGCCGGTGGATCATGGTGATCCCTAAACCATTAAGCATTGTCGCAATGGGAACAACAAACGGATCGGCGTCCGGCGCCAACCAGCGCACCGCAAGGTGAACCAACAGCACCAGCCCAGCAAGTCCACCGACGTAGCTCAGAACACGAAGATCAAGTCCGCCTTGAGCGCCAAATTGCACCAGCGACATCGCAACAGCGCTCAACCCCAGTGCAAAGACAAGAAGGAGCAGTTCAAGGTTGCGAAGCCGCTTGGGCACCCGCACCTTCAACACCACGCGCCCGGTGACGGGCGCGAGGGGAGGGAGCGAAGCCTGGTTAGTCACGGGTCAGCCTCTCGACAATGTCTCGGGCTTCTTCCAAATTGTCTGCCGGCAGGGTGTCTCTGACGCTGTCTTGGATAAACAGGGGGAGCTCGTCGACGACGATGCCGGTGTCTTCAAACGGACTCGAGAGGCTGAAAGGCCCCACGTTTTGTTGGACACCCTGATAGATGACGACGACGCCGTCATCTTCTCCCACGAAGAATTTCGTCTGGGTCCACTGGTAGCTGGCAACGACGCCCCAGGCAATGGCGCCGATCACGAGCACCACCCCAATGGACCACACAATCCGGCGGCGCCGGAGGCGCTGACGGTCCTCTTCGATGAGTTCTTCGAGGTAGCCCTCTTCGGGCTCGAAATGCTCATCCGCAATGGGTTGTGCCCGCAAGGGGTGGAGCAGTAATGCCGGAAGCCGCTGAACCCGGGTCACAGGGCCGGTTTCGTAGGTGAGTGGTTCGGATGCGGACCCAACAATCTGAGGTTCTGCCGGAGGGGAGTGTTCGAAGCCTTCCTCTACGTGGGCGATGACAACCGTGACATTGTCGGGTGCGCCTTCGGCCAAACTGGCGAGGATTAGTTTGTCGACGGCTTCTCGAGGGTCGTCGATACTGAGGAGAATTTCGGCCATCTCCCGCTCAGAGACGTAACCGCTGAGGCCGTCGGAGCACAGTAACCAGCGATCGCCGGGCGCAGTGTCCACAATGTGGGTGTCGATTTCAGGGTCGACATCGACGTCACCCAGCACCCTCATCAGAACGCTGCGCCTGGGGTGGACGGCGGCTTCTTCAGGAGTAATGCGACCCGTGTCGACCAAGCGTTGAACGAAAGTGTGGTCGGCAGTGATTTGCTCCAGGGTGCCATCGCGTAGGCGGTAAATCCGTGAATCGCCGATGTGGGCAATCACCATCTGATGGCCCACACGCACCATGGCACTCACGGTGGTTCCCATCCCGGTGAGTTCTGGGTGCTCAGCGACGGCTTGGGTGAGTTTGGCGCCGGCATCCAAAATTCCCCGGTAGAGCTCTTCGCGGGCATCGTCGGTATTTTCAAATGCCTGGTCAATACCCACCAGGTGTTTCACCGCAATGGCGCTGGCGACATCACCTCCGGCATGGCCGCCCATCCCGTCGGCGACCACGAAGAGATGGTTTCCTACTGACCCAGAATCTTGGTTGCTGGCGCGCACCTTGCCAATGTGGGACGAGGCGGCGCTGAGAACGGGAGTGACCACCGGGCGTTACCGTCGCAGCTCGAAGGTGGTTTCGCCCACCTGAATGGGGGTGTCTAAGGGAATAGGGGTTGGGATGCTGACACGTTTTCCGGCCAGTAACGTCCCGTTGGTGGAGTCAAGATCCTGAACCATCCACTGTTCGTTCCACAGCATCAAGCGAGCGTGATGGGTTGAGGTGAAGTCATCCCGAATGACGAGGCTTGATTCGGCAGAGCGACCAATCGTGAACTGTTCTTCTTTATCGAGAGGAATTTCGAGCCCCTCTTTCGGGCCCGAGGTGACCACCAAACTGGTGGCAATGCCACTGGGTGTGGTGGGAGTGGGTTGTGTTTCTGGCTGACTGTCTTGGCGAACGCGTTGCGGCCCACTTTGATCGTTGCGCCGCATGGGTGGGCCGAAAAGGTCTGTTCGTAGCGCGTAGACGATGGCGAAAATGAACGCCCACAGTAAGCCGAGGAAGGCCAGTTGAAGGACAAAGAGTGTCAATTGACTCACGGTGCATCCTCCGACTGAGGGCCCCGCCCGGACTCTACGAGGCCTTGATATTCCTTCTGAAGCTGGGGAACCACTGCCACCACAATACGCGCCTGACCGACACCGAGAATGCATCGGTCAGGAAGGGGGTGGTGAGTCACCGTCACACCGTCGATTTCGGTGCCATTGGTGGAGCCCAAATCCACTACTTCGGCATCTTTCCCGTTCCACCGAATTTCGCAGTGGTGGCGTGACACACCACGAGCTTCCAGGGCAATATCGACGTCGCTTCCCCGTCCGAGCAGGGTTTTCCTCTTCACCAGCGGGTATCTGGTTCCGTCCACATCGAGTACCGGAATCCAGACCAGGGGCCCTTTGGTCACGACAGCGCTCGCGCCCACCATTCCTTCACCGAGGGCCCGGTCGATTCGTAGCGAAACCCGCGGGCTGGCGGTGGCGTAATAACCCTGGTGTTGTTGGTGGCTGCCGAGTTCATTGGCCAGTTCGTCGCGTAGCGATGCTCCGAGTGCGTCAAGGCGCTCGTAGTCAGCCTCTGAGAGGGAGACGAAATAGTCGCGGGGCACGAGCATCCGTTGAGGGTTAACGATCACCGCTTGAGAGTCCATTTCCCGTTTTAGCGCCGACGCGATTTCTAACGGGTGCACCCCACTTTTAAACGTTTTCGCAAAAGCGCCCCCCACAGCGCGCTCGACCGAGCGTTCAAAGCTGTCGAGAAAACCCATGATTCCTCCGGAGGCGGTTGTGTGCCCTCGATGGTAGCCGGCGAAGGAGGCCAATTTGTGGGAGTAAGCCCTGCTGGGGGCCCGGTGTGCCACCGTCGCCCTGTGCTACTCTCAGCCTGTCAACCACGGCGGTTGATCTCACGCGCGAGTGGCGGAATTGGCAGACGCGCTGGCTTCAGGTGCCAGTGCCCGCAAGGGCGTGGGGGTTCAAGTCCCCCCTCGCGCACAAGAGAAATGATCCTTCGGGATTCGAATCCCGGCCCCAGCGGGCTTGGTCGCCATGTGGGCGGAATGGTTGCGTCCACTTCCACTGCACGAATCTGCTCGATTGAGCGTTGCTGGATACTCAGAGGCGTTGCCCTGTGTGGGGATCAATGCCCTATCCGACTAAGTGAGAGCCCGAACGAGGTATCTCACCTTTAGCACCACTAAAGGTGAGATAGTGTGAGTGGGGGGTGATGGTCATGGCGTCTTTCGTTGAACGCGTCTGGCAACCTGAGCGAACCCATGGGCTGAGCAGAAAAGACCGCTTGCCTGGTCGCTACCAGGCGTATGTTCCGGATGAATTGGGCACCCATCTTCCGACGTTAAGCCCCGAGGCACAACAGGCGGCCGAGGAAGCCCTGGTGGTCCTCGTCCGCGCGGATGAGCGAATTGGCCGGCGTGGTGCCGACTTAAACCATTTGTTGATTCGGTCCGAATCCATCTCGTCGTCGTGGATCGAAGGAAATCGAGTAAGCCCGAAGCGCCTTGCGATTGCTGAACTACTCAACGAAGGAACACGCCAGGCTCTCGACGTCGTCGCTACCGTTCACGCCACGGAAAATGCCATTGCGGACCTAGCTGATCCGACCCGTCCGATTACCACCGAGGACCTAATCGACCTTCAGCACATCATCGAACCACGCCTTCCACGAGGATTGAGAACCGAGCAAAACTGGGTGGGTGGTTCGGGTTGGTCACCGCTGAGAGCAGATTTCATTCCGCCGCCGGAGACAGAAGTGGCGCGGTTAGTGGAAGACCTGGCTCACTTCATCACGGAAACCGAAGGCAATCCCGCGGTCAGGGCAGCCATTGCGCACGCACAGTGCGAAACGATTCACCCCTTTATTGACGGCAACGGGCGCACCGGTCGCGCCATCATCCACACCATTCTTCGTCGGGCCGACGCAGTGAGAAACAGCCCCATCCCTATCAGCACGGTGTTTGCCTCTCACACAGCGAACTACCTTGCGGGCCTTAGTAGCTACCGCGAGCAGCCTCCCGCTCTTGATGACTGGGTGATTGCGTTTTCGGGTGCGGTTGAGGCAGCGGCGCGATACGCGATTGAACTTGCCGAAGATATTGAGTTACTTGACGCGGAGATCTTTGAGCGACTGGTCGCGTTTCGCAACCATCGAGGAACGCGTCCCGCCATACCCCGAAGCGACGCCGCCGTGCGCCGGATTCTTCACACCCTCGCCTCCCACCCCGTTGTGACGGTCGGTTCAGTAAGTTCCCGACTCGCCATCTCTGAACAAGCCGCCCACCGGGCGCTTACGGAGTTGGCCGAGCTGGGGGTACTCAGACGAACAAAAAATCAACGGGGACGTCTTATTTGTTGGACTGCCGATGAGTACCTGGAGCTGGTGGCTTTTCCACAGCGCAATCGAGACGGCGAGCGTTCAGGAAACAGCCCCAGCTAATCATCAGGGGAGGTGCCGAAGCAGCCGAAGGCCTCGGATCATCAACTGAGCGAAATCCTTGTTACCCATTGTGTCCGGACGGTCGATGGTGATCAGGCGCTGGGTGGACACTGTGCGGGATTCGGTGAAGCGGGTAATGCCTTCCCGGCCGTGTCGACGCCCAAGCCCCGAGCGTTTAAAGCCCCCCATGGGGGCATCGTGAGAGGTCCAGGTCGCGGTAAACCCTTCGTTAATGTTCACGCTTCCGGCCTCAATCTGGTGGGCGATGGGAGTTGCCCGGGACACGGAGCCCCACACGCTGGCGTTTAAGCCGTAGTCGGAATCGTTTGCCCTCATCACGGCTTCTGCGTCTGAATCCACCGGGTAGAGGGCAATGACGGGGCCAAAAGTTTCTTCTCTGCACAACGCCATCGACTCATCAACACCGGTGAGCAGGGTGGGCTCGAACACGTAAGGACCAATGTCTGGTCGGTGTGCGCCCCCCACGTGAACGGTGGCACCGCGTGCCACTGCGTCCTGAACGTGAGCGCCGACGCGCTCCAGTTGTTGCTTCGACACCAGCGAACCGATGTCGAACTCGTAATCCAGACCGACACCGAGAGTGAGGTGCTTAATCGTGTCGACAGCTTTGTCGAGAAAATCATCGAACACGTCGCGGTGGACATAGATCCGCTCAATACTCATACACAACTGACCTGCGTTAGAAAACGCCGACTGGACAATGCTTTTGGCTGCGCGGTCGAGCGGCGCATCGGGCAGGACAATCATCGGGTTTTTGCCACCCAGTTCCACACTGCAGCCGATGAGCCTTTTTGCGCATTCCGTTGCCACATGGGTCCCGGTCGCTGTCGAACCGGTGAAGGCCACATAGTCAGATTCGGTAATCAACGCTTCGCCGATCTCGGCAGGGTTTCCGGTGACGGCGAGGAAAAGATCCCGCGGTAGTCCTGCTTCCACCAACAGCTCCATGCCCCACAGTGCACTGAGAGTGGTCTGGGTGTCGGGCTTAATCACCACGGCATTTCCTGCCAACAGCGCGGCAATCGCGTCAGAAATGGGAATAGTGAGCGGGTAATTCCAAGGCGTAATCATCCCCACTAAGCCTTTGGGCACTGACTGCTCAACGGTGTGAGTCAGGATCGGAAACCCCGCTTTTCGCCGGTGTGGTCCCAGGTGCCGCTTCGCATTCTTCGCGTAATACAACGCCGTCATCGCGACATCGGCGACTTCTTCCATTGCGTTGCGCCTAGCCTTACCCGTCTCCATGCCGATAATGTCCGCGATGTCCTCTGCGCGGTCCAGAATCAGCGTGTGTAGGCGCCGGGCGGCCCGGGTGCGCTCATGCAGGGGACGTGTTGCCCAACCACGCTGAGCGGCACGCGCCCTCGCGGCAGCCTCCCGCACATCAGCGGGAGTCGATTGGGGCAGAGACAACCACACGTCACCGGTGACTGGCGAGACGACATCAATGGTGTCGTCAGAGACGCTGCCATTGCCAGAGCACACCAAAGACGATTGAACAGCCTCCAGCACTGCCGAACCGTCTGCGATCTTGAACGTAGTACTGGTTGTTGGTGCAGGAGACGATCCTGTCTCTTGGCTGCTGGTGGGGGTAACTGTCGATGACATGACCCCATGCTGGAGCCATTTGCTGAGAGGGCAATGAACAAGCCGTCACATACGCATTGATGAAATGCTCAGAGCACTCTTCATCTCCCCATTCGTGATTATTTCCGTACCCGCATGCCACTGCGGGGAATACTGTGGTTGAGGTAACTGTTAACAACTAAGAGTCCACGCGTGTACGTCTCAGTGCAGCTCACCGCACAGGTATCACCACCCTTGAGGGATTTAAGGAGAACAGCATGAGCACCCTTGTTGTCGAAGTATCAGGAATGACCTGTGACCACTGCGTGGGCAGTGTTTCCGGTGCATTAGGGGCGCTTGAGGGTGTCGAATCTGTAGACGTTGACTTGGATCCGAAAGGTCGCTCGACAGTCACCGTCAGCCACGGTGGGGGGGACCTCTTGGCAGACGTCGCCCAGGCTGTCGCCGCCGAGGGCTACACCCTTGAGGCGGTCACGGAGAACTCGTGAGTCTCACTACCCCAGACTCCAGCCATTCCATCCAGCTCGACATTGAGGGCATGACCTGCGCGTCGTGCGCGCAACGGGTAGAAAAAGGTCTCAACACCGTCCCCGGTGTGACCGCAACGGTGAACTACGCCACCGAGAAAGCCACCATTTGGGCTGCTGAACCTGATGTGTCGGCCCTGGTTGAACAGGTCGAAAAATCCGGCTACAAGGCCCGAGCTCACAGTGCGGACAGTCCGCCAAAGCCCGACAGGGTCGCCGCACTTCGCCGGCGGGTCTTGATCTCTTCGATATTTACCCTCCCGGTCGTGGTCTTGAGCATGGTGCCCCTCGTGCAATTTCCCGGCTGGCAATGGGTGGTGTTGGCGCTTGCCCTGCCGGTGGCGACCTGGGGGGCATGGCCTTTCCACCGCTCTGCGTGGGTGAACGCGAAACACGGTCAGGCGACTATGGACACCTTGGTGTCCATTGGTGTCCTGGCGGCAACGCTGTGGTCTCTCTACGCGCTGATTTTGGGGGGTGCGGGAGAAATTGGCATGACGATGTCGATGCACCTTTTCGCCCCGCCAGACCAAATCGGAAACGAAATCTATTTGGAAGTGGCTGCTGCAGTCACCACGTTCATCTTGTTGGGCCGTTATTTGGAAACCAGGGCCAAAAGGGATGCCGGTAAAGCATTAGCGTCCCTGTTGGAAGCGGGAGTGGCAGAAGCCAGAGTCATCCGGGAGATACCCGGCCCTGAGGGCACCATCGACATTGAGACGGTTGTCCCGATCGATCAGCTGTTGGTGGGCTCTCGTTGCGTCGTCCGCCCCGGCGATCGGATTCCCACCGACGGCATTGTGCTGGAGGGTTCGTCAGCTGTCGACCAGTCATTAGTGACCGGCGAATCTGTTCCCGTGGAGGTTCAGCCTGGAACGAGTGTCATCGGCGGAACCATCAACTCTCACGGCCGCTTGGTGGTTGAAGCCAGCCGGGTGGGGGCGGATACACACCTTGCACGGATGGCCACCATTGTGGAGCGGGCCCAAAACGGTAAAGCTCGCGCCCAGCGCCTGGCCGATCAAATCTCCGGGGTGTTCGTCCCCATTGTCATCGTCTTATCCATCCTCACGCTCATTGGGTGGCTAATCTTTGGCCCTTCCGCCGAGTGGGCCTTTCGGGCCTCTGTAGCGACACTGATTATTGCCTGCCCGTGTGCCCTGGGGCTTGCCACACCCACAGCGTTACTTGCGGGAACAGGCCGCGGGGCGGAGCTGGGTATTTTGCTCTCGGGCCCCGAAGCCCTAGAGGCCAGTCGACACGTCGACACCGTGGTGTTGGATAAAACCGGAACCCTCACCACAGGGTCAATGAGTGTCAGCCACAGCGTGGTTGACACTGAGCACGAGGACGAGTTTTGGTCCTATCTGGTGAGTCTCGAATCGACCTCCAGTCACCCCATTGCGCAAGCCTTAGTCGCCCACGCCGAGCACGTCAGGTCCTACCCGGTGGAGGGCGCCAGTGCTGATGCCGGCTTCGGTGTTCAGGGCACCATCGAGGGAAGAAGCGTTCGGGTCGGCCGGTCAACGTGGTTATCCGAGGGGCAACTGAGCGTACCCCAGCATCTCACTGACGCGTTTAATGACCAGCGCCTCGACGCCTACACCGCGGTGTGGCTCGCCGTTGACGGTGAACTATGGGGAGGGGTTTACCTCTCCGATGAGCCCAAACCACAGGCTGCGGCCACCATCGCCGCCCTGCACGCCAGAAACCTGCAGGTGGTGTTACTCACCGGAGATAGCCAAGGACCGGCAGAACATGTCGCCGGACAATTAGGAATTGATCGCGTCATCGCGGGGGTGAGCCCTGAGGGCAAAGTTGACGCGGTGAGTGCCCTGCAAGATGAAGGACACCGTGTGGCCATGGTGGGTGACGGCATTAACGACGCCCCCGCGCTCGCGACAGCCAACGTGGGTATTGCCTTGGGTAGTGGCACTGACCAGGCCATGTCGGCCGGTGACATCACCATTACTCGCGGTGACATCGAACAGGTGCCCACCGCCCTCGCACTGGCGAGTAAAACGTTAGGGACCATTCGGGGCAACCTGTTTTGGGCCTTCGCCTACAACGTGGTGGCCATTCCACTCGCTGTTGGTGGTGTGTTGAATCCTCTTATCGCGGGTGCCGCGATGGCGTTTTCGTCGGTGTTCGTGGTCACGAACTCTCTTCGTTTGCGGAGGTTTCGCGCCACCACTGCCGGTGCATAGCCGCTTCAAATTCGGGGCGCGATTGTTCGTCTGGACTGTTTTGCCGGTGGCGGTCGTAGGCGCGGTCGTAAAACTCTTGGCGCCTCTGATCGGACCACTTACGCACGCGGTCCATCGGGTCGTTTCCCACCCAGTGGGTGCTTTTGCGCAGGGTCCTCACAATTCCTGACACCCCCACAATGAGGGCGACAAGGGCAAGCCCGCCGGGGATGAAGGCGGTCGGAAACCCGAGGGCGAAAGGTGACACGGTGAGCGTGAACAGTCCGGTCGCTCCCAGGGCAAACCACCAGCCCAGTTCCCGACTGGGCGGAGGTGCGTGGTAGCGGAAGAAGGTGTACCAAGAAGATCCGTTTTCCTCCCACCAGGGCCAGTTATGGGGGATTGCGGGTGCGTCTGGGTAGGGCTGCCAATCAGCTGGGGGAATAAAGCCTTGGTGCAGTGAGATCCACTTGGGAGCGGGGGTTCGCCACCCCTCGGGCACAATAAACCGCAGGGGCAGGTCGTCCAGGTTGTCCCAGTTGGGCTGCATGGCCCGATGTTAGCCCTCGGGTCTGAGGTGAGGCGCGCTTAGCGGACTGTGTGTTCAAACTGTGCCGGTAAACCCAGCAGTTGACGCAGTTGTCGGGGCGTCGCAATTTTGTGGTGGGCTTTTTCCCATTCCTCGGGTGTTCCATATCCCCACTGCACGATGGCGGTATCCAGACCGTGAGTTCGTGCCCCCTCAACGTCGTGAATACGGTCCCCGACCATCAGCATGGATTCGGTGGGGAGACCTTTTTCTCGAAGACCGGCCAGTGCATCCTCAATCACTTCGTGTTTGGCACCGCGGCTTTCATCGTCTGCCGCGGTGGCAATGACATCGAAAAACCGAACAAGGGTGAAGTGCTCCAGCATTAACACTGCGGGAGTCCACGGTTTTGACGTGGCGAGGGCTAAATGGTGACCCCGTTCCTTCAAGTCGCGAAGGAGTGCCCCTGTTCCGTCAAACAGTTTCGAATCGTAAGCGCCAACGTTCAGATACTGTTCGCGGTAAATCGAAATGGCTTCGTCGACCCCTTGTGGGTCAAGCCCTGCCAGGCGGGCAAAAGACTGGGGTAGCGGAGGTCCGACCCAGTGCAAAAGCTCCGACATGGGTGGGACGGGCAGCCCCATGGTGCGAAGAGTGTGAGCAATCGACTGGGTGATACCCGGTGCACTGTCGACAAGGGTGCCATCCAGGTCTAACAGGATTGTTTTGTAGTCGCTCACCCCAGGAGCGTACCCACTGGATGCGGGAGTGCCCGTTAGAACAGGCGGTTTTCTGGGATGTCGCTGTGTTGAAGGGCTTGATAGTCCAACACCACACAGTCAATATTGCGGTCTTTGGCGAGGGTTCTCGCTTGCGGGCTGATTTCTTGTGCGGCAAACACGGCCCTGACGGGTCGCAGATGGGGGTCTCTTTGGAGGAGCTCTCGATACCTGGTCAGCTGCTCCACACCGTCAATGTCGCCACGCCGTTTGATTTCGATGGCGACCGTTCCGCCTTCGGGAGCTCGCGCGAGCACATCGACGGGTCCGATGGCGGTGGGGAATTCTCGCCGTACCAGTTCCAGCCCTTCGCCGATCACCTCAAGTTGATCGGCGACGAGGCGTTGCAGGTCGGCTTCGACACCCTGTTTGACCAGACCCGGATCATCACCCAAATCGTGTTCCACTTCGGTGTGGATGGAGTGAATGCTGAGAATCAGCATGTCCGCGGTTTTTTGGTGAGTGACCCGCCACACTTCGCTCACCCCGTCAGCAACCTGATCAGCATCAGGTGTGATCACGCTGACATCACACGGTGGAGCCATCCAATTCAACGGCTTATAGCTTCCCCCGTCAGAGTGGATCAACACACTGCCGTCTTTCTTGGCAATGATGAGCCTTGTGGCCAGTGGAAGGTGGGCGTTTAGTCGACCGGCGTAGTTCACGCTACAGGTGGCGACAAGCACTCTCACCCACCCGAGTTTAGGCCTTTGGCTTCCTCGTTGCCGGTGTCGCTAGTAGGCCCAACGCAATCACGGCCGCAACCACCCACAGCGCGGTGAGAATACCGGTGAACTCGGCGAGGCCACCGATGAGTGGCGGGCCAACCAAGAACGCGCCGTAAGCAATGGTGGCAACGGCACTCACGCGGGCTGCCCCACGCTCTGGGTCATCAGCGGCAGCGGACATTGCGACGGGGAAACCCAACGCACTTCCCAAACCCCAGGCAATCACGGCGAAGACACCGACCACGGGGTTGTCGACCACGATGATGGTCGCTAAACCGATGAGTGCCGCGAGGGCGCTGCCCACCAAAATGGGCACTCGACCAAACCGGTCAATGAGGGGAACCCCCAAGAACCGACCCAGGGTCATTGACCCGGTGAAGAGGACAAACCACAGCGCACCTTCGGCGTTCGTGTAACCGCGGTCATCGACCATCGCTAAGGCCAACCAGTCGTTAGCCGAGCCTTCAGCGAAAGCCATACTGAGGGCAACAATTCCGATCAGTACGGTGCGACCCTCCGCCCACACCGAAAGCCTGCTCTTCACGCCCGATGCTCCAGGGGCAGTGGAGGTAGCGTTTGAGCCGCCTTGCGTGCCACCCATTAAGTGCACGCTGTAGACCACGGGTCCAATGAGGACAAGGGCAATCACCACAAAGTGAAACTCGACCCCAATCCCCAGCGAGCTCGCCACGGCGGCAAGACCACCACCGAGTGCGGTCCCCAAAGAAAACAGGGCGTGGAACCACGGCATGATGGTGCGCTCCAAGTCCCGTTCCACCTCGGCGCCCTCAACATTCATCGCCACGTCGGTGATACTCGTTCCGACGCCGAAGACAAACATGGCCGCCATCGCGATGAGCAACGACGGCCAGAGGGCGCTCAATGCCCCCACCCCGCCGACAGCAATCAGAGCAAGTGTCGCAAACAACGCGATTGTTCGCGTGCTTCCCAGGGCGGCGATGATGTGTGACGACAGAGCTAAGCCGCTTAGTGCACCGACAGCGCCTCCCAGCAAAAACAATCCCACCTCAGCGGTGGTGACTTGGAGGTTGTCGCGCAGTCCAGGGAGCCTGGCCATCCAGGTGGCAAAAGCCAGACCATTGATGGCGAAAATCCAGTAGACGCCGAGGCGTCGCCGTCGAAGGGACATGCTGAGTGGGTTAGGAGTGCGCACCGATCACCATCCAACGATCGCCTCGTACGCGAAGCCCCAGGGTGAGCGCCCGCGCGCCCAAGTAACCAAGACCCACACTCGCCTGCAAAAGCGCCAAACCCACCCAGGTGGGGCCGACAGTTTCGGACACGTAGAGGGTCATGAAAAACAATGGAATAACCACGAGGACGTTCAATACTCCCGTCAGGGCAAGGTAGCGTCCATCTCCCGCGCCCATCAACACCCCGTCGAGTACGAAGACGTACCCACCCAAAGGCATCGCGAGTGCGAGAGTAAGCAGAGTGGGAATTAGCAGCGCCCGCACGGCGGTGTCCGACGTGACAATGAGTGGGAGCACGGGAGCGCTCGTGGCCAACACCACACCCAAACCGGCTCCACCCCACAGTCCCCACCACACTGTTCTAGAGACCACTTGTCTGGTCGAGACGGGGTCTCCTGCTCCCAATTGGTGGCCGACGAGAGCCTGCGAGGCGATCGCGAGAGAGTCGAGGGCTAACGCAATCAACGTGAACACCGTGAAGGCCACATGCCAGGCGGCCAACTGGTCTGTGCCCAGTTGGGTGGCGACGAGAGTGGCGCCAACGAATGCCACCCGGAGGCTGATGGTGCGGATAAAAAGCCAGCCGCCTAACTGGGCGGCACGAGCAATTCCGGCGCTGCCTGGTCGAAGCCCCGCCCCCACGCTTCGAGCCCGTGAGATGACGACCCCTGACAGCCACAGCGCCATCATCCACTGCGCAAGCACTGTCCCCCAGGCGGAGCCGACCAACCCCAAATCCAAGCCGTAAATGAGTACTGCGTTAAGCAGGGCATTGAGGCTGAAACCGACCAGCGCGACAACCAGTGGGGTGCGGGTGTCTTGGAGCCCACGGAGCACACCGGTTGCCGCCAGCACGATCAACATGCCGGGCAGACCCCACCACGAAATCGTGAGGTAGTCGGTCGCGCCTTCGCTGACTGTGACTTCAGCACCAAACCACGACACGAGGGTGGATCCAAGAAAGATGCCGAGTGTGCCCACGGTGACGCCGAGAAAAATCGCAAGCCACACTCCGTCGACCCCGGCAGCGAGTGCCCCGCGCTCGTCACCAGCCCCCAACCGTCTCGCGACGAAAGGTGTGGTGGCGTAGGCGAGAAAAATGAGCAAACCGACCAGGGTTTGCAAAATGATTCCTGCAAGCCCCAACGATGCGAGCGCTTCGCCACCGAGGTGTCCGACCATCGCGGTGTCGGTGAGGAGAAAAAGTGGCTCGGCAATGAGTGCCCCGAGGGCAGGCCACGCCAGGGTAAAAATTCGCCGGTCGAGCGGAGTTGTGCGCACCGACCTACGCTACCCGGACTCTCTATTCACAGTGAGAACGTGGCCGCCCAAATCATCTTTCGAAGAATTCACTGGTCGTGTGATGGGGGGCTTCTAGTCCAGGGCCTGTCAAGGCTTCCGACGTAGGCTGTGGGGGGTGAGCACACAGTCTTCTTTTACGGTGTCCCCCGCCAGTGGTCTCGAGCTTTCAGGGTTACACCCCGAAATCGCTCCTGACGTGGATTTGTTTCGACACGTCAATGAATTGTGGTTGGACGCCCACCCCATTCCTGCCGATAAGTCCATGTACGGTGCGTTTAGCATCCTGGCGGAGCGGGCCGAGCGTAACGTTCGAGCGATTATCGAAAAGGCTCAGACTGCCCCGGAGGGCACGCTGGAGCGCGCTGTAGGTGATGCCTATACGAGTTTTATGGACGAGGAAGCCGTTGAGGCTAGGGGCCACCAGCCGGTGCACGAACGCCTGAAAGCCATCGATGCTGCCAGGGGCAACAAGGACGCCCTGATTCAGGTGATGGCCCAACATGAACGCCGTGGTGTTGCGGGCTTGTGGCAGATGTTTATTGACAACGACCCGGGTAATCCCGAGCGCTACATCGCCTTTGTCGAACAGGGCGGCATTACGTTGCCCGATGAGTCCTATTACCGGGAAGAACAGTTTGGGCCGCTGAGAGAAGCGTTTGTTCGACACCTTGAATCGGTGGCAACCATTCTGGGTCTGCCCGAGCCGGCTCAGTTCGCACAGCGCGTGATGGATGTCGAAACCCGGATTGCCGAAACCCACTGGGATCAGGTTCGCTGTCGGGATGCGGTGGCGACCTACAACTTGACCAGCCTGGCTTCGTGGCGTGAGATGACGACAGGATTTGATGTGGATGCCTGGTTACTCACGCTGGGTGTCGACGCCACAGCGGTCGATGAGGTGGTCATCCGGCAGCCCTCTGCTGTGGCTTCGTGGCCGGAGCTGTGGAATGACTTGGACGCTGAAGCGTTAGCGGACTGGATGTCGTGGCAAGTGATTCGGTCGTTGTCTGGCTACCTCAGCTCGGATCTCGTTGAGGCCCATTTTGATTTCTTTGGCCGAACGCTCAGTGGAACTCCGGAGCTTCGTGCGCGTTGGAAGCGCGGTGTGGGGTTTGTCGAATCGGTGTTGGGTGAAGCCGTCGGCAAGCTGTACGTGGAAGAGCATTTCCCACCCGACGCAAAAGCTCAGATGGATGAACTGGTGGGTTACCTGATGGAGGCGTACCGCCAGAGCATCCAGGGCTTGGAGTGGATGTCTGATGCGACGAAAGCACGCGCATTAGAAAAACTGGAAACGTTCAACCCGAAGGTGGGATACCCCAAGAAGTGGCGTGACTATTCGGGGCTGAGCATCAGGGCTGATGACCTTATTGGCAACCTTGAGGCGAGTGCCGAATTTGAGTTCCAGCGGGAGCTCGGCAAGCTGGGTCGCCCCTTGGATCGGGACGAATGGTTCATGACGCCGCAAACGGTCAATGCGTATTACAACCCGGGCTTTAACGAAATCGTTTTTCCCGCAGCGATCCTGCAGTATCCATTTTTTGACCCCGAGCGGGACGCTGCAGCGAACTATGGTGCCATCGGTGCAGTGATTGGCCATGAGATCGGCCATGGTTTTGATGATCAGGGTTCGCGCTTTGACGGTGACGGGCGCCTTGCTGACTGGTGGACACCGGAAGACCGTGAGCGATTTGAATCGCTCACAAAGAGTCTGGTCGAGCAGTACTCCGCGCTGGAACCCAGACAGTTGCCGGGGCTTCGGGTCAACGGTGAGCTGACGCTCGGGGAAAACATTGGCGACTTGGGCGGTTTGGGTATCGCCTGGAAGGCTTACCTTCTGTCTTTGGGTGGTGAGGCTCCACCTGTCGTGGATGGTGTCACTGCGGCCCGGCGCTTCTTCATCGCCTGGGCGCAGTCCTGGAGACTTTCGGCACGTGACGAAGAAGCCAAACGGTTGTTGCAGATTGACCCGCATTCGCCGGCTGAGTTTCGGTGCAATCAGATTGTGCGTAACCTCGATGAGTTTTACGAGGCATTTGATGTGGGGCCGGAGAGCCCACTGTGGTTGGAGCCCGAAAAGCGCGTCACCATCTGGTGAAGCCATGCTTTTCGCGTTAGCCTGGGGCCAGACGGTATTTATGCCGTCTGGGGAATACATATAAGGAGTGGTGTCGTGAAATCAAAAGTGATGTTCCTCGTGGGACTCGGCCTTGGCTATGTCCTGGGCACCCGCGCAGGTAGAGAACGCTACGAACAGCTGAGGGCGAGTGCCGAGCGACTCTGGACGAATCCCAGCGTGCAGACCCAAGTTCAGCGCGCGGAAGATTATGTTCGGGGAGCCGCACCGGAGGTCGTCGAGCGGGTTGAGACCACCACCCGCAAACTTGCCGACCAGGTGCGTGAGCGTCGCTCGAAGAAAACTGACACGGGAAACTAAATGACACACAACCAGCAGGAACCCTCTCGGGAATCGAAGCGCTCCGTTTTCGCGTTGATTACCGAGCTGCCGCATCTGCTGGGGCAGCTGATCCGGGCTGAGCTCGATCTACTCAAAGCCGAGCTCCTCCACAAACTCAAAGGCACCGGCATCGGCTTGGGCCTCATTGCGGTAGCCATTTCGTTGATTAGCGTGGTGCTCACCCTCCTGGCTGTGGCCGGCATCCTCGCCTTGAGCCTTGTGGTCCCAGCCTGGGCGGCGGTACTGATTGTTGCGGGTCTCGTACTCCTGCTGGCACTGGTCATGTTGGGAATCGGAGCTGCCCTCCTGTCGGGGACGAAAGCCCCGGTACCAGAGAGAACGCTTGCAAGCGTCCGGGAAGATATCGCGAGAATCCGGGGCGATCGCGCCGCAAAATCCGAGAGGACTTCCAGTGGCGCTTGAGCAGGAACTTCGCAGGGCGGAGCGATCCAGAGACCAGGTCGGCGACTACCTCGACGAGCTCGAACAACGCTTTGCGCCGGGCAACCTGGCGAAGGTGGGCGCGGCGTTAGCTCGGGCGTCAGCTCGGCGCCACCCCGTTGCCTGGGCCATCGGCGCAGCAATCGGCGTGACCGCCATCGCGGGCATAGTCACCTGGGCCTTAATCAGCAGCGACAACGACGAATAAACCAGCGGCGCTCGAAAGCAACCGCGTCCGGAAGCAGGAGAAGACCTTCCTGCAGGCCTAACCGAAGAGCAGGGCGGCTTCGTCGTAGCGTTCTGTGGGGACCACTTTGAGCGATCCGACGGCCTCTTCGAGTCCTACCACCACAATGTCGGTGCCTCGCACTGAGACCATGTGGCCCCACTGACTGGCTTGGGCGGCGTGCACCGCTGCCATACCAAAACGTGTGGCGAGTACACGGTCAAACGCACTGGGTGTTCCACCGCGTTGGATGTGCCCGAGCGTTGTCGCCCTGGTTTCGATACCGGTTGCTTCGTCGATGAGCGGTGCCAGAAGGTTCGCAATGCCGCCAAGACGTGGTCGCCCGGCTTCATCGAGTCCGAGCTCAGAGTGCACTGTGTCCATTGAGGCCAACTGGAAACCTTCAGCCACCACAACGAGGGGCGCCCGACCCCGGTCGTAGGCCCCCTTGACGTAGTGGGTGATTTCGTCCATCGAGGTTTTTCGCTCAGGAATGAGAATGAGGTGTGCGCCGACTGCGAGGCCCGAGTGAAGAGCAATCCACCCCACATGGCGCCCCATTACTTCAGCGACCATGCACCTAGAGTGGGATTCACCGGTGGTTCTCAGTCGGTCCATTGCTTCGGTCGCAATTCCTACAGCAGTGTCGAACCCGAACGTGTAGTCGGTGCCACCCAGGTCGTTGTCGATAGTCTTTGGCACGCCGATAATGGGCACTCCATCTTTGTAGAGCTCTTGCGCACCGGCAAGGCTTCCTTCTCCTCCCACCACGATGAGAGCGTCCACCTCGTTTTTGGCCAGTACTTCTTTGACTCGCTCAGCGCCGCCATGCTCGTACGGGTTGGTGCGACTGGTGCCGATGATTGTTCCACCGAGTTTGTTGATGCCTTTCACCTGGTGGCGGCTAAGTGGCATGGTGTCGTCTTCGACAACTCCCTGCCAACCATTTCGAAAGCCGACAAAACTGTGTCCGGCGGTTCTCTCCCCGGTGAGCACCGCTCCACGGATGACGGCGTTTAATCCGGGGGCGTCGCCCCCACTGGTTAAAATTCCTAGGCGCATACCTTCCATCTTGGGCCACCGGGCGAGTTGGTGTGAACATAGGAAGCTCAAAGTAACTCTCCAGAGTGCTCACAGGTCACCTTTGCGCCTGCGGTTAGCGTGGTGTTGTGCCGGCGGTAACCGTCGCTGGCAAATAGTTGTGAAAGGAAAATGCCATGGCTGAAGCAACCAGCGGCGAAGCCCCAATCGAGCACACCCCCACGAACTCGACCGACGAGTGGACGGAATACCCCGGGCGCACCCTGGGAGTGGTCGCACTCGTTCTCGCCTTCTTCTCTCAGATTCCCGCGTTGATTATGGGAATCATCGCGTGGGTGTGGTCAAACAAGGTGGGTCGCTCTAATGTCCCCGCAAAAGTTGCTGTCGCGGTGAGTGCCACACTGCTGGTTCTCATCGTGTTGGCCATTGTGGGCTGGACAGCCCTCATTGTGAGCCTGAGTGGCGAACTGGGCGGCTTCGGCATGAACGGTTTCGACATGGACGATTTCTAAGCAGCCCTCTGGATTAACCAGCCACTCGATGGGGTTTTATTCCAAAAGCTCTAGGGCGGCCATGGCGGCATTGTGACCGCCGATGGCGCTGACCCCGCCTCCTCGCCGGGCGCTTGAACCGGCGAGGAGGACGTGGGGCGCACCGGAATCAACACCCCACCGCTCGGCGGGCGTCTCCAAGGGGTCTTCGTCAGAGACGAAAGGCCAGCCCAGCGGCTCGTGGAAAATGTTGCCTCCGGGAAGACCCAGGGTGGCCTCTAGGTCCAGGGTCGTTTTGGTTTCCACGCACCACTGGTCGTTCGCATCTTTCAGCAAACAGTCCTCTAAAGGCTCTGCAAGGACACTCCGGAGGGAGTGAAGCACTCTGTCTTGGAGTTCCTGCCTGATGTCGTCAGGGTCTAAATCGGCAATAAGCCGGTGTGGCACATTCAGAGCAAACACGGTGAGTGTCTGAGCAGTCGTCTCTCGAAGCCCCTCACCAAGAATGCTTCGATCGCTCAGAGAATGGCAGTACACCTCACAGGGAATCAGATCGGGGATGCTGCCGCTCTGGGCTTGGGCAATTGACGCCTCGAGCTGAGTGCCGGATTCATTAATGTGAAAAGTCCCGCCAAAGGCTTCTTCTGGACGCACGTTGGGGTCGGCAAGTTGGGGAAGCCGACTGAGCAGCAGGTTCACTTTCACCTGAGCGCCTTCGATAGGCGTGCTGGCTGGTGTGAGGCCAGACAATTCTTGGGTGTGCTTCCGAGAAATCCCGGAAACCACTAATCGGCAGTCAATGTGATGCGTGGAGTCTCCGCGGTCGAATTCGACGGACGGGGCATCCGAAATGGCCGTCACCGAAGCGTCGGTAATGATCCTTGCGCCCGCGTGTCGTGCCGCGCGCTCCAGGCTTCCACTGACTGCTCCCATGCCCCCGACGGGGACATCCCAATCTCCCGTCCCTCCACCAATCACGTGGTAGAGGAAACAGGCCCCCAAGGACCCTTCGCCATCCGAGTCGGGGAATGTTCCAATCAGTGCGTCGGTGAGCACCACACCGCGGACAATGTCGTTGTCAAAAGTGTCGTTCACGAGCGTACGAATCGGAGTGGCGAAAAAACGCTCCCACAGTTTTCGACCGGGAGCACGGGATTCCAGGAGTGACCGCACTTCCGATTCCCGCAACAGCGGGTCAGTCATTGTCGGGAAAAGGGTCTGGGCAAGAATCTCGGTGTCACGGTAAAACTCCACCCAGCGTTCGTAGTCCTCGCTCGCACCAATGGAGTCAAAGGACGCCCTGGTGCGAACCGGGTCTTCTGCGTCAATGAGCAACCCCGTGTGTGTTCCAGGCACTGGTGTGTAGGAGGAATAGCGCCGGCGAATCAGGTCAATCTTCAGCCCGAGATCGGCTCTGATTCGCTCCGGCAGAAGACTGACTAAGTAGGAGTAGCGCGAGAGCCTTGCGTCGTGACCCACGAAAGCTTGGGCGGAAATGGCCGCACCACCCACAACGGGCTGCCTCTCTAAGACGACCACGTCGTAACCTGAGCGGGCGAGGTAGGCGGCTGCGGCAAGGCCATTGTGACCACCGCCGGCCACGACAATATCGGCTGTTGTGGGCAACGTCTGTGACATCCCCACAGTGTAAAAGGACACTCAGGATGCCGTGATGCTGAAAACCCTCTAAGCATCTACCCTCGAGTTATGTCTCTCACGGTAAGTAAATCGAACACAGCGCAGGTCTCGACAAAAGGTGTCCGCGGAGCAAAGACGCTCAGCGACGACTGCGTCGAACTTGTCCACCAGTGGCTGGATCGTGCAGCCACCCTGCACAAGAAACCCCACGCCAGTTCTCAACGGCTCGCCGACCTGCTGAAAGACCCTGACGGTCCCGCCTTTGCCTTGGGTTTCGTGGATCGGGTGCTGCGTCCCGAAGACTTGACCGTCGCAGCCCGCGCACTGCGCGAGCTGGGTCAAAAACCACCCGCATTCCTCACCGGGATTTTGCGGTGGTTGCTCATGGTGGGCTCGTGGTTTGCCCCACTTCTTCCCGCCATCGTGGTCCCCATTGCCCGAAAAGCGTTGAAAACGCTCATTGGCCACCTGATCATTGACGCATCGGATGCATCTCTTGAGCGCACGTTGAAGCGTCTGACCAAACGCGGCGACCAACTCAACATCAACCTGCTCGGTGAAGCAGTGTTGGGGGCGGGGGAAGCCACCAAACGTTTAGAGGGCATCGAGCGACTAATCGAACGCCGCGATGTGACCTACGTGTCGGTGAAAGTGTCATCGGTTGTCGCACAGTTGTCGATGTGGAGCTACGACCAGACCGTTGAGCGCGTGGTGGAAAAACTTGTTCCCCTGTACGAGAAAGCTGCCGCGACTAACCCGCCCACCTTCATCAACCTCGACATGGAGGAATACCGTGACCTGGAGATGACCCTCGACGTGTTCCAACGGGTCCTCGGTCGTGAAAGCCTTCACCACTACTACGGCGGCATCGTGATGCAGGCGTATTTGCCCGAAGCATTGGATGCGATGAAACGTCTCAGCGCATTCGCTACCGAGCGTGTGGCTAAGGGTGGGGCCCAACTGAAAGTCCGCGTGGTCAAAGGGGCGAACCTGCAAATGGAGCAGGTTGATGCCGCATTACACGACTGGCCGGTTGCGGTTTTGCCCAGTAAGCAGGAATCGGACACTAACTACAAGCGAGTGTTGGAATGGTCGCTCAGCCCTGAACGGGCGAAAGCCATCCGAATTGGTGTCGCCGGGCACAACCTCTTTGATTTGGCCTTCTCCCACCTGTTGGCAACGTCACGCGGTGTGCGCGAGCACGTTGACTTTGAAATGTTGGTGGGAATGGCACCCGATCAAGCCGACGCGGTTCGAGAAACGGTTGGTCCCCTCATCCTTTACACCCCCGTGGTGCACTCACACGAATTTGATGCCGCAGTGGGTTATTTGGTTCGCCGCTTGGACGAAAACGCAAGCCCCGAAAACTTTATGTCGGCCGTATTCGACCTCCACGACCACTCAGACGTGTTTGCCCGCGAGGAAGCGCGTTTTCGGGCATCGCTGGATGCGATGACACAAAAAGCCCCGACCCCGTCCCGCACACAAGACCGCACTCTGGAGACTCGTCCGCGAACTCTTCCCGCAGTGGACGAGTTTCACAACGAACCCGATACCGATCTTGCCTTGCCGGCAAACCAAGAATGGGCACGTGGTATCTATCGTCACGCCGCGTCATTAGAAGGCCAAGCCGCCGGTCTGGACACTCTCCAGGGTGGGCTCATCTCGGATGACCTTGGCCCCATCGATGGCCGAATCGAAATCGATTCCATTGTGGAAAAAATGCGACGAGGTGGCAAGAAATGGGCGGCGAGGGGCGCTGAAGGCCGAGGGAAAATTCTCCTCAAAGCGGCTGCCGAGTTGGGGGTGCGCCGGGGAGAAATTATGTCCGTGATGATGCAAGAAGCGGGCAAGACGTTGGCCGAATCGGACCCGGAAATCAGTGAAGCGATTGACTTCGCCCGCTACTACGCCTCCCAAGCGGTCGAGATGGAGCAACTCAACGGCGCCAAGTTCACCCCGGTGGGCCTGACCATGGTCGCCCCGCCGTGGAATTTCCCGGTCGCAATCCCCACTGGTTCGGTCACTTCGGCCCTTGCCGCGGGTAGCGCAGTGATTATCAAACCTGCCCCCCAGGTCCGGCGCTGTGCGGCGGTGATGGTCGAGGCACTGTGGGCTGCCGGTGTACCCAAAGATGTGCTGCATCTCGCCGATGTCAGTGAAGGCGAACTCGGTCGGGCGCTCATCTCCCACCAGGGTGTCGATCGGGTTATTTTGACGGGCGCTTTTGAGACCGCTGCACTGTTTCGCAGCTGGCGGGCTGACCTCCCCGTGCTGGCAGAGACCAGTGGAAAAAATGCTTTGGTCATTACACCCAGTGCCGACATCGACTTAGCGGTTGCGGATTTGGTGAAAAGTGCTTTTGGTCACGCAGGTCAGAAATGCTCTGCGGCGTCGCTGGTGATTTTGGTGGGCTCCGTCGCGAAGTCGGAGCGCTTCTGGCGTCAATTAGAGGACGCTGTCAACACGTTGGATGTCGGGTGGCCTGACGCTCGACCAGAAACCACCATGAACCCCATCATTGAACCCCCTGGGGCCAAGCTGCGCCAGGGGCTCACCGAGTTGGGTGCGGGAGAAGAATGGTTGGCCGAACCGCGCCAACTGGATGACACTGAGCGGTTGTGGTCCCCCGGTGTTCGACTGGGGGTACGCCCGGGTAGCACATTCCATCAGACTGAATACTTTGGACCCTTGCTGGGAGTCATGACGGCAAGAACCCTTCAGGATGCCGTGGAGTATCAAAACAGTGTCGAATACGGTTTGACTGCGGGAATTCACTCGCTCGATCCCGACGAAGTGAGCTATTGGCTTGACCACGTTCACGCAGGAAACCTCTACGTGAATCGTGGGATCACCGGCGCAATCGTCCGCCGCCAACCGTTTGGTGGCTGGAAAAAATCGAGCGTTGGCCCGACTGCGAAAGCTGGCGGGCCCAACTACCTCTTCGGTTTGGGCAGCCTCACATCAGCACCGGTTAACCGAGACCTCGTGGGTTCTGTGGAAGACATTGCTCCAGAGTTTCTGGAGGTGGTTGCCGCGGCGGGGGAGACACTCACGCCAGAAGAGCGAGAGTCGCTTACTCACGCACTGTTGAGCGACCAGCATGCCTATTCGCACCACTACGGAGCGAGTGTTGATGTGAGTGAGGTGGGTGTCGAGCGAAACGTGTTTCGCTACCGGCCTTTTGAGGCGGTAGTTCGCGCTTCTTCTCTCACCCCGCTGGTTGATGTACTTCGGGTGGTATTGGCGGGGCTCCGGACGGGCTCCGTGGTGCACTTGTCCTCTTCAGATTCACTGCCTGACCCGGTGATGCGAGTCTTGGGGAGCCCTTCGGGGAATCGACCTGCGTTGGCCAGTGTCCACGTAGAGTCTGAGCTCGAGTTTGTGGAGCGTGTGCGGCGAAACCCTCCTCAGAGGATCCGGCTGTTGGGCGGAAATGCCAACGTCATGTACGTGCACTTTGATGGCAGCCCGGCTGTGGCCGTGTGGGATGACGAAGTGACTCAGTCGGGGCGAGTGGAGATGTTGCCGTTTGTTCGCGAACAGGCTGTGTCGATTACCGGTCACCGTTTTGGTGCACCCGACCCGAGGTTTCTGTCGCTACCGGTCTGATGGGCTAGCGCCGGTTGATCAGTTGAGACAGCACGATTGAGCTCTTCGTAAACTCCACATTGGGAGCAAGGCGAACCTTTTCGAGCGCTTCTTCCAACGCGTGGATGTCACGTGCTCGAAGGTGCACGATGGCATCTGCGTCACCACTCACTGTTCCGGCTTGAACGACTTCGGGAACTTTGGCGAGTATGTGTTTGAGCTCCTGGGGGGCGACTGTGCCCCGGCAGTGCAGTTCGACGTAGGCTTCGACACCGAGCCCATCCACGGCGGGGTCAACATCGAGGGTGAAGCTTCGAATGGTGCCGTCTTGAGTGAGACGGTCGACGCGACGTTTCACTGCGGACGCGGAGAGCCCCACCTGGTGGCCGATATCGGCGTAGGGCATTCGCGCACTTTCTCGCAGCAGGGCAATGATCCGGCGGTCAATCGTGTCCATGACGACACTCTACGCAATAAAACCGCTATTTTACTCGCAAAGTTGCACGATATACGCGTTAGAGACGCGTATACGCGCGCATTGTGCGTGACACACTGCTTCTATGACCATCACCACTCCAGCAACCACCACGCACAACAGTCCACAACGCGATTCGTTGTCGGCCAACACTGCGCAGGCCAAGACGGTCTTGATGTGCCGGCCCGACCACTTCACCGTGAGCTACCGAATCAACCCGTGGATGTTTCCCGAAAACCCCACCGACCAGTCCCTGGCGGCCAGGCAATGGCAGACGCTGTACGACACGTATATCCGGTTAGGTTTTGACGTTCAGCTGATTGACCCTCTTCTTGGTCTGCCGGACATGGTCTACGCCGCAAACGGTGGTTTCGTGCTCGATGGCATCGCCTATGAAGCAAAGTTCCGTTACCCAGAGCGCCAGCCAGAAGGCCCCGCCTACCTGGCCCACCTCGCCAGGCTGGGCTTCGATGCGCGCGAGGCGGTAGAAAACAATGAGGGCGAAGGGGACTTCTTGCTCGTCGGAGACGTCATCCTCGCAGCCCACGGTTTCCGCAGCGAGTCAGACTCACACCGCGAAATCGCCGAAGTATTTGGCAGAGAGGTGATCAGCTTGAAGCTGATCAACCCCAGTTTTTATCACCTGGATACGGCACTGGCTGTTCTCGACGATCAGACCATCGCCTACTTGCCTTCTGCGTTTGATGATGCCTCCAGGGCCATACTGGAACAGCGTTATCCCGACGCGATTATCGCCAGTGAGGAAGACGCCGCAGTGCTGGGCCTCAACCTCTTTAGCGATGGGCTCAATGTGGTGATGGCCGAGCAGGCTCACACACTGCGCGTTGAGCTCCAGGCACGAGGATATGAGACACACACCGTAGATTTATCGGAGTTGCTATTGGGTGGAGGGGGAGTGAAATGTTGCACGCTGGAGCTTCGGACATAACCACACGCTTTGAATATCAGGCGTCCCCTCGCACCAGCCAACTGATTGCGGGAGAGGGTAAAACCCTTGCCCACAACTACCACCCACTGCCCGTGGTCGCTCGACGGGCAAAAGCCCAGTGGGTGTGGGATGTTGAGGGGAAGAAATACCTTGACTGTCTTGCTGCCTACTCGGCGTTGAACTTTGGCCACCAACACCCGGCGTTGGTGCGCGCGCTTAAGCGCCAATTGCGCACGTTGAGTCTCACCTCCCGTGCAGTGCACAACGACCAATTGGGCCCTTTCGCCGAGGGCCTTACACACCTGGTGGAACAAGACATGGTGTTGCCGATGAACACCGGCGCTGAAGCGGTAGAAACGGCCATCAAAATCGCCAGGGCGTGGGGCTACCGTTCCAAAGGTGTCCCCGCCAATAACGCAACCATCATCGTTGCCGATAACAATTTCCACGGGCGCACTCTGGGCATCATCAGTTTTTCGTCCGACCCGGAAGCCAGGGATGATTTCGGGCCCTACCTGCCGGGGTTCCGCTCGGTGCCTTACGGTGATGCGGCGGCTGTGGAGGCCGCAATTGACGACACCACTGTGGCCGTGTTGGTCGAACCCATTCAAGGTGAAGCGGGCATCGTGATTCCCCCCGCGTCTTACCTCCCCGCGGTGCGCGAGGTGACGGCACGACACAACGTGCTCCTGATTGCTGACGAGATTCAGTCCGGTTTGGGCCGCACCGGAGCAACGTTGCAGGTCAATAATGTGGGGGTTCACCCCGACATGGTGATCATGGGTAAAGCTCTAGGTGGCGGCCTGCTCCCGGTGAGCGCCGTGGCTGGTCGAGCTGATGTCATGGGGGTCATTGCACCGGGCCAGCACGGATCGACTTTTGGTGGCAACCCGTTGGCGGCTGCTGTCGGCAAGGCCGTGGTGGAGCTTCTTCAGACCGGTCGGATGCAGGCCAATTCGAAGAAGCTCGGTGTGGTCATGGGTCAACGCCTCGAGCAGATGCGCGGTCTCGGTGTTGTCGGTGTTCGCCAAGAGGGACTCTGGGCGGGTGTTGACATCGACCCTGAGTTAGCGACTGGCCGCGAAGTGGCTGAAGCCCTTGTGGGTCGTGGGGTCCTCACTAAAGACACACACGGCTCCACCCTGCGTTTTGCGCCGCCACTGATGGTGAAAGAAGCCGACGTGCACTTCGCCATGGACCAGTTGGAGCTCGCTTTACAGGACATTCAAAGCTTTCGAGCGAATTAACCCTTGCCCTGGAGATAAAGTTAGGCTAACCTAACTTATTAGAGCCAGCGACGGCCTGTCGCTGGTACTTTTTTGTCTCAAGGAGAAACTCATGACTAGTCGGTCGTCCGTGCGCGTCGTGTCCGCCATTGGGGCTCTGGCTTTTGTACTAGCCGGATGCCAAGCCGCCCCCGAAGAGGCGCCAGAAACAGCACCCGAAGAAGAAGTTGTTGAAGAAGGCTCGGTCGAAGCCGTTGAAGGCGAAGCCACATCTGACGGCTTCCTCACCCTCTACTCCGGACGGAGTGAAACTCTTGTCCAGCCGCTCATCGACCAATTCATGGAAGAAACCGGCATCGACGTCGAGGTCCGCTACGGCAACACCGGCGAAATGGCTGCCCTCCTCCTCGAAGAAGGAGAAGCCACCCAAGCCGGAGTCTTCCTCTCCCAAGACGCCGGCGCACTCGGTGCGCTCAGTCAAGCGGGACTATTTAGCACCCTGCCCGAAGACATCAGCTCACGAGTCCAACCCGGATTCACCTCCACCGACGGTTCATGGGTCGGCGTGACCGGGCGCGCTCGAGTGGTGGTCTACAACACCGACATGGTCACCGAAGAAGAACTCCCCAACACCGCCAACGAGCTCCTCGAGCCGCAATGGTCCGGTCAGGTCGGAGTGGCGCCCACCAACGCCAGCTTCCAGTCTTTTGTCACCGCCTACCGGGTGATCGACGGGGAAGGTGCCGCCGAAGCATGGGTCAGTGGCCTTGTCGCGAACGACCCAGAGTACTTCGAAGGAAATACTCCCATCCTCGAAGCGGTGGAATCGGGAGGCATCCCACTGGGATTGATTAACCACTACTACTGGTACCGGTTAGAAGCAGAGCGCGGACTGGACAACCTTGCCTCCAGGCTGTGGTTCACCGAAGCGGGCGACCCCACCTCAATGGTGAACGTCACCGGGGTAGGCATCCTCACCCCCGCCCAACTCGACCAAGACGCTATCGACTTCGTCGACTACATGGTCTCCGAAGCCGGCCAAAACTACTTTGTTGAGCAAACCTACGAATACCCGTTGGTTGACGGAATTGATGCTCCGGCGGATCTTCCCTCGCTGGAAAGCCTGGTCAACCCCGACCTGGACCTCTCAGATTTGGAATCCCTGTCAGAGACCCAGGAACTACTGACACGTTTCGGGTTGCTTTAGTACCCTAATAAGTGGCCGGAGCAAAGACCCCACCGGGGTCTGCTCCGGTCACGTGTCGTAAGGACCCTTTGTGACCACTGCTAGCACCACCACCCGCACCACCGTGACGGTGAGTGGGATGGCGCGCACGCCCGGATGGCGGGTTATTCCCGCTCTGATCGCGGCACTGATCGTATTAGTCCCGATGGTGTACCTCGCGGTGCGAGCGGGCGAAATCCCATTTGAACAGCTGATCAGTGTTCTGTTCGAATCCAGGGCTCTGGGCTACACACTGAACACGTTGGCGCTCGCCGTGTCGGTAGCGCTCACCGCACTCCTCGGTGGTGTGGCAATTGCGGTCGGGATGAGCAGGGGGCGTTTTCCTAAACCCAGGCTGTGGCTGGTTCTCTCCGCCCTACCGCTGGCAATACCCTCCTACCTAGCCTCCTACGGCTGGTTAGTGTGGTGGCCCACCCTTTCTGGATTTTGGCCCAGTTGGGCACTGCTCACCGCAGTCACCATTCCCTACGTCATCCTCCCTACTGCTGCCGCACTGCGCAGTGTCGGAGGTGACCAGGAGCGAGTCGCCCGGACCCTTGGCAAGAAACCCTTTGAAGCGTTTTGGGTGGCAACGTGGCCACAAATTCGACCCGCGGCGCTCGCTGGAACCCTGCTGGTGTTCCTGTATTCGGTGAGCGATTTTGGCCTCGTCGCCATGCTGCGCTTCCACACGCTCACCTGGGGTGTCAACGCCGCCTATTCGGCGAGCTTTGATCGCAACCAAGCAGCCGTCTTGGCCCTGCTCGTCGTCCTCTTGGCCTTAATCGGTGTTCTGGGTGAGCGCCGGGTGCGAGGCCAAAGGCAATTCACCCCGGGGCGCAGCAAACCTGTTGGGCCCCGCCCGGCCCCCCTTTTGCGCCGTGTCCTGATGGCGTTGGCACTCACCCCGGTCGTCGTCGGAGTGGTGGTGCCGCTGTTGGGTCTTGGAGTTCGACTCTTGCAAGTAGAAACAGCGCAGAGCGTTGATGTGGGACGCCTGGTGGAAGCCACCCTGTGGACGGTCGGAGTCTCGATCGCCGCCGCAGTCGCTGCCACAGTTGTCGCTCTGCCCATTGCGGCTCTTGCCGCCAGGTTCCGCGGCACCATTCCTCGAGCAATCGAATCGTTGGGGTATTTGAGTCACGCACTGCCAGGAATTGTGGTGGGACTCTCACTGGTGTTTCTCACCCTGCGCCTCCTCCCGGGGCTTTACCAAAGCATAATCGTGTTGGTTTTTGGTTACACCGTGTTGTTCATGTCCAAATCCATTGGCACCGCGAGAGCCAGTGTCGAAGGGGTGTCGCCCACACTGTTGATGGTCGCCAGAACTCTCGGTGAAACACCTTTTGGGGCGTGGCGACGAGTGACGTTGCCCCTGGCGCTGCCCGGTATCGGTGTGGGGGCGCTCCTGGTGATGATTGCGACCATGAAAGAACTACCCGCCACTCTCATTCTTCGCCCGACTGGAGTGAATACGCTAGCGACAGAACTGTGGACCAGAACGCTTGTCGTCGAATTTGGGCAGGCAGCACCCTATGCCGCACTGTTGGTCCTCATCGCCGCAATCCCCGCCATGTTGCTCTCCGGAGCGAGAAGTGAGAAAGGAGGCCCCGCATGACCACCCTCGCGGTTTCCCACCTCAGCATCTCCTACGGTGACACTCCGGCGCTGCGCGACATTTCCTTGGTCGTTCCTTCCGGTTCGGTCGTCGCCGTACTCGGCCCTTCCGGTTGCGGAAAAACCACCCTCCTTCTCGCGCTCGCAGGACTGTTGGCAATCGATGAGGGGACCATCTCGGTGGGGTCAAAGACGTTGAGCTCGCCTGACGCTCTCGTCCCACCCGAACAGCGAGGTATTGGATGGGTCCCCCAAGAGTCCTCACTGTTCCCCCACTTGAGTGTCGCCGACAATATTGGTTTTGGGTTACCCAAAGGCCGGCGTCGAAGCGACAAGATTGACAGCTTGGCTGAGCTTGTGGGCATTAGTGAGTTGGTCAACCGGCAACCCAGCGCCCTCTCTGGCGGCCAAGCTCAACGGGTGGCACTCGCACGAGCTCTTGCTCCCACCCCCGACGCCATCCTGTTGGATGAGCCCTTCGCCGCGCTCGACACTGTGCTTCGACACCAACTCGCTCGTGAAGTCGTTGAATTGCTTCGAGAAACAGACACCACCACAGTGTTAGTCACCCACGACCGGGAGGAAGCACTCGACCTGGCCGACCTCGTTGTGGTGATGGATGGCGGCCGTGTTGCTCAAGTGGGAACCCCCAGAGAAATCTACGAATCCCCCCTAACCCCCTGGGTGGCGTCGTTTGTGGGCGACACCGTAGAGGTCGAAGGGACCTGGCAAGACACGGCCTTGGAGTGTGAAACCTGTGGAGCGAAGGAGCTCTGTGAAGGGCAACCACTGCGTTACGGATGCTCGGGACACGTCGATACTGTCTTGGGTTCATTGGCCGCCAGTGCACAAGGGTTCAACCCCGGCCAGGGCGAATCTGTTCGGGTGGTGCTGCGACCAGAATGGTTGGTCCCCCAAGCCCAGGGGGTGCAATCCACGGTGACCAACCTCACCTATGCGGGTCATGATGCGCTCGTGGAACTCATGATTGCCCCCAGTGATACCAAAGTGCGAGCCCGGATTGCCGCACCGTTTTTACCCGCCGTGGGCTCACCTTTTGGTATCGCGGTGCGACACCCAGCGTTGGTATTCCCCCTCAACTCTCACGAGGAATCGCTAGTCTCGGACCACGTCACACAGGTGTAAGGGGGGCTCATGCAGTGGACTGACGAACTGCTGGAGTCAATCCGGGCACGAGCGGCGCACTTCGATGCGACCAACTCTTTTTTCCACGAAGACCTCGAGGCCCTTCGAGATATTGGCTACCTACACCCTCGCCCACTTACAGAATTGGTGGACAATCAGCGCACCCTGGCGCGTTATGCGCCAGCCACCGCGCTGGGTTTGGGAATGCATTTCACGTGGGTGGGTGTGGCCCAAACCCTGCAGGCAGCTGGGGATGACTCTTTAGCGTTTGTCCTGGAGGGGGCACGATCGGGGGAGCTTTTCGCTTTCGGTGTGAGTGAACGCGGAAACGACCGAGTGCTGACAGATTCGGTCACCCAGGTAAGCCAGGTGGAGGGCGGCTACGCCTTCCACGGCGAAAAGGTTTTCACGTCACTGTCGCCCGCCTGGACGAAACTGGGCCTCTTGGGTCGGATGGGCGACAGCATCGTCCACGGCTTTATCAGCAGGGATACCCCCGGTTACCACATTGTTGAAGACTGGAACACGTTGGGGATGAGGGCCACCCAGAGTCACACCACCGTGTTGGACGGTGCGGTGGTGAGCTCGGACCACTTAGCCCGCATCATTCCTGTGGGCGACAATTCTGATCCTTTTATTCGTGCAATCTTCCAAAACTTCCTGCTCTTGGTCTCGTCGGTGTATGTCGGGATCGCCGAGCGTGCGTTGGAACTCGCCGTCGAGGCGGTGTCTTCCCGAACGAGCATGGCCAGAGACGGGAAGACTTATGCCACTGACCCCGATATTCGGTGGCAGGTTGCCGACGCGGCAATGGCTGTCGACGCGCTCGATGCACCCCTTCGCAGTCTTGCTGCCGACGTGGTTGACCAGGTCGATCACGGGCCGCGCTGGTTTCGATTGCTCTCCGGGGTGAAACACCGCTCTGTTGAGACGGCC
Organism: Pontimonas salivibrio; assembly: GCF_002950575.1. Taxonomy (NCBI): domain Bacteria; kingdom Bacillati; phylum Actinomycetota; class Actinomycetes; order Micrococcales; family Microbacteriaceae; genus Pontimonas; species Pontimonas salivibrio. The sequence goes on from NZ_CP026923.1 coordinate 211,507, forward strand.
AGAAGCGTGGTCGATAGTGCCCTAAGACTTCACGGTGGTCGTGGCTATCACGTCAGCCACGAAATCAGCCGGCTTCAACGTGATGTGTTGGCCGGGGTGTATCACCCGAGTGACACGGAGGCCGTCCACCACACGGTGGCCTTTGACCTCCTCGGCCCGGCAGAGCGGCAATAGATGATGGCTCAGGTGGAACGCGTTGATGACTCTTTTGTGGATGTCGATGGTGTCACCATTTACTTTCACCGTTGGTGGGGACGAAAAAGTCCCCGGGCAATCATCCAGATAGCCCACGGGCTGGGCGAACACGCCATGCGCTACGACTGGTTAGCCCGGCAACTCGTGGGCGCCGGTTATGAAGTGTGGGCGAATGAGCACCGGGGTCATGGCCAAACCGGGCTGGACCAGTGGGATGGCGATTACGCCAAGCTGGGCCGTTTAGGCATCGGTGGTCTGCGCTCCACGATCCGGTCAGTCCGGGAGTTTCACGACCTCATCACCCATGAGCATCCCGGTGTCCCCAACGTCTTCCTCGGTCACAGTTGGGGCTCCCTGATGGGGCAAATCCTTCTCAATGAAGGATTTGCCCAGGACCTTGACGCCGTGGTGTTTAGCGGGACCACCTACCGGATGCCGGGTTATATGAATGCGGGTGACTTAAACGCCCACCATGCCCACTTGGGTGACACCGGTGCGGAATGGCTTAGTCGGGACCCGGAAATCCATCAGCGTTGGGTGGCAGACCCGCTAGCGTTTCCGGCCAACACTCTGAAACTCTTTGGTCCCCTCGACGCGCTGAGATTGCTCGGGGGGCCCCGAGCAGTGGGTAGTGACATTCCGATGTTGCTGATGGTGGGTGATGACGATTCGTTGGGCGGTGAGCAGGGGGTAAAAAAGCTCGAGAAGGCTTACCGCACCCGCGGTGGTCTTACTCGGCTAGCAACAAAGATTTACCCAGGAGCACGCCACGAAGTGTTCAATGAAATAAACCGCGACGAAGTAGTCACTGACCTACTCGGATGGTTGTCTGACGCACTGCCAGAATCGCGAAAGTAAGCTGGTTTCTGTGCACGCAGAGTATAAAGTTCCGGGCGGAAAACTTGTCACGGTAGACCTAGAGACCAGTGGCGGTGTGATTAGTCACGCCCGGGTGGCCGGCGACTTCTTTTTAGAACCCGATGAGGTTCTGGAGATGATCAACCACTCCCTCGAAGGGTTATCGGTGGCGACCAGTCACGATGATCTGGAAGCTGCCGTATCGAAGGTGATCCCTGACGGTGCTGTGTTGATGGGTTTCGACCCAGCGGCCGTCGCCACGGTCGTGCGGCGAGCATTGACCAGCGCAACAAGCTTCACCGACTATCAGTGGGATTACCTCGCTCCTGAACCTCTAGAGCCGCTGCACCAAATGGCGATGGATCAGGTCCTCACCGAACAGGTGGGTGCCGGTGAGCGCGGGCCTACCCTGCGCTTATGGGAGTGGGCGAAACCTGCGGTCGTCATTGGTAGTTTCCAATCCCTTCGAAACGAAGTGGATATGGAAGGGGCCAACCGCCACGGTATGGAAGTCGTGCGCCGGGTCAGCGGCGGCGGGGCCATGTTTATGGAACTAGGTACAGCGATTACCTATTCCCTCTACGCCCCCGCGGAACTTGTCGCCGGAATGAGTTTTCAAGACTCCTACGCGTTCTTAGACGACTGGGTGATTCAGGCCTTGCGAGGTTTGGGTATTGACGCCCACTACAAGCCCCTCAATGACATCCAATCCCCGAGTGGAAAAATCGGTGGTGCGGCCCAAAAACGTCTAGGCAGTGGTGCTGTGCTCCACCACGTCACCATGGCCTACGACATGGATGGCGACCGGATGGTGGAAGTGTTGCGCATTGGTCGCGAAAAGATCAGCGATAAAGGCGTCGCTTCGGCGAACAAAAGGGTTGACCCCTTACGCGCTCACACCGGGATGAGTCGAGCGGACATTCAAGACCACTTGGTCAACACCTTCCAGTCGCTCTATTCGCTTCGCCCCGGGTCAATCACCGACGCCGAACACCGATTGGCGGCCAATTTGGCGAGCGAAAAATTTGCCACCACTGAGTGGCTTCACCGCGTTCCGTGAGCAACACAATTGCCCGACCGGCGGGTGTTCTGAGACGCAGTGTGTTGGCCCTCACACTGCTTGCACTATTGATTACCGGCGTATTGGTCTCGGCGGTGACCGGCCAGTTAGATATTTCCGCCAGTGAAGTGTGGGGGTCCATTCTGAACCGGCTTGGTTTTTCGACCACTTTGGCGCCCACGGAAGATGTCGTCGACGCGACTTTATGGGTGGTGCGTTTTCCCCGCATCGTGATGGCGATTGCGGTGGGTGCGTCTTTGGCGGTCGGTGGGGCACTGATGCAGGCCGTTTTTGGCAACCCCTTAGCGGAACCCGGTGTGGTGGGTGTGTCATCTGGGGCAGCCCTTGGGGCATCCATTGCCATCGTGTTTGGTGTTCAATTCGCGGGCGGTGGGGTCGCAGCGCTTGCCTTCGTTGGTGGCCTGTTGGCCACATTGCTCGTTTATGCGGTGGCTCGCGCCGGGGGTCGCACCGAGGTGGTCACCCTGTTGCTGACCGGTATTGCGATCAACGCTTTTGCTCAAGCCGGTCTCGCTTTTGTCCTCTTTCTGGCCGATACGGCCAGTCGGGAACAAATTGTCTTTTGGCAGCTGGGCTCATTGGCCGGCTCATTGTGGTCGGAAGTAGTGGTCGTCGTGCCCCTGCTGTTGGTGGGAATGTTGGCCGCGGTCGTACTGGCTAGGCAACTCGATGTGTTGGCTTTGGGGGAGCGAAACGCCCGCCATTTGGGTGTTGATGTGGAGGCTTTGCGCATCGTGGTCATCGTGTTGGTGGCGTTGCTCACCGCGGCAGCGGTGGCCTTTGCGGGAATTATCGCGTTTGTGGGTTTGGTTGTCCCCCACATCATCCGCATGGTGTTGGGCCCCGCCCACCGCGGGCTGTTGTGGGCGAGTGCTGTCGGTGGTGCGACGCTGCTGTTGTGGGCGGACTTGCTCACAAGGACCCTTGTTCAGGGCGCAGATTTGCCCATCGGAATGCTCACCGCGCTGGTGGGTGGACCCTTCTTCTTTGCGCTGCTTTACCAGCAGCGGCGAAAGAGCGGGGGGTGGATGTGAGCCACACTGCCCGGGAAGCCTCCAACCTGTTAGAGCTGCGCACTGTCAGCGTGGTGCGCACAAAGCGCACCATTGTCGCTGACGTGTCCTTGGGTATTCACCCCGGAGAAGTCTTTGCCTTGGTCGGGCCAAACGGTGCCGGAAAGTCGACACTCCTGGGCGCCTTATCGGGAGAAATACAGCCGTCGACGGGTGAGGCACTGATCAATGGCGTGCCGACAAAAAATTACCGACCCAAACAGCTTTCTCAATTGCGGGCCATTTTGTTGCAGTCCAATCAAGTCTCTTTTCCTTTCACCGTGTCTCAGGTGGTGGAAATGGGCCGAAATCCTTGGGCGGGAACGCCCCGCGCTGATGACGATGAAGCGAGTATTGCCCGCGCCATGGATTCGGTGGGTGTGGTGGATTTAGCATCCAGGCGTTTTGGGGAACTCTCGGGCGGTGAAAAGGCCAGAGTGTCGCTCGCTCGAGTCCTCGCGCAAGACACCGACGTGTTGTTGTTGGATGAACCCACTGCCGCATTGGATTTGCACCATCAAGACCGGGTGATGCGGGTGATTAGAAGGCACTCCCGCATTGCCGATGACGGCAGTGTCGGCGATTCGTCTGCTTCATCGGCGACGCCGGCGGTGACGCGGCGGGCCGTGGTGGTCGTCGTGCATGATTTGTCTCTCGCCGCCGCCTACGCCGACCGGGTGGGTCTGATCGTGGGTGGTGCGCTGGTGGCGGTGGGAACACCCGATGAAGTGATGACCAAAGATATTTTGAGTGACGCCTATCAGGTGTCACTCGACGTGACTCGTGCACCCGATGGGAACCTCATGGTGGTCCCCACCAGAGGGGTCATTAATTAAGCCCTCAGGGCTTGGAATTCAGGATTTTTGACCATGAATTTGGCAATAAAGGGACAAATCGGTTGGACTTTGCCGTGTTTTTCGTCCCGAATCATTTCTAGCGTTTCTCGCACCAGGGTGACGCCGTAGCCGCCTCCGCGTCGCTCCATGGGGACTTCCGCGCGAACAAGAAGCAGGGTGTCACCCTGTGTGTCATATTCGACCTCACCGGCAAAGTCACCCTCATCATCGAGTAGGACGTAACGGGAGGCTTCAGGTTCGTGACGAATCGGCATAGCGCATAATCTACGCCGGGAACGCCCATCTGAAAAGAGGAACTATTCAACAACCCAGTGGTCTGACAGCTGCTGAAGAATTTTTGTGAGGATGGGTCTCGGTGTTGCCGCAATCAGTCGCACATGGCCAATGCCGGCCACACCACACGACGCCCCGTCGGTGAGAGACACTTTCGCGTGTTCACGAAAATATTCTGCAGGGTTTTCCTGGTCCCCAATGCGCACAGATCGCGCATCGAGCCACGCAATGTAGGTGCCTTCGGGGATTCGGTAGTGCGCACCCGGGAGGTGTTCTTCCTGGAAGTGGTCAATCATTTCCAGGTTGCCTCGCTGATAATCCTTCAGTTCAGTCAACCAGGGGCCTTCGTCGCGGTAGGCAGCAGTAGTCGCTAACACACCCGGCGTGGAGGCACTGTGAGACACCGTGAACTCGAGAGGTTTCAGGATCTCCTGGTGGCGATCGGCCGTCACGACCAGCTGCGCGCATTTGAGCCCCGGCAGGTTCCACGCTTTAGACGCCGAAGTGGCTGTCACGCTGTGCGCGGCAGCCACATCGCCGATGCTGGCGTAAGGGATATGTTTCTTGTCGCCGAAGACCAAGGGCGCATGAATTTCATCAGAAAACACCAGCCCCCCGTGGGCTTCGACCACGTTGGCCAACGCCCGCAGCTCGGCTTTAGTGTGCACAAGACCCAGCGGGTTGTGCGGGTTGCACAGCACCACCAATTCGGCATCGCCCTGCAAATGCGCCCCAATGGTGTCGAGATCGAGTGTGGGCCGCTGGCCGTCTAGATTCAGCATCGGCACTTCAATCACCGGGTGGTCAAGTTGTTTGGTGAGGGTGAGAAAAGGCATATACGCCGGTGTGGGAACAATGATGGGAGTACCGGGCGTCACCAGCCGTCGAATGACCACCTCGTAGGCGGCTAACACGTCACCCGTGGGGTAAATCCGCTCGGCGGGAATGTCCCACTGGTAGCTCCGGGCAAAAAAATCTTTGGTGGCTTCTCGCATCTCGCGCTTGACCGGCTCGGGAAGGTAGCCATACTGTTCGCGCTGTGCCGCTTCGGCCAGTGCGTGAGAAATGGCCGGAGCGAGAGGGAAATCCATCTCTGCCACAAAAGCCGGCAAAGTTCCCGGAAAGTGGGTCCACTTCAGCGACCCTTTGGCAATCAGGTCCGCTTCACTGATGTGGTCGTACGGATGTGTGGGTAAAGACACTTCGCACCTCCTCGTGTGCCGGTGACCACCAGTTTGGCACCGCCACGGGTTGGTAGCTGCTCACTACACTTAGACACCATGACCACCACACCTGCCCGTTACAGCTATTTGGGCCCAGAAGGAACCTTCACCTGGGAAGCCCTGCGCCTGGTTGATGGTGCCGAAAACGGTGAGTGGATCAGTGTCGCCAACCTGGGTGAGGCACTCGACGATGTGGTGACAGGCCGCAGCGATTACGCCATGATTGCCATCGAAAACAGTGTGGAGGGTGGCGTGAGTGCCACCCAAGATGCGTTGGCCCACATTCCCGATTTGCGGATCGTGGGGGAATACCAAGTGCCGGTGCGGTTCGCCTTGGTTGCTCCCGCTGGGGTGGGGCTTGAACAGGTTGAGTTGCTCGCTGCCCACCCGGTGGCCTATGCGCAATGTCGGCGGTGGCTGGAGGCCAATCTTCCCCGCCACACCCACATTCCCTCTTCTTCCAATGTGCAAGCAGCGCGAGACGCCCTCGAGGATGATGGCGTCCACGCTGCCCTCGCGCCGCGGGGGATCACTGAGCGGGTGAATGTGGAAGTGCTCGCTGACGATATTGGCGATAACCCGAGTGCGGAAACCCGTTTTGTTCTGGTTCAAAAGGGTGGCCCAGTTCCCAAGCGGACAGGCTCGGATAAAACCAGCATCATCGCTGAGCTACCCGATGACCGCCCCGGGCGTCTGCTGGAAATGTTGGAACAGTTCGCCACCCGCGGGGTCAACATGAGCCTGTTGGAATCGAGACCTATCGGTGATGCGATGGGTCGCTACCGGTTTGTCATTGACCTGGATGGCCACATTCACGATGAGCGCGTCGCTGATGCGTTGATGGGCTTGCGGCGCTTCAGCCCCAAAGTCATATTCCTTGGGTCATACCCTCGCGCAAACGGCCACACGCCTTCCGTGTCACCGCGTTACACCGACGAAGCGTTTATCGACGCACGTCGATGGTTAGACGCTGTCGCCGAGGGCGAGCCAAGCGAGTCGTGACACACTAGAGGGGTGATTGATCCCGCCCTCCTCCGCGACAATCCGGAGAGTATTCGCCAGTCACTTCGCGCCAGGGGTGGCGATGTGGAAGACGTCGATCGCGCGATTGCCGCTGATGAGGCACGGCGTGTGGCGATTTCCGAATTCGAAACCCTGCGGGGTGAACAAAACCTTTACGGCAAGAAAGTGGCCAAAGCCCAAGGGGACGAAAAAAGCACCCTCGTGGCGGCAGCCAAAGCGCTCGCCGAAAAAGTCAAAGCTGCCCAGGCAACCCTGCAAGACGCGGAAGCGGAAGCTAAGAAGGCTCTCTACCGACTGCCGAACCTGGTCACAGACGGTGTCCCACCAGGGGGCGAAGAAAACTTTCACACACTGAAAACTGTTGGACAGAAGCCCACTTTTGACTATCCGGTGCAGGACCATTTAGACCTCGCTGAAGCACTCGGGATTATCGACATGGACCGTGGTGCGAAGGTGTCCGGCTCACGCTTTTTTTTCCTGGTCGGGGCCGGTGCCCTTCTAGAAAACGCTCTCATGCAGCGAGCCATTCAGGTTGCGGTGGCTCACGGTTTTGAACTGATGATTCCCCCCACACTGGTTCGACCAGAAGTGATGCAGGGCACAGGCTTTTTGGGAGAGCACGCGTCCGAGGTGTACTACCTGGAAAACGATGACCTGTATTTGACCGGCACCAGCGAAGTGGCACTGGCCGGTTACCACTCAGACGAAATCATCGATTTGAGTGCGGGACCCAAGCGCTACGCCGGCCTGTCGACGTGTTACCGGCGGGAAGCCGGATCACACGGTCGCGATGTCCGGGGCATCATCCGAGTACACCAGTTTCAAAAACTGGAAATGTTTAGCTACACCAGCCAGGGTGACGCCGAAGCGGAACATGAACGGCTGCTGGGTTGGCAAGAACAACTGCTGGGTGAATTGGGGCTGCACTACCGGGTTATTGATGTGGCGGCAGGCGATTTGGGCTCCAGTGCGTCACGCAAATACGACATCGAAGCGTGGATTCCCTCCCAAGAGGCCTACCGTGAACTCACCAGCACATCCAACTGCACCACCTTCCAAGCCCGCAGGCTCGGCACGAGGCACCGCGTCGAACCAGATGGCAACACCGAACCAGTCGCCACACTCAATGGAACCCTCTCCACGACCCGCTGGATTGTTGCCCTGTTAGAAACCCACCAGCAACCCGATGGTTCGATTCGTGTTCCAGAATCCTTACAACCGTTTGTTGGCCATGATGTGATTCGGCCCAAGGGAGATCAGTGACCGACGTCGCTCCCGGCATTGACCAGCCTCCTCGCACCTGGTCGGCCGACTCGTGGTTGGTTGCCCTCGATATTGACGGCACGGTGCTTCACGAAAACGGTGCCCTGTCTGATCACGTGGTGCGTGAAGTGCGACGGGTACGCGACGAAGGTCACGAAGTCACTCTGGCTACTGGCCGCTCGGTGTCACTGACGCTTCCCGTGTTGGAGCAACTGGAATTGAGTCCTGAGTTTGTCGTGTCGTCAAATGGGGCAATTACCCTCAAGCGTGACCCCACAGCACCGAGGGGTTACCGCCGTGAACACGTCGAACACTTTGACCCCACACCGGTGTTGCAGTCCATTAAGGAGCGGCTTCCGCACGCGAATTATGCGGTGGAAAACGAAACGGGGCTCTATCGCTACACGGGGTGGTTTCCAGACGGTGCTCTCGATATTGAGACCGAAGAAGTCGCCTTCGACGACCTCTTGACGACGGTAGCGACCCGCGTAGTGGTTATCGCCCCTGGACACGACGCCGACGATTTCCGACAAGCCGTCGAAGACTTGGGTTTGCACCAAGTCAGCTATGCGGTGGGGTGGACTAACTGGTTAGACATTGCGCCCGACGGTGTCAACAAGTCCACTGCCTTGGAGCGTGTCCGCCACACTTTGGGGTTTGCGAGAAACCGAGTGATGGCCATCGGTGACGGCCGAAACGATATTGAGATGTTTCAGTGGGCCGGAATCGAAGGCCGCGCCGTGGCAATGGGTCAAGCACCACCCGATGTGCTCGAACACGCCACCGAAGTGACCCGAGCGGATGTGGAAGACGGGGTCGCCTGGGCACTCAAGAGCCTCAAAGGCGTGGTTTAGCATCCGGGGTTACACTTTTTAGTTGGAGGGCTGTCCGAGCGGCCGATGGAGCTGGTCTTGAAAACCAGTGGGCAGAAATGTCTCGTGGGTTCGAATCCCACGCCCTCCGCCACGACAAAGTAAAGGGGTACCCCGGGTGAGCACGGAAGGCATCGCCAGGCGCGAGCGTCGCCGCGACCGCGGTGTGTACCAACCCCACCACGCGACCCAAAAACGTCTCGGCGGTTGGCGGGCTGGCGCGACTATTGCGGGTCTTGTCGCAACCTCATTGGTGGTCAGTGCCTTCGCCGTCGCCGGCTTCACCGTGGTGAACCTCACCGCCTCACTACAAACCGTTGAACTGCCCGGTTACGAGCAGCCCGTGATGGCGGGAGTGGGTGAATGGGAAGGTGGTTTCAACGTCCTGATTGTCGGCTCAGACACTCGTGTCGGCCAGGGTGAACAGTTTGGTGAGAGTGACAGTGAACTAAACGACGTCAACCTGCTAGTGCACGTGTCAGAAAACCACGACCACGCCACAGTGATGAGTTTTCCCCGAGACACCCTGGTGGATGTTCCTGCCTGCGAACAAGCAGATGGTTCACTCTCGGACCCCCGCACAATGACGCCACTGAATGCGACCTGGAGTATCGGGGGGTTGCCCTGCGTAGCGGCAACCGTTGAGCAACTCACTGGGCTGGACGTCGGCTATGCCGGAGTAATGACTTTCACCGGTGTGGCGCAACTGTCGACTGCGGTGGGTGGCGTCGAAGTCTGTGTCAATGAACCCATCGTGGATCCCTGGTCGGGGCTTAATCTTCCCGAAGCAGGTTGGCACACCCTTGAAGGCGGTCAAGCCTTGGCCTTCCTGCGCACCCGAAAAGGTGTCGGGGATGGCAGCGACCTGGCACGCATTTCCTCCCAACAGGTGTACATGTCGGCTTTGGTGCGCACCCTGCAGGCAGACGGTGTCCTGAACGACGTCACCCGCCTGTACAGCATCGCCCAGGTGGCAGCACAAAATATGGTGCTCTCGAGTTCTTTGGGAAGCCTCGACGTGATGGTGTCTATGGCCAGGGCGCTACGAAATATTCCCAACGAAAACATTGTGTTCATCCAATTCCCGGTGCTTGATGCACCGGAGGGTTATTCGGGCAAAGTCATTCCCGATCCGACCCTGTCGGAAACCGTGTTGGCGAAAATCCAACTCGATGAGCCCTACGCGCTCGCGGAAGGCTCTGGTGGTCGAGGCTCTGAGGACGCCCCCGTCGAGGAGGGTGACGAAACAGAGGCCACTACTTCACTACCTGATGCTGAGGACAACACAGGTGACAAGCCGGTGGCAGATGAGGGCGCAGACACCTCGAATGATTCCTCTGGTGACCAAAGTGGCGAAGAGGTTGAGCCGCAGCCCGAAGACAATGACCAAGAGGCCGACCAGCCGGTCACCCAAGCGGAAGTACTCGAGGGCCTTGTCGGCCAAACCGCCAGTGACGTCACCTGCGCGGTCGCAAACTAATCACCGATGTGGGGTCGAGACACTGAGGTCAACGCGGTAGGCTAGGGCCCGCATCAGGAGACGTCGCATAGTCCGGCCGAGTGCACCACCCTGCTAAGGTGGAGTCCCCGTAAGGGGACCGAGGGTTCAAATCCCTCCGTCTCCGCTCTACTCCGCGGCCTGCTGGTCCTGATTGGTTTGCCGATCGAGCCGTTCAATCCCGTCGAGGATGAACCGCAGGCCAACGTCAAAGGAGTCGCCAAAGTCGTAGCCGGGCTGCATCACATGTTCCGCAGTGAACCTGGTGAGCGCGGGGTACTTTTCCGGAGCGAGCGGCGCAATGATTTCTCTGCTCGCCTCATCGAGGTTCCCTCCCAATTCTTCCTCGCCCCCCAAGGGGAGAGTCGTTTCTTGGAGAACGAAACCGAAAACAAAGGCGTCGCTGATGGCCACACCGTGGGCAATCAGGGGGAGCGGAAGACCCGATCTCATCCAGGCTGAAAGGACGGCTTCGTGGTGATCAAGAATGTTGGGACCTGGCTGGGTCTGAGATTCGATAATGGGCAAAGCCCAGGGGTGTCGTGTCAGTGCGAGACGAAATGATTGGGCCCTTTGGGTGATGGCTTCTTTCCAACCGAGCTCGACGTCAGGTCGCTCCACCTCGTCGAAAACGTATCCGACCATGCCGGTCAGGATGTCTTCTTTGTTTTTTACGTAATGGTAAAGCGTCATTGGCTTTGTCTTCAGGTGTTCGGCTAGCCGCCTCATGGTGAGGGGCTCGAGGCCGATCTGATCCGCTAAGGCCACAGCTCCCTGAATGATCCGCGCGCGGTCGAGTGAACTGCGCGCTTCCGCACTCACCAAATTTTCCATTGCCCCTCGTCATGCCTTGACGTTTCGTACTTAGTACTATATCGTCAAGGAAGATTCGTACAATGTACGAAATGGGCCTTGTGGCCCCGATACTCCTTACGAGAAAGAAATCGCCATGTCGACAACCTCGCTCAGCACCACCCGCCTTGCAGCGCTCACGGCGGCAGTCAGCTACACCGCGGTATTTGCTTTGGCCGTATTTGCCAACTTCTTTGTGAGAATCGGCCTTATTGACCCCGATAACCCTGAGAGCACAATGGCCGCCATTCGGGACCAGGAAGGACTCTTCCGCCTTGGTCTTGCGGCCTTCACTGTCATCTTCATCCTGGATATTGTCATTGCATGGGGGCTTTATGTCGTACTCAAGCCCGCTGGGCACGCCCATTCGCTACATGCCGCCTGGTTCCGAATTGCTTACTCGGTAATGCTCGCGGTCGCCACAGTGTTCTTGTCTCTCGGCATGGAGGTCGCCCTTCAACCCTCCCGATTAGACGCCGAAGTCGGGATGTTGATGCTGAACGCCTTCACCGTGACCTGGTCAATCGGACTAACTGCTTTCGGAATGCACTTGGTACTCGTCGGGGTGATGATGCACCGTTCTGGCATGGCGCCCCGCACGCTGGGAATCGTACTTGCCGCCGCCGGCCTCGCCTATATCGCCGATAGTCTCTTGCAGATTTCGCTCGTGAACTATGCAGCGATTTCTAGTGTCATGGTCGTCGCCGTGGCCATCCTTTCGGTGGTGTCCGAATTGGCCGTTACCGTGTGGCTCTTTGTGATTGCCCAAAAAAAACGTCCCGCGAAGGCCGCCGAGTTATTGGCGTCCTCGACCGACTAGCGCCGGCCCTCTTAGGACCCGCATCGCCTAACCCCAACGGGTTGTCCAATACCCCCAGGAAGAAGCACACCATGTCTGACGCTCCGGAATTGTCTCCATCCCGACCCGACCCACTGACCCAGGTCGGCTGGTTCACTTGGACCTCACCCGTCGGGGTGGGTGTTGGGCTAGTCAGCGTAGGTGTGTTTTTGACCCTAGTCAGCTGGGCACTTCGCATTCTCGCCCAAACGCCCTACTAAACCGGTCGGGCCTGCGGGATCCACACAACCGGTGCGGTGTGAGAGGCCACCGCAACACTCAATGTGTGGCCAATCGCCGCGCTACGAGATTGCTCTTTCAACGAGAACCTTGATCCGCTCTGCCACCGACTCGTTCATTTCAGTGATGGCGTATGACGTGGGCCAAAACACCCCATCATCAAGGCGGGCGGCATCCTGGAAACCCAGCGTGGAATAGCGGCTATCGAACTTACTGGCGGCTTGAAAGAAACACACCACTGACCCATTGACGTAATACGCGGGCATGCCGTACCACGTCTTCGTGGTGATGTCGGGGGAAATGCTCATCACCACTGAGTGGATGGCATTCGCGAGGCCCTGATCCTCGGTGCCCATTTCGGCGATTTTCCGCCGGACTTGCTCCTCCCCGGAGAGTTTCTTAAACTCGCGCGCTTCCCGAGCACGCTCTTTCATCGCCTCACGTTCTTTTTCGGTGAAGGCGGAAGAGGATTTTGTGCTCTCGGCCATATCGACAGCGTAAGAGATGAATCAGGGGTTTGGCAGATTCAAGGGTTCGGCTTTTCGCCGAGCTGTCAGCCTCTATCTCGCGTGATTGCCTGGAGCGCCCAGAGGCTGGCTCCAGGCAACCACGGGATCAACCTGGTGCTGCCGCTTTAGAGGAACGCGACCAAGACAAACACGACAAGCAGGGCAATGCTGAAGACTGCCATCAGTGCTTGGGTCAGGGTGAGGTAGGTGCCACTGGCCGCGATGGTCTTCGCCACAGCACCCGTGTTCTCGTGGGCGCCGAGTTCTTCGACCACGCTTTTTGCTTCACGGATGATGGCGAACTGGCTGAGCACACCCAAGCCACCGACGGTGACCAGGAAGAGCAAAGCGAAGAGGGAAACGATTGTTGGTGCCACGGCGAAGGCGCCGAATAGCACGAGCGCGGTGAGGACCGACAGCGCGATGACGGAGTGGAGCTGGGCGTGGATGAGCTGGCGACGTTTGTCATTCCAGAGTGCGACAAGATCTTTTTCGTTCACGGTGGGATTCCCCTTAACGTGTTGGCGGTGAGCCCACAGCTGTGACGCTCTCTGGCCACACTAACTGCCGGAAGGTGGTGAAAACCGAGAGCTACACTGGAAGCGGTGACGGAGTGGACCGTCACTTTCTGCCGAGGGTCGAAAGGCACTGATGGCATCGGAGTTTTTGCTTGAGCAGCTGGGACTGCTCGGGGTGTTTATTGCCGGTGCAACACCCTGGTTAGAAGCTGTCGTGGTGATTCCGGTGGGAATTGCTTTTGGCCTGTCCCCGGTGTGGACGATGGTGTGGGCGCTGGTCGGTAATGCCAGCACCATCGTGCTTTTCGCGCTCCTCAGCGACAACATCATGGCCCGGTTAGCCAGAAGACGGGAGCGAAAAGGCCTCTCCCGCGAACCGGACGCTCGAATGGAACGAGCGAAAAGAATCTTTACCCGCTACGGCGTCTTCGGAATGGCTGTGGTGGGGCCACTAATTATTGGTACCCAAATTGCCGCCGCCATTGCGGTGTCGCTGGGTGTCAGTGTCTGGCGATCGAGCACCATCGTGACTTTGGGTGCCGTCGTGTGGGGTGTGGCCACGGGTGTGATCACCTGGGCGATTGTGGCCTAAGCCAGGTTTCAGGCCACGACTGTTTACTGGGGCCTGCTGGTAATGGTTACCTCTTGGCGGGTGTCGCAACACAATTCATCGTCGGCAGTGACGCTGTCTGTGATGCTCCCCACAAGGTGTTCGCTACTCGCCGGGGCGTCAAGCATCGATTCGTCAATTGTTTCGACCGGAATCGCATCCGGGTAATACCCCTCGGGGTAGGTCGGGCACACTGCCGTGTAGCCGCCGTTGTCACGTAACAAAATTTGCCCAGCAAAGTTGCGCTCGATCATGAAGGTCCTGGCTTCTTCTTGGCTGCCAAAAGGCTTCGCGCACTTGGTGTAGTTCCACTCGCTCATCGTGTGACCTCTTCTCCTCGTTACTCACAAGAACGTTACGTCTTCGCAAACTATTCCGCGTTTTCCCAGTTAGTCAGAGACGGTGTCGTATTCTGGCCTTATCGCTTCCTCCCACCCTGAGGTGCGTGCTTGGCCGAGACCATCGGCACGATATTCATTCACTGTGGGAGGACCATCATGACGTTTCGTATTCGCGAGTTTCACCCCGTCGACACTGACGCGCTTCTTGCCCTATGGGAAGAATCTAAACAATCCGGGCAAGAGCCCGTCTATTCGGTTGCTGAAGTATTGGCCTCTTGTGAAAAAGATCACGCCGTGGTGGCCGTAGCGGACAACAAAGTGGTGGGAGCCGCCGTTGCCCGAGCCGCCCACGAACAGGGCTGGATTGTGTTTTTCTGGACCACGGAACCCATGCGCCGACAGGGCATCGGCAGTGCGTTGTTGGCAGCCCTGGAAAACCGGTTGACACCGCTTGGTTTGACCAAGCTGAGTATTTTGGTGCCCGATCAGCAACACGACACCGGTGTCTTACACCGGTCAGGGTTTGTCGATAAGAACCACCTCAGCTACTTTGAGCGCCAGCTTCCCATGAGTGAAAAAGAGCGGGCCACTCTCGCGGAGCTTGGCGGGAGACACCTTGCTCCCGATTTGTGGACCAGCATCGCGGGGATGCAAAACGAGAAACAGCTGCTCGAGCGACGACTCGTGCTGCCCCTGCAAGATCCGGACACTGCCGAGACGTTTGGGGTGGAGCCCCCACGGGCGATCGTGTTGTTTGGCCCTCCAGGAACAGGAAAAACAACGTTCGCGAAAGCGGTGGCGTCCCGGCTGAGTTGGCCTTTTGTGGAAGTGTTCCCCGCCCGGTTGGCGGGAGACTCGCGAGGGATGGCCGGTGCATTGCGCGACACCTTCACTCAAATTGCTGAGTTGGATAACGTGGTGGTCTTTATCGATGAGGTGGAAGAAATTGCCTCCCACCGTAAAGGTGAACCCCCCGCACCGACCCAAGGGGTCACGAACGAACTGTTGAAGCTGATTCCCTTGTTTAGGGAAGGACGCGGTCGACTGCTCATTGTGGCGACCAACTTTATTCGGGCGCTCGACGCCGCTTTTTTGCGCCACGGGCGTTTTGACTACGTCATCCCTATCGGGCTACCCGATGAGGATGCGAGACGCTCGATCTGGACCCGGTACATCCCACCGCAGTCTTTAGAGGGTGTCGATTTGGATCGCCTGGTAGAGAGAACGGCAGGTTTTTCCCCCGCCGATATCGAATACGCAGCCCGCAAAGGCTCCCAACGGGCGTTAGAAGACGCGGTGTACCAGGACGGAAACCAAACCGGTCCCAGTACCGACGACTACGACTGGGCGATTGGTCATACCCGAATGACCGTCTCGAAAGATGTTGCCGAGGATTTCCTCGTCGACATCGACGAACTGGCCAGACTTTAGCCAGACACCACCAACAGTCGAGACGAGTCAGTCACGGCCAGTATTTGCCCGCCTGGTGTCACCACCATGTCCCGGATGCGCTCACCCAGCTCCACCCGGTCTTCAGTGATGGTCGACTCGGGGGTGAGGGCCAGTCGAATGAGCGCTTGGCCGCGCAGCGAACCAATCAACAAATCTCCCGCCCAATTCGCTATCCCGGTTGCCCCTTCTGGGTACTGAATGATTGCCGTGGGGGCGATTGCGGGCGACCAACTCGTTGCTGGATCGACGGTGCCCTCCTGTTGAGAGAGGTAAATATCGAGCCAGGGGGCCGGAAGGGAATTCGGGTCGTCCGGGTAATTCGAACGGTCGTAAGGCTGGCCTTCAGACGTCAGCGGCCAGCCGTAGTCTGCGCCCTCTTCGATGAGGTTCAGCTCATCGCCACCTTGTGGGCCGTGGTCGGTAAGCCACAGTCGGTCGGTCCGGACGACGGTGATCCCCAAAGAGTTTCGAAGACCCTTCGCGAACACACGAGACTGGGCGGATTGGGCTGGATCAGAAATCGCGACCACGGCAGAAATCGCTGCCGTGTCATCACGCAGGAGCGCGTAATCCTTTTCGACGTTGTCGACCCCAATCGCTTCAGCCTGACCAATGGTGCTTGAGCCCAAATGCATGTCACCGATGGTCAGGTAGAGCTCATCGCTTGAGCCCCGGTAGGCCAGTGCCCCACCGAGGTGCACTTTGAGAGGAGCCCGTGCACGGTAGTCATCGGTGTAACTCACACAGGGTGTGGAGGTGTAGATCACGTCGGTTGTGGCATCGTCCACGGTGAGGACTTCTTCGACGGCGACGCGGTGAATGGCCACCGACACACACTGTTGCTCGACATCGAGCACGGCGTCGGAAAGATACAGGTAGTCACCGGCGACAAGGGAGTCACGAAAACCCCACGTAGGCCCGCCGCCGATAACTCCCGCGTCGGCTGGGTTGTTCAGGGAACCTGCGGGGGTGAGGTTGGCGGTATCAGCGAAGCGGCCCTCATCGACGGAAAGTATTTTTGTGTCGCCAACGTGGGTGCTCACCAGGTGGAAGCCCGGGCAGATCTCCGCAATGGTGTTGTAGCGCTCCGAGTCTGTCGAAGGAAGCGAAGCGCGTTGAACGCTCAACTCGGAGCCTTCAGAACTGACAAGGTCCCGTGGCCCGCCTAGGCCCAACTCGAACCATTCCAGATTCCCTGGATCAAACTCGGAACAAAAAACAGGCGTGGCCGCCGGCTGGAAACCTGTGCGGGCAGTGCCCGTTTCCGACCCATCGGGTGGTGAACTCTCTTCTGCTGATTCTTCCGGTGTCTGTTCCACCGGAGCATCGGGTGGGTCGATAGGTGCGGGCTGGCACCCGGCCAAAAGCACAGCAATCGCGATGAGTCCGAACCCAATACGCATCATCCCTTCACCTTAGAGTTTTCGGTTTGACAGGCCCTGGGCGATCACTTCGGGCCGCAGGCCCTCGTCGCCCTTCCTTAGGGCAATGTGCCCAGCCGGTGTTGTTAGCCTCAGCACACACGTTTGGATCCCGGAAAAAGCGACGAGGTGTGTGGTGGCGCGAATCATTGGCATCTACAACGCGGACGGCGGTCTACGTGGCGAGCTTGCTTACGTCCTGGGTCACATGGTGGGCGCCGTGGAATGCGCACTGTGTGACATCACCCATTCGCCGATTCGTAAGAAAAAAGCGTGGAAAGAAATGGAAACCCGCCTTGCAGGCGAAGGCCATGACATTGTGCTGCGACACCGTAACGAAACGACGGACGCTGAGGCTCAGGCAAGCGCAGGCCGTGAGCCCTGTGTGCTCATTGAAGGCGATGACGGCCAGCTCAGCATGATCATGGACTGGAACGATTTGAGCGTCTCTGACGGCAGTGTGGAAACCTTCGAGCGCATTCTGCGCTCGAAGCTGTTGATGTATTAGTTCTCGGCACGTGTATTCCTTTGCCATTAGCGATGAAGGGAAAAAACTGTCGCAGCGCTGTAGCTGACGCTGAATGCCCGGTTCACTCAGCCCTGCCTGAAGTCGACTAACGTTCAACGGTGAGCTTTATTTCTGCCAGCAACCTCGTCAAGACCTATCAGTCCTCCGGCAAAACGGTGACTGCCCTTGATGGCGTCAGCCTCGAGGTCCCGCAGGGAAGCATCCTGGGGCTTTTAGGCCCCAACGGTGCTGGGAAAACCACCACAGTGAAAGTACTCACCACACTGACAAAACCCGATTCGGGTCACGCCACCATTGGCGGCGTCGATGTATTGGCTAAACCCGATGCCATTCGTCGGATGATTGGCGTGAGTGGTCAGTACGCTGCCGTGGATGAGAACCTGACGGGTTTTGAAAACCTGGACATGGTCGGCAGGCTTTACCACCTCTCCCCGGCGGACTCGAAAGCCCGTGCGCGGGAGCTCATTGAAATGTTCGATTTGGTGGAGGCAGCCCACCGCCCAGTCAAAGGCTTCTCCGGTGGAATGCGCCGTCGTATTGACCTCGCGGGTGCTTTGGTCATTAAACCTCCTGTGCTGTTTTTGGATGAGCCCACCACAGGGTTGGACCCTAGAAGCAGGCTCGCCCTGTGGGACATCATCAAAAACCTTGTCACCGAGGGCACCACCGTTTTACTGACCACCCAATACCTGGAAGAAGCCGACCAACTGGCCGACAGTATTGCGGTTGTCGACCACGGCAAAGTGATTGCCCGGGGCACTGCCGATGAACTAAAAGATCAAATCGGTGGCGCCCGAGTGGAAGTGACCGTTCACGACCTCGACCAGGTCGGAGCCGCACGCGAACTCCTTGCATCCCACGGCCAGGGTGAGCCCAGCGTGGGAACCGATGAGCGACAGTTAGCGATCGCGGTGGACAACGCGCCCAAAACACTTCAAGCGGTCCTTCGCGCATTTGCCGAAGCCAACATTGAACTCAACGACGCCGGCATGCGCCGGCCCACCCTCGACGACGTGTTCTTGGAACTCACGGGACGCAGCGCCGATGGCCAGGACGCCGATGACCTCACTGCCGGTAACACTGACGAGGCCCAGAAGAAAGAAACCCGCGCATGAGCGACACCTCGCACGCCACCCTCCAACCCACCGGAACACCGCTTGGACGGTTCCTCTCTGACGGTTGGGTCACCACCAAGCGCAACCTTCTCAAAATCAAAAGGGTCCCCGACATTTTGGTCTTCACCCTGATCCAACCCATCATGTTTGTGCTGCTGTTCACCTACGTCTATGGCGGTGTGATCGAAATTCCCGGATCCAGCTATCAGGAGTTCCTGATGGCGGGAATCTTCGCCCAAACGGTGGTGTTTGGCTCCACCTATTCGGGCTCAGCGATGGCCCAAGATCTTAAAGACGGCATCATTGACCGGTTTCGCACCCTCCCGATGAACCCCTCGGCGGTGCTCGTGGGCCGCACCAACGGTGACATGTTCATCAATGCCGCCTCGATGGCGGTCATGATGATCACCGGGTTCATTGTGGGCTGGCGGGTGCGCTCCAGTTTCTTCGAAGCGCTCGCCGCGGTGGCGCTCATCCTCCTTTTTGCCTACTCCTTTTCGTGGGTGATGGCTTATGTGGGGATGAGTGTGAGAAGCCCAGAAATCATCAACAACGTCTCGTTCCTCATTCTCTTTCCGATTACTTTCATCTCCAACGCTTTTGTTCCCTCCAGCACCCTGCCCGGCCCGCTTCGTGCGTTTGCGGAATGGAACCCGGTGTCGGCGCTAGTGCAAACATCGCGTGAGCTTTTTGGCAACGTCCCTGACGCTTTCCCTGTGGGGGAAAGCTGGACAGCCCAAAACCCGCTGTTGACGGTATTGATTGGAATGGCAGTGATGCTGGCGATTTTCGTCCCGCTGTCCATTCGGAAGTTCGCCGCGATTTCCTCGAGGTAACCCGGTGGTCGCGAAAACGAAGGGCGGGCATCTGCCTAAGGTGTGCGAGCACTGCGGACTGGAGTTTGAGTGGCGCAAAAAGTGGGAGCGCGACTGGGGCAGTGTTCGCTATTGCTCTGAGCGTTGTAAGAGGACTGCCAAATCGACGCGTCACGATGGCTGATATGCTCTAACACGTCGTGAAAACGATGTGCGCCCGTAGCTCAACGGATAGAGCATCTGACTACGGATCAGAAGGTTGGGGGTTCGAATCCCTCCGGGCGTGCCAAATCGGACACTTTAGACATCTTCTGACCTTGGGAGCCGGGTTGATGGTGGTGACTGCTGGGCTAGGGGGTTCCTTCGCGAAGGTTTCGCGCTCTTCCGGTTCGTGGTCTTGCTTGAGCCGGGCTTGCCCAATCGAGATCATGTCCTGCATTTCGGAGGTTGCCGGGACTCGGCGGATCACAGGGTTCGTTTTTTGTCCCCCCGCTGCCTAGGCTCAAGCGCAGTAGTGGGGTTACCTTTTAATTCCGAGGAGTCATCTTTGGCTCCAAAAACAGTGAGGGGTCGCTGCAATGAATTTCGCTTTGACGCTCGACATTGGGATTTTTCTTGCGTTCATTGCTGTGTTTCTCGAGTTGCGAAGCCAACGCAATCGGGACAGGGCGCAGGCGAAGCGTGAACAAAAACGCAGTCAGTTTGAGATCTATCAACGCCTTGAGCTCGCGTCCATCGACTTGCACCGTTTTGAAGTGGATCACGTCGACTTGATTCGGCCTCTTTACACCGGCGTCGGGGCGCCCACTGAACCGGCCGAGTTGAAGGCATACCACAACTATGTGTCCCAGATTCTCAACCTATTCGAGTTGCAAGTCGAGTTGCACTGCAATGAATTAGTCGAAGCGAGCATTTTGGAGACATGGTTGCCTTGGTTTAACGATGTGGGGAAAGCGCCCGGTTTCCGCGCTGTATGGGAGGCTGGCGTGGGCAACCACTACTCGCAAAGGCTGCAGCGTTTGATGGAGCGAGTCATACAATCCGACGAAGGAATTCAACCCTCAGAGTTGCGCCGTATTCTCGTAACCTAATCTCTTTTCCTCAACCAAGTGTGAAGGGGTGCCCATCGTGACCGATGCGCTCTCGGAGGGTCTTGGATTGTCGGTTACTTGGCTCTGTGATGCTCAACGCGTCGAGGAAATCACTTCTCTTTTCCTGGAGGGAATCCACAACGCATACATTTCACACGGTGAACTGATGGATGGTCGCGCCGACGCCCCAGGGCTTTGGTCTCCCGACATTGCTGAAATTCACCGGAGAGAAATGGCACGGTTGGACCTTTCTGGAGGGCCGTTTCTGCACCCCGGGGTTCGTGTCGCCGTAGCCGAACGAGAGGGACAGATTGTGGGATTCGCCACAGTTACACGTGACAGAGATGAGGGCGATAATCAGGATCCCGTGCCGTTTGCCACAATCGAAGACTTTATTGTCGCGGAGAACCAACGAGGTCTGGGGGTAGGGTCGCAGCTGATTTCGTGGGTTGAAAAATCCCTCAACAGTGTGGGAATTGCGCGAATTTTTCTGGAAAGCGGCGTCGCAAATGAAGATGCTCACAGGTTCTTTCGGGCGAAGGGTTACGCGGTTACCTCTGTCACTTTCATGAAGGACTTGGGGAGTCACCACTCGAGCCTCTAGCTCGCGCGCTTGACTGCTCCCTCGGGCAACGAAACCTGGGTAGTGCGAGCGTGCTACCCGCGAATGCTTGTCGATTGAATGTAACCGCTGGCTGGTGGTGAATGGTGCCGGGCAATTGCCTCCGCGGCTGATGCGGCTCTTGATTTCCGAATCGGCGCAGGACGCTTTGGTAGGAGTTGGCTGTTGCCTTTGACGCTTCATTAGCAGTTGAATAAAGAGAAAACTTTTCTTTTCTCTTCTAAATCGGCTAAAGTGAAGGATTACTTGCAAACTTTCTATTTGTTGCTGAACCCGCTTGGGAGTTTGTAATGCTCTACGCATGGACGCGCCGGCCCCGCCTGGTCGCAATGATGATGGCCTTTGTCTTGGCGACAGGTTTTATTGTCGCCCTCGGGCCAGCACAGCCAGCCTGGGCTGGTCACTTTATAGGCGTTGAGCCGAAAGTTGACATTGTGGAGTACAACGCAGTCTCAGACATCGAGGAAGAAGGTACTGGTGTCTTCTACGCGAAAGTTTTGGTCAACAGTGTGTGGAAAAGCGGAGGAGATACCAGTCCAGAGAAACGAAAGTTACCTGGGGAAGATTTTACCTCAGTAACTTGCGACGGAAGCTATGTGGGAGGCCTCAGTCAATCAGACGTTTATTATTGCCCTCTCCCCACTTCGGGGACAGCGGGGCTGCACTCCTTTGCCTGGGATGGTAGTGCTCGAATCAGCACAAACTTCAACGTAGGACAGTCTTCCTTCAGTTATGAAGTCGGCTTCTACTTCGACCCGGCTAACCCAGATCCGGAAGACTCGGGATGGTTTGGATCTCCCCGTTTCACCTCTTCCTTGCAGACCCAAATTGGTGGGGGTCAGAACTTTTCCCAAAACCTCGGAGGCGAGTCTCCGAACACCACGAAAAACACCACGCTGTCCTACAGCTTCATGGAGGATTCCACCGAGGTAGTTGACAAGAATGGAACCCCCGTTTCTGCCGAGAATGACGATGGCGGTACTGGCGGGGAGGGTCTGAGTTGGAGTGCCTCTGCACTAGGAGGACAAGATCTCGCCACCGTTTCCTCCGGGGGTGACTTGGCAATTTCTAGTGCTGTTTCGAGCCACATTGCTGGTGTCTCGAACAACAGCTTGGCAATCAAGCTCCGAGTTGAAGAGCTAGATGGCGACAACGGTAACGCTGTTGTGGGTTTCGTCACGAGAGACATTGGCATCGAGTTCATCACCACGGACAACACTGCACCCTCGATTTCAGGTTTTGACGCGAACCAAGAGTTTCGGGTGGTCGCAGGGACCGACACCGCCACGACCTTCACAATATCCGCGACAGATCCCGACGATGACACGGTGACGGTTGCAGTAGGTGGAACGTTTCCGGATTGGGCAACAATTGGGACGGCAACCAGTTCGAGCTCAGGCGGGGTGAGCACCACGACGCGCCTGGTCACCCTCCAGCCACCGTCAAATGCTCCTAACGCGACAATCAACGTCGAGGTGACAGCAACTGATGACGGCGGTCCCGATGGGGACGTGAATTTGACGGCTTCTCGGTCTTTCAAAATTATTGTGGTCAATGCGCCGACCATCACCGAAACGGGTGATTCTCAGGTGGCCATTTCGTGGGTGAACCCGACTCTTGAAGATGGCGAAACCTTGGCGGGGACGAAGGTGCAGTACTCCGACGACTCGGGAAGTAACTGGTCTACTTTCGAAACACTTTCGGGAAATGGTCAAGCTTCGACAATTACCGGTCTGACAAATGGTACCGGTTATGTCTTCAGAACCATCCCCCAAATCCAGAGCGGTGGGGTGACATCTGACGGTACTGCCTCATCGGAATCTGAGGAGACCACACCACGCGGTTCACAGAGCGCGACCTGGACGTTGCCTCCGTCACAACGCACACTCTTGCTGTCTCAAAGTGGACTCCAAATTGGTTCTGGCCTAAACGCCGCGTCGGCTAGTACCGCGGTGAGTTACAGCGTGAGCGTCGCCGGCGATCCAAACTGCGCCCTTGATGGCTCAAACAATCTGACCTTTGATGCGGTCGGCACCTGCACATTGAGAGCCTCAGCAGCCGAGCAAGGAGCCTTCCTCGCGGCTACCGTTGACGCAGAATTAACGATCGTTCTTGTGCGACCGGTAGCGAATAACAACAACAACGGCAATAACGACGACGAGGAAACGACCGCTCCGGTGGTGGCCTCCACACCTGCGGTTCGAGCACCTGCGCGGGTTGACCCGCCGAGGCCCAACGCCAACCTCACTACCACCGGTCCGGTGCTTCGCGGGGGCGTAGCGCCCGCACCTCCCCGTGCACCATCTGCGCTTGTGGGCGGACGTTCGGTTCAAACCGAAACCAGCGTTACCGGGGGTGACCAGCTGAACGTACGCGCAGGTTCCGTGAACCTCGGAGTCCAAGTAGACCAGGCTCAAGGTCGAGTGGTTGACGGCGCCGACGGCTCAAGGGGCCTTGAAGTCCGAAAAGGCTCCGCGACCACCTTGCGAGGATCAGGACTTCAACCGGGTTCGACCGTTCAAATATTTCTCCCCCTCAATGGAGATGACTCTAAAGAGTTGGCTCAAATCCCTGTTGGCCAGGATGGATCTTTTGAGGGTTCCGCTCCATTCGCAACGAGGCCCCAGGATGCGCCCCTTCCGATTGGCCCACAAACACTCCAGGTCGTGTCTCTCGATGAGGACGGGAACCAGACAGTGATGGAGATGACCGTCAACATCGCGCAGCCCGTACCTACTCCAGAGCTCAACCGGGTAGACGGTGTCATTCCGACAATGGCTCCCGGGCAGTCCGTCGCGACAGAAGCGGGCGTTCCGGTTCCCGTGCGTGTGACGGCAGTCCGGGACCAGAAACTTGCGGTCGTTGAGGGGGATGGCTGGACGATGTCGGTAAACGTGGCCTCCCCAGACGGTGGCGTTGAACCCAGTGAAGAAGGAGCATTACTAAAACTGGTGCGTAATGAAACCGTCGAGGTCTCCGGCGGTGGTTTCATGCCCGGGACGAGAAGCGATGTCTGGCTGTTTTCGGAACCCACTCTGCTCGGCACCGTGGAGATCGATAGCAACGGTGACTTTAGTGGCACGTTGAAAGTTGACCCCAACCTGATTTCGGCGGGTGAGCACACTCTTCAAATTCAAGGGGTCGGGGACGATGGCTATGTGCGCTCGGCGAACCTCGGAGTGTTGGTCGAAGATGCTCAGGCTGCTGTCATTGACACTCAAGAGCAAAGCCTTGCCTTCCTCTGGTGGGTCATCGGCCTTGCCCTCTTGCTCGCCGCCGCAATCGGCGTCGGTACGTGGTGGTACCGCAGGGGACGACCTGTGGTGTAATCCCCGTGTGTTGGTCCTTTGGGTTGCGCCAGCTGCCTATGAGTGACTGACCAGGCGGCGGCGGTATCGCAGTGCGGTGACTGTGTCGGCGATTCGCGGTGAGTCGAAGGGTAGGGCGCCGGCTCGAAGGTCTGCCTCCAGATCACCTGTGGCATCCAAGAGTTTGGTGATGATTCGTTCGGTGATTTTGCTGGAGAGTCCTAGCGAGTTGCCAAAGGCGATCAGTTGGCGACGAGAAATATCACGGCGCCTACCAGCAATCGGGAGGGCGAGCGTTGAATCACCATAAATGAGAGTGGAGGGAAGGTCATAGGCGGGGGCGAGCACCCACTCACCATCTCGGCGAACGATCGACATGTTTTTCGCATGTTGGTCGCCGTTTCCGGTGAGGAGCGCGAACACTACTTGCTCGAAAGCGAGGCGCACCGCGACGAGGTTCGCCGCACACAAACCCGATAACACGGTGATGACTGTGTCCATCGTGGTGTTGTATTTGTCGGCAGGCCAGAGACCCAACACTTGGCAACCGTCTTCCACCGGGAGCATGCGCGGTGATTCCCCGGGGCCGCCTGGTATTGCCGGTCGGTCGAATCGGCTCACCAGTAGGCCACTGACTCCGTCCCTGTCATATATGACTGAGTGATCAACAGCAGGGATCCCCGCTCGTCTGGCGAGCGTGAGGAAGTAGGCCTCGTTTTCGACAAGGTGGGGGTATTCCGGTGGGTTGAGTTTGAGGATCGTGTCCCGGTTTTTGTGCTTCACGGGAACCGTAATGTTCTTGCCCGAGACCTTTTCTTGCACACCAGCCAGTGCCACTCCATCGAGCGGGACGTCGTCGGCAAGAAGCTGGGAAAACGACACGGTTGACGGGTCAGTAAGAGTGGGCTTTTGCTCGCCTGGAGTTTCTGGTGTGTGGCCGCGGCGGACAACCTGCACATCCCCCACAGTGTCGTGACCCACGGCCACCAGCAAACCCAGTTCATCATCGGCAGAGGTTTTGATGCGCCGACGCAGTGCCGTGAGTCGGCGACCTTCCGGGAGCAGGCCAGAAAAATATGCCGGCACAGCCCCCGAAGGGCTAGTGAGTGGTTGGTCGGTTAGCGGCAGTGTGGTGGCAACGGCGGCCTCATGCCCGTCGAAATTCTCAAGGTAAGCATCGAGGTAAGAAAAACTGACCCCGTTCTCGGTTTTCGTCAGACGAGCAGCCAGTACTCCTGCTTTGTAGACGTCGGCCTCATTAACGGGCTCTTGCCAGGAGTCGTCATCAATGCTCATGTGGCTGACTTTCAGCTTTGGTTGGTTCGGGTTGGCGCGGTGCAAGGGAGAGGGTAAGGCCGAGGGCCGCGGCGAAGGCTAGGACCCGATCTAACTGCACTGAGGCCTTGCCCGACTCGCAGTCGTGGACAAATCGCACGGACACTCCAGCGAGCTCCGCTGCATCTTGCTGGGTTAAGCCCAACTTTTTGCGCCGCGCCCGCAGTGTCGAAGCAATTGACGGTGACGATCCCAGCACCCTCCGCCTCTCGTTTATGTGCGTTCACACATAATTATGCATTAAACACACTGGGACTTAGAGCATTTCCTATTTTTATGTGCGAACACACATAAATTGGTGTCGAGGTGCGGGTTTATCTCCTCACCAGGGGTTATACGCGTATACGCGCAGATTTTGGGAGGAGGCCGTTTAGGCCATTCGGTGGCGGCGCCACATGAGGCGTAGGGCGATGGAAGCCTTTGTGAAATACATGAGCCGTTGAATTAGTAAGGAATATTCCTCTCGCTGACCCGATGTCCTCCAACAGCCCCACTGTCTCTATAGAAAGCGTCGCAAAGTTGACGTCAAAAAACCCCACGACCTAGCCAATTGCGGTTCGAAATGCGTCAGCCGTGGGGCCACACGATCAGATTTCCTTCACGATTTTGGAGGGGGGGAAAGGTTGACTAACGACCTCATCGGGCCTGCAACTCGTGGACGCAGGCGGTCCACGTGACGTTGGACCCACTCACACAGCGCTGTTAGCGTCAGAGGGGGCTGAAGGCGCACAGGATGTCTGAACACACTTTTGATAACTAGACGCACGCCGTCCAAAAGGTTGGGTAACTTTTCGATCCCATCATTCAAAATCTCGCCGGTTTGGCACTGATTGGTCAACAGATGCAATAGCACGTCCGCGGTGCCACGTTTATCGCCGTGCATGAACTGCTGGATGGAGTGGTGAGTCGAGCACTCGGCCACACTGACACCCTCGCCGAGCGTGTGGTGGCTTTAGGCCTACCAGTGAACATGACCAAAGAGGCGGTGGTGAAGAATGCTTCCGCTGCATCGCCGGAACCACGCTTTATTCAGGCCGCCGCGGCAATCAATGTCGTGATTGGTGCCATCGACGCGGTGCGAGAGCCGCTAAAGGTCGCGGTCGATGAATTGGGCGAGGTTGACTCGGTGAGCCAGGATGTGGCGATTGGGATTCTTGGGGAACTGGATAAGGACCGCTGGTTTCTCCACGCCCACATCTCGGTGGACTAGAGGCTCTGGCGCACCCTGACTGAGCTCAGAGTGTCACCATCGTGGGCGTTGGCCTTCCTGCGCCTGTGCGTGTGAAGCAATCTGTTTCACGAAGCGAGTGGCTGGCCCGACGGTAATGCCGGGCCTACAGCTCGCCGGTGAGCCTGGTGTGGAAAGCGATTGTGGCGTCATTCATTCCCTCAAAGGTGACCTTCTTGCCACGTTCCTCATATTTGTTTTCAATGGCGTCGAGGGCAACCACAGTGGAGGCATCCCAGACATGGGATTGGGAGAGGTCAATCACTACCCGCTCCGGGTCTTTCGAGTACTCAAACTGGGTAGTCAGGTCGTTGCTGGAGGCAAAGAACAACTCCCCGACTACCGTGTAGCGCACGAATGGGCCCTCAGCGTCAACGGTTTCTTCTCGTGCCACGTTGGTGAAGTGGGCGACCCTTCTGGCAAACATCACCATGGCGACCAGAACACCGGCGGCGACACCAATAGCCAAATTGTGTGTCCACACGGTGATCACCACGGTGGTGAGCATCACGAACATTTCACTCTTGGGCAGGGTTTTGATGGTCGAAATTTTGATGCTGTGCCAATCGAAAGTGGCGATCGCCACGACGATCATCACCGAGACGAGTGACGCCATGGGAATAATCGCGACGAGGTCCCCCAGGAGTAGCACCAGCATCAAGAGGAATACTCCCGCGAGGAAGGTCGAAATACGTGTACGCGCGCCGGATGCCTTCACGTTGATCATGGTTTGGCCGATCATGGCGCAACCGCCCATGCCGCCAAAGAAGCCCGACAGGATGTTGGCACCCCCCTGGCCGAGTGCTTCACGGGTTTTCCGCGAGTGGGTGTCGGTGATTTCGTCGACCAGCTTCGCGGTCAACAGCGATTCGATCAGACCGACCACGGCCATAGCGAAAGCAAATGGCGCAATGATTTCCAGGGTTTCCCACGTGAAGGGGACATCGGGAATAAACAGAGACGGCAGTGACTGGGGCAGTGCCCCCTTATCGCCGACCGTGGGGACATTCAACCCCCAGGCCACTGCTGCCGTGGTGACCAACACGATGGACACCAGCGGGGCGGGAACCACTTTCGTGATCTTGGGCATCAGCCACATGATCAGCAGACCAGCTGCCACCAACGGGTAGACCATGAATGGCACACCCAGCAGCTCTGGCAACTGCGAGGTGAAAATCATGATGGCGAGAGCGTTCACGAAGCCGACCATGACTGAGCGGGGAATAAAGCGCATCAGTTTTGCCACCCCAAAAAGGGCGAACACGATTTGAAACAGCCCCGCCAAAATGACCGTGGCGATGAAATATTCCAAACCATACTCGCGGGCCACAGGAGCAATCACCAGCGCAATGGCGCCTGTTGCGGCCGTAATCATCGCAGGCCGGCCACCCAGAAACGCAATCGACACGGCCATGATGAAAGAGGAAAACAGGCCCACGCGGGGGTCGACCCCAGCGATAAGGGAAAACGCAATCGCTTCCGGGATCAGCGCTAAGGCGACGACAAGCCCGGCGAGTACTTCACGCGTGAGCAAACGAGGTGAGCGAAGTGCTTGCCACACTGTGGGCTCGATGCGGTAGCGGTTGTGGGGCTCAGGAAGAGAAGAAACAGCGGACACAAAACACCTGTCTATTGGGGGAGGGAACGACTGAATCTCTGCTTCAGACAGGCACATCAGCGGGCCGCAGGACGCACGGCAGAACACCGCAACTTACCCTTCGACCCTACCCGGCATGTAGACATTCTGTAGACACAACAGGACCCCACCGCGCAGCGGATTGCGGAAGGGGAATGAATAAGGCCCCCACCCGAAGGTGGGGGCCTTATGAAGGGGTCTACTTGGTGACGTAGCCACCATCGACGACATACTGTGAGCCCGTGACAAACGAGGACTTATCGGACAGTAGGAGGCAGACCACTTCGGCAACTTCTTCAGATTCGCCGAGGCGCCCGACCGGGTGCAGGGTTACCAGTCCAGCCATTGTTTCCGCATCGAGGTTGTTGGCGAGCAACGGCGTATTGATGTACCCGGGGTGAACTGAGTTCACTCGAACACCCTGAGCCGCGTATGCCAGTGCAGAAGCCTTGGTCATTCCCACCAAAGCGTGTTTGGCAGTGACGTAGGGCAAGAAGCCTCCCTCGCCAACGAGACCCAAAATGGAGGAGGTGTTCACAATCGACCCTCCACCAGACTTGACGATTTCCGGCGCCTGGTACTTGATTCCGTAGAACACGGAGTGCAAGTTCACATCCATCAGCTTGTGGTACTCGGCAATGTCGATGTCTTCCGGAAGGCCGGTGGGACCACCAATTCCGGCGTTATTGAATGCGCCGTGCAGGTGACCGAACGTCTTGACTGTCCAGTCGACCATCGCCTTGACGGCTTCGGGGTCGCCCACATCTACCGCGGTGGCTTGTGCACTACCGCCGGCGTCAACAACCTTCTTAGCGACGGCTTCCGCCGCGGCAAGGTCAATATCCGCTACCGCGACATTGGCTCCTTCACGGCCGAGCTGCAGGGCAACAGCCTCGCCAATGCCCGATCCGCCGCCAGTTACCAGGACGGTTTTGCCTGTGAATTCTTGTGTCATGCGCGCTCCTTTGTTGGGGTCTTAGGCCACCCTTGGTCCGCGGAGCTTTGTGTGCTTCGGGTCCGCGAGGGCAGCAGCCCTCAGGCGCCTTGTTATTACCTCCAGTGTCACTGATAATCCAATGATGTGACTGAACGTTGTCGAGTGTTCACTCAACCGCCGTCTTTCTCCGGGGGATTGTGGCCGGGTTTTTAGCCGAAACCTCCAAAGACCGACATGGGCGGCCGAGGGGTTGAGTAAGTGTCCTCGGAAAATACTGGGGGCCCCGCCACGCAGTTGCGTGATGGGGCCCCCAGTAACGCGATGCGACTAGTGAACCAGGTCGAACCGGTCAGCGTTCATCACTTTGTTCCAGGCCTTGATGAAGTCTTCAACAAACTTTTGCTTGTTGTCGTCCTGGGCGTAAACCTCGGCGTAGGAACGGAGGATTGAGTTTGACCCAAACACCAAATCCACGCGGGTCGCTGTCCATTTCACTTGACCGTCATGGCGGCTACGGATGTTGTAAAGGTTGTCCCCGTGGGGCTCCCACACGTTGGACATGTCCGTAAGGTTCACGAAGAAGTCGTTCGTGAGCGCTCCGAGGTTGTCGGTGAAGTAACCGTGCTGGGCGCCCATGTGGTTGGTGCCAATGGCGCGCATGCCACCAATCAACACAGTCATTTCTGGAGCGGTGAGGCCCATGAGCTGGGCTCGATCGAGCATCAACTCTTCGGCGGGGACGGTGTAGTTTTTCTTGACCCAGTTGCGGAAACCATCGTGGATGGGCTCCAAAGGCTCGAACGACTCAGCGTCCGTGTGCTCCTGAGTGGCATCACCGCGGCCTGGGCTGAAGGGAACGCTCACATCGACGCCGGCATTTTTGGCTGCCTGTTCGACACCGACATTTCCGGCCAACACGATCACATCAGCAACGCTGATGTCGAACTCTTCGGCAATGGGTTCCAACACGCTCAGCACCCGGTTTAGACGTTCGGGTTCGTTGCCTTCCCATTCGCGCTGAGGGGCCAAACGCAGGCGTGCGCCGTTGGCGCCACCACGCATATCGGAACCGCGGAATGTCCTGGCAGAATCCCACGCCGTCGAGACCATGTCCGAGATGGACAGGTCTGTGTGTTCGATGCGGGCTTTCACGGCATCGACGTTGTAGTCGCTACGTCCTGCAGGTACCGGGTCTTGCCAGATCAGGTCCTCTTCGGGGACATCGGGTCCGACATAGCGAACTTTGGGTCCCATGTCGCGGTGGGTGAGTTTGAACCAGGCCCGGGCGAATACGTCCGAGAAGTAATCGGGGTCTTTGTAGAAGCGCTCCGAAATCTCTCGGTATGCGGGGTCTTTGATCATGGCCATGTCAGCGTCGGTCATCATCGGGTTGAGACGAATCGATGGGTCTTCCACATCGACTGGCATGTCTTCTTCTTTAATGCCGACCGGCTGGTATTGCCACGCACCGGCGGGAGATTTGGTGAGTTCCCACTCGTAGGTGAACAGTAGGTAGAAGTAGCCGTTATCCCACTTGGTGGGCTCTGTTGTCCACGCACCTTCAATTCCACTGGTGACGGTGTCGCGACCCACACCGCGGGTTGTGTGGTTGTTCCAGCCGAGTCCCTGTTCACTAATGTCGGCTGCTTCCGGCTCCGGCCCGAGGTTTTCGGCCCGGCCGTTACCGTGAGATTTTCCGACCGTGTGGCCGCCAGCAGTGAGGGCCACTGTTTCTTCGTCATTCATCGCCATGCGAGCAAAGGTTTCGCGAATCTGTGCGGCGGTGGCGAGTGGGTCAGGGTTTCCATTGACACCCTCTGGGTTCACGTAGATGAGTCCCATTTGCACTGCGGCGAGAGGGTTTTCCATCGTGGCGGGGTTGTCGACGGAGTCGTAGCGGCTGTCGCTGGGGGCAAGCCACTCTTTTTCTGAACCCCAGTAGGTGTCGATTTCGGGGTGCCAGACATCTTCACGACCGAAGCCGAAACCGAAAGTCTTCAGCCCCATTGATTCGTAGGCAATATTTCCCGCGAGGATCATCAGGTCAGCCCAGCTGACCTTGTTGCCGTACTTTTTCTTAATCGGCCACAGCAGGCGACGGGCTTTATCGAGGTTTCCGTTGTCCGGCCAAGAGTTGAGGGGCGCGAAACGTTGCGAACCGGTTCCTCCACCACCGCGGCCATCCGCGGTGCGGTAGGTACCTGCTGAGTGCCAAGCCATCCGAATGAACAGTCCGCCGTAGTGACCCCAGTCAGCAGGCCACCACACCTGGCTGTCATTCATCAACGCGTGGAGGTCCTTTTTCAGGGCGTCGACATCGAGCTTTTTGAGCTCCTCGCGGTATTGAAAATCCTGACCAAGAGGGTTGGTCTTAGTGTCGCGCTGGTGGAGAATGTCAAGGTTGAGGGCGTTGGGCCACCATTCCATGTTCGCCACACCCTGTGTGCTTGCTGCGCCGTGGACAATGGGACATTTGGCTTCGGTTTCCATGCGGGGTGGATCTCCTTGGGGTCGCGTTCTTACCAGCGTAACGGGGCCACTGAGGCCAGGTTTCCACTATACCCGTAGGGGTATCAGTGTCACCTGGATTCGGAGGATTCCTGCCACACTGTGAGCGTGGACTTCACCATCAGCGACAGCACCGTTCAAGGTGTGCTTTTCGTGTTTGAAGCGATTGGCGTCGTGGCTTTCGCGCTTTCCGGTGTGGTGGCCGCCGTGCGGGCCAGACTGGACCTTGTCGGGGTGGTCGTCATTGCGTTACTCACCGCCCTCGGTGGTGGGACGATTCGTGATTTACTTCTCGATCGGTCACCGTTTTTTTGGGTGATCCACCAAGAGTATTTGTGGGTGATTATCGGGCTGTCTGTGCTTGGCGCCATGGTGCTGCGATCCCGACATTTCGATCTCACTGAACGGGCCATTCAGTGGCCTGATGCGCTAGGGCTGGGAGTTTTTGCGGCCTCGGGCGCGCAAATCGCCCTCCAGAATGGGTCAAGCCCTCTGATCGCAACCATGATGGGCGTGATCACCGCCTCGGTAGGCGGAATTTTGCGCGACGTACTGCTCAATAAGGTGCCGTGGCTTGTTGCCAGTTACCAGCATTACGCCATCATCGCCTTTGTGGGCGGTTGGTTGGTGTGGGGGCTCAACGAATTGGGCGCGTCACCTGCAGTGTCGGTGGCTATTTCGGCGCTCGTAGCTGCCACGTGGCGCCTGTTGGCGATTGCCTTCAATTGGCAACTGCCTAACTGGCGCCGTGACGACCACACCGGTGCGATTGCGCTGCCACCGCAGTAGCCCGGTGTGGGCTCAGCGTGACACCTAGTTGGGGTTGTTGAGGCCTTTGCGTTCTTCTCGCTCTTGTTCTTCGAGCTCCTCTTGGGGAATTTCTTCCGCGTTCAAGCGAGCTTTTTCTGCTTGACCTTCACGCAGTTCATACTCATTGGTCGGCCGGTTCGTTTTCATGGGGGCCTCCTCTTTCTTGGGTTCCGGACACCTCCGGTAGCCCCAGCGTAGTACTCCTGCTGATAAACGCTTCCAGTCTTTTAGGGCGCTCGCCATGCTTCTGTTCACCTTCGTGGCGTACAACACAGAGTGTGACTGCTTTTGAGGCCGTGGCCTTCGACTTCGCCCAATCGGTCTGGGTCTACCCCATTGTCTTATTGCTCTCGGCGGCCGATGCCTTCACTATTGTCCTGCCCAGCGAAACGGTAGTGGCGGGGTTGGCCAGTACCGCGGTCAGCCTCGGTGCCCCCAGCCTGTGGGGGCTTGCGGCAGCGGCTGCACTGGGTGCCCACCTGGGGGATATTGGCGTGTTTTTTGTTGGCCGTGGGTTAGCAAGGACCCGTTGGCTTCGTGATGGGTCACGGGTGGGTACCGCGCTGCGTTGGACAAGGGCGCGACTGGACACCCAGGGTCCGCTCTACATCATGTCCGCCCGCTACATTCCTTAAGGCCGCATTTTGGTGAACGCTGCTGCAGGCTCCAGCGGCTATCCGGTGTGGCGCTTTGTGGCGCTCTCCGCTGTGGGGTGTGTGGTGTGGGCGGGTGCGTATGTCGGTATTGGCGCCGGTGCAGGATCCTGGTTTGGGGATCAGTGGTGGCTGGCCCTCATCGTTGCCGTGGTGGTGGCTATCCTGCTGGGTTTTGTTGTCGACCGTCTTATTCGGCGACAGGCCAACGGTTCCTGACTCCGGCTGGTTCTTAGTCAGCTGGGGGAATGATTCGGCCCTGGAGTTGATCCGAGTGCTCCCAGAGGTACCAGGCTGCCACCGAACGATAGGGCCTCCAGCGTTCGGCGATTGCCGGGGTCGCCTCGCCAAAGAAGTGCTCCATTGAGCGACGAAGCCCCAAGTCTCCCTGGGACCACACATCGAGTCTGCCAAGACCAAACATCATGAACATTTCCGCCGTCCACGGACCGATCCCTTTCACGGCGGTCAATGTTGAGACGACGGTCTCATCGGGCGCATCGGTCAGCAGGTGGGGGGTAATCGTGTTGTTCAGAAAAGCTTCCGCCAAGCCGTGACTGTAGGCCACCTTGGAGCGAGAAAAACCTAAGGCGCGAAGGTCTTCTTCGCGGGCATCGAGTATTCGCTCAGGAGTGAGTGGACCCACGAGCGCTCGCAGCCTCGCTTCGATGGTGTCGGCTGCACGGACAGAGAGCTGCTGTCCGACAATTGAACACACTAGGACATCGAAATATTTCTCCGGCTCCACCGGTGCAAAGCCCGGTGGGCGGTGGATGCCAATGAGGCCCGCCATGACCTCACAGCGGTCACCGAGGTGGGTGAGAGCCTCAGCGTACGGCGCCTGGGGTGTCATCGCTTAATCTCCATCCACGAGTCGGGCGCGCAGTTGATTAATGGAGTCTTGGCTCAGGCCACGGGCTTTGAGTAGTTCCTCAAGGCCCCCGTGGTCGAGGCGGGCCTTGTCGAGAAATGCGCGCATCGTGTCCTTCTGCGCCCTTAACAGTGCGCCGGCGTGGGGGAGGTTTTGCAGAAAGAATCCATACGGTGCTGCCCGAAGCCGGTCAAAGACTCGCTCCAATTGCGCCTCAGTGGCGTGGTAGTCATTCACGATTTCTTCATCTGGTGCGCCCAACACTGACAACACGGATGCGGCGAAAATTCCGGTTCTGTCCTTTCCTGCCGCACAGTGAAAAACGGTGGCGCCCTCAATGCGGGTCAAGGTCTCAAGCCCGCGGACAATGATTTCTGCCGAATCGAGGGTGACGCTCAGGTACCAGTGGCCCACCGTCTGGGGGCTGAGGGCTGTGTGGCTCACAAGCGCCGCGCCGGTTCCTGATGCCACCGGTTGGAGGGGGTCGTTAACCGGGGAAAGGACAAAAGGCAGGTGGTCGTAGCCGGTGAGGCCCTCTAGCGGCCCGCGACCGGTCATCTGCTGCTCCGGGGCGCCCCTCAAGTCAAAGACGTGCCGGATTCCCTCTTTGTGAAGTGCGCGGGCTCCCGCAGCGTCGATGGTGCTCACATCGTCGGACCGATACAGCTGTTTTTCCCGCAAAGCACCGCTGCGCAACCGGACCTGCGCTAAGTCTCGAATATTGGCTAGCGAGAAAACGCTCACTGTGGTGCTCTTCGACACAGACTGAACCACTGATCCCCATTGCTCCCCACAGCGAGGACTTTATCGGGTGCGCCGTGAGTATTTACTGCAGATAGCGATTAGATGCCCTTGGGCTTTAAGTACTTCTGGGCCAGTGCGCTCAAGAAGTCGAAGACCATGGCCAAGATGGCCACCATGACGGCACCGATGAAGATCGCCGGACCACGGTTGAGCTTTAGACCGGAGTTGATGGTTTCACCGATACCTCCACCACCGACGAGGAAGGCCAAAGCGGCCATACCAATGTTGATGACGATTGCCGTGCGAATACCGGCCATGATGACCGGAACAGCCAAAGGAAGCTCAATCTTTGCGAGTACTTGGAGGCGGGTGTAACCCATTCCTCGACCCGCATCAATGACTGACTTATCCACCTGCTCGAGACCCACGATGGTGTTTCGAAGCACCGGCAGCAGGGAGAACAGTGCGAGGGCGTAGACAACCGTTTCTAAGCCTGTGCCCATGAAGGTGAAGAAGATCACAATCAGGCCGTAGGCGGGGAGTGCTTGGGCGAGCCCCAGAAAGTCGACGAGGAAGTTTTTCAGCCGTGGAAATCCTCGGCGCGACACGATGATGCCAATCGGCACGGCGATCAGCACCACCAGCCCAGAGGAGAGAAAACCCAACACGATGGTCTCTCGAATCTGGCGGGTGATCTTCTCGGGAGCGAGAATTTCCAGAGTGGTCGAGTCGATATCCGAATACAGCCAGACCACTACCGCCATCAGAGCCAGGAGGCTCGCGAAGATGGGCGTGACAATAAGATCCAGCCGCTCGGCAAGCGGAGTCTTTTGGCGTCTGAGTGGCTGCAGGGCAGTCATTAGTTTTTGCTTCCCTGACCGCTCACGATCAAATTCGCGAGGCTTTCAATCGTTGCGCACCCCAAATAGGTGCCTTTGCGGTCGGTTACCGCCGCGAGTCCTGTGGAGGACTGCAGCATCACAGTGAGTGCATCCTGCAGGGTGTCCTCTGGCTGGAGATCAACGGTGATGGGACGACCGCTTTTCTCAATGGGTTGACTGGTCCGGTTTAGCGCAGCCTGGTCGAGCCAGCGAAGCGGCTTATCGTCCTTATCGAGAAGGATTGCCGTGGAATCGTCGGACTCTTGAAGTGTTTCCAGGGCTTTATCCCGCATCACTGGGGCTTTGAGGACAGGAACTTGGTGGAGTTCAAGGTCTTTAATTTTTGCCAGTGTGAGCGATTTCAGGATGGCGCCCGAACCGAGGAAGTTTTCGACAAACTCGTCAGCAGGGTCAGCGAGAATCGCTTCCGGGGTGTCCAGCTGTGCGATTTCGGAGCCTTCGCGCAAGATGGCGATGCGGTTGCCCATTTTGATGGCTTCGTCGATGTCGTGAGTGACAAAGACGATGGTTTTTTTCAAGTCTTGCTGCAGTCGGAGGAATTCGTTTTGGAGACGGTCGCGAGTGATGGGGTCGATGGCACCAAAAGGCTCATCCATCAACAGCACATCGGGGTCGGCCGCCAAGGCGCGGGCCACACCAACACGCTGGGCCTGACCACCGGAGAGCTCTTTGGGGTAGCGCTCGCGGTAGGTCTTCGGGTCCATCGAGACGACTTCGAGGAGTTCATCGACGCGCTCGTCAATTTTCTTCTTATCCCAACCCAGCAACTTGGGCACAGTGGCAATGTTTTCGGCAATAGTGCGATGCGGAAAGAGGCCGACCTGTTGAATGACGTAACCGATCTTTCGGCGCAGCAAGCTCGGGTTAATGCTGGTGACATCCTCACCGTCGAGGAAAAGCTTGCCCGAGCTGGGCTCAATCAGTCGGTTAATCAGTCGCAAGGTGGTCGACTTCCCACAACCGGAGGGCCCTACGAGGACCAACACTTCGCCTCGGAGGACCTCCAAGGTTAGGTTGTTGACTGCAGGCTCTTCGGTGCCACCGTACTGCTTGGTGACGTTTTCCAGCCGAATCAGTACGTCGTCGGTCATCGGATCCCCCTTGAGATCGTTGCGGTTTTGAGGCCTTTCAGCCCGAGGTCAATAACGAAGGCCAACAGCAGGCACAACACTGTGCCCAACCAAATGGACTCTAAAGAGTTGGGTAGTGGCAGTCTGGCGAGACCGCTCTTGATGAAGTCGCCAAGTCCTCCTCCGGCAACCAGTGTGGCGATAGCGGCAATACCGATGGTCAGCATGGTGGCAATCCGAACTCCAGCGAGGATGACCGGCCAAGCGAGAGGAAGTTGAACCCGTAACAGCACTTCTGTGTTCGTGAGCCCCATACCTTTCGCGGCCTCCAACACACTGGGGTCCACTTGCTCAAGGCCGGTGACTGTGTTTCGCAGTACCGGGAGGATTGCGTAGAGGAAGAGAGCGATAAACGAGGGCCAAAAGCCCAGCCCCACGAGGGGGATGAAGATGGTGAACAGCGCGAGCGAGGGAATGGTGAGAAATACCGACCCGACGGCCAAGGACATTTCACGGGCGAACACGTTGTAGCGGGTCAGCACACCAATCGTGATCGAGAAGGCACTCGCCAGGCCCACCACGACAATGACGTAGAGCAGGTGTTCGAACAGTGCCTCTTGCACCTGATCGGTGCGCCCCAGGAAGAACTCCCACAGACTCGCAATGAATTCCATAAATTCCCTCTTCAATGTGATGTGGGAGGGGGTTTCCCCCCTCCCACATGCACTCAATTACTCGGCGATCAGGCCCTCTTGAATGAGGAAGTCCCGCGCTACTGCCTGAGGGTCTTCTCCGTCAACAGAGACGAGACCGTTCAGAGTAGCCATCCGTTCGTTGTCGAGAGGAGCAAGGATGCCCTCCACAATCGAATCGAAGGCTTCAGGAGCCTGGCTGTATACCTCGTCGCGAAGGTTGACCGAGACGTTGTACAAAATGTTCACGCCCGGGTCTTCGACAAGTGTCAGTCCGAGAGCACCGATACGACCATCCGTGGTGTACACCTCACCGAAGTCGCAGTTGTTCGCTGCAGTTTCAGTGTAGATAATTCCGGTGTCGAGGATGAGGCGCTGGGCTTCAGGAATCACAAGGCCGGTGGCCTCTTCCATCAGCACGAGGCCGTCGTCACGGTTCGGGTACTCCGACTCCATGCACACGATCGCGTCAGGAGTATCAATGACATATTCCATCATCGTCTGCAGAGTGAAGGGTTCTCCGCCGTTTGCCTCAGTGGCGTCAGGACTGGAGGTAAACCCGTAGGTGTTGTTAAACGGTGAACGGCCCAACCAGCGGATGCCATTCTCTTCGAGATCCTGAGCTCGCACACCCTCAGTGAGTTCTGCAGGGTCGAAGCTGGGATCTGAGTTGCCCAAGTGGGTAACCCAACCCGTTCCGTTGTATTCCATGTAGGTGTCGATAGCACCGGAGACGAGAGCCTCACGGGCCACGCTGGTTCCACCCAGGTTTACGCGGTCAGTGACGTCCGCACCGGCTGCTTCAAACGCTTCCACGAGCATGTAGCCGAGGACGAGCTGTTCGTCGAAGTCTTTCGATCCGACGGTGATGGACACTCCAGAGAGATCGGTTGCGGGTGCCGCCGATTCTGTGGTCTCTTCGGCGGTGTCGTCTCCAGCTGGAGTCGGGTCTTCAGTTACTTCGCTGTCTCCGCCCGCGGCGCAGCCAGAAAGAACGAGAAGACTCGCGGCCCCGGCGGCCACGATCGCACTCTTATTGAATAACTTCATTCGTTTCGTATGCCTCCTTATGTTGTGCATAGGTCTCCCAACCGTAAGGGCCTGGTTCGCCAGACGTCGAATGCAGTTGTCCATATGTCAACTGACTGTTAACGTGGGGTGGATGTCAACACACACCTCTGGACTCGTTCGAGACCTCGACGTCTTAGAGCTTCTGGGCTCCGAAGAAGTCTTCGAACAGGGTGGCCTCGGCGTCCAAGACATCGCCTCGGAAACCGGTCGCGATAAGGCCCAAATTTCCCGAGTATGCAGGACGCTTTATGAAGTGGGCCTCCTGGTTCGACACCCTGTCACCAAGAAATACGCCCTCGGCCATCGCCTCTACGCCATGGCTCTTCGCACCCGCGAAGCACACCTTGCGGCTCTCGCCCAGCGCACCTTGCTGGAGCTCGTCGTTCAAGCCGAAGAGTCCGCACACCTCACCGTGTTGCGCGGAGGGGGAGTGCTCACTGTCCGCACGGAATTGTCCCAACACACCCTTCGAGACGGCAGCATGAGTGGCGTCACCCTGCCGGCATTGCGCACCGCATCCGGCAGGGCCATCCTCGCCACCTATTCAGACAGCGAACTGACCGCCTGGTGGGAAGAACACGGCATCTGGCGGCCACCCCCAGAAGATGCCCCCAAGCTGCCGCGAGAGACACCCCAGTTGCGCAGGCTGCGGCGCCAGCCGGGAAGTATTCGAAGCCTCACCGGTCTTAAACGTGTGGTGCGCAGGGTGCGAAACGTCGGCTATGCGGTCAGTGTCGGTGAGCTGAACCCGAACATCGTTGACGCCGCAGCGGCCATTGTTGACCCCACAGGAACGGCTGTGGGGGCAATCGCAGTGGGCGCTGTGCGCGAGAGAATTGGCGGCCACTACGAGTTGATGGGTGAAGCCGTCACCACACACGCCAGGCGCATCTCGGAAATCTTGGGTAGCGCGGTGGCGGACTAGTCCAGGGTGCTCTAGTAACCTGGACCAGATCTCACGAGGGGACGACGAGTGGAGACTACAAGTGTCGTCGAGCTGGCGATAGCGAACCTCTTATCCCCGCCAGTGTTGGCTTTTGCCCTCGGGCTACTCGCCGTCGCGATCAAAAGTGACCTGCGTTTGCCAGAACCCGTTTACCAGGCAATCTCCATTTACCTCCTTCTCGGTATTGGAATCAAAGGCGGAGTCGCCCTGCGCGATTCTTCGCTTCAAGAAATTTGGTTACCCATTGTGGTCACCCTGATTTTGGGTGTGCTCATTCCATTAGGTGCCTACGTCGTGTCATCGTGGTTCACCAGACTTGACGCCATCAACCGCGGCGCGCTCGCTGCCCACTACGGGTCCACGTCACTCGTGACGTTTACGGCGGCGCTGGTATTTATCGAATCGTCTGGTCAGTTCGCTGAGGGTTACCTTGTGACACTGCTGGCCATCCTGGAAGTGCCCGGAATTATTGTTGGGCTGCTGCTGGCATCGCGTGCGAGAAAAGGGGGAATTGCGTGGGGGGAGTCCCTGCAAGAAGTCCTCTCCGGTAAGTCGATTGTGCTGTTGGTGGGTGGCCTTGCCATTGGTGCGGCTGCGGGAAGCGTCGGATTTGCCACCATCGAACCCTTCTTTGGCGGGCTATTTACCGGGGTATTGACGCTGTTCTTGCTGGAGCTGGGCATTGTTGCTGGCAGGCGGCTACCGGATGTGAAAAAGACCGGTTGGGGCCTGGTCGCCTTTGGCACACTATTTCCGCTGGTGGCCGGTCTGGCCGGAGTGGCAGGCGGCCTCGCCGCCGGGCTTTCAGTGGGCGGCGCCGCACTACTCGGTGTCCTCTCGGCCTCGTCGTCCTACATCGCGGCCCCCACTGCAGTGCGTCTGGCGTTGCCTGAAGCAAGCCCCGGAATTTATCTCACCGCGAGCCTGGGAATCACTTTCCCGTTCAACCTCATCGCAGGGATCCCCCTGTATTACTGGTATGCAGAAACCTTAGGGGGACTCATCGGATGGAACTGACTTCACGAACAGTAGTGACGATTGTTGCCGAATCGGCTTTAGAGTCCAGACTCATCGGTGACCTACAGACTGCCGGCGTGCCCGGCTATACCGTCACGCCGGCACACGGTGCCGGCGTGCGTGGCCAGCGAGAAGGCGACATTCAGGGTGGCAACATTCGCATCGAAACGGTGTTACCCCACGACACTGCCGTGGCAATCCTCTCGATGCTCCAGGAAAAATACTTCTCCCACTATGCCTGTGTGGCCTGGTTAAGCGAAGCCTCCGTCGTGCGAGGAGAGCACTTCTAAGAGTCGCTGCCCACCTTACGCACGGGCTTGTTGCGCTGGGTGAGGGTCATGTAGATCACCGCAAGTGACAGTGTGATGAGCACCAGAGAGGGCAAGAAGTCCTCAACAAACCATTCACCGTCAGCCTCAGTGATCACCGTGTTGTCTTCTTGCCACTGTGGATCGATGTCGAGTTGAGGGTCGTACACCACCTGGCCCTCAGCGGATACCTCAAAATCAACCTCGCGGGTTAACCCCCTGCCATCTTCGGCAGTTGCTTGAGCGACCAGTGTGTAATCCCCGGCCTCGAGGTTTCCCGGGAGTGGCCTGGTGTCGTAGAAGTAATCCGAATCGGTGATCTCCTCGACCAAGAGTTCTTCGCCGACCGGTTCGAGCACAATGCTTACCGTGGAGCCTTCAGCAAGGTCTGACCCATTGAGGCTCACTTCGGCCCGCTCTAACGGGGTATTTGGACCGGTAACGATGTTCACAAAGAAGTAGGGGTTGCTGCGCAGTGACTCAATCGCCGA
Organism: Pontimonas salivibrio; assembly: GCF_002950575.1. NCBI lineage: Bacteria > Bacillati > Actinomycetota > Actinomycetes > Micrococcales > Microbacteriaceae > Pontimonas > Pontimonas salivibrio. The sequence goes on from NZ_CP026923.1 coordinate 253,182, forward strand.
GGAGCCGTAACCAAAGCCCATCAGGCCAACCACTGCGGCAAACACAATCGAGAGGACAAACGAGAGCCCCCGTGCACCGCGGGTAATGCGACTGCGGGAGCTGTGCGAGGTGGGCCCCTGGGCGATGGCTCGCTCTCCAAAGATGGTGCCCGCCACAACGCCGGCACCAATCACCAGCTGAATCGCCACCCACACCCACACCTCCAGGGCATTGCCTGTGGCGTCATACACAATGAGGCCGAAAATCAGAGCGACGGCTGTTGCCACGATCGGAATGGCGTAGGACGCTCCGAGGTCGCGTTGGCCGCCGAGCCCAGTACCCCCTTCCTCAATTTCTGCCGAAATGAGGTCTGTTGATTTGGGCAACGTGTCCCTTCGGAACACAAACCCCCACAGCAAAATCGTCACCACTAGGGCGGTGTAGAGCAGGATGGGGCCGTACACGTTGCCAAAGCGGACAGCCAAATCGCCTTGTTGGTCCGACCGGCCAAACCCTTCCAGAAACGCACTGATGGCGAGAATGGCGGCAAGGGCCATCGCAACAATCAAGGCCAGCGTGGCAAACCGGTGAGCCGCTCGTTCCGGGCGAGACTTCGGCCCTTCCTGAACCCTCGCCGAAATAGCCACGCGTTGACCCCACAAAGCTGCCACGCCAAACACGGCAACGGCCACAAAAAACAGGTAGGTCGATGCTGCTACGGCAGGTTGTTGTCCAACGCGGACACCATCATCAAACACGTCGGTAACGAACAGGTCGGTATAAATCGCCAGCATGAATACCGCCCACGACACCAGAGCGGCAATGAGGGGGACCAAGATTGAACGAGACGCGGCTGTCATGCCGGTCAGTCTATGCGCGGTGCAGGGCCGCCTCTACGAGGCTGCGTACCAACCGATCATCGGAGGCATCCTCTTCAGGGTGCCATTGAACGGCCACACAGAATGATTTCTCTGGCCACTCCACTGCTTGGACGATACCGTCGAAACCTCTGGCGGACACCACCAACCCTGGAGCGACGTCATCGATTGCTTGGTGGTGTTGAACGGGGCCGTGAACTTCACGGTCGCCTCCGAGCGCCTTATGGACCACAGTGTTCGACTCGATGGTGATGGGCTCTGTCGTGAAGGACTCTCCGGGCTTTCGATAGCGGTCGTGGCCGAGGACATCCGGCAAGTGTTGGTGCAAAGTCCCACCCAGGTGAACGTTCAGCATCTGCGCGCCCCGGCAAATACCGAGGATCGGAAGGTCTGCCTCGAGTGCTGCATGGAGCAGAGTGTCTTCACTGGCGTCTCGAAGTGCTTCAAAACCTTCGTGGCGCGGGGAGAGTTCCTGGGAGTAGCGGGCCGGGTCAATGTCGGCACCGCCGGTGAGTAGTAAGCCATCGAGTCTGCTGATGATGTCTTTGGCCTGAGACATGCTTAATGGTTGTGGCGGGAGCAATATGGCGGTTCCACCGCTTCTGGTGACCGAATCCACGTATTGGGCGGGCAGCGACGCGAGCTCGCCGTCATAGATGGTCATTGTCCCGTGGGTGCGGTAACAACTCAGGCCAATGACGGGCGCTGCCATGGCGAGTTACTCGGCTAACACGCCGCGGAAGTACTGCACCGTGTGGTCGAGTCCTTCACGCAGCTGCACGCCGGGTTCCCAACCGAGAGCCGAAGTGGCCAAACTGATATCCGGTTTCCGCTGTTTGGGGTCATCTTCTGGCAGAGGCCGGTAGTCAATAGACGACTTACTCCCGGTCACTTCCAGCACAGCCTCAGCGAGTTCATTCATCGTGAACTCGCCCGGGTTGCCCAGATTGACGGGACCGACCAGGTCTTGGTCGTTATCCATCAAACGCACAAACCCATCGACCAAGTCCGAGACGTAACAAAAGGACCTCGTCTGTGAACCGTCACCATAAATAGTGAGTGGTTCGCCGCGCAGGGCCTGCAGGACAAAGTTGCTCACCACACGACCATCGTCGGGCGCCATCCGCGGACCATACGTATTGAATATGCGGGCAACCCTGATGGCCAGGCCGTGTTGGCGGTGGTAGTCAAAAAAGAGTGTCTCCGCGGCCCTTTTGCCTTCGTCGTAGCAGGCGCGGGGGCCAATCGGGTTGACCTTGCCCCAATACGACTCGGGCTGTGGGTGGACTTCGGGGTCGCCGTAGACCTCCGATGTGGAGGCCTGAAAGATGCGCACACCTAAACGTTTCGCCAAACCCAGCATGTTGATTGCGCCCAAGACACTGGTCTTTGTCGTTTGGACGGGATCTCGTTGGTAGTGAATGGGCGAGGCGGGCGAGGCCAGGTTATAAATGGCGTCTACCTCTAAATAGAGGGGGAAGGTCACGTCGTGGCGAATGACTTCAAAGTTTTGTTGGTTGTGCAGGTGCCAGATGTTTTTCTTACTGCCGGTGAAAAAGTTGTCCGCGACAATCACTTCGTGACCGTCGGCCAACAGCCGATCGGAAAGGTGGGAACCGAGGAAACCGGCTCCGCCGGTGACGAGGATGCGCATCCCCACATGCTAGGCGATAGTGACTCTACGGCTGCTCTCCACAAACCAGCCGGTGGCAGAGACCAACACCACCCCGACCGACACGAGGGCAGCCACTTCGAGTGGCCTGCCCAGTAGTGCAGCATCAGCCTCAGTAGCTAAGGACGCTTCCTGGCGGTCGATCCACCACGTGGCGACCAACACGGGAACAACGGTGACCAGAGGGGTCACCGCACCGATGGTGACCCAGGCAATATCTTTTCGGTTGGAAAACCACACCCCCACACCAATGAGGCCGATAGCTAGCAGCGCCAGCCACGGGTCGGCTGCGGCAGCCAGTTGGTAACTGCGTTGCCACATCTCGGGTGGTTCCACGGTAAACAACGGGAGCGACACTTGGGGAATAGGGAGGCGCTCTACACCGGGAAAGCCGGACTGGGCAATATCGTCTCGCACCAGTTCCAAGAAGGGCTGCAGGGGCAGATCGATGGCAATATCCCCGCCTTGTGTGACGGCCTCCCTAAAGGACCGGTGAGAGTCACCCACAGCAGTTCGCCAACTGGACGCAAAAACTTCACTGGCCACAATGTCACTTGCAGTGGTTTCCACCTGAGCAGTCAGTCGGTCAATCAGAGGTTGGATGAGCCCTTCGGCGCTGTCTTGAAGTGTGTCGGGGAGGGCACTAGACACACCGGCGGACTCTAAAAGGAGCGATACAACAGCCTCCGAGGTGAACGCTTCGGTGAGCGGTTGGAGTGCTTGGTCTACAAGCTGTTGTTGGATCGCAGGCTGTTCAATGAGGGGCTCAAGGGCGTCGGCAACATATTCGGTGTTATCGACCAGCTCGGTGGCGCTGTGCGCGCCGAGCGCGAGGGGCGCGCACAGGAGGCCCAATGCGATAGCGATGGCAGCGCTGCGCGATTGCCATGGGGAAATGCGGGAAGAAACGGCCATGGCCTCATTGTCTCAAGCTGGCGGTCACCGCGCAGTTGTTTACCGTCTGTTCACCTTGAAAAATCAGAATAGTGAGGTGCTGACCCAATCAGAAGGTTGTTCCCCCTCCCTGGTTTGTGCGGCAAGACCCCCGGAGAGTTTGCTTTCCGTTCACCACCTGACCACTGGACGTCTACGTACGGCTCTCACAATTGGGCACGAGCAGAAACCCCTGCTCACTCTCAATCCAAGAGGAGAAGTATCACTGTGAAAAAGCACCTGATCGCTCCGGTCGCCGCGTTGTCGGCCGGGCTTTTGCTGCTCTCCGCGTGTGCGACCGAGGCGGAAGAGCCGGCTCCGGCTGCTACCGAAGCCGCCGAGGAAACCACCGAAGAAACCACTGAAGCAGCCCCTGAACTTTCCGGCACCGTGTTGTTGGACGGTTCCAGCACTGTTGGTCCTTTCGCTGAAGTAGCCGCTGAGCTGTTCAACGAGGAGACTGGCGTGAACGTCACCGTCGGTATCTCCGGTACCGGTGGAGGCTTCGAAAAGTTCTGCAACGGTGAAACCGATGGCTCCAACGCCTCGCGTGGAATCAAGGACGAAGAAAAGGCGCTCTGTGAAGAGAACGGCATCGAGTTTGGCCAGATCACCGTTGCCAACGACGCCCTGTCGGTAGTTGTCAACCAGGACAACCCGCTCCAGTGCATCACCACGGAGCAGCTCTCCGCTATGTGGAACGCTGACTCGACCGTTGCCACCTGGGGCGAAGTTGACGGTCTCGACGCAGGCGACCTCGCCGGCGAAGAACTCGTTCTCTACGGCCCCGGAACTGACTCCGGCACCTTCGACTTCTTCACCGAAGAAATCAACGGTGAATCGGGCAACATCCGCACCGACTACAACAACATCGGTGAAGACGACAACCAGGCTGTTCAGGGTGTCTCTGGTGGTACGGGGGCGATGGCATTCATCCCCTATTCCTTCTACCAGGAGAACCTCGACCAGGTGAAGGGTCTTGCCATTGATTCCGGTGACGGATGTGTGGAGCCCACTGTTGAGAACCTTCTCGCCGGTGAGTACACCCCGCTCGGCCGTGGCCTGTACATGTTCCCGGCTTCGTCCGCTCTCGAGCGCCCCGAGGTGCTCGCGTTCTACGAGTACGTCATCAACAACAACGATGAGATTGCAAGCCTTGCTGGTCTGGTCGCATTGACCGACGACCAGAAAGCTGAGCAGCTCGACGTTGTTGCGAACCTCGGCTAGAACACCGCAAGAAAAAGTCACTGTATCGGGATGATGGAGAGATTGGTTAGGTTCTTCTAGACATGTCTTCATCAACAGTGCAGTCGGCCTGGAGCGGGTCGTCACAGCGACGCTCGCTCCAGGCCGAATCTCCCCGCTACGGTGAGAAGCTCATTATTGGGATTCTCTTCCTCACCGCGGCAGTGTCTGTCGCAGTGACGACCGCCATCGTCATCTCACTCTTCCAACCACTACCCGGCTTCTTTCAAAAGATTTCGATCGTTGAGTTCTTCACCGAAACGGAATGGTCGCCCGGTTACTCTGACCCGAAGTACGGAGTGTGGCCGATTGTGGTCGGAACGTTCATCGTGGTCATTACTGCTTTGACGGTCGCGATTCCCCTGGGTCTCCTCTCCGCGATCTACTTGTCCGAGTACGCACCGGAGCGGGTGCGTAAAACCATCAAGCCCATGCTAGAAGTGCTCGAAGGTATCCCCACGGTCGCCACCGGCCTCTTCGCTTTTTTCTGGTTACGTCCCTTTTTGGAATACCTCACGCCTTGGCTTCCTTGGTCGGGTTTGTTTTCTACCGGTGTCGCGGGCTTCGCAGTAGGTCTCATCATCATTCCCCTGATCGCCTCTGTCGCTGATGACGCCATGCGCTCGGTACCCCGCTCACTGCGTGAAGGCGCCTACGCCTTAGGTGCGAGCAAAATGCGTGTGGCACTAAAGGTCGTGGTGCCGGCAGCTATTTCGGGCATTATTGCGGCGTTCGTACTGGGTGCCTCTAGGGCTGTGGGTGAAACCATGGTCGTGCTGTTGGTCGCGGGTGCGGGATCCCCCACCCTTGCGTTTAACCCGTTTGAGGGTATTCAAACCATGACCGCCTACATCGCGAGCCGCGCAACGGGTGAGATCGCGGTGGGTTCGGTTGTGTACGACACCATTTTCGCGGTCGGAGCCCTACTGTTTCTCATCACGTTGGTGTTCAACATCATCGCCATTCGTTTCGTCGAGAAGTTCCGGGAGGTGTACGAATAATGTCCACCTCAACACCGAAAGCATCGCTTCGCTCCGGCGCGGCAATGGCGGGTGCTCGTGCAACGGTCGCCAGCCAGTTCCAGGCGAAAGACACGTGGGCTGAAGTCGGCCGGGCCCTGTTTGTCGGTGTGATGATTGTGGCCCTATCGGTCGCCATTGTGGCCATCTTTGCCATCTTGGCCTGGGCGTTTGTCGAAGGCCGTACCCGTATTGACCTGGACCTGATTATGAACGGTCCGTCCACTGCGCGCCGTGCCACCGCGGGTTACAGCGTCGCCATTGTGGGAACCCTGCAAATCATCGCCGGTGTGATTGCGTTGATTGTTCCACTCGGCACGGGCGCTGCGATTTATTTGGAGCAATTCGCTGACCGTTCAAAGTGGTACAACCGTCTGATTGAGCTGAACATTCAAAACCTCGCCGGTGTCCCCTCAATCGTGTTTGGAATCCTGGGGCTCGCATTCTTTGTGCGGGGGCCTTTTAGTTGGGGTCTGGTGGCCGCCGCAGGGTCGGCCACCATTGCCCTTCTGGTGCTTCCCACCGTGATTCTGGCTTCCAGAGAAGCCATCCGCGCGGTGCCGTCATCAATCCTTGAAGGCTCGCTGGCGTTGGGCGTGACCCGTTGGCAGGCGGTGCGCAAGCAGGTCCTCCCCGCAGCATTCCCCGGCATTCTGACCGGGATCATTTTGGCCATCTCCCGAGCAATCGGTGAAGCAGCACCGTTGCTTCTGGTCGGTGCGCTGACCTTCGTGACCTTCTACCCGAGCTTCTTCGAGGGGGGCTTTTCGGCCCTCCCCGTCTTGATCTACAACTACGCAGGTCGCGCCCAAGAAGAGTTCCAGATTCTTGCGGCAGCGGGAGTGTTGTTGATGTTGGTGATTTTGTTGGCTATCAACTCGGTGGCCATCTGGCTTCGTGCCCGATACGAGAGGACGTGGTAGCAGTGTCGATGGCTGCAGCAGACATGGGAGAGGCGACGTCAATGAAGGAAGAAGTCTTTTCCCTCAAAGACGTGTCGGTGTACTACGGCAAAAACCTTGCCGTACAGTCCGTCAACTTGCCCATCTACAAAAACGAAATCACTGCACTGATTGGGCCGTCGGGTTGTGGCAAGTCCACCATTTTGCGCTCGCTCAACCGCATGAATGACCTTATTCCCGGGGCCAGAGTGACCGGTGATGTGCTCTACCACGGTGAAGACATCTACGGTCCGACGGTGGATCCCGTGCAGGTGCGGAAAATCATTGGGATGGTGTTTCAAAAACCCAACCCTTTCCCGAAATCCATCTACGACAACATTGCTTTTGGTCCCCGCACGATTGGGATGAAGGGCAACATGGATGAGATTGTCGAAAATGCCCTTCGTTCAGCCGCACTGTGGGACGAAGTGAAGGACCGGCTGAAAGACAACGCCTTTGGTATGTCCGGCGGTCAGCAGCAGCGCCTCGTCATCGCGCGCTCGATTGCGGTGAACCCTGACGTCATCTTGATGGATGAGCCCTGTTCCGCACTGGACCCGGTCTCCACCTTCAAAATCGAAGACCTCATGAACGAGCTTAAAGAGCAGTACACGATTGTCATCGTCACCCACAACATGCAACAGGCCGCCCGGGTGGCAGACCGCACGGCGTTCTTCACTGTCGTCTCCGACGATGAAGCGGGAAGTCGCATCGGCACCCTTGTCGAACACGACGAGACGTCGAAGATTTTCGAGAATCCCGCAAACGATAAAACCCGTGACTACGTCACGGGACGTTTCGGGTAACGACTCTTCGCCCCGCCGCGAACCCGTCGGCTCTTAGGTCGGGGGGTAGTGGGTTGAGGGTGTCGTGTGCCCCAAATGGTTCTGGGTTTAGCCTGGAGGGATGAGCGCTTCCGTTACGGCCACGCAGAGAGAACACGCTGAGCAGCGAGACCGTGAGGACATACTCGCGGACTTCCCAGGAGAGTTTTTTCGCGCCGATGAGGATCTTTGCTACCTGGATGGCAACTCGCTCGGTCGCCTCCCCTTAGCCACTAAATCAGCGCTGGAATCGTTTTTGACCGAGCAATGGGGCACGCAGCTGGTTGATGGATGGGCGCATTGGATTGATGAGTCAGAGCGTGCGGGGGACCAGCTTGCCCGCGCCGTGTTGGGCGCGGGGCCCTGTCAAGCTCTGGTCACCGACACGACGTCTGTCAACTTGTATCAACTCCTGATGGCTGCCGTTGACGCCCAGCCCTCGAGGCGAACCATCATTATCGATTCGGCCAACTTTCCCACAGACCGTTACATCGTCCAAGGCATTGCCAAAGCTCGTGGGCTCACACTGGTCACGTTGGATGTTGACCACACCGGTGGCCCAGGGGCAATCAGCATGGATACCGACCAGGAGCGCTTCGATCTGGCTCGTCTGGAGTCTGTCTTAAGCGACGATGTCGCGGTGTTGACGCTACAGGCGGTGAACTACCGCTCGGGCACACGTCAGCCGGTGCGAGAAATCACTGAATTGGCCAGAAAATACGGCATTCCTGTGGTGTGGGATTGCTCTCACGCAGCCGGGTCAGTGGTGTTGGATTTCGACGCCAACGGGGTCGACCTCGCCGTGGGCTGTACGTATAAGTACCTGAATTCGGGTCCCGGTTCACCCGGTTGGCTGTTTGTGAGAAAAGAGTGGCAGGAGCGTCTTCAGGTACCCATCCAGGGATGGTTTGCTCAGGCCGACCAGTTTGCGATGGGACCACTTTTTGACCCGGTTGAGGGTATTCGCCGTTTCCAAATCGCGAGCCCTCCCATCATGGGAATCCGCGCGGTCCAAGCCAGCCTGGACATGATTGAGCGCGCGGGAATGGCCGCCATTGAACACAAGGCGCAGCAGGGAACCCAGATGATGGTGGAGCTTTTTGACGCCTGGCTCGCACCGTTAGGTTTTGAGCTTCAGACCCCACGAAATGCAGAGCATCGGGGTGGTCACATCGCTGTTACCCACCCTGAGGCCAAACAGATTGCCCTGGCCATGCGTCAACTGGGTAACGTCATTCCCGACTACCGGGAGCCCTCGATGATTCGTGTGGCGATGTCACCACTGGCGACGACCTATCAGGAAGTCTGGGATGGGTTAGATCGGATGCGCGACCTGGTCGAGTCGGGTCGATACCGTGATGCCGTCGCTGAGGAGTCCCGGGTCACCTAGTCGCCGGCGGGGTGTCGACAAAAGTTGACCCTTCGTAACGGTGGCCTTCACCGCGGGCGGGTGGCGTGTAGCTGCAGCGATCGCCTGGACACAGCTGCGGTGGTTCCTTCGCGAAGAGCCTTTGAAGCTCACAGCCCACACAAATCCCCATGGCGGCTTCCAGGAACAGTAAACCCAGGCAGAGGCCACACAGTGCGAGCATCCAGATGGCAGGAAAACCTAACCAGCCAAAGCCGAGGCAGCCGACGCTGGCTAAACCGAAACCTAACCACCAGGCGAAACGCTTCTGGGGTGCTCCCACCCATTCGGGTCGTTGCCAGCGCACCAGCAGTGCCCCGATCGCCATTGCTGGCGCAAAACGGTGGCTGAGGGTGAGGCGGACCATCATCTCGATGAGAAAGAGTGCGCCGAAAGCGCGCATGGGTTGGAAGTCGCCGGTGTAGAAAGCGGTCATCCAGGCGGCAAAGCCCATAAGGAAGAGAAGACCGGCTGACGCGCGGACCGCACGTTCGTTAAAGACGGGAATATCAATGCCGTCAACTTTTTCGCCGAAACTTGGCGCTTCTTCTTGTGTTGCCGTCGCTGTGCTCACCCACCCCACTATACCAGGGGGGGTATATTAAGTCGACTGGGTATTTCCGGCCGTTAGGCTTAAGTAATGGCCACTATTCGTGTGAAAACCGACGTCGCTGATGCCCTTCATGCAGGCTCCCCAGTGGTCGCACTCGAATCGACAATCATCTCCCACGGTCTGCCACACCCCGACAATTACGAGGCTGCCAAGCGCTTTGAAGCACTCGTGCGGGGATACGGAGCGACCCCCGCAACAATCGCGGTTATTGACGGCGTGGCGAGGATTGGCCTGGAAGACAAAGAACTCGAACTGATTGCCAGCTCCGAGGACGTGGAGAAGCTGAGCGTTCGCGACCTACCCATCGTGATGGCCCGCAGTGGTCACGGTGCCACCACTGTTGCTGCGACAGCCTTTCTTGCCGCCAAAGCCGGCATTTCGGTGTTTGCCACCGGAGGACTCGGTGGGGTGCACCAGGGAGCAAGCACCAGCTTTGACGAGTCGGCTGACTTGGGCACCCTTGCCCACACCCCGGTCGCGGTCGTGTCGGCGGGTGTGAAATCCGTCCTGGATATACAGGCCACCCTGGAGCGGCTCGAAACACTGAGTGTTCCGGTCCTCGGCTACGGCACGGATGTCTTTCCTCGCTTTTGGCTACCCCGCAGTGATTTTCCGGTGGATCACCGGGTAGATAGCGCCGAGGAGGTCGCGGCCGTCTTGGCTTCCCTTCGAGAACTCGGTCTCGATAGTGGAGTGTTGGTGGCTAACCCCATCCCTGAAGATAAAGCCTGGAGTGTGGACGATCACGACCGGCTGGTCGACCTGGCATTTGCCGCCGCCAATCAGGAGGGTATTCGAGGTAAAGACGTCACCCCGTTCCTCCTGGATTACATCCAACGCGAATCCGGCGGAGACAGCCTTCGGGTGAACCTGGACGTGGTCGCCCACAACATTCAGGTTGCTGCGGGCATTGCTCGGGCCGTCAGCGAACGGGCCTAATTCCGTGACAACACCGTGGGCGTTAGTTGTCGGCGACATCATCGACGACGTTCACGTGGTCGCTGAAGGCCCCATCCGTCAAAACACCGACACTTTAGCCAATATTCAGGTACGACCGGGAGGCTCAGCAGCCAACACCGCATGCTGGCTGGGCCACCTTGGTTCGTCCGTGAACTTCTTGGGCCGGGTCGGTGTAGACGACGAAGTGCGCCACCGCGTCGAATTCGAACGCTTTGGCGTGGACGCCACCCTTCAGGTCGAACCCGAAGGGCACACCGGAACCATCATTGTGATTGTTCAGGGTTCATCGAGGACTATGTTGAGCGACCGGGGAGCCAACTTGACCCTCGATGTCTCTGACATCCGCTTTCAGGACGATAGTGCCCCTCGGGTGCTCCACCTCACCGGTTACAGCTTTTTCCACCGGGAGCCCATCGATGACCTCGTGAATTTGATGGACCGGGTGGTTCAGCGCGGTGGTGACGTGGTGTTGGATGCGTCATCGGCGGGTTTTTTGGCCGACCACGGTGCCAACTGGTGGTGGGAGATAGCCCGCCATGCCACGGTGTTGCGTGCCAACGAAGACGAAGCCCATTTCCTCACCGGTTCGACAGATCCGAATGAGGCGGTGGAGGGGTTCACCCACCACGGTGTGACCGGCATTGTCACGTTGGCAGAAAAAGGGGCAGTGTGTGCCACGCCTCACCAGTCGGCGACTTACCTTCCCGCCCAACCACTCGGGCCGGAAGGTCTTGTGGATCCCACCGGTGCAGGGGATTCTTTCAGTGCGGGTCTGATTTCGAAGCTTCTGCTCGGGGGTTCGCTCGAGCAGGCCGTGACTGAGGGGCTTCGAGTATCAGCGCTCGCGGTTACCCAGTTGGGGGCGCGGCCTTGGTCACGTCAAAAGCACTGAGCGCTCTTATTCTCGATTCTTTGAGATCCAGGATCGGCTCTGGGTAGTCGTCGGTTCCCCATTCGGGGAGCCATTTTGTGCGGTAGCTACCATCGGGGTCGAACTTCTCTGCCTGGACCACCGGGTTGAATACTCGGAAGTAGGGCGCTGCGTCGGTGCCGCAGCCGGCAACCCACTGCCAACTGCCAGGATTACTGGCCTCATCGGCGTCGACCAGGGTGTCCCAAAACCACTGCTCGCCAAGCCGCCAATGCACGAGCATGTTCTTGACCAAAAACGATGCGGTGACCATGCGCACTCGGTTGTGCATGTATCCGGTGTGCCAGAGCTGGCGCATACCCGCATCCACGAGGGGGATACCGGTGAGTCCTTGTTGCCAGGGTCGAAGCTCAGCGTGGTCTGGCCACTGCCAGGGGAAATGGTCAAAGGCTGGCTTGATGTTGTGAGTGTGCAGGTCGGGGTGTTGGAACAGCACGTTGATGGTGAATTCTCGCCAACCAATTTCGCTCAGAAACTTGTCCACGTTTTTTCGCGCTTCTGGGTTGGTGACACGGTGAGTGTGTTGCCACACCTGGTGGGGACTGATTTCACCAAAGCGCAGGTGGGGGCTCAGCATCGACGTGGCGTCAATCCCGGGCTCATCCCGGCGGTGATAGAGAGCGAGGCCGTTTTCGAGAAAGGCCTCAAGCCGTGCCATCGCGCCCGCTTCTCCCGGTTGCCAGGTCTCGGCGAGGCCGGTCGACCAGTCGGGGGAGGTGGGCACAAGTGCCCACTCGTCGAGGTGTTCTGATGTCACACCCGCGAGCGATGTCACCGTCGTTGGTGCGGGCAGCGGCTCCCTGGGTGGCTCACCGGACAGGCAGGTCCGCCAGAACGGGGTGAACACTTGGAAGGGCCGGCCGTCTTTAGTGGTGATCGTCCACGGCTCGAATAACACGTTGGCCTGGAAGCTTTCGGCTTCGATTCCGTCGGATCGCAGGGTGGTTTTCAGTTCTTGGTCGATGGCCTTTGACGGGCCGTAACGCCGGTTCCAGGCGACTGCCCCGGCAGAAGTTTCTGTGGCGAGTTCAGGGATGGCTGTTCGGGCTGGACCAGAGCGAAGGGTGAGTGAACCACCTAAGGCGCGAAGCGACGCGTCAAGTTTCTCCAGTGAATGGCGCAACCACCATTTGCTTGCCGAGCCTAGGGGTCGAATTTCTGGTGATTCCTGGTCGAACAGGTAGAGGGCGACGATGGGCCCACCGCGCTCAATGGCCCAGTTCAGGGCAGGGTGATCGGTGATGCGCAAGTCATCTCGAAACCAGACAATGGTGGGCGCGCTCACGCGTTTAGATTACGCGGGGCGGGTGTGTGGTCGCTGGAGGCAAAAGGAAGGGCCGGTCACCGAGGCGAGCGACCGACCCTGTTTCCCTTGCACCAAGAGTGTTCTGCAATCACATTCACGAGAGTTGTCACAGCAAACAACTGACGATGACTTCAATGTATAACGAAATGGTAACGCTGTCTAGTGACCAAATCGTTATTTAACCGAATGGTCACCGTGCGCTAGACACCGACGTCAGGCGAGGGGCCCTGACCGAAGACAATGACAACATCAGCGTGTCGATCAAATCGGTACCCCTGACCGCGTACCGTGCGCACAATGTCTGGGTAGGGCTCCAACTTCTGCCTGAGCCTGCGCACATAGACGTCAATGGTTCGCTCATTGGGGGCGTCACCTGATTCCAAACCCCACAAGTGGTCGATAATCGCCTGCCTCGCCACCGATTGCCCCTCGCGCAGAACCAGAAACTGCAGAAGTTCAAATTCGAGAAAAGTGAGCCCGGTCAGGTTGCCGCCGATGATTACCTTCTTGCGCGAAATATCAATCACTACGCCGTCTGGTTCATCTTCTTCCTGCTGTCGTGTCGTCAGTGCCTGCAGTTTTCCCGGATCGTGCAGCGCCAAACGCACCAATTCCAAATCATCGCCCGGGGTACCCCGTGGAGCCAAGGCAATCGTTGCGTGGGTTTTCGCCTCGGGGACACTCTGGGCGAGACGGTCTTTCAGCAGTTGAACCAAGTCGGCCAAAGGAACCCCCGCTGCTTTGGCAGCGTCCTCATCGAGTCCCACGTAGAGCGCGAAGCCCCGGGCCGTTTTGTCCCTGTTAGTCGGCGAGTCCATAGAGACGATCTCCCGCGTCACCCAACCCGGGGACAATGTAGCCCTGGTCGTTTAGTCGTTCATCCAGTGCGCCCAGCACTACTGTGACATCGCGATCGCCGCTGGCTTTTTCCAACGCCGCAACCCCCTCAGGGGCGGCCAGCAAGCAAATGGCAATAATCGAACGCGCACCCCGGTTGAAGAGGAACTCGTTGGCCTGGGCCAAAGAGCCCCCAGTGGCCAACATCGGATCCAGCACCAGGCACGTGCGTCCCGAAAGATCTTGAGGTAACCGCTCCGCGTAGGTAGTGGCCTGCAGGGTGTCCTCGTTTCGCACCATTCCCAAGAAACCGACCTCAGCGCGAGGGAGGAGAGCGAGCATTCCATCCAACATGCCCAAACCGGCGCGAAGGATTGGCACAATGAGCGGACCGGGCGCGGGCATTTCCACACCACGAGCACTCGCAACAGGAGTGTCCACCTGGACCTCCGACACCTCGATGTCCGCCGTGGCCTCATAGGCCAGCAGTGTCACCAACTCTCTGGTGAGCGCCCGAAACTCCGGAGTATCCGTGGTGTGATCTCGTAATCTGGTGATTTTTTCTGCAACGAGAGGGTGGCTGGAGACCTGTTGGCGCATGGGCCAAGGCTAGCGCAGGGGGGAAAATGCGGTACGGCCTTTTACGCTTAATGACATGACCCCCTCGGAGCCCGGAAAAACTCACGCACCCCCTCGGCCCAGCCGTGAACAAATGGAGCAGTGGATGAGGTTGGCCCTGGACAACGCGCGTGCTGCCCTCGAGCACAATGATGTACCGGTAGGGGCTGTAGTCATTGATGAGACCGGGCAGGTCATCGCTGAGGGACACAACACTCGGGAGGCCGAGCACGACCCTACCGGCCACGCAGAAATTGTGGCGCTTCGGCAAGCCGGCCACACAGTGGGCAGTGCTCGACTCGATGGTTTCACGATCGTTGTCACTCTGGAGCCCTGCGTGATGTGTGCTGGGGCAATCACTCAAGCTGGCATCCATCGAGTGATCTACGGCGCTGCGGATCCCAAAGCGGGAGCCGCAGGTGGTGGCCCCCACGACCTCGTTCGCGACCGAGCGTTACCCCACCGGGTTGATGAAGTCATTGGTGGTGTCCTAGCCGACGAAGCGGCCACGCTCTTGGTGGACTTTTTTGGACCGTTGAGGGGATAACCCGTCAGTGAGTGGGGCCGAGGCCGAGGCCGAGGCTGAGGCTTAGCCCATCACCAGGCCGGGCCACAGCACAGCGACAAAGACATCGACTATGGCCAGCCCACCGGCGGTGTGGAAAAATGGCATGAGCTTTCGTTCATTAGTGAAGGTCCCTTTACGCTGACGCAGGAAGCCCAGCAGAGCGGCGACGAACGCAATCAGCGCCACACCCGACTTAACCGCAATTTTGATGTGGTCAAGAGCAATATCTGGATCATCCGCTAGGCGCATTTCCGCAATCCCCACGAGGAGTAGACCGGTGACCAATTGCACGACGGTTCCGGAAAGGACCCAGTTGAACGGGTAACCACCCTTGGAGCGCATGTGCAGCAGGAATGGGCCAATGACCATGGCAAGCCCAATGAAGTGGGCGATGAGGGTGAGATTGCGGGCAATTTCCATCAGGGTGATTCCGTCCTACGAGAAATGTGTGGGCTTGTGGTCAATCTGACGCGCGAATAACGATGACGTCCGTTTCCGGTTCGCTCCAATTGGGGTCTCGAACCAGGTCCGGTTCCAAAAAAACATCACACTCTTCACCCAGCGCGTCGCGCACGCGACGTTTGGCATCGCGCACCGCGTGAGAAATGATGTGGTTGGGAAGAGTGTCCACCATGGCCACACTGGCCGCGACAACCAGCGTTTTTTCCGCCTTGTCCTTCACAACCGTGAGGCGCAGAACCGATTCAATATCGGGGCTTTCCAGAAGGGCGTCAGCGACCAGTTTCCGGCGCTCGCTCTCGCGGGAAGACGTGTTCGACTCGGGCATTGTGGCTCACTCCCTCGACCGTGTCGGTACCACCAACATACACTGGCGGGATGAACGCTACCCTGCCTCGCATTGCTCTGCTCGGAACCGGAAAAATGGTCGGAGCAATACTCGACGGGCTCCTCCAACCCGATGTGACATTCGTGTCCCTTAGGGCCACCACACACAGTGTGGCCTCAGCCCAGAAACTGGCTGCCCGAGGTGTGGAAGCCAAAAGCTTAGAAGCGGACCCTGGGGCGAATACCTGGGCGGTAGAAGGCGCTGACATTGTCATCCTGGGCGTGAAGCCCTACGCCATCATTGACGTCGCGCGCTCGGTGGCGCCCGCACTATCCCCGCACGCTGTCGTCGTGAGTGTGGCGGCGGGTATCACGACTGCTCAGATCAAATCAGTCGTCAAAGTGCCTGTCGTACGTGCCATGCCCAACACCCCTTCACAAATACGCCAGGGTGTCACCGGTATCGCTGGTGGGTCCCGCTCCACTACCGAACACCTCGCAATGGTCGAGACACTGTTTTCGCTGGTGGGTGATGTCGTCGTCGTCGAGGAAACCCAAATCAACACCTTGAGCGCCCTGTCCGGATCAGGCCCCGCCTACCTCTTTTACATTGCCGAGAAACTCATCGACGTCGCGCAGCAGCGCGGCTTTAGCGAAGAACAGGCGAACACAATGGTGAAGGGCACCCTTTTGGGTGCGGCGACGCTGTTGGACCACTCCGCCTCGACACCAACAGAATTACGCAAAGCCGTGACCAGCCCCGGGGGAACCACGGAGCAGGCGATTGCGGTGTTGGAAGCCCACGACCTTGGTGCTGTGTGGGCAGAAGCAATCGACCGCGCGGTCGCAAGAGCAGAAGAGATGGCTGCAACACGCTAAGCCGGTGGTGTCACCTGCCGCCCCATTGGCCAAAGCCTCAATCGCCCCGGTGTTTCCTCACGGGAAATTCCCGACGCGTTAACCCTCCAGTGCGGCGAAGCGTTCGATGTCTTCGTTAGACCCCGAGACGATGATGAGGTCGTGGTTTGTCACCACGGTATTTTCCGTGGCGTAGGTGAAAGGTTTCCCTGGAGATTTCACACCCACGACGGTGATGTTGTACTTGGTTCGCACACCGGATTCGGTGAGAGTCTTGCCACGGATGGGCTTCGGCGGATACATCTTCACCAGCGCAAAGTCATCATCGAAGCGAATGAAGTCGATCATCCGCCCCGACACGAGGTGGGCAACGCGCTCGCCGGCTTCGCGCTCAGGATAAATCACCCGGTGGGCGCCGATTCGGGTGAGGATTTTGCCGTGCGCTTCTGAGATCGCTTTGGCCCAAATCTGGGGGACCTTCAAATCCACCAGATTGGTCGTGATCAGCACACTGGCTTCAATAGACGAGCCGACCGCGACGATGGCAACCGAAAAGTCTGCTGCGCCAATCTGCTGCAGAGCATTCATATCCCTTGCGTCTAACACCGCGGTGTGGCGTACCCGGTCAGCCCATTTCTGCACAAGCAGAGGGTCGGCGTCGACCGCCAAGACATCACGACCCAGCTTGTCGAGCTCACCTGCGGTGGCGGCCCCGAAGCGCCCTAAGCCGAGGACAAGGACTGGGGCATCGTGCGCAATTTTCTCAACCAACGATTGGCCTTTCCGCCGCTCGCCGGTACACCGTCTGACGGTGAGTTCCCGAGAGGGCTGTTGCGAGGGTTACTGTACCAACTCGGCCCAGCAGCATAGTGATGGCCAAGACATACTTGGCTTCTTCTTCCAGGTCATTTGATGTCAAACCGGCACTCAAACCGCACGTCGCAAAAGCGGAAATCACGTCGAAGAGGACCTTATCCAGGGGCTCGTTCGTGATCTGCAAAATTGCGATTGTCGACAGCGCCACAATGCTTGAGCCCCACAGTGTGACACTCACCGCGAGGCGCACGGTGTCGGAAGGAATGCGGCGCTCGTAGACGCTCAGGTCTTGGTCACCCCTGGCTTCGGCGTAGGCAGCGATAAACAAAATCGCCAGAGTGGTCACTTTGATTCCGCCGGCTGTCGACGCAGAGCCCCCACCGACAAACATCAACATGTCGAGTACTAGGTGGGTTGCCCCACTCATGTCTTCCGTGGGGACCGTGTTGAAACCGCCAGAGCGCGCCATCATTGAGGTGAACACCGCCGTCATCGGCCGCACCCACATGTCTTGGCCGCCCAGGGTCTTGTCGTTGCCCCACTCCAGTAGGCCAATCGCGAGAGCACCCACGACAAGCAAAATCGTGGTCGTGACCAAAGTCAGCTTGGCGTGAAGTCCGATCCGGGCGTGGGCAAGCGTGGAGCGTTTACGACGTTTCCTGGCAATCCACAGCGCGCGCGAAAGGGCAAAAATCACGGGGAAGCCAAGGCTGCCCAAGAACACCCCCACCCCTACGGTCATCACAATGACCGGGTCATTTTGGTAGGCACTAAGACCTTCCACCAGGGGCACGAAACCGGTATTAGTGAACGCCGATGCGGCGAGGTAGCCGCCCTGCCACAGGGCCGTCACGGCGTCTAATCCGGACTGCCAGAGGCGGGGGATGATGATGGCAGCCAGTACGAGTTCAATCGCGAACACACTGATCACCACAGTGCCGATTAGGCCCTTCACATCGCCCAAATTCATTCCGTGCGCGTTCATTTCTTGGCGTTCGTGCAAACGTGACGGGTCCACATCGCTGGCCATCACTTTTCGGGCGCCCAGGCCGAGTCGTCTGGAAGCCAAAATCGCCAGCAGGGTGGCAAGGGTCATCACACCGATGCCCCCAATTTGGAGGGCGAAAAAGACGACGGTGTGCCCAAAAGGTGACCAGTGGGTCGCCATGTTTACCGTAGTGAGGCCGGTCACAGCAATACCCGACACCGCGGTGAAAAATGCATCAGCCATTGGCGTGGCCTCCGCGGTGGCGGACGCCACCGGCAGCATCAACAGGCTGGTGGTAATCAGACTGAGGACAAGAAACACGGCAATGGTGAGCGTTGCGGCTGAGTTGCCCAACACCGAGCGCACACGATCAAACAATCCGAGAGCACCTGGCCGCGGGTGGAGACCGTATGGCAGAGCCGAAGCAGAGCGCAGTGTCGAACTGCGTGACTTTTGGCGCGAGAAGAGACCTCGCCGTCGGGCCATGCGGGTTTGCCCACTTTCGCTTAGGGTGTCGAAACGACCAGCAGAAATGGTACTCCTCCACCGGGCCCGGTAGGTTAAGAAGCTGTGGCAGACATTTTTGACGTCCTTGCAGACGAAACCCGGCGTGACATTTTGGTCCTGCTTCGCCAGCGTGAAGCAGCAGCATCTCGTAGCGACGAAGGGGCCCTCCCCGGCGAATCCAGTGTGGGTGAACTCGTCGAACGCTTAGGCATCACCCAACCCACCGTCTCCAAACACCTCAAGGTGTTGCGCGACCACGAGCTTGTTCAGGTGCGAGAAGACGGCCAGCATCGCTATTACCGTCTATCCGCACAGTCGCTTGGGCCGGTCCGCACCTTCCTTGATGGGATTGTCCCCGCGGCCGACGGCGGTCCCCTCGGTGATGTGGTCGATGCGCCCTACGTCGACTTGTGGCCAGCGGGCTACCAGGTGGGGGCTTTTTTGGGTCGCCTGCGCCAGAGCATTGACGCTTCACTCGGGCGAAGCTCGTAACCGCGGCCTTTACATCAGGCCCTCCATAGCTCTACAGTGACGTGAGGTAACGCTCGTCACACCAGTCACAGGAGGATCAGATGCACGAGACTCCTGCTGCTATGCGCTTTCTCACCGTTCAAGAAGTGGCGGACACGATGCGTGTCTCCAGCATGACGGTGTATCGGATGGTGCATGCCGGAGAAATTCCGGCCATTCGATTTGGGCGATCGTTCAGGATCCCCGAATCTGCGATGGAGCAACTGGTCGGCCACGTGGGCAACTGGGAAATAAACCAAGCGGGATAATTTTCCGCCTGGCCGTGCGTTACACTCGAGCGGTTGTGTCTCCTCGCACCAAAGGTGCGACCAAATAGAGGTGAGTAATGGGTTCAGTAATCAAAAAGCGTCGGAAGCGGATGGCGAAGAAAAAGCACCGGAAGCTCCTGCGTAAGACCCGCCACCAGCGCCGCAACAAGAAGTAGCCCGCGGGGTGTGTGTTGGCGGGATGAGGTCCCCCGACTCGACACCGGTTGTTCACCCAGGTAAACGCCAGGGTTTGCAAAGCCCGGCCAAGCTTTTTAGTCTTAGGCCGTGCCTGTCACCATCACCCTCATCGGTAAGCCCGGATGTCACCTCTGCGATGACGCCCGCGCGGTGATTGCCGAAGTGGCGGATGACGCACTCGATGTTGAATTTGACGAAGTCTCTCTTGACGACAATCCGCTGTGGAGCGAACTCTATGGCGAACTCATCCCCGTCGTGTTGGTGAACGGTAAAGAACTTGCCCACTGGCGGGTGGACAAGAAAGAACTGTCCCACGCGGTAAACACGGCACTCGCCGAAGCGAGCTGACACAACACACATAGTGGATTACTTCTCCCGCCGTTGAGGTTTTCGCGGTAAAAAGGAGTCATGGCGCAGACGAGGACCCCAGACCCCAATTCCGGATGGTTTTCCGACGACGAACTCAAAGAAATTAGACAACGGCTGCCCCTGATGTATGTCGAAGCTGTTCCGGTCCGAGTAGACAGTTATTCGGTCATCACCGAGGTGGGGCTTCTCCTCCGAGTGAACAGGGAGGGTTCGATGAACCGCACCCTCGTGTCCGGGAGGGTGCTCTTCGGTGAAACCTTGCGCGATGCCCTATTTCGACACCTGGAAAAAGATCTCGGTCCAATGGCGTTTCCCCAACTGCCCGTCTCCCCGCAGCCGGCTCAAGTGGCCGAATACTTCCCGGAACCCGACGCCAAATACACCGATTTTCGTCAGCACGCCGTCGCCTTGGTGTATGTCGTGCCGGTGACGGGCACCTGCGAGCCCAGGCAGGATGCCCTCGAAATCACGTGGATGTCACCGGAAGAAGCCGTTAGTGACTCCATCGCCTCCGAACTTGAAGGCGGCCGGGGCCAGCTACTGCGATCGGCGCTCGCAAGCGTCGGCGCGTTGCCTTAACCGGGCAGTTTTCTAACGGGTCGCTTCCAACACGATGTCGTGAACCTGCACCGCCGAGCCACCAATGGTCTGTTCGCGCGAGACCACTCGGGTTGACACAGTCGACCAGTGGGAAGGGATTGCCTCACACAGCTCATCTTCTGTGAAACACATGTCGGCGGGTGGGCGAGGAATACCTGCCTCGGCATCTTTCGGGTCGTGTCCGACGATGAGGAGGGTTCCTCCCGGTGCGACGGCGTCAACGGCGTGAGCCCAGATGCGCTGCCTCGCGGTGGGGTCGGTGTGAATGAACTGGAGGCTCACCGCATCGGCACTGCCTGGCTCGACGGGCCAGGCTTTCTGTAAATCCCATACCCGCCAGTCAATGTCGAGTGCTCCTCCTGATGTGGATGTGTGCGTGTCGGCTTCTTTCACCCCGCGGTAGATTCCCACCGAAGAGGCTTCCAGAGCGATCACCCTCCAGCCCTGTTCGGCCAGCCACAGAGCGTCACCACCTTCACCTGCTCCCGCGTCAATGGCGAGCCCCGCAATGCGCGAGGACAACACATCCTCTAAAACGGGGTTTACCTTCCCGCTCCACATGGCGCTTTTTCCGAAGTAGCGTTGATTCCAGGCGGCGGTAGCCGCCGGATCTAATCCCTGTGTCACACGCCGCAGTCGAAGTGCCCGCCACGACCACATCACCCGAAGGCCCAACCACAGCAGGGGAGTCAGCGCTCCAGCGTGAACATGGAGAGTGTCGTGAAAGTCGGTACCGCCGTCGGGCCGTGCGATCAGACTCATCCGGTGATTCCAATCACGAAGGGCGCCCAGAGCGCCGGATGTTCCGTGCCCACTATCGGTGACAGAGCGCGTGGACCAATCGGTCACGTCGTCGACGAGGTGAATAGTTTGGTCACCCAGAGGCACAATGCCGCCTGCTTTCACCGACACCGAGTAGTCGGTGTTCGGGGCGAAACGATTCGGCAACGGTAAGCCGGGACTCTCGACAAAAACGGTGAAGGGCGCTGATACGGCTTTAAAAATCGCGGGATTATGAAGGGCATCCCACGCGCTATCGATGGAACAAGAAAGGGTGGCGTGGGTGGAAATCTTCATCTACATATTGTCTCCTGTTCGGCTTGCGCTCAGCCGGGAGGCCTAACCTCCACAACATGAAAGCCACACTCAACGACACCGTATTGGCCGAAGCGAGCGACGAAGAAGTCGTCTCCATCGAGGGCAACTGGTATTTCGCCCCGCACACTGTGAAAGCACAGTTCTTAGACGCGAGTCCCACCCAGTACACCTGCTCCTGGAAAGGACCGTGTCAGTTTTATCACGTGGAAATCGACGGTCACGCACACGCCGACCAGGCGTGGGCATATCCCGACTTGATTGACGGCGCAGTGGCACGAGTCGGGCAAGACTTTGCCGGCTTCGTCGCCTTTGGGCGCGAGGTGACGGTCACGCCATAGCGCGACGGTCGTGCCAGGTGATCAGGTAGTCGGGGTTAAACCGCCTGCTGCACAGCGCGCACGATGTGGGTTTTGAGGGCCGCCGGAAACGGATAATTTCGTGTCCCGTAGGGCACAGCCCTAACCATTTTGCGTGCTCGGTAGCAGCCGGACTGTCATGAGTGCGGCCGCCCTCATAGCCCAGCTCCCGAGCAATACGCATCCACGCCGGACCATGTCCGGCCCTCACCCCAGCAACAGCGTGGGCGACTTCGTGAAGAAGAACCTGGTGGACTTCGTCATCGGTGGCTTTGACGCTTAAATGCCGTGAGACGGAAATACGTTTGTGTTTGTGGTCACACTGACCAAAACGTGTCTTGGCGTGATCGAAATGAAAACTCCACGACGAATCCAGGTGAAGTCGAATGAGTGCATCCGCCCACACTTCCACCCGCTGTAGCTCCGCCATGGCCACAGAGTAACGAGCGTTGGGCTATGAGTGCGGCCGACTATCCACAACTAGTCGGATGCGCCGGGAAGGAAAGCCTGAGAAAGCGTCGGAGACTCCATCGGCTGGGCATCAAGCTGTGGGGGGACACCGTGGGAAAAGCGCTCCAGCTTCTCTCCGGCTAAAGATCCGGTGGGGTGGGGCCCACGGCGAATCAACTCCGGCCACCAGTCCGGCTCGGTGGAATCCCTTGTGGCGACCATCACCATGTTGCCAAAGCGCCTACCCCGGACCACCCCGGCTTCGCCGTAGGCGCCGACGAAACCAAAAAGGGAACGAAGGGTGACCGCTTGGGCTTTGGCGAAACTACTTCCCCGACCATCGACCAGGTTGAGTGCGATCACACCCGTGGGCCTCAGAAGAGGCACCAGTAACGCATAAAACTCTTTCGTGGTGAGGTGACTGGGAGTCTGATTTCCCGAAAAAAGGTCCACCACGATGAGGTCAAGTGCGCCGTGGAGGCCGGCAGGTAGCGTGGCGACGACGTCTCTCGCGTCGCCGTAACGCACCCGAATACTCCAGCGAGAATCCCACGGTAAGTGTTCTCGGACAAAGTCGATCAGGTTTTTTTCCCACTCGATTACTTGGGAGCGCGAGCCGGGTCTGGTGTGGGCAAGGTAGCGCGGCAGTGTGAGAGCCCCAGCGCCCAGGTGCAGAGCCGACAGCGGTTGACCGGCTGGGGCAAGAAGGTCAATAAGGTTGCCGATTCGCCGGATGTATTCGAAGGTGAGTAGCTCTGGACGCCCAGGAGTTACTTGAGATTGTGCGACCCCGTCAACGCTTAAGACAAAGCCACCGGGGACATAGCGGTCGGGTATCAGTTGTGCCGTATATCCGCTGTGTTCGAGAATCACCTCGGGATAGGCGGTGGGGGTGGGCACGCTGTCAGGTTAGCTCCATCGGACGCGGCGGTGGGGGGAACCCCCCAGAGCTAGACAATGACTACGCTTCGGGGTAAGGTAAAAGATTGCTCCCCCTGTCTCTCAGTCGTCATATGGCGGTCGGCCCCGAGAGTGTTGCGGTTCTTGGCGATAGTGACCCCGATAACGGGTCTCTCCGGGGTGGGCCCAGGCATAGTTCGGTCACTCAACAGCGAGGGTAGACGCTACTACCCGGGAGGTTACTTCTTTGGCTTCTGCGCGTTCTCACACCGCATCCACCCCTAAGAACGGCCGAGTCGCCCCGCGACTCTCGTTCGCCAAAATCTCAGACACCATTTCGGTTCCGGATCTGCTGGCTTTGCAGACCGAGAGCTTCGATTGGCTTGTCGGTAATGACGCCTGGGCGGCGCGCCTGAAAGAGGCCGAAGCTACTGGCGCCCCCGTGTCGTCCACGCAGAGTGGTTTGGAGGCGATCTTTGAAGAGATTTCCCCCATTGAGGACAACGGCGAGACCATGCAGTTGTCGTTCACGAACCCTTACCTCGAAGAAGAGAAGTATTCGATCGACGAATGTAAGGAACGCGGCAAGACTTACGCGGCTCCCCTCTACGTCGAAGCCGAGTTCATGAACCACCAAACCGGTGAAATCAAAACCCAGACCGTCTTTATGGGCGACTTCCCGCTGATGACTGAGCGCGGAACATTCATCATTAACGGAACCGAACGTGTCGTCGTATCCCAGTTGGTGCGAAGCCCCGGAGTGTATTTCGAACGGGAGCTGGACAAGCAGACCGACAAAGAAATCCATTCCGTACGCGTTATCCCCAGCCGCGGTGCGTGGCTCGAATTTGAGGTCGACAAGCGCGACCAAGTGGGCGTGCGTATTGATCGCAAGCGCAAGCAGTCGGTCACCATCTTCTTGAAAGCCTTGGGACTCACCACCGAAGACATTCAAAAAGAATTTGCCGGATTCGATTCGATTCTTGAAACCCTCGAGCGCGACACCATCCTCACGAAAGAGGAAGCGCTGAAAGACATTTACCGCAAACTGCGTCCCGGCGAGCAGGTTGCCGCCGAAGCCGCCCGTTTGCTGTTGGACAACTTCTTCTTCAACCAGAAGCGCTATGACCTTGCCCGGGTCGGCCGCTACAAAATCAACCGCAAGTTGGGGATGGACAAAGACCTCGACGTGTCGGTACTCACCGTCGAAGACATCGTTCAAACCATTCGCTACCTCGTGGCACTCCACGAAGGTCGCGCGACCTTGGATGGGGTCCGCGGTGGCAAGAAAGTCGAACTGCGTCTCGACACAGACGACATTGACCACTTCGGTAACCGCCGTATTCGTGCCGTGGGTGAGTTGATTCAAAACCAGGTGCGCACCGGCCTGTCTCGGATGGAAAGAGTTGTTCGTGAGCGGATGACCACCCAAGACATCGAAGCGATCACGCCGCAAACACTAATTAACGTGCGTCCCGTGGTGGCCTCGATCAAAGAATTCTTTGGTACCAGCCAGCTCTCGCAGTTCATGGACCAAAACAACCCACTGTCTGGGCTCACCCATAAGCGCCGCCTGTCGGCGCTTGGACCCGGTGGTCTCAGCCGTGAACGGGCAGGGGTTGAGGTGCGCGACGTGCACCCCTCCCACTACGGACGTATGTGCCCCATCGAAACCCCGGAAGGCCCCAACATTGGTCTGATCGGTTCGCTGGCATCGTTTGCTCGAATCAACGCGTTTGGGTTCATTGAAACCCCTTATCGCAAGGTGAAAAACGCCAAAGTCACCAAGACCATTGATTACTTGACGGCAACCGATGAGGACGACTTCATCGTCGCCCAGGCAGGTACGCCGCTGAACGTGGATGGCACCTTCGCCGACGACAAAGTTCTGGTGCGTAAAAAAGGTGGCGAGGTCGAACTGGTCACTCCCGATGTCGTTGACTACGTTGACGTCTCGCCCCGCCAGATGGTGTCTGTCGCGACCTCGCTGATTCCCTTCCTGGAACACGATGACGCCAACCGCGCCCTGATGGGTGCGAACATGCAGCGCCAAGCAGTGCCGCTGATTCGCAGCGAGTCACCACTGGTCGGAACCGGTATGGAGTCCTACTCGGCTGTTGACGCCGGTGATGTCATTATCTGTGAGGGTTCCGGTGTGGTCACTGAGGTGTCTGCTGATCACTGTGAAGTGAAACTCGATAAGGGTGGAACAAAGCATTACTTCCTGCGCAAATTTGACCGCTCGAACCAGGGCACCAACTACAACCAGCGTGTTGTGGTGTCAGTGGGCGACCGTGTTGAAGAAGGCGAAGTGATTGCCGATGGTCCGGCCACCGAAAATGGTGAGCTCGCCCTGGGTAAGAACCTCATGGTCGCCTTCATGTCATGGGAGGGCTACAACTTCGAAGACGCGATCATCCTCAGCCAAAACTTGGTCAAGGACGACACTCTCTCCTCGATTCACATCGAAGAGTATGAAGTGGACGCCCGCGACACCAAGTTGGGTAAAGAGGAAATTACTCGCGACCTTCCCAACGTCGGCCCCGAGCTGCTCGCCAACCTCGACGAACGCGGAATCATCCGCATTGGTGCTGAGGTGCGACCCGGCGACATCCTCGTGGGTAAAGTCACCCCGAAGGGTGAAACTGAACTCTCCGCAGAGGAACGTCTGCTTCGCGCCATCTTCAACGAGAAGAGCCGTGAAGTGCGCGACACTTCGCTCAAGGTTCCACACGGTGAACAGGGCACCATCATTGGCGTCAAAGTATTTGACGCTGAAGAGGGTGAAGATGAACTCGGCAGTGGTGTCAACCAGCGTGTTGTGGTCTACATCGCCCAGAAGCGCAAAATCTCTGAGGGTGACAAACTCGCTGGCCGCCACGGAAACAAGGGTGTCATCGCGAAGATTCTTCCCGTTGAAGACATGCCCTTCCTGGAAGATGGCACACCCGTCGACATCATCTTGAACCCGCTGGGCGTTCCCGGCCGTATGAATGTGGGACAGGTGCTGGAAATCCACCTCGGTTGGGTGGCCAGTCAAGGGTGGAAGATTTCTGGAAACCCAGCGTGGGCAAAGAACCTACCCGCTGAGTTCAAAGAGGTCGACCCCGGAACCAAGCTAGCGACACCGGTGTTCGACGGTGCTAGCGAGGAGGAAATTGTGGGTCTCTTGGAGTCCACCAAACCCAACCGCGATGGCACACAGCTCATTGGCGCTTCGGGTAAAGCCATGCTTTTCGATGGCCGCTCAGGTGAACCATTCCCGGACCCGATCAGTGTGGGCTACATGTACATCCTGAAGCTCCACCACCTCATCGACGACAAGATTCACGCTCGCTCAACCGGGCCTTACTCGATGATTACTCAGCAGCCCCTCGGTGGTAAAGCTCAGTTCGGTGGTCAGCGCTTCGGGGAGATGGAAGTGTGGGCGCTGGAAGCCTACGGTGCGTCCTACGCACTGCAGGAGCTCCTCACCATCAAGTCCGATGACATCTTGGGCCGTGTGAAGGTCTACGAAGCCATCGTGAAGGGCGAGAACATCCAGGAGCCTGGTATTCCGGAGAGCTTCAAGGTGCTGATGAAAGAGATGCAGTCACTGTGTCTCAACGTCGAAGTGCTCGCCTCCGACGGTCAAGCCGTGTCGCTGAAAGACAGCGACGACGAGCTCTACCGCGCTGCCGAAGAACTCGGCATCAACATTTCCACCCGGTTTGAATCGTCGAGCATCGACGAAATCTAATCCGGTCCCGTTTTTCACGAAGTCGAAATAGAAGGTAGATAGCGTGCTGGAAGCAACCACGTTTGACGAAATCCGCATCGGTTTGGCCACCTCGGAGAACATCCGCGGCTGGTCCTACGGTGAGGTGAAAAAGCCCGAAACCATCAACTACCGGACGCTGAAGCCGGAAAAGGATGGTCTCTTCGGTGAACAGATTTTCGGCCCCTCGCGGGACTGGGAGTGTGCCTGTGGCAAGTACAAGCGCGTCCGGTTCAAAGGAATCGTCTGTGAGCGCTGTGGCGTAGAGGTCACCAAGTCCTCGGTGCGTCGTGAGCGCATGGGCCACATCGAACTGGCTGCCCCTGTGACCCACATTTGGTACTTCAAGGGTGTGCCCAGCCGTTTGGGTTACCTGCTCGACATGGCACCGAAAGACCTTGAGAAGGTCATTTATTTCGCCGCGTACATGATCATTCGGGTGGACACTGACGCCCGTCACCGCGAAAAGCCCGAACTGGAAAAAGAACTCCGCCAAGAAATTGGTGTGCTCGAAAAAGAGCGCGACGCAGCACTCGCTGAGCGCATGACCGAGCTGGAACAGGAACTGGCTGAACTGGAAGCCGCGGCGGCAAAAGCCGACCAGAAGCGCCGTGCCGACGATGCCGGGAAGAAAGAGCTGGCGTCAATCCGCAAAAGCTACGACGACGACATCGCACACCTCGAGCGGGTGTGGGAAGAGTTCATCAGCTTGCAGGTCGGTGACCTGAAAGCTGAAGACGCCATCTTCCAGGACGTCCAGGACCGCTACGGAATGTTCTTCGACTCCCACATGGGTGCCGAAGCCATCCAGCGTCGCCTCGAAGACTTCGACCTTCAGGCCGAGGCCGACATTCTGCACGACGAAATCCAAAACGGTAAAGGCCAGCGCAAGATCCGTGCGATTAAGCGCCTGAAGGTCGTGAACTCCTTCCTCCAAACGGGTGCCTCACCGGCATCCATGGTGTTGGAAGTTGTCCCGGTGATCCCACCGGAGCTTCGCCCCATGGTGCAGCTGGACGGTGGTCGCTTTGCGACCAGCGATCTCAACGACCTGTACCGCCGCGTGATTAACCGCAACAACCGTCTGCGTCGTCTGCTTGACCTCGGTGCACCCGAGATCATCGTGAACAACGAAAAGCGGATGCTGCAGGAAGCCGTTGACGCCCTGTTCGACAACGGTCGTCGTGGTCGTCCCGTCACGGGAACCAACAATCGTGCCCTGAAGAGCCTCTCCGACATGCTGAAGGGCAAGCAGGGTCGTTTCCGCCAAAACCTGTTGGGTAAGCGCGTGGACTACTCGGGCCGTTCGGTCATTGTGGTCGGTCCGCAGCTGAGACTGCACCAGTGTGGTTTGCCCAAACTGATGGCGTTGGAGCTGTTCAAGCCTTTCGTGATCAAGCGCCTGATGGACATTGGGCACTCCAGCAACATCAAAAACGCCAAGCGCATGGTGGAGCGCTCACGCCCCGAGGTCTGGGACGTGTTGGAAGAGATCATTCGTGAGCGGCCCGTGTTGCTGAACCGCGCCCCCACGCTTCACCGCCTGGGTATTCAAGCGTTTGAGCCACAACTGGTCGAGGGTAAAGCGATTCAGCTTCACCCCTTGGTCTGTGCGGCGTTCAACGCTGACTTCGACGGTGACCAGATGGCTGTTCACCTTCCACTCTCCGTGGAAGCGCAAGCAGAAGCCCGCGTGTTGATGCTGGCCTCGAACAACATCCTGAAGCCCTCCGACGGTCGCCCCGTCACCGTGCCCACCCAGGACATGATCATTGGTCTGCACCACTTGACCTCGGTGCGCAAAGAGGCCGCGGGCGAAGGCCGCATGTTCTCGTCGGTCGCTGAAGCCATCATGGCGATGGACCGGGGCGAGCTTCACCTGAACTCTGTGGTGAAAATTCGTATCGAGAACGTTCACCTCTCGCCGCGGAAGCAGCCAGAAGGATTCGTCCAAGGTTCGACCATGATTCGGGAAACCACTCTCGGTCGTGCACTGTTCAACGAACTTCTTCCCGAGGACTACTACTGGGTGGAAGCCGTCATTGACAAGTCGCGGGTATCCGAGTTGGTCAACGACTTGGCTGAGCGCTACCCCAAAGTGGTTGTGGCGGACACCCTGGACAAGATCAAAGACGCCGGCTTCCACTGGGCCACTCGCTCCGGTGTGACCGTCGCGTTGAGCGATGTCCCGCGTCCTCCGCAGAAGGACGCCATTGTTGCCAAGTATGAAAAGCAGGCGGCAAAGGTCGACGCACAGTTTGAAAAGGGTCTGATTTCTGACCAGGAGCGTCGTCGTGAACTCGTGGAACTCTGGAGTGCGGGCACCAAAGAAGTGAACGATGCGATGCGTGAGGTCTTCGAAGAGGGCAACACGATTAACCGCATGGTGACTTCTGGTGCTCGTGGTAACTGGCTGCAGGTGGGAAACATCGCCGGTATGCGTGGACTGGTGTCCAACCCCCGTGGTGAGGTCATTGCCCGTCCGATTATTTCCAGCTACCGCGAAGGCCTCAGTGTGGCCGAGTACTTCATCGCGACACACGGTGCGAGAAAGGGTCTTGCCGACACCGCTCTTCGTACTGCTGACTCCGGTTACCTGACCCGTCGACTCGTCGACGTGTCGCAGGATGTCATCATTCGCGAAGAAGACTGTGGCACCACCAAGGGCATTACGTTCCCCATCGCTCACCAAGACAGCGAAGGTAGCTGGGTGCGCTCGGACAACGTCGAAAACGAAGTGTTCGCCAGGAACCTCGCTCAGGACGCCGTCGATGCCAAAGGCACCGTCGTCGCACAAGCGGGTGCCGACGTGGGCGATGTGCTCATCGACGAACTGGTCACAGCCGGTGTGCACGAGATTTCGGTGCGCTCTGTATTGGTCTGTGAATCGCACGTCGGTGTGTGCGCGGCCTGCTACGGTCGCTCGCTCGCCAGTGGTACCGCGGTTGACCTCGGTGAAGCGGTCGGAATTATCGCCGCCCAGTCGATTGGTGAACCGGGAACCCAGCTCACCATGCGTACCTTCCACACCGGTGGTTCCGCTTCTGCCGACGACATCACCCAGGGTCTTCCCCGGGTGGCGGAGTTGTTTGAAGCGCGTACCCCCAAGGGTGCAAGCCCCATTGCGGAAGCTGATGGCCGGATCTCCATTGAAGAGACTGACACCCAGTACAAGATCACCCTCACTCCGGATAACGGCGACGAAGAGGTCTTGCACACTGTCTCGAAGCGCATGAGCTTGCTGGTTGCCGACGGCGACCACGTGGAACTGGGTGCTCAACTGCACGAAGGCCCTGTCGACCCGAAGGAAGTTCTTCGGGTTAAGGGTGTCCGCGCGGTGCAGGAGCACTTGGTCGGCGGAGTTCAGGGTGTGTATGGGTCCCAGGGTGTGCCGATCCACGACAAGCACATTGAGGTCATCGTGCGCCAAATGCTGCGCAAGGTCACCGTTGTGGATCACGGTGAAACGAGGCTGTTGCCCGGTGAACTGGTGGATCGCACCCGATACAACCAAATCAACCGTGAGTCACTGACCGAAGGCAAGAAGACTGCCTCCGCGCGTCAGGAAGTCATGGGAATCACCAAAGCGTCACTGGCAACCGAATCGTGGCTTTCCGCGGCCTCCTTCCAGGAGACCACACGGGTCCTCACCGAAGCGGCCATGCAAGGAAAGCGCGATCCGCTAGTGGGCCTCAAAGAGAACGTCATCATCGGAAAGCTCATTCCTGCCGGAACGGGACTGTCGCGCTACCGCAACATTCAGGTGGAGCCCACCGAAGAAGCCAGGGCGGAGCACTACCCCGCGCGCCTCTTCAGCGAAGACGACGCGTTCGGATCGGCAGACGACTTGTCGTTTGTTGACTTCGAAGCGTTTAGCACCGAAGACGGAACTCAGAAAGACAACTACAGCTAACCCTGTGGAAAACGGCCCACCCGGGTCCCTGATATCTCATTAGGGTTCCCGGGTGGTTCTGTTTTTTCTGGGAAACATTCTGCTGGTGCCCGTCCTCTTTCGGCTCACCTGGTGGGATCAGTTCACCCACCGGCTCCCCGACGCCTGGACGTTGCCTGCCCTTGGTGTCAGCGCATTGGCCCTGATGCTACTGGGCACAACCCAGGAGGTCACCCCCGCAGCTCACTCTGCCGGGCTCGCGATGGCGATCACCGTTCTTGTGTTGTGGCTCCTCTCGGAAGCGCCGGGGCACCCTTTGGGCTTTGGGGATGTGAAGCTCGGTGCGGTCCTTTCCCTGCACTTGGGAATTCATCATTGGGGTTTGGTGGGGCCCTGGTTGGCATTCGCCTTCGTAGTCGGTGGGTTACACGCGCTGTGGCTTATCAGCCGCCGAGTCCTCAAAGGCAACGACATGTTGGCATTCGGGCCCTACATGGTGATGGCCTGGTTAGTGGTGTTGGCCAGTGTGGGGGCGGGGAATGGGGGGATGGTCACTTGACCCTTAGCGCTGGGGGCAGTAGTCTGGGCGATTGTGTGTTCGTTGGCACGCCCGCAGCGTGTGCCCGGAATACGGGGCCGCTAGGTATCGGGTCGCGAACGTCACAAAAGGGTAAGCGAAACGGCATGAAAGTGCTGGATTGCGGCCCCCACGGCATATCGTCAGCCTTCCAACCGGAGGGCTTTCGGTTCGATGTCGCCTGGGGTGTGACACATCCGTCACGCGTCGGGGAAAACCATCACACTGTCACCGTGCAGAGCAGATAACAAGGAGTTCATTGTGCCAACGATTCAACAGCTGGTGCGCAAAGGGCGCACGCCGAAGGTCTCTAAGACCAAGGCGCCAGCATTGCGGGGAAACCCCCAACAGCGCGGTGTGTGCACCCGCGTGTACACCACGACCCCGAAGAAGCCTAACTCTGCGCTTCGCAAGGTCGCTCGTGTGAAGCTTTCCAACGGTACGGAAGTGACCGCCTACATCCCCGGTGAGGGCCACAACCTGCAGGAGCACTCGATGGTGCTCGTTCGCGGTGGACGTGTGAAAGACCTCCCCGGTGTGCGCTACAAAATCGTGCGTGGTTCGCTCGACACCCAGGCAGTGAAAAACCGTAAGCAGAGCCGTAGCCGTTATGGAGCGAAGAAGTAATGCCAAGAAAAGGTCCCGCACCCAAGCGTCCCGTTGTTGCCGATCCGGTATACAACTCCCCAGTTGTCACGCAGCTGGTCAACAAGATTCTCGTCCAGGGTAAAAAAGGTCTGGCTGAGGGAATCGTCTACGGCGCCCTCGAAGGCGTCTCGGCGAAGACCGGCCAGGAGCCTGTTGAAGTGTTGCGTAAAGCGCTCGACAACGTCCGCCCGACCCTCGAAGTTCGCTCACGCCGCGTGGGTGGTTCGACCTACCAGGTACCCGTCGAGGTGAAGCCCCACCGGGCGAACACCCTGGCGCTGCGCTGGTTGGTTAGCTATGCCCGCTCACGTCGTGAAAAGACGATGACTGAGCGTTTGACCAACGAGATTCTCGACGCATCAAACGGCCTCGGTGCCGCCGTGAAGCGTCGCGAGGACACCCACAAGATGGCCGAATCCAACAAGGCCTTCGCCCACTACCGCTGGTAACCACCACACCCCTACAACCCTCCCGGAGGAGCACTGTGGCACAGGACGTGCTAACCGACCTGAACAAGGTCCGCAACATCGGCATCATGGCCCACATCGATGCTGGAAAAACAACGACCACCGAGCGAATCCTGTTCTACACGGGTATTTCGCACAAAATCGGCGAGGTCCACGACGGTGCCGCCACCATGGACTGGATGGCTCAAGAGCAGGAACGCGGAATTACGATTACGTCCGCGGCAACAACCTGCTTCTGGGATAACCACCAGATCAACATCATTGACACCCCCGGACACGTTGACTTCACCGTCGAGGTGGAGCGCAGCTTGCGTGTTCTCGACGGTGCCGTTGCAGTGTTCGACGGTAAAGAAGGTGTGGAGCCCCAGTCGGAAACGGTGTGGCGCCAGGCCGACAAGTACAACGTTCCCCGTATTTGTTTCGTCAACAAGATGGACAAGCTGGGTGCGGATTTCTACTACACCGTCGACACCATCATCAAGCGCCTGGGTGCAAAACCTCTGGTGATTCAGCTGCCTATCGGTGCTGAATCAGACTTCCTCGGAGTGATCGACCTGGTCGAAATGAAGGCCAAAGTGTGGCCCGGTGACTCTAAGGGTGATGTGACCCTTGGTGCTCAATATGAGACCCGGGAAATTCCTGAAGAGTTGCTCCAGAAAGCTCAGGAGTACCGCGCGAAGCTTGTCGAAGACGTTGCTGAAGCGAGTGAAGAGCTGCTCGAGAAGTACCTCGGTGGGGAAGAAATCTCGATTCCGGAATTGAAAGCGGGCATCCGCCAGCTGACCATTGCCGGCGAGGCCTACCCCATCCTGTGTGGTTCCTCGTTTAAGAACCGCGGTGTGCAGCCCATGTTGGACGGCGTAGTCGATTACTTGCCTTCGCCGTTGGATGTCCCCGAAGTTGAAGGTCACAAGGCCAACGACGAAGACACCATCATCACGCGCAAGCCTGACTCCAACGAGCCGTTTGCAGCGCTGGCGTTCAAAGTTGCCGTGCACCCCTTCTTCGGACGGCTCACCTACGTGCGCGTCTACTCGGGATCCATCGAATCGGGCGCCCAGGTCATCAACTCGACTAAGGGTAAAAAAGAGCGCATCGGAAAAATCTTCCAGATGCACTCGAACAAGGAAAACCCGGTCGATTACGTGTCCGCCGGTCACATTTACGCCGTCATTGGTTTGAAAGACACCACCACTGGCGACACCCTGTGTGACCCGGCGAGCCCAGTGATTCTCGAATCAATGACCTTCCCTGAGCCCGTCATCGAGGTGGCCATTGAGCCGAAGACCAAGGCTGACCAGGAGAAGCTCTCTTTGGCCATCCAGAAGCTTGCCGAAGAGGACCCCACCTTCCGCACCGAGTTGAACCCGGAAACGGGCCAGACCGTCATTAAAGGCATGGGCGAGTTGCACTTGGACATCCTCGTTGACCGGATGAAGCGTGAGTTCAACGTGGAAGCCAACGTGGGTAAGCCCCAGGTTGCCTACCGCGAAACGATTCGTCGGACAGTTGAGAAGTACGACTACACCCACAAGAAGCAGACCGGTGGTTCGGGTCAGTTCGCGAAGGTGCAGATCAGTCTCGAGCCTCTCGAAGTCACCCCGGAGACCAGTTACGAGTTTGAGAACAAGGTCACTGGTGGACGTATTCCTCGTGAATACATTCCATCCGTTGACGCCGGAATCCAGGACGCCATGCAGGTAGGTGTTTTGGCGGGGTACCCGACCGTGGGGGTTAAAGCAATCCTCCTCGACGGTCAGTACCACGACGTCGACTCGTCAGAAATGGCGTTCAAGATTGCTGGATCGATGGTCTTTAAAGAGGCCGCGAGACAGGCAAACCCTGCACTGCTCGAGCCAGTGATGGCCGTCGAGGTGCGTACTCCTGAGGAATACATGGGAGACGTCATCGGCGACCTGAACTCCAGGCGTGGGCATGTGCAGAGCATGGAGGATGCGACCGGCATTAAAGTTGTGCGCGCCCTCGTACCGTTGTCGGAGATGTTTGGATACGTTGGTGATTTGCGCTCGAAAACTTCGGGCCGCGCCGTGTACTCCATGGTCTTTGACTCCTATGCTGAAGTCCCGAAGGCTGTGGCCGACGAGATTATTCAGAAGGGCAAGGGAGACTAAGCCCGAGCGAATAGGCTCGCCGAGCCTTGCATTATCAATACAACCGATCCTGTTTGAGTCGGAGCAACTGATTCAAACACCGAAGTCCTGAGGAGGACCAAGTGGCTAAGGCCAAGTTCGAGCGGACCAAGCCGCACGTAAACATCGGAACGATTGGTCACGTCGACCACGGCAAGACCACTCTGACCGCTGCAATTTCCAAGGTGCTCGCTGACCGTCATCCGTCAGACGTCAACGTGTCGCGTGACTTCGCGTCCATTGACTCTGCTCCGGAAGAGAAGCAGCGTGGTATCACCATCAACATCTCGCACGTCGAGTACGAGACCGACAAGCGTCACTACGCACACGTTGACGCCCCCGGCCACGCCGACTACATCAAGAACATGATCACCGGTGCGGCTCAGATGGACGGAGCAATCCTCGTGGTTGCCGCCACTGACGGCCCGATGGCTCAGACTCGCGAGCACGTTCTGCTCGCCAAGCAGGTGGGTGTTCCTTACCTCTTGGTCGCGCTGAACAAGTCCGACATGGTCGACGACGAGGAAATCCTCGAGCTCGTCGAGGTCGAGGTTCGTGAGCTGCTCTCCAGCCAGGGCTTCGACGGCGAAAACGCCCCCGTGGTTCGCGTCTCCGCTCTGAAGGCCCTCGAGGGCGACCAGGAGTGGGGCGACAAGATCATGGAGCTCATGGACGCCGTGGACAACAACGTTCCCGACCCCGTGCGTGACAAGGACAAGCCGTTCTTGATGCCCATCGAGGACGTCTTCACCATCACCGGACGTGGAACTGTTGTGACCGGCCGTGCCGAGCGTGGCACGCTGTCGATCAACTCCGACGTCGAAATCGTGGGTATCCGCGACACTCAGAAGACCACCGTCACCGGAATCGAGATGTTCCACAAGCAGCTCGACGAAGCGTGGGCTGGCGAGAACTGTGGTCTGTTGCTGCGTGGTACCAAGCGTGAAGATGTCGAGCGCGGTCAGGTTGTCGTGGTCCCCGGATCTGTGACTCCTCACACCGAGTTCGAAGGAACCGCCTACATCCTCGGAAAAGACGAGGGTGGGCGTCACAACCCCTTCTACACGAACTACCGTCCGCAGTTCTACTTCCGCACCACCGACGTCACCGGCGTCATCTCGCTGCCCGAGGGCACCGAGATGGTCATGCCCGGCGACACCACCGACATGAAGGTGGAGCTGATTCAGCCCATCGCCATGGAGGAAGGTCTCTCCTTCGCTATTCGTGAAGGTGGACGTACCGTGGGTGCCGGAACGGTGACCAAGGTCATCAAGTAGTTTCCGCTTCACACGAAGGCCCCGGGGAAACCCCGGGGCCTTCGTCGTTTGCGCAGCCGAAAAATGTTGCATTATTGCTAGATAGCATTTATGCTACTAGGTGTGAGTAGGCCATCTAAAGACGAGACTGCTCCCGTGGTGAACCGGATCGAACAGGCCCGGAATGGCCGAGGCCTCTCTCGGAGCGACCTCGCCGACATTGTCGGCGTCCATTACCAAACCATGGGCTACCTCGAGCGAGGCGAATATAACCCCAGCCTGGAATTGGCCCTCAAGATTGCAGGAGCCTTAGAGGTTGGCGTGGAGGACGTCTTTTGGCTGGACCGCTCTCCCTCGAATCCAGCGCCTGCCCGCGGTGCAAAGGAGAAAAGATCGTGACGGGAAACCCAAAGCACTTCTCCGAAGCTGCACGAGTCGGTGATTCGGCGCATCGCCAACACATCGCCAGGGGGCTTGCCGATACACGGTGGGATGGGCTGCGCACACCCTTTGGCCTCGGGGCCGTCATCGCGTTGGCGGTGGTGGTGTTGTTCGTTGCCCCCGTGCTGGTGTGGTTTGTCGAAGACCCCATCGGGTTGGTGCCGGTGGCGTTCGTGGGCAGTGTGTACCTGACGTGGTTTTTGTTGCGTCGAGTGGTGAGGTTCGTCACCGTTGCGCCCGATGAAGCGCTTGACGAGCGCCTGATTGCGATCAGGAACCGAACCTACCTCTTGGCCTATCGTGTACTGGCCGGTGTCTTCGGGTTGATTGCGGGAGCGTTGCTTGTCTGGTCGATTGTGGAGATTCGCTCAGGCGCCCCCGCGGCGAGCTTCAGCATCAGTTGGCCGCAAGTCAACGCCCTCATCTGGTTCGTACTCGCCCAGATTCTCCTGATGCCGTCATTAACTCTCGCCCTTGGAATTCGCCGACGAAAGGTTCAACTGTGAGTCAGAAAACGCGCGACATTGGCCCTGATGTCCTTCGAGGTTTTGCCCTGTGGGGAATCATCCTGGTCAATGTGGCCTACTTCTCCCACTCAGTAGATTCTGGGCCGACTGCTTCCACCCTCTTGTCCACCGGGGACGCTATTGCGGCCTTTCTGGTTTTTGTGTTGGCCCAGGGCAAGTTCTACCTCATCTTTTCTTTCCTGTTTGGCTATAGCGCCCACTATGTGTTGCGAAACCTGGAGACAGGGCGCCGACGTTGGTGGTGGCGAAGCGCTGGCTTAGTGATCCTCGGTGTTGCCCACGCAAGTTTTCTCTTCATCGGCGACATCCTCTTTCTTTATGGGCTGCTGGGCATAGTGTTGCTGGCTTTCTATGGCCGCAGCGAAAAGGTCATTAGGCGGTGGATGGCCTGGATTTATGGGGCGTTCGCCTTCTTCTCTGTTGCTGTTATCGCTCTGGTCTGGTCAGTCGAGGCGAAGGGATTCAGTGCGGCGGGTGAGACGTCACAGGCCGCGAAGGTTTACGAATCCACCGTGCTCTCCGGCGACTACCTGGCGTCGATTCCTGCCCGTTTTGACTTCTGGTTCTCGGAAGCGATCCTGCTCGTCGCCTTCCAGGGCGCCTTAACCTTCGTGGCCTTCTTAGCCGGCGTGCTCGCCGCCCGCGCCGGTGCCCTCACGTCCAATGGCCTGGCGGCGCACACGCTGCGAGGAATGATGGGCTGGGGTCTGGGCCTTGGCCTGGGCCTGCAGTTGTTCTTTGGCGGGCTGTGGTTGGCCAACACTCTCTCTGCTGCGCCCTCCACAGCCGTGGAGTTGGGGTCCTTCTTTGGAAGCTTCCTCGCCGCGCCACTGCTCAGTGTCGGTTATGTGGGGCTTGTGTTGACGCTCGTCAGGGCGAAACCCACAGTCTTGGGATGGCTGGGCCGCATGGGCCGAATGTCCCTCACGGTGTATTTGGGCCAGTCGGTCATTTTGAGTGTGATCTTTGGCGGTTGGGGGCTTGGCCTCTACCAAGAGGTGCCCTACTGGTCGGCGGTCGTGATTGCGGTGGGGGTGACCCTGCTGCTCGCCCTGGGCGCCACGCTGTGGTTGCGCTGGGCCACGCAGGGCCCCATGGAGCGCCTGCTGACTGCCTGGTCGCGCGTGGGTATGTCGAGGCCTTCGCGCTAACTGCGGGCCCCCGCCACCGACGGAGGCTATTGCCGCCGTACGCACACATTCTTTAATTGTCTTCGTACGGCGACAAGAGGAGGCGCGATGTACAGCATGCGCGAACTGGCGGCTGTTGTGCGCGAGCTTCGAGACAGTGAAGGACTGACCCAGCAAGCCCTTGCGGCGAAAGCGCGAGTGTCACGGTCATTTATCGCTGATGTGGAAGCCGGGAAACCCACCGTGGAAGCTAACCGTCTTTTCCATGTCCTCCAGGCACTGGGTTTCGAGATCGCCCTGCGCGGTCAGGAATCAGGGGAGGTGAGGTGGTGAGGCAGCCCGGGGCGTCCGAAGACGGCTATCTTTTTTGGGTCGGGAACACTCGATCCGCCACCACCCACCTGTTGCGAGGCCTGTCAGGGCAGATATTTCCTCCGGAGACAGCAGAGGGTAACAAATCCGACACGCCCGGGTTGCGGGAAATACCCGGGTGTGGCAGAGTTAGCGAGGTTCAACACGCGCTGCGTTTGTAGCGCTCACTGCCAGGCAGTGCATAGATACGCTCTAGGCCGCGGGTAGCAGAACTCTCATCGTCACTTCGGGCTCCCGTTTCGTGCGGGTGGCTGGGGAGTGGTTTGGACTGTGTTCCAAACCCGTTGAAATACACACAGTGATGTCAATCGGACTGCCGCGTGCGGCAGGCCGGTGGGAACGTCAGGGGCTCAGTGCCTCTGGCGTGTGAAAAAGAAGGAAGAACACCATGGCGGGACAAAAAATCCGCATTCGACTCAAGTCGTATGACCACGCAGGTCTGGACGTTTCGGCGCGAAAAATCGTCGACACTGTGACGCGAGCCGGTGCCACCGTAGTGGGCCCAGTGCCCCTTCCCACGGAGAAAAACATCGTCACGGTGATTCGCTCTCCCCACAAATACAAAGACTCGAGAGAGCACTTTGAAAAGCGCACACACAAGCGCCTCATTGACATCATTGACCCCACCCCGAAGGCAGTCGACTCGCTGATGCGACTCGACCTGCCCGCGGACGTCAACATCGAAATCAAGCTGTAGGGAAACGACTATGTCTACTCTGACTGCAACCAAAGGCGTGCTGGGCAAGAAGCTCGGCATGACCCAGGTGTGGGACGACAATAACAATGTCGTTCCCGTCACCGTCATTGAGGTGAGCCCCAACGTGGTCACCCAGATCCGCAC
Source organism: Pontimonas salivibrio (assembly GCF_002950575.1). NCBI lineage: Bacteria > Bacillati > Actinomycetota > Actinomycetes > Micrococcales > Microbacteriaceae > Pontimonas > Pontimonas salivibrio. Next base: position 292,678 of record NZ_CP026923.1, read on the forward strand.
CGTCGACAACGATGGCTACGACGCCATTCAGATCGCTGCTGGCGCCATCGACCCTCGCAAGGTGACCAAGCCACTCAAAGGCCACTTTGAGAAGGCCGGAGTGACTCCTCGTCGCCACATCACCGAGATCCGCACCCCCGACGCCTCCAGCTATGAAGTGGGCCAAGAGCTGACCGCTGAGGCGTTCGAGGCTGGCGCGGTTGTCGACGTGGTCGGTACCAGCAAAGGTAAAGGTACCGCCGGTGTGATGAAGCGTCACAACTTCAAGGGCGTTTCCGCCTCACACGGTGCTCACCGCAACCACCGAAAGCCCGGTTCAATCGGTGCCTCTGCCACCCCGTCACGCGTGTTCAAAGGAATGCGCATGGCCGGTCGTATGGGCAACGAACGCGTCACCGTGATGAATCTCTCCGTGGTGCGGGTCGATGCTGAGCGCAACCTGCTCCTGATCAAAGGTGCTGTCCCCGGCCCAAAGGGTCGCCTCGTTTTTGTTCGTAACGCCCGGAAGGGATCCTGAGCATGAGTGCCATCGACGTCCTCGACGCGACCGGTAAAAAGTCCGGCTCTGTTGACCTGCCCGCCGACATGTTCGACGTGCAAACCAACGTGCCACTAATTCACCAGGTCGTCGTTGCCCAGCTTGCTGCCGCACGCCAGGGAACTCACAAAGTGAAGCACCGTGGTGAAGTGGCCGGTTCCGGTCGCAAGCCGTTCAAGCAGAAGGGAACCGGTCGCTCCCGTCAGGGTTCGATCCGCGCCCCCGAACACCGTGGTGGTGGAGTCGTACACGGCCCCACGCCCCGCAGCTACGCACAGCGCACACCCAAGAAGATGATCCGTCAGGCACTCTTTGGAGCACTCTCCGATCGTGCTCGCGCAGAACGCCTTCACGTGGTCAAGAACTTCGGCTTGGGCGACACCCCGTCGACTAAGACCGCTGCGTCACTGTTGAAGGCCACCGCCCCCGGACCCAAGGTCCTCGTTGTGGTCGGACGCGAAGACGAAGTCGGTCAGAAGAGTGTGCGCAACCTTCCCGGTGTGCACGCCCTGCACCCCGACCAGCTAAACGCTTACGACGTGTTGGGCTCCGACGACATCGTCTTCACCCAAGCGGCGTTTGAACAGTTTGTGTCAGGCACCGCCGTGACCGCTGAGGAGGCCACCAAATGAGCGTCGACCAGATTGCCCGTAACAAGGACCCCCGGGACATCATTGTCCGCCCGATCGTGAGTGAGAAAAGCTACAACCTCATCGATCAGGGGAAGTACACCTTCGAGGTTCACCCCGAGGCAAACAAAACAGAAATCAAGGCCGCCATCGAGAAAATCTTCGATGTGAAGGTCGGAAGTGTGAACACCCTCAACCGCCAGGGCAAAACTCGCCGCACCCGTTTCGGGCAAGGCAAGCGCAAAGACACCAAGCGCGCGATTGTGACCCTCACCAGCGGTTCCATCGACATCTTCACCGCAGTCGGCTAAGGAGACACTGACTAATGGCTATTCGTAAACACCGTCCGACGACGCCTGGTCGTCGTGGATCCTCGGTGTCCGACTTTCAGGAAATCACTCGGACAACCCCCGAGAAGTCTCTGTTGCGCCCCCTGCCGAAAACCGGTGGCCGTAACAACCAGGGGCGGATCACTACCCGACACATCGGTGGAGGACACAAGCGTCAGTACCGAGTGATTGACTTCCGCCGCAATGACAAAGATGGCGTCAACGCCAAGGTCGCCCACATCGAGTACGACCCCAACCGCACCGCGCGCATCGCACTGTTGCACTTCGTGGACGGCACCAAGCGTTACATCCTGGCGCCCGAGAAACTCAAGCAGGGCGACATTGTTGAGTCGGGTCCCGGTGCCGACATCAAGCCCGGTAACAACCTGCCCCTTCGCAACATCCCCGTGGGAACAGTGATTCACGCAATCGAGCTTCGCCCCGGCGGTGGCGCCAAGATGGCCCGCTCGGCGGGAGCCTCCGTGCGACTCGTCGCCAAAGACGGCCCCTACGCTCAGCTGCGTTTGCCCTCGGGCGAAATTCGCAACGTCGATGCCCGCTGTCGCGCCAGCATCGGCGAAGTGGGTAACGCCGAACAGTCGAACATCAACTGGGGTAAGGCGGGACGTAACCGCTGGAAAGGTATCCGCCCCACTGTTCGTGGTGTCGCGATGAACCCGGTCGATCACCCACACGGTGGTGGTGAAGGTAAGACCTCTGGTGGACGTCACCCGGTGAGCCCCTGGGGCCAAGCCGAAGGTCGCACCCGCAAGCCCAACCGTCCCTCCGACAAACTCATTGTCCGTCGCCGGTCCACCGGTAAGAAGCGCTAGGAGCCAGACATGCCACGCAGTCTGAAAAAAGGTCCCTTCGTGGACGACCACCTGTTGAACAAGGTGAACGTCCAAAACGAAGCGAAAACGAAGAACGTCATTAAGACCTGGTCACGCCGGTCGATGATTGTGCCGGCCATGCTCGGTCACACCATCGCCGTCCACGACGGCCGTAAGCACATCCCGGTATTCATCACCGAAACCATGGTGGGTCACAAGCTGGGCGAGTTCGCGCCAACGAGGACGTTCCGCGGACACGAAAAAGACGACAGAAAGGGTCGCCGCCGCTAGGCGCGCGTCACAGAGGAGAGAAGACCATGGTGGAATCGATGGCCCGGGTGCGACAAATTCGCGTCACACCCCAAAAGGCCCGCCGAGTCGTCAACCTGATTCGTGGAATGCGCGCAGTGGAAGCTGTCGCCATTCTCAAGCACCAGCCACAAGCTGTCAGTGAGCCCCTCGGCAAAGTTGTTGCCTCGGCAATTGCTAACGCCCAGGTAATCGCTGATCGCGACGGAGTGTTCTTGGACGAAACCGACCTCTACATCGCCAAAGCGTTTGTGGACGAGGGAATCACGCTGAAGCGTTTTCGCCCACGCGCCCAGGGACGTGCGTTTCGTATCAACAAGCGCACCAGCCACATCACTGTGGTCCTGGCAACCCCCGATGAACCGTCGCTTGGCTCACGAGCCGGCGCGAAGCAGAAGGTGAGCAAGTAATGGGTCAGAAAGTCAACCCCTACGGTTTCCGTCTGGGAATCACCACCGACCACACGTCGCGTTGGTTCTCCGACAGCACCGCCAAAGGACAGCGTTACCGCGACTTCGTGACTGAGGACGTGAAAATCCGCGAGTTCCTCAAGAAAGAACTCGATCGTGCCGGCATTGCCCGCATCGAAATTGAGCGCACCCGTGACCGGGTACGCGTCGACATCCACTCGGCCCGTCCCGGAATTGTGATCGGTCGCCGCGGTGCCGAAGCCGAGCGCATTCGCGCCGATTTGGAAAAGCTCACCAACAAGCAAATCCAGCTGAACATCCTCGAGGTGAAAAACCCCGAAGCGGAAGCGCAACTGGTTGCCCAAGGTATCGCTGAACAGCTCAGCGCCCGTGTGGCGTTCCGCCGGGCGATGCGTAAAGGCCTCCAAGGTGCCCAGCGTGCTGGCGCCAAAGGTGTTCGCATCCAGGTGTCGGGTCGACTGGGTGGTGCAGAAATGTCCCGCTCCGAGTTCTACCGCGAAGGCCGTGTGCCCCTGCACACCCTCCGGGCGAACATCGACTACGGCTTCTACGAAGCTCGCACCACCTACGGTCGCATTGGTGTGAAGGTGTGGATTTACAAAGGTGATTTGACCAACAAAGAACTGGCTCGCGAACAAGCCCAGCAGCGCTCGCAGCGCCCGGAGCGCCGTGACGGCGCCCGACGCGGCCCCGCGCGCGAAGCCCAGCCCGCAGCCCAGGCAAGCGGAAGTGAGGCCTAGTCATGCTGATTCCTCGGAAGCTGAAATACCGCAAGCAGCACCACCCCAAGCGGGGCGGTCACGCCACCGGTGGCACCAAGGTGTCCTTTGGCGAATACGGTATCCAGGCGATGACCTCGGCCTATGTGACGAACCGTCAGATTGAGGCCGCGCGTATTGCCATGACCCGTCACATTAAGCGTGGTGGAAAAGTGTGGATCAACATCTATCCTGACCGCCCGTTGACGAAGAAACCCGCCGAAACCCGTATGGGTAGCGGTAAGGGTTCACCGGAATGGTGGATCGCCAACGTCAAGCCTGGCCGTGTGCTTTTTGAGGTCTCGGGTGTGAATGAGCAGCTTGCACGCGAAGCGCTCACCCGCGCCATCCACAAACTGCCGCTGAAGGCTCGGATTATTTCCCGGGAGGAGGGCGCCTGATGGCTGTTGGATCGAAAGAACTGCGTTCAGAAGAGCTGGACACCTTTGAGGACCAGCGCCTCTTGGATGAGCTGAAGCGCCAGAAGGAAGAGCTGTTTAACCTGCGATTCCAGGACGCGACCGGCCAGTTGGATAACCACGGACGTTTGCGAGCGGTTCGCCGCGACATCGCCCGGATCTACACCGTGATTCGTGAGCGCGAGTTGGGCATTCGTGCCACCCCCGCTCCGATTGAGGTGCCATCCAAAAAGAAGGCGTCCAAAAAGGACGAGAAGGAAACCGCTGAGGCGGCAGCAAGCGAGGAGACCGCGTAATGGCGACCGAAGCACAAAAGGCGTCCGCCACTGAGGCGGAAGAAATGTCGCGTGGCTACCGCAAGGTGCGCCGCGGATACGTCGTAAGCGACAAAATGGACAAGACCATCACCGTTGAGGTGGAGGATCGGGTTAAGCACCCCCTCTACGGCAAGGTGGTGCGTCGTAGCTCCAAAGTGAAAGCTCACGACGAAACTAACCAAGCTGGTGTAGGTGACCTGGTGGTCATCTCCGAGACCAGGCCACTGTCGGCAACCAAGCGTTGGCGTCTAGTGGAAATTGCGGAGAAGGCCAAGTAGGCCCCAACAACTAAAAGGACCCCGTAGTCATGTTGCAGCAGGAATCCCGAGTTAAAGTCGCCGATAACACCGGCGCAAAAGAGCTACTCACCATCCGTGTGGTCGGTGGCTCCGGTCGCCGCTATGCGGGACTGGGCGACGTGATTGTCGCGACCGTGAAAGATGCGATCCCTGGCGGAAACGTCAAAAAGGGTGAGGTCGTCAAGGCCGTCATCGTGCGCACGGTTAAGCAGACCCGTCGTCACGATGGTTCGTACATCAAGTTTGACGAGAACGCCGCAGTGCTGATCAAAAACAAAGAAGGCGAGCCTCGCGGCACGCGCATCTTTGGACCCGTCGGCCGTGAGCTTCGCGACAAGCGATTCATGAAAATCATCTCGCTCGCTCCGGAGGTGCTCTAACAATGGCCAAGATTAAAAAGGGTGACCTGGTTCAGGTCATTTCGGGTAAAACCCAAGCGCGCGGTGGCGATCGCGGCAAGACGGGCAAAGTCATTGAGGTACTCGCCGATCAGGACCGTGTCCTGGTCGAAGGCGTCAACTTCGTGACCAAGCACATCAAAGTGGGCCAAAGCTACCGCGGTGCGAAAACCGGTGGTATCGAAACCCACGAAGCCCCCATCCACATTTCTAATGTGGCCCTGGTCGACCCAAAGACGAAGAAACCCACCCGTGTGGGCTTCCGCGAAGAGGTCGGCGAGAAGGGTGGCATTAAAAAGACCATCCGTGTTCGTTATGCGAAGAAGTCAGGTGAGACCCTCTGATGTCGACCACAACTACTACTGCACTGCCGAGCCTCAAAGCTCGCTACCGCAATGAAATCATTGCGGCCCTCACCCAGGAGTTTGGTTACACTAACCCCCACCAGGTGCCGACCCTTGTCAAGGTGGTCGTGAACACTGGTGTGGGAGAGGCAGCTAAGGACAGCAAAGTCATTGACGGTGCGGTCGCAGACCTCACCGCAATCACCGGCCAGAAGCCTGTTGTCACGAAGGCTCGCAAATCCATCGCCCAGTTCAAACTGCGCGAAGGAATGCCGATTGGTGCGCACGTGACCCTTCGTAACAACCGGGCGTGGGAGTTTCTTGACCGTCTGGTGAACCTCGCGCTGCCGCGCATTAGAGACTTCCGGGGACTCTCTCCCAAGCAGTTTGACGGTTCAGGTAACTACACCTTCGGACTGACCGAGCAGTCAATGTTCCACGAGATCAACCCGGACAAGATTGACCGGGTCCGCGGTTTCGACATCACTGTCGTGACCACAGCAAAAACCGATGATGAAGGTCGGGCGCTGTTGAAAGCGCTGGGCTTTCCATTCGTCACCAAAACAGTAGAAGAGGCCTAAGGGCCCATAAATCGGATGGGTCGGCCCCGGTGTCCCGGGAGTCGAAACCGGCCGAAGACAGGAATACAGCATTATGACGATGACAGATCCGGTAGCGGATATGTTGACCCGGTTGCGAAACGCCAACCAGGCTCACCATGACTCTGTGAGCATGCCCGGTAGCAAACTGAAATCCCACATCGCCGAAATTCTCGAGCGTGAGGGCTACATTTCTGGCTTCGCCGTGGAAGATCAGCGGGTGGGTAAAACCCTCACGCTGACCCTGAAATACGGCCAGAACCGTGAGCGCAGCATTGTGGGCATCACTCGTGTGTCCAAGCCCGGTCTCCGGGTATACGCCAAGTCGACAGAGCTTCCTCAAGTTCACGGTGGCTTGGGTATCGCCATTTTGTCCACCTCCTCCGGTTTGTTGACCAACCGTGAGGCCAACCAGAAGGGCGTAGGTGGGGAAGTTCTCGCCTACGTATGGTGATCTGACATGTCACGTATTGGAAGACTTCCTATTCCCGTTCCCGCCGGAGTCACGGTGGCCATCAACGGAGCCCACGTTGCCGTGAAGGGACCCAAAGGCGAGCTGGAGCTCACCATGGCGTCCCCGATTGAAGCGACGTTGCAAGATGACCGAGTCTTGGTGACCAGGCCCGATGATGAGCGCGAATCCCGCGCACTTCACGGCCTGACACGCAGCCTCATTGCCAACCAAATCATCGGCGTGACCGACGGTTACACCAAGACGCTCGAAGTGGTCGGCACCGGTTACCGTGTGGCCGCCAAGGGACAGTCACTGGAGTTTGCGTTGGGCTACTCGCACTCGATCACCGTTGACCCGCCAGCTGGAGTGAGCTTCAGCGTGGAGGGGAACAACAAGGTCACTGTCAGTGGCATTGATAAGCAGGCTGTTGGCGAAGCGGCAGCGAACATTCGCAAGCTTCGCAAGCCGGAGCCCTATAAGGGCAAGGGTGTGCGCTACGAAGGTGAGCGCGTCCGACGCAAGGCTGGAAAGGCTGGTAAGTGATCATGGCTTTGGGAACTAGAGGTTCGAGCAAGCAGGCTCAGCGCGCCCGTCGCCATAACCGCCTGCGTAAGAAGATTGTCGGCACCCCCGAGCGTCCCCGTTTGGTGGTCACCCGTTCAGCACGTCACGTGTTTGTTCAGGTCGTGAACGACCAAGAGAGTCGCACGATTGCCTCGGCATCAACGATGGAAGCCGACATGCGCTCCTTCGACGGTGATAAAACCGCCAAGGCCCGCAAGATCGGTGAATTGGTCGCTGAGCGCGCCAAGAAAGAGGGCATCACCGCGGTGGTGTTTGACCGTGGAGGCAACCGCTATGCCGGCCGTGTGGCCGCTATCGCTGAAGGTGCCCGAGAGAGTGGATTAGAGCTGTGAGCGACGAGAAGAAGGAAGAAACCGTGACCGACGCCACTGAGGCCAAAGCTCCCGAGGCCGAAGCTCCCGAGGCCCAGGCTGCTGAGGCACAAGCTCCCGAGGTTCAAGCTCCTGAAGCGGAAGCCACCGAGGCTGCTGTTGTCACCGACGCCCCCGTTGCGGGATCCTCGGTTGCCGAAGAGCCTCGTGAGCAGCGTCGTGGAAGTCGTGAGCGTCGTCCGGACGCTCAGCGCGGCGCCCGCGACACCGGTGATAAGAGCCAGTTCTTGGAGCGGGTAGTCACCATTAACCGTGTGTCCAAGGTGGTTAAGGGTGGTCGCCGTTTTGCGTTTACCGCCCTGGTTGTTGTCGGTGACGGCAACGGCATGGTCGGTGTCGGTTACGGCAAAGCCCGTGAAGTTCCCCTCGCGATCTCAAAGGGCGTCGAGGAGGCGAAGAAGAATTTCTTCCGCGTCCCTCGGGTATCCCAGACCATTCCTCACCCGGTTCAGGGCGAGGCAGCAGCCGGCGTCGTTCTCCTGCGTCCCGCGGCAGCAGGTACCGGTGTTATCGCCGGTGGTCCCGTTCGTGCGGTGCTGGAGTGTGCGGGAATCCACGACGTGTTGAGCAAGTCGCTGGGTTCTTCTAACACCCTCAACATTGTTCACGCGACAGTGGAGGCTTTGAAGCAGCTCGAGGAGCCTCGCGCTGTGGCAGCTCGCCGCGGTGTGGAATTCGAGTCGATGGCTCCTGGCCGCCTGGTGCGCGCTGAGGCCGAAGCTCTGGCGGCAAAGAAGGGGAGCGAATAATGGCGAAGAATCTCAAAGTGACTCAGAAGAAGTCGCGGATTGGCGAGAAGCCTAAGGCGCGCGAAACTCTTCGCAGCCTCGGTCTGAAGAAAATTGGCCAATCAGTAATCCGACCAGATAACCCGCAAAACCGCGGATACGTTCAGACTGTCCGTCACCTTGTGACGGTGGAGGAGATTGACTAATGGCTGAAGAGAAGAAGCCGGCGGCGAAAAAGCCGGCTGCCAAGAAGCCTGCGGCTGACAAGCCAGCTGCTGCAAAGAAAACAACAGCCAGCGCTGACAAGAAGCCTGCGGCAAAGTCCACTGCGGCAAAGTCCACGGCGGCGAAAAAGCCTGCAGCGAAGACCACGGCGGCAAAGTCCACGGCAGCGAAGACCACTGCAGCGAAAACGACGGCCTCAAAGGCTGCCTCGACAAAGGCTGCTCCTGCGAAGGCAAGTTCCTCGAAGCCTGCAGCTGCTAAAGGGACTGCTGCGAAGAAAGCCGAAGACAAGCCAGCAGCCAAGGCGACCACGAAGGCTCCTGCGGCAAAGAAGGCTTCAGATTCTGAAGCGTCTGCTTCGGCGGCGACCAAGAGCACATCGGGTGCGTCCAAGCCTGCGGCAAAGCCTGCTGCGAAGAAGAAGCCTGCTTCTTCCGATGTGGCACGTCCAGCGGTGTTGAAACTGCACCACTTGCGTCCTGCAGCAGGTTCCAAGAAAGCGAAAACCCGTGTGGGTCGTGGTGAAGGATCCAAGGGTAAGACTGCGGGTCGCGGAACCAAGGGTACGAAGGCTCGTTACCAGGTTCGTCCTGGCTTTGAAGGTGGACAGCTCACTTCGGTGATGCGTGCGCCCAAACTTCGGGGATTCACCAACCCGTTCCGGGTGGAATACCAGGTGGTCAACGTGGGCCGACTTGCGGAGCTTTACCCCAAGGGCGGCGACGTCACTGTGGCCGATCTGGTTGCTAAGGGCGCTGTGCGCAAGAACGAGAAGGTCAAGGTTCTCGCCGACGGCGACTTGGCAGTCAAACTCACTGTGAGCGTGGACAAGGTCTCGGGATCTGCGAAGGAAAAGATTGAGAAGGCTGGTGGCGAGGTCCGCTAGTGACCTCAGGTTCCCGCCAGCCGGCGGGAACCAAAAACCACTAGGCTCGTGGGCATTGTGAGCGGCCAAGCCGCATCGGGAGGCAAATGTGTTTCAGGTCATAGGAAGAATCTTCCGAACCCCTGACTTGCGGCGCAAAATCGCGTTCACGATCGCCATCATTGCGGTCTTCCGGCTTGGGTCGTTCATCCCGGCGCCGTTCGTGGATTACCGCAACGTTCAGCAGTGTCTGGCCGGTGCCGGGGGAACCCAGGGCCTCTACGAACTGGTCAACCTCTTCAGTGGTGGCGCCTTACTACAGCTGTCTATCTTTGCGTTGGGGATCATGCCGTACATCACGGCGGCCATCATCACCCAGCTGTTGAGGGTTGTGATTCCTCACTTTGAGACTCTGCATAAAGAAGGCCAGACGGGCCAGGCGAAACTCACGCAGTACACCCGTTACATGACGATTGGTTTGGCTCTTCTCCAGTCGACGACGTTGATTACGGTCGCACGAAGTGGCGCTCTTTTTGGTGCGAACTCCGGTGTTGCGGCATGTAACCAGCTGTTGGCTAACGACTCCTGGTACGCCATCATGCTGATGGTCATCACCATGACGGCTGGTACGGGACTCATCATGTGGATGGGTGAAATGATTACCGAGCGCGGTGTCGGGAACGGCATGTCGTTGCTGATTTTTGTGTCGATTGCGGCGACATTCCCCGGTTCGCTGTGGGCCATTGGCCAGTCGGAAGGTTTCGAAATCTTCGCTGGTGTGCTCATCATTGGGCTGGTCATTATGGCCTTGGTGGTGTTTGTTGAGCAGTCTCAACGTCGGGTGCCCGTCCAGTACGCAAAGCGTATGGTCGGTCGCCGAACCTTTGGTGGCACCAACACCTACATCCCCATCAAGGTGAACATGGCCGGGGTTGTGCCGGTGATTTTCGCCTCATCACTGCTGTACCTTCCGGCCCTGTTGACCCAGTTCAATCAGCCTGGTGCGGGCGGCGAGCAGGCATCGGAATGGGTGGTGTGGATTCAAAACAACTTCACATCGGGTGATAACCCGCTCTACATGCTTGTCTACTTCTTGCTCATTGTGGGCTTCACCTTCTTCTACGTGGCCATCACGTTTAACCCTGAAGAAGTCGCCGACAATATGAAGAAGTACGGCGGCTTCATTCCCGGTATTCGAGCTGGTCGGCCGACTGCGGAATATCTGGACTATGTCCTCACTCGTATTACTTTCCCTGGTTCGTTGTATTTGGGCCTGGTGGCACTCATCCCGTTGATTGCCCTGGCGACAGTGAACGCCAATCAAAACTTCCCCTTCGGTGGCGCCAGCATTTTGATCATCGTGGGAGTTGGTCTCGACACAGTGAAACAGATCGACTCGCAGTTGCAGCAGCGTCACTACGAAGGACTCCTGAAGTGAGCCACGGAACACGGCTACTCCTCATTGGCCCTCCGGGCGCCGGCAAGGGCACCCAAGCGGAACGACTAGGTGCACATTTCGGTATTCCCGCGATTTCCACGGGCGATATTTTTCGCGAGAACGTCAAGAACGAAACCGAGTTGGGCAGAAAAGCCAAGTCCTACATGGACGCTGGCGAGAACGTCCCCGACTCACTAACCAACGACCTTGTGCAGGACCGCCTTAAGCAGGACGATTGCGCCGAGGGTTTCCTCCTCGATGGTTACCCCCGCACGGCCGCCCAGGTTGATGCTCTGGAGGGCATGCTCGCCGCACAGTCCACCAAGCTCGACGCGGCGGTGGAGCTGGTTGCCGATGTGGAGGTTGTGGTGAACCGCCTGCGCCAGAGGGCCATTGACCAGGGCAGAAGCGACGATAGTGAAGATGTTGTCCGCCACCGCCTCAGTGTGTATGCCGAGCAGACGGCGCCGCTCATTGAAGTTTTCCAGCAGCGTGGACTTTTGGTCACCGTTGATGGGATCGGTCCGATTGATGAGATTACTGACCGGATTGTGGCTCGCCTCACGGCAGCCGGTGTGAACTAGTTCAGCAAGATTTGTGCCGGAGGCTACTTCGGCATAAACTAGTCCTTTGGTGTGTCATTGGCTTTCGAGCCAGCCACTCCAGCATGACCAGTACGAGTAGACGAAGAGGCTATGGCCAACAAAGACGGTGTCATCGAAATCGAAGGTTCGGTTGTCGAGTCCCTGCCCAACGCGATGTTTCGCGTTGAGTTGACCAACGGTCACAAGGTTCTTGCCCACATTTCGGGCAAGATGCGGCAACACTACATTCGTATCCTCCCCGAGGATCGTGTGATTGTGGAGCTGAGTCCTTACGACCTGACCCGTGGCCGAATCGTTTATCGCTACAAATAGCGGGTACTGAGAAGGAACGGCCCGCGCGAGCGGGTACGAGGCCAGCAGGAGAAAAAATGAAGGTTAGCTCGAGCGTCAAAAAGATTTGCGACCGCTGTCGCGTTATTCGCCGTAACGGAAACGTCATGGTGATTTGCTCCAACCCCCGGCACAAACAGCGCCAGGGATAGCAGTACCACAACTCAATAGACCAGCCAGATTCACGAATCCCTCACGGGAGGACACCTCGGGGAGAGGCCCGGGCACCGAATCTGACACATACCTCTCAGCCACATTTGGAGAAAACACATGGCACGTATTGCCGGGATTGACATTCCCCGCGAAAAGCGGGTCGAAGTCGCCCTCACTTACGTCTACGGCGTAGGGCCGACCAAGGCGCGCGAGACCCTCGCCGCGACCGGGATTAACCCGAACACCCGCGTGAAGGACCTGAGCGACGATGAGTTGCTTGCGTTGCGCTCGCACATTGAAACCCACTTCAAGGTGGAAGGTGACCTCCGCCGTGAGGTAGCCGCAGATATCCGCCGCAAGGTCGAAATCGGCAGCTACCAAGGCATCCGGCACCGTCGGGGCCTTCCCGTGCACGGCCAGCGCACGAAAACCAACGCGCGTACCCGCAAGGGTCCCAAGCGCACCGTCGCCGGTAAGAAGAAAGCCGCATAGCGGCTCCCTGGATCGCAAACGAGTTTCGGAGTTAATTAATGGCAACCACCAAAGCGTCCCCCGCGCGCAAACCGCGCCGTAAGGGCAAGAAAAATATTGCTGTGGGACAAGCCCACATCAAATCAACCTTTAACAACACCATCGTGTCGATCACTGACCCGCAAGGTGGCGTAGTGAGCTGGGCTTCTTCTGGAGCAGTCGGTTTCAAAGGTTCGAGAAAGTCCACCCCGTTCGCCGCTCAGCTGGCTGCCGAATCGGCTGCGAAGCAGGCGCAGGAACACGGGATGAAAAAGGTTGACGTCTTCGTCAAGGGACCAGGCTCTGGTCGGGAAACGGCCATCCGGTCGCTCCAGGCCGCTGGTCTCGAAGTGGGTTCGATTACCGATGTGACGCCCCAGGCTCACAATGGTTGCCGTCCCCCCAAGCGTCGTCGCGTCTGAGGCCTGACCGGTTGTCACCCTGACATCCGGATGGACTGCCTCGCAACACAACTCAATATGTTCCGCGGTGTGAAACCGCATTGCGTAATAGGTGTCAAATAGCGGACACTTTGCCGAAAGGAAACAAATAGTGCTCATTGCACAGCGCCCCACCCTCGCAGAAGAATCCCTCTCCGAAAACCGTTCGACCTTTGTGATCGAGCCCCTGGAGCCAGGTTTTGGCTACACGCTCGGTAACTCTTTGCGTCGCACGCTGCTGTCGTCTATCCCCGGCGCTGCCGTAACCGGCATTCGCATCGACGGTGTCCTCCACGAGTTCTCCACGGTGGAGGGTGTGAAGGAAGACGTCACCGAAATTATTTTGAACATCAAGAACCTCGTTGTCGCCAGTGAGCACGACGAGCCCATCACCGCTTACCTGCGCAAGCAGGGTGCGGGTAACGTCACCGCGGCAGACATTTCTGCCCCTGCCGGTGTCGAAATCCACAACCCTGAGCTGCACATCGCGACATTGAACGACAAAGCCAGCTTCGAGCTGGAGCTCACCATTGAGCGCGGTCGTGGATACGTGTCAGCCACCCAGAACCGCAACGAGTACGCCGAAGCCGGTCAGATTCCTGTCGACTCGATCTACTCGCCTGTGTTGAAGGTCACCTACCGTGTCGAGGCCACTCGTGCCGGTGAGCGCACCGACTTCGACCGTCTTGTCGTGGATGTCGAAACCAAGCCGTCGATGGCTCCACGGGATGCGGTTGCCTCAGCCGGTCGTACCCTGGTGGAACTCTTCGGTCTCGCCCGCGACTTGAACGCAGAGGCTGAAGGTATCGAAATTGGGCCAGCTCCCGTTGAGGCAGTGATGTCCAACGAAATGGCTACGCCCATTGAGAGCATGGACCTTTCGGTTCGCAGCTACAACTGCCTCAAGCGTGAAGGCATCAACACTGTGAGCGAATTGGTGGCGTTGTCAGAACACCAGCTCATGAACATCCGCAACTTCGGTCAGAAGTCGGTAGACGAGGTGCGCGACAAGCTCATCGAAATGGGCCTGTCTCTCAAAGACACCATGCCCGGTTTTGATGGTAGCGCCTACTACACCGGCCTCGACGAAGAATAATCAGCTCACCAGTACAAGGAAGACACCATGCCTAAGCCCACGAAGGGACCCCGCCTCGGCGGCGGACCCGCCCACGAAAAGCTGATGCTCGCGAATCTTGCGACTGCGCTATTCACTCACGGTCGTATTCAGACCACTGAGACGAAGGCGAAGCGCCTTCGTCCCCTGGCTGAGCGGATGGTGACTTTCGCGAAGCGGGGTGACCTCCACGCACGTCGCCGGGTGATGACAGTGATTCGCGACAAGTCGGCAGTGCACAAGCTGTTCACGGAAATCGCTCCGCTGGTTGAGCACCGCGAAGGTGGTTACACCCGTGTGGTGAAGACCGGTTTCCGTAAGGGCGACAACGCGCCTATGGCGATCATTGAACTGATTCTTGATCCGGTGGAAAAGAAGCCGTCGGCGAAGAAAGCCAAGGCCTCAGGCGAAGCAGCAGCTGCCGCGGTTCCTGCCGCTGATGTAGAGGCCACCGAGGTGGACGCTACTGAGGTTGAGGGCGCGGCGGAAACCACTGAGTCGGTATCCGTTGACATGGACCAGGCCGTGGAAGCAGTCTCAGACGACGCCGAGGGCACTGACGCGGCTGCGGACGCCCCGGAAGAGGCGCCAGCAGAGACGGAAGCGGCCGATGAGGCTGTTTCTGACGACGCCGAGGCCGAGGTTGCTGCGACCGACGAAGCCCCTGAGGACAAAAAGGCCTAACTAGGTGGCTTTGGCCTCTGGCTTACACTGCTCGTTGTGAGCATCAGGTTACGCATCGACCTTTCCTACGATGGGTCTGACTTTTCCGGTTGGGCAATCCAACCCCACCGGCGTACCGTTCAGGGCGACATCGAGCTTGCCCTTTCTCGGGTGTTTCACTCTGAGCTTCAGCAGGTGCGCACCGTGGTCGCGGGTCGCACGGATGCCGGCGTTCATGCCACCGGGCAGGTGTGCCACGCCGACTTGCCGGATGAAGCACAGGCTGTTCTGAACCGCGCTGGTGGCGACGAGCACATCCTCCGTCGACTGCGAGGGGCGCTGGGTAAAACCTCGCCCATCTGGATTCAGTCGGTGGGTCGTGCACCGGCGGGCTTCGATGCGCGTTTTTCGGCACTCTCGCGCCGCTACGAATATCGAATGGCCGATGCCGATTCCACAAAAGACCCCCGCCGGGTCGACCACACGCTGTGGGTTGAGGATCTTTTGGATATCGGGGAAATGAATACCCTCGGCGACACACTTCGTGGCGTTGCCGACTGGGCGAGTTTTTGTCGGGCCCGACCTGGGGCAACCACCATTCGGGAACTTCAGCAGTTCTCCTGGAAGCGTGATGCCGACAACGTCTTAGTGGCCACCGTTATCGCTGATGCTTTTTGCCACTCCATGGTTCGGTCGCTGGTGGGAGCCGCGGTCGCGGTGGGCCGTGCCGATTTGAGCGTTGAACAGATCGTTGCGCTGCGGGATGCCACGACGAGGACCAGTAGCTGGAAGACAATGGCTGCGAAGGGTCTGACGCTGTGTGAGGTGAAATACCCTCCGGACGACGAGCTTTTCACTAGGGCTGAGGCCACCAGGTCAAAGCGCGAACAACCCACAGATTGAGATTGCCCGCCACAGCGTGTAACGTTGAGCGCTGGTGCCAAAGAAGTTGGCACCTCGGTTGAGCCCTCCACCGGGATGTTTGTCACAAACTCCCCCCGGAGCGGGATTCACGAACACCTCGACACGATGGGATGACGCATGACGCGCACCTTTAGCCCCACCCCCGCGGATATCCGCCGCTCCTGGGTGGTAATCGACGCCGCTGACGTGGTCCTGGGTCGCCTTGCGACTCACGCCGCCACTGTTCTTCGCGGTAAGCACAAACCCACTTTTTCCCCGCATATGGACATGGGTGACTACGTCATCATTGTCAACGCGGAAAAAGTGGTCCTGACCGGCAACAAAGCCGCCCAGAAGATGGAATACCGCCACTCGGGTTACCCCGGTGGTTTGACCGCCACCTCCTACACCGAGGTGTTGGAGAAGAACCCTGTTCGCGCCGTTGAGCGCGCCATTCGAGGAATGTTGCCCAAAAACACTTTGGGCCGCGAGCAGCTGAAAAAGCTCAAAGTCTATGCCGGTCCGGAACACCCGCACGAGGCACAGCAGCCCACACCCTTCGAAATCAACCAAATCGCCCAGTAACGGCGCACACACAAAGGATTAGACCATGGCTACTATCGCCGACCAGGCTGAGATCCCAGAGACCTACAGCACCGAAACACCAGAAACTGCGGAAACCGCAGCCCCTCGTCCCGCCCTCACCATTGGTGGGCAGGCTGTGGGTCGACGCAAGCAGGCTATTGCCCGCGTGCGTCTCACCCCCGGAAGCGGTGTGATCACCGTCAACGGTCGCACCCTCGAGGACTACTTCCCCAACAAGTTGCACCAGCAGCTGATTAATGACCCGTTCACCCTGTTAAAGCTGCAGGGTAGCTACGACGTTCAGGCACGCATCAGCGGTGGTGGCCCCTCCGGTCAGGCTGGTGCGTTGCGTTTGGGAATCGCGAGAGCTCTGAATGAGATTGACCGCGACAACAACCGTGCCGACCTGAAAAAGGCTGGCTTCTTGTCCCGTGACGCTCGCGTCAAGGAAAGCAAGAAGGCTGGTCTGAAGAAGGCTCGTAAGGCTCCTCAGTACTCCAAGAGGTAGTCCGAGTCTTCGGACCAGACGATGGGTCGCCTTTTTGGAACTGACGGCGTCCGCGGTCTCGCTAACGCAGACCTGACGGCGAAGCTGGCGCTTGAACTTGCCCAAGCGGCAGCGTCTGTCCTCACAAAGGGGCGACACGCTGATGACCTGCGCAGTAAGGGTCTGCGGCCTCAAGCGGTCATCGCCAGGGACCCCCGTGTGTCGGGGCAGTTTCTTTCCCACGCGGTAGCGGCAGGATTAGCCAGCTCAGGAATCGATGTGTTGGATGCGGGGGTGTTACCCACCCCCGCGGTGGCACTGCTGGTGAAAGATGCTGGCCTCGATTTTGGGGTGATGATTTCTGCCTCACATAACGCGGCCCCCGACAACGGCATCAAGTTTTTCTCCTTTGGGGGAACCAAGCTGCCCGATGAGGTCGAAGACCGCATCGAAGGGTTCTTAGGTACGCAGCCACTGAGCCCCACGGGTGCAGGTGTGGGGCGGATTAGTCGCTTTGCTGATGCAGAAGACCGTTACGCCCTGGCGCTCCTCAAGACGCTTCCTGTTCGTCTCGACGGCCTGCACATTGTGTTGGATTGTGCTCACGGGGCAGCTGCGGGCGTGTCACCCCGAGTATTTCGGGATGCCGGTGCCGAGGTGACGGTGATTGGTGCCGAACCCGATGGTTTGAACATCAACCAGGGTTACGGCTCCACCTATCCCGGCAACCTGCAAGAGGCCGTGGTGGAGTTGGGGGCCGATTTGGGTATTGCCCACGACGGCGACGCGGATCGAACACTCGCCGTGGACCACACGGGGGCACTGGTGGATGGCGACCGCATGATTGCCATCCTTGCCCTGGCGATGAAACGTCGAGGCGAGTTAGCCGGCGATGCTGTGGCGGTCACGGTGATGAGCAATTTGGGGCTTCGACGACTGCTCGAGCAACACGGCATCACTATTCATGACACCAAAGTGGGCGACCGCTACGTGTTGGAAGAAATCCACAAGAGTGGTTTGTCGCTGGGTGGCGAACAATCCGGCCACATCATTTTGGCCAACCACCAAACGACCGGTGACGGCATCCTCACCGGACTTCACCTTGCTGCCGAAGTCATCCACAGCGGTCGACGCCTACACGACTTGGCGAGTGACATGGAGGTCTACCCGCAGGTTCTGGTCAACGTGCCAGGGGTGAACCACAACGGCCTAACCGGTAATGCGGTCGTCAGCGACCGGGTTGCTGACATAGAGCGCTCCTTGGGTGACTCGGGTCGAGTGTTGCTTCGGCCTTCTGGCACAGAGCCTTTGGTGCGCGTCATGGTGGAGGCCTCCACCAAAGAACTCGCCCAGCAGTATGCGGCTGACATTGCTGATGTAGTGCGCCAAGAGTTAGCGCACTAAACCTTTCGAAGCAACACCGTATTGATTCGGTGGTCGGCTTCTTTCCGCAAGATCAGTGACGCTCGCGGTTTTGTGGGCGAAATGTTGTCTTGCAGGTTGGGTTTGTTCACTTCAGCCCAAATTCGCCGCGCCTCCGCTCTTGCTTCTGGCTCACTCAAGCTCGAATAGCGGTGAAAGTAACTGCGGGGGTCAGCAAAGGCTCCCTGTTGGAGTGCGAGAAAACGCTCTTCGTACCATGTCGCAATATCCCGGGTTCGAGCGTCAACATAAATGCTGAAATCGAACAGGTCGCTCACCGCTAACGCTGACGAACCACTCGGTGGTTGGAGGACGTTCAGCCCCTCCAGAATGAGCACGTCGGGAGAGTCGACGACTTGGGTTTCCCCCTCCAGCCGGTCATACAACAGGTGGGAGTAGACGGGCGCTTCCACCGGCGCGACGCCGCTTTTGACCTGGGAGATAAAGCGCAGGAGAGAGCGCCGGTCGTAACTTTCAGGAAAACCTTTGCGGTGCAAAATGCCACGGCGCTCTAACTCTTTGGTGGGCCACAAGAAACCATCCGTTGCCACAAGGTCCACTTTGGGTGTTTGGGCTTGGGCGCTGAGTAGCTCCCGCAACAGCCTGGAAGTGGTGGATTTTCCTACCGCCACACTGCCGGCAACCCCAATCACAAAAGGTGTGAGGGTGGTGTCTGCACCTAGGTAGGTCCTGGTGTGGTGGTGGAGGTCCCTGGTTGCTTGGATGTAGAGGCCCAACAGTTCCGCCAAGGGTTGATACACCTGGGTGACTTCATCTACGTCAAGGCGATCACCGGTCGAGCGGATGCGCGCAAGATCCTCATCCGTGAGGGTGAAGGGTTTTCTGGCGGAGAGGCTGGCCCAACTGGCTCGGTCGTAGGCGACAAACGGGGTAGCGTTTTCCGCGCTCTCTCGGGCGGGCATGACCTCAACAGTAGTACCACCGGGTTGGCTGGGGAGCCATCGCCTAGACTCGAGCACATGTGTGGAATTGTCGGATATGTCGGCCATCAAGCGAGCCTTCCAGTGTTAATGGCCGGTCTGAAGCGTTTGGAATATCGCGGTTACGACTCCGCCGGTGTCGCCATTGTTGACGAGGTGGGTGGTATCCACACCGCAAAAAAAGCCGGCAAACTTCAGGTACTCGCCGATCAGCTCACCATCGAAGCACTGGGCGAAGGTCACACCGGCATTGCCCACACTCGGTGGGCCACACACGGTGGTCCCACCGATTTAAACGCCCACCCCCATTTGGCCGATGGCGGCAAGCTTGCCCTGATTCACAACGGCATCATCGAAAATTACCAGGCGCTCGCCGAAGCGCTGCGAGCTGACGGTATTGACTGCATCAGCGAAACCGATTCGGAAGTGGCTGCCCACCTGGTGGCCAAGGAATACCGGGACACCGGTGACCTCACTGAGGCGCTACGCCAGAGTGCCAACCAGCTCCACGGGGCCTTCACACTGTTGGTGACTCACCAAGATCAACCGGGTCTTGTGGTCGGGGCACGGCGAAACTCACCGTTAGTGGTCGGCTTGGGTGAAGGCGAAAACTTCCTGGCCTCCGATGTGTCAGCCTTTGTTGAACACACTCAGCGGGCGGTAGCGCTCGGTCAAGACCAGGTAGTGACGATTACTCCTGAAGGGATTAGCGTCACCGACTTCGACGGCAATGTCGTCCACCCTGAAGAGTTCACCGTGGATTGGGATGCCAGCGCCGCCGAAAAAGGCGGTTGGTCGAGTTTCATGGCGAAGGAAATTTCTGAACAGCCTGAAGCTGTGGCCAATACTCTGCGAAGTCGAATTACCCCTGAAGGCCATATCGATATTCCCGAGCTGGCCAAGGTGGTCGCCGACACACAGATTACTCGCGTGGTGTTTATTGCCTGCGGTACTGCGGCTTACTCCGCCATGTTGGGGGCGTATGCGATGGAGAAGTGGGCACATATCCCCGCCTCCGTGGAACTCTCACACGAGTTTCGATACCGAGACGCGGTAATCGACGCGCACACACTGGTGGTGTCGGTGAGCCAATCGGGAGAAACGATGGACACGCTGATGGCGGTGCGCCACGCGGCCGAAGCGGGTGCCACCACGGTGTCAATCTGTAACACCCAGGGGGCCACTATTCCCCGCGAATCCACCGCCACGCTCTACACCCATGCGGGCCCAGAAGTTGCTGTCGCCTCCACCAAAGCGTTTTCCGCGCAAGTGGTTGCCACCTACCTGTTGGCTCTTGCCTTTGGTGAAGCCAGAGGTGCGCTGAGCGCAGCTGAGCGAGCCGAATTAGCTGAAGCCCTCCTGGCTGCGCCAGACCAGATGGCAGAGATGGTCCAAACGGGTGAGCGTATTCATGAATTGGCTCACTGGATGGCGGATACCCATTCGGTGCTGTATTTGGGTCGACACGTCGGTTACCCCATCGCATTGGAAGGGGCACTGAAACTTAAAGAGCTTGCCTATATCCATGCGGAAGGTTTTGCTGCCGGAGAGCTCAAACACGGGCCCATTGCCCTGATCGAGCCCGGCCAAATCGTGTTCGTGGTGGTGCCAAGCCCGCGAGACCCCCGCTCGCTACACTCCAAAGTGGTCTCCAACATTCAAGAGATTCGCGCTCGCGGCGCACGGGTGATTGCGCTGGCAGAGCGCGGCGATGCGGCCGTGTTGCCGTTCGCCGATGAGGTGATTGCCCTTCCGCCCGCACACACGTTTGTTGAACCCCTACTGGCTGTCATACCGCTTCACTTGTTTGGGATGGAATTGGCGATGGCGAAAGGGTTAGACGTTGATCAGCCTCGAAACCTGGCCAAATCGGTGACGGTGGAGTAGACCGCAGATGGTGATTGCCGTTGGCGTGGATGTCGTCGACATTGATCGAATGGCCAGAGCGCTGGAGCGAACTCCAGCGCTTGGCCCTCGCGTCTTTGGCGACCTCGATACGGAAGGACTCGCCCCGGAGGGGAATGCGGCTTCCCTGGCCGCTAGGTTCGCCGCCAAGGAGGCCACACTGAAAGCCCTTGGGGGGCACATTCCAGGTTTTAGTTGGCACGACATTCAAGTGCAGCGGCCCGCGCAGGCACCCCCGACTCTCGTTCTCACTGGTGGTGCACAGCGTGCCAGTCAGCACAAAGGAATTAATCGGTGGCACCTGTCGCTGAGCCACGATGGTGGTGTGGCCATCGCGTTTGTGGTGGCTGAATCTCTGGAAGAGGCACGGGTATGAGAGAAGCACTCATTCGGCCGAGCCTCATTAGCGCCAACGTGGAGGCACTACACGCCAGGGCAGCAACGCCGCAGAGCATGCTGGTGGTCAAAGCCGATGGTTACGGCCACGGCGCGTTGACTGCCGCTCGTGCGGGGTTGGAAGCGGGGGCAACGTGGCTCGGAACAGCGGACATCGACGAAGCCCTCGCCCTTCGTGCTGGAGGGATTGACGCACCGATCCTCGCCTGGCTCATCGGGCCAGACAGTGCTGTGGCGGAAGCGATCCAGGTGGGCATCGACTTGGGGATCTCCAGCCCCTGGCAGTTAGATGTCGCAGCAAAACACGCAACAACAGCCACACCCGCCACGGTGCAGCTGAAAATTGATTCCGGCATGGGCCGTGGCGGCCTCACGGAGCCCGACTGGGCACCTGTGGCCAGTCGGGCAAAAGAGTATGAGCGCCAAGGCCTCATTCGAGTGCGTGGAGTGTTTACCCACCTGTCCTTAGAGTCGACTACTTCAGACAACACCCAGTTGGAGCGCTTCGAGCGTGCTCTCGCGGTGCTGCACGATGCAGGCCTGAGGCCAGAACTCACCCACGCGGGGGCCAGTGTCGGCTCCATTCGAACACCCGGACGCGGGTACGACTTGGCCCGGTTCGGTATCGCGGCCTACGGGTTCGCGCTCACACCCGAACACGAAGCGTTGGGTCTGCGCCCGGCGATGCGACTATCGGGGCAAGTCATCGTGACGAAGCGGCTTCCCGCTGGGCACGGTGTCGGATACGACCTCACCTACACCACAGCGTCAGATACGACCATGGCGATTATTCCGCTCGGCTACGCCGACGGTGTGCCACGCCACGGCTCATCAGCGGGACCTGTCGTCCTTGGTGACCAGCGTTTTCAGGTTGCAGGTCGTGTCTCAATGGACCAGATTTCGATTGATGTGGGTGACCACCCAGTCCAGGTGGGCCAATGGGCGGTGCTATGGGGGGATCCCACAGAGGGGCACCCCTCGGCAGCTGAATGGGCTGCCGTATCGGGCACAATCCCTTATGAAGTCGTGTCCCTGTTGGGCTCCAGGGTTCCCCGGGTGGTGCAATGACCACGGTGTCGGTAACCAGCGCGGAGGCGATGGAAGCACTCGGTGGGCGCATCGGGGCACAGCTTGTTGCGGGTGATGTGGTGGTCCTCCACGGCCCATTAGGTGCGGGGAAGACCACCTTTACCCGCGGTGTGGGGCAGGCTTTGGGGGTTCAGGGAGTGATCGCCTCACCGACCTTCGTAGTGGCCAGGACTCACCCCCGGAACGTGGCCGAGCATCCACCCCTCGTGCACGTCGATGCCTACCGCCTGGCTCATGCGGAAGAACTAGTCGATTTGGATATCGATTACGACCATTCCATCGTGTTGATTGAGTGGGGTAGGGGCTATGTGGAAAGGGTCGCCGACCAGTGGCTCGATATCGATATTGAGACCCGGGCGTCCCTGATGGAAGATGATCAGCCGATGGAGGACGACCCTATGGAGGATGACCGGGAACGCCTCGTCACGTTGAGCGTTC
Source organism: Pontimonas salivibrio (assembly GCF_002950575.1). NCBI lineage: Bacteria > Bacillati > Actinomycetota > Actinomycetes > Micrococcales > Microbacteriaceae > Pontimonas > Pontimonas salivibrio. The sequence continues at coordinate 315,528 of NZ_CP026923.1, forward strand.
ACTCTCGAAGTGGCCACTCACCACACCGCTTCACATCGTTGATGGAGGACCTTAATGATTTTGGCCATTGATTCATCTGCGGGCACCGCGGTAGCTGTGACCACCTCTGATGGGGTGCAGGTGAGCGTGGCGGAAACCCTCGATCGCAGGAGCCACGCCGAAGCTATTGGTCCCCTCATTGCACAAGCGCTGGACTCTGCAGGAATTGGTCCCAAAGACATCACCGCGGTCGTGATGGGAGTGGGCCCCGGTCCTTTCACCGGACTTCGAGTCGGGATGGCTGCGGCGCAAAGCTTCGCCTGGGCACGTTCCGTGCCGCTGTGGCCGGTGCACAGCCACGATGCTGCTGCGGTGTCGATAGTTCACGACAGTGCGGTGATAACGGATGCGCGCCGAGGAGAGTGGGCCTTCTCGGCCTACACCCCCCATCCCCAGGGCGGTTTGGGTGTCCGGGAAGGATTGAGTCGTTTAATCCCCCGAGAAGACATTGACGACAGTCAGACCCACTGGCACGATTCGTTGCTTATTAGGGCAGAAAATGTGAACCCCGCCCATTTAGCGCTCGCCGCGGTAACGCTCCAGGCACGCGGGGAGAATCTGGAAGAGCCTCGGCCGGTGTATTTGCGTGAACCCGATGTGACGATGCCCCAATGAGCCAGATAGTTCGCCCCTATGAGCCGGGCGATCGTGATTCGCTGATCGCCCTCGAAGCCGAGCTTTTTGGGTCCGATGCGTGGTCGCCCGAGGTCTTCACGCTTGAGCTACAGCACCCCTTTTCTCATTACCTCGTCCTCGAAGACGGCCCAGCTGTGGTCGGTTATGGGGGAGTGCGGGTGCCTGTGCCGGCCGCCCCAGGCGACATTCAAACTCTCGCGATTTACCCCGACTATCGCCGCGCTGGTTGGGCCAGGCGAATACTCAACGAGCTAGTGGGGTATGCCACCGCGAAGGGGGTGCCGGAATTGTTGTTGGAGGTCCGTGCCGATAACCCCGCCGCCCATGCCCTCTACGAGAGTGTCGGCTTTCGGGAGATTGCCCGGCGGCCAAACTACTATCAGCCAGACGGAGTTGACGCCATAGTGATGCGCCTCACACTCACCACACCTGAAGGGGACGGGCAATGAACCGCGACGCACCCCTTGTGCTGGGAATTGAGACCAGCTGTGATGAAACCTCGGTGGGAATTGTCCGGGGTGACCAACTTCTTGCCAACGTGGTGTCATCTTCCATGGAACAACACCGCCGCTTTGGTGGTGTTGTCCCCGAAGTGGCTGCCAGGGCACACGTAGAGGCGATGCCTCAGGTGTTGCAAGAAGCCATCGACCAGGCTGGTGTTGCGGTGGAAGACGTTGACGCTATCGCGGTCACCGCGGGTCCTGGTCTCGCCGGGGCCTTAATGGTGGGTGTAGGTGCCGCAAAAGGTTTGGCCCAAGCTCTCGATAAGCCGCTCTATGCGGTCAATCACTTAGTCGGTCACGTGGCGGTGGAACTACTGCGCTCGGAAGGGCGCGAACTGGAGTTGCCTTGTGTTGCGCTGTTGGTCTCTGGAGGGCACACGTCACTTCTTCTCATTCGTGACCTTGTTGACGGTGTGGAAGTCTTAGGCGAAACTATCGACGACGCTGCCGGTGAAGCCTTTGACAAAGTCGCCAGAGTGCTGGGGTTGCCCTACCCGGGTGGTCCAGAAATTGACCGGGTCGCCCGAACAGGGGATTCGCGCAAATATGCGTTCCCCCGAGGCTTGACCCAACACAAAGACCAAGCCACACACCGCTATAACTTTTCTTTTTCCGGTCTGAAAACCGCTGTGGCGAGGTGGTGGGAAGCCCACGGCGATCCCACCGATGAGGCGCTCATTGCTGACGTGGCCGCATCGTTCCAAGAAGCTGTCGCCGATGTGTTGATCGCTAAAGCCATCGATGCCTGCACCGAACACGGTGTTCCACGGTTGGTGCTGGGTGGGGGCGTGGCGGCAAACTCGAGAGTGCGGGCCTTAGCTGTTGAGCGTGCAGGCGTGGCGGGTGTGGACCTGCGCATTCCACCGCTGTCGTTGTGCACCGATAACGGCGCAATGATTGCCGTGTTAGGGGCGGAGTTGATCAAGAGGGGCCAGGCGCCCTCGCGCATGGATACTTCTGCCCAGTCAACCGTTTCCGCCGAGCATGCTCAGTTGGGGCGCGAGGTTGATGGTTCGTCTAATGGCGGTGATGTGCCCGTGGATGATCCTGAGGTCACTGAATCGTTGACACGCTGGGCCCCCACCGACCCGGTCAGTGCGCCAGAAGCAGAAGCAGAAGCAGAAGCAGAAGCAGAAGCGGCGGAAGGCGTTGATTCTGCGTCCACTGGTAGCGAAGCTGAAGGCGAGGGCGAAGAGGAAGAACGTATTGACGAGGCCATCACCGGCCTACAGCCCACAGTGTCGGCTTCGACAACTAGGGCGCCCACACCGAAGCGACCTTGGCTGCCCACGGTGAGCCTCTCGCTCGGGGTGTTAGGACTCGCGCTGTCGCCTGCGCTTGGTGTGGGAGTGATTCCGGCCATCCTTGCGGTGGTGACTGGACACATTTCCAAGCCCTACCCTCTGGCAAGGAAGGGCACCGTGATGGTGGCTTTGGTCCTTGGCTATCTGGGTATTGCCCTGTCCATCGTGGTGGGTGTGGCCGCGGCAACACCGTTGGTTCGGGCACTGTTAGTCAGCGCAGGGTTGTTACTGCCGGAGGGTTAGACTTGTTTGTCGGCGCGGTCAGCCGGCGGCTGGGACCAGTCGTGTGGCAACGATTGCGACTTTCTTGCCCTGGTAGCGGGTGATGATCAGCGTGCCGGACTCTGAGCCTTGTGGGGAGAGTTGTTCCCGCAGTCTCGCGGGATCAATATCGACGCCTCGTTTTTTGATTTCCAGGGTGCCAATGTTGGCGTCTCGGACCCAAGCGACCAGGTCTTTCGTTTTCAGTGGCAGGACTTTGTGGACGGCGAAACCGGCGGCAAACACGCTGTGGTGTTCCTCGTCAGAGGTGATGTAGGCGATGCCGGGTGAGAGCATTGCGCCGCCCAACATTCCGGCGAGCTTGCCAATGAGCCGGGCCCGAATGACCGCACCGTCTGGTTCATAGAGGTAATCGCGAAGCGGCCCGATATCTGCGTCTGGCGCATCGTTTTCAGCTGTCAGTTCGGCCGAATGCTCAGCACCGAGCACGAGTGCCGATCGCCGAATACCCGGGCGGGCCAGCGCGCCCCACCAGAGGACCACTTCGACAACGCCGCCACTGTGGCTGACCCACTGTGCTTCGGCATCTGCGGGTATCAACTCGCGGTCCATCCCGGGCGCAAGCTTGATCCCACTGGGGCGTGTTCGAGCGAGGGTGAATGCGTCGGTGAGCGAGGGTGACCACTGTTCGGGATTGACAAGGCGGGTTCCGCCCTCTCGTCTTGCAGGATCTAGCCAAATGCCTTCGACGCCACTCAGGTCAACCTGAAGGGCATCAGCGTGTTCGACGGTGACGGAGTCGAACATAGCGAGGTTGTAGCTCGCTAGTGCCGCGGTGTTGTGGTCCGAATCGACAGCGAGGACGGATAGCCCCAGTGCGGCAAAGGCCATCGAGTCTCCTCCGATGCCACAACCCAGGTCGGCGACAGTCCTAATGCCTGCGGCCTGGAAGCGGCCTGCGTGGTGGGCGGCCACGGCAAGACGACTGGCCTGCTCCAAGCCTGTTTCGCTGAAAAGCATCTGACTGGCGTAAGGGCCAAATTTCGCTTCGCCTTTTCGGCGCAGTCGAAGCTGTTCGAGTGCTTGGTGGATGCGTTCGGTCGGGTGTCCGGCGCGGCGGAGGGCTGAAACAGTCTGAACGATGTCTGCACTCGAATCTGACTCGGCGAGAGTGTCGATGAGTATCAGAGTTTCGGACTGGAGCAATACGTCCGCATCGATAGCCACCTCGCTATTGTGGCAGGCTCCGGAGCGCACAATTTTTGGCACTCGGATTGCATGAGTGCTAATTCGTTCGATACAGTAAGACTTAGCACTCAAGTGGTGAGTGTGCTAACCCATTAGTTTCAGAAAGAGGTCAACCGTGTCGGTGTCTATCAAGCCGCTCGAAGATCGCGTAGTCATTCAGCAGGTCGATGCAGAGCAGACCACCTCGTCCGGTCTGGTCATTCCAGACACAGCTCAAGAAAAGCCCCAAGAGGGTGAAGTTGTGGCTGTTGGACCAGGTCGCATGGCAGGAGACAAGCGAGTTCCCATGGACATTTCCGTGGGTGACCGCGTGCTCTACTCCAAGTACGGCGGAACCGAAGTGAAATTCGGAACTGACGAGTACTTGGTGCTCTCGGCCAAAGACATTTTGGCGATCGTCGAGCGCTAACACACGCTTTCCTAAGAACGCCCCGGCCGTGAAGGCCGGGGCGTTCTTGTATGCGGGGCGGGGTGTTCCTCGGCGCTAACCTTGGGCAGTGACATCATCTGAGACGAAGAGTGTTCGCGCTGGCTATGGCTACGCGCTGGGCGCTTATTCGCTGTGGGGCTTCATGCCTCTGTATTTTGTGGCGTTGGCGCCCGCAAGCTCATTAGAGATTCTCGCCTGGCGAATTGTGTTGTCGTTGGTGTTCTGTGTGCTGATTTTGCTGGCGACCGGACACCTGCAGCGAGCGCTCGCGGTACTTCGAGACCGGCGCAGCGCGCTGCTCACCGCGGCGGCTGGGGTGTTGATTTTGGCCAACTGGGGCATTTTTGTGTACGCAACCCAGACCGGGCATGTGATGGATGCCGCGTTGGGGTATTTCATTAACCCTCTGGTGACGGCACTGCTGGGAGTGTTTATTTTGCGTGAGCGGCTGCGCACGGCCCAGTGGGTAGCCCTGGCACTTGGTGTTGTGGCGGTCACGGTGCTCGTTGTGGGCTATGGCGAGTTTCCATGGATATCCGTAGGCCTTGCGTTTTCTTTCGGTTTTTATGGTCTGGTGAAGAAAGGTTTGGGCCAGATGCCAGCCCTCACCGGGTTGACCTTGGAGACAGTGTGGGTGACACCGCTGGCAGTGGGTTTGTTGATCTGGATTGCGCTGACCGACGGCTTGGCGGTCACTAGCGAAGGCGCTGGACTCGTCATGTTGATGTCGTTAGCGGGTGCCGTGACGTCGATACCGCTGTTACTTTTCGCATCAGCAGCGAGGCGCCTGCCTCTGGCAACTGTTGGGTTACTGCAGTATTTAAACCCGATCTTGCAAGCACTGGTGGGAATCTTCATCCTGATGGAACCGATGCCTATCGAGCGGTGGTGGGGCTTCGCCATCATCGTCGTGGCACTTGGCGTTTTCATTGGCGACGCTCTCAAAACCCGGGGGTTAACCGGGAGGTAAGCCAATTTTCCCCAGGAATTTCGCGTCACGATGTTACAGGGCTGTAACCATCCTGTAGTGCCTTGGGCACCCCTGAGCGCTTACGATAGAAGCCGGTTGTGTATCGCACGACCCTTTTTCCCTTGAGGATGAAGAAGAGTATGTAAGGAGCATCATGAGCGTAATTTCGAAGGCTGGGAGTGGTTTTGCCATTCTCGCCGCCTCGGCGCTAGTGCTCAGTGGTTGTGCAGCGGCTGAAGAGCCCGTTGCCGAAGAAACCACTGAGGAAGAGACGACTGAAGAGTCGCCTGCGGCTGAGGAACTAAGTCTGAAGATTGGTACCGCCCTTCCGGTCACGGGAACCCTCGCGTTCCTCGGACCCCCCGAAGAAGCCGGTGTCGCACTCGCCCAGAAGGACATCAACGACGCCGCAGCGGGTATCTCGCTTGAGGTTGTCTTCGGTGACTCGGGTGACCTCGACAACAAGGCCTACGAGACTGAAATTCCCCGTCTTCTGAACGAAGACGTGGCAGCTATCGTCGGTGCCGCATCATCCGGTGTGTCCTTGCAGTTCATCGACCAGGTGACCAAGGAAGCTGGCGTGCTCATGGTGTCGCCCGCGAACACCTCGACAGCATTCTCTGACTACGACGATGCCGGTCTCTACTGGCGTACTGCGCCTGCAGACTTCCTCCAGGGTGAAGCCCTTGGAACTCTGTTGGCTCAGGATGGTCACGAGACTGCCTCGATGATCGTGTTGAACGACTCGTATGGAACCACCCTGCGCGACGAGGCCACCAAGGCCTTCGAAGCTGCCGGTGGAGAAATCCTCGCGACTCCTTCAGTCAACCAGGGTGACACCAACCTGACTTCGCAGATCAGCGAAGCTCTCGCCGGTGACCCCGACGCACTTGTTGTGATCCTCTTCGACGAGACCAAGACTGCTGTGCCCGAGATTGTGGCAGCAGGCTTCCCCGGTGAGAACATTTACTTCACCGATGGAAACCTCTCCAACTACTCGGCTGACTTCGAAGAAGGCCTCATCACCGGTGCCAAGGGAACACTCCCCGGACCGACAGATGCTGCCCAGGAGTTCAAAGACGCAGCTGACGCCGTGTGGGTTGAAATGGGTAACCCCTCACTGTTCGAAGCAGACGTCTGGGCATACAGCACCGAGTCTTACGACGCGACCGTGTTGATTGCTCTTGCCGCTTTGGCTGCAGGTTCGACCGATTCGGCCGACATCGCAGGCAAGCTGCAGGAAGTCTCCGGTGGATCCGGTGATGGTGAAAAGTGCACCTCGTTCGCCGAGTGTGCTGACATCATCAACGGTGGTGGAGTTGCTGACTACGACGGCTTCTCGGGCCCCGTCACCTTCGGTGACAACGGTGACCCGACCCAGGCCCAGGTTGGTATCTACCAGTACGGTGACGACAACACGTACTCACCGATCGATGTGGTGGCGAACTTCTAAGCTGACTTCTTAGTCAGTGACGAAAGTCACTACTCTGCGGCCCCGGTCTTCTGACCGGGGCCGCAGTCGTTTTCCCTCGCTTTGCGCTGTTGCACTGTGGAGTCGGCGAGGTCGCACCATGTTCTCTCTGGTGACCTGAACGACGATGAGGTCTCCGCTCGGCGACGGTGCATTGGCGCCAGCACTGCCGTCACAGGGTGCGACTCGCTCAGCCCTACCTCGGTTCCGGCTGCACTCTAAAGAACCGCTCTCGAGGCCTCTGAAGGCTTCTTAACCGGGCGCAGGTAGCGGTTTAGGCTCCCAGTGAGCCGAGGTAAAGCTCGATCACCCGAGGGTCGTTCAGAAGCTCACGTCCGGTGCCTGTGTAGGCGTCCTTACCCTGGTCGAGCACGTAGGCGCGGTCACAGATTTGCAGGCAGCGCCTGGCGTTCTGCTCGACCATGATCGTTGTCACGCCGGCGTTGTTGATTTCCGAGACTCGGATAAAGGCTTCGTCCTGTCGGACCGGGGAAAGGCCAGCGGAGGGTTCATCGAGGAGCAACACTGACGGATTCATCATCAGTGCACGGCCCATGGCGACCATCTGTCGCTCTCCACCGGAGAGCGACCCTGCGCGCTGCTTGAGGCGTGGCTTCAGCTCAGCAAAGAGCTCAGTAACCGTCGTCATGCCCTCTTCGAGCTTGCTGGGGTCTTGGTAGACACCCATTTCGAGGTTTTCCTCGATGGTGAGGCTGGGGAACACGTTGTTGTTCTGGGGGACCATCCCCACACCGCGGGCAACAAGCTTGTTCGCTTTCAACCCTGTGATGTCTTCGCCGAGGAGGCTGATTGACCCACCTCGCACGTTCACCTGGCCAAACATGGCCTTCAACAGAGTGGACTTACCGGCACCGTTCGGGCCGATGATTCCAATCAATTCACCTTTACCCGCCGTGAGGTTACAGCCCTCAAGGATGTTCACACCGGGAAGGTAGCCCGCAACGAGGTCCTTGATTTCGACGACGGGCGCTTCGTGCTCTGCCATTAGGCCTCTCCCTCAGGTAGCTGGATTCGACCGGTAACAACACCCAGGTCAGTGTCCTGGTGGCTGCCCAGGTAGGCATCGACTACTGCTTCGTTGGCCATCACTTCGTCCGGGGCGCCTTCAGCAATGATCTTGCCCTCGGCCATGACGACCACCCAGTCGGCGATGTGGCGCACCATGTGCATGTCGTGCTCCACGAAGAGGACGGTCATGCCTTCCTTCTTGAGGTTCAGAATGTGCTCCAGCAGGGATTCTGTCAGCGCCGGGTTGACCCCAGCCATCGGCTCATCGAGCATTACCAGCGTCGGGTCACTCATGAGAGCGCGGGCCATTTCAAGCAGTTTCCGTTGACCACCGGAGAGGCTCGCTGCGAAGTCGTCCTTGAGCTTCAGGAGCTTGAAGCGCTCGAGTAGTTCAAGCGCTTTGGCTTCAATTTCTTCTTCCTTCTTTTTCCAGAGGAACGGAAAGATGGATTGGAAGAGGTTTTCCCCGCTTTGGTCTTTGGCGCCAAGCTTCATGTTTTCCAACACGGTCAGCAAACTAAGTGCTTTGGTGAGCTGGAAGGTGCGCACCTGACCGCGCTGTGCGACTTTATAAGCGGGGATTCCGGCAAGGCTTTGACCGTTAAATTCCCAGCTTCCAGTATCCGGGGTATCGAAGCCGGTTAGCAGGTTGAAGAAGGTGGTCTTTCCCGCACCGTTTGGGCCAATTAGTGCGGTGATCGCTCCGCGAGGGATCTCCAGGTGTTCGACGTCGACCGCAGTCAAACCACCGAAAGTTCTGGAGACGTGATCGGCAACGATGATGGGGTCCACTTTCTTCACCCCGGGGGCAACCTCACCGGTGTGGAGCCCGGTGGACTTCACCGGGCTGGATTGTGGTGTCGCGCTATCGGACAAAGGTCAACTCCCTCTTGTCGCCAACAATTCCCTGTGGCCTAAACACCACAATCAGGATGAGCAAGATACCGATGATCACGAAGCGCAACGCCCCAGCCTGAGCAGAGGAGAAGGCTCCGAGGAGGCCAACATCGGCCAATGCGGGAAGCAGAGCTCCGAGGAAGGCTTGGAGTACCCAGAAGATCAGTGCTCCAAGGAGAGGGCCGAATACTGTTGCGGCCCCACCGAGCAAAAGCGCTGTCCACACGAAGAACGTGAGCGAGGTGATGAAGGTCATCGGGTTCGCCGAGGAAGGCAAGACGTAGATGACACCACCTAGTCCGGCAATGACACCACCGACCATGAGGGCTTGGAGTTTGTAACCAAACACGTTCTTACCCAGGGCCCGCACGGCGTCTTCATCTTCCCGGATGCCTTTGATGACTCGGCCCCAGGGACTGTTCACCAAGCGCCACACCACCAGAAGGCTGATGATGAGGATGATCAAACCGACAATCAAAATCCAGAACTGGTTGGCCGTATACGACCACGGCCCAAAGCCGTAGGTGCCATCGGGGAACGGGTTGATGGAACGGAAGTCGTCAGCGAATCCGGTAAGCCCATCTGCGGAACCTGTCACGGAGTTAAACGCCTGAGAGACCAACAGAAGACGAATGATTTCTGCCGCAGCAATCGTCACAATGGCCAGATAATCACCCCGTAGTTGCAGGGTGGGTAACCCTAATATCAAGGCGAAGATAATTGACGCGGCAATCGCCGTGAGCATGGATGCCCACCAAGGGAACCCAAAGCTCAGGGCCGAGATTGCATAGCCATAGCCTCCCACGGCCATGAATCCAGCGATACCAAAGTTCAGTAGGCCGACAAAGCCGAAGTGAACGGCGAGACCCAGCGCTGCCAGAGCAAACGCAATGGTGACAGGGTTAAACAGCGCTTGCGCGGTGTTGATATAGATCGAATTCCAGTCCATGACGCCCCGCTAACCTATTCGCTCTCTCTTGCCGAGAATTCCTTGTGGCCTAAACAGCAGAATCACGATCATGATGACCAATGCTCCAACGTATTTGAGGTCCGAGGGAATAAACAGCGCAGAGGTCTCAATGAAGACACCCACAATGAGCGCGCCGACTAGCGCACCAAATGCCGTTCCCAACCCGCCAAGAACACCGGCGGCGAAAATGAAGAGGAGGATTTTTTCTCCCATATCCCACTTCAAGCCTGGACGGAAGTAGGCCCAGAGGATGCCTGCGAGTCCGGACAGGGCACCAGATAGCACCCAGACAGTTCTAATCACTCGCTCGACATCGATACCGGACGCTGCAGCCAAGGACGCGTTGTCTGACACCGCACGGGTCGCTTTGCCCATTTTGGTGTTGAGTAGCCACCAGCCCACGGCAATAATCACGATGAGGCTGACCGCCATGCTGATCAGGTCATTGACACTGAGAGCGACGGTTCTAAACAGGGGGACTTCAGTAGACCCTGTTCCGCCGGGAAGTTGAGCGGTGCCACCTCCGGCGAAGAACTGGTACACGTAGCGCACGCTCAGTGAGAGGCCAATACTCACAATCATCATCTGAACGATGCCGACACCGCGTCGCCGCAGTTGGCCAAACACTCCGGCATCTATGGCCCAGCCAAATCCACCGGAGAGAGCTATGGCGGCAGGGAATGCCAACCAGACCGGAACCCCGAGGACAACAAACATCAGGGCTGCCAGAGCTCCGAAGGTGACCATTTCACCCTGTGCGAAGTTTGGCAGAGCAGTGGTTCCAAAAATGAGCGATAGGCCAATTGCGGCGAGCCCCAACAGCAGGCCGAAGTTCAGCCCGTCGAAGACTCGCATGAGGAATTGGTCAACGGTGCTGATTGGTGTGCGCTCACCTTCACCGATAAAGAAGTTGTAGGCAACGTTGTTGGTGAAGCCCCAATCAAAACTTTGGACTGGCCCACCTTCCAACACAGCGACGCCTTCAGGAAGAGTCGACTCAACCAGAGTGATTTGGTAGGTGCCTCTCTCGGGAACCCCAATATTCCACTGGCCGTTCTCGTCGGTGAGGACTGAGGCTTCATAGCCGTTGCCCTCAATGATGATTTCGACACCCTCAAGTGGAGTGCCCTCATTCTTGACGTTGCCAAAGACTTGGAAGTCGTATTCTTCGCCCACAGAGTCGGCATAGGCCGGGGCAGACAGCGCCATTCCGGTCACTGCTAACGCAAACGTCATGAGAATCATGACAAGACGTCGAAACACAGGTTTGCGCTCGGTGGCTACGAGATCCACACGGCCTCCACTCAGTTTTGATTTCCCTGCGCCGTCTTGACGCCTCACTGACTCTGTCACCGTTGACAGCGCCATGCTTAGTTTGACCCCTTGAAGGTTAACAGTGGGAAACATTATGCCTGGTTATTACTCAAGGGTCGAACCGGTACCATAACAATCGCGCAGACTTTTCGTTTCAACCTTCTGCGGCCAACAGTGTGGAGGTCCCCCAGGGTGGAGTCAAGTCCTTTCGAATTAGTGGGTTTGACCTACGACGACGTCATGTTGCTACCCGCTCATACTGATGTCATTCCCTCCCAAGCGGACACCACCTCGCGCCTCACGAAACGCATTTCAGTGTTTGCGCCACTGCTGTCTGCGGCGATGGACACGGTGACGGAATCGCGTATGGCGATTTCGATGGCTCGCCAAGGCGGTATCGGTGTCCTCCACCGCAATATGTCCATTGAGGACCAGGCGGCAGCCGTCGACAAGGTGAAGCGCAGCGAGTCGGGCATGATCACGAACCCGGTCACCATTACTCCCGATGCGACGGTGGCCGACGTTGATGAGCTGTGTGGACGCTTTCGTGTCTCCGGGGTTCCCGTCGTGGAAGGCGAGGGAAAGCTTGTCGGGATCATTACCAACCGCGATATGCGGTTTGTGCCTGATGGCGAAATGGCCACCACAGTTGTTCGCGATGTGATGACCAGCAGCGCTTTGATTACGGCGCCGGAGGGAATCAGCAGAGAAGACGCTCTGGCCCTTTTCGCGAAGCACAAAATTGAAAAGCTTCCCCTGGTGAACAGTGACGGGCTCCTCAGGGGACTCATCACAGTCAAAGATTTTGACAAGTCGGAGAAATATCCCCACGCCACGAAAGATTCCCAAGGCCGGCTGCGGGTTGCCGCGGCCATGGGGTTCTTCGGTGATGCCTGGGATCGTGCGTGTGCGCTGCGGGATGCGGGTGTCGATGTCCTCGTGGTGGATACCGCTAACGGGGACAGTTCTGGAGTGTTGGACATCATCACCCGGCTGAAAGCCGACAGTTCCTTCAATGACATCGATGTCATTGGTGGAAACGTGGCCACCCGTGAGGGTGCCGAGGCACTGATTTCGGCCGGCGCCGACGCCATCAAAGTGGGTGTGGGCCCGGGGTCCATTTGCACGACCCGCGTAGTGGCCGGAGTGGGTGTTCCCCAGGTCACTGCCGTGTATGAGGCCTCTCGGGCCGCAATCCCTGCCGGTGTTCCGGTCATTGCTGACGGAGGCCTGCAGTATTCGGGCGATATCGCCAAAGCCATCGTGGCGGGCGCGGACAGTGTCATGTTGGGTTCGCTTCTTGCCGGAACGGATGAATCCCCGGGGGATTTGGTTTTCGTCGACGGCAAACAGTTCAAGCACTACCGGGGGATGGGGTCCTTGGGTGCACTGCAGCGTCGCGGTGAAAAAACCTCCTACTCTCGCGATCGTTACTTCCAGGCGGATGTGCCAAGCGATGAGCAACTCATCGCTGAAGGCATCGAAGGTCAAGTCCCCTACCGGGGACCCTTGGGTTCTGTGGTTTACCAACTACTCGGTGGTCTGAGGCAGTCCATGTTTTACACCGGTGCGGCCACCATTGATGAGTTGAAAGTCCGTGGCAAATTTGTGCGGATCACTCCCGCAGGCCTCAAAGAGTCCCACCCGCACGACATCCACCGTGTGGTGGAAGCCCCCAACTACAACCGATAAACCGCCCGATCGGTGGCCCGGACTAAGCTGTGGGCGTGAACGAGCTGGAAATTGGTGGCGCGAAGCGCGCCCGCGAAGCCTATGGTCTTGACGACATTGCCGTGATTCCCTCACGGCGCACGAGGGACCCCGAAGATGTCTCCCTCGAGTGGTCGATTGATGCGTTTACTTTTTCTATGCCGGTCGTGGCCGCCCCGATGGATTCGGTGATGTCCCCGGAAAGCGCCATTACGCTCGGAAAGCTTGGTGGCTTGGGGGTGTTGAACCTCGAAGGGCTGTGGACCCGCTACGCCGACGCCGAAAAAGTGTTGGCCGAGATTTCCCACGTAGACCCTCAGGTGGCCACTCCCTTGTTGCAGAAGCTTTACCAGGAACCGATTAAGCCAGAACTGATTCGACAGCGCCTCGACGAAATTCGTGAAGCGGGTGTTCCCGTTGCCGGAGCGTTGAGCCCGCAGCGCACGAGAGAGTTTTCGGATGTGGTGATTTCTGCCGGGGTTGACCTTTTCGTGATTAGAGGGACCACTGTCAGTGCGGAACACGTCAGTTCCAACCGTGAACCCCTCAACCTCAAAGAGTTCATCTATCAACTCGATGTCCCCGTGATTGTGGGCGGTGCTGCCAGCTACACGGCGGCTTTGCACCTGATGCGCACCGGCGCCGCCGGTGTTCTTGTCGGTTTCGGTGGTGGTGCGTCATCCAGCACCAGACTCACCCTCGGTATTCACGCGCCCATGGTGACCGCTATTTCCGATGTGGCAGCAGCCAGACGTGACTACCTCGATGAATCCGGCGGCCGTTACGTTCACGTCTTAGCCGACGGTGGCTTGGGTGTGAGCGGCAACATTGTGGCGGCGTTAGCCTCTGGTGCCGATGCGGTCATGCTGGGTTCGCCCCTGGCCCGAGCGAAAGAAGCACCCGGTGCTGGTTGGCATTGGGGGCCTGAAGCACACCACCCACACCTTCCCCGGGGAAACCGTGTTGAGGTGGGTAGTGCGGGTTCGCTCGAGGAAGTCCTCCTAGGCCCTGCCTATTTAGCGGACGGCAAGACCAACCTGATGGGTGCGCTTCGCCACTCCATGGCGACTTGTGGCTACACCGAGCTCAAAGACTTCCAAAAGGTCGACGTCGTTCTCACCAAACATTAGGTAGGCGAACCGGAGGGAGTTGCGGCCCACCATCCCAAGGCGTCCCCCAGTTGGCCCAACTACCCTAGAAGGACCGGACTTCGGCGGAGCAAGGGGCTTTCATGTGGGCTGTGGCCAAAAGGCCAAAGTGGATTGGTGCGCTGGTGTTGGCGTTGACCATCGCTGCCGTGTTTGCCGGTCTGGGACAGTGGCAGTGGGAGCGAAGCTTCGCCAATGTTGATGTGCCCACCAGGGAAACCGAAACCCCCGTGGAATTGGGGTCTGTGGCTTCCCCGCAGTCGGTGATTTCCACTGACGCCAGTGGTCGGATGGTGAGCGTTGAGTGTGATGTTGTGGGTGGTGACGATCTGTGGATCACCGATCGGCTCCACCCTGATGGTCGTGGTGATTGGTTGATTCGACACTGCCAGACACCGGAAGGGCACTCTTTAGCAGTCGCGGCGGGGTGGCTTCCGGCCTCGGAGGCAACCCAGCGGGTGGAAGGATTCAGTGCTCCAACCGGTCAGGATCTGGTGGGTCGTTACGTTCCGACAGAGTCACCCCAGTCGTCGGATTTTGAAGCGGGGGAGCGAAGCGCCATTTCGGTGGCCGAATTGATTAACCTCTGGGAGCAACCGGGCCCGGTCTATGGCGGCTACCTAGTGTCGTCTGTTGCCCCGGAAGGGTTGCGTGCGATTTCCACGGCACCGCCCCCACCGGATGGTGAGCTCAACTGGTTGAACCTGTTTTACGCGGCCGAGTGGGCAATTTTTGCCCTTTTCGCTATTTATCTCTGGTACCGGCTCGTGAGAGACGAGTGGGAGTCGGAACAGGCATCACAGCCCGAAGGGGCCAAAGCTTAGGATGGAGAAGATGTCACCTGACGCCAGTGCTTCTGCACAACCCGATGAGTCCGTACAACACGATTCTGTGCGACAGGGTCGCCCTGCCGCACACCCGTCACTTCCAGGTGCCCTGAAGTTTTATCGCGTCGCGGCCTACATCACCGGGGTGTTGTTGTTGCTGCTGACCGTCGAAATTATCGCCAAATATGGCTACGGCTATGAGGTGGAAATGTTTGGCGATGAGGGCTTGGTGGCGCTCACTCCAGACGGTGAAGTCGAAGCGTTCAACTTTTCTCAAGCGATCCTCATCGCCCACGGCTGGTTCTATGTCGTCTACCTGTTCGCGTCGTTTCGGATTTGGTCGATTCTGCGGTGGCCCTTTTGGCGATTCTTGTGGCTTGCTTCCGGTGGGCTCTTCCCGTTCCTGTCTTTCGTCATAGAGTCTGGTGCGACCACAATCATTCGTCAGGCCATTAAGGAAGCTCACACCCCGTGACCACAGCAACTGTTCACACCCCGAGACCCGTACTCGTGGTTGACTTCGGTGCCCAATACGCACAGCTCATCGCCCGGCGAGTGCGAGAAGCCGGTGTCTACTCAGAAATTGTCCCCCACACCGCCACAGCCGCTGACATTATGGCCAAAGATCCCCTTGCTCTGGTCTTAAGCGGTGGACCGGCGAGTGTGTATGAACCGGGTTCGCCGGAGTTGGACCCGGCCGTGTTTGATCTCGATGTGCCCATTTTTGGCATCTGTTACGGCTTCCAAGTGATGGCGCAAGCCCTCGGTGGTGAAGTCGCCCAGACGGGCAGCCGCGAATACGGTCGCACGGAAGCCCGAGTGGTCAACAACACCGACCCACTATTGGCGGGACAACCCGACACCCAGGTGACGTGGATGAGCCACGGCGATCAGGTGGTCGCTGCCCCTCCCGGTTTTTCTGTGCTCGCCACCACCGAGGCGACACCGGTGGCGGCTTTTGGGGACCCGGCCACCAAGCGCTACGGCGTCCAATGGCACCCCGAGGTGCGCCACACCGACTGGGGCCAAAACGTGTTGGAGCATTTCTTGCACGACATTGTCGGGCTTGCTCGCGAATGGAATGCCGACAATGTGATTGCCGACCAGGTGGAAGCGATTCGCGACACAGTCGGCGATGCGCGCGTGATTTGTGGTCTCTCCGGCGGGGTCGATTCGTCCGTGGCGGCCGCTCTAGTTCACCGCGCCATCGGTGACCAGTTGGTGTGTGTTTTTGTCGACCACGGGCTACTTCGAGCGGGTGAGCGTGAACAGGTCGAGCGTGATTTCGTGCAATCCACCGGTGTGCGCCTGGTGACTGTCGATGCCACTAAGCGCTTCCTGGGTGAACTCTCCGGCGTGGTAGACCCGGAGTCAAAGCGCAAAATCATTGGCCGGGAATTTATTCGCACCTTCGAACAGGCGGCAGCTGACCTGGTCCGAGAAGCGGCCGAAGATGACGCCGAGGTGCGGTTTTTAGTCCAAGGCACCCTGTATCCGGATGTGGTGGAAAGCGGTGGCGGTGCCGGCACAGCGGTCATTAAGAGCCACCACAATGTGGGGGGCCTGCCAGACGATTTAGAGTTTGACCTGATCGAGCCCCTGCGCACCCTGTTTAAAGATGAGGTGCGTGAGATTGGTCGGCAACTGGGTGTGCCAGAAGACATTGTCGCCAGGCACCCTTTCCCCGGACCGGGTTTGGGTATTCGCATTGTGGGTGAAGTCACCGCGGAGCGACTTGACCTGCTGCGTGCAGCGGACCTGATTGTCCGCGAAGAGCTCACCGCCACAGGTGTTGATGGGGAGATTTGGCAGTGCCCGGTGGTGTTGCTGGCGGATGTGCGCTCGGTGGGGGTCCAAGGTGACGGTAGGACCTACGGCCACCCCATCGTGTTGCGCCCGGTCTCCAGTGATGATGCGATGACGGCTGACTGGACGCGGCTGGAGCACGAGCTGTTGGCCAACATTTCTAACCGCATCACCAACGAAGTGGCCGGTGTGAACCGAGTGGTTTTGGACATTACGTCAAAGCCGCCCGGCACCATCGAATGGGAGTAGCCGGGCGACTTTGATCGTAGGGGTTATTCGCCTCGCAGGATGGCGAGGATGCGCAAGATTTCGACGTAGAGCCACACGACGGTGACCACAATGCCGAAGGCTGCCTGCCAGCCGTAAATCTCTGGCGCGCCACCTTCGACGCCCGACTTGATCGACTCAAAGTCGAGCACGAGCGAGTAGACGGCGAGGAGCACAATGACGACACCGAGGATGAGGCCCAGGGGGATGCCAAAGATTTCGTAGCTCCGCAGGCCAAACATTGAATCGGTTGCGCCGAACATGACCAGTCCGAAGTTCACCAGCGAGAACGCCAAGTAACCAAACATTCCCACAATGGCGATCCGGGTGAGACGCGGAGTGGCGCGCAGTTTTCCACTGAGGAACAAAAACAGGGTCACTCCGACAACACCGAGGGTTCCAAAGACCGCCTGGGTGACGATGCCGTCCCACATGGTGTTGAAAATGGCGGAAATCCCGCCCACAAACACACCCTGGACGGCGGCAAAAGTGAGGATTAGGCCTCTTGAGGGCACCTTTTTGAAAATGTTGACCAGGGCCAACACGAAACCGGCGATGGCGGCGGGGATGGCGAGGAATGGAACAACCCATCCGACGAGTGCGCCGATGACGAGAACCCCAAAACTGATGAGGGTTTTCATGATGGTGTCGTTGTAGCTCATCCGTCCGGTTTCCGACGGGGTCGCCGATGGGCGGCCGTACAGCTCATCAAGCTCGGCCACACTCGCGGTCGGTCGAACGGGCTGGTTGAACACCGCTGAGCGACTAAACGCAGGGTTTGAATTGGCCATGAGGGGACCTCAACTCCTTAATCAATAACTGGGGGTGCATAACTGCACTGATACCAGTGTAGGCACCGTGCTGGGGAAAATCTCGGTGTACGCCCAAGGCTTACTGAATGCGGTTACGGCCAGAGAGGGTTTTCCAACCAAATGGTGGCCAGTGCGCCCAACACCACAGCGAATAGGGCCACCCACAACCAACCCAGGCCGATCGCCACCCACGCCAAAGGTGCACCCCGCTGATCGGCGCGACGAATTTGCCCAATCGACAGGTAACCAAAAACGACGGCAAGGGGGCTTGCGACCAGCGACAGCAGAAAGGCCAGAGGAGCAAGCACGTTGAGGCGTTTTCGTGCACGCCGACGCCTGGTGGGCGCAGGCAACTCCTCGGTCTCGAATTCCATGCCTTCAGAATATGGCCTGGGGCTTAACGCCCGCAGGCTTATCGTCTGTGGCCCGCCGTAGACTGAGACTCTCATGCTTCCCGCCGATTCACCCCTGCTCGAGGGATTAAACGACCGCCAAGCCCAAGCCGTCACCTCCCAAGCGGGCGCACTGCTGATTGTGGCCGGAGCGGGATCAGGAAAAACGAGTGTGCTGACGCGCAGGATTGCCGGCTTGATTGCCTCCAAAACAGCCTGGCCCAGCCAAATTCTCGCCATTACATTCACCAATAAAGCGGCCGGGGAAATGCGCGAGCGAGTGGCCGCCTTGGTCGGTGAGGCCAGCCAAGGCATGTGGATTTCGACTTTTCACTCCGCGTGTGTGCGCATCCTGCGCACCGAAGCGGAACGCTTTGGGTACACCAAAGCGTTCACGATTTACGATTCGGGTGACCAACGCGCACTCATTAAACGCCTTATTCGTGACCACGGTGCTGACCGTTTAGGGCTGACCCCTGCTTCGGTGTCAGGAAAAATGTCGCGGTTGAAAAATGAACTGGTTGATGTCGATAGTTACCGCGGCCAGGTGCGCGAATCTGACCCCAACGATGTGGCGTTCTATCAACTGTGGTCGGACTATCAGGCGGAACTTGCGCGCTCGCAAGCGTTCGATTTTGACGACCTGATTGTGCACACGGTTCAACTGTTTCGGGCGTTCCCGGAGGTGGCGGCGGTGTATCGGCGACGATTCCGTCACATTTTGGTGGACGAATACCAAGACACCAACCACGCCCAGTACGCCCTGATTCGTGAGTTGACTCAGGCCGTTTCGCCCGAACAGGTGCCCGAATCGGCCCCACCTCACGAGCGTGAGAATGGTCTTGAGGCGCCCGCCCTTACCGTGGTGGGTGACTCGGATCAGTCCATTTATGCCTTTAGAGGCGCGGACATCCGCAACATTGTCGAGTTTGAGCGCGACTTCCCCGGTGCGGAAGTGATCCTGCTAGAGCAAAACTATCGCTCAAAGCAGACTATTTTGGATGCCGCCAATGCGGTCATCTCACAAAACTTCGATCGGAAAGCCAAAAACCTTTTCTCCGAATTGGGCGCCGGCGACAAAATCCAAGGCTTCACCGGCTACAGCCAGCACGACGAAGCACAGTTTGTCGCCGATGAGATCGGAAAACTCATCGACGAGGGCTACCGCTACCAAGACATTGCTGTCTTTTACCGGACCAATGCTCAAACCCGAGCAATGGAAGATGTGTTCATTCGCCAGGCCCTGCCCTATCGAATTATTGGTGGCACCAAGTTCTACGAACGCGCCGAAATTAAAGACCTTCTCGCCTACCTCCACGCGATCGCAAACCCCGCTGACGCCCTCGCCGTGCGCCGAATTCTGAACACCCCGAAAAGGGGGATTGGTCCCGCCACGGAAGCCACGTTGGTCGCCCACGCCGAACAGGCCGGCATCACACTCAGCCAAGCACTGACCGAAGTGGATCAGATGGGCTTGGGCCCGAAAGTCACGGGCGCCATTAGTGAGTTGAGCCAACTGCTCATCGAGCTGCGCTCCACTCTCGATTCGGCTACCGCAGCAGAAACGTTGAAGGCGGTGATCGATCGCACCGGCTATCGCACGCTGTTAGAGCGCTCTAACGATCCGCAAGATCTCGCCCGCGTGGAAAACGTCGACGAATTACTCGGTGTGGCCAGTGAATTCTCCCGAGGCAACCAAGACGGTGGTTTGGTCGAATTCCTCACCGAAGTGTCTCTTGTCGCAGCAGCGGACGAATTAGATGACTCTGGTGGCACCGTCTCCCTCATGACCCTGCACACCGCGAAAGGCCTCGAGTTTGATGCGGTGTTTGTCACCGGCGTCGAAGAAGAGTTGTTGCCCCACCGGATGAGTGCCAACGAACCCGGTGGCCTCGCCGAAGAGCGTCGATTGTTCTATGTGGGAATGACTCGAGCAAAAAACAAACTGCACCTGTCGTTGGCGATGAGCCGTCAAACCTTCGGCGAAGCGATGGTGTGTGCCCCCAGTCGCTTCCTGCGAGAAATTCCGGAAGAGTTGATGCAGTGGCGGGACTCCGGCCTCGGTGACCGCGCGCTCACTGCGCCGCGTACTTCTCTCGAGCGCGAACCACGCTCACTGCCTCGGCCACCGCGGGAGAAGAATACCCAGTGGGCTAACCGGATTGACACGGTGGTGCGCGATAACTCGGAAATGGAACTCGCCGTGGGGGATCGAATCACTCACGACGATTTCGGCCCAGGGACCATTAGCGCCCTCACGGGTGCTGGGCCCAAAAGGGTTGCCGAGGTGCGTTTCGACCAGGTCGGCAAAAAGCGTCTCCTTGTCAAAATTGCCCCCATTTCACTCACACCAGGCGTCTAAACCGCCTGGGGCCGTCACGCCAAGACACTAGGCTTGGAGGCACTTGTGAACTCGATGCGCCCCCCAATGGGGTTGTGCGTGTACTGCTGAGAGGTAATTCTGCGTGGATCTTTTTGAGTATCAAGCCCGAGACATGTTCGAAGCACACGGGGTTCCCGTGTTGGCCGGCCGAATCGCGGACACCGCTGATGAGGTTGAGGCTGCAGCGAAGGAATTAGGGGGCGTCACGGTCGTCAAAGCCCAAGTAAAAGTGGGCGGACGTGGCAAGGCGGGTGGTGTGAAGGTCGCCAAGAACCCCGAAGAGGCGCGGAGCGCCGCAGAGTCCATCTTGGGCCTCGACATTAAAGGCCACGTTGTCCACCGAGTGATGGTTGCGGCCGGTGCCGCCATTAACCGCGAGTTTTACTTTTCGGTACTGCTCGATCGAGCGAATCGTTCCTACCTCGTGCTGTGTAGCTACGAGGGCGGCATGGAAATCGAGCAGCTGGCTGAAGAGCGCCCCGACGCCTTGGCACGGGTGCAGGTCTCGCCGTTGGAGGGCATCACCCTCGAGGTGGCCAAAGACATTGCCGTAAAAGCCCAGTTCCCCGCAGAACTGGTGGACCAGGTCGCTCCGGTGTTGGTGAGCCTCTACGACGTGTTCATCGCAGAAGACGCCACGCTGGTGGAAGTAAACCCTCTGGTTCTCACCGAGGGCGGCGACATCATTGCCCTCGATGGCAAGGTCACACTCGACGAAAATGCGGCGTTTAGAAACCCGCATCACGACGCACTGGCCGATAAAGCCTCGGCTGACCCTTTGGAAGAAAAAGCGAAAGCCCACGATTTGAACTACGTGAAGCTAGACGGCGAAGTCGGTGTCATCGGAAACGGTGCCGGTCTGGTGATGTCAACACTCGACGTTGTCGCCTACGCCGGTGAGAACTTCGGTGGAGTAAAACCCGCCAACTTCCTCGACATTGGAGGTGGCGCCTCTGCTGAAGTGATGGCCGCCGGTTTGGATGTCATTTTGGGTGACCCCCAGGTCAAGAGCGTTTTCGTGAACGTGTTCGGTGGGATTACCGCCTGCGACCAGGTCGCCCGCGGAATTGTTCAAGCCTTAGAAATCATCGGCGATCAGGCGACAAAGCCGCTTGTGGTGCGCCTTGATGGCAACAGCGTGGAAGAGGGTCGGGCCATTCTTGCTGAAGCGGCCCACCCACTGGTTCACCTTGCCGACACGATGGACGAAGGGGCGAGCCGCGCAGCCGAGCTTGCCTGGAAGTAGGGATAGAAGACATGTCAATTTTTCTCAATAAAGACTCCAAGGTCATCGTTCAGGGCATCACCGGTGGTGAAGGCTCTAAGCACACGGCGTTGATGTTGGCTGCCGGAACCCAGGTGGTCGGTGGGGTGAACGCCAGAAAGGCGGGCACCACAGTCACTCACGGCGATGTGACACTGCCAGTGTTTGGAACGGTCCAAGAAGCGATGGAACAGACCGGTGCTGACGTGTCGGTGGTGTTTGTTCCCCCCGCTTTTGCGAAAGATGCCGTCAACGAAGCGATCGATGCCCAGATGCCGCTTGTTGTGGTGATCACTGAAGGTATTCCCGTGCACGACACGGCAGAGTTCTTTGCCCGTGCAGAACGCTCGGGTAAGACCCGGCTCATTGGTCCGAACTGCCCAGGAATTATCACCCCCGGTGAGGCGTTGGCCGGCATTACCCCGGCGTCGATTACGGGACCTGGCCCCATTGGTTTGGTGTCCAAATCGGGCACATTGACCTACCAAATGATGTTTGAGCTTCGCGATATCGGCTTCTCCACGGCGATTGGTATCGGCGGAGACCCCATTGTGGGGACCACTCACATCGATGCACTCGAGGCTTTTGAGGCAGACCCTGCGACGAAGGCAATCGTGATGATCGGCGAAATTGGCGGCGACGCGGAAGAGCGCGCCGCCGACTACATCCGCTCGCACGTGACTAAGCCGGTCGTTGGCTACGTGGCCGGGTTTACTGCACCCGAGGGGAAAACCATGGGCCACGCAGGAGCCATCGTGTCAGGTTCAGCCGGTACTGCACAGGCCAAGCAGGATGCTCTTGAGGCAGCCGGTGTCACTGTGGGGAAAACTCCGAGTGAGACGGCGCGGCTGATGCGCGACATTGTTGACCAGCTGAAGTAACTGCCTCTCTACCGGGCTGCGGTAGTGCTGGAGGGTAGGCTCAACACTCGATGAAAGCCCGCTTTGCGGTACTCGTGACCGCCCTCGAAACCCTCGTGGTGGTCGGTATCGGTGTGGGCATTTTCTTTGCTCCCTTGAGTGTGGTGTGGGCTCTTGATGACCAGTTCGCCACCGATTTGCTGGTGTATT
Source organism: Pontimonas salivibrio (assembly GCF_002950575.1). Taxonomy (NCBI): domain Bacteria; kingdom Bacillati; phylum Actinomycetota; class Actinomycetes; order Micrococcales; family Microbacteriaceae; genus Pontimonas; species Pontimonas salivibrio. The sequence goes on from NZ_CP026923.1 coordinate 338,240, forward strand.
GGCGGGCGTCGGCAGATATCTGGCTTTTGGGTCACGGTGTCCCGTTAACGATTTCTCTCCCTGCTGACACTGCTCAAGGTCTGGGGCTTTTAGCGAGCCAGTCCAACTTTGCATTGAGTGTTGCTCCGCTTGGTCCCGCACTGTTAACCCTGTGGTTTGGTTTTCGCATGGGCCGGCGGGACATGGTGCTGGATTTCCCGGTTGTGGTGTGGGTCACGTCACTGCTCACGTTGGTGGGTTTGTCGTATGCCATCGCGTGGAGTGCGCGCCACGACGTGGCGTCGTTCCCCCTCGTGGAGGCCACCGTTGCGCCGTCGTTGTTCATGGCCTCGGGGCTGATCATCGCGTCGTGGACAACGAAATGGTCGCCTGGTCGTTTATGGCTTCAGCAGGTGATGCCGCCTGGGGGGTGGCAGGTGCTCTCCAGTGGTGTCCGTGCGGGTATTGGATCCTTCGCCATCTTGATTGGTGTCGTGAGTGTGTTTTTTGCCGTCTCACTGGTGGTTTCTTACGCCACAGTCATTGGGCTGTTTGAATCATTGGGGCCGAGTGTTGTGGGTTTGGTGGCTCTGTTTGTCGCGCAATTGGTGTTTGTGCCGACGTTGGTGGTGTGGTTGGCCGCGTGGCTGATTGGCCCTGGTTTTCAACTGGGTCAGGCGGCCCAGTTTTCGCCCCTTGGGACAGATATTCAGGCTTTGCCTGCCCTGCCCATTTTGGGCGCGTTACCCCAAGAGGTGGGGCCGACAGGTTTTGGTGTGGTCGTGGTTCCGTTGATTGCTGCGGTGATTGCGGCCGCTCTCTCGGAGCGCGGTTTGGGATATTCGGTGGGAGATACATTCTGGACTCCTGGTGGATCATTGTTTTCCCAACCCCCCATCCGCGGTCTACTGACCGCAATTACCGCCACAGCAACAGCGGTGCTGATGTTGTGGATTCCGGCAGTGTTGGTGACAGGCTCACTGGGTCCTGGGCGTTTTGCCACTGTGGGGCTTGACCTTCCGGCAGTGATGGCCTGGTGGGCGATCGAGGTGGCCCTTGGCACACTCCTGGGCTTAGCGGCCGGTCGCGGTTTCCGGTGGGTTAGAGCCCACGAGCAACCCGGGCAACACACCCAGCAGAGTGTGGCTCGGTAGGCTATCTCGAGTGGTGACGCGTCTTGTCGTGTTGATCTCGGGGTCGGGGTCGAATCTTTTGGACCTCCTCGAGCGCTGCGAAGAACACCCTGAGGCCGGCTTGACTGTGGTCGCGGTGGGCGCTGATTGCGAGGCGGCAGGGCTGGACCATGCTCGATCACGCAACATCTCGACCTTTGTGGTGCCGTTGAGCAGTTTTTCGTCCCGTGAGGAATGGGGGGAGAACCTGGGTGAGGAGATCGAGGCCTACTCACCCGATGTGGTGGTCTTGAGTGGATTCATGAAATTGTTGCCCCCGGGTGTGGTGGGTCGTTTCGCACCGGGGATGATCAACACCCATCCGGCCTATTTGCCCGAGTTTCCTGGTGCTCACGCCGTGGCTGATCAGATTCGGGCCGGAGTGAACCAGGCGGGTGCCTCGGTGATTTCGGTGGATGATGGTGTCGACACGGGGCCCATTTTGGCCAGGCAACGCGTCCCGGTAGAAGCGTCTGACAGTGTCGAGTCGCTGCACGATCGAATCAAAATTGTTGAACGGCAGTTGCTGTGGCAGGTCTTGACCCAAGGTGACAAGTTGGCCACTGTGCCACAAGGAGAGGACAGCAGCACATGACTGAGGCACGCACAATTCGACGGGCCCTGATATCTGTCAGCGATAAGACGGGATTGGTGGAGTTGGCTCGCGCCCTGGGGGAATCGGGTGTGGAAATTGTCTCGACGGGCTCTACCGCGTTGGCCATTAGGGATGCGGGTGTGAAGGTGACCGATGTGGCGGCAGTGACCGGGTTTGCGGAAGCCCTCGATGGTCGGGTGAAGACTTTGCACCCCTCCATTCATGGAGGGATTTTGGCTGATCGTCGCCTCGAATCACACAACCAACAGCTCTCGGATTTAGGTATCGAACCCTTCGACCTTGTGGTGGTGAACCTGTATCCCTTTGCCGCCACCGTGGCCAGTGGAAAAGGGCCCGAAGAGGTGATTGAAAACATTGACATTGGTGGTCCGGCACTGATCCGTGCGGCGGCAAAAAACCATCACAGCGTGAGTGTGGTGGTGGACCCGGCGGACTATCCCAGCGTGACGCGGTTTTTGAGTGAAGGCGGGGTGTCGTTAGCGGCCCGCGAAGCGTGGGCAGGGAAGGCCTACCAACACACCGCGTCCTATGACCAGATGATTGCTCAGTGGTTCGCTTCCACAAAAGACCAGTCGACCACGCAAGATTCAGCCCCACCCGAAGCGGTGTCGGTTACCGGTGTCGGAGGACAGCCTCTTCGTTACGGTGAGAACTCTCACCAGTCCGCCAGTGTCTATCAACGTGTGGGTGCAACACCGGGTCTTGCCCAGGCCACCCTGTTGCAGGGCAAAGAGATGTCGTACAACAACTTTTTGGACGCCGAGGCGGCATTGATTGCTGCGGGCGACCATGAGGGCCCCGCGGTCGCCATCATCAAACACCAAAACCCGTGTGGCATTGCGACGGCGGGCACCATTCTTGAGGCCTACCGGGCGGCCCACGCCTGTGATCCGGTGTCGGCTTTTGGCGGTGTGATTGCCCTCAACCGGCCGCTTGACGCCGACACCGCAGCCGCTATTGCGGACGTGTTCACCGAAGTAATTGTGGCACCCGGAGTGAGTGACGCCGCCAGGGAAGTCCTCGCTGCGAAGAAAAACCTCCGAGTGTTGGTCCTCCCCGAGGGTTACCGGCCTGATGACACCGACTATCGAGTGATTTCTGGTGGCCTGTTGGTTCAGCAGAGGGATCGGTATTTCGTGCCCGCCGATCAGTGGGAGCAGGTCGCCGGTGGTCCAGTCGACCAAGCGACGATGGCGAGCCTGGAGTTTGCCTGGCGGGCGGTGAAATCGGTGAAATCAAACGCCATTTTGCTCGCCGCCGATGGCGCCAGTGTCGGAATCGGCATGGGTCAGGTCAACCGTGTGGATTCGTGCCAGTTGGCGGTGACCAGGGCGGGAGGACGCGCCGCCGGCTCTGTTACCGCATCGGATGCCTTTTTCCCCTTTGCCGACGGGCTCGACATTCTCATTGCGGCAGGTGTGGCGGCGGTTGTTCAACCGGGTGGTTCGGTGCGTGATGAGGAAGTGGTTGCACGGGCTACGGCGGCCAACATTGCCCTATTCCACACCGGGCAGCGCCACTTCTTGCACTAATTGAGGCTCAGTGTTCCGATGGTGTCGCCGTAGCTGGTCTGGCCGGAGTCGATGAACCCGAGGCGGTGAAAGAAGTCGCCGGGCCCCGCTTCTCCCGGCGTCCACATCACGTGGAGGGTGTCGAACCCGCGCGTAGTCGCCTCATCGATGACGGCCTGCGCGGCGAAGCGCCCCACGCCGGCGCCCTGTGCACTGCCCGCGACGGTGATGCGCCAAATGCAGCTGCGAAGCTCGGGTAGGGGGTGTTCGGGGTCAAAATACGCACGAATGAAGCCGACAACTTCTTGGTCTTTTCTGATTACCCGCGACCACGCTTTTGATGGGTCGACGCTGGGTTCTTCTTCGGTGTAGGTGACCGGGGTGGCGAAATCTTCTTGCTCTGGCCGAATTTCCAGGGTGTTGGCTGCGCTCGCGGTTTCGGCGGAAAGTTCTTCTAGTCGCAGCTCGCTCATGCGACAAGGTTATGGCTTTCCCCACCATTATGGGCAGGTATCTTCACGTGAAGATAAAAGACAAAATCGGGTTAGACTGACTTTTAGTCCAAGACAGACAGAGTGATGCAAGGGGTTACACGTGGAAAAGATCAAAGTTGATGGCGTTGTTGTCGAATTAGACGGCGATGAAATGACGCGAATTATTTGGCAGTTCATTAAAGATCGCCTCATCCACCCCTACTTGGATGTGACCCTCGAGTACTACGACCTGGGTATGGAAAACCGCGACAAAACAGACGACCAGGTCACCGTTGATTCCGCCCACGCAATCATCAAGCACGGTGTGGGGGTGAAATGCGCGACGATCACTCCGGACGAAGCCCGCGTGGAAGAATTCGGGTTGAAAAAAATGTGGCGAAGCCCGAACGGAACCATCCGAAACATCATCGGTGGGGTAATTTTCCGTGAGCCCATCATCATTTCCAACATCCCCCGACTGGTCCCCGGCTGGAACAAACCCATCATTGTGGGGCGCCACGCCTTTGGTGACCAGTACCGTGCGACAGATTTCCTCTTCGATGGCCCTGGAACGCTGAGCATTAGCTTTCAGCCACAAGACGGTTCAGAGGCACAAAGCTTTGAAGTGTTCCAAGCCCCCGGTGCCGGGGTCGCCATGGCGATGTACAACCTGGATGAGTCGATTCGCGACTTTGCCCGGGCATCCATGAATTACGGACTCTCCCGCGGCTACCCGGTCTATCTCTCCACCAAGAACACCATTTTGAAAGCCTATGACGGTCGATTCAAAGACCTCTTCCAAGAAATCTTTGACGCTGAATTTGCGGAGAAATTTGCCGAAGCGGGCATCACCTACGAACACCGACTGATCGACGACATGGTGGCGAGTGCCATGAAGTGGGAGGGCGGTTATGTCTGGGCGACAAAGAACTACGACGGCGACGTTCAATCAGACACCGTCGCCCAAGGCTTTGGCTCGCTGGGTCTCATGACTAGTGTGTTGACCTCGCCCGACGGCAAGATTGTGGAAGCGGAAGCTGCTCACGGCACGGTGACTCGTCACTACCGGGAACACCAAAAAGGTAACCCGACGTCTACCAACCCGATTGCGTCCATCTTTGCCTGGACGCGGGGTCTGGCCCACCGCGGAAAACTGGATGACAACCAGGCACTCATTGACTTTGCCGACACTCTCGAGCAGGTCGTCATCGAGACCGTCGAGGCGGGCGTGATGACGAAGGATTTGGCGCTGCTCGTGGGTCCGGACCAGAAGTGGTTAACCACCGAAGGTTTCCTCGAAGCTCTGGATGAGAACCTGCAGGCCAAGCTCGCCTGAGGCCGTTACTGGCACGCACGCCAGCTTGCACATTAATACCCCCTGGGGTATATACTGAGGGCAGACGTTTACTGACCTGAGTAAAAAGGAGAAAACCCATGTGCAGTCCCGTGCGTTGTAACCGCTGCAGCAAAGTCACTTGGAGTGGATGTGGCGAGCACATCGAAGAAGCGCTCGCACCGTTCTCTCACGACGAGCTCTGCACCTGCGGCTAATCTCCCCGGCTGATACCGAGGCTGACCAGCGTTGGTGATTACCGCGCCCGCCGAGGATCAGAAGCCCCCACGGGGTGCCACGTCACCCTCGAGTACGGACCAGGCCACAGCGGTCGACCTCGATCTGATGCTGGACCAGGTGCTCGCTTCCCTGGAACACGTAGCTGCTGAGGATTCCTTGTGCACCCTTACAGGGGAGCGTGTTCAGGCCGCGAAATATTTCGAAGGCCAGGTTGTTGCCCTGAAAGAACTCCGGCGGATTCGCCGCACTAGCCTTTCGCCAGAGGCCGACAATCAGGCGCGGCTCGCCCTGATTGAGCAGTGGTCGAAGCGGCTGCGCTCTCATGAGCGCTCCGATCTGAAATGGCAGTCCTACCTCAGTGGTGGGCGTGACGCATTGACTGCAGTGTCCTAGTACCCGATGAAGCGATCCGTCTGAACTCGCTTCACACCGGCGGCCTCGAGGTTCTTTCTCGCCTTGGCCACAAACTCCGGTGATCCGGAAACCCCCGCCCAACTGATGTCATCCACGGAATCGGGCAAGGCTGTGGAGATCTGGTCCACACTTCCCACCATCACTCGTCTGATTCCGCGGACATGAGACAACTCGGGATAGATTTCTTCCTCATCGGCTGAGACCACCACAATCAAGGTGCCCTCAACACCCAATTCTCGATCTCGGGCGTTAAACAGCTGTGCAGAAAACGGAGTGATCCCCACACCCCGGGCGACCATCACGAAGTGGCCCACAATCGCATGCGGCGGTAAGAAATCACCCCCCACCTGACTGACTCTGGCCTTCGTGCCCGGTGTTGCCTTCGCCAAGGCACGCTTCCACGAACTGCCCGGGTCACTGTGGCGGGTAGTGATGGCGAAAGTCCACTGATCAGACTCCGAGGGTGGGGCCAACCGTGACACGCTCATCACTCGCCTAGAACCCCTCGAATCGACGCGTTGGTGTGGCAACTGAAGCTCAACCCATTGGCCTGGCTCGATCCGCAGAGGATGATCACTAATAAACCGGTATTCGCGCACCGTGTCGTTGATGTCCATCACCTGCTGGAGGGTGACCGCTGTGGAGCGCCTCACCGCCCGAAGGGCGGTGAGACCCCACGCCACTGCATTGCCCAGAAGGAGTGCCAGCTCAGGCGATGAGCTGAGTGTGGTGAAGCCAAGAGGAAGGCTGAATGGAAGTGCGGCGGGAAGGGCGATTGTGGCTGCCACCAGAAACTGGTCAAAGCGCCTGGTCGCTTGGGTCAGTGGTTCACTGACCATGAAAAAGCCCAAGAACAACAACGGGTAGCTGGTGACCACCAACCACAGGGTGTCACCCAGTGGTTCCCCGGAGACCAGAAGCCTGGCCGTCAGCAGAGCGAGGGAGAGTGCGAGAAACCACCCCACGGCGAAGAAATGACCTGAGCGAAAGGCGACCAAGGCGCCACCGGCAATGATCAGTGGGGTGAGCCACGGTGTGGCGACCCACCAAAAGCCGACGGTGAGGCCAAAGACTGACGCAAAGAACACGCCCGTTGCGGCGGGGTTAAACAGATGGCGTCCACCAGGGGCGATTAACCATTTTGAGGCCCCCGCAATTGCCCCCGCAGCGCTCACCCCGATGAGGTCTCGTGGCTCCAGTGTGGGCGGCACAATCAACGCAATCAACACTCCAGTGATGACGCTCGATTCGACGTGTAGTGGAGCACCCCGCCACAGGGCACCCAACACACTGGTCAACAGCGTTGCGGCAATCCCGAGACCGGCCGTCACCAGAATCCCAATTGGACTAAAGCCCACCAGACCCAGCGCGGAGAGTCCCGCAGCGGCCAGCACGATCATTGTCAACACCGAACTGATCAGCCGGTACATCCCAGGCCACGTCACCGTCATGGGTACACCTCTCCGGGAAAATCTGTTGAGTGAGTCAACACCCCGTGGCCATCGATGATGGCCCACTGGAAAGAAAAATACTCCTCCAGCACCTCAGGTTTCACCACAAACAATGCTGTGGCTAAACCGTCTGCCACCGCACACTCTGCGGCCACCACCCAACTGGCTCGAATTGTCGACGTGGGAAGACCCGTGAGGGCGTCCAAAATGTGGTGGACCCCTGGTGCCCAACTGCGCCGATTGGGCGAGGAAGAAGCCAGCGATTGTCCGCTCAGTTCAACGACCCCCACCACACGTTCTGGGTTACCGGGGTGTTCCATCCCCACACGCTCCGGCGCGGAAGTATGTGCCCGAATATCGCCGCTGGCATCCACAACGACATCCTCGATTCCCGCTTCGCGCACAATCCGAAACACTTCGTCGACGAGGTATCCCTTTCCCGCTGCACCAATATCAATGGACACCGGACGGGGTGCGAGGAGGGTGTTGCCCTCCAGGCTCAACACATCAGAAAACCGGGGAATCGATGGGGGCCTACCCGCCGCGGGTTCGAGTCGATACTGGGCGTCATAGCCCCAATGTTCCAGAGCGTTACCCACCACAGGGCTTAGTGCCCCGCCCGTTGCCGTGTACAACGATTCGTAGAGGGAAAACAGGTCGACAATGTCCGGAGGAAACAGGTATTCACCGGCCTCGGATGACACCTGTGCCACCAGAGAGTCGCCACGAAAACGCGAGTAGGTCCGATCAAACTCGTCGATTCGAGTGCTGATTGCCTGCCTAAGGGTCTCGGGAAGTGTGACTGAGGTGTCGATCACCCAGGGGACGCCAATGGCGTCAAAGCGCCACGTGGTCACCCGCTAGCTCGCTTTGGCGTCCTGGCGGATTCTTTCCAAAGCGTCCGAAAAACCACCGCCGGTGAGTGACGAACCTGCCACACGGGACACGTCGGCGTCATCGAGGGACTTACCGACCACCTCTTCGCCGATGCCTCCGGCAAACATCGCCTGGTAGCGATCGGTGGTGGAATTTGTCGGCTGAGGGGTGACCTCGACAGCACTGATCACCCCATCGGTCAGGGTCACGCTCACCACAACCGTTTCTGGTCCGTTGGGTGACTGGTATTCACCCGTCGCCTCAAAGGAACCATCAACATACGCTCCGGCCATCATGTCGCTGTTGGCTTCGGCGCCATCCATCGAAGTCTCATCCGAAGAGATGTCTTGTGTCGCCTCCTCGGTCTCTGATGACTCAGCTGGCGCCGTGTCGTCCACGTCGGTTGGGGTGGAATCCACCATGGCAGCCGATTGGCACCCGGCGAGGGCGACCAGTGAACTAAGCGACACCGTCATTTTCATGGGAAGAGAAACCCGCATCGGAAGCCTTTCGTCATCACGCGGAAGAGCTTTCAGTGTGCGCCAGGAGGGTGGAATTTTCCTGAATGGTCGACCAAGGCTTTCTGGTGGACTGGCGTGGTCTAGTTAGCGGAAGATAATCGTCCGAATACCGTCCAGCAAAATGCGGTGTTCGGCAAACCAGCCAACGGCCTGAGCCAGAGTCCGGGATTCTTCATCCTGACCCACTCGCACCAGTTCGGCTGGTGACTGAGAGTGATCGACACGCACCACGTTTTGTTCGATGATGGGGCCCTCGTCGAGATCCTCGGTCACGAAATGCGCGGTGGCACCGATGAGTTTCACACCGCGCTGGTGGGCTTGCCGGTACGGATTTGCTCCCTTGAAACCTGGCAAGAACGAATGGTGGATATTGATCATCCGTCCCGCTAAACGCTCACACAATTCGGGTGACACGACCTGCATGTAGCGGGCGAGAACAACTAACTCAATATCGTGTGATTGGACCACTTCCCACACCCGGGCTTCAAAATCAGCTTTTTCGGCTTCCGTGGTGACCGGTTTCCACTCAAAATCCACACCGTAAAACTCTGCTGCAGAGCCCAAGTCTGGGTGGTTGGCCAGAATCATCGGCACATCGATAGCTAAGTGACCATCTCGTTGGCGAGAAAGTAAATCTGTCACACAGTGAGCGGCCGTTGAGCCAAGAACGAGGGTCCTCGTTTTTTGACCCACCGTGCTCACCGAATGTTCCATGTTGTAGCGCTCAACGACGGGGCGCAGGATGCCGGAAAATTCTTCTGAGCCGAGCAGTGTTTCGACCTGAAGGCGCATAAAAAACCGGCCGGTGTCGTGACTGGAGAACTGTTGCGACTCGGTAATGTTGCCCCGGGCTTCCACCACCGCACCACTCACGGCGTGGACAATCCCGGGTTGGTCGTCACATACAAGGGTGACAATGAGGTGTTGGTCCAAGGAAGTCACCCCCTTAGCTTAGGCTTTGTGGCCGGGCCTGCCGAAGCGGCCTGTGGGGAAAATTGATGACAGATCACTCGAAAGCCAGCAACGAACCGTCGGTGTTTCCCCTCCGCGCGTTGATGCTGTTGGCCACCGCAGTTTTTGTCTCCGTCACAGCTGAATTCATGCCCACGGGCTTGCTTCCCCAAATTGCTGAAGGCCTGGCAGTGAGCGAGGCTCAAGTGGGGCTTCTGGTCACCATTTTTGCTGCCACCGTAGTGCTCACCGCAATGGGCTTATCCATTCTCACCAGGCGTTATTCACGCAAATCTCTGGTCATTACTGCCCTGATCGTGATGGCACTATCCAACGTGGTGGCCGCGATAGCCCCCAGCTTTGCTGTGATGGTGGGAGCCCGCATACTGGGGGGTCTCTCGCACGGACTGTTTTTCGCCCTCGCGAATGCTTACGCCGCCTATTTGGTGCCGAGGGAGCGGCTAGGTCGGGCGGTGGCCATTCTCACGGCCGGCGGCACGATGGCTTTTGTGTTGGGTGTTCCCCTGGGTACTGCTCTGGGAAACGCTTTTGGGTGGCGCTTAGCGTTTGTGGCATTGGCGGTCATCATTTTGGCGCTCGCCTTTGCTCTCATGGTGACGCTGCCCGGAGTCAGCAGAGAGGTCGCACTATCAACCGGTGAAATCGCGCTGCCGATGCGCCGCGACCCCACCCTGCCTTTGGTGTTAGTCGCGGCAGTGATTGTCATTTTGGTACTTGCCGGTCAAAACACTTTTTATGTGTACATCGCGCCCTACCTGATTGATGTGGCGGGTTTTGGCGGCCAAGGGGTGGCGGGTGTGCTGTTTCTTTACGGCGGTGCCGGCGCGATCGGTGTCGTCTTAGCCGGTGTGTTGGGTGATCGTTTTCCGAAGGGGTCACTCATCGGCATGCTCCTGGTCGCAACCGTGTCGATGGCGATGTTGGGTTTCAGGGGCTACGGAGAAATCTGGGTGGTCACCATGGTGATGGTGTGGGCTGCCGCCTTTGGGGGTATTCCGGCGTTGCTTCAGTTGCGCCTGCTCCGGGCCGCATCGGTGCGCCTGCGTGACTTTGGTTCTGCGGTACTCGTCACCGCGTTCAATTTGGGTATCGGCGGTGGTGCGCTCATCGGTGCACTGCTGTATGACCCACTGGGTGTTCAAGCCCTGGGTTATGCCGGGGCAAGCGGGTTTGCCATTGCGGTACTTGTCGCCGTCGTTGCTGACCGCATTGAGTTATCCAGAGTGCCCTCGCCCAATGCCCAACGAGGGTGAGTAGAATCGGGCCATCGCAACTGGCGTAAAGATGGGTCACCATCGGGGAGCGACATATCGTCATCGGCCGTGCGCCTGGGCTGGTGGAGAAACAGTGGGGAACCCTACGGTTCCTCGAACCACAGCCAGAAGGAGACACCGTGAACCCGGCCACTCGAATCGACACCCGCTCCCCCTCGTTTACTGCCTCACTCCAAGAGGTTGACCCAGAAATTGCTGCCGTATTAGCCAACGAGCGAGACCGTCAAGAAACGACGCTCGAGATGATCGCCAGTGAAAACTTTGTTCCGTTTTCCATCCTGGAAACCCAAGGCAGTGTGCTGACCAACAAATACGCCGAAGGCTACCCGGGTAAGCGCTACTACGGTGGCTGCGAATTTGTCGACATCGCCGAAGAGCTCGCCATTGAGCGTGCCAAAACGCTCTTCAGTGCGGCGTATGCCAACGTGCAGCCCCACGCAGGAGCCCAAGCCAGCGCGGCAGCACTGCACGCCCTGGCAAGCCCCGGCGACACCATCCTCGGGCTTGAGCTCGCCCACGGCGGGCACCTGACCCACGGCATGAAACTGAACTTTTCGGGCAAGGTCTACAACGCCACCTCATACGGGGTTGACCCCGAAACGTTCCTCATCGACATGAACCAGGTGCGTGACGCCGCACTCGAGCACAAACCCAAAGTCCTGATCGCCGGCTGGTCGGCCTACCCCCGACACATCGACTTCAAAGCATTCCGCGAAATTGCCGATGAGGTCGGTGCCACCCTGTGGGTGGACATGGCCCACTTCGCCGGACTGGTCGCCGCCGGGGTACACCCTTCACCCGTGCCCTACGCCGACGTCGTCACCTCCACCGTGCACAAAACACTGGGTGGACCGCGCTCGGGTGTGATCTTGAGCCGCGATGAGGGCCTCGCCAAGAAACTGAACTCGGCAGTCTTCCCCGGACAGCAGGGTGGTCCGCTGATGCACGTCATTGCGGCCAAAGCAGTGGCGTTCAAAATCGCGATGGAACCGGAGTTCCGGGAGCGCCAAGAGCGCACCATCGCCGGAGCTCAGGCTCTCGCCTCACGTCTGACCACCGCCGACTCAACCGCCGCTGGTGTCGATGTCCTCACCGGGGGTACCGATGTGCACCTCACTCTGGTGGACCTTCGACACTCGGAATTCAACGGTCTTGAGGCCGAAGATCGGCTCCACGAGGTGGGCATCACGGTAAACCGCAACGCGGTTCCCTTCGACCCACGCCCGCCGATGGTCACTAGTGGTGTGCGCATTGGTACACCCGCGCTTGCCACAAGGGGTTTTGGTCCCACCGAGTTTGACGAAGTCGCCGACATCATCGCCGAAACCTTGAAGCCAGGAGGCGATTTGGCGGAACTTCGAGCGCGGGTGACCGCCCTTACCGCCGACTTCCCCCTCTACCGGGAATTGGGGTAGTGGGAACGCTGGTTCGAGAGGAAGCCCACCGATGAGCGCTTCCGTGTTGGATGGCCTCGCCACAGCAGCGACCATCAAAGACGAATTGCGCAATCGAGTGCGCTCACTGACTTCCTCAGGCCACACGCCTGGTTTAGCGACCCTGCTGGTGGGTGATGACCCGGGTTCGAAGTGGTACGTCGCCGGTAAGCATCGGGATTGTGCGGAAGTGGGAATTGCCTCGATTTCCAGGGAGCTTCCCGCGACTGCCAGCCAGGCCGAGCTGGAAGCGGTCATTGACGAATTAAATGTCAGCCCTGAAGTCACCGGCTATATCGTCCAACTGCCGCTTCCCGATCACATCGACTCGGAAGCGTTGATTGAGCGCATTGATCCGGCAAAAGACGCTGATGGGTTGCACCCGATGAACCTGGGCCGACTAGTCGCTCGAGTCTCCGGCGAGATTGACTCACCCCTACCGTGTACACCGCGGGCCGTCATTGAACTGGTCGAGCGTCACGGCCAGAGCTTGTCCGGAGCCCACGTCGTTGTGGTGGGTCGAGGCATCACGGTGGGCCGCTCGATTGGCCTGCTCCTCACACGCCGCGGTGTGGATGCCACGGTAACCCTCACGCACTCCAGGACCAACAACCTCTCGCACTACCTGCAACAGGCCGACGTGATTGTCGCGGCAGCCGGGTCGCCCCACATTGTGGGCACAGAAGATGTGAAATCGGGGGCCATCGTGTTGGACGTCGGAGTCTCCCGTGAGGAGGATCCGGAGACCGGCAAACCCCGAATTGTGGGTGACGTAGATCCCGCTGTGGCCGAAGTGGCCGGCTGGTTGTCGCCAAACCCGGGTGGTGTAGGACCGATGACGAGAGCATTACTTTTACAGAATGTCGTCGAAATGGCTGAGCGTCAGGCGGGCGGCCACGGTGGCTAAGCTCTACTTCCGCTACGGGGCGATGAACTCCGGGAAGTCCACTGCGCTACTTCAGGCCGCGCACAACTATGAAGAGCGTGGCCAACGCGTAGTGCTCCTGAAGCCCCGTATTGACACGAAAGGCCAAGGCACGATTGTCTCCCGGCTGGGAGTCTCCAGACCTGTCGATGTGATGCTCGAGCCTGATGACAACCTCGTTCAGGTTGTGGCTGCTCACATTGATCGGCTCCAGGCAGAAACCGCAGAGCGCCTCTCGTGTGTACTGGTCGACGAAGCGCAGTTTCTCACCCCGGCCCAAGTGGAAGACCTTTTCGTGGTGGCTGTTCAAGTGGGAGTGCCGGTGTTGGCCTATGGCATTCGCACCGACTTCCAAACCGTGGCCTTCCCAGGCAGCAGGCGACTGCTCGAAATTGCCCACTCCGTTGAAGAGCTGAAAACCATCTGTCGTTGCGGGAAGAAAGCGATATTCAACGCCCGCACAGCCGACGGAGAGTTCATTTTCGACGGTGACCAAGTCGCCATCGACGGTGTCGATGTCGGCTACGAGTCACTCTGTGGCCAGTGTTATCTCCAAGAGAGTGGCGGCCGTCTAGCCAGTGCCCATCAGCGGCCGGTCGATCCGCAGTTGCCTGGTCCCGACCCTGACTTCAGCTGAGCCGACCCGTTCGTTGGACCTAGGGATTGGTCGGGGTGACAGGATTTGAACCTGCGGCCTCGTCGTCCCGAACGACGCGCGCTACCAAGCTGCGCCACACCCCGCCTGGGGGTTAAGCGTACCCGATATCGTCGCCGACCAGAGTGACGAGGACGGCCTCCGGAGGGCACGCAAAACGCACGGGGGCGAAAATACTGGTGCCAATTCCGGCCGACACGTTCAAGTAGGAGGCCCTGTTTCCGTGGGGCCACATTGTCAGGCCTCGGGCTCGGGAGAGGGGTAGGTCACAGTTGGTGGTGAGTGCCCCAATACCCGGGACACACACTTGGCCCCCGTGGGTATGGCCGGCAAAAATCAGTTCCGAACCGTGTGTGACTAACGCATCCAACACTCGGCGGTAAGGCGCATGGGTGACCCCGATGGTGGTGGTGGATCGAGCCCCGGCGGTGTCGTCGCTTCGCTGCTCCCTGGCGGCTTCCAGCCACGTGGGGAGTGAATCGGTGTGGTCGGCGCCAGCGTGGGCATCACCCAATCCGACGAATTCCAGTTCGGATCCTCGGATAGTGAGCGAGACCACACCATTGTCAATGTCGTGCCAGCCCAACTCGTCATACAGAGCGGTGAGGCCGTCAAAGTCCAGGGGAATTCCATGATCGACACGTGCTGATGGGCCCGCAAGGTAGCCAAAAGGGTTCACCACTCGGGGCCCAAACCGGTCATTTGACCCGTGGACCACCACTCCGGGGATGCCCTTTAGCGGCAGCAGTGCTTCCTTGAGCTGGGGCAAGGCACTGGGGTGACCAAAGAAGTCACCTGTGCCGACTACCAGGTCGGGTGGGTTGTCACCCAGTGCCCGGATCCAGGAGACGGCGTTTTTCTGCCAGGGTGCCAGGTGGAGGTCACTGAGGTGGAGAATCCGGATGGGTTCACTGCCCGCATCCAAAATGGGGACCTGTTCGACACGCAGCTGGTAGCGCCCCCGCTCCACCACAACACCGTAGGCAAAAGCCAGGGCGGAAAGCGCACCCATCCCCCACAGTGCTCGAGACAGGGTGTTTCCGGATGCTCTCACAGCGGGCTATTCCAGAACTTCGTCGGGGTTCGGGGCAGCTCCGGCGAAACAATTCATGGCCACTTCGACCTGGACATCGATGCGAACGAACGACCCCGCATCGGGTAGCTGGCCGATCGCTTCAGCATTGGCAGTGTCAGAGCCGGCCGAACCTTCGAAACAGTAGGCCTGAAGGGGCCCATAAATTCCTGCTTCTTGGAGTAGGCCTCTAATTTCGACTTCAGAGCGTGCCGGGGAGATGAGGTTCGGCATGACGGTACTGGGAACGAATCGGTCTCGGTCATCGCCACCCTCACCCAGGGTCACATACACCGTTTGCCCTCTGGCGAGCAGGGTGCCGGGTGCGGGCTCATACGAGACGACCACTCCGGCTGCACCGGCTTGAACTTCTAGCTTCAAGCCAACCCCTTCGAGTAGCTGGATTGCTTCGTCGATGTACAGCCCGGTGATGTCGGGTAGTTGCACACCGGCGCCATTTTGCAACCGCGCAGGCGGGGTGGGGAATGCCTCCCCGCCATACATTTCGTTTGCGCGGTCCATGATGGGTCGGAAAATATCGTGACGCATGACGGTTCCACCGGAAATTCGTCGAAGACTGGTGTCGCCGACGATGTTTCCGACCCACACTGCGGTCGCAACTTCTGTACTGGAGCCGACCATCCAGGTGTGAACCTGGCTATCTGTGGTTCCAGTTTTTCCGATCACGGGAACGTCGCCGCCTGGGTTCGCGCGGGTTCCGGTTCCTCCAGTGACTACTCCACGCATGGGGGATGCGGCAGCTGCTGCTACATCGGGTGTGAGCGATTGGCGGCAGCTGCTTTCTTGCCCCGCTAGGCGCACTCCATCAGTTGTTTCGAAGTAGTCCACCATCACCGGTTCGCAGGTTTTTCCGCCGTTGGCGATACCGCCGAAAGCAGAGGCCATGGTCAGCGGGGCGATTTCGTTGGTGCCCAACACGGCAGCAGGGTTGGTTTGAAGGGGGTTGTTGTCGGCGCGGTGAACACCGAGTGCTTCTGCGACTCGTCGAATTTCGCACTGGTCCAGTTCTTTCGCAATCGATGCGTAGGCGGAGTTAATCGAACGGGTTGTCGCTTCAAAGACGCTCACGGACGGGATTTCTAAGTTGGCGGAGTTTTTAAACTCCCAAATGCCACCCCACGGTCCACCACCGTCAGCGCAGGTGTCCAAGAATTCGGTTTGGTCTTGTTCAAACTGGGAGGCATCGACCACTTCGTTGAGCCCGAAACCGCGTTGCAGCCAGGCGAGCAAGGCAAAAATCTTGTAGGTCGATCCGACCTGGAAACCGCTCGATCCACCGTAGGGGCGGTCGGTGTTGAAGTTCACCGCGGTTGCGGTAATTCCGCCGCCGTCTTCAGTGTCGTTGAAGACCTTGTTTTGCGCCATGGTGAGGATTCGACCAGTGTCGATTTCGACGCTGACCGTTGCGCTACCCAATTCAATGGTCTCTAAATCGTTAGGTACGAGTTCCCACACGCGGTCTTGCGCGGTGCGTTGCAAGTCCATGTTCATGGTGGTGTAGACGTCGAGTCCACCTTGGCGCCAGCGATCGAGGCGTTCTTCCGGGGTGGCGCCTAAACTTTCGAAATTTTCCACGTTTCGCACCACGTAGTCGCAGAAGAATTTGGCGTATTCGTTGGCGGCTAAGCAGCCGTTGGTGGGTTCGGCGATTTGGACAAAGTTTGAATCGACGGGGATGGCGACCGCTTCGTCGTATTGGGCTTCAGTGAGGTAGCCCTCTTGCCACATGGACCACAAGATGACGTTTCGTCGCTCCTCATTGGCTTCGTAGTTGTCCGCGGTGGACAGGTTTCTGGTCGTCGGGTATTGCACGATGGCAATCAAACTGGCGGCCTCGGCAGGCGACAGGGTTTGCGCAATTTTTCCGAAGTAGCGCTGCGAGGCAGCTTGAATACCGTAAGTGTTTCCCCCAAACGGGGCGATGTTGAGGTATGCCTCGAGGATTTCATCCTTCGTGAAGCGTTTTTCTAAACCAATGGCCAACTTCATTTCGTTGAGCTTGCGGTCGAAGTCTGTCGCGGTGGCTTGCCGGTACGCCTCGTCGCGTTCTTCTTCCGTGGGCAGGTAGAGCGAGCGTTGCACGAAAATGTTTTTCACCAGCTGCATGGTCAGTGTCGAAGCACCCGATTCGATATCGCCGGCGAGGACGTTTCCCAGTGCCGCGCGGAATACCGACGTGGCGTCAACGCCGGCGTGATCGTAAAACCGTCGATCTTCGCCGGCGACCGCCGCATTGATGACGTGTTCACTCATCCGCTCGAGAGGAATCTCTTCACGGTCTTGCCAATACACCTCTGCGATGCGGATGTGACCGTCGGCCGGGTTATCGCTTCGCCACGCCCACAGCGTGTTCTTTTCGGCCTGTTCGCCCAGGTCAATGTATTCCGGCAGGGCGTCAAAAACCCCAATCGCACTGTTGGCGGCAACACCGGTCACCGCAATGGCGGGGGCGACCATGGCGGTCACAATCACACCGGCCAGGGCGGACATCCCGGTAATGCCGAGTATCGCTGCGAACCAGCCCTTTGACTTCTGCGGGTTATTTGCCATACCAGTAGGCTACGCGATGGATATAAGAGTCAACTCGAAGGAGGACGGCGCGCATGACCACGTGGGAATATGCAACAACACCGCTGATCATCCACAACACCACCGCCATTTTGAACCAGTGGGGCGAAGGCGGCTGGGAGCTTGTCAATGTGATTACCGGACCAGAGGGCGGACTCGTCGCCTACTTTAAACGCCCGAAGGGTGACAACTAGTGGGACACATCGATGCACGCCTTCGCGAATTAGGTATCGATATTCCTGAGGTTGCCTCCCCTGTGGCCAACTATGTGCCCGCCCGCACCACCGGATCTTTGCTCTACACCGCTGGCCAGTTGCCTTTCGTCGATGGTGCACTGGTCGCTACCGGCAAGGTAGGCCAAGACGTGTCCACCAGCGAAGCGGTCGAACTGGCCCGTATCTGCACACTCAACGCACTCGCTGCGGCCCAAAGCGTGCTGGGGTCTCTCGATCGCATTACCCAGGTGGTGAAGGTCAACGGTTTTGTGGCCTCCAGCCCCGATTTCATCCAACAACCCACTGTCTTAAACGGAGCATCAGAATTGTTGGGTGAGATTTTTGGTGACATCGGCATCCACGCGCGCGCTGCAGTAGGTGTCGCTGTCTTACCCCTTGACGCCCCGGTGGAACTCGAACTGATTGTGGAGTTTTCCACCCCGTAACGAGGGGGTTACTCGTCGTCTAGGGACGTCGTGATGGTCCGAATCACGCTGGTGTCGGTCAGCGTCGTCGTGTCCCCAATTTCTCGACCCTCGGCGATGTCTTGAAGCAGCCGGCGCATGATTTTGCCTGAGCGGGTTTTGGGCAGCTCGTCGACCAAGTGAATTTCGCGCGGTTTGGCAATCGCACCAATTTGTTGGCCCACCCAGTTGCGCAGTTCCGCCACAAGTTCATCAGCAGGTTTTTGGTCCACAAAACGCGATTTCAAAATCACAAAAGCCACCACCGCTTGACCAGTGGTGTCATCTTGTGCTCCGACAACGGCTGCCTCCGCCGTCATTTCATGGGCCACAATCGCTGACTCAATTTCCATGGTGGACAGGCGGTGGCCGGACACATTCATGACGTCGTCTACTCGCCCGAGTAACCAAATGTCGTGATCGGCGTCCAAGTGGGCACCGTCACCGGCGAAGTATTTGTCACCGAAGCGAGACCAGTAGGTGTCGACGTAGCGATCGGGGTCACCCCAAATGCCGCGCAGCATAGACGGCCAGGGTTGTGTCACCACTAGCAGCCCACCGGCTTCCGGGCCCACATGGGTGCCCTCTTCACTCAACACGTCAATGCTGATACCGGGTAGGGGTACTTGGGCGGCACCCGGTTTGGTGCTGGTCACACCGGGTAGGGCAGAGATCATGATGGCACCCGTTTCGGTTTGCCACCAGGTATCCACAATGGGAGCGACCCCCCCGCCGATGACTTCCCGGTACCACATCCACGCTTCTGGGTTGATCGGTTCACCGACGGAACCCAGCAGGCGCAGGGAGCTCAGATCGCGGGCGCCAGGGATCTGTCGGCCGGCTTTCATAAACGCCCGAATCGCGGTGGGGGCGGTATAGAAAATGCTGACCTTGTATTTCTCGACGATGTCCCACCAGCGCCCAGGTGCAGGTGAATCGGGGGTTCCCTCATAAATGACTTGGGTGGCACCATTAGCCAGGGGCCCGTAGACGACGTAGCTGTGGCCGGTAATCCACCCAATGTCCGCAGTGCACCAATAGACGTCTGTTTCGGGGTGCAAGTCGAATACGTTTTTGTGGGTAAACGCCGCCTGGGTGAGGTACCCACCAGAAGTGTGCAAAATGCCTTTAGGTTTCCCGGTCGTCCCCGAGGTGTAAAGGATAAACAGCGGGTTTTCGGCCTCAAACCCTTCGGCGTGGTGTTGATCCGACATGGGGGCAATTTCCTCATGCCACCACAGGTCGCGACCGTCCACCATGGCGACCTCGTTGCCACCACGCTTCACCACCAACACGTTGTCCACCGGGCTGGCAATCATCTCCAGGGCGTCATCAACGGCCGGCTTGAGAGCAAACACGGACCCTTTTCGGTAACCACCATCAGCGGTAATCACCAGCTTGGCTTCTGCGTCATCGATTCGCGCCCGCAAGCTTTCGGCACTGAAACCACCAAACACGACCGAGTGAATCGCGCCAATCCGTGCGACGGCCAGCATCGCAATGACCGCCTCTGGAATGAGTGGCATATAGATCACGACACGGTCACCCTGGCTGACCCCTAACGACAGCAGCAGGTTTGCTGCCCGGCGCACCTCGGCGGTCAGTTCGGCGTAGCTGATGTCACGTTGGTCACCCGGTTCGCCCTCAAAGTGCAGCGCAATGCGCTCGCCGTGTCCGGCCTCTACGTGTCGATCCAGACAGTTGTAGGCGACGTTGATGTGACCATCGGCAAACCATTTCGCAAAAGGCGGGTTGGACCAGTCCAGTACCTCAGTAAAGGGCTTATGCCAGTGCAGTAATTCGCGCGACTGGTCGGCCCAAAACTCCGGCCCGTTGTCTTTGGCGGCCTCATAGAGTTCCGGACCGGCAATTCGCTGGGCCACAAACTCTGTAGGAGGCTCGAAACGCCGCTCTTCGTGCAGGCGGTTATCAATCGTGGATTCGGACACGGTGTGTGACCCCTTTTCGCATCATTGCGGCTTACCAACAGGTGCACACCAGTGTAAATGGAGGACGCGAATTTTCCACAGTTGTTGTCATGGCGTCCCACCAGGAAGCCATTCCTGACACCCTGCCAGTGTGCCCACCCCCACACGTTGGTCTTTTCCTGCCCCGGAGCAGGCACTCCTAGACGACAGTGTGATTCGCGCCCTGGGCCCTCTGGGTGTCCTCGGTTCGGATCCGAGTGTCACCGACGTATTCGTGGTCGGTGACGGCCGGGTTTTTGCCGACCGCGGTGATGGCGCTCTGATGGTCACCGATCTTCGACTGAGCGCAGATGCCAGTGTTGACCTGGCCAGGGCACTGATTGAAGCTGGTGGCCGGCACCTGGATGAGGCTTCACCCATTGTTGATGTGCGCTTGGCTGAGGGTATTCGTGTTCATGCCGCCCTCCCGCCGGTGGCACTCGGGGGAGCGGTGCTCTCAATTCGCTTTGGCCGGGGCCCCAAACCCGATATTGGTGCGCTGGCCCTGGGGTGGTCTACTGCGGTGCGTGACCGGGTACTCGCCGCCGTCGATCAGCGACACACCCTGTTGGTGACGGGTGCGACGGGTAGTGGGAAAACGACCCTCCTGGCCGCACTGTTAGCGTTCGCGTCACCCCGGGATCGCATCGTGGTGATTGAAGATGTCAGCGAGTTGCGCATCGACCATCCACACGTCGTGCAACTCGAATGCCGCCAGGCGAACTTAGAGGGCGCGGGGGAGGTCACCCTGCAGCGGCTCGTGCGGGAATCGCTTCGCATGCGACCGGGCCGACTCGTCGTGGGGGAGTGTCGAGGGGCAGAGCTTCGCGATCTCCTCTCCGCACTCACCACCGGTCACCGAGGCGGTGCCGCTACTATGCACGCGCACTCTTTGGAAGAAGTGCCGGCGCGCTTGGATAGTTTGGCCGCGCTCGCGGGGCTCACATCAGAACAATTGGCGCGCCAGGCGCGCAGTGCCTTTGACCTCATCATTCACGTCGACCACACCCCGGGGAAACCCCGCGAGGTCACACTCGGCCATTTTGTGGGCACTGCGGGAGGTGACCTTGTGGTGGCCAGGATCTAGTCGACCGCGGGGTGTGGGGGTCGCCCACATGGCGACCCTGTCGGCCCGGTTGGCCGTGTTTTTTCAAGCAGGCCTCTCTCCGGCGAAAGCGTGGGAAGAGTTAGCCCGCGATGGCCAAATCGGCGAAGCCGGCCAAGCCCTCGCGGGACGCATCCAATCCCACCTGCAAGGCGGCGGTCGACATGCCGAGAGTGTGCGAGGGGCCTGTGAGGCCGGGGGCGAACCCGAGCGAGTGTTTTCAGCTGTCGTCGTTGTTGCCGACGAATCGGGCACTGCGCTCTATCAAGCCCTGTGGGCGTTGGCCGAGGCGCTTCGCGATCGGGTGTCCGTGGAGGCAGAAATCCGCTCCATCGTTCAAGCCCCCCGACAGACCACCCTGTTGCTACTGGCATTGCCGCCACTTAGTCTCGTGGTGGCGGGGTTACTGGGGGTGAACGCTCTCGGTTTTTTGACCGGTTCAGCATTTGGCTGGTTGTTGCTCATCCTGGCGGCGTTGCTCTACGTGGCAGCCATTGTGTGGATGGGGCGTTTAGTTGCCCAGCTGATGCCCGATTCTGGTTACCTTTCACCGGCGAGGGATCTCCTTGCGGTCGCCAGCCAGGGTGGAGCACTACCCGAGGTGGCAGAGGCGAGGGTCAATAGGGTGTTACTCGCACACGGACTCGCCGAGTCGGACAATGCCGACATTGCCCACCTCACTGCACTATCGCGCCGAGTGGGAATCCCCATCTCTCGCCTGTCCGTGGCGGAAGCCACCTGGCAACGACACCACGCTCGTGCCGAAGCAGCCGAGGCCGCGCAAAGTTTGTCGGTCCGCATTCTCATTCCCCTTGGGCTGTTTATCCTGCCGGCGTTCGTTGCCGTGGGAGTTGTCCCGGTGATTTTTGCCCTGCTGGAGGGGGCCCTTCGACCAGACCAGCAGGGACTGTGGTGACCAGGACACCACGCACTATCCGAACACAGGGTGACCCGGAAAGTCTGCTCCCACACGAGTGGGAGATGTCCACAGCCCCACCCTCACAATCCCTTTCCGCCTTAATCCAATGGTGACTCTTCTGTGCCTCTCCGGCCTGACAGTGTGCGCGAGTTACCAAGCGGTGACATCGGCCGGAGAGGAAAGGAATGACACCGTGAACGAACCAGAGAGTGCACAAGGTAAAGCACAAAATAGTCCGGGGGATACCGAACAGAGCAGTGAGCACAACGCCCAGCATGTCGAGGATTTAGGACGGGGGCCCCGAGCAGATGAGGGGGCAGCGACCGCCGAATACGCGATTGCGACGATGGCGGCAGTGGGGTTTGCCGGACTGCTGGTGGTCATTATGCAAAGCGATGAGGTGCGGGAGATTCTCACCGACCTGGTGCGCAGTGCACTTAGTTTCACCGCGTGATCGAGGCAGTGTCACCGCCGAGTGGGCTTTAGTCCTCCCGGCGGTGGTGCTGGTTCTGGCTGCCGTCTTGAGCTCGGTGGGGGTGATGGTTCAACAGTCCCGACTGGATGGGGTCGCTGCTGATGCGGCGAGGCTCGCCAGCCTCGGTCACTCCGCGGCATTAATCGCCGGCCATGTCGGGGATCAGCTGGGCGAGGAGGCCACTGTGTCATTGCAGTCCGCGTCCGAGGGCATCAGCGTGTGCGCGGTGGTGGAGGCGATGTCGTCAGGGCCATTATCGATAGTGACGGGCCTCACGATGCAGGGCATGGCGTGTGCGTTGCGGGAGAGTGAGCCGGTGGCCGAGGCAACTACACCCCGAGAGTCATTGTGAGGGTTCTGCCGGAAGCCCCGAGTGTCGACTCGTACACAAGAGGCTCCGGGGTGGTGGTTGCCCTCGGTGTCATCGCAGCCCTGGTCATCGCCGGTAGTGCTGCGCTGATGGTGGTCGACCTGTTGCGCTTTGGTGAAAAAGTTCAACACGCGGCCAACCTTTCGGCGCTGGCGGCATCGGATGTGGCGATGGGGGTCATCCCCGGGCGGCCCTGCGTGGTGGCCAGGGAGATTGGTCGCAGCCAGGGGATTCGGGTGAGCTCGTGCGAGGTCACTGGAAGCCTCGTCAGGGTGTACGCCACGACTACCCGGCATGGTCTGTCGATTACTAAACGCGCTGCTGCGGGGCCCATTTCTGGAGGGGTCTGGCCGGATGGTGATGTTCGCTGACCCCGAGGCGGAAACGTGCCATCAAGAAATAGTTGTGTATCGTGAGCCCTCGGATAGGACCAAGAGCAGCCGGCTCAAGGTGAGGTCACAGTGTCCGATGTAAGGAGCATGGTGCCTGAGGGCAAGAAACTAGTCATTGTCGAGTCGCCCGCCAAAGCAAAAACTATTGGTAAGTATTTGGGTGACGACTACGAAGTGATGGCTTCGGTGGGTCACGTTCGCGATTTGGCCCAACCGAAAGAGTTGCCGGCCGAGTTGAAAAAGACGTCACTGGGTCGCTTCGCCGTCGATGTGGACAACGGTTTCGAGCCCTACTACGTCACCACCGAGCGGGGTCGAAAGACCGTGTCGGATCTGAAAAAGGCTGCCAAGGGCGCCACCGAAATTTACCTCGCAACAGATGAAGACCGCGAGGGTGAAGCCATCGCCTGGCACCTGTTGGAGTTGTTGAAACCAAAAGTTCCGGTCAAGCGCATGGTCTTCCACGAAATCACCGAAGACTCGATTCGTAGTGCAACATCTGACACCCGCGATGTCGACACCGCGTTGGTCGATGCTCAAGAAACCAGACGCATCGTGGATCGCCTTTACGGTTTTGAGGTCTCACCGGTTCTGTGGCGACGGGTCTCTGGCGCCAAATCGGCGGGCCGTGTGCAATCACCCGCTCTTCGCCTCATTGTCGATCGCGAACTGGAGCGCCGGGCGTTTATCCCCGCCGTCTATTCGGATGTGAAAGCCACCGTCGAAACGGGTGCCGGCGAATCTTTTGTAGCGTCAGTGGCCAGGCTGGATGGTACCCGGGTGGCTAGTGGGCGAGATTTCTCCAGTGAGGGTGAACTCAAAGACGGCGTGCGCCTGATTGACCCCGAAGTGGCGACGGCTCTAGTGAAAGCGTTGGAGGCACCCGGCAGCACGCTCGAAGTGGCGGCCATTGACCCGAAGCCTTACACCCGGCGGCCGGCGGCTCCTTTTACGACGTCCACCTTGCAGCAAGAGGCCGGACGAAAACTTCGCTTTTCTGCTCAGCAGACCATGAGTGTTGCCCAGGGGCTCTACGAAAACGGTTACATCACTTATATGCGAACCGATTCGGTGAGCTTGTCCCAGCAAGCTATTTCGGCGGCAAGGGCCCAAGCGAAACAAATGTTTGGTCCCTCCAGCGTTCCCGATTCACCCAGGCTTTATAAAGGCAAGTCCCAAAACGCCCAGGAAGCACACGAAGCGGTGCGTCCCGCGGGTGAAGCCTTCAAATCACCCGACGAGCTTTCGGGGGTGTTGCGCCCCGACGAGTTGAAACTCTACGAACTCATTTGGCGGCGCACTGTGGCCAGCCAAATGGTGGATGCCAAAGGTCAAACCGTCACCGTGACACTGGGTGCTGCGGACGTGGAAGTTGGCGGCAGCCCGGTCACCGTCGAGCTCACGGCGTCTGGAACCGTGTTGTTCGAGCGTGGCTTCCTGCAGGCTTACGAAGAGAGCAACGACGACGATAAAGACGACGACGGTAAATCGGCTGTGTTGCCGAAAATGGAGCAGGGCGAACGCCTCGGGGTGACGGAGGTGTCGGCGAAAGCCCACGAAACGCAACCCCCTGCGCGGTTTACTGAAGCAAGCCTCGTCAAAGCTCTCGAAGAGCGTGGGATTGGTCGACCCTCCACCTACGCATCCATCATCTCCACGATTATTGATCGCGGTTATGTCTCCCGCCGCGGAAGCGCCATGATTCCCCAGTGGATTGCGTTCCCCGTCACGAGGCTGCTCTCAGAGCGCTTTAGTGAACTGGTCGACTACCAGTTCACTGCCGAGTTGGAAGAAGACTTGGACCGGATTGCCCGCGGCGAATACTCACGCCAAGAATGGTTGCAGCGGTTCTATTTTGGTGACGATGACCACCGTGGGCTAAAGGATGTTGCCCTGCTGGCGACCGAAGAAATTGATACCCGTGAGCTGAACACCATCGCCATTACCGACACCATTTCACTGCGAGTGGGTAAATACAGTCCCTTCTTAGAAACCCTCGATGAAGAAACCGGTGAAGTCCGGCGGGTGAATTTGCCGCCCGAGCTTGCCCCTGATGAGTTAACCCCCCAAAAAGCTCAAGAGCTGATTGATGCGCCCCCGGTCGAAGACCGGGTGCTGGGTATTGATCCAGAAAGCCTGCGGGAAATTGTCGCCAAAAAGGGCCGCTTCGGCCCCTACGTCACCGAAGTCATTCCGGAAGATGAGGCAGAAGCAGCGCAAGGGAAGAAAAAGACTGCGGTGAAGCCCAAAACGGCGTCCCTGTTCCAAGCAATGGATATCGAAACCATTGATTTGGACACGGCCTTGAAGCTTCTATCCCTGCCACGAGAAGTGGGACCCGACCCCGAATCGGGTGAAATGATTACCGCCCAGAACGGGCGCTACGGACCGTATTTGAAAAAGGGCACCGACACGCGTTCGTTGGATAGCGAAGACCTCATTTTCGAGATTGATGTGCCCGGTGCGGTGGCACGTTTTGCGGAGCCCAAATACGGTGGCCGCAGGCAAACACCACCGCTGAAAACCCTCGAGGTCGATTCGAACACCGGTAAAGCCATCACGGTCAAAAATGGGCGTTTTGGTCCCTATGTGACCGATGGAGAAACCAACGTGACCGTGCCCAGGGGGATTGACCCTGCGGCAATCGATCAGGAAACCGCTGAACGGATGTTGGCCGAGAAACGCGCGAAAGGTCCGGCACCAAAGCGTGCTGCCAAAAAACCTGCGGCGAAAAAAACGCCAGTAAAGAAGCCTGCCGCAAAAAAGACACCGGTGAAGAAACCTGCCGCGAAAAAACCAGCGGCCAAAAAGACCACGTCAGCCACAACAACAGTGAAGAACGCAGGCGCCAAGAAGGCCGCCGCAAAGTCCGGTACGAAGACAGGCAATCCCTCATCAAAGGATGAGGGATGACCAGCGCATTCATCACCTTTGAAGGGGGTGATGGTTCGGGGAAATCAACCCAACTGGAATTACTGTCTGGTTGGTTAGAACAGCGCGACCACTCAGTAGTCCTCACCCGCGAACCCGGCGGCACAGATGTTGGCGTCGAGTTGCGCGAAATTATTTTGCACCGCAAAGGGTTCTTAGCCCCCCGCGCTGAAGCGCTGTTGTATGCCGCTGATCGTGCCCACCACATCCACACTGTGGTTCGACCTGCCCTGGCTGAGGGCAAAGTGGTGATTCAAGACCGTTACTTTGACTCCTCAGTGGCCTACCAGGGCGCGGGCCGGGTCCTCTCCGAGGATGAAGTGCGCGATCTGTCGCTGTGGGCAACAGAGGGCCTCATTCCAGACCTCACCGTTGTGCTTGATGTCCCCGCCGATGTTCAGCGCGCCAGGCGTGAGAGCACCCGCACGGTGTATGACCGGTTGGAAGCAGAAGCCGATGATTTCCACGAAAGAGTTCGTGACGCCTACCGACGCTTTGCGGAAAAAGAGCCCGAGCGTTTTGTGCTCATTGACGGCCAACGACCCGCCGAAGACATTCACGGGGACATTGTCGAGCGTGTCACGACGTTGCTTGGGTAGCCTGGGGCTGTGAGCCTCTGGGATCAGCTCGTCGGACAAGAAACCGCTATTGCCGCGGTACGTGAGGCTGCACAGCCCGGCTCACAGGCCATGACCCACGCGTGGATGGTGGTGGGGCCGGCAGGCTCCGGCCGCTCCACCCTCGCCCACGCCTTTGCCGCCACGCTGGTGTCCAACGGAAACGACGATGAGGCACTCGCCCACGTGATGGCCGGGACCCACCCGGACGTGACCCTGGTGGCAACCGACCGGGTCACCATCTCCATTGATGAAGTGCGTGAGCTTGTCACCCAGAGCTATTACTCGCCGTCGCAGTCGAAGTGGCGGGTCATCGTGATGGAAGACGCCGACCGGATGACTGAGCGCACCTCCAACGTCCTACTCAAAGCCTTGGAAGAGCCCCCGCCCCACACGGTGTGGATTTTGTGTGCCCCGAGTGTTCAAGACGTGTTGCCCACCATTTACTCTCGGGTGCGCACTATCACCCTTCGCACCCCCACGGTTGATCAGGTGGCCACACTGATTCACCAGCGCCACGGTGTGGACTTGGATGTGGCCACAATGGCTGCCCGCGAAGCCCAAAGCCACATCGGCATGGCCACCAGGCTTGCCACGGATGCGGAAGCCAGGGCCCGTCGGGACGAAACAGTCAAAGCCGTGTTGTCATTGAACTCCGTCTCCAGAGCGGTGAACCAAGCCGCCCACCTCATTGCGCTCGCCGGAGCTGACCAAAAAGCACTGCTGGAAAAACTCGATCAGCAAGAACGAGAAGACACCCTGCGATCGCTGGGTGTTGCCCCCGGAGGTAGTGTCCCCGCGGCTCTTCGAGGCAGCGTGAAAGCGCTGGAGGATAACCAAAAGCGAAGGGCCACTAGGAGCTTGCGAGACGGTGTTGATCGCATTGCCACGGATATCACCTCGGTGTTGCGGGATGTCTTGATGCTTCAGGTGGGTAGTGCGGAACCGCTGGTGAACGAACGCCATCGCCCGGCACTGGAGGAGCGCGCAGGGGTAACGACCGCCCACCACACCTTGGCCGCCATGGAGCACGTGCAGATTGCTCGTGATCGGATCGCCGGCAACACCCCACCGCAACTGGCCCTGGAAGCCATGTTGATTGCGGTCAGTGGTCGAGTGCCGCTAGCCGAGGCGGCGGCGTAGAGCGCTCGTTACGGTCGGCCCATCAGGCACGCTTTTACTGTCTTTGGGCCCTTGATAGGGAGTGTTCGAGCAGTCGGACCAATTCACTGCGTCTTTTGGGATCGAGGGTGTCGAGGTTGTGCTGGCGCCACCTAATGGCGGGAAGTTGTGGTGCACCATCCAAGCCGAGCAGTGACCAATCTGCCGCACCCTCTTCGAAGGTGAGTAAGAACTCCTGGTGGTATTGGGGCATTTGCCCAATGAGTTCACGAATAAGTCGCGCCTGTGTCTGAATGAGGGTGTGGATTCCGATCGGCGCCTGGGTCATTCCCACGAATCCGTCACGGTATTCCGCCGCGAGGTCCTTGACGCGGCCAGAGAGTATTTCCCCCATTGGACGATTGTGGC
This sequence comes from Pontimonas salivibrio, assembly GCF_002950575.1. Lineage (NCBI taxonomy): Bacteria > Bacillati > Actinomycetota > Actinomycetes > Micrococcales > Microbacteriaceae > Pontimonas > Pontimonas salivibrio. The sequence continues at coordinate 366,731 of NZ_CP026923.1, forward strand.
TGAGTAGATAGAGCAGAAAGGTTTCCCTCAGGCCGTGTTGGATCCCTTCGCCCTCGAGCAAGCTACGAACATCGAAAAGGTCTCGAGGGTGCTGGCGGTCTAGTGCCGCGACGAGTTTTCCCGCATACAAGTCGTCGAAGGAAACGACCGGTGCTTGAGCAAATCCAAACTCAGACTCGACAGATTCCGTGACGGTCATGACCGTCGAGCCTTTCACCACACCGCGCAACACCGGTGAGCACTCAATCTTTACTCGAGCATGATTCGAGAGCACAATCAATCGGGTGAGTGCGCCTCCAGTTCGGTGTTGCCCCACACGGGCGCCGGGAATCTTTCCTTGGATTGCGGCTTGGATTCTGATTAAGGCGGACTCGATTTCTTCCAGTGCTTTGGTCCTGCCATTCAGCGGGAGATACATCAAGTCGATGTCTACTGAAAGGCGTGGAAGATCGCGAACGAACAGGTTGATGGCTGTGCCGCCCTTGAGGGCGAAACAGCTTTCCTTCGCTGTTAACGGAAGCAGCTGTATGAGCAGGCGTACTTGTTGGCGGTAACTGTCAAGAAAGGGCATCGAGGCTTTCGGGAACCGTAATTAAATATTCCGGGTCAAGCCTTCCCCCTCGGACTAACATCCGTTTACCTGATCCCAAGTCAAAAACCCCCCTATCGAGCCGGTTACGCCAGTCGTGCTGGTGACGGTCGGCGAAGAAGAAAAATAGCCGTTTTACTTTGACACTGGTGCAAGTTGTTAACAGTTTTTCCAACCGTGTGGGGCTGAGGTGTGATGCCCCCTGCATGAGCATGTCCACCTGATGAAAGCTTTCTTCGTCGGGGAGCTGATCGAGTAGTTCAAGAAATGCTCGCTCAGGTGTGGACACGGTCAGTGTCCAGTCCCATTGGCCCCAACTAATTTCCCGCACGTCATCTTTTCCCAGTAGCGATGTGGGAAAAAGCTTTTGGGTGTTGTGGAATTCGAATGTCTGGGGGAGCTCGAGTTTTGCGAGCCAGCTGGGAGGTTTTTCGGGCCCGTAAAGGTGAATCCGGTGTGGGTCGACGCTGAGGTAGTGGGCAAAACCCTGAGCGTCAAGTGCGCTCCGACCACCTACGTGTATCGGCTTGTCGAGCATCTGGCGGAGCGATATGGCCACCTGCTGCCATTGAAGCTCTCCTCGTGTGCGCCGATAGAGACCTCGTGTGGGTTGTTCGAGCCACCTGGTTCGCACGTAGTAGGCCCGCAAGCTACTCGAGATTCCGAGGCGTTCTAGCCAGGCGGCATCGACCACGAGGCCTTCTGGCAAATGACGTTCTAGTTGGTTTAGCCGAGAGATATTTTCCGTAATCACATTAAGTAATTTATCATTTTTGTAAACCCCGGTCACCATGGCCGAAATCCCGACGCCTGGCCCGCGGTTTTTGGTGTGCGTTGTGGCGACGCTCGTGTCGCAGGCCGGGCGACTTCGATTTCTTTCTGATATTCCGTCGAGCACTGAAAGGCTCGCGGCGGGGGACCATGCCCGGCGAGGGTAAGCAGTCGCTGCAGTTACTGGTGGGCCGCCACCCCAAATGCGATTACATGGTCGGCCCATCGGCCCACCGCCGACTTTCGGGCGTATTTAGTCCCTGGTCGACGGGTGGCCAAAAGTACTGTGTTCAAGTCCGCGGATATAGCCCAGCGCGAAGAGGCGACCGAGCATGTGGTAACCAGGCCGTTCGTTTGATTCGCCTTCCAGCGTCGGCACGTGATCAGGTCGCATCACCCCGTGGAAATCGACGTCGTGGTAGGCCTGGAAACATTCCGCCATGTCCGTTTGGCCATCGTCGTGGAATGTTTCCTGGAACTGTTCGACGTTTCCTCTGATGTCGCGGAAATGCACGAACGGTATTCGGTCGGATCCGATACTTCGGATCACATCGGCCATGGTCTGTTGACCCGATAGGACTTCTTCCATGAGGGCGAAGTTTCCTTGGCAGAAGGTAATGCCGTGGGAATCGGATGAAGAGTAGGCAAGTACCCTCCGGAACGCTTCCACGGAGCTCATAATCCGGGGAACACCACGATCAATGTGTTGTGGGGGGTCGTCGGGGTGAAGAGCGAGCTTGACGCCCGCTTTTTCTGCTTCGGGGATTACGGCGTCTAAGAAATATTCCAATGCCTGCCACATGTCATCGGCGCTGACCTCATTGGCGGCGAGCAGTTGTGGCCCGGCCTGGGCAGTTTCCCTGACATACCCGGTGACTAAGGCTCCGCCTCGGTCAGGAATGGCAATGTCGGTGCGAGCCCAGCTGGAACAGGCCATCCAGTTGTAGGACAACACTTCGATGCCTAAAGCACCCATTGCTCGGATCTGCTCGATGACTTGATCGATTTGTTCGTCGCGTCCTTCTGTCCCTAAGCGAACTTTGTCAATCGGCGCGGTGTCTTCGATGGCGACGAGGTCAAAACCCCACTGTTCAAAGAGTTCCTTATCGTGCTCGATTGCCTTTCGGCTCCATGGGGCTTCCTGCCTGGCATCGGGAGCCCAGCCACTACTTCCCACCGATTGGAACATCGTCTGGTCGTGTTCGCCGCCGTTCAGGATTCCCACCGCGTGATCGACACCGGCCTGCTTCACCAGTTTCCAGGAGGCCTCTGGCCGAGGGGGGAAAAACTCGCTGAGCGTGATCACTAACCGACCCCTTCACCATACAAAATAGGATTCCATCAGGGTATATGGGATATCGAATCCTTGGGCGGGTCAGTGCGTGCACCCGGACGACCGTCGCGCAAATTGCGAGGGACGTCGCAAATATATCTAACGGCTTGAGGATGCCCCTCCAGTGTTCCGCTTCCCCACGCCACGGCGCACGTTCTTCGAAGGAGCGGCCGGGGCAGGGGGTGTGGCAGGGGCTGCCGTTAGCTGCTGATTCTGAACGCGAAGGACCTCTTGGCGCAGGGCAATCAGTCCAGCCTGGTCGGAGTCGCCATCCCGCTCGAGCCCATCAATCGCATCGAACATCTCGCTCCAGTGGTCTTTCGACGCCCGCTGCTCTTGTGCTCGTGATTCGTCCATTGCATTAATTACGATCCCAATCAACACATTCAAGATGGTGAACACGATGATGAATACGTAAGAGAGGAAGAACATCAGTGCAGCAGGCGTGACCGCCATCGCCTCTTGAAAATAGTTCGGGAAGTTCTCAAGCGTCAAGAGGATGAACAGGCTCTCCATTGCTTTCGTAATATCGCCCCAGTGCTCAGGGAGTGCAGTGCCAAAGAGGTAATGCCCAACCATCGCGTACAGGAAAAGAAGAAACAGGATCAGCACCGTGACGCTGGCCAAGGGAGGCATACTCTTGACAATCGAATTTGTGAGAATTCGCACTTCAGGCATAAAGCGGAAGAGCCGCACCACCCGAAGCAGACGTAGTAGACGCAACACCACGGTTTGCGCAGAAAACACGGGAATCAGTGCAATGACGAGAAAGTCGAAGATGTTCCACGGGCTCGTGAAAAACATCCAAGGTTTTTTGCCGTAGGAAAGGATGCGCAGCGCCAGCTCGACCACGTACACCCACAGCACGACTGAGTCGTAGGTGCGAGCGATTGCGGCGAAAGTTGGGTCGAGGTCGGGGAGGGTCAGAGCTGCGAGAAAAAAGGCGTTAACCACAATGAGTCCCACGACGGTGAACTCGAAAACATTGCCATACACAATTCTCGTGAGCCATTCGATTCGGTATGGCGGAAGCGATTTGTCGGCGGGAATAAACACACGAGATTGCCTGGTGTCGGACACGGGCTAACCTTCCTCAGTTACGACACGGCCAACGGGTTTACGGGCCCACGACAGCATTCTCGGGAACTGTCGTCCACGGTCTAGCCCGCCTTTAGGTTATGCGGTGGCTTCTTAGTCTTTGGTGAGAAAAGTGCAGTGCCTTCCGTCGCTGGCGTCACGTCACGCTCGATCAGTTACCGAGAAGTGTCTCCGAGTCGGGATCGCCCCCCAAAAGTCATCAATCGCTGCAAAACCAGAAGAGGTCCCGCACTTTCTGATTCCAGCAAGTGACCGGGCAGCCCCCATAGTGATCGTCCTTTGCCGCTTGAGTTCAGTTGGTAGAGCGTCTCACTCGTAGGGTGTGGGTTTCTTCGTTCACAATCTGCGTTTGCGTACCCGGAACCCAATGATTTACTGGGCAGTAGCCCTTAACGCAAAGAGCAACGGTGCTCTCGGCGTACGCTCTGCCGCATCTATTCCGTGAAGGAATCGATGGTTTATGCCGAGCGCTCCAAAAAGGTGCCACCAAAACGAGCACTGGCCCCAGGTGAGATCCTGTCCCAGTCGTCCATTCAGGGAGGGAATGTTGGGGTTCTCGAAAAATCAACGGCGATCGTTGAATCTGACCGCGCACACTCTGGTTCGTCCACCGACGGTTGTGGGCAAAAGGGGGGAAGCTGAATTCGCTTGATTCATAAAAACATGGACAGTAGCTTCCATATTTATATGGAATATGCGAGCATGGGGCCATGAAGAACGTGGAAATCGTGTGGCGCACCCTGGCAGACGCCGCGCTCGAGGGGCAGCGCGATTGGAACAGCATCGGCGAGATCGCTGACGCCGCATCGGTCGCGCCCTCAACGACCCATCAGGCGCTCGGGCGACTGGTTGACATTGGCGCCGTCCGTCCGAATTCGCGCCGTGGATACACGGTGGTCTCGCCGGAGAAACTCCTCGAAGCGTTCGCTGCTCACCGCAACCTACGCGCCGACACCATGGTCTCCACAACCTTGCCTGCCGCCCAAGAGCTCCTCGACGACGATGGGGTCGACTACGCGCTCAGCGGCAGCAGCGCGGCAGCGCACTACCTTGGTGGTCGCAACACGATTTCTGATCTTGGCCGTCGGATCGTCTACACAACCCGACCCCTCTCGCAGGCTGACTTCCCTGAGGGAGACGAGGTCATCATCCTCGTCGAAGATCCCCTCGCGGCGCGCACCTGGAAGTCCGGTTACACCAGCCTCGCGCAAACCTACGCCGACCTGTGGGCAAGCCCAGGGTGGCAGGCCGCCGAATTCACCCGTGCACTCAAAGCGAAGCTGTTTGGCGACGCCGACTGGGAGCAGCGCACCAGTGCCTAATCTCTACGAAGATGGCGACGGAGTCATCCGCGCAGTCGTCGACCGGCTAGGTTCCGACCTCGAGCCATCGATCCTCATCGGCGGGTGGGCGACCTTCGTTCGCGTGGGCGGCGAGATCAGTCTCGACATTGATCTCATCACCTCGCAGCAGAGCCGCCACAAGATCGAGCAGATGATGACCGACCTTTCCTCCAGCAACAACCACCAAGGGCGGAAACTGCGCGCGACGTTCGACGACGTGCACCTCGACATCTACCTGCCCTTCGAGTCGCAACTCGGCAGCAAGCTGCGATTGAAAGTTGAGGTACTCGCGGAGTACCCAGACGAGCTCTCGTTCGAGAAGTGGACACTGTTGAGAGTTGAAGCACACATCGCTACCAAGATGGCGGCTCTGCTCGATCGGCACTCTTCTGAGAAGGGCCAGAAGGATGCGCGCGAGATCCTCGCACTACTGAAGCTTGAGGGCATCGACCCCGTGATCGCCGCGGAGGTCCTTGACCGGGCGTCCACCCTCGACATCGTGAATCTGCCGACCATGGTCGGCGAAGCCTTCGACCTGATCGGCGCCATCCTGCCTTTATCGAAGGCTGACCAGAAACTTGTCGCTGCGGCAAACAAGTCCTGGGTCGCCGAACTTCAGCTTCGCGGCGTCGGGCCTCAACAATCACGGCCGCGCCTCTGAGGCGGTCACTCGATCCAACAGTGCTACGTTGTTGCGGCTGCGACGAGGTGCCGCCGACCTACTTGTCCAGCGTTCTACTTCTTCGTTGAGGACGCAGTAGATGGCGGCCTCGAATGAGTCACCACAACCGCCCAGGTTCACACGGTGAGCCCAAAACTTTAGCCCTCCTAGCACTGACTCAAATCACACACCGCGGCTGACACGGCATGAGTGAACGAGGCACCAGGTTTGTCCACCTACCTACATGTTGGTGTTGTGCGGAGAACCTATACTTGGGGGACTTGCCGCCTTAGCTCAGTTGGTAGAGCGTCTCACTCGTAATGAGAAGGTCGCGGGTTCGATTCCCGCAGGCGGCCCCATCTGAAGTCTTCGGAAGGTGAAAACTGCTGAGGTCCCTATTTAGAGCCTTAGCTCATCTTCATTCCTCCTTGACGCCAGTTCCGCATCGTTTTCTAGCTACCGATCCCTGAGGCGATGCCGGAGGGGCGACGGGTAGGATGAGGCATGGAGTGCCGGGAAGCCTGGTCGGCGTGTGGGGCGTGGATGTGCATGCCGCATCGGTTTTGCCTCAGTGGTGGGACCGAGACCAACCCGACTATGAGGAGAACATGACGCGCTCGAGCTTGATGCCCCGCCCATGTTTTCCGCAGGTGGCGTCGTGACCCTGACGGCCATTCTTTTTTCCACCTTGGCACTCGTCGCGGTCACCATGCTGGCGACGAGGGTTATTGGTCGAAACGCCGGCTGGTTGGCAGCCGCAGTCCTCGCGGCTTTGGCCTTTGCGGTGGGAGTCCGTATCCCCGAAATTCTGGGTGATGCTGGCACTGCGGAGGGCCTCGGCGTGGTGCGAGAGAGTGTGCCGTGGATTCCGAGCCTGGATATCGCGTTGGGATTGCGCCTGGACGGACTATCCGCCCTGTTTCTCATTATTGTCTTGGGCATTGGTGCCCTCGTGATGGCCTACTCCGCGCGGTACATGTCTGAGCGAAACGTCCACCCCCACACGGGCTATTTCGCGTGGATGCTGCTGTTTGCCTTCGCAATGACCGGGCTGGTCCTCTCCGACGACCTCATCCTGCTTTTTGTGTTCTGGGAACTCACCACCCTGTGTTCATTTTTTCTCATAAACCGCTCGGGGGAGCGCGCTGGGGCACCCGCGGTGCGCACACTCTTGGTGACCGCCATGGGTGGACTGTCCCTCCTGTTTGCCGTTGTCTTGATTGTGGTGCGCACCGGCACCACGGTGATTAGTGAAGCCCTCAGCAGTGCTGTCTGGTCAGAAGACCCTGGCTTTAGTGCGGCGATTGCGGTGTTGGTGGCCCTGGCCGCGATGACAAAGTCGGCGCAGTTTCCGTTCCACATGTGGTTGCCAGACGCCATGGTGGCTCCCACGCCTGTCAGTGCCTACCTCCATGCGGCGGCCATGGTCAAAGCCGGCATCTACCTTTTGATGCTGTTTTCTCCCGCCCTCGGCGGCAACCTGGTGTGGCAGTCCATTCTTATTGCTGCCGGGCTCACCACGGCGGTGATGGGTGCCCTATTCGCCATGCGATCTTTCGATTTGAAAGAAATCATGGCGAATTCGACCATCAGTCAGTTGGGCCTGATTGTCGCGCTCATTGGTATCGGCACACCTTCGGCATTGGCTACTGCGGCGCTCTATACGCTGGCCCACGCACTGTTTAAAGCCTCGCTGTTTATGGTCGTGGGAATTGTTGACCGACAGGCGGGTACCCGGGATATTCGACTGCTTCGTGGACTATGGCGACTAATGCCCGTCACCTTCGCCACCACGGTGTTGGCCGGGTTATCGATGGCAGGGGTTTTCCCCATGCTGGGTTTCATTTCCAAGGAATACCTACTCGGACAGATGTTGGATGCGGGCGGTACACCGTGGGTGGGGGCAGCATTGGCAGCCATCGCGGTGTTTGCTTCGGCGACAACTTTTGCCTACACGGGCCGTATCCTCTTTGGCGCTTTTTCTGACTATCGGGGAACAATTCACCCTCTCGAAGTGGAAGAAGGCCACGGGCCACACGAAGACATTCGTGAGGCGAAACCGTTGTTTGTCCTTTCGGCCTTGATCCCCGCATTAATTGGGCTCATTTTGGGGCCCGCAATTGCTGTGCTGTACCCGCTGGTCGGGGCAGCCGGCAGCGCCGCCTCAGGCGAGTCTTACGGCGCGAGCTTTGCCCTGTTTGGCGGATTTACCACCGAGCTTGCCCTGTCACTGACCATCATTGGCCTGGGCACTCTCGCGATCACTCAGCGACGCCACCTGGATGTTTTCTTTGAGCGTCGAATCCTCAGTTTTAAGGCCATCGACGTGGTCGAAGCCATTCGCACTGGAGCAATCTCACTGGGAGTGAGGGTGGGTAATGCCACCCGCACCGATGCCCCCGCACAGCATTTGGCCGCCCCGTGGATCATCGTGGGTGTCGTCACCGCAGCGGCCCTCGTGACTATCCCCGCGGTCGGAAACCTCGTGCCCTCAGGGGAGCCGTGGAGTGATGTGCTCTGGTTGGGACTCCTTGTGGCCACCGTGGTTCCCGCTGTCCTCACCCGGTCTCGCCTCATCGCCCTCGTCTTGGTGGGCGGGGCAGGTTTCGTGGTGGCGCTGTGGTTCTTTGCCCTGGGGGCTGTGGATGTCGGCGTCACCCAGTTGTTAGTGGAGTTACTCACCGTGGTAGCCCTGGTACTGATTTTGCGCAGGCTCCCTGCCGTATTCCACACGGTTGCCCGCACACGCCAGCTGGTCACGGCAGCCATTGCCCTAGGAGTTGGAGTGGTGACCACTGTGGTGACCCTCGCGTTCACCGGCCGGCGAGACATGTCTCCCGTGGGACAGTATTTTCTCGACGAGGCGTATCAGGACACCGGTGGCACCAACGTGGTCAACACCATTTTGGTGGACTACCGTGCTCTCGATACGTTCGGTGAGCTCACCGTCATCGCGGTGGCCGGAATTGTGCTCATCGGGATTCTTCGCTCCCGCCCGATGATCGCTGAGCGCACCGCGGAGGTGGCGGCGTGGGCGAACACAGCTCTTGCGCGCACCATGGACAACACGTTGCCGGTCCGCATGGTTGCGCGCTGGGCTGCACCATTCATTATTTTGCTGTCCTTCCACCTGTTCTGGCGTGGCCACTATGAAGCGGGTGGCGGCTTTATTGCCGCCCTGGTGGGTGCGACCGGTTTCGGCCTCGCCTATTTGGGCGCGGCATCTGACCGCGGCGCCCCGGTGGCGTGGCCCTATCGGGGGCTTTTGTCTGCTGGTGTGATCGTGGCTGTGCTGAGCGGGGTGTGGGGATACGCTGTGGGTTCGTTCCTGAAGCCGGTGCGCTTCGATATTCCCCTGCCGTGGGGCGGTGAGTATGGCTTCACCAGTGCCATGGTCTTCGACCTGGGGGTGTATTTGGCCGTATTGGCCATCATCATTGCGGTGATCAATGAACTCGGTGGCGTTCGAGAAAGCGACTCTCAACCCATCAGCATGGCTGGCCCGGTCTTGATTGTAGGAAGTCGAGCGGCGCTAAACGGAGCAGCGCCGAATGGAACCTCTCAATCCGCCGAGCCACGTGAGGGTGCTGATGCCGCCTCGGGCAATGATGCGCTTCCTGCTGGTGTCACACGGGGCGCTAAAACTCCTGAGAAGGAGGACCGCTCATGAGTTTGGCCTTAAGTATCGGACTACTGGCGGCAGCCGGAGTTTTCTTGGTGCTGCAGCGAGGGATGATCCGAATCATTTTGGGTTTTGTGTTACTCACCCACGCGGTGAACCTGCTGATTATTGCGGCAGGCGGAGTCGCCCGACGAGACGCACCATTTATTGGTGGCGACACGTCGATGGCGGCCGACCCACTCCCGCAAGCTTTTGTGTTGACGGCCATTGTGATTGCTTTTGCCATCACCGTGGTGCTCGCAACCTTCGCCGTGGTGGGCCGCGGCGACGATGACACTGAGGCTGACCCGACCGAATCGACACACGACGGGGAAGCCATCACGGAATACACCGCCAAAGGCGCCAATAAAGACAGCCTGACGGACCGAGGCGGTGATCTGACGTGATCGACATGGTGGAACTGCTGTTGCCACTGTTTGTGGGTGCGCCTCTTCTACTCGGTGGTGTGTTGTTTGTGGTGCCGCGCAACCACCCCTTACAGCCCATTGTGGGGATGGGGTCACTGCTGGCGGTGCTGGCTGGTGCCATCACCGTGTTGATGGTGACCTCGGGGGGCACAGTGGTGGCCCATCAGATTGCACTGTGGCCGGAAGGAATCGCCATTGCTTTCGTGGCGGATACTTTTGCGGCACTGATTCTGACGGCGGCCTCACTCCTTGCGGTGATCAGCTTTTGGTACATGATCGCCAGCGGGGAAAGTAGAAGCCCCTCCATTCCGGGACTGGTGCTGATTCTGATTGGCGGTGTGGCCGGGGCGCTACTGACGGCGGACCTGTTTAACCTTTTCGTGTTTATCGAAGTGATGTTGCTTCCCTCCTACGGTCTGCTCATTTTCCTCAGCCGTCGCGGGGACATGGCAGCCTCCAGGCTTTATGTTGTGGTGAATCTTCTCGCTTCCACACTGTTTTTGGCCGGTGTGGCTCTGATTTACGCACTTCAGGGCACCGTGAATCTGGCGGCGTTGGCCGGTGCCGGAGATGATCCGGCGACGGCCATTGCGACCGCCGTGATGTTGGCCGCCCTCGGTGTCAAAGCGGCAGTTTTTCCCGTGCACGGTTGGTTGACCAGAGCGTATGCTTCCGCATCTCCGGCGGTTGCGGCGCTATTTTCTGGCCTCCACACCAAAGTGGCTGTCTATGTGGTTTACCGCATTAGTGCGGTGATTTTCGAAGGCGAGAGCACCTGGATGGCAGCGATTTTGGTGCTCGCTTCAGTGACTCTTGTGGTGGGCGCTTTTGCTGCCTTGGGCGAATTGGATATCCGTCCACTCTTGTTGTTCCAGATGGTGAGCGGGATTGGTTTCATTCTCGTGGGGGTTGCCCTGTTTACCCCCCTGGGGCTGAGCGCAGGTATTGCCTACATGGTTCACCACATGGTGGTGATGGGTTCACTGTTACTCGCCGCCAGCGCCATCGAACACACCTACGGCTCTGGCCGGCTCGATAAAGTCTCGGGGCTTCGCATCCGTGAGCATCTCGTGACGGGCGTGTTTGTTATTGGGGCACTCTCGCTGGCGGGTTTGCCGCCATTTTCGGGGTTTGTGGCGAAATACGTGTTGGTGTTGGCCAGTGCTGATGCCGGTGAAGTCGTCGTCGCCGGACTGCTCGTTGTCGTGAGCCTTTTTGTGCTCATGTCGATGATGAAGATCTGGGCGGAAATGTTTAACGGCAAACGCCAGGCCGATGTCGAAACGCTGGCCGCCCGGGAGCGTATTCGCACCAGAAAAGGCCTCTACGACACTGACCCCGTTGATGAGGATGAGGTCGCCGAAGAAGCCGCCCACGCGGTCGAACACACCGAACCGCCTCGGGGAATCCTCGGCGCCGATGATGACCCGCACGACCACCGCGGCACCCGGGTGCGCACGTCTCTCATTCTGCCGGCACTGATCTTGGCGGGAATCTCCGTCGCGCTCGGCCTCGGTGGGGAATTTCTGTTGTACTGGGCTGAGCAGGCCAGTACTGGTCTGCTCGACACCAGCGACTATGTGAGGGCGGTGTTGGGACGATGACTGGTTCACCACAGACCTCACCCCAGGCCTCACCCCAGACCTCACTCCAGGCTTCACCCTGGAGCCTGCCCCTGCGGCTGCTGGGCTTCCTAGGGTGGTTTATTGGCCAGTTTGTGCTGACCAGTCTTCAAGTGGTCGCACTGATTGTGACACCGGGGAAACAGGCCGAGCCTGCCATTGTGAAGCTTTCGATGGATGAGCTAAGCGATACGGAAGTGACCATATTGCTTGCGCTGATCACCATCACCCCGGACACCCTGGTCATCGCCGTCAACCGGGAAGAAGGCAGCATGTTTGTGCACGGAATGTTTGTGGCCGGAGACTCTGAAGGGTTCCGCGCATCACTTCGTGCCACACACGACCGACTGCTGTTTGGTCTTCGCGCACGTCCCAGTCTTAGCCTGAAACAGGGAGGTGTCGCATGATTCCCGACATCGTTGTTGCAGTGACGCTGGGGCTTCTGGCGCTGTCCATCGTCTTCGCCGTGGTGCGGGCCTGGAGGGGGCCCACCCCGGGTAACTCGGCCGTCGCGGGGGATCTGATTTTCTTCGCGTTCATTGGAGCCGTTGCGGTGATCGGCGTGTGGCTATCGATGGAAGCGGTGATGGACATCATCCTCATTGCGGCATTGCTCGGTTTCCTGTCGGTGTTGTCCTTGGCGCGTTTGATCCAGGGGAGCAAGCGGTGAGCGCGGACATGGTGGTCACCGTGGTGGGCAGTGCACTGCTCATCCTGGGTGCTGCGATTATAGCCAGCGCCGCTATTGGCCTGTTGAAGCTACCTGATGTGTACACCCGCACGAGCGCCATTGGCACCGCGGCCGGTTTAGGGGTGTCGCTGATGATTGTGGGGGTGGTGGTGCTTGATTTCAACACACTGAACCTCATCAAGGGCATTTTTGCCATCATCGCCCAGCTACTCACCAGCGCGATCGGCAGTTTCGTGCTCGCCCGTGCCAGCTACATGAGTGGGAGTGAGCCGGTAGCCACCACAGTTCCCGACGAGCTTGCCGACCAGGCCGACCAGGCCAGCGCGAGATAGTTAGTGCGAAACAGTTAGCGCGTAACAGTTAGCGCGTAACAGTTAGCGCGAAACAGTCACCACAAAGACCTGTCTAGCGCCTAATTATTCAACCCCAATGGCCGCGCTTCTCGGCAGGGTGAATCAGGGTCACTGGGGTGAGTGCGCCACGTCGCGCTCATCTTCGACAAGGGGTTCTGGGCGGAGATCCAGTCGACGCAATAACTGGGCATTTGCGGCGACGATGATGGTGGAGGCGCTCATTGCTACCGCTGCTGCAGCCGGTGGAAGGCTGATTCCTGCGAAGGCAAACACTCCGGCAGCGAGGGGGATGGACACGACGTTATATGCCGTCGCCCAGACCAAGTTTTGAATCATTTTGGTGTAGCTCGCCCGGGAGAGGTCGATGATTCCGGTCACTCCTCTCGGGTCGCTTGAGGCGAGCACTACCCCCGCCGATTCGATGGCGACGTCGGTGCCAGCACCGATCGCAATTCCCACATCGGCCCGAGCGAGGGCGGGTGCATCGTTCACACCGTCTCCCACCATCGCCACTCGAAGGCCCCGACGTTGAAGCTCGGCGACTTTGGCGTCCTTATCCTGGGGGAGCACTTCGGCAAAGACCTCATCGATACCGAGGGATTTCGCGACACTGTCGGCGACCTGCTGGGCATCGCCTGTGATCAGGATGACCTGCTTGCCACGGTCGTGAAGTTGTTCAACGGCAATGCGTGATTCCGAGCGAATCTCATCAGCCAGGGTCATCGCACCGAGTACTTCACCATCGCGGAATACGTAAAGGACAGAACCTCCTGACTCGCGCCACCCTGTGGTGGTTTTCGCAAGCTCGTTTGGCTCTTCGCTGCCCAGTTCAGCGAGTAATGCCGGACCGCCCACGCTAATCGTGGCGCCATCGACGGTGCCTTGAACACCCTGTCCGGTTATGGCGGTGATGTGGGTGGCTCGCGGCAACATGACCTGTGAGCTATGCGCGTCGGCCTGCGCTTTGGTGGCTTCGACAATCGCCCGAGCGATCGGGTGTTCGCTTTCTGCCTCCACGGCGGCGGCAAGCGACAACACGTCGTCGCGGTCCACACCGTCCACCGCGGTGTAGTCGACGACTGCGTGGTTTCCCTTGGTGAGGGTTCCAGTCTTATCGAATAGGACGGCGTCGATGTTTCGCATCCTCTCGAGGGCAAGACGGTCAGTGATGAGGATTCCGGCTTTGGCTGAGGTCGCGGTGGAAATGGAAATCACGAGAGGGATGGCGAGACCTAAGGCGTGGGGACAGGCGATGACCAACACCGTCACCATACGGATAACGCCCTCGGCGGCATCGCCGGCGAGCCACCACGCAATGAAACTGAGCAGTGCCGCTGCGGTGGCGAGGTAAAAAAGCCAAGCTGCCGCCCGGTCGGCCAACGATTGCGCGCGAGACTGTGATGATTGCGCGTCAGATACGAGGCGCTGGATGCCGGCCAGGGCAGTGTCTTCGCCGATGGCGTCGATTTTCACGCGAACCGAGGAATCGGTTGACACGGTTCCCGCGACAACCCGGTCGCCTTCACTTCGACTGACGGGCTTTGACTCACCGGTGATCATTGATTCGTCGAAGGCTGCCCGACCGTCGACTATTTCACCATCGGCGGGAACTCGGCCGCCAGGGCGCACCAACACCACATCACCCTGGGCAAGCTGATCAATGGCGACGTGTTCGACTTGGTCGCCACTAACCCGCTCAGCACTGTCAGGGACGAGCTCAGCGAGGGCAGCCAAAGCGCCGCGGGCCTGACCGATGGCTTCCATTTCTTTCCAGTGGCCGAGCAGCATGACGACAATGAGTGCCGCGACTTCCCACCAAAAATCGAGACTGCCAAAGCCCAGGGAGGTCGCCAACGAGGAGGCGAAGGCGACGGTGATGGCCAGGGAAATGAGCAGCATCATCCCGGGCTGACGGTGGCGAATTTCTGCGAGTCCACCCGCCAGGAATGGCTTGCCGCCCCACAAGAAAATGACGGTTCCGAGCACCGGCGCGACCCATAGCGACCATGCGCCAGCAATTGAGTAGTTAAACCATTCCTGTATTTGGGCCGAGAACACTAGGACGGGGATGGCAATGAGGAGGTTCCACCAAAAAAGCTTTCGGAACATTTCCGGGTCATGGCCAGCGTGCTTGTCATGGCCCGTGTGTTTGTCATGGCCTGCGTGGTGGTCGCCTTCACCGTGAGGTGTGGCACCTGACGTTGGTGTCTGTGTGGCCGAGTGGGAGGATTCTTCGGCTGTGGCCATGAGAGGTTCTCCTTGCCAGTCGGTGGCGTTCGGATGAGAGGGTGCCCTGGGGTTTAGTCCGTCTTCTGAGCCTGCCTATCGGTGTTTTTTGTGCGGGTTGCCCCCGGATCCGTTTTCTTTTTCGTGGCCCACGCAAAACCCGCAAGGCCCAATACGAGTGCTCCCGCCCCAACACCGTAAGAGATGACGTCATCGGCCCTATTGGTGTCGACTAACACACCCACAAACACCACGGCGATGATGGCTACGACCACACCAATCAATTTCGATTTCAAATCGTCAAGGTCGTTAATTTGTAACCATTTGGGGACATTGATGCCGGTATCGACAAAAAGCTCATATAACCCGTAGCCGATGACGAGTAGGACCGTGCCGAGCAGGATCGCATCGACGGCGGTGAGCACCTCGACGATGGTGTCTTTCAGCGGGGTTCCACTAACCAACACGTCCCACACGATCGTCACTACGGCGATGGAACCCTGCGCCATGAGCAGTAGTGCGCCGAGCATTGACGCCAGCGCAGGCACAATGACGGTGTACCTGGTTAAACCCACAATCTGGCGCATACGAGGAGTGTAGTAACTGCGTGATGCTCGCGGTTTAGAGGATTGGCTTACGGCCAGCCAAGCCCGCCGGCAGCCAAGACAATGATGGGTGTGGCAACCCAGGCGATGACTTTGTATTTGTCGTAGCCGACTAAAGCTCTACCGAACTTGTCCGAGTAATTGCCGGTGAGGACAAGAATCAGGTCAACCAGTACCCAAATCCCGGCGCCTCCGAGGGTGATGAGTTTTAAGAACCCGGTGCCTCCTTTGCCGGCGTAGAAACGGTCGACACCGAAAAAACCTAAAAACAACGCGAAGAGCCAGGTCAGCAGAAAAGATTTTTCGGGCTGGTGAAGCGTCATGCTGTTTCCTGCCCCGTCGGTGTAGGTGCCATCAGCCATGAGTGTCCCCTTCCGCGCGGGCCCATTGGCCCACTACCTCCACGCTATGACCTCACCACTGACGCCACCACCGTATTGATCTAGCCACGCCCAATACGGAGTATGAGTTCAGGTCGGCTACGGTAATCGGGTGTCCACTCCCTCCAGTAAAAGTGCCTACGCCCTTGCGGTCGCTGCCAGTGTGGTGGCTGGTGTGTTGGTGGCCGGCCAATCCCGGGTGAACGGCGAGTTGGGTGTGGCCATGGGGGATGGTGCCTTGGCGGCACTGATTTCTTTCAGTTCGGGCCTGCTGATTTTGAGCCTAGCAATGGCGGTTTCTGCGAGAGGCCGGGCAGGGTTTGCCACAATCGTGCAGGAGCTTCGGGCGGGAGCATTGCCCTGGTGGAGTGTTTTGGGCGGCCTGGGCGGCGGGTTTCTGGTGCTCACTCAGGGACTCACGGCCGGCATCCTGGGGGTCGCGCTGTTTAGTGTTGCCGTGGTGGCGGGTCAAACCTTGGGGGCGATGTGGATTGACCGTGCAGGGTTTGTGGGCGTCCCCAAGGTGCGCCTCAGCCTGCCACGGGTGGTGGGTGCCCTGCTGGTGGTGGTCGGGGTGATGGCGAGTGTTGAGGTGTGGGCTGGATCGGCTGGTGCGTTGGGTTGGGCCTTTGTCTTGCCACTGGTCTCAGGTGCCGGCACCGGTATTCAGCAGGCACTAAACGGTCGGCTGCGAAATCGTGCGTCGTCTGCCCTGGCGGCGACGTTTATCAACTTCACGGTGGGAACCAGCGCACTTCTTGTGGCGTGGGTGGTGTTGCTGCCCGTGACCGGGGGTCCGGATTCACTTCCCACCCAGTGGTGGTTATATGCCGGGGGCCTGTTGGGCACACTGTTTATCCCCATCCAAACCATCACCGTTCACCGCATTGGGGTGCTGGGCTTGGGGGTCAGTTTGGTGACCGGCCAAATTCTTGGTTCGTTGGGTTTGGACTATTTCTTACCCGTGGGGGAATTCCGGCTGGGTGTGTGGACGGTGGTGGGAGCACTGCTCACCATTGTGGGCTCGGCGCTAGTCACGGTGGCCAGAAAACCGGCGTAAGCCGTAGCGGTGGGGACACCGCGTAAAGAGCCACCCAAAAAACCTGGGTGAGAGGTTCGGTCTTGTTCGCCCCGGCGGTGCGGGGCCCGATGTTAATAGTTCCGGCGGCGACTACGAGTCTTGTGGCGAAAACTCGAGCGCGAGCGAGTTCATGCAGTAGCGCTGCCCGGTCGGGGTGCCATAGGCGTCATCGAAAAGGTGACCGAGGTGCGAGCCACACTGTGCACAGAGCACTTCGGTACGCACCATTCCGAGCCCTCGATCTTCTTTCAGTTCCACCGCATCGGGGTTGACTGCATCCCAAAATGACGGCCAGCCAGAACCAGATTCAAATTTGGTGTCGCTGGAGAACAAGTCGGCGCCACAGGCACCGCAGTGGAACACTCCGGGGCGTTTTTCTTCTAAGAGTTCACCGCTCCAGGGTCGCTCGGTGCCGGCTTGCCTGAGGACGTGGAATTTTTCGGCGGGCAGTTCGGCCTTCCAGGTGTCGTTGTCTTTATTGATGGGATACGACATGGGCCACTCCTCGGGGCAATGGGTTCTGGCGTGTGCTCAGACTGGCAGATTAGGGTTCAGGGGTGAATCTTCGCTGGGAAAACAAGGCTCTTGAGCAGTGCACACCCGGGGAAGTGTTGGCGTTTTCGAAGCTTCGCACTGATGTGTTTTTCCTGGAGCAACACATCACGGAAGAAGAAATTGACCGTTTTGATTTTGACCCCCAGACTCGGCACATCTGGTGTGTCGAGGATGACCGGGTAATTGGTTATGTCCGTGTGGTTCACAATGACGAACCTGCCACCGAAGATTTGGGTGTGACGACCAGCATTGGTCGCCTTGTGGTGGATGCTCACTACCGTGGTGCCGGTATTGCCCGTGGGCTCATGACTCGAGCAATCGACCATGTTGACCCCTCCCCGGTGGTCCTCCACGCCCAGACCTATATTCAAGACTTTTACGCCTCACTCGGGTTCGAGCCTTTCGGCGACGTGTTTGATGAGGCAGGCATCGACCACGTTCGAATGATTCGACCAGCCAGGCAAACCCCCCAATGATCAAGCGCGTGGGGGTGTTTCTGGGCGCGGTGTTACTCACTGGCATCACTGGCCTCACCTCCCCATTGAGCCCCGCACATGCGCAGGGCGGAGGCTCCGATGTCACAACGCTGGATTCGGCGTCTTCGTGCGAGGTGCGCTCCTGGGAGGTGTTGTGGGGGGTGAAGGAATCTTTCCGCTCGTATCTTTCTGGGTCGTTAGCCAACGGCGAGTGGAATGTGAGTGGTGATGTGACCTACAGCACACCGTTGTTTACGATTCGCGGCTCAGACGGTGTCCTTGCACCCGACGTGAGCTCGGGTGATTTGGCCACCACCGGTTCGATTGGATTTTTTGGTCACGAAGGCCTGCTCGATCAAACCCTTTCCACACCGCGACTGGTCATTAACGGCGACGAGGTGGACGTGGTGTTTGACATCAGCGGCGACACTCAAGAGGGGCGCACGGTCAGTGCGCAAAATGTGTCGTTTGTCAGCGTTGATGCCGCGGGTGCTGTTGTGGATTCGGAGGCTGGCACCTGGAGTGTTAATTCGGCACCCACGGTGTTGACCGCCGAGGGCGCCGAAGCGTTTGGTACCTACCCCGCCGGTGAAGCGTTTGACCCCATTGACATTCGAGTACAGGTCGATCCAGGGTGTCTGCAACCGCCATTATCGACACCGTGGTTTTTTGGTTTAGCCCTCGGCTCCGTGGTTACCGTGTCGCTGGCGATTGTGCTGGTGCGTAGATGGCGCGGGCGAGAGCGTCCAACACCAGAGGTGTCCTAGGGCCAAAACCGAGCACCAGGTTGTCCGCCATGTCGACAAACCGGAGGTTTTGGCCGGCGGTCGTGAGCCCAATGGCGGGTTTCACGGTGACCAGTTCTTCGACACCGCCCACGCTGGTGAGACCCGTACTCATTACCAAAATGAGGTCTGGGTTTGCCGCCACCAAGGCTTCATCGGTGACCGGGCGCAACCCTTCCCAACCAATTTCCCCGGCCACATCGATTCCCCCCAGCGCCGTAATGAGCTCACCGGCACCCGACTCCTCACCAAAGAGGTAATAGATGCCATTTGCTCCGCGCAAATAGAGAAACACCATGCGAAGCCGATCTGAGGGATCGGCGGGGGTGTTGTCGGCAATGGTGGCGACAACCCGATCAATTTCTTCGTTGATGCGCTCGCCGAGGCGCGCTCCGAGCTCCGGTTGACCCAACACAGTCGACACGGCGTGTGCTTGAAGGGCGGGTTGGTCTAATCCGGGTGCCACTCGAATAAACACCACCGGGATTCCTGCTTCTCGCAGTTGGAGCATCACGTCGATTGGCCCCACGGTGCCATCGGTGAGGATGAGGTCTGGGCGTAACTCCAAGACGGCTTCCGGGGAAATAGCGTGACCGGTGCCGGTCACGACCGGTAAGTCTTCGAGGCCGGGAATCTGCGTCGAAATGTCGCGACCGACCAGGCGATCGCCGTAGCCCAAACCGACCACGGTCTGGGCGAGCGATCCGGCCAGATCGACCGCGATGATCCGCTCGACCCGTTCCACAGTGACTTCGACATCACCCGCAAGATCTCGTGAAGTGACGGTGCGAGGCAGATCAGGTTCGGGAGGGGTGTTCGTGATGGGTGTGACGGCGTCTGAAGAGAGCAGGGCAGTGGAAGGGCCCTCCCAACTTTTCGGGTCAGTCAACCAGTCAATGTCGGATAGTGCAGGCCGGTCCCCGGCCAGCTGTGGGCTGTAGTCGTCTGAGGAGTAGGAGCCGGGTTGGCAGCCACCGAGGCTCACAAGGAGCGACAGGGCACCGGTCAATCCGATGAGCGCTTTGGGTAGGGGAAAAAGTGCGGACACAGTGTGCCCGAGTTTACGCGCGCCAACTGAGCAGGAGACTGGTCCGGACCTATCATGGGGGGCGATGAGCCCCTTTGCTGCGGGAGCCGTGCCTCCCCATGATTCTGACCACACATCATCGTCGGCGCTGTCCGACGATGACATTTCCCTGCTCGAGTGTGAGCGGGAGGTGTGGGGCGCGGGGGCGATGAAAGAACAGGTCGTTTTTGAGCGTTTTGGCTTGAGTCTTCCCGTGTACTACCAGCGTCTTTACCGGGTGTGTCACAGTCAGGCGGCTTTGGAATACGATTCGGCTTTGGTGCACCACATTCTTGACACCGCTGATCAGGTCACCACCCAGCGGTTGGCAAAAACGCTTCGAAGGGAAGGTCGCTAAATGGCGAAGGGTTCGAGGTTTTTGCCCGATCGTTTTGATGACGTTCCCCTCGAAAAGGGTTACGTCGGTTTGCGTCGCCTGAAACGGCCAAAAAGCTTTTGGTTGATTCCTGCGGGAATCGTGTTGGGTGTGAGTGCCGTGGTGGCTGTGGTGGGCATCATTCTGGTTGATCAAGCGGACAACTATTTAGAGCTCGACCCAGAAGAAATCGCCATCGCCGAGCAGGAACCAGAACCCGAACCGGCACCAGAGCCAGAGCCAGAACCCGAACCTGAGCCGGTCGAGCCGATTGTGAACCCCTCGGCCGATGAGATCGAAGGCATTACCCTCACGGTGTTGAACGGGACCGACACGGCAGGTTTGGCCTCCGGAGCGGGCGAGCGTTTAAGCGATGAGGGCTGGCCGGATCAGACCCTCACGAACGCAGATTCGCAAGACGTCGAGACCAGCCTGGTGGCCTACCAGCAAGAAGACGACGAAGCGTTAGCCCTTGGGGTGGCACAAATTCTGGGCATTGATGAGGTAGTCCTTACCGACAACTATCCCGGTGCCAATATCACCGTGTTGTTGGGTGCCGACTATTCCACGGATTAACACCCTTCGGGCGTTAGTCTGAATATGACGGGGGAGGGCAGTATGAGAGCGATTCGAGCGGCCACTTCAGTTCTCGCTGTGACCCTGCTCCTGGCGGGCTGCCAAAGCGGTGCGGGTTCAGACGGTGGCGATGCCACCGATGAGTCGGCGCCGATTGACAACTCGGAATCGCCATCGATCGAAATCGATGCAGACCTCTGGCCACTGACCGGTCTTCCCTTGGATGGCGGCGATTCGAGCCTGCCTTCGCTTGCCGCAAAGATTGATAATGCTCCGGCGGCGAGGCCCCAAGTGGGTCTGGATCAGGCCGACATTGTTTTTGAGGAACTGGTCGAAGGTGGCCTGACTCGTTATGTGGCCGTATGGCATTCGACGCTTCCCGCCGAGGTGGGTCCGGTGCGCTCTGTCCGTCCCATGGATCCCGACATTGTGAGCCCCTTTGGCGGAATCATTGCCTACTCGGGCGGTCAACAGCGGTTTGTGGAGGCGATGCTTGATGCGCCAGTCGCCAGTGCCATCAATGGCCAAAGCGATGTGGAGGATTTTTTTTACCGCAGTAGCGACAAAATCGCTCCGCATAATGTGATTGTCCGAGCCCCCGAACTGGTGTCCTATTTCCAGGACCGTTCGGGACCCCCACCGCAGTTCAACTATTCGACCCAAGTGGACGAGTCGAGTGCGGCAACTGACGGAGTGGCGGCCAACCTGGTGCGCGTCTTCTTCAGCGGTTCGTCCTTTCCCACTTGGGAGTATGACGCCGAGCGGGGGTCTTACCTGCGTCACCAAACCAACGGTGCACCAGACAATGCCCTCTCGGGTGAACAGATTTCCGCGGAAAACGTCGTCGTGCTTGAAGTCGATATTCAAGTGATTCAAGACATTCCGACTACTCGAATGGTCGACTCCGGAGAGGGTGTTGTTGCCACCGGCGGTGGTGTCTTAGAGGTGCGCTGGTCGAAGGCTGCCCCCGAGGCACCGATTGAGTTGACCGACACGTCTGGCGCTCGAGTCCTCCTCGCCCCCGGGCAAACGTGGGTGGAGTTGATTCCTGCCGAAGGTTCCGGAGTGCCGGCAGGCCAGGTGGAGCTGGAGTAAACGCCGGATCGTCCACTTGCACTCTCAGGCGGAGAGTGCCAAAATCAATTAGCACTCGCAGTTTGTGAGTGCAAATTTGACTCACTGTAAACGTCCAGGAGGGACGAGAAACTGACATGGCAAAACTAATTGCTTTCGATGAAGAGGCCCGTCGCGGTCTCGAGCGTGGACTCAACGTCCTCGCCGATGCCGTCAAGGTCACGCTAGGACCCCGCGGTCGCAACGTAGTGCTGGAAAAGAAGTGGGGCGCCCCCACCATCACCAACGATGGTGTGTCGATCGCGAAAGAAATCGACCTCGAGGACCCCTTCGAAAAAATCGGTGCCGAGCTCGTCAAAGAGGTCGCCAAGAAGACTGACGATGTTGCCGGTGACGGCACCACTACGTCGGTCGTTCTCGCTCAGGCCATGGTTCGCGAAGGACTGCGCAACGTCGCAGCCGGCGCTGACCCCATTGCCCTAAAGCGCGGAATGGAAAAGGCCGTCAATGCCGTATCCGACCGTCTGCTCTCCACCGCCAAAGAGGTCGAAACCAAGGCCGAAATCGCTGCCACCGCATCGATTTCCGCTGCGGATCCCGCCATTGGTGACCTGATTGCGGAAGCAATCGACAAGGTCGGGAAAGAAGGTGTGGTCACTGTTGAAGAGTCCAACACTTTCGGCACCACCCTGGAACTCACCGAAGGTATGCGCTTTGACAAGGGTTACCTCTCCGCCTACATGGTGACCGACGCTGAGCGTCAGGAAGCGGTCTTCGAAGACCCCTACATCCTGATCGTGAACTCGAAGATCTCGGCCATTAAGGATCTGCTTCCTGTGGTTGACCAGGTCATCCAGTCGGGCAAGCAACTGCTGATTATCGCCGAAGACGTTGAGGGCGAAGCACTCGCCACCCTCGTGGTGAACAAGATCCGTGGAATCTTCAAGTCGGTTGCCGTGAAGGCTCCCGGTTTTGGTGACCGTCGCAAGGCTATGCTGCAAGACATCGCCATCCTCACCGGTGGTCAGGTCATCAGCGAAGAGGTCGGCCTGAAGCTCGAGGGCGCAACCCTCGACCTGCTCGGTCGCGCACGCAAGGTGGTTGTCACCAAAGACGAGACCACCATTGTGGAAGGTGCCGGAGATTCTGAAGCAATCGCTGGTCGCGTGAAGCAGATCCGCCAAGAAATCGAAAACTCTGACAGCGACTACGACCGTGAGAAGCTCCAGGAGCGTCTCGCCAAGCTTGCCGGTGGCGTTGCCGTTATCAAGGCTGGTGCGGCCACTGAGGTTGAGCTGAAAGAGCGCAAGCACCGCATCGAAGATGCTGTGCGTAACGCCAAGGCTGCTGTTGAAGAAGGAATCGTCGCCGGTGGGGGCGTGGCCCTCATTCAGGCTGCCGCTGTTGCTCTGGACAAGCTCAAGGTCGATGGTGAAGAAAACACTGGTGTGAACATTGTGCGCCAGGCCATCGAGCAGCCACTGCGTCAGATCGCTTTCAACGCTGGCCACGAGCCCGGCGTTGTGGTCGAGCACGTGCGCGGACTGAAAGACGGTCACGGCCTGAACGCGGCAACCGGAGAATACGGCGACATGCTCGCTGCCGGTATCGCTGACCCCGTGAAGGTGACCCGTTCGGCTCTGCTGAACGCCGCCTCTATCGCAGGACTGTTCCTCACCACTGAGGCTGTTGTTGCGGAGAAGCCTGAGCCTGCTTCGGCAGCTCCCGCCGGTGACCCCACCGGAGGAATGGACTTCTAAGTAGAAGAACATCATCACTGAGGGGGCAGCCTTTGGCTGCCCCCTCAGTGCGTAATGAGCAGCTTCGCAACCGCATGGGCTTGAGGTGTGCGGTGGCAGGCGCCCCATAAGCGAAGGCTAAGCGGTGCGGGAAAAGGTTGCGCGGGCAACCGTGCCGCCTTCAGGGTGTGGCTCCAGTGATACCCGAGCCCCGCTGGAGAGCGCCAACTGTTTGACGACCGCGAGTCCAAGCCCAGTGCCTTCGTGAGTGGCACCTCCCCGCCAAAAACGGTCAAAGGCCCGCTCAGCATCCTCAGCACTAATCCCCGGTCCGGTATCTCTCACCCGGACTTCGGTTTCCCCATCGGACACCGCGACGTCGATGTGTAGTTCTCCGCCGTCTGGCATAACAGAGAGCGCGTTGTCGATGTAATTGTCGATGATCTGTTCTGTCGCGGTGGGGACTGCCCACACGATGGCCGATTCGGGTGAGGCTACCTGAATACTGACGTCGGATTCTTCAGCCAAACTGCGCCAATGCTCGACCCGTTCACGAACAATCGCCCCAATGTCTTGGGGTGCTCTGGTGACGTCCTCCACGCTGGAGCGTCCGAGTGCGAGCAGGCCTTCGATGAGGCGACGCATTCGGGAGAGCTCGCCATCAATTTCATCAAAACGTTCCCCCAATTCGGGGTTGTCGGGGAGGCCCTCCCGGACGCGTTCGATCCGCAGTTGCAGCGCGGTGAGTGGGGTGCGCAACTGGTGTGAGGCATCAGCAGCGAAAGATTTTTGCTCCTGGACAAGGGTCTCTAATCGGGTGGCCATCTGGTTCACGTTTTGAGCCAACTCTTTGACCTCTTTTGGTCCGTCAGGTTCATCAGCGCGAGCGCTGAGGTCGCCATGAGAAAGCCGGGTGGCGATATCGCCCAAATGGACCAGGTTGCGCGAGAGCACCCGTGAGATTACGAAGGCCAACCCAATGGCGAACACCAAAGTGATGAAGGCAACGAGATACACCCCCCACAATGAGCGGGTGACCGCGTCGTCGATTGCTTGTTCGTTAAAGGTCAGCCGAACGGCCCCGACGACGCTGTCGCCGCTATAAATCGGCACCGCCACATACACCAGTTCGATTTGGAGGGTGTCGGAATAACGCTGCCCGGTAGCGACTCGTCCGGTGAGAGCTTCGGCAATTTCAGGCCGAGTGCCATAGTTCAACCCCTCGCGAGAATCTGTGGGGTCGTTGGTGACGACCGCGGTTCCTGCGGTGTTCACAATGACCACTCGAGCCCCGCCCTCATCGCGATAAGCAATGGCCAAATCCCGGGTGGTATCGAGGCCCGTCGTATTCGAATCTTCCAGGGCGTCTTCTGCTCGGCCACCCAAAATAAAGGCGTCGCGCTGCAATTGGGTGATGAGTCGATCGCGCTCGACCTGGTAGAGGTAAAGCCCGAAGGGAATATCGGAAAGTAACAGCGCGACGATGCTCACACCGAGCAAAGCGAAAAGAAACAGCCGTCTCATTGGGGTTCCACGAGGCGAAATCCGACTCCGCGCACAGATTCAATCCAGGAGGGGTCGCCCAGTTTTCGGCGAATCGATGCGACGTGTGCGTCGAGGGTTTTGGTGCTGCCGTACCAGTTGATGTCCCACACGTCGCTTAACAGGGCGTCACGGCGAAACACTGTTCCTGGTTCCGCTGCTAGGTAGGCCAATACGTCAAATTCTTTGGGGGTGAGTTCGATCTCTTGACCCGCCAGTTGTACCTGACGCGTTCGTTGATCAACTACTAGCGCGCCCAGCTGGAGGGCACTATCGTCGGCGGTCCCCGGTGCCGAATCGGTGTGGCGGCGGTTCACTGCGCGGATTCGGGCAATGAGTTCTCGTATGCCGAAAGGTTTGACGAGGTAATCATCGGCACCCAGTTCGAGGGCTAAAATCCTGTCCGCCTCATCTGGGCGGGCACTGGCCACAATGATGGGAATGTTAGAACTCTGACGGACAACTCGAACGATTTCGCCCCCATCCATATCGGGTAAACCGAGATCCAATACCACGCAGTCAAAGTCGCTACTGGTCAGTAACGTCAACGCTTGGCGCCCCGTTGACGCGTGGGTGGGCGACCAACCAAGGTTTTCGATGGACTCGATAATGGGGCCCGCAATGCCGGCATCATCTTCTACAACAAGTATCCGCACGTCCCCATTGTGGCGTGTGGGGCGCCTCCACGTGGGATGGTACGCCTCGCGGGTTAAATCTTGGACAAACCTTTACTCTCTTTCTTCACGTTCTGGGCCTCGCGGTCGTAACGTTGAAGGGTGAACACTCAAACGCTTGTGGGCGCCATCATCGCTGCGGTCTTGGGAACCGGTGCAGCTGCCGTAGCCACCAATACCCAGCTACTGTCTACTCCGCCGGAGAGCTCGGTTGATAGAGCAAGTGAAGTGCTCATTGCCGAAACCACCACGCCGCTCGACGAACCTCTCCAAATTGACGCGCCTGCTGCTTCCGACCAGGGCTTGCCCAGTGCGCCCCCAGACGGGTCCTCGACTAATGAGGCAGGAAGCACCGAGGAGCCACCAGCCGTGAGTCAACCGGCCGCACCGGCACCTGCACCGGCACCGGCACCGGCCCCTGCTCCGGCCCCTGCTCCGACACCTCCCCCGACGGAGGGTTCGGACGATGACTATGAGCGCAGTCACGACGATGACGACGATGATGATGACGACGATGATGACGACGATGACGTCGACGACGATGACGATGATGACGACGATGACGACGATGATGACGACCACTCTGAGGACGACGACTAGGCCGTAGGCCGCCCCGCGACTGCCAGCTCAATTCACGCTGGGCACCTTACGTGACGCCTCGGCTAGTTGACCCAGCGTCTTTCTGCGAAAAAACCTCCGCTAAGTCTTGGCTGTTTCTTTACTCTCCTCTCGCCGCCTGCTGGATTGGCAGTTTCTAGGCTCGTGAGTATGAACAGCAACGTGATTATCAGTGCAGGAATTGCCGGAATCTTGGGAGCAGGAACCGGAGCGGTGGCAGTAAATGCCAACCTGGCCGAACCTCTGCTCACCGCCAGTCTCAACAACGAGCAGGAAGCTGCCACAGTCGTGGCAACCGATACCGCTGGCACCTTCAGCCCATTAAGCGAAGCCTTCGGATCTGAGGGTGGAAGTGAAACAGGTCTTGTCGACCCGACAGGCAGTCAAACACTCGCCGACGGCGCCTCTCAGTCCGCCGCGGCTGGCGCTGCCGGTACAAGCTCATCCGCGACCACTCCGCAGCCTGGAACCGTCGGGGCTTCGTCGACTTTTGCCGGACCGGCGACACCCCAGGCGGGGAGCCAAGCGACAACCTCAACGTCAGCCACGAGCGTAGACGGAAGCACGTCCGCTTCGGGCTATTCAGAGTCGTCCTCGTCAGGATCCAGTCAGTCGTCAGGTTCATCCTCCAGTTCTGGCACATCGACCGCCACGGCATCATCGACATCTGCCGCGACAGTGGACGCGAGTACGGGAGCTTCGGCTTACTACGAAGATGACGATGACGATGATGATGATGACGACGATTACGACGACGACGATCACGACGACGATCACGACGACGATCACGACGACGATGATGACGACGATGATGACGATGACGACGATGACGATGACGACGATGACGATGATGGGGACGATGATGACGACTAAGAACGCCCCCGTTCGACCGGTGGGTTCGATGACAAAACAGATTGTCAGCTTCGGAGCGTCATTCGCCTTCTTCGGCTTAGCCGGCTTTCTGCAAAACGGAGCATTCTTTGAAACTGAAACAGCAACAGCCGCGCCTACAGAGGCAAGCTCTGGAGCAGACATTTCGGACGCAGTCAACGATGTAGTCCCGGATGGCGAGGAGGTTGTTGCTTCCGAAAATGCCACCGTCGAATGGTTGGGTCCGGTCCAGCCACTGCCGGCAGAAGCCCAAGCTCCTGCAGTTGATGCGGTAGATCCGACGCCTGCGCCTGAGCCCGCTCCGGCAGCCGCTCCGGCTCCGGCTCCGGCACCTGCACCTGCACCTGCACCTGCACCGACGCCGGCCCCTGCACCTGCACCTGAGCCGGCCCCTGCCCCTGCTCCCGTTGAAGTGCCCGTTGACGCACACACCGGTGGCTCTTGATGGACTTTTCTGCTTCCACACTAAACCCGGCCGATGAGGCTGTGCTCGCAGCAGTGATTGGAGATGGCACAACACCCGTTGTGCACTCGCGCCCTTTTAAAGCGATGGGGGCGAATGCCTCAATCACATTGGTGGGTGGACACCCCCACCTTGTTGATGATGCGATCGGCTTAGCGGCCGAGCTTGAAGGGCTGTGGACGCGGTTTAGCCCTGATTCGGATATTAGTCTTCTCAACTGGTCAGAGGGAACACCAATAGAGGTGGATCCGCGCACAGCCACGCTCGTGGACTACATGCAGAGGGCGTGGAAGGATACCGGCGGCGCGTTTGACCCCACACTGCTACCCCAGCTTCTTCTCGAGGGCTACACCCACTCTGTGGTTGATGCCACCCGAGGAACCACTTTGCCCGATTCGGCGAGAGCTCCAGGGCAGCTGGGAGACATCATTATCGAAGGCAACATCATCACGGTGCCCAAGGGCACGACGTTGGACGCCGGCGGTATTGGTAAGGGTTTCGCGGCTGACCTCATTGTGGACTTTTGCCGTTCAGCGGGCGCGATGGGCGCCATGGTGGAACTGGGGGGCGACCTTCGAGTGGACGGCTTCTCGCCCCGTGGTCGCGGTTGGCGCATTGGCGTAGAAAACCCGCTCAATCTTGATTCGCACGTCTCGGTGGTGGAGATTGAGTCGGGAGGTTTGGCGACATCTAGCCAGTTAAAGCGTCGCTTTCACAACGCCCAGGGGAAAGAAACGCACCACCTTATTGATTCGCACAGTGGTGAAAGCCTGGAGTCTGATTCGTTGTCGGTCACAGTACTCGCGCCCACTGCCTGGCAGGCTGAGGTGATGACCAAAGTGGGTTTTCAGAAAAGCCCCGCTGACTTCCTCCACGTGTCAAGGCGTAAAGGCTTGCGCGTGGGGGTCTTTACGAGCGACGGTTCATGGACTAGGTCATCGGATTGGCCCGAATATCGTGCTTGATTTTTCTGAACCAGCCGTCTGGTGGTATGTCACCCGGTCGAGTGCGATTGTCGGGTGGATCCTCCTGACTCTCTCGGTGTTGTGGGGCATTCTCCTGAAGACGCGAATCCTGCGTGGAGCCGATAACCCAGAGTGGCTGAAGGTGGTCCACCGTTTCATCTCGGGTTTAGCGATGTTGATGGTGTTGACCCACATGGTCTCGCTCTACCTTGATTCGTATATCGAGTTCACGGTCGCCGACCTGTTAATCCCTTTTTCTTCTGAGTTTGAACCCTGGGGCGTGGCGCTCGGCATTATCGGCATGTGGGCGATGGTGCTGGTGTGGGTCACCTCGATGGCGATGCAATGGATCCCACAACCTGTGTGGAAGGCGATCCACTATTTGAGCTACCTGAGTGTTTTTGCGGTGGCGTTGCACTCTGGCATGGTCGGCACTGATGTGGGGACCCCCTGGTATACGGCGCTGTCTATTGTGCTGATTACCGCCGCCACGCTTGCCGGGTTGATTCGCATCATCCTGACTCGCCGTTCGTCGGGCTCGGCGGGCAAGACCACCCAGAAAGCAGACGCCCCCAATGCAGTTCCGGCGGTCAGCAACACTCCGGGGGTGTCTGCCTCGACCGATCGAATCACCGCCCGAGTGGTGACCCGCCGCCCGCTCACCAAAGATATTGCGGAAATTACTCTGACGCCCGTGAGTGACGCCGTCGAGCTGGAGTGGGAGGCGGGAGCGCACATCACGTTGCACTTGGGTAACGGGCTGGAGCGACAGTACTCATTAACCGGTGATCCGGCGGACGCTCATTCGTTGACCATTGCAGTACTCAATACTCGCGGTCCAGGCGGGGGTAGCCAGTGGATTCATGACAATGTGAGGGTCGGCATGGAGTTAGAAATTGATCCGCCGATCCAAGCATTCGCTCTTAAGCCCGCTCACCGCTACCAGTTTGTCGCCAGCGGAATCGGCATCACGCCGATTCGGGCCATGTTGGCCTCGCTGCCGGCATCTCGCCAGTGGGAGCTGCTGTATTTGGGGCGAGAGCGAAACCAAATGGCTTATGGGGAGGAGCTTGAAGCGCAGTACCCCTCCAAGGTGACTCTGTGGGTATCTGGCGAGCAAGGGGGTCGCGCGGCAATCGGTGAACTTCTCGATCCCAGCGCCCAGATTTATGCCTGTGGCTCTGAAGGCCTACTGGAAACATTGGAACAGGAAGTTGATTCGAGTCGCCTTCACCTGGAGCGGTTCGTTCCCGTTGATCGCAGCGCCGAACACACCGCACACGGTCTCCGGGTCGAATGGGAACCGACGGGCCAACACATTGACGTCGGAGCCGACCAGACCATCTTGGAGGGTTTGGAGAGTGCGGGGATTCCGGTGAGCGCCTCGTGTCGCCGTGGTGTGTGCGGCAGCTGTGAGCTTTCGGTGCTGAGTGGAACTCCCACTCACTTGGACTCGGTAATGGCTGATGAGGATAAGGACGAACTGGGCATTATGTACCCGTGTGTGTCACGGGCGGTTGGGGATCAGCTCACTGTGAGTCCCAGTTAGCGCATGAAGAGCCTGGTGTTTTGCGCTTCTAGTTCGGCGTAATGCTGGGCCACTTGCCCGAGTGTGTGGGTGAGGGAGACCAACTGTGCTTCGACATGGGCGTGGGTGGCCTTCCATTCACCGAGTACCTGTTGAAAGGCCAATGACGCACTGCCACTCCAGGAGGACTGCAGTGACTGGAGTTGGCTGGTGAGCGACGCAATGTCGCCTTGGACGCGACTGATGGTGGCGTTGGCGGTGCCAGTGGCGGCTAATACGGCTTCGCTGTCGACGTGGTAGCGGGTCATGATGCTCCTTTGCTGTGACTGCGGGAGGGGGTGTGGCGAGGAGCGTATCCCGGTAGTGACTAGTCGGAGCCCGGCGCAGACGTTGTGTGGACTGACCGCAGGCCTCCCGCGTTCTGGACAAGGGGCAGAGTGACGTGGAAGGTGGCTCCGCCATCGGGTGTTTCTGTCACCCAAATGGTGCCGGAGTGCCGGGAGATGATGCTGGAAACAATGGCGAGACCTAAACCAGAACCCCCGGTTTCCCTGGCCCGTGACGTGTCGGCCCGCCAGAAACGTTGGAAGATTTTTTGTCGAATCTGTTCGGGGATTCCTTCACCGTGATCGATGACCCGAATAATGCCTCGCTCGGGGTCGTGGCTTCGGTCGACTTCCACTTCCACGGGTGAGCCTTCTGGGCTAAAGCGCAGGGCATTTTGGAGAAGGTTGGTGATCACTTGGCGCAGTTTGTTTTCGTCTGCCTCAACCTCGGTGTCGGCTTCCACCACTCCGGGAGCAAGTGAGAAGGTGATGTCCCGGTCGGGGGCAATGGCCCCGGCGTCGAGGCTTTGGTCTTTGGCAATTTGGGCGAGGGATACCGGCTGAATGTCGAGGGGTTTAGATTCGTCGAGGCGTGCCAACTCGAGCAGGTCGGTGACTAACCGGGTCATGCGGTCGGCTTCTTTTTCAATTCGCTCCATCGCCTGGGCAACATCTTTTTTGCTGGTGAGGGCCCCCATACGGTAGAGCTCGGCGTAACCGCGAACAGACACCAATGGGGTGCGCAGTTCGTGGGAGGCGTCACCAATGAATCGGCGCATCTGATCGATGGTGTCGGCCCGGTCGGCAAAAGCCCGGTCGATTCGAGAGAGCATGGTGTTCAGCGACCGGGTGAGTCGCCCCACTTCAGTGTTGGGGGTACTACCGCTCAGTCGTTGGGAAAAATCTCCGCCGGCGAAACGCGCGGCGGTTTCTTCGACTTCGCGAAGCGGTCTAAAGGTGGTGCTCACCAGGATGCGGGTGAACGCGGCACTGAGTACCACGACGACAAGGCTGAAGGCGAGAAAGACTGAGGCGAACGATCCGACCACTTGTCGGGATTCTTCCAAATCAATCCCGATGGCTAATGTCGCGGGAAGCGTCCTGCCCGATTCGGCACTGACAATGTTGAGTCGGAAGGTTTTCACCCGCCACGTCGTTTCTTGGTTCCTGCTCTCCAGAGTGAATGGTTCGTTGGCTTCGCTGATGACGGCAAGGCTCAGTCGGGACACATCAGGTCCGTACTCGAAACTGTCGTCATCGAGGTTGCTCGCCAAGACGGTGCCGGTGGCGCTGACGGCGGCGATAAAAAACTCGTTGGACAGACCGTTTGCCCGAGCCCGATCAAAATCGTTGAAATCTAGGGTGTTGAGAATTCCCGGCAGTGCGGTGGCGGCGTCGTCAATTTTGTTGTCGATCTGGGCGGTGAGGTAGCGCTCAATGCTGAGTACTGTGCCCACACCGATGACCATCAGTCCGACGGTCACGACGATGACAGTGACGCCGGTGATTTTGCTGCGCAGCGAAGTGGCGTGCCACCAGTTACTGAGCCGCTCGTACATGACTTGGCAGCCTGTGCGCTGTGCGGCTTACGCCTTGGTTTTCAGCATGTAGCCAAATCCGCGTTTGGTTTGGATCAGGGGCTCCTCGGTGAACGGGTCCAGCTTTCGCCTCAGGTAGGACACGTAACTCTCGACAATGCCGGCATCGCCGTTGAAGTCGTATTCCCACACGTGGTCGAGAATTTGTGCTTTGGAAAGCACGCGGTTGGGGTTCAGCATCAGGTAGCGAAGCAGCTTAAATTCGGTGGGGGAGAGCTCCACAGAGTTCCCTTTGACACTCACTTCGTGAGTGTCTTGGTCCATCTCCAACTCGCCCACACTCAGTGTGGCGTCGTCTTCTTCTTGCTGGGTGCGACGCAGGATGGCGCGAATGCGGGCAACAATTTCGTCGAGACTAAACGGCTTGGTGACGTAGTCGTCCCCACCGACGGTGAGTCCTTGGATTTTGTCTTCGGTGCTGTCTTTCGCGGTGAGGAACAAGATGGGGCAGGTGTACCCACTGGCGCGGAGCCTTTTGGTCACCCCGAAGCCATTGATGTCGGGAAGCATCACGTCGAGCAGAATCAGGTCCGGTTCTTCTTCGAGCACTGCCGAGATGGTTTGCGCCCCGGTAGCCACTGCTCGCACGGCAAAGCCGGCGAAGCGCAGGCTGGTGGTCAGCAGGTCGCGAATATTGGGTTCGTCGTCAACAATGAGAATTTTCGGTCCGTCAGCCATGTCTCTATTGTCTGACAGTTTGCTTGGCGATTTCTGAGTGCTAGTGGTGAGTTGCTAGTGCGCCGGGAAGGTCCTCAGATCGCACAATGTCGTAGGCGTACCCCTGCTCGGTGAGGAAGCGTTGGCGGTTCATCGCATAATCCTGATCGAGGGTGTCGCGAGTGACCACCGAATAAAACACAGCCCGGCGGCCATCGGCCTTGGGCCGGACAATCCGCCCCAAACGCTGCGCCTCTTCTTGTCTGGAACCAAAGGTTCCCGACACCTGAATCGCAATCGATGCTTCTGGCAGGTCGAGTGAAAAGTTCGCCACCTTCGAGACCACAAGAGTGCTGATGTCGCCACGACGGAAACCACCGATCAGTTTCTCCCGCTCCGCCATCGGGGTTTCCCCGGTGACCAGTGGAACACCCAAACGGGTGGCGAGACGCTCCAGTTGGTCCAAATACATCCCCATCACCAAGATGCGCTCATCGGGGTGGGACTCAACAATGGTCTGGACGATGTCGTCTTTATCCAGCGCCGAACTGGCGAAGCGGTAACGCTCCGCATCGGGCAGTGTCGCGTAGTGGATGCGTTGGTCTGGCTCCAACTCCAGGCGCACCTCCACACAGTGTGCGGGGGCGAGAAAGCCTTGACGCTCCAGGTCTTTCCACGCCGCGTCGTAGCGTTTCGGGCCGATCAAACTAAACACGTCACCTTCGCGACCATCCTCGCGAATGAGGGTGGCGGTGAGACCCAGTCGCCTGGTGGCTTGAAGTTCGGCGCTCAGTTGAAACACGGGAGCAGGGAGTAGGTGAACCTCGTCGTAGACGACCAAACCCCAACGCTGTGCACCCAAGAGTCCAATGTGTCGAAATTCGCCCCCACGCTTCGCCGTCACAATCGAATAGGTGGCGATCGTGACCGGCTTCACCTCTTTCGAACTGCCCGAATATTCGCCAATGTCGTCTTCGGTCAGTGACGTCCGGGCCAGAAGCTCATCCCGCCACTGCCTCGCAGCCAGGGTGTTGGTGACCAGAATGAGGGTTGCCTGATCCAGTGTGGCCATCACGCCCGCACCCACTACTGTCTTTCCCGCACCGCACGGCAGGCAGACCACCCCGGAGCCCTGTTGGACAAACCGCTCAACGGCTGCCCTCTGGTAGTCGCGAAGACCCCACGAGTGGGTGTGGAGCTCGATGTCGTGGGGTTGACCTTCGACATAACCGGCTAAGTCGGTCGCCGGCCAACCAATACGCAACAACTCTTGTTTCAGTTTCCCCCTGGAGAGCGGTTCAATCAGAAGCTCACCCTCTGGGGTATGACCGGCGAGAAGGGGGACAATTTTCTTCGACCCCTCAATTTCTCGCAAGATGGAGGGCTCCCCGCCCAAGATGAGTTCACCGTCATCGCTTCGGCGGAGAACCACCTGACCGCAACGGCCCATCGTGTCTCGAATGTCGGCAATGACCGCGTCGGGCACCGGAAAACGCGAATGGGAAGACAGTGTGGTGATGATCTCTTCACCGGTGTGACCGGCGGCTTCCGCATTCCACAGCGTCAGCCGGGTGATGCGGTAGGTGTGCACGTGTTCTGGTGCACGCTCCAAATCGGCAAACACGGCAATGTCGTGCCGGGCTTCTTCAGCACCGGGGTGTGCCAACTCAATGAGCACCGTTTTGTCGCTTTGGACAATCGCTGCGCCAGTCTCAACCACAATC
Organism: Pontimonas salivibrio; assembly: GCF_002950575.1. NCBI lineage: Bacteria > Bacillati > Actinomycetota > Actinomycetes > Micrococcales > Microbacteriaceae > Pontimonas > Pontimonas salivibrio. The sequence goes on from NZ_CP026923.1 coordinate 401,206, forward strand.
GGCCAGTCTACGACTCGTCGCTGGCAGAGCCCCCATGGTCAATCCAGACAATCTGTTTTACCGGGATCGTGCGCTCCACATCGGAGCGGGTATCTCTTGCGCGCAGGCGGCCATTTTGGACACTGCGGGGCTCTACCTGCAAGGTGGCCACCTCGGTGCCCATATTCACCCCGACGCGCACGGCCAACTTTTCCGCAATACACACGTCAAGGGCTGGCAGGAACCATTGCGCGGGCTGCTCAGCGCGTTGCTGCTGCCACTGGGCCACCAACGCTTCGGTGTCTGGAAGTGACCACGCCCCGCCTTCGGCAGGAAGGCGCAGAACGACGTCGTGGCCTTCACTATCTTGTGGCTGGCCTTCGGCATCGACCACCAGGTGCGGATAGTTTTCGGCCAATAGCACCCGGTGGACATCCTCCACACTGTGGGCGGTGAAGAATTCGTTTTCGCTGGTAGGCGTCAACTTCAGCGACTGAAGTCTGCGGTCAGCCTGGAGAAGGTCGACCAGGAGGCCATCTCGAACCCGAAGCCTCGAGCCACCTTCAACACCATCCACGGTGATTGCTTGTGCTTTCTTCAGGGTGTCGCTGATGACTTGGCCCAGCGCACCAGTGCGACCGCCAGGAAGTGCCCCGTCAATAAAGGTCTCGATGTCGCCGGGACTAATACCGCGTTGAATGGCACCCAAGACGGTGGCTGGGCTGATGATGAAACGTGGGGCAAGGCCCCCGGAAATCCACTGACCAATATCTCGAAGAGTTGCCTCCACCTCAGGATCCAGCACGCCGGCAGCCACCACACTGTCAGGGCCATCCGGGTAGAGCTGGCGGAGCGGTTCCGGCAGCGACTCGTGCATGACCTTGGTGGAGTCGCCCCGTGACGCCAAGACTTCCGCTAATTCGCTCGGTCGACCATCGACCATTACCCCCACGCGGTGGGCGAGCTCACTCCAGTGATTCCACACATCGCTGTCGACTAGGGGGTAGGCCACGAGGGGGTGCGCCCCACCGGTGACACCATCGCCTAGGGCACGGGTAAACCAGGTGGGAGCTTGGCTCCAAAAGGTGTGTACGAGGTGGCTCCAACGCTCCACCAGTGGCCGTCGACACCACTGAAGACCCCGTTGGGTGAGCATCCATTTGTGTCCGCGTTGGCCGAGCAATCCGGTGCGCTGTGCCAACTCACCCAGTTGCGCCCAGGGTCGCTGGCCGAGGGAATCTGAACCGAGGCGAGCCGCCCAGGTGTCGTCATCGGGCAGCGTGGTCGAATCCACTGGCTGGGTAGAAGCCGCCGCAAGCAGCATTTCCACACCTTCCAACGAACTCATGACAGCGGCAACATCAATCGCTGCAGGTCCCTGGTCGGATACCCCAGGGTTCACCGCAGGCGGTGTCGCACCGTCGCGGTGGGTGCGGATGTCCGGCCACAGTGCGGCAATTTCGGGCCGTAAGGCCGTGGTCGAATCCACGGTGTGCACCAACTGCCTGGTGTGGGCCTCCTCGGGAAGACCGCTGGCCTCATCAGGTGCAGAGGAGTCAGCAGGTGGGTCCTGGTCAAAAAGGGCGTCCAGGGCGTCGAGTTCGTCCTCGGTGAGCAGCTGCAACTGGCTGGTGATGGCGTCGGCCGACACCAGCTGGCGGGCAAGCGTTAACGGGTCGGCTTCCGCCTGGGCCACAACCCCCCGTTCGGTGAGGAGCCTGGCGAGGACGTCAGCGGGTGCCCCGGAGAGCTCGTGAAATACCCCCAGGGTCCACTTATTCACGCTCACCTGGTGCCTCGCCGGCTCGACGGCGTCTGGTGCTGACGACCAGGAGAGCAATGATGAGGACGAAACCAAGTGGCAAGCCAAACAGGGGGAGCAGGCTCACAGTCGGCCAAATACCGGAAGAAAAGTCGTCGCTTTCCATCCCGGTCCAGGTGCCAATGATGATGGCGAAAAACGCCAACACGCTGATACCGACAATGCTGGCGACCATGGTGGCGAGGACGCGCTCCCACCGTGACGGTTCGGAAGGGGTCTGCATACTCACCTGTCCAGCCTACCCGTCCATCAGGCGGGGTATCCTGGGGGGACTGGCATCACGGGCTGGACCGTGGGTGAGTTAAGGGAGAACAATATGCCAACAGGCAAGGTGAAGTTTTACGACACCGAAAAAGGCTTCGGCTTCATCCAATCGGATGATGGCGACGAAGTGTTCCTTCCTTCCTCAGCTCTGCCCGATGGTGCGGTGGTCAAGTCGGGAAGCCGTGTGGACTTCGGGGTTGTCGAAGGAAAACGTGGTGCCCAAGCACTCACTGTGCGCGTCCTGGACACCCCACACCTCGCTCGAATGGACCGCAAATCAGCCGATGACATGGCGGTGATCGTTGAAGACCTGGTAAAAATTTTGGACCGGGTAGGCGGCGGCCTTCGAAAAGGCCACTACCCCGATCGGGAATTTGGCCGGAAAGTTGCTGCGATGCTTCGACGGGTGGCCGACGACTTCGATGGCTAAAAAACCTGCCGCCACCAAGAAACCCTCTGTGCCAGACGGCAAGACCCTCACCGAACTGGCACACACTGCCCTGCTCGAAGTCGCACCGCCAGCAGACATTGGCACGCCCCACGGTGTGGAAAGCGCCGACGATGTTTATGCGGTGCGTTTCGATTCGGAAATGTCTGGCTATCCGGGCTGGCAGTGGCTGGTGACCATGAGCGACGGTGATGGTGGCCAGTGGGGTGTGTTAGAAATCCACCTCGTGCCGGGACCAGACGCTCTGGTGTCGCCGGATTGGGTGCCGTGGTCGGAACGGCTTGAGGAATACCAACGCAGTGAGGCCGAACGGATTCAAGCAGAAGCAGACGCCCAGGCTCTCAAAGATGAAGAAGCCGACGACGGTGCTGATGACGATGCTGATGACGACCCGGACCTGGATGACGATCTCGACGATGACGACCTCGACGGGGTCGATATCGACCAACTTGACTTGGATCCCAGCGGGTTAGAAATACCCGATGAACCCAACGACGTCTTCGATCACGTGATCGACGAAGACGATGACGACGTCATCGACAAGGATTAACCAGGCGGAATCATCCGGCTCATCGAGCCGCCCTCGGCCCTCCCAGCCTCAACGAGGCGCACTAAGTACTGACCGGTTCAGGATCCTTCACCGAGTAGGTGGGCGAGCACAAAGTCGATGCTGGACATTAGCCGCTCCACATCATCAGTACTGACTCCCACAAATGTGGCGATGCGGATTTGGTTACGCCCCAACTTCCGATACGGCTCAGTGTCCACGACACCGTTTGCGCGCAAAATCGTGGTCAACACGGTGGCATCAACCCGGGAGTCGACGTCGAGGGTGACAATCACCGGCGAGCGGTGCTCGGGGTTTTCCACAAACGGTGAGAGCAACTCGTGGGATTCGGCCCACGAATACAGCAGGTGGGAGTTGTGGGCGGTGACGTGTGCGCAGGCATCCAACCCACCGAGCTGGTTCATCCACTCGACTTGGGCTTCCATCAACAGCAGGGTGGCCAGCGCGGGAGTGTTCAGTGTCTGGTTCAGTCTCGAATTTTCCACGGCTGCCTGGAGGCTCAAAAAGGGTGGGATGTGCCGGTCGCTTGCAGCGATTTTTTCCACTCGGGCAATCGCTGCCGGTGAGAGCAGAGCAAACCACAGGCCACCGTCACTAGCGAAGTTTTTTTGCGGAGCGAAGTAGTAGACGTCGAAGTCGTGAGGGTCCATCGCGATACCGCCCGCCGCACTGGTGGCATCGACCACCATGAGCGCACCATCGTCGGCACCCTCGACACGCTTAATCGGAGCGCTCGCTCCAGTCGACGTTTCGTTGTGTGGCCAGGCGTAGACGTCCGCACCGGCGACCGGTTCAAAATGTCCCACCGTGCCCGGTTCGGTCTTCACCACGTGGGGGGCATCCAACCAGGGGGCGCTCGCCGAAGTGACGCATTTTGCGCCGAACTCACCAAAGCTCAAATGGGCACTTCGGCGCTCAATGAGGCTCGCCGCTAGGACATCCCAAAAGGCGGTGGAGCCGCCATTTCCCAGCACCACTTCGTAGCCCTCGGGCAGATTAAACAACTCCGCAATGCCAGTGCGCACCCGACCCACGAGATCTTTAACGGGGGCTTGACGGTGTGAGGTTCCCAGAATGTCTTGGTGCTCGATGAGGTGATCAATTTGTTCAGCTCGCACCTTGCTGGGGCCCGCGCCGAAGCGACCATCGAGGGGAAGAATATCGACAGGGATTTGAAGAGAAGTCACCCCACCATTCTAGAGAGCACCGCACTGACCCCCATCGCGCCCTCGGTAAGCTAAGCCTTACCAACCCGGTGAAGGCGTGTAGTTGCTATGACTGATCTTGTCGACACGACAGAAATGTATCTGCGCACCATCGTCGACCTTGAAGAAGAAGGAATCGCGCCCTTTCGGGCGCGCATTGCCGAGCGCATCGGCCACTCCGGTCCGACCGTGTCGCAAACTGTGGGGCGGATGGAACGCGATGGGCTTGTGGTGGTCGAAGCCGATCGGCGCCTCGCCCTCACCGCCGAAGGCCGGGAAAAAGCGTTAGCGGTAGCCAGAAAGCATCGTTTGGCTGAGCGGCTACTCGCCGATGTGATCGGTTTGGATTGGTCGCTGGTTCACGATGAAGCGTGCCGCTGGGAACACGTGATGAGCGAAGACGTCGAAAAGCGACTGGTGACGATGCTGGGCCAACCCACCGAATCGCCCTATGGCAACCCCATTCCGGGGTTAGAAAAGATTGGTGGCAAGCCGGCGAACGATTTCCTCGACGGTGTCACCCGCCTGACCGACTGGGTGACCGACACCCCACAGCAGGGCCTGTTGCGGCGGTTGGGAGAACCGGCCCAGTTCGACACCGACTTGTTGGTGGTGTTGAAAAATGCTGGTCTCCTTCCCGGTGCACGAGTGCGCGGTGTTGAACTGAGCAACGGACACGTCGAATTGACCTCCTTGGAACACGAACGGACGGTGTCGCTGGAGCCAGACATCGCCAAGCACCTTTACGTCGCCTCCTGAGCACAGCTCGGAAGTGGGTGCGACACGGAGCCTTGGCTGACAAGGCGTTCAACCGATACTGACCCCGGGTCGGTACACTGGCAGCTATCCGGGTCATCGTGACGGGGAGGGGTGATGACGTGGCATCGCATCCGTTGAGTCCAGTCTGTGACTCCCGCACGCACTTTCGGATACAGGTCGGACAGCGGCCGCGCGCGATAGCGTGTCAGGCTTCATACCTCGGTGGACATCGTCTTTTGACGGTGTCCTTTTTTGTTTCCCCACCACTGTCTTCGGGGTGGGCCTGATGACGATGCTCGCGTCCCCCACTCAGACGGCGGCCACCAAAGAGCCGGCACTTCGCACTCTGGTACTAAACGCAGGATTTGAGCCGCTCTCGGTGGTGTCCTTCCGCCGGGCGATGGTGTTAGTCATGAATGCCCGCGCAACCGTGTTGGAAAAGGACCCGCACCATCCGGTGCGGACCATCATGGGCGAATTTGATCGCCCCACCGTCATTGTTCTCAACCGCTATGTGCGACTCCCCCACGGTCGAAGTGTTCCCGTCTCCAGGCGGGGAGTACTACGCCGTGACAATCACCGCTGTGCGTACTGCCAACAGTCGGCCAGCACCATCGACCACGTCATTCCGCGCTCGCGTGGTGGTGGCGACACCTGGGAAAACCTGGTCGCCTGTTGCCTGAAATGCAACAACATCAAAGGCGATCGCACCCCGGCCGAAATGGGGTGGTCACTGCGCCAACCCCCGAAGGCGCCCTACGGTATAGCCTGGTTGGTGCGCGGCATTGAGCGGCCACAACCCCACTGGGAAGAATATTTAGCTCAAGCAGCCTAAGCGCCGGGCTCCAGCGCATCGGCGATGGTCTGGAGCGCCACCGCGCACCCGTCTTCTGTCGCCATCTCCTTCGACACGGCGGTGACCTGCGGTGTCTTATCGAGGGCATCGGAAATGGATGCCCGCAGTGTGGCCACACTGCGGGTGTTCTTATTGATGGCAGCTGGACCCAACCTGGCTTTGTGTAACCGGGTGGCCCACCAAGGTTGGTCGCCCAAAAAGGGCATCACCACACTGGGTATCCCAGCGCGAAGCATCGCGTGAGTGGTGCCCGCACCGCCGTGGTGAATAGCGACATCCACTTCGGGTAAACACTCGGCGTGGGGAACACTTTCTCGCACCAGCACATCTTCTGAGGCGGCTAACTCGGCCGAAGGCTTCAGCCCACCCCACCCGGTGACCAATAGAACCCGCAGACCCCATTCACGAGCAGCGGCCACGATGACCTCGGCCCGCCTGGCCGGGTTGCCCGCTTTCATCGAACCAAAGCCTGCATAGAGCACGGACCCGGCGCGTAGAAAATCCTCCAGCTCGGCATCGAGAGTTTCGCCGGTGCCTGGCGACTCGTGCCATGCCCCGGTGATTACCGCTGACTCTGGCCAATCGGCAGGAGGCGGGACAATGCTCGGGCTAATGGCACACAGTGTGAGGTCAGCCTCATGCGAGTCCACCCCCAGCCTGGTGGCCAAAGCCCGGGCTGGGTCGCCAAACGCTGAGAGCCCTGCCTGCACGAGTCGAAAACTGGCTCGGTTCAAGCTCTTTGGCATATCCCACGGGATTCCTGCAACCGGAAATTCGCTTGTGGGGGTCAACATGGGAGCAAGCTCAGCAATCACCGCCAGTGCGCCCACTTCGTGGGCGACAACTGGCGCAGTCACCACCTTCGGGTGGTAGACCACCACGTCGGGGCAAAGGCTGCGGATGTGGTCACTACTGGTCGCATAAATGGCTTCCAGTGCTGGCTTCCATACCGAGCGATACTGCGCGAGTGCTCGCCACACGTTCACCCCTTGGTCGGCAATAAGGGCGCTGATTGATCCGGGGAGAGTCCAGCGGGTGTAGTGGGCATTGGGTTGGTCGGGTAAATCGGTGGTGTGGGCAAAGACCACGTCGTGGCCTGCTGATGCCGCGTAGTTGGCCAGCGCATGGAAGGGCTCGTTATCGCCCCTCGAGCCGAAGGCCACAAAGTACATCCGCATCCTGCAACGCTAGCGTGACGTCTTCCCCCGTTACACTGGTGAACGCCCGCCTCTGTAGCTCAATGGAAGAGCAGTTCCGTCCTAAGGAAAGGGTTGGGGGTTCGAGTCCCTCCAGGGGCACTTCCCGGGCGCTTTCGCCCCACGGCGTGGGATACGAGGCCATTTGGCCCTCGGACAATAGTGTGTGGGCGTGTGGCGCGCTGACTCTTTTGATGAAGCCCAGGGGTCTGAGGACCTCTGGAATCAAGCCCTCCCTCCCACCAGCCAATTCGCGTCACAAATTTCTGTGGGAGAACCCGACGTGGTTCCGGTGAACCAGGCGGCGTCCGCCTGGAATGACTGGCGAATTGAAATTGCGGCGCTGGGTGGCGTGAGCCCACTGATTCACTTTGATCAGGACGCCGCACACCACATCGATTTGGGCCACAGCCACCCTGGTGGTTTGGCACGTTTTATTGCCGGTTCACCCACACTGCTGGGAACGTTGATTCGAGATGACGTGCAGCGCCGGCGGGCCCACCAGGCGGCAACCAAGCTTTTCACCCACCACACTGAACTGCTCCACTCCAGGGGAATTGACTCCATCCAGTTGGGTATTGGCCTTGTGCAGTGGCGACACGACGGTGAGACCTACCGCGGGCCATTACTGCTTCGCCCGGTCACTCTTCGCCGCCGAGGCTCTGATATCGAATTCACCCTGCAACGAACTGGGGTGCGGTTAAACCCTGCGCTGCAGCGTGAGTTTGCCAAACATTTGGAACTTCAGCTGGACGCCGAAGCGTTTGTGCGCCTCACCGAAGATGAGGGAGCGTTTCGACCTAACTTCGCTCTCGATCGTCTGAGGGACCTCACCGCCCACCGTGACGATGTGAGTGTTAAAGCCCAACTCGTCGTCGGGTCCTTTGCCGAAGTAGCTGCGCCACTGCTGAGTGACGCCAGTCAGTTGTCGCACCCCTTGCTGGATGCCATTGGCGGTAATCCCGCCGCACAAGAAGAAGTGCGACAGTCCAGAGCTCCCGTGGAAGTGCCTGATGCCGATCGGCGGAGCCCCGACGTGGACCGCCTGATCGTCGATGCGGACACCGAGCAGGACCTCATCGTCACCCACATTTTGGCCGGCAACTCGATGACGGTGCGCACACTGCCGGGCACCGGAAGCACCCAAACGCTGGTGAACGCGTTGGGTGCTTTGGTCGCACACAATAAACGCGTCTTGGTGGTCAGCCCCAGGCGGGCAACCCTCGGGGCGATTGGCGACCGTTTGGCGCGTACAGCACTGCCCGGCATGGCAGCACGAGTCACGAATGTCTCTCGTGATCTGATTCGCTCCATTGGCCGGAATGAAAAAGCCACACACATTGACTCTCGTGATGTCGATGGGGCACTGCAACGCGTTCGAGAAGTCATCATTCGCTACCGGGGCGCTCTTTCCCACGACGACCCCCAACTGGGTGTCAGCGTGTTGGAAGCCATCCACTGGCTGTCTCGTTTGAGCCTCCAGGACAACCCACCACAGAGCCAGGCACGCCTGTCCACCGAAGCCCTCACCCGTTTAGCAACTGGCCGCGATGACGCGGCCCAGTTGTTGCGTGAAGCAGCGGAGCTTGGCCAATTCCGATTCGGCCCAGATGATTCGCCCTGGTACGGGGTGGAATTTTCTGACCACGAGCACGCGCTTCGCTCACAACAACTGGCCAAGCGCTTAGCCGATGAGGTGTTGCCCAGGCTAAAGACCATGGCTCACCAGGTGTTAGAACACACTGCGCTTCCCACACCGAAAGATTTCAGCCAACTCGCTCTCTTCGTGCACCTGTTGGTGGACATTCGAGAAAGCTTGGACCGTTTCCAACCGGGAGTGTTTGATCGACCGCTGACTGACCTCATTGCCGCAACGGGCAGTACTGAGCAGGCTAGCCAACTCGCCCGAATTCAACGCCGCCGGCTGAAAGCGCTCGCCAAAGAGTATGTCCGCCCCGGAATGCACGTCGGCGACCTACACGGCTCGTTGGTCAAGATCAACGAGCAGCGCCACACCTGGCAACGCTTCGTTGAAAGTGGCCACCCACCTAGTGTCCCCCCGGGTCTCGCAGATTTGCAGCCGCTCCTTCAGGAAGCAGAGCAAGATATCCGCACCCTGTCCGAGACTCTGGGTCGTGAACCCGAGCGGTCGCTGACCCGTTCATCGGTCGATGAGCTCATCGAGTTGATGGGGTCGCTGGGTGAAGAATCGGATGTTCTTCGCACCCTCGAAGACCGAGCACAAGTCACGTCCACCCTGCAGGAGTGGGACCTGGGTCCCCTGGTCGATGATCTGGCCAATCGACACGTCGCCGTAGGCGATGTGGAAAACGAATTAGAGCTCGCCTGGTGGCGAGGCGCACTCGAGCACATCTTGAGCCACAACCAGGACCTGTTGGGCCAAGATGCCACTTTGTTGCACCGCCTGGAATCGGATTACCGCCTAGTGGATGAAGCACATGCGTCATCCAACGCGAAGCGTTTGGCCTGGCAGTTAGCAGAGCGTTGGTCGGTGGGTTTGATGGACTGGCCAGAAGAATCGGCTTGGTTGAAATCGGCCCTGAAGTCCGGTGGTGTCACCCCCACAGATCTTCATGAAAAAGCACCCCACCTTTCTCGTGCGCTGGCTCCGGTGTGGTTGGCAAGCCCCTACGACGTGTGGAAGTTACCGGCTAGCCAAAGCTTCGACGTGGTGGTCGTCGCCGACGCTGGTGCCGTCACCCTCGCCGAAGTGGCTCCCGCTATTCGCCGGGGTCGACAGGTGGTTGCCATGGGTGATCCGGTCATTCAGCGCCCCGAAGAGTTCGATGTCGGGTTGTGGTCTGAGGCCGAAGAGTCAACCAGTGACCCTGAAGCCCAACACCCCCACTCTGCTTTGGGTGTCTTGTCGGAGATCCTTCCCGGTCACGAATTGACCAGAAGTTATCGGGTGACCGGAGAAGACCTGGCCGACCTGGTCGATCGAAACCTGTATTCGGGACACATTGCGTCACTGCCGTGGGCGGGATCGTTCCTTGGTCACCGCAGTGTTGAGCTAGACATTGTGGAGGACGGTTTTGGTCTGCCTGACCCCATCACCGGTGTGATTGAAAGTGTCGATGCGGAAGTGCGGGCTGTTGTTGACCAGGTCATCCACCACGCCCGAAGCCAGCCCACACAGTCGTTGATGGTGGTGACCGCCAGTAATCGACACGCACAGCGCGTCTATGAGGGTGTTGCTCGAGCTGTCGGGGAACACCCCGACCTGTCCGAGTTTTTTACCGCCGATGGTCCGGAACCGTTCGTGTCGGTCACGCTTCGACAAGCTCACGCCATGAGTCGCGATCGAGTGATTTTCTCCCTCGGCTTCGGTCGCACACCACACGGCCGGGTGCTGAGCGACTTGGGCATGCTCTCTGAGCCGGGCGGCGAAAGACTGCTGGCGTTGGGTCTCACCAGAGCGCGGCGGCACCTTCGGGTCGTCAGCTGTTTGCGTCCCGACGATTTGAGTGACCCCCGTTTGCAGCCCTCCGTTCGCGCTGTCGGTAAAGTCCTCGGAGAAATCTTGAACCCTCCCGCGCTTCCCGAAGTCGCCCACGAGTCTGATCCGATGTTGGTGGACTTGGCGGAGCGAGTGAAAAAGCTTGGCCTAACGGTGTCGCTCGACCACCACGGCGTCATTCCGTTAGCCGCGCACGCCCACGGCGTGTGTATCGCCGTAGACACCGATCGGCAGTTGTTGGGAATGTCGATTCGTGAGGGACTTCGTCTGCGCCCGCAAGCGCTTAGTCGACTGGGTTGGCACTATGTCCGAGTGCACTCTTTCGAGCTCTTTTCTGACCCCGATGGTGTGGCCAGAAAGATTGCCGCCGTGGCGGGAGTGGCCGCCGCGCAGGAGGCGACCACTCCGGAAGCAGATCACAGTGAGGGCTTGGGCAGTGAGCGAGCAGACACCCACGCCTCCTCCTAAAAAGGACACCAGGAAGACTCGTCGCAGGGCGACCAGACCCGACCCACCCGGTGTTGATCCACACCCTGCTGATCACGATGATGAGCAGTCACGCGGCCCGTCGACAGAAAACGATCAGCGGCTTCGAGAAGATAAACCGCCGCACTACTGATCAGCCGGTCTGATGATTCAGGCGAATGGTTCAGGAGCGTGGTTCAGGCCGTTGAGCCGAACCAATTTCTTCGCGGGACTGGTTGGCGGGTGTGCAGAATCGCCACCCACCGACCACCGACCACCGACGACCGAGCGCTGGACGCGGCTTAGGACTTCTTTGAGGACGAGGCCTTCTTGTCGGATTTCTTCTTGGAACCCTTTGATTTCTTGGAATCCGAGGAAGAGGAGGAAGACGAAGACGCCTTCTTGGCTTCAGCCCTCGAATCGTTTCGATAAAAGCCGGAACCTTGGAAGGTGACTCCCACGGCACTGAAGAGTTTCCGAAGTGCACCCTCACATTCGGGGCAGGTCGTCAACGATTCATCGGTGAAATCCTGCTGGATATCGAATTCGATACCGCAGTCTCTACAGCGGTAAGAGTAGGTGGGCACAGCACAATCCTCGTTGCTTATGGCCTGGAATTAACCAAACCGGATGATTTGAGTGGGTGTTACCGCCCCGTCCACACCCTGATCGTGGGGTTCGATGGGGACGTTGTCGATTACTTCATGATCATAAACCACGGCGAACACGGGTGGCCTGTGTGCCATGGAGCCCAGCATGCGGTCAAAGTAGCCTCGACCCCAGCCCATCCGACCGCCCTTAGCGTCCACTAGGGACGCGGGAATGAACATGACGTCGACTCCGTCGACCGCCATCGGTCCCAACAACTCTGAGGTGGGAATGGGCATTCCCAAGACGTCGAGGCTTTCGCCTTCGCGGTCACACAGTGCCCAATCCATTAACCCGTCTTCACGGCTGACCGGCACCAACACGTCAATGCCGTCAGCCATTACCTGGTCAATGAAACCTCTCGTGGTGGGTTCATCCGCGCCGGAGAGGTAGCAGGCAATGCGTTTGGCGCCATATTCCGTGGCGAGGGCGTAAAGGTTCTTGCCAAGACCGGCTTCTGCGGCCGCTTTTTCGTCAGATGTCATGATCCTCCGGCGCTCTCTGGCTTCCGCCCGGAGGGCGGGTTTGTCGCCTGGTGCGCTGGCGGGGCTGGCTTCGGCCATGCGCTTAGTCTAAGTCGCCTACTAGTGTGTCCCTATGCCGATTCTGAAAGCGGTCATCCCTGCAGCGGGTTTGGGTACGAGATTTTTGCCCGCCACAAAAGCGATGCCTAAAGAGATGTTGCCCGTCGTGGACAAACCTGCGATCCAATACGTGGTGGAAGAGGCGGTGTCTGCCGGACTCACCGACGTGTTGATGATTACCGGGCGCAATAAGAACGCTTTGGAAAACCACTTTGACCGCAACACAGAGCTGGAAGCGGTTTTGGAGCGAAAAGGTGACGATCGTCGTCTTCGCGAAGTCCACCAATCCACTCATTTAGCCAACATTCACTATGTGCGACAGCGCGACCCAATGGGTCTCGGTCACGCGGTGGCTCGCGCCCAAATGCACGTGGGCAGACACCCTTTTGCGGTACTGCTGGGTGATGACCTCATTGATGAGCGCGATGACCTGTTAAAACGCATGATTGAGGTTTTTGATTCGAAGCCCGCCTGCATCATCGCGTTGCAGGAAGTCGACCCTCAACAGGTGAACCTTTACGGAATTGCCACAGTGGAGGCCACCGACGAAGACGACGTGGTGCGTGTGCGCGAACTGGTAGAGAAGCCGAAACCGGCCGATGCACCGTCAAACTTGGCCATCATCGGTCGCTACATCCTTCAGCCGGACATTTTTGATGCGCTCGAGACCACCGCACCCGGTTCGGGCGGTGAAATCCAGCTCACTGACGCACTCAATACTGTGGCCCACTCGGGCGCGGGTGGTGGCGTGTTGGGTGTGATTTTCCGCGGTCGCCGCTACGACACCGGTGATCGGTTGGACTATTTGAAAGCCATCGTGCAGGTTGCCAGTAGCCGTGAAGACTTAGGCCCCGATTTTCGGCGTTGGTTGGCAGATTTTGCCCGAGGTGTAGAGGGCTAGTAATCCGGTGACAAATCTGATTCCCACCCTCACTCACCCACTGGTTACCCTGAGGGGTGTCCGCTTACGCGATTCGCGGGTGATGGACACACTGCTGTCGAAGAACCGTTCCTGGTTGCAACCCTGGGAGGCAACCCACCCCATTATTCCCGCGATAGCACTGGATCAGCGCGGCGCTATTCGAAGCCTTCTTCAGCAAGCGAGGAAAGGCTACGGCTTACCGTTCGTTTTGGAAGTTGATGGGCAGATGGTGGGCCAACTAAACGTCTCCCAAATCACCTACGGGTCGCTGTCCTCTGCGGGCCTTGGGTATTGGATTGTCGAATCTCAGGCCGGGAAAGGCATTACCCCGGTGGCGGTTGCCATGGCCACCGATTACCTGTTTTTTGAAAAAGGTCTCCACCGGATGGAGATCTGTATCCGACCAGAAAATGTTGCTTCTCTGCGGGTTGTCGAAAAGTTGGGTTTTCGGTTTGAGGGCTTTCGTCGCCGCTACATCCACATCGATCGGCAATGGCGCGACCATCTGTGTTACGCGCTGACAGTGGAAGAAGTTCCCCGTGGGGTGTTGGAGCGTTTTGAACAGGGGCAAGTACCTACCGGAGTGTCAGAAATCCCCGAATACGTGCGCATCCAGATGCAAAACCCGCTTCATCTTCCACCCCGGTAAACACGCCCATAACCCGGGGATACCGGCGAAGAGGCCCCCTCACTCCTACCCTAAAAGCCGTGGAGACACCGTTTTCAGGCACAGCGCTACTCCTGCTCATCGCAGGAGTGTTATGGCTTGTGTACCTGGTCCCCATCTATCTGCGCAGAAGCGAATATCTGGCCACCGAACGCAATGCCGCCAGGCTTGGCCAAACTCTGCGTGTACTCGCCGAGACGGCCGAAACTACCGAAGAGCTCAAGACGGAGCTGACCGCCAGAGATGTTGCCCGTCAGCAGCGAGAAGCGGAGCGCAAGCTTCGCGAAGTGTCCTACAGCAAGGACGAGCTTCGCGCCCGCCGCCGGCGTATCCTTCGCTCCACTACCACGCTGTTCACCACTATTGGTCTTGTGGGGCTCATTTCCTCCATCACCCTGCAGGCTGCAATGTGGGTCACCCTCGCACTCGGGGCAAAGACACTTGTGGGGCTGATGGTCTTAAATGCCATCGCCAAGGCGGCGAAAAAGGCGAGAGCCAAAGCGGCCCCGCAGCGTCCCCAGAGCACTCCGGTTCAGTCGCGCATGGCGACGAGGACGGCCGGCTCCTGGAGCCCGCCACCACTGCCCGAACCCCTCTCGACGCGCCACACGATTGCCCGTGAGGAGGCTCCGCTTCCCAACCGTGAGGAGCTCCTTCGCCAAGCCCGCGCGGCAGCGCGGGATGCCCGGCCCGAACAGGCTGCTGCTGAAGCGGAGCGGTTGGCCCCGGTGTCACAGTTTGACCAGATGGGCCGTATTGAACGCTCCACCACTTCCGGCAACGTGGATTTGGATGAAGTTCTTCGCCGGCGTCGCGCCGTCTAAAAACAGCGTTTACCGGCGGACGCCCACGGCGTCCTGCTAGTTTTCGACAATGGCGGGAATCCTTTCGGTATCACCGGTTCTTCCCGCATTTCGTCAGGCCCAAGCCGACATTACCGACGCCCTTGTCACAGGTTTAGCCGAGGACGATAAAACGGCGGCGGTGATTCGCCGAATTCACGGTGCGACCGGTGTGGAACACCGGTCACTGGTGATGCCCATCGAGGACTATCGCAGTATTACCGATTTCACCCACGCCAATCAGCTCTTTCGACAGCACGCATTGCCACTCGTGGAAGCTGCCACCAGAAAAGCCCTGGATGACGCCGGTGTGGGCGCTCAGGAGATTGACTACCTCATGTTCACCACGGTCACCGGCATTGGGGCGCCGTCACTGGACGTCGAATTGGCGCAGGTGATGGGTTTTCGCTCGGACCTCAAAAGGCTTCCCAGTTTTGGGCTGGGTTGTGTGGCCGGCGCGGCCGGTATTGCCCGAGTGGCCGATTTCCTTGCCGGCCATCCCGACTCGCTTGCCCTGTTGGTCTCTGTTGAACTGTGTTCGCTGACCATCCAGTGGGATGATCGCTCGATGGCGAACATTGTGGGCACAGGGCTTTTCGGTGACGGTGCCGGCGCAGTGGTGATGGCCGGGGTGAATCGGGCCGAAGAACCCACAATGCGAGTCGTCGGTTCCCGCAGTGCCCTGTATCCAAACTCTCTGGATTCCATCGGGTGGACTATCGGTGCATCGGGGTTTCGTTTGATGTTGACCCCCGCGGTACCCGAACTTATTGACGGGCACCTCGCAGGTGATGTCGACACACTGCTGGCCGAGCACAATCTTGAGAGAGAAGACATCGACGCCTGGGTGGCCCACCCCGGCGGCCCCCGAGTATTAGAAGCTTTTTCTGATGCGTTAGATCTCGCCCCAGGTGATCTCGCCATCAGCTGGGACGTGATGGCCGAAATGGGAAACCTGTCCTCCAGTGCCGTGCTGCACGTCCTGGCCCGACACGGGGACTACCCCGCCGGTCACCGAGGCCTCATCTTTGCCCTAGGGCCAGGGGTGAGCGTTGAACTTGTGTTGGTGGAGTGGCTGTGATTGCCTACACACTGTTTGTTCTCGCCACAGGGTTTGAGCGCCTCTACGAGTTAGTGGTCTCCACAAAACATGCTCGCATCGCGTTTGAGCGAGGCGGCCAAGAATTTGGCCAACGCCATTTTCCCTGGATGGTCGCTCTACACACCTCACTGTTAGTCGGAGCAGTAGCTGAAGTGTGGTTACTCGATCGCCCCTTTATCCCGTGGCTCGGTATCCCGATGCTGGTCATTGCTATTGCCTTCCAGTTCGGGCGCTACTGGGTGATCTCGGCATTGGGTTGGCAGTGGAATACCCGAGTAATTGTGGTTCCTGGTGCACCGCGGGTGCGAAAGGGTCCCTACCGCTTTGACTGGCTTCGACACCCCAACTACTGGATTGTTGCAGTTGAAGGAATTGCCCTACCCCTGGTGCACAGTGCGTGGATTACGGCAGTGGCATTCACCGTATTGAATGCCATCTTGTTGTTGGGCTTTCGCATCCCCACAGAAAACCGGGCCTTGGAGCGTTTGACGTGAGTGGTGCGCGAGTACTCATTGTGGGCGGCGGACCAGTGGGTCTGGCCGCCGCAGTGTTTGCCCACCAGGCTGGCCTCACGCCCGTGATTGTGGAGGCGGGAGCTTCTGATGGCGATAAAGCGTGCGGTGAAGGGTTGATGCCCGGAGTTGCGCCGCTGTTGGCCGAGTTGGGTATTGACCCACCAGGACACGAACTGGTGGGGGTGTCTTACTCTCACGGCAACACCCACGTCGAACACCTGTTTCCCGATTCATCGGGGCGGGGTGTGCGACGAACTGCACTGGTTGACGCTCTTCGAACACGCGCCGACCAGTGCGGTGTGGAGCGCATTCGCGCTCGGGTCACCGGAGTGGACCAGGACCGACAGGGTGTCCGGCTCGTTTGTGCTGACGCAGCTGATCAACACGCAGATTATGTACTGGCCTGTGACGGGCTGCACTCCACAATCGCCGCCGAATTGGGTCTCGTGCGACCACCCGCAAAGAACTCTCGTCGCTATGGCCTTCGACAGCATTTTTACCGGGCACCATGGAGTTCCATGATTGAAGTCCACTACGCGGGTGACACCGAGTTATACATCACCCCGGTAGCCACCGACACGGTCGGTGTTGCCGTATTGGGTCCGAAAGGTCTGAGCCTCCAGGAGACCATCGCCCAGGTGCCCGCGGTGGCGAAGCGTCTGGCCGGAGCGACTCCTGCTTCCAGCCTTCGCGGTGCGGGGCCTTTTCCCCACCGGGTGAAAAAGGCGCGGGTGGGCCGAGTGTTACTCGTGGGGGATGCCGCCGGTTACGTCGATGCGATCACCGGTGAGGGCCTCCGGGTGGGCTTTGCCCAAGCCAAAGAAGCTGTGGCGAGCATTCGCTCGGGTTCCCCCGAGTCGTATCCCGGGCGTTGGCGGGCGGTGACCAGGGAGTTTCGAGTGCTGACGAGAGGTTTGGTGGTGTTGGCGTCGTCGCCACTTCGGGGACGTATCGTGCCCCTGGCCCACCGATTCCCGGGACTATTCGGTGCTGTTGTGAACAGGTTGGCGAGTTAGTGGTGCGCACATTGAGCGCGATTATTCGCTCCAGCCATCCTGGCCCCACACTGGCAGTCACCACTCTGTCGCTGCTACTCGCATTGGCCTTTAACCTGCCGGCGGGAAATGCTGCCTGGATTGTGATTGCGGTGTTGTTGAACCAGGTCGCTGTTGGGGTGTCAAACGATGTGGTGGATGTGGCACGCGACCGGCGGGCGGGACGAAAAGATAAACCGATTGCCGCCGGGGAAATCACTCTCGCCACCGCACGGTGGGCGGTGGTGATTGCGGGCACGTTGTCTTTGGGTCTCTCCGCGTGGGTGCATCCCATTGTGGGGCTGTGGCAGGCAGTGTTTTTAGCCTCCGGACTGGCCTATAACTTTGGCCTCAAAGCCACAGTGTTTTCCGCTCTCACCTACGCGACTGGGTTTGGCTCACTTCCCATCCTGGTGAGCATGGGTGCTGAACCCGCCGCCTGGCCACCTTTGTGGGTGGTGGTGGTCGGTGCCAGTTTGGGAGTCTCGGCCCACTTCGCAAACGTCTTACCCGACGGCGACACCGACCGCCTTGAGGGTGTCCGTGGCCTGCCACAGCGGCTGTCTCGCCCCGTTGCCGCTGCGGTCATTGTGGTGTTGACGGTGTTGTCGTCGGTAATGCTCATTACCGGTGGGGGCAGTGGCGCCCTCATCACCACAGTGTTAGCCGGGATTATCGCGTCATCTATTGCCATTTGGGCGGGTTTACTTGCGCTCTGGCCAGGCTCCACGATCTGGCCGTTTCGACTCTCGATGCTCGCCGCGCTAGTACTCGCCTTAGGGCTGGTCGGAGCAATTTCCGGCTAGGCCGTTTCTGCCGAATTCGTTTCTGCGGAGTTCGTTTCTGCTGAGTTCGGCAGGATTATTTTCGGCAGAACTATTTCTTTGACTCTGTGTCCCGTGTTTCTTGCGCGAGCTTCATGGCTTTGACGATCGCATCGCCGACAAGCCGTGCGCCGAGGGTGAGGATGAATACGCCAATTGCTCCGCCGACGACGGCAATTGCAATGGCAACTCCTCGCCCTTCGAAGGTCCTAATGATGGCGATGGCGGCAACGATGGCGGCTACCAGCCCGATGCCCACATAGAACATCACAGAAATGGCCAGGCTCCTGTTAGAGCGAGCCGATACTTCGTCGACCGTGTTGATTAGCGCTCGAGCTGATTCGCGGGAGCGTTCTTCTTCCGTCATTGGGGGAATTGACTCCTTCCCATTGCGTTTCGGCGGGGTATTACTTGCCCTTCTGGCCGAAGGCTTGGCTTAATTTGTGCATCGCACCAGAGAGTTCACTGGGGATGACCCACACCTTATTAGCGTCACCTTTGGCCAGTTCGGGAAGTTGTTCAAGGTAGCGGTAGGCGAGCATCGACTCGTCGAGTTCCGCGGCACGCACCGCATTGAATACTTCGGTGACCGCTTTGGCTTCACCTTCTGCCCGAAGAACGGCGGCTTGGGCGTCACCTTCAGCGTTCAAAATCGCGGCCTGTTTGGCGCCTTCTGCGGTGAGAATTTCGCTTTGCTTGGCACCCTCAGCGGTGAGAATCACCGCACGCTTTTCACGGTTTGCCCGCATCTGCATTTCCATCGCGACCTTGACAGTCTCCGGTGGCTCAATGGATTTGATTTCGACCCGGTTGACTCGAACCCCCCATTTGCCGGTGGCCTCATCGAGGACACCGCGCAAGGCGGCGTTGATGGTTTCTCTGGAGGTCAGCGCCTGCTCCAAATCGATTCCACCGACCACGTTTCGAAGCGTGGTGATGGTGATCTGTTCGATCCCCATCACGAAGTCTTCGATTTCGTAGAGGGCCGATTTGGCGTTAGTCACTTGGTAGTAAACCACCGTGTCGATTTGCACCACGAGGTTGTCTGAGGTGATCACGGGCTGTGGGGGGAAGGACACGACCTGTTCACGAAGGTCAATAAGTGGCCGAAGCCGGTCGACAAACGGAATCAGAAGGTTTAGCCCTGCCTCCAGGGTGCGGTTGTAGCGGCCAAGCCTCTCGACAACTCCCGCGTTTGCTTGGGGGATGATGCGGATGGCGCGGACAAAGAAGGCCACGACGGCCACGATGAGAATGAGAGGAATGATGAGGTCCACGTTGATTACCTCCAGAAGGTCAATCATTGGTTGATTTCGAACGCACAACGGCGATGGCGCCGTCGATGGTGACTACGGTGACCGATTGGCCCGCAGGGATTCGGCCCGACTCACTCCTGGCCGACCAGACTTCGCCCTTTAGTTTCACCTGACCCGATTCGGCAGTAGTCACTGACAGGGTTTTGGCGTCAACACCGAGCAGTGCTTCGGTGTTGGTTGCCGTTTTGGGTGAGCGCTTCGCCATTTCCCGAAGCGCTATTGGGCGAAGGATGAACACCGTAATGATGGCGGAAATGGCGAAGGCCACACCTTGGGCGAGGAAACCACCACCACCCCAGGCGGTGAGCATCGCCGCTGTCGCGGAGATCGCGAGTGACGCGAAAAGCAGATCAGCGGTGACCACTTCGAGCACGAACAGTGCACCGGCAGCTAACAACCACAACCACACGGCCATCGCACTCACCCCCAAGGCGTCTCTGTCGCCAGTGTACGACCGTCATCTGACGCCCGGCCGGGAAATAGTGCCCTGAGGCGCTCAGTTTCCAGTCCACACTGGGTGCCGAGTCCGTACTGGCACCGACCTACTGGGTAGGTAGTGGAATTTCCCGGGTGGCGAGGCGGCGCTCAGTACGAACCGCCTCCACGCGGGAGCCGATCACGACCGCCGCACCAATGACGACAAGGTTTTTCACGATGTATTGACCCTCAAGGGTGAGTCCCCAAGGGAACACCTCCCAGCACACTGAGGGCAAGAGAACCAGCGGCAGAAAGGTGCCCACCATTTGCGGCGCGAGGAGAAAAATGGCCACCCGTGTCAGTGGGGGAATGAGGAAGAACACCCCAATGAGAACCTCCCAGTAGCCAATCACCGGAACGATGATTTCTGGAGTCCACCAATACACGGTGGCAGCCAGCAAGTCTTCGGCGGGGCTTAAGCCCACCACTTTGAGGCCACCAAACCAAATAAACACCACACCAATGCCGACCCGGAGGAACGGAACCCCGATGGCGTTCATGAAACGAATGATCAGGGCATCGAGTTGGTAGATACGATCGCGAAGGTTCATCAGAGCTCGAGCGTAAGCCAGCGCACTGGGAGAAGGCTTGAGTCGGTGGGCCGGGCAGACCGCGTCAGTGGTTGACACGGGCAGAAGGGGTTCTGCTGAGAATGCCGGAGCTAAATGGTGTTGGTGGGCCGAAGTGGTAAACCGGCTGCCTCGTAACAGGCATCCATCAGTTCAGACTGGATGAGGGCATCGTGCGAGTCCGAATAAATCTCCGCGCCATCAGCCACATGCGCAGCAAAGGCATCCAACTGGTAGGTGTAGCTGGTCTGATCGCCGTAGCGCTCCGTCGTGCTGTTGCCAGCTGTGACCACGGTGATTCGGTTATCGAGTGAGGGGAGGACAAAATTGTGGGCCAAGGCTTCACCGGTTGTGCCCCGAAGGTGCATGGTGAACGTCATTTCGGGTAGGACAAAACTGGAGCGAAAGTGGGCGCTCGCCCCCGAGGGGTAGACCACATCACCGAAGAGTTCGCTATCGACCCGCGGGTCGTCATCTCGTAGGACAGCTTTGGCGTCAGTGACGGTGGGTTCACCGCCCATCGCCACCCCCACACTGCGAATACCGTGTAATGCGTAACAGCCCACATCCATCAGCGCACCCCCGGCGAGGTCAAAATCCCAGCGTGGGTCGAGCAGGTTATCTAGCGGAAAACCCATCACCACTTCGACGTGTTCAATCTCGCCAATCTCACCACTGCCCGCAATGTCCACCATCCGCTTCATCACCGGGTGGTAGCGGTAGTGAAATGCCTCCATGAACCGCACCCCAGAAGCCTGGTGCGCTTTCGCTACAGCACGCGCTTCGGTGGCATTACTGGCAGAAGGTTTCTCACTGAGCACGTGTTTTCCTGCCTGCAGTGCCCGAATATTCCACGGCCCGTGCAGGCCATTGGGTAGCGGGTTGTAAACTACGTCCACATCTGGGTCGTCAATTACGTCCTGATAACTCTCGTGAACCCTCGCCACGCGATGTTCGGCGGCAAACGCTTCAGCGCGGCGTTGATCCCTCGCCGCGATGGCCACCAGCTCGTGTCCGAGCAGTCCAGCGGGAATGACCAGAGCGTCGGGAGTGATTCGAGCGGCGCCAAGAATTCCAATTCGCAAGGGTGTCATCCCTCGACCCTAAACCCCACGCTGTCGCCTAGACCACGGTGCTAATCTGGGAGCGCTTTAGGGCCTGTGGCGCAGTTGGTAGCGCGCTTCGTTCGCAATGAAGAGGTCAGGGGTTCGATTCCCCTCAGGTCCACGTTGTGAAGAGTCGCGCCTTAGGTGACAGATGAGTCGCGCCTTGGGTGACGTTTTTATTCTGTGGGCCAGCGTCCTGGTGGTCTGAGTTGGTTTCGCCAGTAGCTTTTGTTTTCGTCGATTTGGTGTTGGCTCAGTAGCTCGCCGGTTTGTTCGTTGGTGATGGTGACGCTGGTTTTGTCGACGAGTATGAGCACTGGGGTGTGGCGGTGTGTGCGGCCGACGCCGAGGTGGTGCATTTTGCCTGCCCGTCGGAGGGATACTTTTCCGTCTTTGTCGACGTGGTCGTGTCTGATTCGCCAGGCGTGGGTGATGGGTGGTTGGTCTGGTGTGGCTTTGATTCCTGATTCGTAGGCTTCGTGTGGTGTTTTGCCGCCGAGGGATCGGTGAGGTCGGGTGTGGTT
Source organism: Pontimonas salivibrio (assembly GCF_002950575.1). Lineage (NCBI taxonomy): Bacteria > Bacillati > Actinomycetota > Actinomycetes > Micrococcales > Microbacteriaceae > Pontimonas > Pontimonas salivibrio. The sequence continues at coordinate 423,379 of NZ_CP026923.1, forward strand.
GTAGTGGTGGCGCAACTGGTCGAGTTGCTGTTGAAGCTCTTGGAGGGTTTCTGGTCGTGGTTTGGCGCGCAGCCATTGTTTAAGGGTTTGGTGGAATCGTTCGATTTTGCCTTGGGTTTGGGGGTGGTTTTTGCGTCCGTTCTTTTGTCGTATTCCGTGCTTGGCGAGGAGGTATTCGAAGGCGTTTTTCCCGCCTGTGCTGCGCGAGGTGAATATTTGACCGTTGTCGGTGAGTGTTGAGTAAGGCGGTCCGAACGTGGAGATGAGTTTTGTGAAGTCATCGACCACGCGTTGGCCTGTGACGCTGTGGTGACAGGTGCTTGATAGGAGGAATCGGGAATGGTCATCGAGCCATCCGAGGATTTCGACGCGGGTGCCGTTTTGGAGATACCAGTGGACGACGTCGGATTGCCATGTTTCGTTAGGTTGAGCGGCTTCGAACCGGAGGGTTGCGCTCTTGGGTTTTTTCTGGGGTTGGGCGACGATGAGGCCGGCTTGGTGGAGGATGCGGCGGATTGTGGAGGTGGATGGTGCCGGCAGGCCCTCGCGTTGTAGATACCACTGGAGGCTGATTGGGCCGGCATCCAGGCCCATTTTGGTGAGTGATGTGCGCAGTTCAATTATTTTTTCGCGCAGTGGTTCGGGTGTCTTGTGGGGTTGGGATTTCGCAATCGGAGGGCGGGGTTCGACCGGGTCGATACCGCCTGTGTTGTAACGCTCAAGAAGCCGATAAATGTGGGTGCGGCTGTAGCCGTGAACGGCGGCTGCCTCGGTGACAGACAGCCCCTGGTGGACGATGGACAAGATGACAACTTTGGCTTTCGACATGGCGCCAGAGTGTCACCAATGGCGCGACTCATCAGTGTCACTGGGGCCCCGACTCATGTGTCACCTAAGCGGTGAACCCGGACACCCTCAGGTCCACGTTCCGCGCAAGCGGCGTGAATAGTTCTAGCCAACCGTTTTGTCCTCTATGAGTGTGGTCTCACCACTACAGAATTGCGAGACCGGTCTCCCGCGCGGACAGTGCCCACAGTTTGGCGATCTGTGATTGTGCGAAGGGTCGCAGGAACGGCCGAATGATGGGGTCACCCGTGTTGACCTTTCGTGGCGCATAGAACTGACCGCTTTGAGCGTCGGGGTCTACTGCGGCCCGCAGTTGAGGCAGTGCTCCGTCAGCGGCGGTCATGCCTCTTGTGGCGGCTAAGCGTTTGAAGAACTCCCCGGATGCTCCCGCGCCGCCTTCGGCGGCGGTGCGCACTTGGAGGTCGGTGTGGGCGAGGCCGGGGTGGGCCAACATGCTCATGATTGACATACCTGCCGCTTGGGCTTTTTTGTGAAGGCCTAGAGCGAAGTAGTAGTTGGCAAGTTTTGAGTGCCCATAGGCGCCCCACGGCGAATACTTGCCCCGCAGGTGGGGGTTTGTGTGGTTGATGCCGCTGGCAAAGTGGTGGGCGGTACTTGTGGTGGTAACGACTCGTGCACCTGGTGTCTGGGTCAACAGCGGCATCAACTGGGCGGTCAGCGCCCAGTGCCCGAGGTGGTTTACTCCAAACTGTGATTCGAACCCATCTTCGGTGGTCGATTCAGGTAGCGCCATGATTCCGGCGTTGTTCATCAGAATGTTCAGCGCGCTATGGGTGGAGGTCACGGTGTGGGCTGCGGTAGCGATTGAGGCGAGTGAGGCGAGGTCGAGGGGAAGTACTTCGATGGAGGCATCCGGATGCTGGGAGGTGATGGTGTCCCGCGCCTGCGCGCCTTTGTCGGGGTCACGTGAGCCCAAGATGACGTGTGCTCCTTTGGCGGAGAGTGCGAGTGCGCTGTGGTAGCCCAGTCCGCCGTTTCCCCCTGTGATGAGTGCCACAGTGTTGTGAAGCGGGGGGATGGATTCGGTGGTGAATGTCATTGAGGGGCCCTTTGGGTGAGGTCGTCTTACATCACGGTGATGACCAGACAACAGGTTGATGCGTTTCAACGTATCAACGGATAGGGAGGGTGTCAACAGCCCCCGCCTACGGGGCCGCTTACGCCTTCAAGACCTTCTTCATGAAAGGCAGGAGCTTGGCGGAAGCATCCGCCCACTGGGCGGTGTAAAAGTTCTCCCGAGACTTACTTTCCACGCTGACCAACCCCGCTGACTTCAGCACCTTGAGGTGGTGTGACACGGAGGGTCTCGACAGGTCCATATTCCGAGTGATTTCCGTGACGTTCAAAGGGCCCTCGGTGGCGAGCAGAATGAGGATGTCCTGTCGCTGATGGTCGCCCAGCGCCAAAAAGATCTCGGAGCAATCGCGGGCTATTGCCCGCACCTCGTCCATGTTCCCCATAGGCACAGGCTAGCAATCGACGATGTCCTAGTGAACGCCACCACTATTGAGTGGCGTCATAAATAAAGGGCATGCCGAGTGAGAGCAGTGTGTGATCTGCGGTTTCGAAGTTCAATTTGTGGGCTGCTGCTTGCCCGACCAGCATTCGATCAAATGGGTCGTGCCGGGCCAGTCCCCCAAATCGACTCATCTCTTGAGCACTGGCCGAATCAAGGGTGAGCTCAACAAATCCGGCCAGCTGGAGGTGCGGAACAAGGTCGCCCATATCGGGCAGCGTGCCCCGCTGTGATTTAATGGCAATTTCTACAATCGACACTGCAGAGAAAAACACGGGTCGCTCAGAGTTCACAACCCCAATCAGACGCTGGCTGACCTTTCGTGCCCCGTTTAGCGACCACAACAGAACATGGGTGTCGAGCAACACTCCGGGTTGTGGCGTCACAGGTTTTCGCCCCGCAGCTTCCACACGTCTTCCATGTCACGATCTGAGCGTTCCCAGGCGTCAAGAGAAATGTACGGAACTATGTCTTTCAGACTGCCGAACCTGTCCGGGTGAGCCGGCTCTGCGTAGGAGACAATTTTCGCCACGGGCGTGCCTGCCCGCGCGATAATCACCTCTTCGCCGTTCTCGACAGAGGCAATGAGACTTGACAGTCTCGATTTCGCGTCATGCATGTTTACCATTTGCGTCATGCACCACAGCGTACATTAGCTAACCTAGCTAATACTAGGCGAATGTTGGCTTTCCGCTGTGGTGTGGCACTGCATTCGTGTGCGTCTATGGGGCAGTGATCAGTCATGGGCCCGAGGGTAGCGGCCCAGCACCGATTGGGCTTTGTGTATTCCACAGCCCCACACCAACGCTCTGGCACCCCAAGTAGTGAGCGATAATCGTGTCTATGGAATCGCTCGAGGCGAAGACCCTCTGGGTTCGACTCGACGACGGTGATTTTTTCGATGTGGTGGTCACTGGCTGGCCGGAGGGTGTGGAGGGCAATCAAGCCCCTTCGGTCTGTGGTGATTACTGGCCACCGTTTGGCGGTGAAGTGGTCGACGCTCCTGGAGGGGAATCCTCCAGGGGTTTCTCGGTGGACCTTGACTCCGTGTCGTCCCTGTTGCGCTTCGAATCTGATTTTGGTCTCTATGTGGCAGAAAAACTTGATGGGTATGTGGCCATCCACTCGGCGTTGATGGTGTTGGGCGATCACGTGGTCATCGTGCCGGGGAGGTCCCACGCTGGAAAATCCTCCCTCACTCACGCGGCACTGGGTGCCGGGCACCGGATCTTGAGTGACGAATACACCCTGGTCGATGTGAATTCTGGTCGGGTGCGAGGTTGGCCTCGACCGATTAGACGCCGAGAGCCAGATGGCAGCATTACCAGGGTCCCCATAGAGCGTGATGATGCTCTGTATGCCCCGACCCATGTGGTTGACGTCCGCTATAGCTCGGACGCCGAAGAGGTGTTGGCCCTGAACCCTTTAGAGCCAGGGGATGTGGCCTTCAGTCTGTTAGAAAACACCCTGTGTGCGCAGTCGAGACCAGAAGAGTCCTTGCGCGCCATTGCGGCCGTGTCGCGTCAGGTCAAAGGTTTACAGGGCACACGCGGTGAAGCGGTAGAAGCCCTCGCTGCCCTCCAGGAGCTCCTGGGCCAGTCTTAGGCGCCACGAAATAGTTAGCACTGGGTATTTGCACTGGGTATTAGGTCTGGGTCAGGGACACATCACGGAGTGGACTGAAGTCGCCCCTAGCGTTGCCGTGACACGCGGCCCGTGCTCTGCATAGATGTGCAATAGAAATCCGCGCAAATGTCTAATCGAAACCTGTGTAAATGTATAATAGAAAGGCGCGCAGATGTATAATAGGGCGAAGGGCGGTGAGAGTATGGCGCAGGGGTACCAGCGACGCATCGTCGATGACACACTCGATCAGTTACTGGCCGGCCTACCCGCCATCGCCATCGAGGGAGCCAAAGCCGTGGGAAAAACGGCCACAGCAAGCCGTCGAGCACACACGACCCTCTCCCTCGACGACCCCCAAACTTTTGACGTGATTAGTGCTAACCCCAATGCAATTGCCGAATTGACGCCTCCGGTTTTCCTCGACGAATGGCAATTGGTTCCCGACCTGTGGAATCGGGTGCGCCACCTTGTCGACGAAGACCCCCGGGCACGCGGACGTTTTCTCCTGGCCGGTTCCTCAGGAGTGCAACCCACTGTGCGCATCCACAGTGGTGCGGGGCGCATTGTGCGCCTGGTCATGCGCCCACTGTCGCTGGCTGAGCGCGGACTGGAAACCCCAACCGTGTCCCTCCGAGCACTTTTTGACAGCCCACACACCAACGACGAGGTGCACGCCATCGACGGGGAGACACACCTTTCGCTCGGAGACTACGTCGACGAAATCCTCCGCTCCGGCTTCCCCGGAATACGCGAACTCGATGACCAGGTGCGTACTCGAGCAATCGACAGCTACCTGGAGCGCGTCGTGGAGGGTGACCTCGAACAGATGGGGGTCAGTATTCGACGGCCTGGTGCACTCATGGCGTGGCTACGTGCCTACGCGGCCGCCACATCTGGAACAGCGGACTACGCCAAAATTCTTAATGCGGCCACACCGGGTGAAGGAAACAAGCCCACCAGGCACACAGTGGATTCCTACCGTGAACACCTCACCAGGGTGTTCCTCCTGGATCCGCTTCCCGCTTGGCAGCCAAGCTTCGCCCCGCTAAAGCGCCTCACCCTCGCCAGCAAGCACCACCTGGTCGACCCGGCCCTCGCTGCCCGTTTAGTGGGAGTAGCCCGAGGTGGGCTGCTGGTCGGGCAGGGCGAGCGGGTAGCAAGCGATACGGGGTCGTGGTTAGGTGCGCTTTTTGAATGCTTGGCGACCCAGTCGGTTCGGGTCTACGCCGAGGCGCACGGCGCCCAGACGGGACACCTGCGCACCAGCGGTGGCGAGCGAGAAATTGACCTGATTGTCGAAGACGACCAGCGTCGCATTGTGGGGATTGAAGTGAAACTGGCCGACACGGTGAACGATGGTGACGTCCGCCACCTGCAGTGGTTAAAAGATCAACTGGGTGAACGGATGGTCGACATGGTGGTGGTGAACACCGGTCGCTTCGCGTATCGCCGCCCGGATGGCGTGGCGGTGGTGCCCCTGGCCCTACTGGGTCCGTAAGACTCTCACTACGACGCCCGGCCCTGGGCAATACGCACCAATTGCGAGCCGAAGGCTCGCGGCAGGCTCTGGTGTTGTCCCACCGCTGTGGCAGGGGGGAAGAACACTAAGCGTTTCGCCACCCACCGGGGCAGTGCCTCTATTGGGTGGTCGTAGGCGAGTTCTGCGAGGAACCTTTGCCACAGCAGGCCTGGATGCCGGGTGGCCTCCCGACAGGTCGGATCGCCCCCGCAGCGCTCCCACACCTTCCGCACCATCGGTAGTGGCTTGGGCAGGAGAGTGAGAAGTTCGGTGATTTCGTCATCAACAATGCCGGGAAAAAGCTCCCGGTGCAGGGTCAGCACGCCTGCGGTCAGTCGGCCAAGGGCTGGACTGAGTGGCGGCAGGCGTGACTGCAGGGCAAGCGGGATTAACCGGTGAATATCGACCATGGCGCGCAGTTGGGAAAAGCGGTCATAGTAGGCGTGGAAGCACGCCATGGCCAGTGCGTCCCCCGCTGCCGCGGTGGGAACCCCCACCCCACCGACATCCAAGGTTATGGAGCGCTGGAATAGTTCGCGCGGTGTGGCAAAAAGGTGCCGTGGGGGGCTAATGCGCCAGTGCACATCCACGCCTACCGGTCGGCCGGTGTAGGCCACTTCACGATCAATCGTGGTGATGAACTTCCAACTGCCCCGGTGGCCCACAGGGGGCAGTTGCTGGGCGGGCCGGTATCCCCGATCTTTCAGTACCCAATCAACCCGGGGGATATCTTCTGGCTCCACCAGCACGTCCACATCACCCGCACCCCTGGAGGACACCCCACCCTGGAGGGCCCCCAACGCCGCGCCCTTATAGACCAGGTGGTCGATGTGGGCATCGGTAAGTGCACCGGAGAGTGACGCAGTCTGGGAGATGAGCAGGGAGGCAGCGACGAGGTGGGCCGCCACATCCTTTTCGAGAACCTCTGCCTGCTTCGGGGTAATGCCTAAAGTTTTTTTTGGCTCGAAGTATGACCAGCGAAATGCGGTGGTTAATGGCTTGTTCGACGATCTGTTCGGTGGTCGTCCAGAGAGTCTCATCCGCCGCCAACGCGGCACCTGTCTCGTGGGCCAAAGCGACTCGCAGTCGTGGGAGCAGCTCATCGCGTGAGAAAGTCAGAGGCTTCTCCTCGCATTTTTCACCGCACTTTCAGGCCATCTCCGAGCCTAAAGGAACCAACGGGAGAACCAAATTTTTCCGTGAACCCAGAGTGTAGGGGGACCGACGATTGTCGGCGCTCGGTTAAGCTGACCTTTCCTTTCATAGCTCCAGGAGTGATTGTGACTGAAGTCGTCGTTGTTGATTCACCTGATTCCGCGAGTGCGCTTGCCGCCGAACTGATCTTGTCGAAAGTGCGCACTAAACCAGCTCTTCGATTGGGGGTCGCCACCGGGGCAACCCCGGTGTCCCTGTACCGTCAGATGGCTGTGCTGGCGAAGCAGTTTGGAATTGATCTCGGTGAGCTTCAGGCGTACGCGCTTGACGAATATGTCGGGCTGGAACCGGGAAGCCCTCAAAGCTTCCGCCACTTCTTGGAGGAACACTTCATCGAAGTGCTCGGCTTGGATCCGAACTGTCTTGTTGTCCCTTCCGGGGATGTTGCGACGATCGCCACCGCAGGTGACCATTTTGAAAAAGCAATCCTGGATACCGGCGGCATTGATTGCCAAATCCTTGGCATCGGATCGAACGGGCACATTGGATTCAACGAGCCAGGTTCTTCTCTCGGGTCTCGGACGAGAGTAAAAACCCTGACGGAAAACACTCGGCGAGACAATGGGGCGTATTTCAGTCAGCCGGAGGATGTTCCTGTTCACTGCATTAGCCAAGGAATCGGGACTATTCTCGAAGCACGTTCTTTAGTAATGCTTGCCTTCGGCGACAAAAAGGCAGAGGCTGTGGCCTCAGCCGTAGAAGGGCCGATATCCGCCTCGTGTCCTGCTTCCGCTATTCAGTTACACCCTCACGCCACCGTGATCCTTGACGAGGGTGCAGCAAGTCGACTCGAACAGCTGCGGTATTACAAATTCGTGTGGGAGAACAAGCCGGATTGGCAAAGTTGGCGGTTGTCGTAGCGCCCTCCGGTTGTCAACATTCACTCAGAGTACTCGTGAGGTAACAGAGTTAAGAGCTCACCACGGGGGGCTGGCCGGTTTCTTCTTTCTGTTCTCCAAAAAAGTCGTGTTGGCTGGATTTACGTTCCGCGGGATCAGAGTGTCGAACAGTGTCGGCTGTATCAAAATCTGCGGAATGGGTTCCGTCAGGAGTGGCGATGTTTGTGAGGACCTCGTAACGGTCAAAGCGATAGCGCGAGCGAACATAGTGAATGGGTCGGCTCAGCGCGTCGCTAAACACGTCGACGATTTCCAGCGCCGGCGAGTTGATTGGGAGGTCAAGCAGTTCACACTCGCGGTTCATTGCGACTACCGCGCGGACAGATCGCTGGGTGGATCGTGGAACAACGCCATGCTCGGATAGGGCGCGGTGAAGCGATCCCTCGAGGTCCTGGTTTTGAAGCAGAGCGCCTAGGTGTTGGGGAAATAGTCCGATTTCATGGCACATTGGCTCCCCGTCGGCATACCGTAAGCGCTCGACGAGGAAAGCCATTTCTCCCGGTCGAAGCCCTAGTCGAGTCACTGTGTCGAGATCAGGAGTGACCACCTCCGCGCGAATAACCGTTGAGGAGGGGGTAAATCCGCGACGCATCATGTCTTGGGTGAAGGACGTCAGGGAGGGCCCCATTGAAACGGTCGGCCGGCTCACAAAAGTTCCGCTACCCGCCGATCTGCGCACCCAGCCATCGTCGGCCAGGACTCCGAGTGCGTGACGCACTGTCATCACACTGACACCGAACTCTTCAGCGAGCTGGCGTTCAGCGGGCAGGCGAGAACCCATAGGAAGGCTCTGACATCTAGAGCGCATTTCCTCGGATATTTGCTGGTACTTCGTGTCCCGTTTCACTCTTCTCCCGCCAGGCTAACCAGGTTTCCACTGGCAAAACGATTTCTCATTGTGACGATAACATTTTAAATTTTGGTACCGCTAGGTCTATGCAGATATCCGTATCTGTGGCTATAGTGCTCTAGAGCACAATTGTGTGAGTCGGGGCGTTCGGAAATTGATCCGAACGACCAGGCGATCAATAGAGGAAAGGAAAAGCAATGCATTCCAAGAGAATGTCAGCATTGTCGCTGGCAGCGTTGAGTGCTTTGACACTGAGCGCTTGCGCCACAGGAGGCGGATCGGACGCTGGGGGTCAAGCTGGTGACTCGGGAGAGTCTTCAGCATCGTCATCTGAGTTAGTCATGTGGCACATGGAGAGTGTGCCGCACCGGGTCGAGGCATGGGAAGCGTTGGCGGACGAATACAACGCCACAGATCCGGCTATTCCCGTTTCCGTCCAGGTTCAGGAATGGGATTCGGTCTACCAAGGCGTCGCTGCCGCAGCACAGTCCGGTGCGCAGCCAGACATCTTGTTTGCAATCCCCGATTTCGCGACCTACGTGCGCAACCTGGGTCTCGGGCAGCCCGTGACGGAAACGGTCAATGAGATTGATTCACAGTACGGACTAATTCCGGCTGCAACGGCTTCCTACACCGACGACGGCGACGTTTGGGCCGTTCCAATGTACGGGATGGTTCAGTTGCTTTGGTACAACAAGCCCATGCTTGAAGAAGCAGGACTAGAGGCGCCCGAAACATGGAGTGAACTCCTGGCCGCGGCCGAGGCGTTGACCACCGATGACCGGGCCGGAATCGCTGTACCTGCTGGCCGTAACCTTGCGTCCGACCAGGTCGCTTACAGCTTCATGCTGACTGGTGGTGCTGGCAACTGGTTCGGTGACGACGGGACGGTTGCATTTGACCGAGCCGAGGTAACCGAGAGCATCGATTTCTACAACCAGCTCTTGCAGTTCTCGCCAGAAGATTCAGCCAACTATGCATGGGGCGAGCCCCAAGCTGCGCTGAACAGCGGTTCTGCGGCCATGGCCGTGGAGAAAGGTCAGTACCTTGCTCCTTGGACGGCCGAATCTGGTTTGCAGCCGGAAGACCTCGGTTGCGCACCGATTCCCGTGAAAGATGACGGTGGTTCCGCGGGAAGCATCTACTACTCCAATGGGGCAATGGTCCTCGCGGAGGATGCCGATCGTCAGGCCGCATCTGCTGACTTCTTGAAGTGGCTGATGGAGCCGGATGTCTATGGTCGTTTCCTTGACGCTGAGCCGGGCTTGTTCCTGCCCGTCACTTCCGACAGTTCTCAGACGGAAGCGTGGCGATCGGGCGAAATCATCAACACGTACTCCGAGTGTGTCGATGTGATGCTCGAACAGGCCGACAGTGGTGGCCTCTTCGGATTCGTTGATGGCCAATACATCGACCGAATCGGTGATATTTCGGGTCAGAACATTCTCGCCCAAACCATTCAGAGAGTGTACGTAAATGGTGAAACACCGGCTGAGGCAGTTGCATGGGCTCAGTCGGCAATGGAAGAGGCAATCGGTTAAACCGATGGCTAATCCCGAACAGGTGAAGGTGCCCCGCGTGCGCAAGGCGCGCGCGGGGCGCCCCAGCCCCGCGAATTTTCGTAGGCGTAACCCCGGCGAATTGACCCTGGGTTACAGTCTGGTTGCCCCAATCTTGATCGTGATGGCATTAGTGATTGCTGTTCCGATTGTGGATGCCGTGTGGACAAGCTTCCAAAACCAAAGAGTGATCGGTAGCGAAGCGGACTTCGTCGGCTTCGCCACCTACATCAAGATTCTTCAAGATGCGAGCTTCTGGGACGCGCTCGGACGCTCGGGAATCTGGCTCCTTTTGAACCTTATTATCCAAACTATCCTCGCCTTTTCCACGGCGTTGTTGTTACAGCGTCCAGGGCTGTGGTCTCGGTTAGCCCAAGTGTGGGTGATGCTTCCGTGGGTTATTCCCACCGTGGCAGTGACCATCGTGTGGCAGTGGATGCTCAATAGTAACTATGGAGTCATTTACCGCGCCCTAGAGGATCTCGGACTCTCGTTGGGTTCGCCTTTTAGCGATCCAGGCGTCGTATTGTTCACCATTATTTTGGTGAACAGTTGGCACTGGTTCCCGCTCTCAGCCGTGGTGATCTACGGGGCCTTGACCACAGTGCCCCACGAAGTAATGGAGGCGGCCAAGATCGATGGCGCCAACAGTTGGCAGACATTTATCTCGGTGGTCCTTCCGATTATGCACCCCATTCTTTTCGCTTTAGGACTAGTCGGCTCCCTCTGGTCCTTCAACGTCTTGGATTCCATTTATCTCATTACTGAAGGTGGTCCGGCTGAGGCGACGACGACGATGCCTGTGTACGTCTACAACACAGCATTTGGAGCGTTCCGTTCGAGTGAGGCGGCGGCAGCAAGTGTCCTGACGGTACTGATTCTCGTGATTGCAGCGCTGGCGTTTGTGCGCTTCGCGAGGCCAAAGGAGGACTGATGAAAACTTCTCCCTCACGGACATGGGCATCATCGCTTCCGCGATGGTTCGCTATGGCAGGCCTGACGATTGTCGTTCTAGGGCCGCTGTACTGGGTCACCATGTCGGCATTCAAAAATCGCGAAGAGATTATCCGGCGCGAGCCCACCCTTTTTCCTGAAACTCCAACGCTCGACAACTTTCGGCGCCTATTCACCGCAACTGACTATCCGACCTACCTTGCCAACAGTGCGAGCGTCGCGGTAGCCACAATGGTTGTCACAATCATTGTGTCGATGGCCGCCGCCTACGCCTTGTACCGTCTGAGGGTTCCCGGTAGTGGGCGTTTGGCGGGAATCATTTTGTTGTCCTACATGATTCCCGGCACACTACTAATTGTCCCCCTATATGGAACACTTTTCCGCCTAGGTCTCATCGACACTCACCTTGGTTTGGTCCTGGTGAATGTCGCATTCACCGCTCCCTTTTGCACCTGGTTGCTTAGAGGGTTCCTGCTCTCCATTCCTGACGACCTCGATGCGGCGGCAGCGTTGGATGGTGCCGGTCCGATTCGCACGATGACACAAGTGGTCTTCCCTCTGCTCGCGCCCGGAGTGGCAACCGTTGCGGTCTTCTCTTTCGTGTACGCCTGGAAAGAGTTTGTCTTCGCCTCCCAGTTCGTGCTCTCAGACTCTTTGGACACGCTACCCATCGGGCTGAAGGCGATCATCGGCCAGTACACGGTCGACTGGGGGTTAGTCATGGCCGGTGCTGTGTTCACCCTCCTGCCCACAGTTCTCCTCTTTGCTGTAGTGGGCCGGTTCTTTGTGGGCGGCTTGATGAGTGGGGCAAATAAATGATGCTCGGTAATCGAAACTTCAGTGGTGAATACTTCGCAGAAATCGGCCGTCTACTCGACACCGTCATCAGCAGCGAATCTCACGCTGTAAATGAGGCCAGCGCGTCGGTTGCGAAGTGTTTTGCGAACCACGGACTGCTGTTCATTTTCGGAAGTGGGCACTCTCACATGTTTGCTGAAGAGGCCTTCTTCCGGGCAGGTGGCGCGACGAGAATTTGCCCGATTTTTAAACCTCCCTTCATGCTCCATGAAGGGGCATTGAAGTCGACCACGTTGGAGCGAGAGGCAGGCCACGCGGAGGAGATTCTGTCCGGCTACACAATCGATCCTCAAAAAGATGTCTTATTGGTGGTGTCGAACTCCGGCAAGAATGCTGTCCCGGTGGAAGTCGCGCAAACTGCTCAGCAAAGAGGAATTCACACCCTGGCCATCACGTCTCGCCAATACAGTGCACAGGCGGAGGATGGCGTTGTCACTTTGGCCGATGTGGCAGACATCGTGATTGATAATCACTGTCCCGCCGGGGATGCCCTGATGCATATTGCTGAGGGTGTGCCCGCAATTGGGCCGGGTTCGACGGTGGTGGGACTGACGATTTTGAATGCGGTTTTGGTGCAAGCCATGGGCCTGGTCAGCGAATCGGGGATCGCACCAGACATCTTCCGAAGTGCCGGGATGGACGGAGCAATTGAACACAACCAGAAGCTAGTGAAACAGATTGAACAACGAGTGCCGCATTTGTGAGCAGTTTCAAGCCATTAGTGACGTTGAGGAAACGGGGGAATGAAGTGACGGGCGTAGCCGACGGTGTTGAGCTTGGTGTAACTGGGCCTCTCCCGTCCCAGCACGCCAAGTACGCCCCCTCCTTCTTGGCAACAAAGCAGCTCGGACGGTGACGCGGTATGGAGGTGAGAGAAATTAACGGACAGTTCGTGCTCGGTCTAGATATCGGAACCACCACGCTGAAAGGTTTGCTGTGGGAGCCTCGTGAAGGGACGATTGCCCGTGTTGTGAGCCGAGAGCATCGCTCACTCGTCAATGGTGACGCGCATGAGCAGGATCCAGCCGGGTGGGAAATTGCTCTCCATTCCCTCCTGTCGGACCTGTTTGAACTTGTCGACCCAGCGTCGATCACAGCTATCGGCCTCTCAGGCCAGATGCACACACTGCTATTGGTCGATGAGCAAGGCACACCGGTGCGGCCAGCGATTACCTGGGCAGACCGCCGGGCATCGAGCCAGGCTGAAGTTTTGGCTCGGGAGCCGCTCTTCCAGGCCAGGGGACTCAATCAGGTAGTCGAGGCGTTTACCGCACCAAGGCTTGCCTGGCTAGTTGACAACGAACCATCAACGGTTCAGCGTGCCGCAACCTGGCTGGGTGCTAAGGACTATCTGAGGTACCTGCTTACTGGTGACGTCGCCACGGATCCGTCAGATGCTATGGGCACCCTGTTGTGGGACCCGTCCACCAGAAAATGGGACGATGACCTCTTTGCATTATGTGGAGCGACTTCGACGCTTGGGCCGCCGATCGACGACTCTGTGGCGGAGCGCGGTGGTGTATCGCGGCAGGCAGCTGAGAAAACCGGCCTCATCGAGGGAACGCCGGTGTTTTGTGGTGCGGGAGATGTCTCTGCAGCCGTTGTCGGTGCCGGGGTAACCGATAGTCAGACGGTCTGCCTCAACGCGGGAACCGCCGCTCAAGCAATGCGATTGACTCAGGTCCAACGCCATCCGAATGGTTTTCTTTTCCACCCGGCAGTGGGAGAAGGGATGCTCGCGATGTCCTCCTCCTACGCCGCTGGTGCAAGTGCGGCGTGGGCCCAAAATACTTTTGGCTTCTCGCCGACTATTTGGGACATTGCGGAGGGCGGGACAAGTTCGTCTGCGGGGTTGACCTACCTTCCGTACATGATGGGGTCTGCCGCGCCGTCAAAGAACGACGCGGTGCGAGCGGGTTTCTTGGGCCAAAACCCAAGCCACTCCGCCGAAAATTTTGCTGCCGCCGTCCTAGAGGGCGTCGCATTTTCGTGCGCGGACAGTGTTGATCAGGTGTCTGCTCTCGGTGCTCAACCGGAGAACCTCATCCTCGTCGGGGGAGTGAGCAGGTCGCGTCGTTGGCGTGATTTGCTGGCGAACACACTCGATATTTCCGTCTACCACCTGCCCGAGGGTGGCTCAGCGCTCGGGGCTGCTGTGTTGGCTGCCGTGGGCTCCGAGGCCCTCGACGTCGGGGACGTGTCGGGCAGGGTCCTCCAATCCGCCAATCGGGTGACGCCAACATCTGAAGAAGGCAGGGACAGGCAAGCGCGCCGACGCTTCCAACACTTCTCGTCTCTTCTAATTAATGGGTCCTGATCCGGTGTCGCCACCATTTGATGTTCCAACAAAAACCATCAACAGAGAAGGAGAAGACGGTGAAACTGTCAAATGAAATATGGCCGAACAACCCCTACGGAGAAATGGGCGTCACAGGCGTTCCCATCAACAGTTGGGGTGATAAGCCAATCGAGTGGTGTGTCGACCGCTCGAAGGAATACGGATATAGCGCAGTAGATTTCTTCTTTACCCGATTTCTGGAGTTTGACGAGAAGGAGTACGTCAGGCTTTCCCGGGAGCTCAAAGGCTACGTCGCCGACAAGGAGATGGAGATCGCCTCGGTAGGAGCCCACTTCCTGACGTTGACCCCTCAACATTGGCGTCGGCGGGAGCAGATCGAGGCCATGAAGAAGGCGATTGATTTCAGCGCTGACATTGGTGCTCGCACCGTTGTGGCCTATATCGCTGGTTACTACCTGCCTCAGACCTACATGTTGATGTCTCGCAAAGAAGCGATGCAAATCATGGTCGATATGGTCAAGGAGTGTGCCGAGTATGCGGGCGAGCGAGGGTTGACCTTTAGCATCGAGCCCCACCAGGAGACCTTTATTAACCTTCCTGCGGTGACGCTGGAAGTTATTGAGCGTGTCGGCCTAGACAACGTCCGAGTCACCGTTGATTTTGGTGGCATGGAGCTTGGAATCCGACCCCATATGGAAATTGAGGAAGCGTTCCGCCAATTCGCGCCCTATCTCGACCACGTGCACGCGAAGGACATTACGGGCGTGATCGGTAATTGGAACATGTGTTGGTTCGGCGGTGGCCTGGTGAACTTCGCGAGGTACGCCGAAGCGCTTCGAGCCATTGATTATGACGGGTACGTCTGTGTTGAGTGGGAAGGGTGGTTCAAAGGAGGACCGGGAGGTGTTGGTGACATGGACATGCCTGGATTGGCAGACATGGACCGTGCCTCGCTGGAAGCCTACGAATTCCTCGCCCCCCATTTCGAGGATTAAGGCTCGGACCCGACGGGCTCCCTAAACGGGAGCCCCACATACTGTGGGGAAAGGTCGGTTGCGTTTTCACTGCGGCGCGCAGCCGGCCTTCCCCCACGCCACGGTGTCTGATTTTGCATTTGGTTCAGGAGTCTCCCGTGCGAGCTGTCCGACCCGCCGTTCACCAAGGAGACAGCCGGTTTTGTGGGGAAGTTAATCTGAATAATGATGAAGGCCAACCGGTGAGAAGTTTTCGGCCACGGTATCTCTCAGTGCTATTCACACGACAAGAGAGACTTTGTATGAGAGTAGGCGGGCATCGATGAGGGTCGTTGTGGTGGACTCAAAACTTCAGCGGTCTTGCTCCACCAGTGAGCTTGTTGCTACAACTGGCGCACTCAAAGAACTTGGGGGAAGGGTCTGCCGTATGGGCGTTTCAGGAAACTGGAGGCACGCCGGGCCTGCTTTTGTGTATCGGTCGAGGGTGTTCGTGTGGCCATTGAATACGCTGGTTGTGTGACGGACGTGTGGAGTGTTGACAGGCCTGGCGAAAACGGTTTGCTGTGGGGAGACACTCTCATTAGGGGAAGCGGGGGCTTCACCCCAGCTGCCGGCCAGAAGAGTATCCAAGGGGCCTTTGTGTCCCCTTTGCTGGCCGACACCCACACCCATGGCAGGGGCGGCATGGCCGTCCTGCCCGACAGCGAGCAGTTAGAGCAGTTGCTGGAAGGTTACCTCGCCTGTGGTGTAGGCGCGGTGCAACTGAGTACCGTGACGCTCAATGAAAACGACCTTCGGGGCACATTGAACGCGGCGCGCATGGTCCGGGCCGCCCGCACTGAACTTCTGGGCCTACACCTTGAAGGACCTTTCCTT
This sequence comes from Pontimonas salivibrio, assembly GCF_002950575.1. Taxonomy (NCBI): domain Bacteria; kingdom Bacillati; phylum Actinomycetota; class Actinomycetes; order Micrococcales; family Microbacteriaceae; genus Pontimonas; species Pontimonas salivibrio. The sequence goes on from NZ_CP026923.1 coordinate 439,391, forward strand.
TCGGCGGTAAAACACGGTGCCCATGATCGGGACCTTCTGAGATTTGGAACCCTTGAACAGGTCAAGCTTCTCGTTGGCGACTATCTGGATGTGGTGACATCAATCACCCTTGATCCTCGATCGGTTGACGAGGGGGTGATCGGTTGGCTTGTTTCTCAGGGCGTCACAGTTGCACTCGGCCACACAGAGGCCAATTACGCCGAAATGGTTGCGGCTTTTGAAGAAGGGGCGACAGTCCTCACCCACGCATTCAATGCAATGAACCAGATTGCTGCTCGCGAGCCCGGCCCGGTACTTGCCGCCATCGATTGTGGTGCCTGGATTGAAGTTATTGCAGATGGTCACCACGTACACCCGAGCCTCGTGAGGTTACTTTTCGACCGCGCACCTGCACGGGTCGTATTGGTCTCGGATAGCATGCCTGCTGCCGGCCTAGGTGATGGGGCTGCGCGTCTGGGCGGGATTGCGGTCACAGTTCAAGACAACGTCGCACGGACGGTTGGGGGAGCACTCGCGGGGTCCACTCTGACACTCAGTGATTCGGTCTCCAACGTGGCCAGCTGGGGAGTTGACTCGACTCTCGCGATCAACGCCGCAACGGTGAACCCCCACCACGCCTATGGCCTCAACGCTCCAAGCCTAAATCCAGGGGCACCGGCCAATTTGTTGGTCTGGTCGACAGACATGGAACTGACCCATATTCTTCGTGACGGCCGTGTGAGCGCACTTTGACGCTGTAGTCCCCCAGCAGCCGGCGTGTGCTGAATGCCGCACGCCTCCTACGAGCCTTGATTCTCCAGTTAATTCCTCGCGTGTGAACATCTAACAAGCTGGCCACGCTTTGTAAGTACTGAGCCGTTAATATTTTTCGCATATTCGTGTAATCTGAATTACATTCTTCTTAGATAAGGATGTTTGCTGTGTTGAAAAAGCTTTCCGCCATCATTGTGAGCGCTGTGGCGCTCGTCATTGCGCCCTCTATCGCCTGGGCGGCGGGCACTGTTGTGGGCGAAGCCAGTTGGCCGGGGTTTGATACTAATTTCGTGGACGGCGCGGAGGGGGTGCCGAATGCGGAACCCATCACTTTGGGAGCCGACCTCACCGGCGACGCAACAGATTTTGAGTGGTTCTATGTGCAGTTTCCGGGCATCTTTGTCCTGGGCGGAAATCCCGACAACGACGTGAGTGAGACAGGTCTCACACTCGATGCTTCGGGTGACTGTAAGAACGGTGGAGGAGAACTGCTCTTCAGCGTGACATCAAACCTCGCCGATGATGTATTCGATGGGCGAGAGTGCTCAATTTATAGTTACAACGACCCGAACGTAGCGCTATCCGGGGATGATGGTGTCGGCTTCGGGTTTGGGTTCGGCGACGGAGTGATTCCTGGAGTAACTGAGGTCTCAATAGCCGTGCCAACCGGTCGTGTGTAACAGATTGATGCACGCACAGCCCTCAATTATTGGGAAATTGATACTGCGAGCCTGCTTCCTCTCAGCTTCCTCACCCCAGCTCTTTCTGAGGAAGAAGATTCTGGGGGCTCGGACATTGAGACCCGATCAGACAATTCCGACATCAACGTGACGCCGGGGATTCACCTCAATCTTTTGGCCGGAGTTGGCGATTCAGCAACCGGGGCGCAAGTAGAAATTGCTGGGGTGAAGCTCCGGACGGGATCTGGATACACGCTGACTTTGCGTTCGAATCCGATGGTCCTCGCGGATGATGTGGTGGGTAGTTCTGCCGCGATGGAAGAAATCGTGTTTCTTCCGGCGGGACTCTCACCGGGCGCGCACTCGCTGACCTTGACGGCGCAGACCGAAGACGGAACCAACCTCACCTTGGTGCAGCGCTTTAGCGTGGGTGCTGATGGAAGATTCGCGTCAGTTGATTCACCAGTGGGAGGTGTCGTTGCTGTCACCGGGGAGACATTGGCGAGGACCGGTGCGCCGGAAAGCGCAGTCCTGATGGGGCTGACTTAGGCGGCTGCGTTACTCCTGATTGGTGTTGCCCTGCTTCGGGTCCGCCGGACCAGGGTCGACTAAGCCGGAAATCAATCTCCAAGGCGGGGACGCACGCGGCGCTTACGGCCGAAGGGTGTGCCCTTGAGTACTTCAGTGGTCTTCATTTTTGGCTGACACCGCTGGGCATCAGCCGGTTTGGCCCGTGCATCCTGACACTTTTCGGGCCCTTCCCGTTCGGGTGAACAGCGCGCCTTAGGGACGTGGCTCCTCGCCGGTTGTTGCCCTCATGCGTGTGGCTGGGCTAACGGATGTGAGGCGGAGACGAGTGGAGTGGGGGATAACTCGTGCAACAATGTAACGTGGCGCGTTACGTTTTGCGCGTGATTTGCTCTTTTGGGACTGCCGCGACAGAAAAGGTGTTTTATGGTCAATGCCCATCACGATGGCATCCGAGGCTTTGTCTCGCTGCGTTGCGCCGGCTGACGGTGTTGGAGGCAGCCCATGCCCTGTCCGATCTCCACGCCACGAGAGGGCTCGCTCTTGAGAAACTGCGAGGGAATCACTTGGGCATGTGGAGTATTCGGATAAACAGACAGTGGCGCATTATTTTTTGTTGGGGTCCTGACGGGCCCGAGGAGGTTGAAATCATTGACTATCACTGACAGTTCTCGGACGCTGATTCCTCGAAACCGCCAGCAGCCGATGGCTGCCGCAGCTGCGCCTGGAGACATCTTGTTGAAAGATTTCCTGCGCCCGGCCCGAATCACTCAACGTGGCCTTGCCCGCGCAATAGATGTGCCCCCCATTCGCATCAGTGAAATCATTCGTGGCAAGCGAGCGATCAGCGCGGATACCGCGCTGCGCTTGGCGGCTTTTTTCTCCACCACTCCCCAGTTCTGGCTTAGCCTGCAAACCAATTGGGAGTTGTCTCGCACGGCCCGCGCCCACAGCGAGACGTACGCTCGCATTCAGCCTCACCAGGGGTGAGCGCCGAGGGTGTCACACATGAAGCGTGTGGTGTGAGAGCGGTCGACCGCTGAGCCCTTTTCTCTCTCATTCTTCATCCCCTTCCTCCCTTTCTCCCTCTTTTTCTTAGGCAAGACTTTTCCGAGAAAACTTTCCGAGCGTACAGCCCACACCAAGGCTCCACACAACCCATTCGGTGCCAATCCACAACGCTTACGCATCGGGTAAACAGCCGGTAAACATCTGGGCTTCCTACTGTGGAAAGTGCGCCACCCGGACACCATCCAGGTGGCGTTTGCATCACTTCTGAACACAATCACGGAGGTAACACATGAAGAAAAGCCTGATGGCTGCACTTGCAGCAGCCACCCTGGTGCTCTCTGGCTGCGCAGCAGCTGACGAAGAGGTCGCACCAGAAATGGAAGAAACCGTTGAAGAGACGGTTGAAGAGACCGAAGCGGTCGAAGAAGAAGTAGAGCCCGCACCGGAGCCCGAGGCCGGTGACATCGTCGCCGTCGCCACTGAAGCGGGTTCATTCACCACTCTCGTTGCCGCCGTTGAGGCTGCCGGACTGGTAGAGACTCTTCAGGGAGAAGGCCCGTTCACGGTCTTCGCACCCACCGACGAGGCATTCGCTGCTCTCCCCGAAGGCGTGCTTGACGCACTCCTGCTGGAAGAGAACCTCGAAGTTCTCCAGCAAATCCTCACCTACCACGTTGTGCCCGGTGAAGTTCTTGCTGCCGACGTCACCACCGGTGATGTCGCCACTGTTGAAGGCTCCACCATCGCCGTTGAAGTTGGCGACCAGGTGACCCTCAACGGCACCGCCACGGTAGTGACTACTGACGTGGAAGCCTCCAACGGTGTCATCCACGTGATCGACCAGGTCATCCTGCCCGAAGGCGTGGACCCCGCAACACTCGTCGAGTAAGTAATCGACTCGTGAAAGGGCCAGTGGCATATGCCACTGGCCCTTTTTCGTGCCCCACTCACCCCGGCGATTTACACTGTCGCCATGTCGAACCCGTGCTCGGTAGTGGTGACGTTGGAACCTTTGCCCGGATGTGCCGATCAGGTGGAAGCCGTGGTCGCACAAGAGCTTGATGACATTCGGGGTGCTGCCGGTTGTGAGCTGTATGAGCTCTACCGCGCGGTGGATGACAGCGTGGTGTTAATCGAGCGGTGGTCGACGAGGGAGCACTGGCAGGCCCATTTTGACGAGCCCGCTATCGCCCGTCTAAAAAGGGATCTCACACCGCTGTTGGCCAGTCCGGCCACACGTCTCGAGATGTATCCGTCTGTCTGATGTGTCACCGTGAGGGACTGTCCCCCTCTGGCGTGGCGCGGTGATGGGGGCGTAGGCTCGAAACACAACCAGCGTGAAGGAGCCCCTTATGTCATTTGGTCAAGCAGTCTCGTCATTTTTCTCCAACTACGCGAACTTTCAGGGCCGCACCCAGCGCAGTGGTTACTGGTGGGTTGTTCTTTTCCTCGTGTTGGTGTCGTTTGTGCTGTGGTTTGTTGACCTTCAGCTCTTCGCTGGTTTGTGGTCGCAAGACTTACTCGACCAAGGGTCGGGGCCGCTATCCATTGTCTTTGGTTTGGCCATTATTGTGCCGGTAATCGCGTTAGGGGTGCGTCGCCTTCACGACACCAACCGCAGCGGTTGGTGGGTGTTATTGGGGTTTATCCCGATTATTGGTTCCATCGTCTTGTTCGTCTTCTATGTGTTGGATTCCACCCCCGGAGACAACCAATACGGCCCGAATCCTAAAGGTGTTGACGTCGGCGGCGTCTAAGCCTGCTGCGCTTTACACACCGCTGAGGCTCTCACTCGGCGGGAACTCCTCCACCCAACACGCCCGGATGGGCTCGCAGCCTGTGGGCTAGCCGTGCGTATCGGTTTTGGGGGGTGGGGCACATCTGTTAGATGGCTCCCGGCCATGTTGGGGTCTTAGCGTGAAGACATCACCGCGCTTCGGCCCGTCGCGCGAGGTTGTGCACGTTCACACCTGGCGGGCCATCCCCACAAAGGAGATCACTATGACTGATTCGCACAACGAATCACCCAACGAACTAGGCGACATTGTTTCTGTCGCCACCGGTGCGGGAACATTTAGCACCCTCGTCGCCGCGGTGAGTGCCGCCGGCTTGGTCGACACCCTCCAAGGTGAAGGCCCCTTCACGGTGTTCGCCCCCAGCGACGACGCATTTGCGGCACTACCCGATGGTCTCGTGGAAGCCCTGTTGGTTGAGGAAAACCGCGAGGTGTTGACCAAGGTCCTCACCTACCACGTGGTCCCCGGCAAGGTCATGGCCGCCGATGTTGCCACTGGTGATGTGGCCAGCGTTGAAGGTTCCACGATTGCCGTGAGTGTCGGCGACACCGTCACCCTCAATGGTTCTGCCACGGTGACCGCTACCGACGTGTTGGCCTCAAACGGTGTCATCCACGTCATTGACGCAGTGATTCTTCCCCCGGGAGTTGACGCTGCCGCACTGCTGGCCTAGTCACATTGCGGGTCTAGGCGCACTGCCGGCCTAGCCACCAGTCCCCTCTGGGGATGCGCGCCGTGGGCGGGGTTTATTCCTCGCCGCGGCGCGTTGTGTTTTTACGCCGCAGCCTGGCGATTAGCCAGATCACGAGGCCGAGGGCGACCAGGAGGCCGACCCAGGGCACGATGACTCCGAAGAAGACGATGGTTCCGGCGAAGAAGGCGAGCATCGCCTGCCAGCCGGTGACAATTCCGTCGACAAAACCATCCGGGTCACGCTCGGGTGCCACTTCGGGCGATCGAATATCGACCCCGATGGAGGCGTATTGCACTTGGTCGCTTAGGTAGTTGCGCTGCGAGTTGAGCGAGTCGAGTTCACCTTGGCGCTCCGAGAGGGCCGTTTCGATTTCGACAATGTCGGCGGTGGTGGCAGCTTGAGTGAGAAGTTCTTGGAGGCGACTAATGCTTTCTTCCAACACCGCGATGCGGGCATCTAAATCAACAACCTGCAGGGTGACGTCTTGGTTGGACAGTGTCTTGGATTCGACGACACCTAAGGCTTCGATGGCGTCCAGGGTGTCCTCTAGTTCCTCTGTGGGGATTCTCACCCACAGGTAGGCACGAGGGGTTTGGCCGTCGATTTCTGCTGATTCGCTTCTGGAGTCAACGCGACCACCGGCGGCAGTGACTTCGGCTTCGACCGCATCGGCGGTGACCAGTGGGTCATCAGCGGTGAGATAGAGATCGCCAGTGATGATTTGTGAACGCTCGATCGTGTCGGCGCCCTGGCTGCCGGGGGCGCTGTTTTGAGCATCGACGCCCATTTCTTCTGACGCCATGTCCCCGGAGTAGTTTGGCGGCATGGATTCGACGGCCTGGTCGGCTGTCTCGAAGCCACCGGAATTCATGTCGGTACTGGTGCAGCCGGCGGCGGCCAATGCCACAAGCCCGGCCAGTGCGAGGGTGCGTAGGAGCGTCATAGCGCAATGCTACGACTCGTTGAGGGTTATGACGTCAGGTTTATGACATCGTGACAGGTTTATTGCATCGTGTTTATTACATCGTGACCCAGGATGTTTTGGTTGCTATCGGGGCATACTTAGGACATGGCGGTTCGTGGCGTGTGGCCTTTTCGGCGTAAACCGCCGTTGTTTGTCGCCGTCGATGAGGGTAAAGGCCCTCCGGTATTGCTCCTTCACGGCATTGCGTCTTCTTCGGTGACGTATCACAACGTGATTTCTGAGCTGACGCCGAACCATCACGTGGTGGCGGTCGATTTGATGGGCTTTGGTCGCTCGGATTCGCCCGATGATGCTCAGTTCACCCTCGATGAGCACGTCGATGCGGTGGTGACCACGTTGCAGCGCCTGACAATCAAGGCGCCGTTGACGTTGGTGGGGCATTCGTTGGGTTCCCTAATCGCCATTCGGTTGGCGTCGAAATACCCCAAATACGTAAAGCATTTGGTGGTGGTGGCACCTCCGGTGTACTTGCCGAGTGACACCATGGCCGACCCGCTCGATCGCGCCCAAATGGATGTGTATAAAAGGCTGTATCACTTCATGCGAGACAATCCTGGTTTCACTCAAACGGCCGCGGCGGCCTTAGAGCGCATTTCGCCCATTCGTGGCCTGGTGGACGTGTCCGAAGGTAACTGGAGGGCGTTTTCGCTTTCCCTCGAGCGCTGCATTGAATCCCAGTCGACGGTGACTGACCTGGCCCAAGTCAAAGCCCCCGTCGACCTGATGTATGGAACTCTCGACCCGTTTTTAGCCCCGGCGGGGCTTCGGGTCATTGAACGCATGCGCGGTGTGGCCACCACAAGAGTTGAGGGTGTGGACCACGTCATTCGCCCCAAAATGGCGCACGAATTAGTGCGCATCATTAATGACCCGTCGCCCCCGACGGCGCCCATTCGGTTAGTGGGCGGCGAAAACTAAACGAGGAATCGCACAATCTGGCTCAGTGTGTCTTCGGGCTTATCGCGGTGGACACTGTGACCGGCACCTTGGATCACCACGTGGGTCATCAGCGCGTTTGATTCCAGCACTGCGGCGGCGTGCTCGCCGGTAAACATCGAATCGACCGCCGGGTCACCGCCAAGAACCAATGTCGACACGTTCACTTTGCTGGCCTCTTCGGTGACATCCCAGTGGGGGTTATCCAACACAGCGTGTTCAATCGCAAAACGACTGGCTGCTCGGTTGGACCACACCCGAAGTTCCACATCCATCGGATGCCAGTGCGGGTTATCTTTCGCAGCTTCTTCTTCGGTGAGCTGGTCGTGGGCATAGAGCTGACCGGTGCGCACCAACTCTTTTCGGTCGTCACCGAGGGCGAGAGCCGGGTCGAGCAAAATCAGTTTCCTCGCCCACTGGGGGGAGCCTGCTTGGGCGACCACACTGGCGGCGGCGCCAATGGAGTGGCCGATGACGACATCCCAGGCGCCACCGTGTTCGGGGCGGGTGTGGGCCAGGTCGGTGGCAAAATCGCTGATGCGGTAACGCGGTGCTCTCGGTGCCACACCGTGGCCGCGCAAATCCACGGCGGTGGCATACCAGCCGGCTTCTGACAGGCCACTACCGAGTTGCCAGCCGGTCTGTGCAGAGGAACCTAAGCCGTGAACGATGAGGGCGTGGCGGGTGGAGTGTGAATCGCCCCAACACAGGCGGGGCAAGGTGAGTGGAGTCATGCTTTTTAGGCTACCGGCGGTGCCGGGCGCACAACAGAGATGGGTTCAGTATCGGGCATAGGGCTCGGGTCCCGATCGCGTAAGTCGGGGTGTGAGCGTTTAAAAGCGAGTGCGACCAGGGTGCCGACCAGGGAAAAGACGAACGCGGTGGCAAAGCCCCCAATCGAGCCGTAGCCATCGATGGCGAAGCCTGCGATGGCGGAGCCCAGTGCGGCTCCAATGAGTTGGCCGGAGCCGACCCAACCGTAAGATTCGGCAGTTTCGGAGAATTTCACACTGGCAGAGACGATGGCGAACATCACCGCCAAGGCCGGTGCTAACCCGGCACCGGCGATGGCGAGTGTGGCGACCAGCCACCAAAAGTCAGTACTGCCCATGGCTAACGCCATGCCCACAGTGACCAGTGCCATGCGCACGGTGAGCGCCCAGGGTCCGATTTTCACCCCACCCAGGGAGAGCCCGCCAATAAGTGACGCAATCGCCCACAGGGCGAGTACTGCGCCTGCTTGCGGACCGGTTTCACCGAAGACCGACACGACGGCGACTTCGACGGCGGCAGCCGCACCAATGAGCAAAAAGCCGGTGACGGTGGCGAGGAGAACAGGTGGTTTGGTGAGAACGCGACCGATGCGTCCCTTATTGGGAGGAATGCGCACGCTGCCGAGCTCTGGGGAGCTGACAAACCACACCCCGCCGACAATGAGAAACACCCCTGCGACGATGATGGCGACTGGTGGGGAGACTTGAATGGCGAGCACTGTGGTAATCACGGGGCCCATCACCCAAATAATTTCCTGGGCAGAAGCATCGAGAGAAAACAGTGGCACGAGCTGTTTTGAGGTCACCATCTTGGGGTAGATGGTGCGCACTGCGGGTTGGATGGGGGGAGTGGCGAGGCCACCGATTAACCCAAAGACCATGTAGCCCCACAGGGGCATGGCGAGAAAGGCGATGGCGGCCATGCTCACGATCGACACCGCCAGGGTGAGGTTGATCACGGGGCGCATACCCCAGCGGCCCATCCACCGGCTGGTGAGTGGACCGGCTGCGGCCTGCCCAAAGCTGGTAGCGGCGAGGACGAGGCCCGCTAGACCGTAAGAGTCAAAGAGGCGCTCCACGTGGATGAGATACGCCAAAGAGATCATTCCGGAGGGCAGCCTGGCGGTGAGTTGCGCCGAGATCAGTCGGGCCACTCCGGGAGTTGTTAACAAGTCGCGATATCTGTTCACAGCCTTGCCAGCCTAGGCCCTGGCGGGAGAGTGTCGGTGGTCAATGAAAAGCTGACTTTTAGGCGTGCCTCGGTGGCCGGAAATCTTGTGGAAAACCCCTCGAAGTTGTCCACAGGTGGGGAGGACACGCCCACAATATCTAGGGTTCACGACTTGTCAGGGGCCATAGATATAGTGATTAAGCCTCACCGACCCGCGAGGGTCCGCCGGAGTAATACCCGGGGTGAAATCGGGGCATAGAGGTGTCCCCGAGAGACTTCAGACAACACAAGACGCAACAGAGATGACAACCCGGCACAGTCGGTGTAAGGAGAAGACGTGAACATCACAGTCGTAAAGCGCGATGGCCAAAAAGAGGGCTACGACGCCAACAAGATCAACCTGGCCATCGAGAAGGCTGCCGAAGGCCTGGACGACTCCATCGCGTGGGTGACCCAAATCGCCAGCGAACTGGAACTCACGCTTTTCGATGGCATCTCTACTCAACAGCTCGACGAAGCCGTCATTCAGGTCGCCCTGCAGAACGTCAAAGATGACCCTGCATTCGACACTGTGGCCGCCAGGTTGTTGCTGAAAACCCTGTACAAGCGAGTACTCGGTGACTACGACGCCCCCGAAGAGCTCAAAGAACTCCACCGGGCACACTTCGCCGAAAACATCACCCGCGGGGTGGAAGAAGGCTTGCTCGATCCACGCCTCACCCAAATGTTTGACCTCGATCGCCTCGCTGAAGCCCTCGAGCCTTCCCGCGACGACCGCCTCAAGTACATCGGTGTGGTCACACTGAACAACCGTTACGGCATTAAAGGCCGAAACGGCGACCCACTCGAAGTCCCCCAGTACTTCTGGATGCGCATCGCCATGGGCCTGACCCTCAACGAGCAAGACCCCACCACGCAGGCGCTTCGCTTCTACGAAAAAATGTCCAAGTTGGAATACCTCGCCGCAGGTTCAACGCTTGTCAATGGTGGCACCAGCTACCCGCAGCTGGCCAACTGCTTCGTCATGGAAATGCAGGACGACATTGAGCACATCGCAAAAACCACCCGCGATGTGATGTGGCTGACCAAAGGCACCGGAGGAATCGGCCTGTCGGTGACCAAGCTGCGTGCCCAGGGTTCACCCATTCGCTCGAACAACACCAGCAGCACCGGTCCGATCCCCTTCATGCACACCATTGATTCGGTGCTGCGCGCGGTGAGCCGTGGGGGAAAGAAATTCGGGGCGCTGTGTTTCTACATGGAAAACTGGCACCTCGACTTCCCCGAATTCTTGGACCTTCGCCAAAACTCCGGTGACCCGTACCGCCGTACCCGTACGGCAAACACCGCGGTGTGGATTTCTGACGAATTCATGAAGCGCGTACAAAACGACGACTACTGGTACCTCTTTGACCCGCTCGAAGTGGCCGACCTGAACGAGCTGTACGGCCAAGCCTTCTCCAAGCGCTACGCCGAATACGTCGCCATGGCAGAAGCTGGCGAGCTGAAAATGTTCAAGAAGATGGGCGCGAGGGAGCAGTTCAAAGCCATCCTCATCTCTCTCCAAGGAACCAGCCACCCGTGGTTGACCTGGAAAGACACCATCAACAACCGTGCCGTGAACAACAACACCGGCACGATCCACCTGTCCAACCTCTGCACCGAAATCTGCCTGCCGCAGGATGTCGACAACGTCTCAGTGTGCAACCTTGCGTCCATCAACCTCTCCATGCACCTCATCGACGGAAAAATGGATTGGGATCTGGTGCACGAGAGCGCCCGGGTGGCCGTGCGCCAGCTGGACAACCTCATCGACATCACCCGCTCCAGCGTGGAAGAAGCCGACTTCTCCAACGAACAAAACCGCGCAGTGGGCCTCGGTGTGATGGGCTTCACCGACATCATTGAGCGTCTGGGCTACAGCTATGAATCTGAAGAGGCCTACGACCTCATCGACGAAATCATGGAACACGTCGCCTACGCCGCCATTGACGAATCAGCCAACCTGGCCAAAGAGCGCGGGTCCTACAAGAACTTTGAGGGTTCGCGTTGGTCGCAGGGTCTCGTCCCCTTCGACACCATCGACCTGGCGGAAGCCGATCGTGGTATCGAAATCGACGTGCCGCGCACAACCCGCCTAGACTGGGATGCCCTGCGCGAAAAAGTGAAGGGTGGAATGCGAAACGCCACCCTCATGGCGATCGCTCCCACCGCGTCCATCGGACTGGTTGCCGGAACCACTCCTGGGCTGGACCCCCAGTTCTCGCAAATCTTCAGCCGCTCGACGAGCTCCGGGAAATTCCTCGAAGTCAACCGCAACCTCGTTGAGGCACTGCGTGAGCGTGGGCTGTGGGAGAAGACCCGCGAGGCCATTTTGCAAAGCCAGGGAGACATCCAAGGCATTGCAGAAATCCCTGACGATCTGAAGCAGATCTACAAGACCAGCTTCCAGCTCTCGCCCTACGCCTTCCTCGAGGTGGCGGCACGAGCACAGAAATGGATCGATCAGGCCATTAGTCGAAACATGTACCTCGAAACCCGAGACATTGACGACCTGATGTCCATTTACACCTCAGCGTGGAAGCGTGGCGTGAAAACCACCTACTACCTGCACATGAAGCCCCGCCACACTGCTGAGCAGTCGACAGTGAAGGTGAACAAGTCCGAGCAAGTTAACCAGGGTGATGGCTCATCGGCACCGCGTAAAGGATTTGGCGCTGCCGCTGGAAGTTCTGAACCCGCTCCGGTCGCTGCCGGTGCAGGAGCCAAAAAAGGCTTCGGCTTCGGTGGAGCCAGCAAGGGGGGTGAGTGATGAATCCGACCCAGACTCCCACGCACGAGGACTACTTGGTCCCCGTGGACCCGATGGATCTGCTCCAGTGCGAGTCCTGCCAGTAACAGGCCGCAACAGCACGAACCGACTACCTCACACAACGAACCACACATTTAATCAACGACCACATCACAACGTGAAAGGACCCCACTCATGGGAATCTTAGGAACAGGAATCCAAGAAGGTCTTCTGCTCAAACCAGTGAAATACCGCTGGGCAATGGATCTTTACGACCAAGCTGTCGCCAACACTTGGTTCCCCAACGAAATTCAGTTGGGTGAAGACATCGCTGACTTCAAGAAGATGACGGACGAAGAGCGCCACGCTATTGAGTTCCTCATGTCCTTTTTCAACCCCAGCGAACTCATCGTCAACAAGGCCCTCGCCTTCGGCGTCTACCCCTACGTCAATGCTCCCGAGGCGCACCTCTACCTCGCAAAGCAGATGTGGGAAGAAGCCAACCACTGCATGAGCTTTGAATACGTGCTGGAGACCTTCCCGGTTGACCGCGAGAAGATTTATGGTCAGCACATCGAGTCTCCGACAATCGCTCGTAAGGAAGCGTTTGAGACAAAGTTCATCAAGCGCATGACGGAGTCCACCCTCGACATCAACACCACAGAGGGTAAGCAGGACTTCCTGCGCAACCTCATTGCCTACAACATCATCATGGAGGGCATCTGGTTCTACTCGGGCTTCATGGTTGCTCTGAGCTTCCGTCAGCGCAACCTCCTGAGGAACTACGGCTCCTTGATCGACTGGGTTGTGCGTGACGAGTCCCTTCACCTCAAGTTCGGTATCAACTTGATCCTCACCGTGCTGGAGGAGAACCCCGAGGTCGCCACCGAGGAGTTCGTTGAAGAGGTCGTCGCAATGATTAAAGAAGCGGTTGAGATGGAGTGCGAATACAACGAGGAGATGTTCCCCTCAGGCATTCTCGGACTCAACGCGAACTACGTCAACCAGTATGTGAAGTACTTGGCTGACCGCCGGTTCGAAGAGTTGGGTCTCCCCGCTCAGTACAACGTGACCAACCCAGCCAAGTGGATGGCAACAGCCAACGACACCTTGCAGTTGGTGAACTTCTTCGAATCGACTAACACCTCCTACGAGGTCAACGCACAGTCGACGAAGGTCTAGCGAGAAGTGAAAGGTGGGCTAGGGATACCACCAACCGCCAGAGCGCGGTAGATTTTTCCCAACACAGTGGGAGGGGACAGCGACGGAGTCCCCTCCCACTGTTGTGTAGCGGCCCATCGCTGTCTGGCCGATGGCACAGGGCAACATCGACACGAGAGGACAACCACGTGACCCACACCACCCCAGAGCTCACCATGAATTCGGGGCACACGATTCCCCAGCTCGGCCTTGGCGTATTTCGTGTTCCACAAGATGATGCCCAGCGTGTGGTGGCAGACGCCCTCGAGATTGGCTACCGCCACATCGATAACGCGGCGGTCTATCAAAACGAAGAAGGTGTGGGTCGGGCTCTCGCTGAAAGTGGGATTCCTCGTGAGGAATTGTTCATCACCACCAAACTGTGGAACACCGACCAGGGAACTGACGGTCCTCGGCCCGCATTGGAAGAGAGCTTGCGGAAGCTGGGTCTTGATTACGTCGACCTGTATCTCATCCACTGGCCAGCACCCCAGCGCAACCTGTATGTCGAATCGTGGCGGGCATTGGAGCAGCTGCACGGTGAAGGCCTGGCGCGCTCTATCGGGGTCTCAAACTTTGAACCAGAACACCTCGATCGGTTGGCAGAACACTCTTCGGTGATTCCCGCTGTCAACCAGGTAGAGCTACACCCAGCCCTTCAACAGCGTGAGCTTCGAGGTTTGCAGGAACCCCGGGGCATCCTGACAGAAGCGTGGGGTCCACTCGGCCAAGGTAAGTACTCTCTGGAGGACATGCCGGGTTTGGCTGATATTGCCGCCAAGCACTCCAAGACTCTCGCTCAAGTGGTTCTTCGCTGGCACCTCCAGGAAGGCGTCATCGTCTTTCCCAAGACCACAAGGAGGGAGCGCCTGGTAGAAAACTTTGACGTGTTCTCCTTCGAGCTCGACGCCGACGACATGGCGACCATGAAAGCCATGGACCAGGGGATGCGGGTGGGCACCCACCCGAATGAAGGCAACTGGTAGGTCGCTCATCCACCGCTGGCGTGGTCAGTGCAGCTCCTCCCGGGCCTTGGATCACCACACTGGAGGTCAGGCAGGTTATCCCTGGAGGCATCGGATTACTGGGTTTCGTTGTTGGTCATTCGGCAATGGCTTCGTGTGGTGTGTGACCTCCGGACAGTCAGCGCCTTGTCGGAACTATTCCGATGTGTTGAGAGATTTGACCTACTCTCCCGATGTGTTAACTTTTTTCGAAATTTTTAACACGTGGTTCGTTTGGGTCGAAAAAGTTGACGCGCTCGCAGTGAGCGGGCCCGGGAGACATGATGTGTCCTGGCGCTCCGGGGCTGCCCTCTTACGCTTGGAGTTGTAGCCTGTGGGCACAACCGGGGAACAGGTGGGACCGATGCGCGTCGCGCATCACTCTGAAGGTCTCATGCGCGTTCCACTCGTGAGGAGTGACAGCAATGGCAAACCGTCTCGCTTTGGCAACGAGCCCCTATTTGCACCAACACGCGGAAAACCCGGTCGATTGGTGGCCTTGGGGCCTCGAACCGTTCGCTGAGGCAAAGCGGCGCGATGTTCCCATCCTGATCAGCATCGGCTATGCCACCTGCCATTGGTGCCACGTGATGGCTCGTGAAAGCTTTAGCGATCGAGAAATCGGTGAGCTAGTGAACGACACCATGGTGGCCATCAAAGTTGACCGTGAAGAACACCCCGAAGTGGACTCCCACTACTTGACCCAGGCCGGAGCGTTTATCGAACAATTGGGCTGGCCATTGACGCTGTTTGCGACGCCAGATGGTGATGTGTTCCACGCAGCGACCTACCTGCCGCCACAGCCCAGAGGTGATATTCCCTCCTTTCGACAGACCGTTGACGCGGTCAACCACGCGTGGGGCGCTCAACGGGAGGAGATTTATCAGGGCGCGCTGCGCCTTCGAGAGGCCATCAGGCAGGCAGATACCGAAGCGAAAAAGCGCGACCCCCTTCGCTTAACTGCCGAGGACTGGCAGGCGATTATTTCCCACCTGATCAGCCAAGAAGATGCGGAATATGGTGGCTTCGGCACAACTCCTAAGTTCCCCATCGCGCCCGTGCTCGAGTTTCTTCTGACAACCGGTGAACCAGAAGCAACGGCGCTGGTGACGAGAACCCTGAAAGCGATGGCCGCCTCGCCACTCGTGGATCCCCTCGAGGGGGGCTTCTTTCGCTACGCGACGAAAAGAGACTGGTCAGAGCCCCACTATGAGCGCATGCTGTACGACAACGCCCAGTTGCTCGCGCTCTATGCCGCAGTGGGGCAAGTGGATGTGGCTACAGGAATCGTGGGCTTTCTTGCTCAGGTGATGCGCCTGGAAGTGGGTCTCGCCTCCGCCCAGGACAGCGAAAGTGTGATTGATGGCAGGCGGGTAGAGGGTGGTTATTACCTTGCGGATCAGGCCACCCGCCAGACGCTCAGCCCACCTGCCATTGACGACAAAGTCCTCACCGGCTGGAACGGGATGGCCATTGGTGCCCTCGCCCAAGCGGCACGACATGGGGTATCAGGTGACCCTCTCGGTCTTGCCACTTCACTCGCTCACGAATTGCTCGCCGCACACCGAAGTGAGCCTGGCCACCTCATTCGCATGTCGAAAGATGGGCAGCCATCCCAGGCCGCAGCAACCCTGGAAGACTATGGCGGCCTGGCCTGGGGCCTGCTCGAATTAGCCGTCGCCACAGGCGAAGCCGCGTGGGCAAAAGAGGCAAAAGAGCTGGTCGACGCCTGCATCACTGACGATGGCGAATTCGTTGTGCCCGGCGGTGGTGATCCGACCGTGTCCAGCCTGGAAGCGATTTCGGGCGATGTCACCGAAGGGGCGATGCCCTCAGGGCTGTCGTTCATTGCCCAGGCAGCACTCACCCTGTATCAACTCACCGGCACAGACCACTACCGCGAAGTCGCCCAGCGCAGTGTGAGTCGCTATGCCGAAGCAGTCAGTCTTCGACCACTCGGTTTTGGTGGCTTAGCTGCAGTGTTGTGGCGGCTCGATCACGGCATGCGTGAAGTCGTAGTGGTCGCTGATACGCCAGACAATCAGCTGGTGACCGAGGCGCGCCAGCACACCCCTCACGGGTGGTTGATGCTCGCGGTCAGCCCAGACCAAGCACGGGCATTTTCCAAGAACGGTTTTTCTCTTCTAGACGGCCGTGACCAGGTGGATGTGCCGACGGGCTATATCTGCCAGGACGGTGTCTGCCAGTTGCCGCACACCGATTCAACCTTGCTGGTGCGAGAGCTCAGTCGTTCGCACTAGAAGCCATGGAGGGCTCAATTAGGGCTCTGTCGACGCCGCTGAAACAATGAGCCTGTGCTCTTTGTTGCTGCGACCCCCATTGGAAACCTCGGTGACCACACGCCGCGGTTAGTGGAAGCCCTTGAACAGGCCAGGCTTATCGTCGCGGAAGACACCAGGAGTACTCGCTCGCTCATGCACAAGCTTGGGATTGACACCTCTGCCGAGGTGCGCCCGCTGCATGAACACAACGAGAGCGGCGTCATCGAGCGAGTACTGAAAACGGCAGCAAGCCAGCCCGTGGTGTTAGTCAGTGACGCCGGAATGCCGGGTATTTCTGACCCCGGGTACCTGCTTGTCGCTGAAGCGCACCGGCAATCCATTCCGGTGAGTGTGTTGCCGGGGGCAAACGCTGTCGTCTCGGCACTCGCTGTCAGCGGGTTGCCGACAGATCGATTCTGTTTTGAAGGCTTCGTGCCCAAAAAAGGCCGCAAGGCGGCACTGTCTGACCTGGCGGACGAAAAACGCACCATGATTTTTTTTGAATCCCCCCACCGCCTCCCCAGCACACTGGCCGAGATGGCAGAAATCTTTGGGGCTGAGCGTGAAGCGACTGTCTGTCGCGAATTGACAAAGAAATTCGAACAAATCACTCGCGGCACCCTTGCCGAATTGGCGAGTGAGTTTTCCGGCGGAGTAAAAGGTGAAGTGACCCTCGTGGTTAGAGGGCAACAAGGCTCCGGGGTCAGCTTCGATCAGGCTGTCGAGATGGTGGCAAACCGGGTGGTGGCCGGTGAGAAAGCTACCGAGGTGACCCGCGCGATCGCGCGGGAAACAGGACATTCGAAACCTGAGCTCTATCGTGCTTGGCTCGAAGCAGATGCGTAGGATGGCGGGATATGTCTGAGTCATCATCTTTCTTCATCGCGACGCCGATTTTTTACGTCAACGACGTACCCCACATCGGCCATGGCTACACGCAGGTGGCTGCCGACGTGTTGGCACGTTGGAATCGCCAAAACGGTAATGATGCGTGGATGCTGACCGGTACCGACGAACACGGACAAAAAATCCTCCGCACCGCAATGGCTAACGGCGTTGAGCCCCAACAGTGGGCAGACAACCTGGTGGAAAAAGCGTGGTTGCCGCTGTTGGGCACGTTGGATATCGCCAACGACGATTTCATTCGCACCACGGATGCACGCCACGAAGAGGCCGTCAAAAAGTTTCTCACCCTGCTCCACGACCGCGGATTCATCTACAAGGGTGACTACGAAGGTTTTTACTGTGTGGGCTGCGAAGAGTACAAGCAGCCCACAGACCTCGTCGATGGGGAAGGTGAATTTGAGGGCCAAAAAGTGTGTCCCAGTCACGGCCGTCCCGTGGAAGTGCTCAAAGAAACCAACTATTTCTTCACGCTGTCGCAATTCCAGGATCGGCTTCTAGAGCTCTACCGCGAACAACCCGATTTCATTCAACCCGAGAGTGTGCGAAACGAAATCATTGCGTTTGTCACCAGAGGTCTTGATGACCTGTCGATTTCGCGCGCGCAACTCGACTGGGGTATTGAGTTGCCCTTTGATAAAGACCACGTCACCTACGTCTGGTTCGAAGCCCTCCTGAACTACATCACCGCCACCGGTTGGGGCAGTGACGAGAGAGAATTTGAGCGCCGCTGGCCCGCCACCCAACTGGTCGGCAAAGATATCGCCCGATTCCACGCCGTGATTTGGCCGGCCATGCTGATGGCGGCCGGCCTACAACCACCCAGGCGAGTCTTTGCCCACGGCTGGCTATTGGTTGGCGGCGAAAAGATGTCCAAGACAAAACTGACCGGCATCGCCCCACACGACATCACTGACGTGTTTGGCTCGGACGCATTTCGCTACTACTTCTTGCGTGCCATCACGTTTGGTTCAGACGGTTCGTTTAGTTGGGAAGACCTCGCGGCACGATACGAATCGGAACTGGCCAACGGTTTCGGCAACCTCGCCTCCCGGGTGGTCTCGATGATCACCCGCTACTTCGACGGTGTGGTGCCTGAGGTGTCAGAGTCGGATCCCACTGACGCGGAGCACCACATTCACGACGTCTTGGCCACCCAGACGGCCAAAGCTAATGATGCGATGGATCGGTTCATGATTCATGAGGCTGTGGCGGCCATTTGGGTGATTGTCGATGAACTAAACGGTTACCTGACCGAACAGGAACCGTGGGTGTTGGCCAAAGATGAGGCAGCCAGAGGGCGCCTCGCCGCGGTGTTATATACGGCGGCGAACGGTCTTCGCACACTGGCGATCTTGTTCTCTCCCATCATGCCCAAAGCCTGTGGCCTGCTGTGGGACGCGCTCGGCGGTACAGACACCCTGGGTGGACTGCAGGAGCAGCTGCTCGCGAACGCCGGAGCCCCTGACGGTCTTCCGACCGGTCACTCAGTGGCGACACTGGAGCCACTGTTTCCGAGGATTGATACGGAGTAGCCCGGTGGCAGCATCCGAAAAGATTCCGGCACATCTGCGCACCCGCGGATCTATGGAAGCCAGCGATCGGCGGGAAGCTTATCCGCCGATGCCGGAAGCCCTAGAGGTGGCGGTGTATGACAACCACGCCCACCTGGAAATTGCTGATGGTGAGAACCCGCTGGACTTTCGGGAACACTTAGATCGCGCCGGCTCGGTCGGAGTCCACGGGGTGATCCAAGTGGGAACAAACGTGGCCACCTCGCTGTGGTCTGCGGATGTCGCGGCCGTTGAACCACGGGTGCTCGCGGCAGTTGCTATTCACCCCAACGAGGCGCCTGAGCTTCACCAAAAAGGCACGTTAGATGACGCGTTACAGGTTATTGACGATCTAGCTAAAAGGCCACGGGTGGTGGCGATTGGTGAAACCGGTCTGGACTTTTTTCGTACCGAAGGCCCACTCCAACCCCCTCAACGCAGAAGCTTCATTGAACATATCCGGTTGGCGAAAGCTCACAACCTTGCACTACAAATTCACGACCGAGACGCCCACCACGATGTGGTTGACGTGCTGCTCAAGGAGGGTGCACCCGAGCGCACCGTCTTCCACTGCTACAGCGGTGACCGGGAATTAGCCGAGATTCTGAACGCCAACGGTTGGTACGCGTCCTTTGCGGGCACGGTGACGTTTGGCAACGCCAAGGGTGTTCAAGAATCTCTCGCAGTGATGAATAAATCCCGCATCCTCATCGAAACGGACACACCGTTTTTGACTCCCACGCCCCACCGCGGCAAACCCAACAGCCCGTACATGATTCCCCACACCTTGCGTTTCATGGCCAAGTATTTGGACACCGATGTGAACCTCTTGGCAGCCCAAATCACCGACAACACTTTCGACGTGTACGGGCGTTGGGATGACAACCCGCCCACGATTCGGACCAACCCGGTCACCGGTGAACCCTGGGACGAATTAGAACCCTCACGCTTTCATGCCTCCTGAGCCCGGTGGGGCGTACCTCCAGGCGCGCGATATTCGCCAACTGGCAGAAACCTACGAGCTGACACCGCAGAAATCCAAGGGGCAAAACTTTCTCGGTGATGCCAACACGGTGAGAAAAATTGTCACCCTCTCTGGTGTCCAACCAGGTGACAGCGTTGTCGAAGTCGGTCCCGGCTTTGGGTCCCTCACCGTGGGGCTCTTGCACGCGGGCGCATCCGTGACCGCAATCGAAATTGATCCCCGGCTTGCCGAGGCCACACGCGACGTGGTGGCGACCAGGCTGTCGGGTGCCGAGCTCGGTGTGGTCACTGCCGATGCGCTGCGCCTGGAGGAGGTTCCTGGCTCACCCGACTACCTAGTGGCAAACCTTCCCTACAACGTCGCGGTGCCGGTCGTCATCCACCTGCTGAGCCTGCACCCCGGGTTTCGCCGCGTGTTGGTGATGGTCCAAGCAGAAGTCGGGTGGCGTATTGCCGCAGCACCCGGGAGTGAACATTACGGCTCACCGAGTGCGAAATGCGCATGGTGGGGGAAATGGTCGGTTGAATCGACCATTTCCCGGAGGGTGTTTTGGCCAGAGCCCCGTGTGGATTCGGTGTTGGTAGGAATGCATTCGCACACCCCGCCAGGCGATGAGGCGACCCGCAAGAGGGTGTTTCGCTTAATCGATGCGGGTTTTCACACCAGGCGGAAAATGTCCCGTCAAGCACTAGCCGAACACCTTGGCGGTGTTGCCCAGGCGACCATGGCCATCGAATCGGCCGGATTAGATCCGACCAGTCGGTGTGAGACGTGGAGCTTGGACAATTTCGTGGCCCTCGATGCGTGGTTGGAGTCGTCCTCGTGAACTCGTCGGTTCCCCTGCTGTGGTTACCCGCTGGTCTCGGTGCGGGGGTGTTGATGGGCTTTGTCGCGCCGTTGCCGTTTTCGCTGCCGCTCTGGGCCCTACTGGTCATCCACGCAGTGGTGATTTTCCATCTCGCCCTCGCGCTACCCCTCATGTCTTTGGGTCGAGCGACAGGCCAAACCAGGGTGTGGCGAGCATTGGTGGCCATCAACGTTCTTGCTGTTCCGCTTCTGGCTTTTGTGCTCTCACGTGTGGTGTGGCACACCTACGAACTGCAGGTGGGGCTGCTGTTGGTGTTGCTGGCCCCAGGGGTCGCGTTAATCCTGCCGATCATTCGAGGGGCGGGTGGTGATGCCGAGAGCGTTCTGGGTGTCACACCGTTGCTGTTAGCCGGTCAGCTCATCGCCGTTCCACCCCTGACCATTCTGCTAAGTGGGGGAGTGTTCCAGTGGAGCGATATTCCCCCCACACTCCTCCCGATTGCCGCAGTCATTGTTGCTCCCGTGATCATCAGCGCCGTCATCCAGTGGCGATGGAAAACCCTTGACTCCACGCCGGAGCTTCCACTGTTGCCGCGCCTCACCGTGTGGTGGGCGGCCGCCGCGTTTTTCGTGACCGCGTGGGATAAAACGCCGGGTGCCGCCGAGCGCCTCAGTGAACTGAGCTGGTTGGTGCCTCTGTCGATTGCGTTCCTCGTGTTAATGGCACCGCTCAGCCTGTTAGCGGCAGGCCTCGTCGGGGTGACAGTCGATAAACGCCGGGCCATCCTGATTGCAGCAGTGGGGCGAGGAGGAATCGTCATTCTTCCCATCACCCTCGCGCTGGATCAAGACGTCTGGGGGCTTGTTCCGTTCGTGGTGATGGGGCAAGCGTCCATTGAAGCCATCGGGTTGTTGGTCTACCGATCCATCACCCGAGAAATCCTCGCCGGCGAGCACACCTAATTAGTGACCGTAACGCCCGTGATTACTGCCCCGGGGGACTGGTGGGGACGACGCTAAGCTCGGGCGTATGAGCCCGGCGCATCCACGGTCTGTCGTCGCACAAGCGCCCGGAAAAATTAACCTCGGCCTCTGGGTAGGCCCAGCTGACGACACAGGCTTTCACCCACTGCTCACCGCTTTTCAAGCGGTAGACCTGTGGGAAATTGTCACTCTCACCGAGGCGCCTTCGCTCGGCATATCGTGCGCGGGCAGCGTGGACTGCTCGGGGGTTCCACTCGGCCCAGGCAACATTGCCTGGAAGGCAGTGGAGAGGGTGGCCAGCGCTCGCGGCGAATCGGGGTCCACTTCGATGTCGATCGCGATTGAGAAGAACGTTCCGGTCGCTGGCGGGATGGCTGGCGGGTCAGCTGATGCAGCAGCAACACTTCTTGCCCTGCAACAGTTTTCGCAGCCACCCCTGGATTACTCACAGATCGTGGCGATTGCCGCCGAACTGGGATCTGATGTGCCCTTTTCCCTCCAGGGAGGAAGTGCCATTGGACGCGGTAGGGGAGTCGACCTGACCGCAGTATTGCCACAACAACCCCTCCACCTTGTGGTGGTGCCGGCCACGTTCGAGCTCTCCACTGCGGAGGTCTATCGGCAATTTGATGGAGAGGGCCGGAGTGCACCTCTCGCCACCGAACTACCCGAAGGGTTTCTAGACGCTTGGCTGGCCGGTGATGCCACCCGCCTTGCTCCTCTCCTGCACAACGATTTAGAGGCGCCAGCGTGCCGGTTGCAACCACAGCTGGTGACCACCCTGCACGATGTTCATGCAGCAGGAGCTCTTCGGGCCATGGTCTCTGGTTCCGGACCGACCGTTTTGGGTTTTGCCAACGATGCCGAGCATGCGCAGACAATTGCCCAACAACTAGGCCGGCGAGGCTATTCCCCGATTGTCACCCAGACGGTCATTCACCCCAACGAACAGTCACCACAACAGACCACCGACACTGTGTAGGAGGGCCGGCTCGACCCCGCTTACTGAGGGGCCCCTAGTGAGGGGGACGCTCGGAGCTGCCGCCTTCGCCGGCTTCCTCCTGGGAGTTAGTGTCTGCGGAAGTGGCTTCTGCGGCACCGGTTTCTGCGGCTGCCGCTTTTGCCGCGGCTTCGGCGGCTGCTAGAGCAGCGTGACCCTCCCGAGGGGCTCCGATGACGCTTGCAAGAACCAACACGATGGCACCCCCGACCAGGGCAATGTCGGCCACATTTCCGACAAAGAATCCGGCGTAGTCCAAAAAGTCAACGATGTGGCCGATGGCGAACCCTGGGTCCCGGAAAAGTCGATCACCGAGGTGACTAATAGCCCCGCCGGTCATTGCCCCCAAACCAATCACCCACAACCAGTGGCGGGTACTGAGACTAAACCACACCAAACCCACTACCGCGAAGGCCGCCACAATAGAGAGAATCCAGGTGTAGTCGGCAGCGATACCAAAGGCGGCACCGGGATTGTAGACCAGGCGGAAACCAAAAAGGTCTCCCCACAGGGGCACATATTCCCGAAATTCCAGTTCAGATTCCGCCCACCATTTCGACCACTGGTCGACGACAATCCAAATCAGTGCCTGAATGCCGATCAGAAGTGGACCAAGAAAACGTTGCACCGGGGGTTCCTCACTGTCTCGACCAAGGGGGCCAGACTAGGCTTCCCTGGTGGTACATCTACTCGGAGCCCAGTCGGTGTACCTCGAGTATCCCACGCGCGAAGTCTTCGCGGGTGTCTCTGCGTCGCTCAGTGCCGGGGATCGAATCGGCATCGTGGGTCGAAACGGTGAAGGAAAATCGACCCTTCTCAAACTCCTCGCGGGACGACTTCAACCTGACCGCGGTGACGTCATTGCCCGTAACGGTTTGCGCATTGGTTACGTCGACCAGTCGGATCAACTAGGCGGCGAGCACAGTGTGTTGCAGGCCGTGGTGGGCGATGTTGACGACCACCAGTGGGCGAGGGACCCCAAAGTTCGTGACGTGTTGAGCGGTGTCTTGGGCGACATCGATTACGACACACCTGTGAGTGCTCTCAGTGGTGGCCAAACCAGGCGGGTGAGTTTAGCCTCAACTCTCATTCACGACTGGGATGTCTTGATGCTCGACGAGCCGACCAACCATTTGGATATCGCCAGTGTGTCGTGGCTTGCCGGGCACCTCAAGAAACGTTTTGCCAAAAATGATTCGGCGCTGCTGGTTGTTACCCACGATCGGTGGTTTCTCGACCAGGTGACCGATCAGACCTGGGAAGTGAACCGCCAACAGATTTCTGCCTACGAAGGCGGCTACGCCGCCTACGTCTTGCAGCGAATGGAACGCGGACGCCAAGAACAGGTGCGCTTCGCCCGCAGCCAAAACCTGTTGCGAAAAGAACTCGCGTGGCTTCGCCGGGGCGCGCCGGCCAGAACGACGAAACCCAAGTTCCGCATTGAGGCGGCTGAAAGCCTGATTGCGACCGAGCCACCACCCAGGGATCAGGTGAGCCTGTCGAGATTGGCCACCCAGCGGTTGGGTAAGACGGTGCTGGAGTTAGACGATGTGTGGGCAGGATACGACGACACCGACATTCTTCGCGGAGTGACGTGGAATATTGCCCCCGGTGAGCGCACAGGCATTGTGGCGGCGAACGGCCAAGGAAAAACCACTCTCCTTCGCGTGTTGGAGGGCAGCCTTCAGCCCACCAAGGGGCGCATCAAACGCGGCAAAACAGTCAAGATTGGCAGTCTCGATCAGCGTGATGGTGGTTTAGAACCGTGGTGGGATAAACGAGTCGCCGATTTGGTCGCCGATCACAAAACCAGTTACGTGGCGGGTAAAGCCGAATACACCCCCAGTTACCTGCTGGAACAGTTAGGTTTTGGCTCCGCCACCCTCTCGCAGCACGTGTCCAGGCTTTCTGGTGGTCAGCGTCGACGGTTGAACATTTTGGTGCAGTTATTGGCTGAACCCAACGTGTTGCTACTCGATGAGCCCACTAACGACCTCGACACGGACATGTTGACCGCTCTGGAAGACCTTTTGGATTCGTGGCCGGGAACACTCATTGTGGTCTCCCACGATCGCTACCTCGTGGAGCGAGTGACGGACCAACAGTATGCGCTGATTGACGGTAATTTGCGCCACCTTCCCCGCGGTATCGACGAATACCTCCAGTTACGTCCCACCACGTCGTCCAATTCGTCTGACACCAAGAACCCGGCCGATCAGTCCACGCATCAACCGTCGTCATCAACCGCCTCCCCACGGTTAGCACCGGGCAGTAAAGAACACCGGCTGGCCGAAAAAGAACAAGGTCAGATTGAGCGGCGTTTGGCCAAGCTACAGACCGAGCGTGCTGCGCTCGTTGAAGAAATGGCGGTGATTGACCCTAAAGAGTGGGAGCCGCTCAGCGCACTCACCCAACAGGTGGACACCATTGATCAGGAAATTTCTGAGCGGGAGATGCGGTGGTTGGAACTGGTCGCCCTGTTAGAGCCTGGTGCCTAAACAGCACAGCAGCGCTAGGTGGAAATTAGGCCTCTGAGGCGTCCGCGTCGCTGATTTCCAGACTCAGGGTGCGAAGCAGATTACTGAGAGCTTCACGATCCGACGCACTCAAGCCCCGCAGGGCGTGCTCTTCTTCCCTTAGCAAATCAGCCAAAGCCCGATCCACGACGCTTCGCCCTAGCGGGGTGAGGCCCACCAGGGCCCGCCTGCCATCGTCGCTGTCGGGGGTTCTGGTGACTAAACCGCGTTGCACCAACCGGTGAATCCTGTTGGTCATCGCTCCACTGGTCACCATGGTGTGTTGCCGAAGCACTGTGGGGCTTAGTTGGTAGGGCTCACCGGAGCGTCGGAGTGTGGCCAACACGTCAAAAGCGGACACATCCAAGTCGTGGGCACTGAACACTCTGCGGCGAAGCCGGTCCAAATGTTTGGCAATTCTGGTCACCCGCGAGAGCACACCTAAGGGAGCAAGGTCCAAATCGGAGCGTTCCTGGGACCACGCCTCAATGATGTGATCGACATCATCGCGGGGAGCCGACATTTAACCATTATCGTGGTCTGGCAGACTAGAGCGCAGAGCGACACATTCCGCCTTGGTGTAACGGCAGCACGACAGCCTTTGGAGCTGTTAGGTCTAGGTTCGAATCCTGGGGGCGGAGCCAGATGTGGGAGTTTCCCGCTTGCCTGCTGTCAAACCGTGAGCCATGCACTTAAATGGTAGGCATGAGCCCTTCTTCGTTGGCCGTCGTGGTGTTGGCGGCAGGCGCGGGCACCAGGATGAAATCGGCCACCCCGAAGGTTCTGCACCCTCTGGCGGGTATTCCATTAATCGGCCACGTGCTGTCTACTGCTGAAGCGCTAAACCCCCAGCAGACGGTTGTGGTGGTTCGCCACGAAGCAGAGCAAGTCTCCGAAGCGGTCGACACCTGGGCTGACAACGCACATATTGTGCACCAAGACGACATCCCCGGCACGGGACGTGCGGTGGAACTCGCCCTGGAGAAAATCCCGAGCGATGTCGACAATGTCGTGATTTTGAGCGCCGATGTTCCCCTGCTGGATTCGGAAACAATCGGGGCAATGATCGGCTTTCACCAAGAAGCGGAAGCAGGGGTTACTCTGCTCAGCACAATCCACGAAGACCCCACCGGTTACGGCCGGATCATCCGCCGTGACGATGGAATCGTCACGGCCATCGTCGAAGAAGTCGATGCGGATGAGCAACAGCGCGCCATCCACGAAGTCAACGCGGGCGTGTATGTCGCGAGGCGGGACATTCTGGCCCACGCCTTGCCGAGCCTCACCACAGCCAACGCGCAGGGCGAAAAATATCTCACCGACGTCGTCGGACAGGTGGCCACACAATCGGGCGTAGTTCACGCCGTCGTGGTGGAGGATTCGTGGCTCGTCGAAGGTGTTAACGACCGAATCCAACTGCAACGCATGCAGCGCCGGCTGAACACCATGATTGTGCGCGGTTGGCAACGAGACGGTGTGAGTATCAAAGCCCCCGAATCAGTGTGGATTGACCTCTCAGTCCAGCTCGACCAGGACGTCACACTGCTGCCCGGAGTGACCCTTGAGGGCTCCTGCCACATTGACAACGGAGCTACCATCGGCCCTGATTGCACCCTCAGTCACGCGCGGGTCGGAGCAGGAGCACGAATTCAGCGCAGTGTCGTCGACTCTGCGGTGATTGCCGCCGGTGCCACCGTGGGGCCCTTTGCGTACCTCCGGCCCGGCACCGTCATCAATGAGGGCGGCAAAGTCGGTGCATTCGTCGAAACCAAGAACGCGACCATTGGTCGCGGGGCAAAAGTGCCACACTTGAGTTACATCGGCGATGCCGACATTGGCGAAGGGGCAAACATCGGTGCAGGCAGCATTACCGCCAACTATGACGGGGTGAATAAACACCGCACCGTCATAGGCCCGCACGCCAAAACAGGTTCCGACAACGTCTTTGTGGCACCCGTCGAAGTGGGTGCCGGGGCGTACACCGCGGCAGGCACCACCATCCGCCGTAATGTGCCCGCCGGCGCGCTCGCGGTCGCACCCGTGAGTGTGCGCACCATTGACGGCTGGGTGGGCACCAATCGACCCGGCACCGCGGCGGCTGAGGCCGCCGAGAATTCCCGCACTACACCCGATACCCACTAAATCAGCGAGGACACTATGGGCCAGATTTCCACCCCGAATAAGAAAAATCTCATCATTGTGTCGGGAAGGGCCCACCCGCAGCTTGCGGAAGATGTGGCCACCCAGTTGGGTAGCGATGTCCTCTCCAGCGAAAACCGGACCTTTGCAAACGGCGAAATTTACGCCCGTTACGGCGAAAGTGTTCGCGGGTGCGATGCCTTCGTCATTCAGGCCCACAGTTACCCCATCAACGAATGGTTGATGGAGCAGTTGATCATGGTCGATGCGCTGAAGCGTGCCAGTGCGAAGCGCATCACCGTCGTGGCCCCGTTTTATCCCTACGCGCGTCAAGACAAGAAAGGGCGCGGTCGCGAACCCATTTCCGCCCGACTCGTGGCGGACCTGTTTAAAGCAGCGGGCGCTGATCGGATCATGAGTGTTGACCTGCACGCCGCCCAAATTCAAGGGTTCTTTGACGGACCCGTCGATCACCTTTTCGCCATGCCGGTGCTGTTAGAGCACTTCCGGGAGAAGCTCAACATTGACGAGCTCACCATTGTGAGCCCCGACATGGGTCGTGTGCGGGTAGCCGATATTTGGAGTGACAAATTGGGGGCACCACTGGCGATTATTCACAAACGTCGTGACCCCCGCGTGCCCAACCAAGTCTCGGTTCACGAAATTGTGGGTGACGTGGAAGGCCGCGTCTGCCTGCTGGTCGATGACCTGATCGACACCGGTCGCACCATTCAAAAAGCCGCGGAAGCGCTCAAAAATGCCGGTGCGAAAGGTGTCGTCGTTGCCGCCACACACGCCGTATTTTCTGACCCCGCGACCGAAGTTCTCCAGTCGGAAGCCATTGACGAGGTCGTCGTCACCGACACCCTCCCGCTGCCGGATTCGAAAAAGTGGGACCGGCTCACCATCTTGCCCATTGCCCCGCTTCTGGCCCGAGCCATTCGGGAAGTCTTCGACGACGGTTCGGTGACGTCAATGTTTGACGGTCAGGCTTAAGTTCCACTCACTGGGCGCAGGTTGGGAACCCCGGGGATGGGGCCAAGTGTGGCGATCAGGAGCTCTTGGTTAGCTCCGACAGGGACATAGCACTGCCATCCGGCTGCACTGAGCGGTAGGAGTTCGAACCGTGCATCAACGCCCGGTGCGTTGGGGGCGTAGTACTGACGGGCCAATTCACAGGCATAGGCGGCGGAGCGGTTGGCTTGACCAATCGTGCCAATCAGGCTGGGCAGCACCAGTAGCCCTAAACCGACGAGGGCGACGGTGCGCAAAATGCGCATCCGCCGGTTACTGCGCAGCGGCTGTGGGTCATCTTCTGGCCACAGCTCCTCGGGAAGGGGGTCAGACATGCTGTGGATCAGACATTCTGAGTTGTTCGCTGTATCGACCGCATCACCCCACCAGCCTAAGAGGATGCAACCGAGAGTGTTCACATACGGGCTTTAAGCTCACCGTGTGCAGGCTTTAGAGCGTCGGTTGGGAGTTACCGGCTCCATCGCGATTGGTGTCGCGGCGATGGTGGGGGCTGGGGTGTTTTTCGTGTGGGCCCCCGCGTGGGATCTCGCGGGCGAGTGGATGTTGGTGTCACTGGCTTTGGCCACGATAGTGGCGACACTAAACGGGTTAGTCACCACCCAGCTGGCCATTCGCGTACCGACATCGGGTGGTATTTATTCCTATGGTCGGGCTTATCGCGGCGAGTTTGTGGGATTCGTGGCCGGTTGGCTTTTTATTACCGGCAAAACTGCTTCAGCTGCCGCCATCGCACTGATTGCCGCTACGTATGTGCTGCCTGACCAGCCCCGTGGGTTGGCTGTGGCATTCATTGTGGCCTTCAGCGCGGTCGTGATCAGCGGTATTCGCGCCACCGCCACCCTCAGTATCGGCATTGTTGCCGTGGTGGTGGGAGGTCTGGTGTTTCTCGCTGTGCCCGCAATCGCCTCCGAGGGTGTGTCGATTACTTTCGGGTCACTACCCGGTTGGGGTGTGTTGAGCGCCGCCGGGTTGATGTTTTTTTCCTTTGCCGGCTACGCGAGGATGGCCACTCTCGGTGAAGAGGTGCGCGACCCCGTGCGCACGTTGCCCCGGGCAATCATTGGTGCACTAGTCATCGTCCTCACCCTTTACGCGTTGTTGGCCCTGGCCTTAATTCCCACCTTCGCCGCAAACGGCGTGAGCCCAGCACCTCTCACCGCGTTGGTTTCTGGTGATGCAATGTGGTTGGTGGGGCTGCTGGCTTTGGTGGCTTCTCTCGGTTCGCTGCTGGCCATCCTCGCGGGGCTCAGTCGAACCAGTTTGCAAATGGCGAGGCATCGAGACCTCCCAGGAGCACTCGCCCACCTCTCGCCTGCAACGAAAGGACCGCTGTTTTCTGAACTTGCCGTGGCAGCGGGAGCCATCACCCTGGTGTTGGTGACCGACCCGCTGTGGTTGGTGGGCCTTTCAGGAACCGGTGTGCTCAGCTACTACGCCATCGGTCACTACAGCGCTCTCGCCCAACCCCGAGCAGAACGATTCCTCCCTCCTGTGGTGCCGATACTGGGGTTGGTGTTGTGCCTGGTGTTAGTGGTGAGTCTGCCGGTGGCGTCACTCATCGCCGGAGTCAGCTGGACTCTTCTGGGGGTGTTGTGGTTTGTGATTGCCCGCAGTATTCGCCGACGAAAAAACCCCCCACAAGGCTGACATCCCTCAGCCATTGCGGTGTGGGACTGGTGATGTTCTAGTCCACCCGGGATTCGCTACGGTCTGCTGACCAATCAGTGTGAAAAGCCCCCTCGGCATCAACACGCTTGTAGGTGTGGGCACCAAAGAAGTCGCGTTGGCCCTGAATCAAGCAGGCGGGGAGGCGCTCGCGGCGAATCTGGTCGTAGTAGGCCAACGATGAACTAAACGCTGGGGTGGCGATTCCGGTTTCCACTCCTGCCTGGATGACCTTCCGCCACGGGGTTTGAGCATCATCAAGGGCGCTGTGGAAATAGGGCGCGGCGAGGAGTAGGGGAAGCTCTGGCTGTTCACGGTAGGCCTCAGTAATCCGGTCGAGAAATTGGGCGCGGATGATGCATCCGGCCCGCCAAATCCGCGCAATTTCGCCGCGATCAATCGACCAGTTGTATTCGCTGGCCGCTTCAGAAATCGCGTCAAAACCTTGCGAGTAGGCGACAATCTTGGAGGCGTAAAGTGCCTGTTCCACCATGTCGATAAAGCCTTGGGCGTCACCAATGGCGCTTCCCGACTTCCCATCGGTGGGGGTGGGGCCAGGCAGGCCCCCACCGGCACGGCGTGATGCACCAGAGGACGAAATGGCTCTGGCAAACACGGCTTCGGCGATACCGGTGACCGGTACGCCAAGACCCACAGCGCTTTGCACCGTCCACACACCTGTGCCTTTAGAACCTGCTTGGTCGACGATGACGTCAACCAACGGTGAGCCGGTTGTGGCATCGACGTGTCCGAGTACTTCGGCGGTGATGTCAATCAGGTAGCTCTCCAACACACCCGTGTTCCATTGACGGAACACGTCGGCAATTTCTTGGGGGCTGAGCCCGGCAGCGTGTCGAAGCAGGTCATAAGCTTCCGCGATGAGCTGCATGTCGGCATATTCGATGCCGTTGTGAATCATTTTGACGAAATGTCCCGCCCCGTCGGTGCCCACATGCGTCACACAGGGCTCACCGTCGGCCACGGCCGCGATCGATTCCAAAATGGGCCCCAGGGTGTTCCACGCCTCAGCGGAACCACCCGGCATGATCGACGGGCCATTGAGTGCGCCCTCTTCCCCTCCGGAAATGCCGGCACCGACAAAATTCAGACCTCTCGCCGCAAGTTCTGCTTCACGGCGAATCGTGTCCGTGAAGTGGGCGTTACCGCCATCGACAATGATGTCGCCAGGTTCGAACACGTCGGCCAATTGTGAAATGACCTGATCGGTGGCCGGGCCTGCCTGAACCATGATGATTGCGGTGCGGGGCGTGCTGAGGCTTTGGGCAAACTCCTCCACCGTGTCAGCGGTGACAAACTCGGCCTCTGGGTGGGCTGTGGCCAGGTGGTGGGTCTTATCCGCGGAGCGGTTATAGATCGCCACAGTGTTACCGGGGCGGCCGGCAAGGTTTCTGGCCAAGTTGGAACCCATCACGGCCAAACCGACGACACCGATATTTGCGCGACTCATGCTTCTCCTCATGCTGTGGCGATGGTGGGTCGCAGTGATCCCCCGGCGGGGAGCTTTACGCTCACACCGGGCGCAACCCAAGTCGCTAACGAGCGTACCTGTCCGCTACACTTTGCCAGGTACTTCGGCGAGGGAGCACAGGTTCCGTAATCGACGCGGTAGGCGAGGCACACGGTCTCTCCTCACGCTTCGGCGTTCGAGTCGAGAATTGACACACCGGGCCACGGCCCGACAAAGGAGAGAGTAGTAATGGCTGACAATCAGCAAATGGCCGCCGAGACGCGAGCCCAGTTTGGAAAAGGCGCCGCGAGGAAACTCCGCGTGGCCGGCAAAGTTCCCGCTGTGGTCTACGGCCACGGCGAACAGCCCCTGCACGTGTCACTGCCCGCCCACGAAATGATGCTCGTCGCACGACGTGCGAACGCATTGTTGGAGTTGAACCTCGAAGACGGTAAAAAGCTTGTCTTGGTCAAAGACGTGCAGCGCGACCCCGTCCGCCAGATCATCGAACACGTCGACATGGTCGTGGTGCGAAAGGGTGAAAAAGTCACCGTGGATATTGGTGTCCACGTCGAAGGCGAGCCCTTCAGTGGCACGATGGTGCAATACGAAAACCTGACCATTACTGCTGAGGCGGAAGCGACCAACATTCCTGAGTGGGTCACCATCTCTATTGAGGGCTTGACGGAGGGCACCCAGATTCACGCTGGTGAGCTGCCCCTGCCAGACGGATCCACTCTGGTCAGTGACCCTGAAGCACTCATCCTCTCCATCTACGTTCCTCGTGCCGCTGCCGAAGAAGATGACACGACTACTGACGCAGCTGCTGAGGGCGACGCGGGCGGCGCCAGCGGTGGCGCGGACTCGTCGGGTGATTCTTCCAGCGAGGAGTAAGCACTGTTTTTTCGACGCAGCCAGGGGGACGAATCTGATTCGTCCCCCTGGCTCGTTGTGGGGCTCGGTAACCCGGGGGACAAATACGCCCACACCAGACACAACATTGGTCAAGACGTGGTCACCGACTGGGCCAAGGCTCAAGGGTTGGCGCTGAAACGGCTGAAATCGTTCGGGGATGTGGTGAAGTTTCCCGCCCAGCCGATTGTGTTGGCGGTTCCCTCCGGATACATGAACACTTCTGGTGGTCCCGTGTCGTCCCTGGTGCGCTACTTCTCGACCACGCCTGAGCGGGTCATCGTCATTCACGACGATTTGGATCTTCCCGTGGGCACCATTCGATTGAAGCGTGGTGGTGGCCACGGTGGTCACAACGGTTTACGCGACATCCACAAAGCCCTCGGAACTCCCGATTTTGTCCGCATCCGGTTGGGTGTGGGAAGGCCACCCGGGCGGATGGATCCGGCGGAATACGTGCTGCGTACATTCCCGAAAGCTGAAGCCGCCGAGGTGGAGCGGGTTCGAGCCGACGCCATTGACGCAGTCGAGAGGTTTATCGTCGAAGGGTTAGAAGCCGCGCAACAACGCTTCCACTCAGCCGGTTAATTCATCGCGCTGTAGGCCACAGCAGACATGACACAACCGGCCGTAGACTTCCCGGAGTGAGTTCGCACATGCTGGCCCCCGCCCTCGCGGCGGACCCGTCCATCCAGGCCCTCTTAGGTTCGCCTGCGGTGCGCACACACGCGGTTGCCCCTCGTGCCCTGCACGTGCCCCTCATCCACGCCCTACTGGACGCTAAAGACCACCCCAATGTGGTCTTGGTGATTACCCCCAGTTCCCGCGAAGCCGACCAAGTGCGCGGCCGTCTCGCCAGCCACACCGGGGATGGCCCGGCTGCTCAAGTGTGGGACTTGCCTGCCTGGGAGACACTGCCCCATGAGCGTTTAAGCCCGCACCCGGAAACCGTGGCGAGGCGGCTTTCGGCTATCCGCGCGCTCACCCACCCCGAGGAACACGCCAATCGGCCACTGGTAATCGTGGCGTCAGTGCGAGCAATAATCCAACCGGTAAGCCCCCAACTTGCCGATGCCCCCTGGGGACAACTCCAACAGGGGGCTACCCAGTTGGGCTTAGACCAGTGGGCACAGTTATTAACCGAACTGGCCTATCAACGGGTGGACCTAGTGACCAGGCGTGGCGAGTTTGCCATCCGTGGCGGCATCCTTGACGTGTTTCCACCCCTGGCGGACCACCCGGTGCGGGCCGACTTTTTTGGCTCCACCGTGGAAGAGCTCACCTGGTTCCAGGTGGCCGACCAACGCTCCATCGAACCCGCCACCGGGACAGTCGATATTCCCCCCGCTCGTGAAATGTTGCTGAGCGAATCCGTGCGCCAAAAAGCCAGCGAGCTGGTCGGTGAATACCCGGGTGTGGAAACCATGTTGGAAAAAATCTCCCAAGGCATCGTGGTGGAGGGGATGGAATCACTCCAACCGGTGCTGTTGGACTCGATGGTGCCCATCATGGATTTCTTCCCCACAGATACCCACATTGTCGAGTTGGAGCCAGAGCGGGTGCGCTCGCGGGCACTGTCACTGATTGACACCAACCGGGAGTTTCTGGAAGCGGCGTGGGAGGTGGCCGCCGGAGGCGACACGTCCCGCCCAATCGATTTTCACGCCGGTGAGTTTTACACCCCCGATGAGGTTCTCGACCAGGCGGGTGCGAGACCGTGGTGGGCGCTGCATCAGCTGGATGACGGCACGGCAAGTCATCTGCGCATTAACGCCCAACCCATCGCGGCCGATTTGGCCGGTGGGCACGACGCGATTGCCGCTGTTCGGGACTTTCTCGCGGGTGGCATGAGCGTGGTGGTGGCCGCCGCCGGTCACGGCTTAGTGGAGCGCGCCATCAACCTGCTGGCCGATGCGGACATTCCTGCCCGAGAGATTTCTGGCACCGACAACCTTCCCCCCACCGGGGTGGTGGGTGTGTTGCAGGCCGAAGTGTCCGAAGGTTTTGTCCTACCGGAGCGTTCACTGGTGTTGTTGGGTGAACACGAATTTTTTGGCGGGTCCCGCACAACCAGACCCCGGCAACCAAAACGCTCCATTGCAAAGCGCCGCGAAGGGGTTAACCCTTTGGAGTTGCAACCCGGTGACTACGTGGTCCACGAAACCCACGGTGTGGGTCGGTTTGTGGAGGTGCAAACGAGGGAAATTTCGACCGGTGGGCGAGAGGCCAAAAAATCGACCCGCGAGTTTGTGGTGTTGGAATATGCCCCCAGTAAGCGCGGTGGGCCACCAGATAAGTTGCTGGTGCCCACCGACCAGTTGGATTTGCTGAGCCTCTATGTGGGCGGGGAATCTCCGGCGCTCAGCAAAATGGGGGGCTCTGATTGGGCGGGTGTGAAATCGCGCGCCCGTAAAGCGGTGCGCGATATTGCCGTCGATTTGGTGAAGCTCTACAGCCAACGGATGGCTCAACCCGGTTTTGCGTTTTCTCCCGATAATGACCTCCAACGGGAGTTGGAGGACGCGTTTGCTTTTGTCGAAACCGTCGATCAACTCTCCACCATCGACGAGGTGAAAGCCGATATGGAGCGACCCATTCCCATGGATCGTCTCATCGCCGGGGATGTGGGTTTCGGGAAAACAGAAATTGCCGTCAGGGCAGCGTTTAAAGCCGTGCAGGACAACAAACAGGTTGCCGTGTTGGCTCCCACCACTCTGTTAGTGCGCCAACACATGGAGACCTTTCACGAACGCTACGCACCGTTTCCGGTGCGACTGGCCTCACTGTCACGGTTTTCCACTACCGCCCAAGCCAACTCCGTCATTAAGGGTCTCGCCGAGGGCACCATCGATGTGGTGATTGGCACCCACCGCTTACTTTCTGATTCGGTGCGGTTTAAGGATCTGGGTCTGCTGATCATTGATGAAGAGCAGCGTTTTGGTGTGGAACACAAAGACCGGTTGAAAAAGCTGCGAAGCGACGTGGACGTGTTGGCGATGAGTGCCACGCCGATTCCTCGGACATTGGAAATGGCCGTCACCGGTATTCGGGAAATGTCGACCCTGCAAACCCCACCCGAAAACCGCCACCCCATTTTGACGTTTGTGGGACCCTCCAGCGAACAGCAAATCACGGCGGCTATTCGTCGGGAGTTATTGCGCGAGGGGCAAGTGTTTTATGTCTCCAACCGGGTGCGGGGTATTTACGACGTGGCCAGCAAAGTTGCTGACCTTGTCCCCGAAGCGCGTATTGCGGTCGCTCACGGTCAGATGGCGGAAACCGAACTTGAACAGGTGATGGTTGATTTTTGGGAAGGCCACTACGACGTGTTGGTCTCGACCACCATCATCGAAACCGGTATCGATGTCACTAACGCCAACACACTCATTGTGGAGCGGGCCGACCGGTTTGGGCTGTCCCAGTTGCACCAACTGCGCGGCCGTGTGGGCCGCGGGCGCGAACGCGCCTACGCCTACCTGCTGTTCGACGCCGATGTGCCGCTCGGGGAAACCGCCCACGAGCGTTTAGAAACCCTCGCCAGCCATTCCGACCTGGGCGGTGGGATGAGTATTGCGATGAAGGATCTGGAATTGCGCGGGGCCGGAAACCTCCTCGGAGGGGAACAGGCCGGTCATATCGCCGGAGTTGGTTTTGACCTTTACCTGCGAATGGTCGCCGAAGCGATTGGCACCTTCCGGGGTGAAGTCACCCCCGAACAAACCGAGCTGCGCCTGGAGTTGCCCGTTGATGCGCGAATCCCTGAGGACTACATCGACAGTGACCGGTTGCGACTCGAGGCCTACCAAAAGCTGTCCCACGCCTCAGCGCCGCTGGCCGAAGATGGCCTCATCGACCAGGTGGTCGATGAGCTCACGGATCGCTACGGTCCGCTACCCCAACCGGTGACCACTCTGGTTGCCGTCACGAGGTTACGCCGCCGGGCACAAGCCAGTGGTTTGTCGGAAGTGTTAGTGATGGGGTCAAAACTGCGTCTGGTCGGTGCGCCGCTGCCCGACTCGCTCCAGGTTCGACTTCGCCGGCTCTACCCCACAGGGACCTACATGGCGCCTGCCCGGGTGGTGCTGATTCCACTCCCGGATCGACCAGGAGATCAGGCGCTGGTGGTGTGGGTTGAGGGCGTCATTGATGCGCTCTATCCACTTCCGGCCCCCCAGACCGTTGCTGCTGAGACACTGGAATCATGAGTCACTACCCGCACCTCGACGCGCTCATCCAGACGATGGCTACCCTGCGCGGGGAAAACGGTTGTCAGTGGGATCGAGAGCAAGACCACCACTCACTCGTGTCCTACCTGATCGAAGAGGTCCACGAATTGGTTGATGCGATCGAATCTGACGATCGCGCGGGGATGCGTGAAGAGTTGGGTGATGTGCTCTACCAGGTGCTCTTTCACACCGACATTGCCCGGGTTGACGCGGAGGACCCATTCGACATTGACGATGTGGCCCGGCTGGTCAACGAAAAAATGCGCCGGCGACACCCGCACGTGTTTGAGGGTGTGCAGGTCGGTGGTGTCGACGACATTAAAGACAACTGGCAGAAAATCAAAAGCGCCGAGAAATCTGACCGCCGTAGTGTTCTAGATGGTGTCCCCCAAAGCCTCACCGGTTTAGCCAGAGCCGACGCCGTAATGACTCGTGCGGCACGAATCGACCAGGCCCCGGAAGCCACAGACCCGTTGCCTCCCACCGACTCCAGCGCGTGGGGTAGGTGGTTACTCCACCAGATTGACCAGGCCCGGTCTCGGGGGATTAACGTGGACCAGGCCCTGCGCGGTGCACTTCGAGAGTTTGAACAGAGGGTAGCTGAGGCCGAAAAGGCGCAGTAGGTCACCCCGATAGCGCTGGCGACACTTCTGGTGGGGCCCAGCCGACCTCCCCTCGGCATCTGGAGTGAGTGAGAGACTGGAGCTATGGCATCTAAGGCAGGCCCACCCCGGGGCATGCGGGATTTCCTTCCCGCAGAAAAACGACACCGCGATGCGGTGTTGGCGACCATTTCTTCGCGCTACCAACACCACGGGTTTGACCCCATTGATACTCCCGCCCTGGAAGACCACAACACCCTCCATTCGGGTTTAGGTGGCGACAACGAAAAACTGAGCTTTCAGGTGTTGCGCCGCGGACTGGGACTCTCTGACTTAGAACACGTCGGCTCTCTGGATGAGTTAACCGATTTGGGTCTGCGCTTTGATCTGACCGTTCCCCTCGCCCGTTACGTGGCGACTCATCGCTCTGAGCTTCCCAGTGTGTTTCGAGCCCTACACATCGCGCCGGTGTGGCGGGCGGAGCGCCCCCAAAAGGGCCGCTACCGCCAGTTTGTGCAGTGCGATATCGACATTGTGGGCGACGCCTCATCGCTTGCCGAGCGCGAGCTACTGATCGCCAGTGCTGATGCTCTCGATGCGCTCGGGGTGTCTGGTTACCGTTTTCGAGTTAATGACCGCCGGTTACTTACCGCCGTGTTGGAATCAGCCGGTGTGGCCGGTGATCAGCACCTGTCGGTACTGATCACCCTCGACAAGCTCGACAAAATCGGCATCGACGGTGTTCTGGAAGAACTCGGCACAAGACACGGAGAAACCCTCGACCTGGACGCCATGAGGGGTTTCTTGGAGCGGGCCAGTCAACAAGTCGCATTAGATGCCCCATCGATTGCTCGCGCGATGGCCGCACCAGAGGACCTTGCGGCCGAGCTAGTCGGTTGGGCGGGGGATGTGGCCCAGCTGATTGGGCCGGAAAAAGTCGTGTTTGATCCGACGTTGGTTCGGGGGATGGGCTACTACACGGGCAGCATTATCGAGCTGTTTCACCCCGAAATGGGTGTGTCACTGGGTGGTGGTGGCCGCTACGACGGAATGGTCGGGCGATTCTTAGGCGAAGACGTTCCGGCCTGTGGTTTTTCGCTCGGCTTTGAACGCCTCATCGATGTGGTGGACCAGACGCGTCACACCACATCGCCGGGCCGCTCCCTGGTCTATACCGACCAGACGCCACTGCGAGAGCTTTTGAGGTTGAAGGCTGAACTGATCGCTGCCGGCTACTCGGTGGTTCTCGCTGAATCGAAAAAGAACAAGAAAGCACTGTTTTCCGAACTGGAAACCCTCGGAGTGACGCAGGTCGCCCAGTTGGATACCGAAGTACCCCCAGCCGATCAGCTGAACTGGCGTGAGCTCGGAGAGTCGCAGGGTTAATTCCTGGGTTAGTCCCGGGGTTAGTCCCAGGGTTAATCCCCGGGTTAATCGTCAGGTTAATCGCCGGTCTCAGTCTGTGAGGTGACCTCGTGGTGAACAGATTCTCTGTTTCCGGGTGGGGGTGAAACAGCTCAGTAGGATTGAGCTCTACTGACACAAAGCACACCATCAGGAAGGACGTTGTCGTGGCCGAAATTGAGGCCCTCACCGCGAGGGAAATTCTGGACTCGAGGGGAAACCCGACCGTCGAGGTGGAAGTCTTGTTGGAAGACGGGACCATTGGCCGCGCTGCGGTCCCCTCAGGTGCATCCACGGGACAACACGAAGCGTATGAGCTTCGCGACGGTGATGCGTCTCGCTACCTCGGTAAAGGTGTGCGCAATGCCGTGGCAGCAGTCATCGATGTGTTGGGGCCTGCCATTGAAGGAATGGAAGCCAGTGAACAGCGCGCCGTTGACCACGAACTGATTCACGCTGACGGTACGCCCAACAAGAGCAACCTGGGGGCGAACTCGATTTTGGGAGTATCGCTCGCTGTCGCCCACGCAGCCGCCGAATCAGCCGACCTGCCCCTCTACCAATACTTGGGTGGCCCCAACGCCCACGTGTTGCCCGTACCGATGATGAACGTCATCAACGGTGGTGCCCACGCGGATACCGGTGTGGATATTCAAGAATTCATGGTGTTGCCCATTGGTGCCGCCTCAATGTCGGACGCAATCCGCATGGGGGCTGAGACCTACCACGCACTGAAATCCGAATTGAAAGCTGCTGGTCTGCAAACCGGTTTGGGTGACGAGGGCGGATTTGCCCCCGAGCTGCCCAGTAACCGCGAAGCCTTGGACTTTTTGCTGAAAGCCATTGAGCGTGCTGGCTTTAGGCCCGGTGTTGACATTGCGCTTGGTTTAGATGTTGCGGCCACAGAAATGTTCGAAGACGGTGCCTACCGGTTCGAGGGCGGACACAAGAGTGCCGACGAAATGGTGGCCTACTACGAAGCACTCGTGGGCGACTACCCACTGGTGACCATCGAAGACCCGTTAGATGAAAACGACTGGGCCGGTTGGATTTCGTTGACCGAAAAACTGGGATCCAAAGTTCAACTGGTCGGCGACGACCTGTTTGTGACCAACCCGGAACGACTCGCGCAGGGTATCGC
This sequence comes from Pontimonas salivibrio, assembly GCF_002950575.1. Classification (NCBI taxonomy): domain Bacteria; kingdom Bacillati; phylum Actinomycetota; class Actinomycetes; order Micrococcales; family Microbacteriaceae; genus Pontimonas; species Pontimonas salivibrio. The sequence continues at coordinate 479,335 of NZ_CP026923.1, forward strand.
CCAGGGTGCGGGAAACTCGATTCTGGTGAAGGTCAACCAGATCGGTTCACTCACCGAAACGCTCGACGCGGTGGGCCTCGCCCAGAGCAGTGGCTACACCGCGGTGCTCTCGCACCGCTCCGGTGAAACCGAAGACACCACGATTGCCGATATTGCGGTGGCCACCAACTGTGGTCAAATCAAAACCGGTGCACCGGCCAGAAGCGAACGGGTCGCGAAATACAACCAACTCCTGCGCATTGATGAAGAGTTGGCCGGTCAAGCCCGCTACGCGGGAGCGGCAGCGTACCCGCGTTTCTCGACCAGCTAGCGACCCACCGGCTTAACCCCGAGAGGGAGTCAGTTGACCGACCTACACTGTCGATGTGGTCGGTGACACACAGGGTGGGAAAAAGAAGGCGCAGCGTGCGCCGGGTAAGTCGCGCTCACTTACTGTGTCCCTTCAAGCTTCAGGCTTCACCGCCACCCTGTTGGCACTAATCGTCACAGCCGTTGTGGTGTTGTCGCCCTCCCTGCAAGTCCTCGCAGAACAGCGCCAACAAATCGCGCAGTTGAAAGAAGAACTCGAGGCGACTGACCGTGAAGTATTGGCCCTAGAAGACCAGTTGGAGCGTTGGAGTGACCGGGCGTTTGTGGAAACTCAGGCGCGCTCCAGGCTCATGTTTGTGTACCCCGGCGACATCACCTACCTGATTCTTGATGACCTCCCCAGCGATAGTGAAGAGGACACCGAGACGGTCACCAATGAAATCCAGGTGGCCTCGGGTGATTGGCGAGAATCACTGTTCGCCAGCTACTTGGTCGCAGCCACCACCAACGCTCTGCCCGGTGTGGACGAGTCGACTATTCCCTCGGACAATGAGCCCCTCATTCCCGGGCCACAGTCCACACCACAGTCCACACCACAGTCCACACCACGGCCAGGCTCAGAAGGATCTGGCGAATGACGTGGGAAACACCCAGTGCTGAGGATTACCGTCAGCTTGCTCACCAATTAGGTCGCCCGATGCGTGGATTACACGCCATCGCTGCCCGGTGTGCGTGTGGTGCCCCCGCGGTGGTGGTGACCCTTCCACGCCTCGATGACGGAACACCCTTTCCTACCCTCTACTACCTCTCGCTGCCCTCTGGAACGAAAGAGGCATCGCGGTTGGAAGCCGCCGGACGGATGGCCGAATACGAGGCTCGACTGCACCAAGATGAGCAGGCGCGCCAGCAGTACCAGAAAGCCCACGAAGATTTTCTCCACACCCGGGCCCAATGGGGTGTTGTCCCCGAAATTGACGGAATCAGCGCAGGTGGCATGCCAGAGCGCGTCAAATGCCTGCACGCCCTGATTGCTCACTCCCTCGCGGAAGGCCCCGGGGTGAACCCCGTGGGGGACTGGGCCCTAGCCGATACTCAGTGGAGCCTGGAGGTGTGCCGGTGTTCTCCAGAAGTGTGACCCGCCTGGTGGGTGGTGTCCTACTGGGTGCGCTGTGTGTGACTCTGGGGGTCAACGCCCCGGTGGCTCACGCCGATGAGGTGCGTGATCGTCAGTATTGGCTGGACGAGTTTGGGATCACTGATGCGTGGAGTGTGACCCGCGGTGCGGGCGTCACCATTGCCATTATCGACACCGGTGTGGACGGTAACCACGAGGATCTTCGTGGCGCGGTGATTGGCGGAACAGATGTGTCGGGTCTCGGTTCGGTAAATGGCCAAACACCGGTCGGTTCCTCCAGTGAGCACGGCACCATGGTGGCTTCTCTCGCCGCCGGGCGAGGACACGGTGGTGATGACGGGATTATCGGAAGCGCTCCGGAGGCTTCCATCCTCAGCGTGTCGATGAGTTTTCAAAACACGACCATTCCCGCAGATGAGCAGATTGCCGAGGCGGTGATCTGGGCTGTCGATAACGGCGCAGACGTGATTTCACTTTCACTCACCAGAAACACGAGGGAATGGCCAGTCAGTTGGGACAAAGCGTTTGGTTATGCCGAAGACAACGACGTGGTGGTGGTGGCGGCCGCTGGCAACCGCTCGGCGGGAACAGAAGTGGTCGGGGCGCCAGCGACCATGCCGGGGGTATTGACTGTTGGCGGCGTGGACCAATCGGGTGTGGCTAGCGCCCAAGCATCCAGCCAAGGAATCACCATTGGGGTGATGGCTCCCAGTGAAAACCTGGTCGGCGCCCTACCCGGTGAGGGTTACGCCGTGTGGGCAGGAACGAGTGGGGCGACGCCGATTGTGTCAGGCATTGTCGCTCTGGTCCGTGCCGCATACCCTGGCCTCGATGCCGCCAATGTGGTGAACCGCATCTTGGCAACGGCAACACCGGTCACCCCGAGCATTCCCGACCCGTTGTACGGGTTTGGCCTGGTTGATGCTTACCAAGCTGTCGCTGCCGATGTTCCCCTGGTCTCCGCTAATCCGCTAGGAACTATTGACGAGTGGGTGGAGATTTATCGTCGAGGCGACGACCAACAAGTGGTGTACCCCTTGGGTCCGATCGTTGCGCCCGAGGTGCCCTTCGCGGGGGAGAGCCAACCGGTCACTGCCCGGACAGACCCCGGGTTTGTCGAGCAAATCCCGCTTCTCATGGTGGGTGGGGGAGTCGCGCTGGTGGTGTTGCTCGCAATCGGTGCCGGCTTCTCGGTACTGCATGCCCGCAACAAGCCACTAGATTAGGACAGTAACGCCCCTTCGTCGGAGAGTTTTTATTGTGTCTAACATTGTGATCATCGGTGGCGGATATGCCGGTTTCTATGCCGCATTCAAGCTTGAGCGCCAGCTTCGAAAGAATGAAGCGTCGGTCACCCTCATTGACCCCTTGCCCTACATGACCTACCAGCCGTTCTTGCCTGAAGTGGCGGCAGGTTCTATTGAGGCCCGTCACGTTGTGGTGCCCCACCGCCGTCACCTGAAGCGCACCCGAGTGATTACCGCCCGGGTCACTGGAATTGACCACGCCAATAAACAGGTCACTGTGACCCCCGAATTTGGCGACCCCTTCACTGTGGACTACGACCACGTTGTGGTCACTGCGGGCGCGGTCACCAGAACATTCCCCATCCCCGGTGTTGCGGATGTCGCCATTGGCATGAAAACCGTCGAAGAGGCGGTTGCCGTGCGTGACCGGCTCATCGACAACATGAACATTGCCGCTCACATGCCCCCAGGGCCAGAGCGAGACCGCCTCCTCACCGTTGTGGTGGTCGGTGGTGGCTTTGCCGGAATCGAAACGTTTGCCGAATTGCGTGGTTTGGTCAGTGACCTCCTCCGGAGGTTCCCTGAGCTCACCATCTCGGATACCCATTTCCACCTCATCGAGGCGATGGATCGAATCATGCCCGAGGTGTCGTTGAAGACCAGCCACTGGGTGATTAAGAATCTTGAAAAGCGCGAAGCGCACATCCACCTCAACACCCAGCTGGTCAGCGCGGTGGACGGTCGTATTGAACTCTCGACCGGCGAGTCGCTGGAAACCAACCTGGTGGTGTGGACTGCGGGGGTAAAAGCCCAGTCGATGCTCGGTGGCTCCGGTGTTCCCCTCGAAGAACGCGGTCGGGTGCGTGCGCAAGCAGACCTGCGGGTTATTGACGACAACGGTGTTGTGGAGGGTATGTGGACCTCCGGTGATGTGGCGGCTGTGCCCGATCTGAGTGGTGGTGGTGTCGGTGGATACTGTGTCCCGAACGCCCAGCACGCCGTGCGCCAGGGCAAGCACCTGGCGAAAAACCTCACGGCTGTCCTGCGTGGCGAAGAACCCAAAGACTATTTCCACAAAAACTTGGGCGCTGTCGCAGGCCTCGGAGTCGGTGTGGGTGTCTTGCAGGTCGGAAACTTTGCGCTGACTGGGTTCTTGGGTTTCTTGGCTCACCGCGGCTACCACGGTTTGGCGATGCCGATGTGGGAGCGGAAAGTCCGGGTCGTATCCGACTGGCTGCTTCAGTTGTTCTGGGGTCGGGATGTGGCGAGTATTCGGGCCGTCCAAAAGCCTCGAGAGTTTTTTGAAGAATTTGCGGCGAGGCCTTCTCCCGCTGCGGAAGCGACCGCTAAGAAGCGCGCGTCCAAGGCGAAAGTGTCCGCCAACTAGACTTATTTTCGGGCCCCGGTAGCCCAATCGGCAGAGGCAGGCGACTTAAAATCGTCCCAGTCGGGGTTCGAGTCCCCGCCGGGGCACCAGCACTATTAGGGCTGGTGGATGTTCAGTTCTTCTCAGTATGCTCGAGCCCATGGACGCACTAATCATTGTGGGAATTCTGGTCGTACTGGTCGTCGCAATCGGTATCTATCTGTGGTCGACCTATAACGGACTCGTCACCCTAAACGTGCGGGTGGATGAGGCGTGGAGTGACATCACCGTCCAGTTGAAGAGGCGGGCGGACCTCATCCCCAACTTGGTCGACACCGTTAAGGGTTATGCAACGCATGAGAGTGCGGTGTTTGAAAACGTCACTAAAGCCCGAGCAGCGACTATCGGGGCTCAGTCACCCACTGAGGCGGCCCAAGCAGAGAACATGATGCAGGATGCCCTGAAAAGCATTTTTGCGGTGGCTGAGGCCTACCCACAGCTCCAGGCGAGCCAAAATTTTCTTCAACTCCAGGGCGAATTGGTCGACACTGAAGACAAGATTCAAAGCGCGAGGCGTTTTTACAACGGCGGTGTCCGGGAGCTGAACACCCGCATTCAACTATTCCCCAACAATATTTTTGCCAACAACTTGGGCTTCAGTGAGCGCGACTTCTTCGAAGTGGCAAACCCTGAAGCAATCGCCGAGTCCCCGCGTATTCAGTTCTAACCGTGTCCGGAGTTCACAACCCCCACGTCGTGGGTTACCGAAGGTAGGGCTGGCCGGTGTATCGGGCAATCGCGGCGAATAAGCGCAACACGTACATCATCATGGCCGGCTTTGTCCTCATCGTCGCTGCTCTCGGTTTTCTCGCGGCTGCCATGTTTGGTGATGGTTCGGGACTGATTTTCTGGGCGGTCCTCGCCGGAGCGCTGATTTATGTCGTCATCCAGTACTACCAAGCGGGCAAACAGGCTTTGGCGATGGCCGGCGCGCAAGAAATTCAGAAGCGCGATAATCCCAGGTTGTATCGGATTGTCGAAAACCTGGCCATCACGATGGGCCTTCCCACGCCCAAGGTCTACATCGTGAACGACCCGGCCCCAAACGCTTTTGCGACTGGACGCGACCCAGAACACGCTGCCGTCGCCGCCACAACGGGCCTCTTGGATCTGATGGACGACACCGAGTTAGAGGGCGTAATGGCCCACGAGATGGCTCACGTGAAAAACCTCGACATTCGTGTCACCACCATCGTGTTTGGGCTCGTGGTTGTTGTCGGACTGCTCGCTGATTTCCTCGCACGGATGGCCTTTTTTGGGGGCATGCGGCGAAATGGTGGTGGCGCACACCCGGTGTTGTTGATTGTGGGAATTTTGGCCATGGTTCTTGCGCCTTTACTGGCAGGGGTGATTCAGGCGGCGGTGTCGAGGCAACGGGAGTATTTGGCTGACGCAACAGGTGCTTTGACCACCCGGCACCCAGAGGGCTTGGCCAGTGCTCTGAACAAGCTTGGTGAATATGGCCGACCCTTGAAGCGCCAGCAGGCGTCCATGGCCCACCTCTGGATGGCTGACCCTATTCAGCCGGGAGTCATCGATCGAATGTTTCAAACCCACCCTCCTATTCCGGAGCGAATTAAGCGTTTGATGGACAATCGGGCCCGCTTCTAGGGCTGTTGTGCCAACAGCGACCTAGACTGTTTCCCATGCCATTGCCACGTCAACTCCGCGCGGGTCGGGAAAAACCGATAGTGCCACCGGGTGTGCAAATCGCTGCTGCCTGGTCGTGGCGCTTCATGGCCATCGTTGGCGCCCTAGCCGTCGCACTGCTGTTGGTTATCCAACTCAATTTCCTGGTGGTGCCACTATTGATTGCGGTGCTGCTCGCCGTGCTCGCCACGCCCTTGGCGAGGCAGCTTCGACGTATTGGTTTTCCGGGGTGGTTGGCCACCCTCAGCACACTGGTCACACTATTTGCCGCGGTAGCGGCTCTGGTGTGGTTGGTCGTTGAAGAAATCACCCGTGATTTCGCCTCCCTGCAAAGGCGAAGCGTAGAAGCCTACGAAGATTTCATCGATTTCCTGCTGGAATCACCACTGGGTGTCACCGAAGCCCAACTCACCCAATGGTTCGAGTCTTTCCTGATCGACATGGAGTGGAACACCGCCTGGGTGCTCTCCGGTGCACTCTCGGTGACCAGCTCGGTGGGCTCTGTGCTGGTGGGTATTGGTATTGCCTTCTTTGCCCTCATTTTCTTTGTTCACGACGGCGCCAGAATTTGGCGCTGGGTGGTGGGGCTCTTACCCAGTGATGCCCGGGCTCCGGTAGCGGGCGCCAGTGCGAAAGGCTGGGCCACCCTCACGAAGTTCGTCAACGTGCAGATCTTTGTGGCTGCAGTCGACGCACTCGGCATTGGCTTGGGGGCGTTCTTCTTGGGCTTGCCTTTGGTCTTACCCATCGCCGTCGCCGTGTTCCTCGGCGGTTTTGTGCCCATTATTGGTGCGTTTGTCACGGGAGCTATTGCCGCCTTCATCGCGTTGGTCTATGCCGGACCGGTCGCCGCACTGATCATGGTGATTATCGTCTTGGCGGTGCAGCAGTTAGAGAGTCAGGTTCTGCAACCACTCGTGATGGGCGCAGCAGTGAAAGTTCACCCTTTGGCCGTGGTGTTGGCCGTCTCAGCGGGAGGGTTCCTCGCCGGAATCCCGGGTGTGCTGTTTGCGGTACCCGTTGTCGCCTACCTGAACGTGTTCATCACTTACCTGTCACGCTCCGAATGGGTGGGTGACCCGGAGGCCGCGAAATGGGTGGCCCCGCCAATGGGAGGCTTGAGGGCATGACCGTAGTCGACCAACACACTGCAGCTGTCGCAATCCCGGGACCCAGCCTCGACGACTTTGAGGCTGCCCGAGCGACAGTATCTGCCGTGGCGCAGGTGACGCCCATGGAAGTCTCACGCTACTTGGAAGAACTTCTCGGTGTTCCGGTGTTTATGAAGTGTGAAAATCTGCAACGCACCGGTTCTTACAAAATCCGCGGCGCGTTTAACCGGATGTCGAAACTGAGTGAAGAGGAGCGCGCCCGCGGTGTTGTGGCGGCCAGCGCGGGAAACCACGCCCAAGGTGTCGCCTTTGCCGCCAAAGAGTTGGGCATTAAGGCCACCATCTTCACCCCCACCGGTGTGGCTCTTCCCAAACTGCAAGCGACCCGCGCCTACGGCGCGGAAGTGGTCCTCACCGGCGACACCATGATTGGCCCACTGCGGGCAGCCAGTGAGTTTGCCAAGCAAACGGGTGCGGTGCGTATTCCACCGTTTGACCATCACGATGTGGTGGCCGGCCAAGGCACGGTGGGGCTTGAGATTCTTGACCAAATGCCTGAAGTGGAAACCGTTGTGGTTCCCATCGGTGGTGGTGGTCTGATGGCTGGTGTCGCCAGCGTCATGAAGCAGCGTGCTGCCCTCGAAGGTCGAAGCATCAAAGTCATTGGTGTGCAAGCTACAAACGCTGCCCCCTACCCGCTGTCGATCGAAGCCGGGAAAATCGTGGAGGTGTCGGTCAAGCCGACTATTGCTGACGGCATCGCCGTGTCGAAACCGGGAGAGTTGAATTTCGACATCATCAAACACACGGTCGATGAGGTGGTCACCGTTGACGATGACGAGACCGCCCGCGCCATTCTGGTGCTCTTGGAGCGAGCCAAAATGGTGGTCGAACCTGCGGGAGCTGTCGCTGTTGCGGCCGTCATGAGCGGTCTGGTGAAAGCCACAGGCCCCACCGCGGTGATCTTGAGCGGGGGAAACATTGACCCCATGATTTTGGAGCGGGTGATTAGCCGCGGTCTGGCCAGCTCCGGGCGTTACATGAAGATGCGTATCCCGCTTCCCGACCGGCCCGGTCAGTTAGCGAGAACCTCAGAAATCGTGGCCGATGAAAACGCCAACGTCGTAGAAGTGCTCCACACCCGCCACGGTACGGGCCTGCAGATCAGTCAGGTGGAACTGGAACTACACATCGAAACCCGCGGGCCAGAACATGCCGAACAGGTTCTGGAAGCCCTCCGGCGTGAAGGTTACGAGCCGCGCACTGACTTCTAACCGCCGGACCCGCATAGGGGGTCCGGTAGCTCGAATTACGGACGGAACGTTTCGACGTCGATAATTTCGACGGCGATTTCGGCACCGCTGGGGGCCGTGTAGGTACTGGAATCGCCGACTTTCAAGCCGATGATGGCTTGGCCGATGGGGCTTTGCTCGCTGTACACATCGAGGTCAGTATCGCCGGCGAGTTCACGAGAACCGAGCAAGAACTTTTCCTCATCGCCGTGGATGTGGGCGGTCACCACAGTGCCTGGTTCCACCACTCCGGAACTTTCCGGCACATCACCCACGTGCGCGTGTTTGAGCATGTCGGTGAGATTTCGAATACGCGATTCGATTTTCGCCTGCTCGTCTTTCGCCGCGTGGTAGCCGCCGTTTTCTTTCAAGTCGCCCTCTTCGCGGGCGATCTCGATGCGTTTAGAAATCTCTGCTCGACCTTTTGTGGAGAGTTGTTCCAACTCGAGCGCAAGCCGGTCGTAGGCTTCCTGGGTCAGCCAAACCGTGTGGTCTGATGTGTCTGCCACGAGTCAATCCCCCTTTAAATAGCTAACAACCGGCCCCATTCGGACACCGGTTGAGATTTGCTCAGACTACGTCAACCAACACTCGTAGAGCAAGCCTGTGACGGCGGGCTCACTGGTGCGAAGGGGTTGGTTAAACACGCGGGTACGCACCTCGGCCGCAGGAATATCGACAATCTTCCACCCCACAATCCCGTATTGGGCGTTGAGCGCTTGTACCGCACAGGACAGGGTGTTTCCGGGGGTAGTGGACACTTCAAACCGGACACTCACCTCTTGGTCACTGATTAGTTGATAACCCAAGTCGCGGGTTTCAAACTGTGTTCCTGGTTGTCCTAAACCCGCCCAACCCAACCAGGCGAGTAACACCACCGCCACACCGCTCCCACCGGCAATGGCCCAGCGGCGTTGGCCCCGACGGTCCTGTGAGGTGTTGCCGTACCGGTCAGCGAGAAGGTCGTCAACGGAATCACTCGTTTCGGCAGCTTCGGCGCCCAAGGATGTCTCACGGTACGCGGTGGCAGAATCCTGGGTGTCCTCTCGGGACATCACACACCGCCTTCCGATACCGTAATGGCTAGAGATTATCGCCTGGATATGGGCGGGTGCTGAGCCAGAAAGGGGAGTCGTTGGCCGTGATCATCGCCTCCGAACTTATTCCCCCCATTGAAGTCGACCCGGTGTCGGTGACACCGGGAGTCGTGGGATTTGTGGTGACCTTTTTAGTGGCGATTGCGGCACTGGCCCTCATCTTGGACATGGTGCGCCGGGTGCGAAGGGTGCGCTACCGCCAAGAAATCGGTGAGCGTCTCGACCGGGAAGTGGCCGCCACACAGGCGGACACCGAGCCCTCGAATGTGAGCACCACTGATACTGGGCCCTCTTCCTCCGCTACAGCGGAGGATTCACCGCGATAAGGAACACCGCGGACCAGTGGCACACGAAAGCCAACACGGTAAAGACGTGGAAGATTTCGTGAAAGCCAAACACTCTGGCTGACGGATTAGGCCACTTGGTGGCGTAGACGACGGCACCCAGCGTGTAGAGCAAGCCGCCGGCGACGACGAGGACCATCATCGCCTGGTTGGCTTCCCACAATTCTGGGGTGTACATCACGGCAGCCCAACCGAGCAAGAGATACAGGGGCACATAAATCCAACGGGGTGCGTTTAGCCACAAAACCCGCAAACCCACACCCAGTAGTGCCCCCGACCACACCAAAGTCAACAACAGTGTGCCCTGTGCGGGCACTAAAGCCAGAGTGGCGATGGGGGTGTACGTACCGGCGATGAGGAAAAAGATGTTGGAGTGATCAATGCGTCGCAGGATGGCTTTTGTCCAGGTAGACCACGTAAACCGGTGATAGGTGGCCGACACACCAAATAGGGCCAGGGAGCTGAGCGCAAAGACAGCGCTCGACACGGTCGCGACAACTCCGTCTGCGAGGACGACCAACACAATGCCGGCAACGATGGCGAAAGGGAATGTGCCCAGGTGTATCCAACCCCGCCAGCTGGGTGTGATGGCAGAGGCGTGGTAGTCAATGGCCTCCTCCACGAAGGGAACAGCCAGGTAGCCCTCGTCCTCGCCCAACCCGTCGCCGTTGCTCTGGCCCGGGGAGAAGTCGGATTGCAACGGCTCGTCTGCAGGTGACTGTGGGCGTTTCGAGGAGTGGTTCACACCCCCACGCTAAGACCCATCGGCTGAGCATGCAGCCAATGGTGGCACCCGTGCACGGTGGCCCAGGAATGGGACTACGGTAGTCCTGTGCCTCGCAGAAGTCTGATTCCCGGACTGGGGTTGATCTACAGCCTCTACACCCGCCGCCTCAAAGGTCAGGTGGACGGCAAAAACCACCCCCGCCACATTGGGCTCATTCTCGATGGCAACCGTCGTTGGGCGAAACAGCGTGCCCTCGAGTCCTCCTCCCACGGCCACCGAGCGGGTGCGGACAAGATTCACGAGTTTCTCACCTGGTGTGATGACCTTGGCGTTGAAGTGGTCACCCTCTACCTGCTGTCCACCGACAACATCACTGGCCGCGATAAGGCAGAACTTGATGCCCTGTGCGACATCATTGAATCCTTAGCCGACCAACTCTCTCGTTTCCGCAACTGGCGAGTCCAACACGTCGGTCACCGTGATGACCTCCCCGACGGCCTGCTTGGTCAACTCGATGCCGCAACAGCCAGAACAGAGAACAACTCGGGCCTCCATGTCAACCTTGCTGTGGGTTATGGCGGTCGACAAGAAATCACCCAGGCGGTACGCCGCTTGGTCGACGCCCACCACCAGCAGGGTGGTGACTTGGAAGGCCTCGCCGAAACAGTCAGTGTGGAGAGCATCGCCCAACACCTCTACACCGGGGGGCAACCAGATCTTGATTTGGTGATTCGCACCTCCGGCGAACAACGCTTAAGCGATTTCATGATTTGGCAGGCCGCCCACAGCGAGTTTTACTTCGTTGAAGCATTGGGGCCTGATTTGCGGGAGGTCGACTTTCTTCGAGCCATGCGCGACTACGGTCGTCGGGCCCGACGGTTTGGTCACTAGGAGTTCACCTTTCTGGCTGTGTGCGGCCGCGTGTCTTCTCTTGCTCTGGCGGGCTGCTGACGTAGCGTCTGTGGGTAACGCGATACCTCAGCTCCGAAGGAGACACGGTGACCCGATCCGCAACCCCTCGTTCAACTACCAGCGCCAGCACCACTCAGGCCGACACGAGGGAGCGGACGTTCGTCCTCGACACCTCAGTGCTGCTGAGTGATCCGGGAGCACTGTTTCGCTTTGCCGAGCACCACGTGGTACTCCCCGTGGTTGTTATTTCGGAGCTAGAGGGCAAACGCCACGATCCAGAAATTGGCTATTTTGCTCGCCAAGCATTGCGGTACTTGGATGATTTGCGCCAACAACATGAACGCTTGGACTTTCCGATCAGTGTGGGTGATGGCGGAACCCTGCGGGTTGAACTGAACCACTCCAACCAGTCGGTGTTGCCCAGTGGTTTGCAGTTGGGTGACAACGATTCACGGATTTTGGCTGTTGCGGTCAATCTTGCAGCCGAGGATATCCCGGTCACTGTGGTGTCTAAAGACCTCCCCATGAGGGTCAAAGCGGCGTCGGTGGGTCTCGCCGCCGAGGAATACCGTGCGGAATTGGCTGTCGATTCGGGTTGGACGGGACTGTCAGAAATCGCTTTGGGTTCCGAAGACGTTCAAGCCCTGTACGACAACGAGTCGTTGAAGACGGAGCTGGTGGAAGACCTGCCGCTCAATACCGGTGTGGTGATTTCCAGTGAACGCGGTTCGGCGTTGGGTCGAGTGACGGCACGGAAGACCATCAGTTTGGTCCACGGTGACCGCGACCTTTTTGGTCTCCATGGCCGCTCAGCAGAACAGCGGTTGGCGATTGACCTGCTGTTGGATAACAGCGTGGGAATGGTTTCGTTGGGGGGCCGCGCGGGAACCGGTAAGTCTGCCCTGGCGTTGTGTGCCGGGCTGGAAGCGGTGCTCGAGCGCAATCTGCATCGGAAAATCATGGTGTTTCGCCCCCTTTACGCCGTCGGTGGCCAAGAGCTCGGATACCTCCCCGGTGATCACGCCGAGAAGATGAACCCCTGGGCGGAAGCCACTTTTGACACGTTGGGCTCTGTGGTGTCCTCGAATGTGGTGAGTGAAGTCATGGAGCGGGGGATTCTGGAAGTGTTACCGCTTACTCACATCCGTGGTCGGTCACTCCACGACGCCTTCGTGATTGTGGATGAGGCTCAATCTTTAGAGCGAAACGTGTTGCTCACGGTGTTGAGTCGTATCGGGCAAAACTCTCGTGTGGTACTCACCCACGATGTGGCCCAGCGTGACAACTTGCGCGTGGGTCGACACGACGGTGTAGCCAGCGTGATTGAAGCGTTGAAGGGCCAGTCCCTCTTTGGCCACGTCACGCTGTCGCGCTCCGAGCGCAGCCAAATTGCCGCACTGGTCACTGACCTGCTGGAGGGCGGCCAGCACCACCAATAAACCCACCAGGAACCCGGGTGTGGATGACGCCCTGTGGGGCCGGGTGGTGAGCGTGTGGCTTAAAGTCCGGGTGTGGTCATACTCAGCACGTCTAAGGATGCGTCGAGTTGTTCTTCGCTTAGTTCACCACGCTCGACAAAGCCCAAAGCAATCACCGCTTCACGGATAGTGATCTTTTCTGCCACTGCGTGCTTGGCGACCTTGGCGGCAGCTTCATATCCGATGAAGCGATTCAGGGGGGTCACAATCGAGGGGGAGGATTCGGCTAAGGCACGTGCGCGCTCCACGTTGACTTCCAACCCGGCCACCGTTTTATCGGCAAAAGCCCGTGACGCGTTGGCGATCAGTCGGGTGGACTCCAACAGGGACGACGCCATCACGGGGATGGCGACATTGAGTTCAAAGTTTCCACTCGCTCCCGCCCAGGCGACCGTCTGGTCGTTTCCGACCACCTTTGCGCACACCATGAGGAGAGCTTCGGGGATGACGGGGTTCACTTTGCCCGGCATGATCGAACTGCCCGGTTGCAAATCGGGTAGTGCCAGCTCACCTAAACCGGTGTTGGGTCCACTGCCCATCCACCGCACATCGTTGGCAATTTTTGTCAGCGATACGGCAATGGTGCGAAGGGCGCCGGAGGCTTCGACCAAACCATCCCTCGCGCCCTGGGCTTCAAAGTGGTCCAGCGCTTCAGTCAGTGGCAGACCGGTGTGGGTTGCCAGAAGCGCAATGACGCGCTCGGAAAAGCCCACCGGGGTGTTAATCCCTGTACCGGTGGCTGTTCCTCCAAGTGGCACTTCTGCTACGCGGGGAAGGGCGGAGTGAATCCGCTCAATGCCGAGGCGCACTTGGCGGGCATACCCACTAAATTCTTGGCCAAATGTGACCGGGGTGGCATCCATCAGGTGGGTGCGCCCAGGCTTTACGACGGTGGCCCACGCTTGTGCTTTGTCCTCGAGAGCCCTGGCGAGGTGCTCCAGTGCCGGTACGACATCGTTGACCAGCGCGCTGGTGACAGCGACGTGCACGGATGTGGGAAAGACGTCGTTAGAGGATTGGGAAGCGTTGACGTGGTCGTTGGGGTGAATGCTCTCGTTCGATTCGCGACTGGCCAGCGTGGCTAACACTTCGTTCATGTTCATATTCGACGAGGTGCCACTGCCGGTTTGGTAGGTGTCGACCGGGAAGTGCTCGAGGTGGTGGCCAGAGATGACCTCATCCGCTGCGTGAATGATTGCTTGGGCGATATCTGCGCTCAGGATTCCCAATTCTTGGTTAGCTGATGCGGCAGCTTTTTTGACTTCGGCCAGCGCAATGATGTGGCCGGGCTCTAAACCGCGACCCGAGATGGGGAAGTTTTCGACAGCTCTCTGGGTTTGTGCGCGGTAGAGGGCATCTTTGGGGACGCGCACTTCGCCCATAGTGTCGTGTTCGATACGAAAGTCGTGATCATCGGAGGTCATCAGTTACCTTCCTCGGGGTGACGGGGTGTGTGCGGTCGCAGTCATTCTGTGGTCGCATTGCTCGGGCGATGGGAGGCCGAAGGCGTCCACTCGCCAGACAGCATACCGGCGGGATGTGTTCTACTCAGGGCCAGATTGCGGGGTAACCGCGCTGAATGGTCGAGGCGATGAACAACACCCCGGATTCTGTGGTTCCCGAGACCACGACGAGACCCATTGTGGTGTCCGCCGTCAGTGCGTAGGAGGCATTACCCGGGTCAGAAACACCACTGCGGTCAATGAGCGTCCAACGAATTGTGTCGGAGCCCGCCAAGGTGGTCTCGGACTGGTCACCACCTGGGCCAATGATTTCGGTGAGGGCGTCACCGCTGGGGCTGAAGACTTGGGCGATTTCGACATAGTCACCGGTGGTACTAATCAGCCCAATCGCCCACATTTGGCCGAAAGTTTCGTCAGAGATGGTGGCACGGTTTGATGACCACGTGTCATCCAGGTCGGGGACAATCAGGTCAGCGGGTGCGCTGGGTGCGGCTTGACTGGCGACTGCTTCATAGTCGATGGGTTGCGGGATGGTCTCATCTGGCCTGGCGACCACCAATACCAAAAACACGACGATGCCGAGTGAGGCACCGATGGAGGCCACCAAGTTTCGAATATTTTGTCGCTGCCGGCGAAGCCTCTTCGCTTCTTCCTTACGGGCTCTGGCTTCTTCGGGAGTTTCCTGGTTACTCATCCGCGGCTTTTCGGGCCGAATCGAGGCGCTGGCGGGCATTATCAAGCCACTGTTCACAGCGTGTGGCGAGGGCTTCGCCTCGCTCCCACAACGAAATGGATTCTTCTAGGGTCACCTGACCTTGTTCCAGGCGGCTGACAACGTCAACGAGCTCGTCTCGAGCTTGCTCGTAACTGAGGGCGGCAATATCCTCGGGAAGCTCGGGGGCGCTATCGGGAGTGGTCACGAGACCATCCTAAGAGTCCGTGTCTTAAGAGTCCGTGACTTCTGCAGCGATTTCGCCGTCCTTGACCCGGAGGCGTAACGCATCGCCGGCCTTCACCGACTGCGGCGAACTGACCAGTTCGCCGGAAGCCAATTGAACGATGGCGTAACCACGATCGAGGGTGGCTTGCGGGGAGAGCGCACGGACGCTTGCCCGCAGGGACTCCAGCCGGGAGTGTTGCAACGTCAAAAGGGTGTCCGTGACGTCCACACCTCGCTGAACTAGGCGCAGCACATCTTCGGCGTGACGATCAACCACCGTGCTGGGCGTGGCCACGACGGGTCGTTGTCTCATCATCTCAAGGCGCTCGGTTTCACCATCGATGATGCCCTGGAGGCGAAGGGTCAACCGTGAGCGTGCTTCGTTGATGCGCCGGCGCTCTTCCGCGACATCGGGAACTACCCGTTTGGCGGCATCAGTGGGGGTCGATGCCCGAACATCCGCCACATCGTCCAAAAGGGGTTTGTCTGCTTCGTGCCCAATGGCACTAATCACCGGGATATCGAGTGCTGCCACTCGGCGTAACAGGCGCTCATCGCTAAAGGGAAGGAGGTGTTGGAAATCACCGCCGCCTCGGGCGATCACAATGACGTCAACTCCGCTGGCCTCGAGGCGATCTAAGGCGGCAATAATTTCTGGCACCGCGCGATCGCCTTGAACACTGGCGTGTTCGACCTGAAATTGCACCTCAGGCCAACGGGCGGTGGCGTTGTGTAACACGTCTTTTTCGGCGTCTGAATCTTTTGCGGTGACCAAACCCACACTCTGTGGCAAAAACGGTGGCACTTTTTTGCGCTCCGGGTCGAACAGGCCCTCCGCGGTGAGTGCGACACGGAGAGCTTCAATCTTGGCCAGTAGTTCACCAAGCCCCGCAAGGCGCAAATCCAAAACATTCATGGACAGTTTGCCGCCGCGGACATACCAGTTGGGCTTGACCTTCAGTAGAACACGGTCGCCTTGGCCGACCCCTTCGGGGATGCGCTCCCTGGTGGTGCGCCAAATGGTGATGTCGACGGTGACGTCTTCTTCCGGGTCTTTGACCCGCCCATAGACGTGACCACCGGAGCTACCCCACTGGGTAATTTCTGCTTCAATCCACACCGAACCGAGCCGGTTGATGTAGACCTCGAGGGATTCAGAAAGGCGTTGCAGGCTCCACGGAGACTCCGGTGACGAATCGTTTCCCGCTGTGCTGCTCACTGCTCCAGGCTAAGCCACTGGGGTGAGATTTTTCAGCCTCATGGTCCCTGCCCTAGCTACACTGGGCGGGTGACTATTTCCAACGGATCTGCGACCCTGCTCGAGCAACCCGTTATTCCGGCGCGGCGAGAAAAGCTTCAAGATCTCCCCGTGTCGGGGACAAAACGGATCCTGCTTGCAGCCCCTCGCGGGTATTGCGCGGGTGTTGACCGCGCGGTCATTGCCGTCGAAAAAGCCCTCGAGCGCTACGGCGCCCCGGTGTACGTGCGCAAGCAAATCGTCCACAACATTCACGTGGTCCGCGAACTTGAAGCGCGTGGCGTGGTCTTTGTTGATGAGGTGGAAGAAGTACCCGAAGGCTCCACCATTGTCTTTAGTGCCCACGGTGTCTCACCGATGGTGGTGGAAGAGGCGAAACAGCGTGACCTTCACGCCATTGACGCGACCTGTCCTCTGGTGACAAAGGTGCACCGCGAAGCGGTGCGCTTCTCGGGTCAAGATTTTTACATTGTGTTGATCGGCCACGACGGTCACGAAGAAGTCGAAGGCACAATGGGTCACGCTCCCGAGAACACCACCCTGGTCAATGACCCGGATGAGGCAGACCGGATTGAGATTCCGGAAACGGAGAACCTCATTTGGTTGTCACAGACCACGTTGAGTGTCGATGAAACGATGGAAACCGTGCGGCGGCTGCGTGCACGCTTCCCACACCTGCAGGATCCCCCCAGCGACGACATTTGCTACGCCACCCAAAACCGGCAGGTGGCGATTAAGAAAATTGCCGAAGAGTGCGATTTGGTCATCGTGGTGGGATCGGAAAACTCATCCAACAGTGTGCGCCTGGTGGAAGTGGCCCTGGAGTATGGTGCCCGCGCGTCTTACCGGGTCGACTACGCCAGCGAAATCAAACAGGAATGGTTGGAAGGGGTGAACACCATTGGTGTCACCTCAGGGGCTTCCGTTCCTGAAGTTCTTGTTGATCAGGCCTTAGAGGATTTGGCCGATGCGGGTTATCGCGATGTGGAAGAAATTCGTACTGCTGAAGAGGACCTGCAGTTTTCACTTCCGAAAGAACTGCGCAAAGACGCTCAAGGAAAAACCGATGAGCGCGCTCTGGGTGGTCGCACCCGCTAAGAACTCACAGTGCGCCTTTGGCGCACTGACGCGTTTAGTGGGTCGTTCTATTTGAGGGCGTTGCCGGCAGAACCCAGCTGCTGGGCGGCGGAGACCACTCGAGCTGCCATGGCGGTTTCCGCATCCTTACCCCATGAGCGCGGGTCGTAGACCTTCTTGTTTCCCACTTCACCGTCGACACGGAGCACCTGGTCGTATTTGGTGAGCATGGTGTGTGCGATGTTGCGGGTAAACGCATACTGGGTGTCCGTGTCGACGTTCATTTTGATGACACCGTGTGAAACGGCTGCGGCGATTTCTTCTTCGGTTGAGCCAGACCCGCCGTGGAAGACCAGGTCCATCGGTTTTGCTCCGGTGGAGAATTTGGCGGCCAAACCTTCTTGAATTTCGGCTAAGAGTTCGGGCTTCAGTGTGACGTTTCCTGGCTTATAGACACCGTGAACGTTTCCGAAGGTCAACGCGGTGAGGTAACGACCCTTTTCGCCGAGGCCGAGCGCTTCGACCGTTGCGATGGCGTCTTCGAGGGTGGTGTACAGCTTGTCGTTGATTTCGTGGCTGACACCGTCTTCTTCTCCACCGACGACACCAATTTCCACTTCAAGGATTTGCCCGATTGCGCTGGTGCGCTCGAGCAATTCCTGGGCGATCTGAAGGTTTTCCGCCAACGGCACGGCTGATCCGTCCCACATGTGGGACTGGAACAGGGGGGCCCGGCCGGCTTTTACTTCAGCTTCGGAGTAACTAATCAGCGGGCGAACAAACCCGTCGAGGGCGTCTTTGGGGCAGTGGTCGGTGTGGACGGCGACGTGGATGGGGTAATTCTTTGCCACTTCGGTGACGTATTGGGCAAAAGCAATAGCGCCGGAGACTCGGGCTTTGATGGTGTGACCGGAGAAGTAGTCAGCACCACCGGTTGAGACCTGGATGATGCCGTCCGATTCGGCTTCGGCGAAGCCCTGGAGGGTGGCGTTGATGGTTTGGGAAGAGCTGACGTTGATGGCGGGGAGTGCGAATCCGCGGTCTTTCGCCTGGTCGATGATGTGGGCGTACTGTTCGGTGCTGACAACCGGCATGAGTTTCTCCTACGGGTAGCGATGACGTCGACACCAGCCTATCGCCCCGCCTGCAGGCGTTGAAGGGTCCCCGACCTTGTCGCCGGTGAGGACAAACGGGCGCCTGACTAGACTGGAGAAACTTGGCCTGAAGGGGTGGACATGATTAACGAAGAACCCGGCGAATTGTTTAGTCACCCCGATCGAAACTTGGCGATGGAGCTGGTTCGGGCGACGGAGGCTGCCGCCATTCGTGCGACTCCCTGGATTGGCCGGGGCGATAAGAACGCGGCTGACAAAGCCGCCGTGGACGCGATGCGTAAATTCCTCTCCACCGTGAACTTTCAGGGGTTGGTGGTCATCGGGGAGGGTGAAAAAGATGATGCGCCGATGCTGTTCAACGGTGAACTGGTGGGGACCGGCCAGGGCCCCCAGGTCGATATTGCGGTTGACCCAATCGATGGCACGTCGTTGACCGCTGCCGGGCGAAGCCACGCCATTTCGATGATTGCCGTGGCAGAGCGCGGCAGCATGCTCGATGCGTCCAGCGTGTTTTATATGGAAAAAATGGTGGCCTCGGAAGAGGGCATCGGGGTGTTGGATATTGACCGGCCCTTGGCTGAAAACATTGCCGCGTTAGCTCGGGCAAAGGGTAAGCCCATCGATGAGATTCGCGTCGCGGTGCTGGACCGGCCCCGCCACGAGGATTTGATCCAGCAGATTCGAGACGCCGGTGCCGGAACACGGCTCATTTTCGATGGTGACGTGGCGGCAGGAATTAATGCTGCCCGGCACGACAGTCGCATTGATATGGCAGTCGGGGTGGGGGGAAGCCCTGAGGGTGTCGCCACGGCCTGCGCCATTAAAGCCCTAGGGGGTTTCATGCAGGGTCGACTGGCCCCACAGACTGACGATGAGCGCCAGCGCGGGAAAGACGCCGGTCTCCAGTTTGATCACGTCTACGGTTTGGACGATTTGGTGCGCAGCGACAACACGTTCTTCGTGGCAACCGGTGTGACCGACGGTGAGCTGGTTCGAGGAGTGCGCCGCCAGGGTGGCCTGATTTCTACGGAAAGTATTGCCCTTCGCTCACGCTCGGGCACAATGCGCCGGGTGAGCGCTGACCACCAAGCCGCCAAGTGGTTAGACGAGTAGCCAGACACCGTCCTGTGCGCCCCGCTAGAGAGCGGCAACCCGGCTAATTCTTTGTCAGCTCCGCTGGGTCATCGTTGTCACCATCACCATCACCATCACCATCACCATCGCCATCGCCAGAAGCATCACTGTCGAGGGCGGAGGTGAGTTCGCTGGCGCTCATATCTCGCACTGGTTCGTCGATCCCGGGCATGTGTTCTGGCATACCGTCGCTGTCGCCCAGCACACTCAGTTTTCTCGCACTGGGAATCACGCGGGATTCGAGGGTTCCGACGAAGGAGTTGTAGTCCTTGACGGCTCCTCGAATGGAGCGACCCAGTTTGTCGATTCGCTCGGCCATGGTGCCAAGGCGCTGGTGGAGTTCTCGGCCCACTTCGAAGAGTGTTTTGGCGTCTTGGGTGAGGGCGTCTTGTTGCCAGGCGAAGGCGACAGTTTTCATCACCGACCACACCGACACGGGCGATGCGAGGGCGACCCGTTTGCTAAACGCCCACTCCATCAAATCGGGGTCTTCTTCGAGCGCGGCTGAGAGAAGGGCTTCTGTGGGGATAAAGCAGATGACAAATTCGGGGGAGTTGGTGAGGTTGTTCCAGTACGACTTTTTACTGAGGCTTTCCACGTGGGATCGCACGGCTTTGACGTGGTCCTCTAAGAGTGCTGTGCGTCGACGCAGTTCATCACCACTTGCTGAGGGTGGGATCTCTTGGGCATCCCAGTAGGCCGAAAAAGGCACTTTTGAATCGATGGCGATGTATTTGTCCCCCGGAAGTCGAAGTGTCATATCCGGTTTGCCGAGACCATCGCCTTCGACCTGTTTTTGTTCGACAAAGTCGAGCTTGTTCAACAGCCCCGCACTTTCGGCGATACGGCGCAGTTGCACCTCGCCCCAACGTCCTCGGGTTTGCCCACCGCGGAGTGCCGACTCTAGTGATTCGGTCGTTCGGCGGAGCTGCTCATCGTTGTGAACGACTTGGCGTAGCTGTTCGGAAAGCGTCGAGGCTTGTTCGCTTCTTACGCGCTCCATTTCGGTGACGGCCCGGTCCACTTTGGTCAGTTGATCGCGAAGCGGCTCCAGCATGTGGATCAGTTTCTGATCTTCAGTGTTTTTCTCCCGCAGCTGGTCGTACTGGTGTTGGAGAAGTTCAAGTTGGGCCACAAGGGCCTGGGAGCGCTCTTGTTCTGATTGGAGTTGTGACTGAAGAGTCGCAAACTGGTTACGGCGAAAAAATACGGCCACGCCCAGTCCGAGCCCGACGCCGACCAGGAGCGCCACGATGATCAATAAGCCAAGAAAATCCATAGCCTCAGTCTCTCACCCACGACTGACGCCACTGGGGGTTTGTGGCCTTGGGCCCGGTGTGCTCCAGTAGGCTCGGGGGTTGTGGCTCTCACAATCGGAATCGTCGGTTTGCCCAATGTCGGCAAATCCACGCTATTTAATGCCCTGACAAAGAACACCGTTCTCGCGGCGAACTACCCGTTCGCCACGATTGAACCCAACATTGGTGTGGTGAACCTGCCCGATAGCCGGCTCGACACTCTCGCGAAAATGCACAACAGCGAAAAGGTTGTTCCGGCGACGGTGTCGTTTGTGGACATCGCGGGAATTGTGAAAGGCGCCAGCGAAGGCGAAGGGCTCGGCAATCAGTTTTTAGCCCATATCCGCGAAGCCGACGCGATTGCCCAAGTAGTCCGAGTGTTCTCCGATCCGGATGTCGTCCACGTCGATGGTGGGGTCAACCCCGCATCGGATTTAGAAACCATCAACACCGAACTGATTTTGGCCGACCTGCAAACCTTGGAGCGCGCCATTGTGCGCCTAGAAAAGGAAGTCAAAGGTAAGCGCGCCGAACCGGCCACGCTGGAGGCGGCGCTCGCCGCCAAAGAGGTTCTTGATCGCGGTGAGACACTCTTTCAGGCGGGTGTGGATGTGAGCCCCATCAAAGAATTGGGCCTTCTCACGGCAAAACCCTTCCTCTATGTATTTAACGTCGACGAGGATGTTTTGGCCAGTGACACCAAGATGGCTGAACTGCGCGAAATGGTTGCACCGGTCAAAGCGGTCTTCTTAGACGCGAAGGTGGAAAGTGAACTGATGGACTTGAGTGCGGAAGAGGCCGGGGAACTTCTCGCCTCGCTCGGTCAAGACGAGAGCGGGTTGGATCAGCTCGCCCGAGTGGGCTTTGACACCCTCGGTCTCCACACCTACCTCACCGCAGGCCCTAAAGAATCCCGTGCCTGGACAATCCCGAAAGGGGCAAAAGCCCCCCAAGCAGCCGGTGTGATCCACACCGACTTCGAAAAGGGCTTCATCAAAGCGGAAGTCACAAGCTTTGATGACCTGGTGGCAGCGGGGTCGCTCCAGGAAGCTAGAGCCCAAGGTAAAGCCCGCATTGAGGGCAAGGACTATGTAATGCACGATGGCGATGTCGTGGAGTTTCGTTTCTCGAGTTAGCCACCAAGCGGCCTTGTTGTACAACTTGATCATCTTGTATTCTGGGCGCCATGGCATCGGTAACGCTTTCGGAGTTTCGTGGTCGCCAAAGTGATTACATCGCGACAGCCCAGCGCGAACCGGTAGAAATTACCTCTCGAGGTGCACGGGTCCGAGCTGTTGTGGTCTCTCCGGAGTTCTATCGTCGCGCCCTAGAGGCGATGGAAGACCAAGCTGATGTTGAGACCGCGGCGCGCGCCCGGCAAGAGCGGGGCAGCGTCTCTCATGACCAGCTGGTTGAGCAGCTCGGCGGGTAAGAGCCTCGGGCAGCGACGGACCGGGCGAGTGCAGCCTTCGGATAAATCAGCAGGGGGGAGTGTGTTTCGTGTGGAGGCATGGAGGGGTTGACAATGGCGAACGTGTCGACTGTCACCGAAGCTGACGTGGAGGGCCTGTGGGACGCTGTGCATCCGGGAGAAGTGCTGTGGGAGGAGTTTCTCCAGGAATGGGGTGTCTCCCAGCGCAAGCTCGCGCTCGCGATTGGTGTTGCGCCCCAGCGGATTAGTGAGATTGTGCACGGCAAGCGCCGAATCAGAGCTGACACTGCGCTGCGCTTAGCCCAATTCTTTGGCACCACGGCGGGGTTCTGGCTTAACCTGCAGACGATGTACGACCTAGAGCGAGAAGCAGAGGTTTTGGGGGATTTGCTGGAGGCCATCACGCCCCTGGATCGTGCCTAGCTCGCGATGCGCATGATCGACGCCGAGGTCATCCTCTCTAAGTGACACTTACGACCTTCTTAAGTGTCACTTATGTCATCAAGTGACACTTAAGTGTAGGCTTAGTGTCGGAAGATAAAGGTGGCACATGAGCGACAACCCTCACAACAACTGGCCCGCGGTCACGAAGGTGGCCCAACCCTGGGTGACCAACCCAGATCAGCGGAGTGCCTCGGGCAATCGTCCGAATCTTGCTGATCGGATGCTGAAGGAAGTGACGGTGGAGACCCCGGGCCTTATCGCTGACAAGACTCTTAATCTTCCCGCCGGACTCGATGACGTTGTTGAGCGCGCGGTTGCATCAATCGCTCGTGTCGAAGCACGTTCAGAACACCTTGGAGGCCTTGAACTCCTCTTGGTGCGCTCAGAAGCGGTGGCGTCATCAAAGATCGAGCGAGTGTACTCGAGCATGGATGACCTTGCCCGCGCATCGATTGGCGCCGGCGCCACCGCCAGCGCGCGGGCCACAATAGCGGCAAGTCAGGCGCTCAGTGCTCTTGCGAGCTCGTGGGCTGATGGGGACCTCACCCATGAGGGGATTCTCGGGGCGCACGAGCAACTCATGGCGGGTGACCTCCTGGAAGGTGAGTACGCCGGCCGGTACCGACCGATGCAGAACTGGATCGGCGGGTCCGACTCATCGCCTCGTGGTGCGGTGCACGTGCCACCTCCGAGTGAGCATGTGCGCCCACTCATGGACGATGTGCTGGAGTTCGCCCGCCGCACCGACATGTCAGCGATCACGCAAGCGGCGCTGGTCCACGGACAATTCGAGGCTATCCACCCCTTCACCGATGGCAACGGGCGTATCGGGCGGGCCTTGATTGGTGCGATGTTTCGTCGCCGCGGATTAACCGCGACTGCCACCGTGCCTGTCGCTGCCGCAATGCTCGCTGACGTCGAGAGCTACTTCACTCATTTGGCCAGTTACCGGGCAGGTAACCCGGTTGCTTTGGTGGAGTACGTCGCTCACTGCGCCATTGCTGCGGCGGATGCGGCGCTCGAATCGGCTGACCGACTGGCGATGCTCCCCACCCAGTGGCAGGAGCGGGTCACCGCCCGGCGGGGGTCGACAACCCATGCGCTCCTCGCTGCGTTGCTGCACGCTCCCGTGCTTGACATCACTCGCGCCGAGGCTGCCACGGGGTCGTCGCGTCGTCGCACCTATGAGGCCATCGAAAACCTGAGCGCGGCCGGCATTCTGGAGGAGCTCACGGGCTCCCCGCGTTGGCGGGTATGGGTCGCGACAGACGTGATGGCTGAACTGAGCGAACTGGAGGAGCGCATCGGGCGGCGTGTTGCGCCTTCGACTCGTTGGCTCTAAGCCAGCGGGAGTGTCTTAGGCCCGGACGGGACTTTCGGGGGCTGTGGCCTGGACCCGGGGGGTGTGTGGCCGCAGCTTCCAACGGCCCCAGGCGATAAAGAGCATGATCACAGCGATCGTGATGTTCAACGGACCGGTCTGCGCGAAGCTCTCGTGCTGCACGTGCCAGATCATTGCCGCACCCATGACGCCGGCAAGGCCCAGTGCGGCGAGGGGTACTAAGAACACTGCGCGCTTCAACAGCGCGGGTAGGAGCAGTCCGAGGCCACCCAAGATTTCTAGCGTGCCGGAGATCGCGTGGAGTTCGGGGCTTAGTTCATACATCCACGACATTGGCGCGGGCAGTCCCGACGGGACGATGAAGTGCACGGCTCCGATGGCGAGCCAGTAGATTCCAAAAAGCCACTGCATGGCCCACAAGACAATATTCACGTCATTACTCCTCGTTGTGTGTTACTTCGTATCGGGCCTCGGGGAGGGATGTCCCCAAGGCTTCGTGCACCGCAAAAGGCAACCGGGTGGATGACCTGCCAGTGGCGGGTTACGTGGACCCTCGGGTTATTTCAGTAGGTTGACGGGCTTTAGTGACGCCATAAATTCGGAGCGGTCTTTGGGCTTTTCCAGCATCAGACCGGCGGGGCAGTAGTTCATCACCCCGGTCGTGATCATCATGGTGCCGGGGATGGCCAGTAACCACGCCCAGCCGCCATCGATGATGGCGATCGCCCACAGGGCGACACCGCCGACGATGCGGGCACCTCGGCCCCACGGGCCAGACATGAACGAAATCATCGCGAGGGTGTTCTTATCTTTCTTCATGACCCTAAAGATACCCCCAGGGGTATCTTTAGGCAAGGTGTGTAGAGAAGATTCACAGCCAATTTTCCGACACCCCCTGGTCTGGACCAGGACCACGTGATTGTCTGGAGCCATGCCCACATTGCCCATGTTCCCCCTTGGCACCGTCTTGCTCCCTGCGATGCCCTTTGCGCTTCGGGTGTTTGAGCCGCGTTACCTCAAAATGGTGGGCGAACTGCTCGAAACCGACTACCCCGAATTCGGCATTGTGCTGATCGAACGCGGAGCGGAAGTCGGCGGCGGTGAACAACGCTTCGGCGTGGGCACTGTCGCGCGCATTACCGAAATTGAAGCCCCCGAAGGCCACCTGGTCGTCACCGGTCACGGCACCAGGCGCTTCGAAGTGACCCGCTGGTTGGACGACGACCCCTTCCCGAGGGCTGAAGTCGAATTCTTGGACGGCCTGGATGAACCCATCGGATTGGCACTGCGGCTCGACCCTCTCGAACAAGAAGTGCGCGACACTCTCGCCCTCGCCCACGACTACGACCTCGGCGAATGGCCAGTAGATACTCCCGTGGCTGACGAGCCCGTCTCCAGGCTCTGGCAACTCGCCGGCATCGCACCGCTGAGCACCATCGACCAGTTCGTCCTCTTGCGCTCAGAAAACACCGAAGAGCTGTTCACCCGGGTCATGGAAATGACCCGGGAAACCCGCCAAGGCCTCAGCCACCCAGAAGCCCAGGGCCAATCAGAGGACCAGGGCCAACCGGAAGACCAGGGCACTCTAAGAGATGACGCCTCAGGTGAGGGTGACCCGCAATCAGGCAACGAACAATCAGGAGACGAGCCGGGTCAATCGCCTTCCGGAGATTCTTCCTAGGGGTTTCCCTGGCGACTTCCTAGCGCTCGCCCTTAGCGACATCAGCATAGAAGTGGTAGCTGGCTTTGGGGATGCGCTCCATCGACTCCGGGTGAACATAAACCAAACCAAACGTTTGGGTTCGCCCTTCCGCCCATTCCAAGTTGTCCAACAGTGACCACGCGCAGTAACCCTGGAGAGGCACACCGTCACTGATGGCCTCTGCTGCGGCACCAAGGTGCCCGGTGAGGTAAGAAATGCGATCAGGGTCATACACGTCACCGTCGATGACACGGTCGGCGTAGGCCGCACCATTTTCTGTCACCCACAACGGCACACCGGGAAGCGCAGCGGCAGTTTCCACCAGGGTGTCTCGTAATCCTTGGGGGTCCACTTCCCAGCCCATGGTGGTCAGTGGTCCGCGTGGGCGCAGGCTTGCCGGCGGACACGCCGGATACACCACGGTGTCTTGGCCGACGCCGGTGGCCTGGTCAGTGTCGCGGGGCAACCCCACACGAATGGGGGTGTAGTAGTTGACGCCCAACCAGGAAATGGGGGTCGCTGCGGCTTCTAAACCCTCATCGGTCACAAACGACCAGTCGGTGAGAATGTCGGTGGTGTCTCGGACCTCATCCGATATCCCACGACCGGCCAGTAGGTCGGTAAAGAGGGTGTTTTGTAGCCGGTCGATGTGGTCTCGGGCTTTTTCGGCACCCGGTTGATCCACGCGCACAGTGGTGAGGTTCAACACGATTCCGGGATTGCTCACTCCGGCATCGGTGAGGGCACCAATACCGTGACCGCTTGCCACCATGAGGCGGTAGGCGACCTCTAGTGCTTGGGTGCTGTTGACCACACCGGGGGCGTGGATACCGGCGGCGTAGCCCAAGAAGGCACTCACCCACGGTTCGTTCAAGGTGGCCATGTGGCTCACCCGGTCGCCGTAGCGCTCGCCTAAGGCGTGGCAGTAGTCGGCAAACCAACGGGGCATGTCGGGGTGTAGCCAACCGCCTTCGTCTTGCAAGCTTTGGGGTAAATCCCAGTGGTAGGCAGTCAGGAGTGGTTGAACACCGCGCTCTAACAGCGAATCGATCAGTCGGTCATAAAACCCTGCACCCGAGTGGGCGACTGTCCCGGTGCCGCCTGGCATAAACCGCGGCCAGGACACAGAGAAGCGGTAGGCGCCCACACCGAGTTCAGAAATAAGAGCCAGGTCTTCGTCGACCCGGTTTAGGTGATCACAGGCGGGATCGCCTGTGCTGCCATCGACGATGGCGCCAGGAATTTTGGCGAAGCGGTCCCAAATGGACTCCGAACGGGTACTACTGGAACCCTCAATCTGCCACGACGATGTTGCAACACCGAAGACGAAATCGTCGGGGAAACTCTCGCGGATTGTCCCGGGGGACTCACTGGCAACCATGGCGCCATGGTATCGAAGGGGGCGCGCCGTGTGTGGCCCGGAAACCGGATATCAGCCGAAACCGAACCCTTCGGCAGTGGCGGACTGTGATGGGTGGCTGTGGTGGATTGTGACTGGCGGTGATGGGCGGCAGGGCACCACGAAATGCTTCCGCGAGGCGAGTCAGTCACCGCCAGTCGGCCTTTGCTACGCTTAGGCAAAACTTCACACTGGGCCTCACGCCGTGCGAGAGAGTTGACTGCCCCGGCAGTCAACACCGAAGGAGCAAGCCTCCCCGCCAATCTCTCAGGTGCCATGTATCGCGCGGCTGGGCTACTCTGGAAAGCGGATTGGGTTCAATCCCGCCGACGGTGAAAGCGCTACCCGCGTGAAACTCTCAGGCCAATGACAGAGGGGGAGCCATCAGCGACATTCGTCGCGTCCGAATCCGGGAGGCTCCAGTGACTAGTAGGCACACACCCCTGCATCAGATTCATGAGCAGGCCGGTGCGAGCTTTACCGACTTTTCTGGGTGGTCTATGCCCGTTCGCTACAGCTCTGACCTCGCCGAACACCACGCGGTGCGCACCACAGCGGGGCTGTTCGACTTAAGCCACATGGCAGAAATTCGGGTAGTAGGCCGCGAGGCTGCTGCCGCGTTGGACTACGCCCTGTCTGGTCGACTCTCAGTGCTAGAAAACGGAGAGGCCAAATATTCACTCATCCTGAACGATCGCGCCGGCATCATCGACGACCTCGTCGTCTACTGCCTCGCACAAGACGACTACCTCATCGTCGCTAACGCGGGTAACCGCGACGAAGTGGTCGCCGAGTTGACCGCCCGGGTAGATCGCTTCGACGCCAGCGTGCGAGACGACACCGACCAGACCGTGATGGTGGCCGTTCAAGGCCCCGTGGCCAGGGAAGTACTTGATGCAGCGCCCGAGCTTCACCCCGACACTGAATTGTCGGACCTGGGCTACTACCGGATCACCTCCGCGGTGTTTCGCGCAGAATCCGTTGATACACCACTGTGGGTTGCCCGCACCGGTTACACCGGTGAAGACGGTTTTGAGCTCTACATCGACAAAGACCACGGTGCTGCCCTCTGGCAAGCATTAGTTGCTGCCGGAGTGGATTACGACCTGCAACTGTGTGGCCTCGCCGCACGTGACACCCTGCGCCTTGAAGCAGGAATGGCGCTGTATGGCAACGAATTACACCCCACTACGAAGCCCGCAGAGGCGCGCCTAGCCAGGGTTGTCGATAAAGAAAAAGACGACTTTGTGGGCAAAGCGTGGTTGGTGGAACACCCCGAGCCCTCCACACGGATCCTGGTGGGCCTGGTGGCCGAAGGCCGGCGTGCAGCCCGCGCCGGCTACCCGGTAGTGGACCCCGGAACGATGGACGTCGTCGGCCAGGTCACCTCCGGTGCGCTCTCGCCCACCCTTGGCTACCCCATTGCGATGGCGATGGTGGAGCGTGACTACAAAGACCTTGACACCGAATTACACCTCGACGTGCGCGGCCAGATGGTCCCCGCACGGGTGGTGGCCCTACCCTTCTATCGCCGACGAAAGGACTGACCCTCATGTCAGATGTTCCCTCCCACCTGCGCTACACCTCCGATCATGAATGGGTCCTGGCCGACGGTGACAGCCTGAAAATCGGCATCACCCGCTACGCCGCTGATGCCCTCGGTGACGTCGTCTACGTCGACCACCCCGCAGTGGGCAGCAGCGTCCAGGCCGGTGCGATTGTCGGGGAAGTGGAATCGACCAAATCGGTGGGAGAAATCTTTAGCCCCGTCACCGGCACAGTGGTCGAGACCAACCAGGCCGTAGTCGATGACCCTGAACTGATTAACCGTGACCCCTACGGCGAAGGCTGGCTGTTTCGTGTGGACACCCCAGACAGTCCAGACCTGATGGACGCCGACGCCTACACCGCACTGATTGGCCAGTAGATGACACAGCAACCTTTTTCCGCTCGCCACCTCGGAGTGGACGACTCCGCCGAAGCCCTCATGCTCCAAGCATTGGGCTTTGAAAGCCTCGATGAGTTGATGGACAAAGCAGTCCCCGCCCACCTGAGCCAGGGCGCACTCGAATCGATCATTCCGCCGCCGGCGAGTGAAGCGGAAGTGTTGCAGGAGCTTCGAGCGCTCGCCGATCACAACAACGCCCACCGGTCCATGTTGGGTATGGGGTATTACCCCAGCTACACCCCAAGCGTGGTGAAGAGAAACGTCTTTGAAAACCCCAGCTGGTATACCGCCTACACCCCCTACCAGCCAGAAATTTCCCAGGGCCGACTAGAAGCCCTGTTGAACTTCCAAACCATGGTCGGCGACCTCACCGGCCTGCCGGTCGCAAACGCCTCCATGTTGGATGAAGCCACCGCCGTCGCCGAAGCGATGCTGCTCGCGAGGCGAGCTTCTGGCGTCGCCGCCAACGTGTTCTTGGTCGACGTGGACACCCTGCCCCAAACCAAAGCCGTGCTGGCGGGCCGGGCGGAGCCACTGGGAATCGAGCTGGAGGAAACGGATTTTTCCGGTGAACTGCCCGAAGCGTTTGGTGCCATCGTGCAATACCCGGGAGCATCCGGTCGGGTATGGGACCCGCGAGGTGCCATCAGCCGGGTAAAGGACGCCGGCGGCCTCGCCGTGGTCGCCGCCGATTTGATGGCGCTGACTCTTCTCACCCCACCGGGGGAGATGTCCGCCGACATTGCGGTGGGAACCACGCAGCGTTTTGGTATTCCCCTGGGCTTTGGTGGCCCCCACGCCGGCTACCTCGCTGTTCGTGCAGGCTTAGAGCGCCAAATGCCGGGACGCCTGGTCGGTGTCTCGCAGGATCGCTTCGGTAACCCCGCCTACCGGCTGACCTTACAAACCCGCGAACAGCACATTCGCCGCGACCGGGCGACCAGCAACATTTGCACCGCACAGGTACTGCTTGCGGTAATGGCCGGAATGTTCGC
The DNA here is from genome assembly GCF_002950575.1 of Pontimonas salivibrio. Taxonomy (NCBI): domain Bacteria; kingdom Bacillati; phylum Actinomycetota; class Actinomycetes; order Micrococcales; family Microbacteriaceae; genus Pontimonas; species Pontimonas salivibrio. Next base: position 509,611 of record NZ_CP026923.1, read on the forward strand.
CGTCTACCACGGCCCTGACGGGCTGCGCTCAATTGCCACGAGCATTGCCGCGCAAGCGGCAGGTTTTGCGAAGCGCCTGAAAGAGGCAGGATTTGACCTCGTCCACGACGAGTTTTTCGACACCATTCAGGTGCGCACCCCGGGTAAAGCCCACGACATTGTGCAGACGGCCTACACACACGGTCTGCTGATCCGAGCAGTCGACAGCGACACCGTGTCGCTGTCGTTCGATCAGACCACCGCCGAAGCCTCAGGCCGCGGGGTGGGGGCAGATGTTTTCGAGGCATTATCGGTGGCGTTTGGACTCACTGGTTACCGAGGCCAGCACGCTGAAGACAATGCGCTGCCGGCAGGCTTGAAGCGCACCACGAGTTACTTAGACCACCCGGTCTTTCACGTGCACCAGTCAGAAACCCAGATGATGCGCTACCTGAAATCCCTGGCGGATAAGGATTATGCGCTGGATCGCGGGATGATTCCACTGGGTAGTTGCACCATGAAACTCAACGCCGCCACCGAAATGGAAGCGGTCAGCTGGCCAGAATTTGCTGGACTACACCCGTTTGCCCCGGCAGACGATGTCGCCGGTTACATGGTGTTGATGTCGCATCTGGAAACCTGGTTGGCGGAGCTCACCGGCTACGACTCGGTGTCACTCCAACCCAACGCCGGCAGTCAAGGCGAATACGCCGGACTGCTCGCCATTCGCGGGTATCACCGCTCACGCGGTGATCACCACCGCACCATCTGTCTCATTCCCTCCAGCGCCCACGGCACCAACGCTGCCAGTGCGGTGTTGGCAGGAATGCAGGTGGTGGTGTTGGCCTGTAACGAACAGGGTGATGTCGACATAGACGACGTGAAAGCAAAAATCGCCGAACACGGTGAGAATCTGGCCGCACTGATGGTCACCTACCCCTCGACCCACGGTGTCTACGAACACGGCATCAACACCATCACCGACCTTGTCCATGAGGCAGGCGGTCAGGTCTACATCGATGGGGCCAACCTCAACGCCCTGGTTGGTTTCTCCCGCTACGGCGACATCGGGGGCGACGTGTCGCACCTGAACCTGCACAAAACCTTCTGCATCCCACACGGTGGGGGAGGCCCCGGGGTGGGACCAGTCGGTGCAAAAGCACACCTCGCCCCCTTCCTGCCCGGTCACCCGTTCGCCCAAACCACCGCCCACCCGCCCTTTGATGAGGGCAGCGGGCAGACAGGATCCTTCGTTCACCAGGGCCCAGCCGTATCGGCTGCGCCCTACGGCAGCCCCAGCATCCTGCCCATTAGTTGGGCTTATGTGCGGATGATGGGACCCGAGGGCCTGCGAAAAGCCACGGCACGAGCTGTCCTCGCCGCCAACTACATCGCCAGTCGACTGGCAGAGCACTACCCGGTGCTCTATGTCGGAGAAAACGGTCTCGTCGCCCACGAAGTGGTCCTCGATATCAGGCCCATCACCGCTGAGACCGGTGTGAGTGTGGACGATGTCGCCAAGCGCCTCATGGACTACGGCTTCCACGCCCCCACCATGTCCTTTCCGGTACCCGGAACCCTCATGGTGGAGCCCACCGAAAGTGAAGACCTCGGCGAGCTCGATCGTTTCATCGACGCGATGATTCGCATCCGCGAAGAATCGCGTGCGGTGAAAGACGGTGTGTGGCCAGCAGAGGATAACCCCTTGACTAACGCCCCCCACCCGGCAGCGGAAGCAATCAGCGACCTGTGGGAACACCCCTACTCGCGCACCCTGGCGACATATCCCGCCATCGGGGGAGTGGATAGTTCCCAACACGGGGCTGACCCACGGGTGATTAGCAAATACTGGATGCCGGTCGGCCGGGTCGACCAGGCCTATGGGGATCGAAACCTGGTCTGTGCGTGTCCGCCAATCGAAGCCTTTGCTGGAGCGGGAGTGTCGCCTGGCTAGAGAATGCCGAGCGTCCGGGCTTTTTCCACCGCTGCTGTTCGCTTGCTGGTACCGAGCTTGTCAAACACCTTGGAGAGCGAGGTTTTGACGGTGCTGGCGCTGAGGCGAAGCTGTCCAGCGATTTCTTTATTGCTATAGCCCCTCGCAGCAAGCCGCAGGCAGGTCAGTTCCCGGTCGGTCAAAAGCGGCAGGTCTGAATTGAGACGCTTATCGGCGTCTGCTAGACCGCTGATAAACGGCTCTGATTTAAACGCTAAGACCAGGGCTGAGTGGAAGTCTTTCGGGGTAATGACCGGGTGAAGCGGCTCGGTGGCCTCGATATCGAATAACTGAACCACCGCCCCAATGGGTGCACCGCGGTAGCCGTGGACGGGTTGAATCAAGACACTTTGTACCCACTCTTCTGGTTCTAAGTGGATGCCTGCTTTGGTGACCGCTTCGCGCATAGTCTCCACCGACCGCCTCACCGGCAAAACATCGTGAAAGTCCACAAACGGCGGTATCTGCTGCCAGACCGAGCGCCTTTCCACAAACCCGTGTTTTTTGGTGAGGCCGTAGCTTGCTAGCTCCACAAGCTCTGCCTCTCCAGAAATCATTCCCAAAGCCCCTGCTTTCGGGCCTGGAGAAAACACCGGGACGTGGACTAAGTAGCGCAGGAGTTCTTTGGGGCTGGGAGTTTCTGTGAGGAACTCCAGCATTTTGGACAGGCGTTCTGGGTCAGAAGAGATGTAGGGGGCAAGCCCTGACTGGCCGACAGTCTGGGCAGACCCGGCTTCTGCCGGCTCCCCGGACACAGACTTCTTCACCACAGCCAGGACGCTACTGACGCCACCTTCGGAGCACCTGGGTGGGACAGAGGATTAACCCAGCAAATGGGCTGGAAAAGGGTGGGATATGGGTAGTGGCTGAGGAGAGGTGGCAGGTACCTGCCCTGAGTGCTGGGTCGCACACGCCTTGTTTCGTTGGGCCAGTCGGGTGTTGCTGTGTGGTTGCACGGTGATCTGCATTAGTGGTTGGAAAAAGGGTCGAATTTGTCCGACCACGCCCCGCTGATCACCCGGGTTGGTAAACCTGAACACGTGGAAACTCTAGAGCTCACAAAGGGGCAATCTCCGGCTCCATTACGACCGCGACGGGGCGTAACCGCACTTGTCCTCACCATGTTGCTTGTGGGTTCGGCAATAGCGTGGGAGCCTCCTCCGGCTCGCGCTGCTTCCTCTGTGATCGAGGATTGTGGAGTGGTGGTCTCTCTGACTGATGGAGGCAGTGCGCTATCGACATCCACGTCCCCGCCTCAAATCGGGGTAATTGGAGAGAGTCCGAGCCACGCCGTCGTGGGTGAAGACGAAAATGGCGACTGCGTCGTCCAATTCATAGAAACGCAGACGATGTACGTAGAGATTCCGGCGGGGGTCACATCGGTTGACGCATTGATTGTCGCAGGAGGTGGAGGTGGTGCCTTCAGCGGGGGAGGTGCCGGGGGTCTGATTGACACGACGCGATCTGGTAGTCCATACCTGGTCGGTGATGCTGACGACAGTGGTTCGGTGGAATTGAGAGTGTTGGTGGGAGCGGGGGGGAACCCCGGTAGGGTCTCGTCGTTTGCATCGGGCGATTATGGTAGCCGTGGCGGGGAATCATTCCTTGAGAGAGAAACAGACGGTGGTGTTGTTAAGGCGACAGCTGTAGGTGGTGGAGGAGGAGTGTCCCGAAACTACAGTAACGACGGTGGCGGCTATATCTCCGGCGTGGGAGGGGGTTCCGGGAGTGGTGCAGTGGTCTGGACCACCCAAGGTAAGGCAGTGGCCGACCAACCAGGAGGCAGCGATACCGATGCCGGCTCCTTGGGGAACGCGGGTGGAGACGCACAGATTGGAAACACCTGCTCCTCCGCCCAGGGCGACATCACGGCGGTTGCAGGCGGCGGAGGTGGCGCCGGTACAGCGGGTAAAAAGGGTTGGAAGCCGGATTGTGATTTTGGTTCAGTCTCAGGGGAGGGGGGAGCCGGATTGTCCTCCTCGATCACAGGCGTCGACACTACGTTGGCGGCAGGTGGCGAACTGTCGGGCGGCAGTGTCTTCTACGCCGGAGGCGGCGCTGGAGGTCGTCAAAACGACTCCAAGACCGAACCAAATGTGGACGGTGGGATTGGTGGAGGTGGCGACACGACCTACCTCGGAAGCCATGTTGCCAGCCGCGACACCAACACAGGGGGTGGAGGTGGTGGAGTCGTGCTGGCGCCCGATGAAGTAGAGACCGACGTGTCTACTTCTTCGCAGACCGGATCAGCGGGAGATTCGGGAATCGTAGTCATTCGTTATTCCTTGCCGTCAGTCGCAATCGATCAGAGCGACTCAGATGTTGCTTTCGGGGAGACGTTGGGGCTGTCTGCCACTCTCGGACCTGGCGGTGGCTCCGTGGAGTGGTCTTCTGATGATGCAGCGTGCACTTTTGACAACACCTCCAGTTCGACTCCCACACTGACTCCGGCCTTTAATGCGGGTCAGTCCTGTGATGTGACCGTCAGTCAAACGGGCGGGAGTCAAGGCGACTCGCAAGACACAATCACCGTGTCAGTAGTGAAGGCAAATCAGGCGTCCCTAACGGTCACAAATTCCGGCGATATTGGTTTCGAGGGCTCTGTGGAGTTGGCGGTTACGGGTGGTTCGGGTGATGGGCTGGTGTCGTGGTCGGAGTCGTGTACAAATTTTGTTATCTCTGGGACAACTCTGTCGACCACGGCCGCTGTGAACACGACTTGCACCGTGACGGCGGAGAAGGCGTCGTCGACAAATTACAACTCGGCGACGGCAACCAAAGACTTCACTGTGGGTAAAGCATCTCCTGTGTTTGATAGTTATGACCCGGTGTCGGCGCAGGTGGGTAGTGCGGATGTGACGTTGGATGATCCGACTGTGCAGGTCAATGGTTCGGCGTTTACTGCTGGGTCTATTGGGTGGACGAGTGCGGATGACACGGTGGCGGATGTGACCGGTTCGACTCTGTCGTTTGAGTCAGTGGGCGAGACAACGCTCACCGCAACATTCACTCCAACGGATTCATCGAGTTATGAAACGGTGACCTTGGCGGTGACGGTCACCGTCACGGCTGTGCCACCCGCTCCCCGTGGTGGTAACGATGATGATGAGGCGACTCCTGTGCCAACAGCGGGGCCGACTGTGGGGCCTGCTGTTCCTGGTCGTCCGGGTGTTCCTGGTGGTGTTCCTGGCCGTCCCGGTGGTAACCCGGGTGGTGTGGTTAGTCCTGGTGTGACACCGGGTGGGGGGACACCTCCACCGCCGCCTGGGGGAACCTCCGGTAACCCGATCCCGCCGGAGCGTCCGGGAGCAACGATTGGTGGGCAACCAGTGCCGACAACGACCACGGCGTCTCCTGGGGGTCGTGGTGTGTCGGTGTCTGCTGGTGGTGTTGATGTGGGTGTTGACGTGCCAGATGGTGGTGATGGTGCTGGTGGGGTGATTGATCGTGGTGGGATTCCTGAACCGGTGGTGACTCCTGGGCAGGGCAAAACAGTGTCTGGTGCGGGTGCGGCACCAGGCAGTGTGGTGGATGTGTGGTTACCGGGTCGTGGGGGTAATGCTCCGACGAATATTGCGCAGATCCCTGTCGGTGCGGATGGGACGTTCTCGGCTGATGTGGACGTGTTTGCCGGTTCGGGCGAGCCGTTGCCGATTGGCCGCAATGTGGTCCAAATTGTGACGACGAATGCGGAGGGTGAGGACATTGTGGTGGATATGCCCTTCACGATTACTCAGGGAGAGCCCACCCCGGAAGTGTTGCGAGCAACCAATGAAACACCTAACGCCCCCGTAGTGGGTGTGGTGGCAACGAATAGGGGTGAACCAGAGCAGGTCACGATTGATAGTGAACCGACCCAGGGCAGTATTCGTGTCACTGCAGACGCCTGGGACTTCACGATTAGTGTGGACACGGCAACGAGCAGTGTTCAGGGTAGTGACACCACGACGACCATTGCGGCAACTAACACTACTGAGGTGACGGTGTCGGGTAGTGGGTTTATGGCTGATACCCGGGTGGATGTGTGGGCGTTTAGTACGCCGACATTGTTGGCGAGTGCGACGGTTACGACAGAGGGGACCGCGACGGTCACGGTTGAACTAGACCCCACCGTGTTGACCGGGGAGCACACCCTGCAACTCCAAGCCGTGGGTGATGATGGATACGTTCGAACCGCGAACCTGCCGGTGACGCTCACTGACACCCCGCCCACCACTACAAACACTGCCAACAGTTTGCTCTGGTGGACGGTGGGGTTGATCGCCCTGATTATCCTCGCTGCGGTGGTGACCACGTTGGTGATTCGTAGCCGGCAGTCCTAACACCACCACGGCTGGGGACAGCGGGTCTGACAACAACAAGACCACCTGAGCAAGACCCCCCAACACCGCTCACCTCAACAACGGTCACCTCGACACCGGTCACCTCGACAACGGTCACCTCAACAGGGACCCTTTCAGAGGGGACCCTTTCAGCAGGGACCACGTCACCACGTGGGTGCCGCTTCTTCGTTTACTGGGTAACTGCCTGACCACCGCGTGGGGTGGCTTTTTTTCGGCCAGGTTATGGCCAACCCCACCCTCACGGTGTCTGCTGGTTTCTACCCTGGAAACACCACCATCATGCCCCGAGCAGACGGGGTGTGGTGAGTCGTGGACGTGTTGAGGGGGACTAGTGCGGCGTATTCTCGCAGCCACGTTGATTGGTGTCCTCACCGGTAGCCTCCTCACCACTCTCGGACCCCACGCGACCCCAAGCGCGTATGCGGCTGTCACCGTCGATGGATGCTCAGTTGATGTCTCAGTGGACGGAACAGCGCTTACTAGCGCAGCGATTGGAGATCCCGACGATAGCCCAACCCATGTTGAGGTGACCAAGGTCGGGAACGACTGTGTGCTCACGTTCATCAAACCGTCGGAAGAGATGGTCTGGACCATTCCCAATCACGTCGGTGAGTTTGAAGCTCTCGTAATTGCTGGCGGCGGCGGAGGAGGTCTAGCAGGAGGAGGTGCCGGGGGTTATTACGATACCTACGGTTCTGCTACCGACGGTTCCGGAGACAGCGGCTCCGTCACTGTTCCGACCGGCTCCACCACAGCGAAGATATTTGTGGGTGATGGTGGTGTTGGGGGAACGCCTACCACTGGCGGTAGGAACGGCGCTGACTCCGCACTCATTTTTGATAGCGATGACGGCTACGCCGATCTCACGGATGTCTACAAGCTCTCCGACCAGCTGCTAGGAAGCAGAACCCCGCAACCCACAGTCTCGTCTACTCGTATTGTGATGGCGGGTGGCGGTGGTGGCGCGCATGAGCAACAAGAGGGCTCTGATGGCGGCTCCGGCGGCGGCTCCGGGGCTAGTAACAAGAATGCTGGCCTTTCAGTCACCCCTCCAGGTGACGGTAACACGGGTGGCGTCGGGTCCGACGACCCCGACAATAGTTCGGCCTATTACGGAGGCGGCGGTGGTGGCGCAGGGCAGGTCGGCGGGAATGCGGATAGCTCCTTTGGTTCCTTTGGGAAGGGTGGCGATGGTGGAGATGGAGAACAGAGCGGCATCTCGGGTTCCGTCGTGTATCGGGCCGGGGGAGGTGGCGGTGGTTACCAGTCGGGCTCGGGCAGCGACGCTGCCACCGGCGGGCAAGGTGGTGGAGGAGACGCAGAGACAACTAACGGCAATGAGCATGGAGACGACCGCACGGGAGGCGGCGGTGGCGGGGCATCTAATGCATCCGAAACGGCGGGTGATGGTGGTTCGGGTGTTGTGATTGTGCGGTTTGCGCCGCCTCCGGTGGATCCTGCTCCGGTGTTGGGGTCGGTGACGCGCACTGCCGGTGGTTTTACGGCGGAGATTACGAATTTTGATGCGGTTAATGCGGTGGCGGATTCGTTTTCGGAGTCGGTGACGAATGGGTCGGTGACGCGTTCTGGTTCGACGGTGACGGTCTCGAGTCTGTCCGCGGGTCAGTCGTCGGAACTGACGGTGTCGGTGTCGGCGTCGGGTTTGTCGGATGCGTCGGCGTCGGTGACGGGTGTGGCGAAGGCTTCGCAGGCTGAGTTGGTGTTTCCTGCGTCGTTGTATTCGGATTCGTCTGCTCCGGTGTTGTCGGCTGTGTTTGGTGAGTCGGTGCCGGTGAGTGTGGTGGGCGGTTCCGGCACTGGTGATGTGAGGTACACGGATGTGTCTGGCCCGTGTTTGGTGTCGTCGTCGGGGTTGGTGCGGCTCACGGGTGTGGGTGAGTGTGTGGTGACGGCGGTGCGTGCGGGTGATGAGAATTTTCTGTCAGAAACTGTGCAAGATTTTTTAAAGATCACTTCTAATAAAGCGCCTCAGTTTGTGTCTTTTACGTCGAGTGTTCCCGCAGATCCGGTGGTGGGGGATACGTATACGCCGACGGCGGTGGCGACGGGGAGTGGGTCGGTGTCGTTTGCCGTGTCGGGGGCGTGTTCGATTGCGTCGGGTGTGGTGACGTTTACGTCGGCGTCGACGTGCACGATTACGGCCAGTTCCGGGTCGGATACTAACTATTTAGCCGCCACTGCTGTGACCCAAGTCATCGAGGTGGGTTTGGCGAACCAGACGATCACGTTTGATGCGGTGGGGGATAAAGACTTCGATGACCGTCCCTTCCAGTTGTCGGCCTCCTCGTCGAGGGGGTTGGATGTGTCGTTTGCGACGTCGTCTGCTGCGTGCAGTGTGACGTCTGCAGGTGTGGTGTCGATTGATGCGACGGGGTTGTGTGAAATCACTGCGTCTCAAGATGGTGTGGATGGTCAGGTTGCCGAGGCGTCTAAGGTGGTGCGTTCTTTCCGGGTCCAGGCGGTGGTGCCGGGTGCTCCCCGGTTGACCTCGGTCGGGTTCGGTAATGGGTCCCTCACGGTCGGGTTTATTGCCCCGGATTATGTGGGTGGGGGGACGATTAGTGCGTATCGGGCGGTTGCCACTGATGGTGACGGTAACGAGTTTGTGAACAACTCCTGTGACACCACCTCACCGTGCACCGTGTCGGGCCTGACCAATGGCACGGAGTATTCGGTCACGGTTGCTGCGGTGAATGAGGCGGGTGTGGGGCCGGTGTCGAATGTGTCGCCAGCGACAGCTCCTGCTGACAGGGCTCAGGCAGTGTCGGGTCTATCAACGGTTCCCGGTGATGGTGTGTTGGATGTGACCTGGGATCAACCCTCAAACACGACGGAGTTAGGTGGAGGGAACTTCACCCGGTATGACGTGTCCATTCGCCCCACTGGTGGGTCGTATGGGACCGCGGTCACACCGGATGGGACCAACAACTTAACAACCTTGGCAACAAACTCTTACCAGTTCACCGGACTAACCAACGGAACCGGGTATGACGTGAAAGTCGAAGCCATCACCGACGCCAACAGCAGCCAGCTGGTGGGTCGAACGGCAGAAACGTCGGGTGTTCCTGCAGTTGCCCCCTCGGTGGTGCGTGATGTGGAGGCCGTGTTGGTGGGTAACACGGGGACGTTTGTGTCGTGGGCGGCACCTGCTTCTGATGGTGGCCTGCCGGTTACCAGTTATGAAGTCACCCCGGAGTCACTCTCGTGTGAGTTTGATAATCCAACGGACCAGTTTTGTGAGATTACGGGGTTGGCTCGTGGGCGGACCGTGTCGATCAGTGTTGCTGGGGTGAATGGGATTGGTGCCGGTGAGACAGTGACGGTGTCGGTGTCGACTCCTGCGCTGCCCAGCAGTGGTGGTGGCGATGATGATGATGAGGCGACTCCTGTGCCAACAGTGGGGCCAACTGCTGGTCCTGCTGTTCCTGGCCGTCCCGGTGTTCCTGGTGGTGTTCCTGGCCGTCCGGGTGGGGGTATTCCGGGTGGTGTGACACCGGGTGGGGGGACACCTCCACCACCACCTGGGGGAACAGCGGGTTCTCCGGTTACTCCGGAGCGTCCGGGAGCAACAGTGGGTGGTGTGCCGGTGCCGACGACGACCACGGCGTCTCCTGGGGGTCGTGGTGTGAGTGTGTCTGCGGGTGGTGTTGATGTGGGTGTTGACGTGCCAGATGGTGGTGATGGTGCTGGTGGGGTGATTGACCGGGGTGGGACTCCTGAACCGGTGGTGACTCCTGGGCAGGGCAAAACCGTGTCTGGTGCGGGTGCAGCACCTGGGTCTGTGGTGGATGTGTGGTTACCGGGTCGTGGGGGTAATGCTCCGACGAATATTGCGCAGATCCCGGTCGGTGAGGATGGGACGTTCTCGGCTGATGTGGACGTGTTTGCCGGTTCGGGCGAGCCGTTGCCGATTGGGCGGAACGTGGTGCAGATTGTGACGACGAATGCGGAGGGGGAGACGATTGTGGTGGATATGCCCTTTACTCTCACCCAAGGACAACCCACTCCGGAGGTTCTCCGTTCGACGGGGGAAACTCCTAATGCCCCCGCAGTAGGGATTATCAACACGAATAAGGGTGATCCGACGGTGACTCGGGTGATGAGTGTTCCCGATCGGGGCATTGTCAGTGTGGAGTCGGATACGTGGGCCTTCACGGTCGGGATCAACACCACTAGAGGTGTGGTCGAAGGAGCTGATACGGACACGGTGATCCGGACAACGTCCAATACTGAGGTCACAGTCTCGGGTAGTGGGTTTATGGCTGACACCCGTGTGGATGTGTGGGCGTTTAGTACACCGACGCTGCTCGGTAATGCCACGGTCGACTCGGACGGCACCGTGAGCGTGACTGTCACAGTGACACCGCAATCGTTAGAAGTCGGCGCGCATACTCTGCAGTTACAGGCGGTGGGCCAGGACGGGTTTATCCGCACCAGTAACCTGCCCATCGAAATTCAGGACACTCCTGCCTCGCTCACCACGGGTGACTCGGCAGGGACGTTGCTGTGGTGGACGGTCAGTATCGCCGCAGCCATCATTGTTCTTGCGCTACTCGTGGCCTACTTACTCCGCCGGAGACAGCGGGCCTAACAGCCCGGAAAACGGGAGGGCGGCGCGGAGTCTTTCGTCGTGGCGCCTATTGTCGCGATGCCTATGGTCACGGTGCCTATTGCCGTGGTGCCTCCAGGCACGACGTTTGCGGGCACGCGGTTTGCGGGCACGACGTTTGCGTGTGCGTCGTGTGGGGGCCCGGCAGGGTTAGTCCTAGGCCACAAAGGGTTCTGCGGTCTCCATCAGTCGTGAGTGGATGATGAAGCGTTTGCCTTCCGGACCTTCTAGCGAGAACCCGGCTCCGCGTCCTGGGACAGCGTCCACGGTGAGGTGGGTGTGAGACCAGTACTGGAACTGTTCGGTGGACATCCAGAAAGAAATCGGTTGGGAGCCATCCTGGGCTTCAGAAATGTCGAACTCGCCCAGTCGAACATCACCGGGCCCCGTCATATAGTCACCTTCGGCAAAACACATCGGTGCACTGCCGTCGCAACAGCCACCGGATTGGTGGAACATGAGCGGTCCATGCATGTCCCAGAGGGTGCGAAGAAGGGTGGCGGCCTCGTCGCTTAAGGCGACGCGGGAAATGGTTTCACCCTCGATTGTGGGGGTTGCCTCAATCATCTGATCCTCCTCATTGAGGTTCTCTGTGTGGGTGTGAAGTTGTGGTGGGTGCGATTCTGTCTTCAGTGCCTGTGTGAACCGCTGGATTTGGGTAAACCGCTGGATTTGGGTGAACCACTGGGGGGGGCAGGGTGACCCTGCCCCCCCAGTGTATGTGAGCAGTGGGTCGGTTTAGAAGAAGCCCAGGGGCTTCTCGCTGTAAGACACCAGCAGGTTTTTGGTCTGCTGGTAGTGGCTGAGCGCCAACTTGTTGTTCTCCCTACCGATACCACTGCTCTTGTACCCACCGAAAGCCGCACCGGCGGGGTACGCGTGGTAGTTGTTCACCCACACGCGGCCGGCCTGGATGTCGCGACCGGCGCGGTAGGCGGTGTTGCCATTTCTCGACCACACTCCGGCACCCAAACCGTAGAGAGTGTCGTTGGCGATCTGGATGGCGTCGTCATAGTCGTCAAACGACGTGACGGCGACGACAGGTCCAAAGATTTCTTCCTGGAACAGTCGCATCTTGTTGTTGCCTTCGAAGATGGCGGGCTCCACGTAGTAGCCATCTGCGAGGTCACCACCCAAGTCGACACGGTCACCACCGCAGACGAGCGTGGCGCCCTCCTGCTTACCGATGTCGATGTAGCTGAGGATTTTCTCCAACTGGTCGTTGGAGGCTTGAGCACCCACCTGGGTGTCCGTGTCGAGCGGGTTTCCCTGAATAGCTTTCTTTGTCCGCTCCACGGCGTCACCCAAGAACGAGTCGTAGTGGCTCTTTTGAATCAGTGCACGGCTCGGACACGTACACACTTCACCCTGGTTAAAGGCGAAGAGGACAAAGCCCTCTTGGGCTTTGTCATAAAAGTCGTCCTTTTCTTGGGACACATCGTCAAAGAAGATGTTGGGGCTTTTGCCCCCCAACTCCAATGTGGTGGGGATAATGTTGGCACTTGCATACTGCAAGATCAACCGACCCGTGGTGGTCTCACCGGTGAAAGCAATCTTTCTAATCCTCGGGCTTGAGGCCAAAGGCTTCCCGGCTTCCGCACCAAAACCGTTCACAATGTTCAGCACTCCGGGAGGCAAAATGTCGCCGATGAGTTCCGCGAGGACCAAAATCGACGCGGGGGTTTGTTCGGCCGGTTTCAACACGACGGCGTTACCCGCCGAGAGGGCGGGTGCGAGTTTCCACGCCGCCATCAAAATGGGGAAGTTCCAGGGGATGATCTGCCCCACCACACCCAACGGTTCGTGGTAGTGGTAGGCGGTCGTGTCGCCATCCATTTCCTGGAAGTCGCCATCTTGGGCCCGAACCGCTGCCACAAAGTAGCGGAAGTGGTCGGCGGCGAGAGGGATATCGGCGTTCAGGGTTTCCCGAATGGGTTTGCCGTTATCCCACGTTTCGGCCACCGCCAACATTTCGACGTTGGCGTCTATGACGTCGGCGATTTTGTTGAGCACGGCAGCGCGCTCAGTAGTACTGGCTTTTCCCCAGGCCGGTGCGGCGGCGTGTGCGGCATCGAGTGCGGCGTCGATGTCTTCGGCGGTTCCTCTGGCGATTTCGCAAAATGGTTTTCCATTGACCGGCGAAATGTCTTCAAAGTAGTTGCCCTTGACTGGCTTGGTCCACTGACCACCAATCCAGTGTTCGTAGCGTGACTTGAAGGTGACTTTTGAGCCTTTTTGGCCCGGTTGTGCATACACAGTCATCGTTGACTCCTCTGCGTTCCATCACCGTGTGGGATCTCCACACGGATTGCGCAGAGGTTAATTCGTGGAAGGTTGCATATCGTTGCATTGTGATTCGAGGGCTTCGATGTGCAGCATCACTTCGGTGCGTCGGGGTGATTTCGCCGGCAGTAGGCCCAGGCACGCCCTCCACACTTCTAAGTCCAACCTGACCTCACCGAGGTTCGCATAATCCAACAACACGTCCACCGAGGCGTCCTGCATCAGTGCTTCACGCAGGTGCAGGTGGGTTTCTCGCCGCAGGGTCTCAATACCCGGTGCAAGCGATTCGGGTAATACCGGGCCCACATATTTGGCTAATGCCACCCGGTGGGCCCCGCGGCCAAGAAAGCCCCGCACGCGGGCAATGTCCGTATCCAGCTGGCCGTGAAGGCGATACGGCCTCGACTCGATGCGCAGGCCAAGGCCTGCGCGGTGAAGCACCGTTTTGAGCCGGCTCACTTCAGCCCGAATAGTTGTGTTGGGCCGGCCTGGTCCGTAGACCAATTCGGATAGTGCGGTGGCGGAGAGCCCGTGGGGGTGAAGGGTGAGGAGGGTGAGAATTTCGGAGTGTTTTTGGCCCAGGGTGAGCTCAGGGTGGCCCGGCCGCTCAATGACGGCTAAATCTCGACCGAGTACTCGAAGGACGGGGGCAATTGCGGGTTGGCTGCGTGCTCGCCGCCGAGGGGTAATACTTTTCGATTTCGGGGTCACACTGCCGTGTGGTTGATTACCCTCTGGAGGCGACCACTGCTCGAGTCGTCTGGAGTGCTCGGGTCCGTGGAGTTCCAACTGTGCTTCCATGGCCGCTACGGTGGCCTCCAGCAGCGGGATGGTGGCCGGTGCGACGGCGTCATCACCACCGGTGATATCCAATACGCCGAGGACTTTGTCGCTGTGGGGGTCGCGGATGGGGATGGCACTGCAGCTCCATGGCTCCACAACGTGCGAGAAGTGTTCGATGGCCCGTACCTGCACGGCCTGTCGTAACCAGAGGGCAGTTCCTGGAGCACTGGTACCCATGGACTCTTCCGACCAGTCGGCACCCTCAATAAAGCCCATCGCGTCGGCTTTTCGCATCGCCTGGGCATCGCCGTCCACCCACAACAGCCTCCCGGCATCATCGCCCAACGCCACAATGAGGCCCTGGTCCAGGGTGTAGCGAAGCAACAGGCGATGAACGATCGGTAATACGGGGGCGAGAGGGTGGGCGTTTCGGTAGTCCACCAGATCACTGCGCCCCAGCACACTGCGGGGTTGACTACTGCCCGGGTCAACGCGGCCCAGTGAGCGAAGCCAAGAGTCTCTGATGACGGGCCGCAGTTGACCTAAGGCTTCGGTGTCGTCACCTAAGCGGTCTTTCGCCCTCGAGGTGCTGGCCAACCAGCGCTCGCCCCACTGCGCCAGGCCCGGCATGCTGCCCTCCGTGGCACCGTGAGGGCCCCTGGCGCCGTCAGGAGCGGTGCGACGGGGTATGTGACTGCTGACCATTTCACTCCTTCTTCGTTGAAGGCTCTTCCACGCTACTGCAGTGCCCACACCGTGGCTAGTGCGAAGTGTGGGAAGGTACCTGCCAGGGGTGCCCGGCAGAGCGCTGGCACTTAGCCACGGCCGAAGTGGTGAGTGAGCCTGCGCGTGGGCTCGTGAGGGTGAGGCGCAGTGGCCGGGGACTTAGGCGATGAGTTGCAGTTCGCGCTTGAGGGTGTCGGCGCTTTGGAAGGTGAAGCCCACGAGGGAAATGTGGCGCCAGCTAATTCGGCCCTCAGCATCGACGATGAAAATACTTCGGCGCACCCCCATTCCCAGTAGCCCGACACCGTAGGCGGCGACGACGTCGCCTTTTTCGTCAGCGAGCAGTGGGAAGCCGAGGTTCTTGGTGCGGGCGAAGCGTTCGTGGCTGTGTTGGTTTTGGCGAGAAATGCCCCAAATTTCTGCACCCAAATCCCGAAAGCTTGCCAATTCGTCCTGGTAGCTACACAGCTGGGCAGTGCACCCGGGGGAGTTGTCTGCCGGGTAAAAGGCGAGGACGACGGGGTGACCGCGACGCTCACTCAAACTGAAATGACGGGTGATGGCTTCGCCGTCTTCGACGACGATTCCCGGGAGGGTGAAGTCGGGGGCCAGTTCGCCTACGTCGGGGGGTGTCACGAGGGGGACGCTACTGGGTGAAACCGAGAAAATCTGGGAAGACTCCCATAATCAGTGGGTAGCCCACGAACGCTACGGCGTCGATCAGGGCGTGGGCGATGATCAGTGGTGCGAGCCTCTTGGTTTTCATAAACCACAGGGCAAAGACCACCCCCATGGCGATGTTGCCAAAAAAGGGTCCAATGCCCTGATAGAGGTGGTAAAAACCGCGCAGTAGCGCTTGGATGGCCACAATCGCCCACGGGGCAACACCCAGTTGCCCTAGCCGGTGGGTCAAATACCCCACGGCGATGACTTCTTCGAGTATCCCGGCTTTGATTGCGGCGAGCAGTAGGACGGGGATGGTCCACCAGTAGTCAGATAGGGCGCTGGGAACAATTTGCACGGTGATGCCCTGGTTGACCCCCACGATGTAGAGGGCGAGGCCGGGTAATCCAATGAGCGCGGCAAGGCCCACACCCCACGCACTATCTCTGGTGGGCCTGGTCGCATCCAAGCCGATAGCGCCCAGGCGCGGCCTGGTGTGCGACCAGACCAGGTAGAACACCAAGGCGACGGGGACTAGGCCACTGATAATGCCCAGTAGTTGGTAAATGACGTCAAAGATCTGTTCATCAGCTAACGAGCGGTTGAGTGTCGCGGTTTGCTGGGAGAGTTCCCGTTCATCTGCCAGGCGTCTCCAGAAACTCACCGTCGCATACAGTGCGCTCATCCCCAGGCTTAACCCCAGAACAATGAGAATCTCCGCGCGAATGCGCCGGGGGTTAAGCGGTGTGGGACCCATTGCGGGGAATTTCACAAGACGGCGTGGAGCCAGGGAGGCGGTGTCGAAAACGGGCCACTAATCGGTAGCCCATATCGGCCACAACCGAAACCGGCCAGGTATCCAACAGGTGGGCCAAAAAACGCCACCCCCACTGCCGCTGGCCGCGAAGCAGGCCAGAAAACGCGGCCGCACCCGCCAAGTGGCGGGTGGGGGTAATGAGCCAGACGTAGTCACGAATATCGCTATCGCTTAAGCCCAGTTCCTCAGTGTCGGCCTCAGCGGACGTGGTGACCCGGGGGAAGACTGTGAGGGTGCGCTGCAGGCGACCCACCCAGAGGGCACAAAACGCACAGTCGCCGTCATAGACCAGGAGCGCATTGCTTAGTCCTCGGGTGGCCATGACCCCATGGTAGGTCGCCAAGCTGGAGGGACTGTGGAGCATGGTGCGTGCCCGGTTGGCGATAGCCTAAGAGGGATGAAGGTCGCACGTTTCGCCACAGACGGCGGTGAGCCCCAGTTCGGCATTGTTGATGACGAAGAACTGGTGGTGCTCGCCGGTGATCCGCTGTACCACGGGCTGGATACCACCGGTCAGCGCATCGCACTCGAATCGGTGCGACTGCTCGCCCCCGTGATCCCCCGCTCCAAAGTGATCTGTGTGGGCATGAACTATGCCGCGCACGCCCAAGAAATGGGTCACGAAGGCCCCGATAATCCTTTGGTGTTCCTCAAACCCAACACCGCGGTGGTGGGCCCAGGCGATCCCATCATTTTGCCCCCCGTGCACGGGCGCATCGTGCACGAAGGGGAACTGGCCGTTGTGATTGGCTCCGTGGCCAAACGGGTGAAACCCGAAGACTGGGAAAGCGTGGTCTTTGGCTACACCATCGCCAACGACGTATCCGCCCGGGATGTCATGTTCGCCGACGGGCAATGGGCTAGGGCCAAAGGCTATGACACGTTTTGTCCGCTGGGGCCCTGGATCGAAACAGAGCTCGACCCGTCGAACCTTGATATCCACACCTCGGTCGATGGCGAAACCAGGCGGGCTGGCAATACGAAGGATCTGATCTATTCGATTCCCGAAATTATCGCCTTCTGCTCTGATGTGTGGACGTTGCTGCCCGGTGATGTGATTTGTACGGGTACCCCT
Source organism: Pontimonas salivibrio (assembly GCF_002950575.1). Lineage (NCBI taxonomy): Bacteria > Bacillati > Actinomycetota > Actinomycetes > Micrococcales > Microbacteriaceae > Pontimonas > Pontimonas salivibrio. The sequence continues at coordinate 526,903 of NZ_CP026923.1, forward strand.
CCAGGCTTGGGGGGCTTCGTGGACGGCCAACGCGTTGACATCACCATTGAAGGAATTGGCACCCTGTCGAATCCGGCAAAGAACCGCGATGATCGAACAGACGACTAACACCCTCGACCCAGAGAGCATCGACCGGTCAAGGCGGCGCATTCGCACGGTATTAATGTCCGGTCAAGTCCTCGCTGGGCTCGGAATGGGCTCCACACTCTCCGTGGGGGCCATTTTGGCGACCGAACTCTCTGGCTCCCCTGGGTGGTCGGGAATGGCCGCCACCTTGGCCACCCTCGGTGCGGCGCTCGGTGCACTTCCCCTGGCGAACCTGGCGGCCCGCCACGGTCGCTCCTGGTCGCTGGCGACCGGAGCGTGGATTGCCGCTGTGGGGGCACTCCTGGCTGTGCTGTCCACCATCACCGGGCTGTTCATTGTGCTCTTGGTTGCCCTCGTGCTGATCGGTGTGGGAACGGCTGTGAACCTGCAGGCGCGCTTTGCCGCCACCGATGTTTCCACCGATGCCCACCGGGCGACTGATTTATCTCTGGTGGTGTGGGCGACCACAGTGGGCGCCGTGTCGGGGCCAAACCTCATCGGCCCGGGTGACGCGTTTGGCATCTGGCTGGGCCTGCCCTCCCTCGCGGGACCCTTCGTGTTGACCATGTTGGCCCAACTCTCCGCCGGAGTGCTCTATCGGGTGGGTCTTCGACCAGAGCCCCTCGCTCTGGCCAAACAGATTTCCGCCGAAGCAGCAGACCACTCGTTTGTTGATGCTGTCGGTGCCGACCGCCCAGGCGATCGCCGCAGTGCGTTTATCGCCATTGCGCTCAGCCACGCCACCATGGTGGCGGTGATGGCGATGACGCCAGTGCACCTGGTCGACCACGGGGCAAGTCTCGTCATTGTGGGGTTCACCATTTCCTTACACATTGCGGGAATGTATGCGCTTTCTCCCGTATTCGGAATCTTGGCGGACCGTTGGGGTCGAAAACAGACCATCCTTTCCGGCCAAGCCATGCTCGCGCTCAGCTTGCTGGCCACCGGGTTTGGTTCCGAATCCGAAGCGTGGGTCATCGTGGGGCTGATCTTGCTGGGAACAGGGTGGTCTGCGGGCACGGTCGCCGGATCGGCACTACTCACCGAATCGACCCCGGTGGCCCGGCGCACCAGAGTCCAAGGGCTCTCCGACGTGGTGATGAGTGCTGCGGGTGCCACCGGTGGTGCACTCTCCGGTGTGGTGTTAGTCCTCATCGGCTACAACGGGTTGTCGTTAGTGTCATTGGTGTTAGTGGCCACGGTCACACTGCGGGTGGTTCTCACCCGCCATTCGGGGGAAAGGGTGTCGTCGTGAGCGAGTCAATAACTGAGGTGTCGACCACGCAGGCAACCGGCGCGGATATTCGGGTCCGGTTTTGCCCATCCCCGACAGGCACCCCCCACGTGGGGTTGATTCGCACTGCACTGTTCAACTGGGCCTATGCGCGCCACCACGGTGGCGCGTTTGTGTTCCGAATTGAAGACACCGACCAGGCGCGTGACAGTGAAGACAGCTACCACCAGTTGCTTGATGCGATGGGTTGGTTGGGTCTGAACTGGGATGAAGGCGTCGAAGTGGGTGGACCACACGGCCCCTACCGGCAGTCTGAGCGCGGGGATATTTACCGCGACATCATAAACCGCCTACTCGAAGCCGGACACCTCTATGAAAGTTTTGTCACCCCGGAAGAAATGGCGGCCAGAAACCTCGCCCAGGGCCGCGGTGAAAAGCAAGGCTATGACAACCACGAGCGAAACCTCACCGACGCTGAGCGTCAAGCCTTCCTCGACGACGGTCGAACACCGGCACTGCGGCTCAAGGTGCCAGATGGGGCGCTCGACTTTGTGGACTTGGTGCGCGGTCCGGTCAGTTTCCCCGCCGGCTCCACCACAGATTTTGTGCTGGTTCGCCCCAATGGCGCACCGCTGTATACGTTTGTGAACCCCGTCGATGATGCCCTGATGGGCATCACCCACGTGTTGCGCGGGGAAGATTTGCTCTCCTCCACACCCCGCCAGATTGCCCTCTATCACGCACTGATCGACATCGGTGTGGCCAGTGAGATTCCCCGTTTTGGTCACCTCCCCTACGTGATGGGCGAAAACAACAAGAAACTGTCCAAGCGTGACCCCGAATCAAACCTTTTCCTCCACCGCGAGCGGGGCTTCATCCCCGAAGGCTTACTGAACTATTTGGCACTGCTCGGCTGGTCGATTGCCCCCGATCGTGACGTGTTCACGCTGGAAGAAATGATTGCCGCATTCGATGTGGCAGATGTGAACCCCAATCCGGCGCGCTTTGATCAGAAAAAAGCCGAATCTATTAACGGCGACCACTTGCGCATGCTGGCCCCGGAGGATTTCTTAGCCAGATGCCTGCCCTACCTCCAAGACTCAGGGCTTATTGGTGCTGAGCCCACCGCCTCGCAACGCGAGGTCCTCACAGCCCTCCTGCCCCACGTGCAACCCCGGGTGGGGTTACTCGGGGAGGTCCCGGGCATGGTGGGCTTTGCCCTCACCGCCGATCAGGATCTGGAAATCACCGACGAGGGGCGAAAGACCCTGCGCGAAGGCGCAGACGATGTACTAGACGCTTCGGTGTCGGCATTAGAGGGCCTCGAGTCGTGGACCACCGGGGCCCTGGAGGAGACCCTGCGTGAAGCCTTAGTCGAAGGGATGGAGCTTTCACCTCGACACGCGTTCACCCCGCTTCGGGTGGCAATCTCAGGGCGCAGGGTCAGCCCGCCACTGTTTGAGTCGATGGAAATCTTGGGAAAGGATTCGAGCCTCGCGAGGCTTCGCTCGCTCCGCCAGAGCCTCTAGAGGTGTACTAGGGTAGAAAGCCGGCGCCAGCCTGGTGGGGTGTGGTGTAATTGGCAACACGGCTGATTCTGGTTCAGTTGTTCTTGGTTCGAGTCCAGGCACCCCAGCCACATTCTTGTTAACCTTCTCAGTCGCCGCAGCGCGCCCCAAGCGCAGGCCTAGTAACCGCGGGCGAGTTGTGCCGCGGCGCTGATGAGGTGGGTTTCTGGATTCCGGATTGCTTCTTCTGTGGACGGTGCAGAATCGACCAATCGGGAAATACTCCAACCCTCTAAGACCGTGTCATCTGAGGTGCCGACGAGCAGTGCCCCACGGGTGTGGGTGGCAGACGCCAGGCCATAGATATGCCCCACCACTTTGCCTCGAAGGCTCGTGTGGTCAAACTTTCCCTCCCCAGTAATCACCAGGTCAGCACTCTTCAGGGCTTCTGTGACACCAATTAGGTCAGCGACAAAAGCGGCACCATCTTGGATCGTCGCACCCAAAAACGTCATCAAGCCCCAGGCGGTCGCCCCTGCCGCGCCAGAGCCCGGAGTCAGATGTGTTGAGTGCTGCGGGCTGTGGGCGACGAGGAGGGAAAAAGCCTCCTCGAGTCCCCGAACATCATCCGGGGTCGCGCCTTTTTGGGGGCCAAACACTGACGGGGCGTCGAACATCACTGCCGTGGTGTCACTGAGCAGAGTGATTCCTCTCACGGGCGGCTGGTGGAGGCCGCTGGTATCGACCCCAGTCACACCGATTGCCCCCGTGGGGTGAGCGTCGCTCTTGGAGACTGTGGCCCCTAAGGCTTCCACTGCCCCTAAGCCGGCATCGGTGGTGGCAGAGCCTCCCAATCCGATCATCACCCCCGTTGCACCGCGGTTGATTGCGATCGCGATGAGTTCCCCCAGACCTTTTGTGGTGGCGTTAAGAGGATCAGGCGCACTCATCAGGGGCAGCCCAGATGTTTGGGCCAGCTCAAGCACGGCGGTCTGGTCGGGCAGCATCAACCAGGACGCCTCGACGGGGGAGCCTTCTGGCCCGGTGACGCTGTCGTGGTGCCAAGTGGCCTGTGGGGTTGCATAGGCGATGGCGTCCAATGTCCCCTCGCCGCCGTCGGCCATCGGCAAGACACTCAAGTGGTCACTGGGGCGAACCGTGCGCCACCCTGTGGCGATGGCTTCAGCAACTCTTATTGCCGAGCGGGAGCCCTTAAAAGAATCGGGGGCGATCACGACGTTGGCCACGACTTCAGGTTACTGGCTCCGCGTCACCTGCTTCGGTGGCAGGGTTTGTGTGCTGGCGATTTCGTGCGATAATCGACTGTCTACGGCGCGGCCCCATCGTATAGCGGCCTAGTACGCCGCCCTCTCACGGCGGTAACGCGGGTTCGAATCCCGCTGGGGTCACCACGTCTCGATTCGGCACTTCGGTGCAGGCCCTTTCGGGCACGGGGTTAAGCTGGGGACGTTCTTAGGGGAGTATCCCGACTCTGCCTGTCGTCAACTCGGATGACGTTAATCATCCCGGCCGGTAGCAGATGGTGTCATCTGGGGAGAGACGTTCGAACACCGTATTGTCCGATGGAACAAAGGTGTGAGTGTGGAACTGTCTATCCCGTTGTGGTTTGAAGTGGGCTCGCTGATTGTGTTGAGCCTCATTTTGCTTCTCGATTTGTTGCGCGTGGTGTGGAAGCCCCACGTCCCCTCCACAAAGGAGTCGGCCCTGTGGGTCGGTTTTTATGTGGCGTTGGCGTTGGTGTTTGCCTGGGCGATGTTTATTTTCTCCGGTGAACAATACGGTTCGGAGTTTTTGGCCGGTTGGGTCACCGAATACAGCCTGTCGGTGGACAACCTGTTTGTGTTTGTGCTGATCATGGCGTCGTTTTCTGTGCCCAAGCGCTACCAGCAGGAAGTGCTCATGGTGGGGATTTTGTTGGCCATCGTCTTTCGGGGCATTTTTATCCTGCTGGGCGCGGCCCTCATTGCCAGCTTCAGTTGGATTTTCTACGTCTTCGGAGCCTTCCTCCTGGTGGTGGCCATCCAACAACTCTCCAGTGGTCGTGAAGATGACGTGCAGAGGGAAAATGCGGTCATCCGTTTCCTTCGCACCCGCATCGACATGACCAACACCTACGACGGGATGAAATTTCGCATCATCGAAGACGGGAAAAAGCGTTGGACGCCGATTCTCGTCGTCCTCATCGCCATCGGCACCGCCGATGTCGTCTTCGCGGTGGATTCCATTCCCGCCATTTACGGCATCACCGAGAGTCCCTTCATTGTGTTCACCGCCAACGTGTTCGCCCTGATGGGGCTTCGCCAGCTCTATTTCCTCCTCGGTGACCTCATCGACAAATTGGCTTACCTGCACATCGGGATCGCCTTCATCCTCGGCTTCATTGGAGTGAAGTTGGTCTTCCACGCCCTCCACACCAACGAACTGCCCTTCATCAACGGTGGCGAGCACGTCGACTGGGTGCCCGTGATCGGCACCTGGGAGTCACTCATCGTCATCGTTGTGGCGATGACGATCGCCGTCGTGGCGAGCCTGATGAAACTGAAAAAAGACCTCGACACTGGTGCGATCGTCCTGCCGGAGCCAGAACACGTCGACCAGAGTGACGCCAAGAACTAAGCGCTAAACTGGACGGCACACCGCGTAGTCACGCGGTCGCCCCGGCAGTGACAGACAGTGACTAGTAGTCACAGTGGTTAGTCACAGTGGTGACGACGAGTTGCTCACTGACCTGCGGGGACGAGAGGAGAAAGGGAGGGATCATGGCGGCAGATACGCATTCACGCCCCGCTGCATCGACCTTGGCCGAAAAGGTGTGGGCTGACCACCTTGTCAAAAAAGGCGAAAACGGCGAGCCTGACCTTCTCTACGTTGACCTCCACCTCGTGCACGAAGTGACCAGTCCGCAGGCTTTTGATGGCCTGCGCCAATCGGGGCGACCCGTGCGTCGACCAGACCTCACCATTGCCACTGAAGACCACAACACCCCCACCATCGACATCGATAAGCCCATCGCCGAGCCCAACTCGAGGCAACAGGTGGCGGCCCTTCGCACCAACGCCGAAGAGTTCGGTATTCGCCTGCACTCTTTAGGTGACGCCGAACAGGGCATTGTGCACGTCGTCGGGCCACAACTGGGCCTCACCATGCCGGGTATCACCGTGGTGTGTGGTGATTCACACACCTCCACCCACGGTGCTTTCGGGGCGATGGCGTTTGGTATTGGCACCAGCGAAGTCGAACACGTGTTGGCCACCCAAACATTGCCGCTGGCGCCATTTAAGACCATGGCGGTCACCGTGGAAGGTTCCCTTCGCCCCGGTGTGACCGCAAAAGACATCATTTTGGCCGTCATTGCCCAAATCGGCACCCAGGGTGCCCAGGGCTATGTCATCGAATACCGTGGCAGTGCCATCCGGTCGCTGTCGATGGATGGCCGGATGACCATTTGCAACATGTCCATTGAGGCCGGCGCCCGGGCGGGGATGGTCGCCCCCGACGAGACAACTTTTGCGTATTTGAAGAATCGCCCCCACGCCCCTCAAGGTGACGATTGGGACGCGGCGGTGGAGTATTGGAAGACGCTTCGCACCGACGATGACGCCGTATTCGATGCGGAAGTATTCCTCGACGCCAATACGTTGGAGCCTTTTGTGACTTGGGGGACAAACCCCGGTCAAGGTGTTCCCCTTAATGAGTCGGTGCCGGAACCCTCTTCTTTCACCAACGAGGTCGATCGTCACGCGGCTGAGCGCGCACTGGATTACATGGAGCTTGAACCGGGAACCCGGATGAAAGATATTCCCGTCGATGTGGTCTTTATGGGCTCGTGCACAAACTCACGCCTGGACGACCTACGTGCTTTCGCCTCCATCATCAAAGGTCAGAAAAAAGCGGACGGCGTTCGCGTCATGGTCGTCCCGGGTTCTGCCAGGGTCCGGCTTGAAGCAGAAGCCGAAGGCCTCCACAAAGTCATTGAAGAGTTTGGCGCCGAATGGCGCTTCGCCGGCTGTTCCATGTGTTTAGGGATGAACCCGGACCAGTTGCAACCCGGTGAGCGTGCCGCGAGCACGTCCAATCGAAACTTTGAAGGCCGCCAAGGTCGCGGTGCGAGAACCCACCTGGTCTCACCCCTGGTGGCTGCTGCGACAGCGATTCGAGGAACACTGTCTAGTCCTTCTGACCTGGGAATCGACATTCCCTCCTATTCGATTGCTGAGGTGGTCGCCTAATGGACACAGTCAGCCTGGTCGAAGGAGTGGGCGCCCCCCTTCGACGCTCCACCGTGGATACCGACCAAATCATTCCCGCAAAGTTTCTCAAGCGCATCACCAAAACCGGCTACGACGACGCGCTGTTTTATGAGTGGCGTCAAGACCCCGAGTTCATCCTGAACAACCCGCCCTACGACAAGGCTCGAGTGTTAGTGGCTGGACCGGATTTTGGTACCGGCTCATCCAGAGAGCACGCCGTGTGGGCGCTGCGCGATTTTGGTTTTGGCGCCGTCATCTCTTCACGCTTTGGCGACATCTTCCGCGGTAACGCCGGAAAACAGGGTCTTGTGGTCGCGACCGTGCCCCAAGAGATTGTGGAAGCCATTTGGGCTGAACTTGAGGCACACCCGGGCCAAGAGGTAGCCGTGGATGTGGCCAGCCGTGAGGTACGGTGTGGAGCGATAACGGCACCGTTTGAAATCGACGACTACACCCGCTGGCGACTGATGGAAGGACTTGATGACATTGGTCTCACCCTTCGCCACGAAGACGCAATCGACGCCTTCGAAACCACGAGAGCGTCGTGGCGCCCTCGAACACTTCCCGTTCTGGGGGGTTAAGTGAACCCGGTGTCGGCAACCCCGACGACGACTCCGGCTGCGGTCTCACCCGAACAAGCCGATGTCGTCGCCGTTCACGGCGGCAAACCCCTCGTCGGCGAAGTGGGTGTTCGCGGGGCGAAAAACCTTGTCACCAAAGCCATGGTCGCGGCACTGCTCGCCGACGAACCTAGCGTCCTCTCCAACGTTCCCGTCATTCGCGACGTCGCCGTTGTGAGGGGACTTCTTGAAGCCCACGCCGTCAGCGTCACCGACACTGCTCCGGGTGAGCTGACGCTCGACCCCAGAGGGGTAAAATCGGCACACTTTGCCGAAATTGATGCCCACGCGGGCTCTAGTCGCATCCCGATTTTGTTTTGTGGTCCACTGCTTCACCAACTGGGTGAAGCGTTCGTGCCCGACCTCGGCGGTTGCCACATCGGGGATCGTCCCATCAACTTCCACCTCGATGCGCTACGTGCATTCGGTGCAGAAGTCGAAAAGTCTCCCGATGGCATCGCCCTTCGGGCACCCAAGCGCCTCACCGGGGCGAAAGTAGAACTGCCCTACCCCAGTGTGGGAGCCACCGAACAGGTGCTGCTCACCGCAGTGCGGGCCAAAGGCGTCACCGAACTGATCAACGCCGCAGTGGAACCAGAAATCATGGACCTGATTCAGGTGCTGCAAAAAATGGGCGCCATCATTTCGGTGGAAACCAACCGAACCATCCTCATCGAGGGTGTGGATTCCCTAGGCCCCTACGAGCACAAAGCAATCTTTGATCGAAACGAGGCAGCCAGTTGGGCTGCCGCCGCGTTAGCCACAAGGGGCAACATTTTTGTGCGCGGCGCCGAACAGCTCGACCTGATGACCTTTTTGAATGTGTACCGCAAAGTCGGTGGCGAGTTCACGGTCAAACCCGAGGGCATCGAATTTCGACACCCCGGGGGTGAGCTTCACCCGGTGGTGGTGGAAACCGACGTGCACCCGGGTTTCATGACCGACTGGCAACAACCCATGGTCGTCGCGCTCACCCAAGCACAAGGCCAATCCATCGTGCATGAGACCGTCTACGAGAAACGCTTCGGGTTCACCGAAGCGCTGGTGGATATGGGGGCACGCATCGAGGTGCACAAGGAAGGCATTGCGAGTATCACCCGGCGGGTTCCCCGCCGGCCCCTCGAGCAGGCGGCCGTCATCACCGGGCCGACCCCGCTCCACGGAGCAAATATTCGGGTACCCGACCTGCGCGGTGGGTTTAGTCACATCATTGCTGCGGTCACCGCCGAAGGTGAATCGGTGGTGAGCAACGTCGGCATTATTTCGCGCGGCTACGAACACCTGTGGGAAAAGCTCGAAGGGCTAGGAGCTTCGTTCGAGCTGAGGGGTTAACCCGGTGGCATCACAGCGTGGCCCCGGCTTCTGGTGGCGACTCATCGAAGTCCTCATCCTCCCGTTGTTTAACTCTTTTGTGACCCTCACCGTCACGAAAGACTCCACCCTTCCCCGTACTGGGCCGTTCATTGTTGCGCCCAACCACCACAGCGAAATTGACCCCATCGTGATGGGGGTTGCCGTGTGGCGACTGGGGCGCACCCCGCGGTTTTTAGCCAAAGCCTCGCTGTTTAAGATTCCCGTTGTCGGCTTTTTGCTTCGAGCGACGGGGCAAATTCCGGTCGAGCGCGGGGCGAGTTCCACCGGTGGTGCCCTGCGCGCTGCCAACCAGTTGATCAGTGAAAACCAGGGCTTGATTGTGTACCCCGAGGGGACCCTGACGAGGCAACCCGATTTGTGGCCCATGAAGGGAAAAACGGGGGCGATTCGAATGGCCCTCGAATCGGGAATACCCCTTTACCCGGCAGCCCACTGGGGCACCCAAGACCTGATGGCCCGTTATGGAAAATCCCTTTCCGTTATTCCTCGGCCCCGGATCAACGTTGTGGTGGGTGAGGCGATGAACCTTGAGGCCTTTCAGGGCCGTCCCATCACCCGGGTACTACTCGATGAGGCCACCGACGCCCTCATGCACGCCATCCAAGATCTGGTGGCCTCGCTTCGCGGCGAGACACCACCGGAGACGATCTATGAACCCCAGGGGACCGAGCCGGGGAGGGGCCGATGACTGACATTGCGGTAGTGGGTGCGGGATCGTGGGGGACCACGTTTGCCAAAATTCTTGTCGACGCCGGAGGCGACGTCACGCTGTGGGCACGCCGAAGCGAAGTGGCCCGAGAGATACGAGAAACCAGTCGTAACAGTGACTACCTGCGGGGGATTAACTTGCCCTCTTCGCTGACGGCCACCACGGATCTTGAAGAGGCCGTTGCTTCGGCTCACACCGTGTACCTGGCGGTACCCAGTCAAACCCTGCGGGAAAACCTCGAAGCCATCACGCCGCTGATTGCCCCCGACACCCGCCTGGTGAGTTTGATGAAAGGTGTCGAATCGGGCACTGGGCTTCGCATGTCCCAAGTCATCCACGACGTGACGGCGCTCCCACTAGAGCGCATCGCGGTGATCAGCGGGCCAAACCTCGCACTAGAAATCGCGAAAGAACAACCCACCGCCGCCGTGGCCTCGTCGGTCGATGCGGACACCGCTGCCGCGGTCGCTAAACAAGCCACCACGGCGTATTTCCGGATGTTTGTCAACTACGACGTCGTGGGTACCGAATTCGGGGGAGTGTTGAAAAACCTCATCGCCGTGGCTGTGGGTATCGCAGACGGTGTGGGTTACGGCGAAAACACGAAAGCCTCCATCATCACCCGCGGGTTGGCAGAAATCAGTGCGTTTGCGGCGGCCTTTGGCGCAGAACCGCACACCATGTCGGGCCTTGCAGGCCTCGGTGACCTCATTGCGACCTGCGAATCACCGCTGTCGAGAAATAACACCGCCGGGCGACTACTCGGCCAAGGCTACGCCTTGGACGACGTGGTGCGCCGGATGAACCAAACCGCGGAAGGCCTCCAAGCGGTGACACCGGTATTAGAGCTGGCCTCTTCGCGGGGTGTGTCGATGCCCATTGTCATGCAGGTCCAACAGGTACTCCACGGCGAGTTAGACCCGGCGGAGCTCGCCCCACACCTCGCCACCGACTCTGATGAGCCACAGGGAGAATAAGACGCGTGCTCGCCTCCTACGCTGACGGTTCGGTCATTGCTGAGCGCTTTGGCAGCGGCCCGGTAGACATCATCGCCCTGCACGGTTGGGGACGAAACGCCAGCGACTTCCAGAGCGTGTTGGAGGGCTATTCGGCGGCGGCCGTGCAGCTTCCCGGCTTCGGCGTTGTCGATCCGCCGCCCACAGCGTGGCGACCGGCAGATTATGCCCGCTGGCTCCTGCCCGCCCTCGATGAAGAAAATCCCCCCATCCTGCTGGGTCACTCTTTTGGGGGGCGTATTGCGGTGAGATTGGCCGCTGCCTACCCCAGCCGTGTGCGGGCACTGGTGCTCACCGGGGTGCCGATGACGAAACTGCATCCGGCGAAAGGCCCCGACCCTCGCTATGCGTTCATCCGTTTCCTACGAAGCGTGGGTCTCGTTCCCGAATCCCAACTGGAACAGGCCAGGCGACGTTTTGGCTCCGCCGACTACCGCCACGCTGAGGGCGTCATGCGAGAAATCCTTGTCCACACCGTGGGGGAGGACTACCTGGATGACGCATCAGGTCTGGACATGCCCGTCGAATTGGTGTGGGGCGAATTCGATAAACCCGCCCCACTCGATGTCGCGAAAAAGACCTTGGAAGTGTTACCCAAGGGTCGCCTCAGCGTGGTGCCCAACTCCGAGCATCTGCTCGATGAGACACTGGTGGCAGGCCTTCGCGCGGCGATTGATCGCCGGCTAAACAACGAGGAGATGTGACCCGGTGATTGGCTTCGAACTCCTGGTCGTCGTTACCACGTTGACTCTCGCGGCCTCGTTGGTAATCGGCCAGTTGCGCTGGTTGCGCGTTGCACAGCGTGTCCAATACTTACCCGGCGAAGTCAGCCGCATTGAACGCCTGTGGTTACTGCGCCGCCCCATGAGTGTGCTCTGGTGGGCGCTCGCCATAGTGCTCGCCTTAGCCGGTTATGTCGCTGCCCCGTTTGGGCTGGGTGTTGCCGCCTGGTTGGTGGTTCTTGCCCCGCTGGTGGCCGCACTCTCGCCGTGGCGAATGCCGGTGATGGGCGAAACGAAAGCTGTCGCGTGGACAGGGCGACTGATTCGGGTGGCGGTCGTTAACGCCGTGTTATTGTTTGCCCTCGCGGCAGTATCGGCGTGGTTTCTAGGTCCAGCAGGAGCCCTCGTGCCCGTCATCCTCCAAGCCCTCATCACGGACCTGTCGCTGGTGCTGTTGTGGCCGGTGGAGCGGTTGCTGCAAAAACCGTATTTGACCAGTGCGCAAGAAACGCTTCGGAGGGTCGACCCACAGATTGTGGCCATTACCGGCTCTTACGGCAAAACCTCCACCAAAGGCTATGCCGCGCAAATTCTCGCCAGCCGCTACGACGTGGTGGCCTCACCGGCGAGCTTTAACAACCTGATGGGGCTGTCGCGGTCCATCAACGACAAACTTGCCCCCGGCACGGAAGTGTTTGTTGCCGAAATGGGGATGAACGCGGAAGGCCGCATTCGGGAACTCTCGAAATGGTTCCCGCCCTACATTGGTGCGATCACCGTGATCGGTGAGGCCCACTATGAACGACTCGGTTCGCACCAAGCCATCCTGCGGGCCAAATCAGAAATCACCGAAAATGCGTCCGTCGTCGTCCTGCCCGTCGACCAACCAGAACTTGTCGCCCTGGCAGAGACCTGCCGGGCGAGGGGAACCCTGGTGGTGACCGTCAGTGCTCAAGGGTTAGAAGCCGACGTCAGTCTTGACGCTGAAGCGGGCACCGTGACGTATGGACCAGAGGCCACACCCGTGTCCACGGAAATTCCCCTACTCGCCCACGGCATCAACATTGCCGTCGCACTGGGTATTGCGTGGGCCCTGGATGTCCCCTCCGATAAAGCCCTCGCGTCCCTTGGTGACCTGCCCGTCGCCGCGCACCGCGCAGAAGTGGCCACCACAGAATCCGGTGTGGCCATCATTGACGACACCTACAACTCCAACCCACCCGGGGCAGCCCGGGCCATCGCGGGAGCGAAGGAGCTCGCCGCGGAACGCGGCGGGAGGCTTTTCGTGGTGACCCCGGGAATGGTGGAACTGGGCGGCCTACAGGCGACGCGCAACCGGGAACTGGGCGAAGCAATCACCGCCGCCGACGGTGTGTGCTACGCCGTGGGTCTCACCAACCGTCGGGCGCTGCTCTCCGGTGCGGGGGCTGACACGAAAGTGTTTCTCACCCGAGATGAGGCCGTCGGTGCGGTGCTCCACGAGGCAAAGCCTGGGGACGTTATTCTCTACGAGAACGATCTGCCCGACCACTACCCCTAAACGTCCCGGTCGGCACTGTGGAGGTCAGGCTCGATGAGTGCGAACAACACCTGGACGGTCATCTTCGGTGGACCAAGTCCCGAACACGAAATTTCTATCCTGACCGGGCTGCAAGCAGAACGTGTCCTGAGAAGTGCCGGACACACCATTCAGCCGGTCTACGTCGCCCCTAACGGTCAATGGCTTCTCGTACCTGACAACACCGAAGCGAAGGACTACCTGGAAGGATCACCTTCTGGTTCCAAAGAACTCGATGTCCGCCTTGGCGGACAACCAGGCCTCTACCTGAAAAAAGGTATGGGCTCGAAGCGGCTTGACGTCGATGCCGCACTGCTGTGTTTCCACGGTGGGGGCGGCGAAGGCGGCGGGGCTGCTTTTGTGTGTGAACTCTTGGGCATCCCGCACACGGGCTCCAGCTTGTATGCGGGCGCGGTGGGAATGGACAAACTCGCCTTCGCGGGCCTGTTAGCTAATGCCGGTATCCCGAGCTTGCCCCGCCAACACGTATCCCACACCAGCACGCCGGAGTTCGCCGGCCCCTACATTGTGAAACCCCGTTTCGGGGGGTCCTCCATCGGAATTGAAATCGTGGACGACATCGATACCGCTAGAGCATTGGCCGATTCGAGCCCGCACCTGAAAAACGGTGCCGTCATTGAGCCCTACCGGGCCGACATTGTCGATCTGAACATTTCCTTTCGCACCTATCCCACCCTCGAATTAACTGCGCTTGAGCGCCCGCTTCGAGGAGACAAAGACGCAGAATCTTCTGGAGCTGGTGGGGTTTATAGCTACCAGGAAAAATACCTCCAAGGTGAAGGCGGCGCGGGGCTCACCCACGCGCCCCGGGAGTTCCCCGCCCAAGTACCCGACGTGGTTGCTTCCCGCGCTGTCGAATTAGCAACAGCTGTTGCCGAAGTGACCAGGCTTACCGGCATTGTCCGCGTGGACCTGTTGTGGGATCCAGCCGATGACAGTGTCTATGTCAACGAGGTGAACACCATTCCCGGTGCACTGTCGCTGTATTTGTGGTCACCGACCAGACCGCCCGCTGAAGTGCTCACCGATGCCCTCCGAGAAGCCGTGGAGCGGCGTATTCGTTGGCCACAAGCAGGCTTCTCGCAGGGCATCGCCCTAAAAGCGGCTGGTGGTATTGCCGGCAAGCTTGTCGGGATGGGCTCCTAAGCCATAAACGCCCAGCCACGCGCCACTATGTAGTGGGTGTGGTCAGGTGATGGGTGTCGCCAGGTGATGGATGTGGTCAGTTGATGGCTGGGGGCAGCGTTACTCGCTGAAGACGTCTTCGGCGCCCAAGCATGCGCCGACCGGTGCCGATTGGCTGGCCACGGCGCCGCTTAAGGCTTGGAGCGCCTCAGTTCCGGAAACCCGATCAGAGTCGACAATGACTTCTGTCGCGGGGGCGAGGCCGTAGCTGAGGAACACAAAGCGCGGTTGGTCGCCGTCATCAATTAACCAATCCACGCCGTCGACGGTGGCACAGGGCAATGTAGAAGGCCCGGGCCGTGGCAGACCGCAGCGCACGATCACCGCCGTCGGGTCACCGTAGGCGGCTGTCGATTGGGCGTCCACACTTCGCCTCTCGAGTTCACCGATCGAATCGGGCAGGCGCACCATCATGTTGGCGCATTCGACCGCGTTGGCCTCTGGGGCCGGTTGTAGGCGCACTGTGGGAGCGCACGCCGAAAGTGTCATCATCGCCACGGCGGCGAAAGTCAGCACGGTGCGCCATCTGCCCATCCCCTTCAGGCTACCGTGGGGGTGTGGCCGAGCACTTGGAAAAACCCCTGACCGTAGCCGACCTGGGTGAGCGGGGAACGCTCGCCAGGATTTTGCCCCTGCTGCCAAGCGCGAGCGGGATGACGGTCGGACCGGGGGACGATTCTGCCGTCGTGGGGTTACACGCACCCGAGGTGGTCACCACCTGCGACATGATGGTTGAGGGGCCCGATTTTCGCCGGGATTGGTCCCACCCGGAAGACATTGGCTATAAAGCCATGACGAGCAATCTTGCCGACATTTCGGCGATGGGCGCCAGACCACTGGGGGTCATCATTGGTCTCGCCGCTCCGCCGGATTCTCCCGTGGCCGACCTGGTCGGCATCGCCCGGGGGGTCGCTAAAGGCCTATCCGATATGGCCCCCGAGGCGGGGGTGTTGGGTGGTGATCTCTCCACCGCCCCACAACTGACCCTGTCTGTGACCGTGCTCGGTCAACTTTTTGGGCTTCACCCGGTGCTTCGATCAGGCGCCCGTCCAGGCGACGTTGTGGCGGTGACCGGTGAGCCTGGTGTGTCAGAGCGGGGGTTTCGAATCCTGAACGAACACACCACCCAGGCGGGGGGAGTGCTCGACCCGTCAGTGTTGGCGGAGCTTCGAAGCCAACCAGAAGTGCTCCACCACCTCGCTCCACGCATTGATCTGGATCACGGGCCAGCTGCTGCCGCCGCGCACGCGACCGCGATGATGGACGTCAGTGACGGGTTGGTACTCGATGCAACCCGTTTGGCAGAGGCCAGCGATGTGGCCATCGACTTTGATGGTGATGCGGTGGTTGATGATGCCTGGTTAATGGGTGGTGAAGATCACGGGCTCTTGGCGACCTTCCCCCCGGAGGTCACCCTGCCGGAGGGTTTTCACCCCGTCGGTGTGGTGCGTGACTTTGAGCCATCAGCAGACGCTGTGGGCACGGGGGAGGTCAGTACTGGCGGTGTGAGTATTGACGGCGTGGCAACTCCTCGGGTGACGGTCTCCGGCGTGGCACCAGATATTGAGCGTGGTGGTTGGGACCCTTACCGGGACAGTGTGAATACTCGGGTGTCGCCATAAGTTTTGGTGCCCAACAGTGTCAGCCATTCAGGCCAATCAGGCTCGGTGGTGCGCGTCGAGCGCTCCACCACAATCGTCGCCTCGGGGTTAACCAGTGGCTTGAGGGCCCCTAGAGTCTCGATGATTTCTTCGGAGGGCTGTTCGTAGGGTGGGTCGATAAAGACCAGGTCGATGGTGGCATCGCCCGGCAGTGTGGCCAGTGCGGCACTGACGCTCCGGCAGCGCACATCACTACTGACAGGGCGGGTGAGGGCTTTTTCTAGCCGCTGGCTGTTGGTTCTGATGGCTGTGCAGGCAGCCCTATTCGAATCCACCGCGATCAGTGTGCTCGCGCCGCGACTGAGGGCTTCAAGCCCCAGTGCGCCGGACCCGGCAAATAAGTCCAGCACTTTGAGGTCAGTGAAATTGATGCGACTGGCCAGGGCGGAGAACATGGCTTCTCGTACTCGGTCGCTGGTGGGCCTAGTCGGACCTTGAGGGACCTCTAGTGGCAACGATCCGGCTTCGCCGGCGATGATGCGCGCCATGTGAACACGCTACCGGGTGGTGTGGTGGAGGCGGGTAGCCTCGAAGTGTGGCGATTACCCGGGAGAGCGCATTAGCCCAGGTGTTGGGCGATCGCACCCAGCGCGCCCTCAAAAAAGCGTTCGGTTACACCACGGTGGGTCAACTGCTGGAGCACTACCCCAGGCGTTATGCCACGAGGGGGGAACTGACGTCCTTGCAGGGCATTGCCCTGGGGGAGCCGGTGAGCCTGGTCGCCGAAGTGGTCTCCGTCACTGACCGGCTGATGCGAAACAAAAAAGGTTCCCTGCTGGAAGTGGTCATCACCGATGGCACCGGAGTGGTGACCCTGACCTTTTTCAACCAAGCGTGGCGTGCCCGCGATTTACGACCCGGGGCGAGAGGCATTTTCGCCGGCAAGGTCAGCAGTTTCCGTGGTGGCAAACAACTCGCCCACCCCGACTATGAACTTTTTGACGATGCGCCCCCTACCGAGGAAAGCTCGAAAGCGTGGGCGCAAACCCCAATCCCCATCTACCCGGCCACATCGACACTGGCTAGTTGGCAGATCCAGAAAGCAATCGCGACAGTCTTGGACCAGCTGGAAGAAGTGGCCGACCCGGTTCCCGACGAGCTGAAATCACGCCACACGTTGGTGGACTTAAGCGTTGCACTGAATCACATTCACCGGCCTGAATCGGAGAGCCAGTGGCAAAAAGCCAGGGATACCCTGCGCTTTCACGAAGCGTTGGTGTTGCAGCTCGCACTCTTACAACAGCGTGCGGTGGCCGAAGCGAAGGGCACGATTGTTCGGGAACCGGGTGGTTTGGGTCGGCGTTTTCGAGAAGGTTTGCCGTTTTCGTTGACCGAGGATCAGCAGGCGGTGGCGACTGAGATTGCCTCCGACTTGGCCTCGGGAGTTCCCATGCACCGCCTCATTCAAGGTGAAGTGGGCTCTGGAAAAACGGTCGTCGCACTGGGTGCGATTGTTCAAGTCGCTGAAGATGGCGGCCAGTCGGCACTGCTTGCCCCCACGGAAGTTCTTGCCAGTCAGCATTTCCGCTCCATCGTGAACACGTTGGGTCCAGACCTCGCCAGTGAACTGGCCCCCACTCTGCTCACCGGTGGGATAGGAGCTAAAGAGCGCAAAAAAGCAGAACTCATGATTGCCTCCGGTCAGTCCCGCATTGTGGTGGGCACCCACGCCCTGCTGAGCGACTCGACCCAGTTTCACGACTTGGGGTTAGTCGTCGTTGACGAACAACACCGTTTTGGGGTGACCCAGCGCGATGTGCTGCGCCATAAAGGCTCAAACCCGCACGTGTTGGTCCTCACCGCCACCCCCATTCCCCGCACAGTCGCCATGACCGTCTTTGGTGATGTCGACATTTCCACCATTCGGGGGGTGCCTGCCGGTCGACAACCGGTGACCACCCACGTGGTGGCGTTGGCGGAAAACCCTGCTTGGTTTTCCCGGGTCTGGCAGCGAGCAGATGAAGAAATCGAGGCCGGACACCGAGTGTTTGTGGTGGCCCCGGCGATCGACCAGACCGGGGTGACAGAAGGTGTTGACGACGGCGTCGATGGTGCCGGCTACCCCGACCAGGTGGCTGGTGTGGAAGACGGTCAGGCCGATGGTGAGCCAGCCCGGCCGCTCACGGCAGTGCTCGAGCTCGCCGCCACCCTGAAAGAGCATGAACTGTTGGGCAATAGACATATTGGTGTTGTCCACGGCCGATTGGACAGTAAAGAAAAAGAGGACGTGATGTCCGCTTTCCACTCTGGTGATCTCGACTTGTTGGTGGCCACCACAGTGATTGAAGTCGGTGTCGATGTTCCACAGGCGACGATGATGATCGTGATGGACGCTGACCGGTTTGGAATCAGCCAACTACACCAACTGCGCGGACGCATCGGTCGAGGGGGCCTGCCTGGCGTGTGTTTATTGGTGACCCACCAACCGGCCGAGTCGATGGCAAGGCAACGATTGGACGCCGTGGCGTCCACCACGGACGGTTTCGAATTGGCGCGCATTGATATGGAACTGCGCCGCGAAGGTGACGTCTTGGGGGCGAACCAGTCGGGGGGACGCTCCGGGTTGAAACTGGTGCGCGTGAGTGTGGACGGGGAATTAATTGAATCGGCGAGAGCCGATGCGAAAGCCATATTGGCGCTTTCGCCCGATTTGGCCGACTACCCGGGGTTGCGCGGTGCCCTGTCTGAGCGTTTGGCAGAAATTGATGCCGAATATTTGGATCGTAGCTAGTGGCGTAACACGTCGTTAATACCCCTTCGCTACGCTTACTGCGTGACCTCGATCGCTGTTGTTCCCGGTTCCTTTGACCCTGTCACCCTGGGCCACCTCGATGTGATTAGGCGCGCACAGGGCCTTTTTGACCAATTACACGTCGTCGTGGTGCACAACCCCGACAAAAAGGCCCTGCTGCCGATCGCCCAACGCGTGGCGTTAATCGAAAAGGCGCTGGGGCAGGCAGGAATCACTGGAGTGACGGTGACCTCCTGGAGTGTGGGCCTGCTCGTGGACTACTGCGTCGAAGTGGGAGCAAAAGTCTTGGTCAAAGGGGTGCGCTCACCCGCTGACGTGTCCTATGAAACCCCGATGGCCATTGTGAATAGAAAACTGGCCGATATCGAAACCGTGTTCTTGATGCCCGACCCTGCCCACGGCCACGTCTCCAGCTCACTGGTGCGACAAGTCGCCCGCCTGGGTGGCGATATTTCTCCCTACGTCCCACAAGTCGTGAAAGATTTCATCGACACCAACGGCCTTCCCGACTAGGTCACCCAGCCGCTTCAGAGCATCCTGGTAGGGCCGCTCGCTGACCCGTGGTGGCCAACAGAAATCTTGAGCCGACCTACCGGTAGGCTTTGGCCTCGTGGCCCAACACTCTGCTTTTGTTCTCCCCGTGCACGATCTGATGGGGAAACCCGGGTCGATGCGGGAGCTTGACCTTCGGGTGTCGACCCCTGAAGTGTGGGGCGAATCGGTCGCTCAAGTTCCTGAAGGCGCCAGTGTGGAAATATCTGGCCAACTCGAAAGCGTGCATGAGGGAATCCTCGCCTCCGGCGAGATTCACACACGCGCTGCGGCGCAGTGTGTGCGGTGTTTAGATCCGGTAGAGCTCGATATCGAAACGGATTTCACCGAGCTATTCGCGTATTTTGACCAGGACGGCTACGATAGCTCCGTGGTCGATGAGACCATCGACTTGGGCATTGTCGTTCGCGACCAAGTAGTTCTGCAGCTACCGTTCCAGCCGATGTGTTCGCCTGACTGTCCCGGACTGGATCCGGAAACGGGAGAAAAACGCCCGGACGACTGGCAGGAAAACACGGAAGACCGGCTTGATCCTCGCTGGGAAGCGTTGCGAGAACTGATGGACCAAGACCCCACAACCAACGAGAATGGCACCTCGAGAGAGTAAAGAAGGCAGATCATGGCTGTACCCAAGCGGAGAAAATCCCGCGCGAACACCCACGCACGTCGCTCGCAGTGGAAGACGGAAATTCCCACGCTGGTGAAAGTTGTGGAGAACGGGCGCACCGTGTATCGCCTTCCCCACCGCGCTCACGTCGTGGAAGACTCCAACGGCACTCCGCTGTTCATGGAGTACAAGGGTCGCCGCGTCTCCGACGCTTAAGAAGACGGCGGGCCAACAATGAGCCCTCCCGACTGGGACGTCCTGCGCCGGGCATTAGGGGTCAGCGTCTCTGACGAGGCACTTCGTCATGCCCTGACGCATTCTAGTTACGCCTACGAAAACGGTGGTGCCGACAACGAGCGCCTTGAGTTTTTGGGCGATGCGGTGTTGGGCCAATCGGTGACCGCACTGCTCTACCAGCACTACCCCGAGCTGCCAGAAGGCGAATTGGCCAAACGCCGCGCGGCCGTCGTCTCCACTCACGCCCTCGCGAAGGTTGCTACCGAGATTGGCCTCGGACATTTTCTTCTGCTCGGTCGAGGCGAAGAGCGTACTGATGGGCGCACCAAACCGTCCCTGCTGGCCGATGCACTAGAAGCAGTAATCGGGGCCGTGTTTATCGAACAGGGCCATAAAGCTGCCGATGACGTCGTCATCGGCTTAATGGGCGAGACCATCAAAGACCCCCGCACTTTTGATGAGACGGCGGATCCTAAAACGGCGCTACAAGAACTCGCCGCCTCCCGGGCGCTGCCGCCCCCGCGTTACGTGTTGAGCGAGGACGGGCCTGATCACCAAAAAACGTTTAGTGCCGACGTGTTTATTGACCACCCGCAACACTCTCCCGGACCCGTCGGTCGCGGGGTGGGAAGCAGTAAGAAGCTGTCCGAAATTGATGCCGCCCGCAACGCTCTGAGTGCGCTTCGAGGCTCCTAAATGCCCGAACTACCCGAAGTCGAGGTGGTCAGGCGAGGGATCGAGCCGTATTCCACCGGCTGGCAGATTGAGGATGTGCGCGTATTTGATCCGCGTGCGCTGAAGCGACACGACGGCCCCGCAGAAGACTTCACTCACCGCCTGGTCGGTCGGACACTCCGCGGCGCGATTCGTCGAGGAAAGTTTTTGTGGTTGCCGCTATCTGATCCCTCATCGCCCGATCGGCCGGGCGATGAGGCGGTGGTGTGCCATTTGGGGATGTCCGGTCAGGTGCTCTTGGGCGAACACCCGGACCAGTTTGGGGCACTGCTTCGTGTGTCGCTCGAGCTTCGTAGCCCATCGGGGCAATCGATCACCTGGGGTTTTGTCGACCAACGGCTTTTTGGTTCACTCGCCATCGACCGCCTGGTCGAAGCGACTGATGGGAAAAGCCCCAGCACGGGTACTCCGGTCCCTGCCGGTTGTGGGGGTGAGGATTCGAGGTTGCCCTCCCAGGTTCACCACATTGGACGAGACCTCCTCGACCCGGCTGTCGATGATGTCGTCCTCGCCAGAGCGATACGTAAAAAGTCTTCCGGCATTAAACGGGTACTGCTCGATCAGCGCCTCACCAGTGGGGTGGGAAACATTTATGCCGATGAGGCGCTCTATCGAAGCCGCCTGCACTACGACTACCCGGCATCCAGGTTGAGCCACGCCAAAGCGGTAGAACTCTTGGGTCATGTGCGAAAGGTATTTCAGGACGCATTGGCCGAAGGAGGCACCAGTTTTGATTGGCAGTACGTGAACGTCAACGGCCAAAGCGGGTATTTCTCCCAGTCGCTTTCGGCCTACGGCCAAGATGGCACGCCGTGCGGGCGATGCGGTCGCACTATTGTGCGGGAACCGTTTATGAATCGCTCGTCGTTTCGGTGCCCCAGATGCCAACCGACACCGCGTAAACGGGTAGGTTAGCCAGAAGAATTCCTGGGCAACAGCTCGGGGTATCGCCACAGCGTAGGAGTGTTGGTGCACCTAAAGTCCCTCACCATTAAGGGCTTTAAGTCGTTCGCTGAACCGACCACCCTTCAGTTTGAGCCTGGTGTCACCTGCGTGGTGGGGCCAAACGGTTCCGGAAAATCCAACGTCGTCGACGCTTTGGCATGGGTGATGGGCGAGCAGGGGGCAAAAAGCCTCCGCGGTGGGTCCATGGAAGATGTCATCTTCGCGGGCACCCAATCGAGGGGACCACTGGGTCGAGCTGAAGTGAGCCTCACCATCGACAACTCTGATGGTGTGTTGCCCATTGATTACTCCGAGGTCACCATTTCTCGCACCCTGTTTCGAAACGGCTCCAGCGAATACGCCATCAACCGAGAATCGGCCAGGTTGTTAGATGTTCAAGAGCTCCTGTCCGACACGGGGCTCGGTCGAGAAATGCACGTCATAGTCGGCCAAGGCCAACTCGACCGTGTCCTCTACGCCTCCGCCGATGACCGTAGGCGCTTCATCGAAGAAGCAGCGGGGATTACCAAGCACCGCCGCCGGAAAGAAAAAACGGTTCGCAAACTAGAAGCCATGGATGGCAACCTCACCCGCCTCCAAGACCTCGTCAACGAAATTCGTCGTCAACTCAAACCCCTGGGTCGCCAAGCAGACGTCGCGAGAGAAGCCCAAAGTATTCAATCGGCGGTGCGCGACGCCAAATCGCGTCTCCTCGCCGACGATGTCGCCACCCTCCAGCGGGAACTGGCCGACTACCAGGCCAGTGAAGGCGCCAGTGCCAGTGAGCGTGCCCTGGTTCAGACCGAACTAGACCGTGTCGTGGAAGAAAGCGCCTCCCTCGAGGCACAGCGGGCCAGCACAGGAGTCGCCGAAGCCCGCGGCGTGGATAGTTCACTTCGACAGGTCGCCGAGCGTATCGACTCCCTCCACGCGCTCGCGGCCGAGCGGGTCAGCTTGTTGGCCGAGCAGAGTGAAGCAAGCGATATTGGTCCCGGGGTGAGTGATGACGAACGCGACGAGGCCGAAGGGTTAGTCGATACGGCCCGTCAGGCGCTCGCCGCAGCCGAAGTCGAACTGGGCGATAAAGCGGCCCTCACTGCTAGTGCCCGCGCTGCCCTAGAAGCGTTTGACACACAGCTACAGCAATCCCGCGCTGCTCGAGACACCTGGTTGCGAAAAAACCAGGAGCGCCAAGAAGCGCTCGCGGTGGCTCACTCTCGACTAGAAAATGCCACTGCCGATGTTGCCGTCGCGAAAGAGGCCGTGGTGTTAGCCGATGAGCGCATTGCGGAATTGGAGCGCCAATGGCACGACGCACAGGTTGACGGGGACGACTCAGGAGAAGCATCCACTGACAGCGCTGAGGGCGCACTGCAAGACGCCTGGCGGCGTGAAGCAGAAGCCGAAGAACACGTAGACACTCTGCGTCATGAACTGCACCGGTTGGAGCGAGAAAAAGATGCCCTCGCTGCCACAGTGCACACACTGAGCCTCGCGTTGGAGAGTGACCAAGCGGGCACCGGGGAGCAGCTAGAAGGTGTTCGTGGCCGCGTTGCCGACCTCATCAGCATTAATCCCGGTTTCGAAAAAGCCATTGCCCGTGCGCTCGGCGTACTAGCTGACGCACTGGTCGTGTCCACCCGTCAGGCGGCCCTCGATCTCACCCGCGGGGTGAGCGGCCGCGACGATGCGAGGCTGTCCCTCGTCGTCGATGAAGTACACGCCACCTCGGAGCGTGTCGAGTTGGAAGGTTTAGTTTCAGCCGCTGATGTCGCCAATGGCCCAGAAGGACTCATGAGGGTTCTTCACCGGGTGTTTATCGCCGAGGATTTAGACGAAATCAACACCCACTGGGTGGGTCACCCGGAGCTGCCCGCCGACGTCGTCATTGTCACCAAAGCGGGTGACCTGTTTTCTGGAACCAGGGTGCAAGCCGGAAGTGGCGCACAACAAAGCGCCGTGGAGTTAACCGCAGAGCGCGACCAAGCCACCACGGAACTCCAGCGGGTCTCCACTGAGGTGGAACGGGCGGCCAGCCGACTGGAACAGGCACAACACGACGCCACGCAGGCCTCAGCCGAAGCAAAGCGAGCCCTAGCCGAAGTGCGTGAATTTGAAGCCAGTAGGGCAGCGCGCAGCGAAGCGCTTTCCAGTTTGGCCGCCACCTTAGATTCGGCCAGGGGCGAGCGGGAGCGGGCGCAAGCCCGAGTCGACCAGGCAGAAGCAGCCAAGTCGCTGGCTGCTGAGGCACTAGACAACGCGGGACAACACAGTGAGGCAGAGCCAGAGCCCATCGTCGCGGTCGATGAATCCGGTCGTGCTGCTCTCGCGGAAGCCCTTGAACTGGCGCGTGCGGGGGAAGTGGATGCCCGGGTGGCTGTTGAAGCAGCACGCTCCCACGTGGGTTACCAAGAATCCCAGGTAGTGGCCCTCCAGCAGCGCCACCAGGCATGGCTAGACCAGCGGGAAAAAGAAGCCCACCGTGCTGCCGCGAGACGTGAGCTACACCGTCGCTCCACCAGCGTCGCCGCGATTACTCCCGCGCTCGTGCGGGTGGCGAGGGCCAGTGTGGAGGAATCGTCACGGCGGGTCGCCGAACTGGAAGCAGCACGGGCCTCCAGTGACGAAAAAGCGGCCGCGCTTCGACAGCGCGAAGCGCAATTACGGGAGCGCCTGACCGCGCTCACCGACAGTGTGCACTCGGTCGAAATGCACATCTATGAACGAAACCTGCAACTGGGCCAACTGACCCAAAAGGCCACCGATGAACTGGGCTTGAGCCTTGACGTGTTGATCAGCGAATACGGCCCCGACCAGCCCGTGCCCCTCCAAGAAGGGGAAGAGGAAGATGCTGCCCCCACCGACAGCGCTGAGGACAGTCGCGCTGAAGATGGTGGCGCAGAGGATGCTGGGGCTGAAGATGGTGTGGCTTGGACCCCCGCCACGAAGCCTTTTGATCGGGCTGAGCAGCAGAAGCGTTTAGCGCGGGCACAAAAACAGTTGGATGCTCTAGGGCGAGTAAACCCCCTCGCGTTGGAAGAGTTTGATGCGATGGAAAAACGCCACCAATACTTGGTGGAACAGCTCGAGGATGTGAACGCCTCCAAGCGGGATTTGTTGTCCATTGTTGACGACATTGACGACACCATGCGTGATGTGTTTATGGCGGCTTTTGCCGACACGAAAGCGGCCTTTGATGAAGTGTTCCCGGTGTTGTTCCCCGGGGGTCAAGGGGCACTGAGTTTGACCGACCCTGACGCTCCACTCACCACCGGTGTTGAGGTGTCGGTCCGCCCTCGAGGCAAAAACATTGAGAGATTATCTCTGCTCTCTGGTGGTGAGCGTTCGCTGGCTGCCGTCGCCCTGTTGATCGCCATTTTTATTGCCCGCCCGAGCCCCTTCTACATCCTCGATGAAATCGAGGCGGCACTAGATGACGCCAACTTGGGCCGCCTGCTGGATGTGATGGGGACGCTGCGAAAAGATTCGCAGCTGATCATCATCACCCACCAAAAACGGACCATGGAAATCGCTGACGCCCTTTACGGGGTATCGATGCGAGATGACGGCGTGAGTGCTGTGGTGGGCCAGCGGGTGCGAGACGAAGCACTCACCAACGCGTAAGCCTCTCGCAACACGCGGCTTACCGGTAGCGTCCCACCCACGGTAGTGTGTGGCGTGTGGGACGCAAGCAGGCCTTTGGCTGGACACTCATTGCCGCAGCAGCAGTCATCAGCGCCTCCATTTTCACTCAGGCAATCATCGCCGGATCCGAAGTGCCCGTCAGCTCTTCCACAGACACCCCCGTGGTGCCCCTCGCCCCGGTAGAAGGCGAATAGTCCCGGTGGCCACTTGGTCTTTAGGCCGCGCCCTTCGTGGGTTGTGGCAGCAAGAAACTCTTGATGAGTCCACCTGGGAAGACCTCGAAGATGCCCTGTTGATGGCTGATGCCGGTGTGGAATACACCGAAGCATTGTTGACAGAAGTGCGCAGTGAAGCAGAGCGCATTGGGCTTACTCGCCCCAGCGATGTGAAGGCGTTGTTGGCAGAGCGTATTGAAGCCCACTTGGCCGAATACGACCCCACCTTGACCCTGACGGAGCGACCCGCTGTGGTGCTCATTGTGGGAGTAAACGGTGTGGGCAAAACCACAACGATTGGCAAGTTCGCCAAATATTTGCGAAGTGCCGGACGCAGTGTGCTGATTGGGGCTGCCGACACATTTCGGGCGGCCGCTGTCGATCAGCTGAGCCACTGGGCCACTCGTGCGGATGCCCAGATTGTCACCCCCGAAAAAGACGGTCAAGATCCCGCATCTGTCGCCTACCAGGCAGTCGCTCGCGCGATGGAGCAACACATTGATGTGGTCTTGATCGACACGGCTGGTCGCCTCCAGACCAAATCGGACCTGATGGATGAGTTGGGGAAAGTGCGCCGCGTGGTGGAAAAGCTCACGCCGGTATCTGAAGTGTTGCTGGTGTTGGATGCGACCACCGGCCAAAACGGCCTATCTCAGGCGGAGCTGTTTTTAGAACACGCAGGGGTGACCGGTTTGGTGCTCACCAAACTGGACGGTTCAGCCCGTGGAGGTTTCGTACTCGCCGTGCAACAGCGCACCGGGTTGCCGGTGAAACTCATTGGCGACGGTGAAGGCCTCGACAACCTGCGAGGCTTTTCGGCCAAAGCCTTCGCCACCGCATTAATCGACTAACCCCCACTTGGGTGCTGGTTCGCGTAAGAGACGCGCAGCTGGTTGTAGTGGGCGGCGTTAGCGCGAATCGCCTCAATTTCTTCACTACCCAATTCGCGGCGGACTTTGGCCGGAAGGCCCGCCACCAGGCTCCCAGGCGGAATGACTTGACCTTCTAACACCACCGCGCCTGCTGCAACAAGTGACCCGGTGCCGATTACGGCACCGTTTAACACGGTGGCGCCCATACCAATCAGGCAATCATTTTCAATGGTGCAGCCGTGCAACGTCGCGTTGTGGCCCACACTGACACCCTCACCAATAGTGACCGGGTAACCGGGGTCGGCGTGGACGGCGACCCCGTCTTGAATGTTGGACCCCCGACCGAGGGTGATGATTTCGGTGTCACCTCGCAGCACCGCGTGAAAGAGCACACAGGCGTCTGGTTCAATCACGACGCGACCGATCAGGTCTGCGCTCGCGGCCACGTAGGCGGAGTGATCCACCTGGGGGGTGTGGTCGTCAAAGGAATATCTCACCCCACCAGACTACGACTCGGGTGGCCTGTGAGGGCCACTCGGCTAGGCTTTAGCCACCATGGCATTTGGTTCCCTCTCCGATCGGTTAACCGAGACCTTCCGTTCGCTGCGCTCAAAAGGTCGACTGTCACCGAGCGATATTGATAAGACGGTCCGCGAAATACGTCGAGCCCTGCTCGATTCTGACGTCGCCCTCGAAGTAGTGAAATCGTTCACTCAGGCGGTGCGGGAGCGCGCCCTGGGTGATGACGTCAATAAGGCACTAAACCCCGCCCAACAGGTTGTCAGCATTGTGATGGAGGAGCTAGAAGCCATCCTCGGAGGCACTGGCCGGGGGCTCACTTTCTCGAAAACTCCCCCCACGGTGATCATGTTGGCCGGCCTGCAGGGTGCCGGTAAAACGACGTTGGCGGGAAAACTCGCCAAATACTTGAAAGCCGAAGGTCACACCCCCGTGTTGGTGGCCTGTGACCTGCAACGCCCCGGTGCGGTTGACCAGCTGCAAATTGTGGGTGGCCAGGTCGAGGTTCCGGTGTTTGCCCCGGAACCCGGTAGCGGAGTGGGCGACCCGGTGAAGGTCGCGAAAGATTCTCTTCGTTTCGCCACCGACAAACTCCACGACGTCGTCATTGTCGACACCGCGGGTCGTACCGGTGTTGATGAGGACATGATGGCGCAGGCGAGGGCCATTCGGGATGCGGTCACACCCGACGAAGTGCTTTTTGTCTTAGACGCCATGATCGGTCAAGACGCTGTTCACACAGCCAGAGCGTTCGGTGACGGAGTCGACTTCACTGGGGTGGTCCTCACCAAACTCGACGGCGACCAAAAAGGTGGTGCCGCCCTCAGTGTGAAGGGCATCACCGACCGCGACATTCTCTTTGCCTCAACGGGTGAAAAGCTCGACGACTTCGAAGTGTTCCACCCGGATCGGATGGCTAAGCGCATCCTCGACCTGGGTGACGTGATGACACTCATCGAACAGGCCCAAAAGGCCTTCGATGAGGAATCTAGGGCGGAAATGGAACAAAAGTTCCTCTCCGACACGTTCACCCTCGATGACTTTCTTGACCAACTCCAGCAGGTCAAAAAAATGGGGTCCCTCCAGTCGATGATCGGCATGCTGCCGGGCGCCAGGGGCATGAAAGAGCAGCTGGACAACGTCGACGATAAAGATATTGCCCGCACCGAAGCGATCATCCGGTCGATGACTCCGACCGAGCGGGTGAACCCCAAACTGTTAAACGCGTCTCGTCGCAAACGCATCGCCCTGGGTTCCGGTGTGAGTGTCACCGACGTGAACCAGTTGATGGCACGCTTCGAACAGGCCCAAAAAATGATGAAAACTGTCGCCAAAGGTGGTGTTCCCCAAATACCGGGCATGGGTCCGGTCGGTGCGGGAGGCGGCTCTGGCAAATCGAAACGCAAAGGCAAAGCGAAAAAACCTAAAGCACGCTCGGGTAACCCGGCCACCCGCGCCCAACAGCTCCGAGGCGGCAAACCTCCCGAAGCACCCGGGTCCAGTTTCGGCCTTTCGGGCTAGTTTTTCGGTAACGGTCACATGGGGCCAAGGAATCTGACAGAATAGGACGCTGGTAACACCACCGTCCGACCCTCTATCTGTCGGTAGTGCCCGACCACCGCTTTCTCGCAAGCAGACCCCACCTGGTTTTGCGAGCCTGGCACCAATACCCATCACGACTGGAGAAACGTGGCTGTCAAGATTCGACTGAAGCGCATGGGAAAAATCCACGCGCCCTACTACCGCATTGTTGTGGCCGATTCGCGCAAAAAGCGCGATGGCCGCGTCATTGAAGAGATCGGGAAATACCACCCGACAGAGAACCCTTCGCTGATCGAGGTCACCTCGGAGCGCGCCCTCTACTGGTTGGGTGTTGGAGCACAGCCCACCCCCCAGGTGTTGGCGATTTTGAAGCTCACCGGCGACTGGGGCACCTTCAAGGGTGAAAAGGGTGCCAAGAACATGGTGCAGCCTCCAGAGCCCAAGCCTGAGTTCAACCCGGACACCAAGAAGAAGCCCGTCTTGAAGCCGAAGGCCAAAACTGAGCCGGCCAAGGCCGAAGCACCCGCTGAGGCAGTAGCCGAAGCCCCCGCCGAAGCTGCTCCGGTCGAAGACACCCCTGCGGAAGAGACCCCTGCGGAAGAGACCCCCGCTACTGAAGAGGCCGCTACTGACGCTGCGCCTGCCGAGGAAGCTCCCGCTGAGGACGCTCCCGCAGCTGCGGCCGAAGAGGCACCCGCTGAAGCTGCGGCCGAAGAGGCACCCGCTGAAGCTGCTGCCGAAGGCGACGACGCCAAAGCCAAAGCTGAAAAGGCCGAGTAGAGCATGTTAGACCGTGCGTTGACCCACCTCGTCAAAGAAATTGTGGAACACCCTGACGAGGTGTCGGTCACGCCGGTCGAAGGCCCCCGCGGCGATGTTCTGGAAATCCGGGTTCACCCGGATGACCTCGGTCGAGTCATCGGTCGCGGCGGTCGCACCGCAAAAGCACTTCGCGCTGTCATTGGGGCGCTCGCTAAAGGCGGTCGGGTTCGTGTGGACGTGGTCGATCAGGACTCCTGATGTCTAGTCGGAAGGGTGGCCTTCCGGCTCCAAAGCCCCAGCGCGTGGAGTTGCGGGTCGCACGGTTACTCAAAGCCCACGGCCTTAAAGGCGGGCTGAAGCTGGAGCTCTACACCGACGACCCCGAGGGGCGCTTTAGTCCCGGTGCCATCTTGAGTGTTCAAGTGCCGACCGATTCGGAATGGTTTGGCCAAAAACTCACGGTGTCCCGGTTGCGTTTTTACAACGCACAGCCTGTGGTGTTTTTCGAGGGGATTGATGACCGCGATCGGGCGGAAACTTTGGTCCGCGCTATTTTGTGGGTTGAGCAAGACCCCGATGCCGTTTCGACCGAATCCGACGCCTGGTTTGATCACCAACTGGTGGGGTTGGAGGTGCGACGCGGGGACGCTCGTTTAGGTGAAATTGTTCGGGTGGATCACCTGCCCGCACAAGACCTTCTCGCTGTGGCGGTGCCGGGGCAACAAGAAGAGGTCCTCCTGCCTTTTGTTCGAGCCTTCGTGCCAGAAGTCAACACCGAAGAGGGCTACATCGAGATGACACCGCCAGGTGGCCTATTCGATGGCGGTTTATCTGACGCTGACAGTGACGAGCCCGGCAGTGGTGATTCGGATTCCGGTGAATCGGGTGATGCCCTTGCGCATTGACGTCATCACCATTTTCCCCGACTACTTTGCGCCCCTGCAGTTGTCGCTGATGGGCAAAGCCCAACAGTCAGGGTTGGTGACGATCGCCATCCACGATTTGCGGGAATTCACGAGCGACCGCCACCGCAGTGTCGATGACACCCCTTACGGTGGTGGCGCCGGAATGGTGATGACCCCAGAGCCGTGGGGGCAAGCGATTGATGCGGTAGTAACTGACCAGTCCACCCTGATTGTTCCCACTCCAGCCGGAAAACTCTTTAGTCAACCCGTGGCCGCCGAGCTGGCGCACTCCACCCACCTCATCTTTGCGTGCGGGCGCTATGAGGGAATCGATCAGAGGGTGGTGGAGTATTACCGCCCCCGTATTGATGTGCGGGAGCTCAGTATTGGCGATTACGTGTTGGCCGGGGGTGATGTGGCAACACTGGCCATGATTGAAGCCAGTGTCCGACTAGTGCCCGGGGTGTTAGGAAATCCGGAATCTTTAGTGGAAGAAAGCCACCAGTTACCGGGTGTGGAATAC
This sequence comes from Pontimonas salivibrio, assembly GCF_002950575.1. Classification (NCBI taxonomy): domain Bacteria; kingdom Bacillati; phylum Actinomycetota; class Actinomycetes; order Micrococcales; family Microbacteriaceae; genus Pontimonas; species Pontimonas salivibrio. The sequence continues at coordinate 557,680 of NZ_CP026923.1, forward strand.
CCCAGCTACACCAAACCCCCTACCTGGCGGGGATTGGATGTTCCAGAAGTCCTCCTCAGTGGCCACCACGATCAGATTGCGCGGTGGCGGGCAGAACAATCCACTATTCGAACGACACACAACCGACCGGATTTGTTGCCCGGTAGCTAGCGGCGCCCGGTAACCCCTTTGGCGGTGGGCGGTACTACTGGGGCCTCTCGGTGAGAACCAGCGGGCCCTCTGCGGTGATGGCCACAGTGTGTTCACTGTGTGCGGCGCGGGAGCCATCAGCGCTTCGAAGGGTCCACCCGTCAGCGTCGACAACCAACTCATCGGTGGTGTGCATAAACCACGGCTCAATGGCGAACACCATCCCGGGTTTTAACAGTGGGCCAGTACCTGGATCACCGTCATTGGGGATTGACGGTTCTTCGTGCATGGTGCGGCCCACACCGTGGCCACCAAAGTCGGTGTTGATGGCGTAGCCATAGCGACGGCCCACCTGGCCGATCGCGGCCTGAATGTCACCCAGGCGCCTACCGGGCCTGGCCTGTTCGATTCCTGCCCACAGGGCTTCTTCTGTGGCGGCAATGAGGGTGTGGTCTTCTGGTTGACCCTCACCGACAACGACGCTTCTCGCCGAGTCGGCAACCCACCCGCCAAGCTCGACGGCAAAATCCACGGAGAGGAGGTCCCCTGGCTGAAGGGTGTAGTCGCGGGGAAGTCCGTGAAGGGCAGCATCGTTAACCGATGTGCACAAGACTTTTCCAAACGGCGACGCCCCAAACGAGGGGTGGTAGTCGATGTAACAACTGGTGGCATCCGCTGTTCGGATGCGCTCGTGGGCAAGTGCATCCAGCTCCAGAAGGTTCACTCCTGGCTGGGCGGCGTCAACAAGTTCGCGAAGGACGTTGGCCACGAAAGCACCAGCGGGGCGCATCGCCTCAATGTCGGATGCGCGCAGCCTTGCAATACGCACGAATTATTTGATCGGGACGCTGCTGCGCAGGTAGTCACCGATGACTCTGCGCGCTTCTTCGATGATTTTCGGGTCACCCTCGGGGTTTCGCCTAAACGCTTCGGTCATCAACGCCTGCCCCATTGCCACAGCAATTTCGAGGTGGAAAATCATTTCCTCGGTGACCGGGATGGAATGAGTCTCCGAGACGAGTTTCGCGAACTCTTTGGCGATGATGGAGTTGTTGGGCTCTTCTTCGCTGAGGAAGCGGTCGGTGATGAGTTCACCGAAACGAAGGTGCAAGAAACTGGGTTCTGATCGACACAAACGAACAAAAGCATCCAAGGTGAGGTCCCACGACGACCATGGCTCATTGGGCGTGAGGTCGCTTCCTTCTTGCACTGCCTGGAGGTAAAGGTGGAGGTTTCTGGTGGCCAATTGGCGAAGAAGGGCGTCGACGTTGGGGAAGTAGCGGTAGAGCACACCGACGGAGGAACCGCTTCGGTAGGCGACAGCGGTGGTCGTTACTGCGTCAATGCCACCCTCGTCAATGAGTTTGGCGGCAGCGTCGAGCAGTGCCTCCATGCGGTCGGCGCTGCGTTTCTGAACAGGGACATTGCGTAGCGAGGAACCTGGGTCGATATCGATGCTCACTTCACACCACTCTTCTCACACCGTTTCGGGATTTATTTCTTGATTCGACGCAGAGTATCAGGTGTGGCACACTGAAGCGTTGGAACTTCTGGTTTCTGCCACGGGGGAGAGCGCCAGAAGACCACATTCGAGCCGGGAAAAGTCCTTTTTCCCCCTACGCTGGCAGCCCGTGGTGCCTGGAGAGAACAATCATGCAGACCTTAGATGCGCTTGACGCACAGTCACTTAAGTCCGACATTCCCGATATTCGCCCCGGCGATACTGTCCGAGTGGACGTGAACATCGTGGAAGGTAACCGCTCGCGTATCCAGGCCTTCCAAGGTCTGGTCATTAGCCGCTCTGGTCACGGACTCACCGAGACAATCACGGTGCGCAAAGTGAGCTTCCAGGTCGGCGTGGAGCGTACGTTCCCGCTGCACTCGCCCATTATTGATGCCATCGAAATTCTCTCCCGCGGTGAAGTGCGCCGAGCAAAGCTTTACTACGTGCGAAGCCTGCGCGGCAAGAAAGCGCGCATCCGCGAAAAGCGCGAGTCTTAAACTTAGGACATATCGCGACCCCATTAGGGTCCTTTTTTGAGGCTCCAGGGGGTGTGACGCAGTGGCTCAGAAAGCACCACAGGGTCTGATTAGTCGCCTGGGTCGCTACCTGTTTGTCATTGTCAGGGATCTACTGATCATTGTCTTGGCCGCCCTTGTGGTGTCGTTTCTGATCAAAACGTTCCTCATTCGCTCGTTTTCGATCCCCACCTCGTCCATGGAGGAAACCCTTCAAATCGATGACCGGGTGATTGTCAGCCAGCTCACCCCGGGTCTCATTGACCTAAACCACGGCGATGTGGTGGTGTTTGTGGACCCTGGTGGGTGGTTACCCAGTGGGCTTGCCAACGAAGATGACCCATTGACCCGGTTGTTTAATTGGGTCGGGCCACGGCTCGGGCTTCCCGATGAATCCGGTGACCAACACTTGATTAAACGCGTCATTGGCCTTCCCGGTGACACGGTGGTGTGTTGTGATGCGCTGGGTGCACTCAGTGTTAACGGGGTTCCCCTCGAAGAGTCCTATGTGTCGCTTCCTGAGGGGGTGACCGAGGTGAGTGGTTCCAGTTTCTCGGTGGTGGTTCCAGACGATGCACTCTGGGTCATGGGTGATAACCGTTACAACTCGGCAGATTCCAGGGCCAACCTGTCTAAACCAGGTGGCGGTTTTGTGCCCATCGATAATCTCGTAGGTCGCGCCATTGTTGTGAGCTGGCCGGCGGAGAACTGGGCCTGGTTGGCCAACTTCCCCACTGTTTTTCAGGGCATTCCCGACAACCCTGTGCGCGGATGAGTGCGCCTCACCTGGAAGCCGAACAGGCCCTCGTTGATGCGGGTGCGCAGTATGTGATCGGTGTGGATGAGGTCGGTCGAGGCGCCATTGCCGGACCCGTGTGGGTGAGCGCTGGTGTCTGGAATCCTGGATGCGGGCCGGTCCCTGAAGGACTACGCGATTCGAAACTCATTCCAGAAAAGCGCCGGGGAGACATCGCACAGCGTGCCCAGCAGTGGCTGGTGGCGGCAGCCTCTGGGAGAAGTGAAGCCTCAGCCATCGACTCCGATGGCATCATGGCAGCCCTGGGTGCTGCCGGAGCCAGGGCCGTGCGGCAGGCGTGGCGCAGTATCGGCGAGCCGGCTTCCGCCGTGGTGTTGCTCGATGGGAATCAGGATTGGCTCTCAGCTCACTTGCCTCCCGGTCTGTCCGTAGTGACCCGCACCAAAGCCGATCTCACCGCGGCAGCCGTATCGGCTGCGTCGGTGATTGCAAAAGTCTCGCGTGATCAGGTGATGATTGATGCCGATGGGCACTATCCCGGCTATGGTTTCGCCGGGCACAAAGGCTACGGCTCAGCTGCTCACCGGGAGGCGATTGTGCGGTTGGGACCCTGCCCGCTGCACCGCTTGACCTGGATTTCCTCCCTGAAAGACCCCGCCCCATCGGGACTAGACTGAGGCGCCCATGGACGAAGAATTTGACGACTTTGATCGGGAAGCGGAACTCGCGCTCTACCGCGAGTATCGAGACGTCGTTAACCAGTTTCAGTTTGTGGTGGAAACCGAGAGGCGCTTTTACCTCGCCAACGACGTCACCCAAAGTGTCCAAGAGCGCGGAGGTGATTTCTACTTCGAACTGGTGTTAAACGACGTATGGGTGTGGGATATATACCGTGCGGATCGTTTTGTGAAGTCTGTCAAAGTGTTGACCTTTAAAGACGTCAATGTGGAAGAACTGGGCAACAAGGAATTGAAACTGCCCACCGACCTCGCCTTAGACGAGTAGTCCACAGCTCTTTGGCAGAGGGCCTCTCTGCACCTGTGTGCCTGCGGCCCCTGTGGGAGATCTGCCGCTGCGCCACGGTAGCCGACCATGACCCTCCAGCAACCCGAACGCCTGGCACGCCTCTGGCTCTCGCTGTGCAGTCCACCGGGAGATCCTCTCGTGGGCGAGTTGGTGGCCACCCTTGGAGCCGTCAGGCTTCGTGACATTCTGTCGGCAGGCTCCCCCACACCTCTTTCCGGTCGTCCAGAAGCGTGCCTCAAGAGACTTCGCGAGAGTGGTCTCACCGTGCCCCACGACGGACACATGCCCTATGTCCTGGACGCTATTTCCCGGGAGGGGCTCCAGGTGCTCACACCCGGTGACACCCACTGGCCGGCAAGCCTGAAGGATTTAGGCACTAAAGCACCCCTCGCGTTGTTCTTCCGAGGGGCCGCTGAAGTATTAGGGCGGACTGGGCGAAATGTCGCCATTGTGGGAACCCGGACGCCCAGTGCGCTCGGGTTAAATGCCGCACGGGAGATTGCCTGGCATCAGATCAACGCCGGGCGCACCATTGTCTCTGGTGGGGCGAAAGGAATTGATGCGGTTGGTCACATGGTGTCCCTGGAATCTGGGGTGCCCACCATCGCGGTGCTCGCTCAGTCACCCAACCGGCCCTATCCACCCGAACACCGCGGGATGTGTGCCGAGATTGCCCACCGGGGTGTGGTCGTGTCTGAGGTGCCACCCGGGATACACCACGGGGGTAAGGGGTTCTTGGCCAGAAACCGTCTCATTGCGGCACTCGCCACCCTCACGATTGTTGTGGAAGCACCGCTCAGATCCGGGGCGATTAGTACAGCGGCCCATGCGGCCCACCTTGAGCGTGAAGTGATGGCAGTACTGTACAAAAAAAGCGAAGCACATTCAGGTGCAACCCAGGTTGAGGCCGAAAAAAAGGGCACCATTGGGCTACCCGGTGACAATCGTGGCGCAGAGCGTGTCATTGAACAGTGGGCTGGGGAAACCATATTGTGGCCCCCGGAAATCAGTCAGAAAGCCTAATCTGTAACTGTGAACACCCCTCTGAGTCAGCATCCCGATCCCAGGATGTCGCTCCTGCACATCAGCGACACCCACCTCCTCGGAGGGGATCGCCAGCTGTGGGGGTCTATCGACGCAGCTGAACGTCTTACGGCACTGCTCGAGCGGGTCGTCGCTAGTGGTGAGAGACCCTCCGCGCTGGTATTCACCGGTGACCTCGCCGATATCGGCGAAGAAGAGGCCTACCGCACTCTTCGCCGCAGCGTGGAGCCCTTTGCCGAGACTTTGGGTGCGCAAATAATCTGGGTGATGGGAAATCACGATGAACGCGAGCCTTTCGCCCGCATACTTTTTGACGAGGACAACAACGGGAAGCCTCTCGACCGCGTGTATGACATCGATGGTCTTCGCGTCATCGCCCTCGATACGTCCGTGCCCGGGTTCCACCACGGTGAACTCAGTGCCGGTCAGCACGAATGGCTGAGAGGAGTGTTAGCCACCGACGCGCCTCACGGCACGCTCGTGGCGATGCACCATCCCCCGATCCCCACGCCCATCGACATGATGGGCGTGATCGAACTCGATGACCAAGCCGCACTGTGGCAGAGCATTGCGGGAAGTGACGTGCGAGGCATTCTTGCTGGCCACCTGCATTACTCCACCTTTTCGGCCTACCAAGGCATTCCCGTATCGGTGGCGGCAGCCATGTGTTACAACATCGACATGGTCGCCGCAGCCGATGCTTTGCTCAGCGGCATCGATGCCGGCCACAGCGCATCTCTGGTGTCTGTGTACCCCGAACAGGTGGTCTTTTCCGAACTGGTCGTCGGGGACCTTCCGGTGGTCTTCACCCAGCCCAAAAATCGTCTCTCTGAGTTTCGGACGTGGAGTCCCGAACAGCGCAGAGCAGTCTTTTCCGACAAAAATTCGGACTTCAACAAAGGTGAACAGGCCGCCCAGTCAGGCGGATAGTCAGATCCGTCGACTGGGAGCCCATCCGGTGTGTCGCACGGGTCTCACCGTTTCGCTCGAAACACTAGAGGCTATGACCCTGGGGGCTGCCATTCGTGCTTACCTGGATGCGAGAGCAGACAGTGCTGAGCTCTCCGAGCATTCCCTGCGCGGCTACCAGCAAGACTTAGAGTCGCTCGTGGACTACGCCGAGGCTGCCGGGGTCGAGAGTATGTCCGGTGTGGACGCCGAATTGTGTCGCTCGTGGTTGTGGGACCAAGCAAGCGCTGGCCTCGCTCCCAGGACATTGCGCAGAAGGGTTTCCAGCCTTCGAGGGTGGTCCACATGGGCACACCGCCAAGGACTTCTCGCCGTTGATATCGGCGCAGGAATCCACCAACCGAGCGCACCCAAACGCTTACCCCGTGTCCTGACCGAACACCAACTGTCAGAGATTTTCGACGTGCTCGAGCAGCGCGCTGCCACCGGCGACCCGGTGGGCCTTCGTGACCGCGCCATCGTCGAGTTGCTCTACTCCTCCGCACTTCGTGTGGGCGAGCTGTGCGGTCTCGAAATGGACGCCGTCGATTTCACCGAGCGCACCCTGCGCGTGGTGGGCAAGGGAAACCGTGAACGGGTCGTGCCGATGGGTGGCCCCGCCCACACAGCGCTGACTGAATACTTCGAAGCGGGCCGAGAGGCGCTGTTGGCGGGAAAAACCTCGAAGAAAATCTTCCTGAACTCACGCGGTGGGCCGTTAGGCCCACGCACGGTCTACCAACTGATCGCCGCGTTGTTGGAGCCCTACCCGGGTAATGGCCCGAGTGGCCCCCACACCCTGCGTCATTCTGCCGCCACCCACCTGCTCGATCACGGTGCCGATTTGCGAAGCGTTCAAGAATATTTAGGCCACCAATCTTTGGCCACCACCGAGCTGTACACCCACGTGTCTATCGAGCGACTGCGCAGCGCTTTTGACCAAGCTCACCCTCGGGCGTAACCCGCACGGTGTGACAGGCGGTGTGACAGGCGGTGGGTAGTGCCGCTGGCCAGACCACCCTTCGGGTAATTCCCGTCGGCGGTGTAGCCACTGTTGGTGAACGGCAGAAGCCTCGCTCGGCGAAGTATCCCCAGCTCGCGTGCCGGTGAGCGGTATTCGCCCTCCACACGCAAGCCAATGTGAAGACAGCCTCCCGGGCAGTGGCCCGGTGCGACACGTCCAATGCGTTGGCCCGCTCGCACGCGAGAGCCCACCTCGCCATCCACTCGCACGGGTTCCATGCTGACCAGCCAACCTGAGGCCGTCCGGATGGTCACCACTGCGCGGTTGACGACGTCACCGGTGAAGTGAATACGGCCTGACACGGGTGCGACCACCACGGTTCCTACCGAGGCGCGAAGGTCCAGGCCGCGGTGGCCTGGACCCCACTCACTTTCCGGGGCGTCAAAATCCCGCACGACTTCCTTTTCGGTGGCGACCGGCCAAGTCCACACGGCAGGCGGAGGCGCCACCAGGCTGGCGATTAGTACAGCAGTGAGCAGTGGACGGATCATCCCCGGATTATCAGGCCAGGGCATCGTGGTGCCCACGCAGGAGTCCATACCTGGTGATTGGCTCTTTGGTGGGCTCGCCTGTGGAGAGGCGTTGCCTGGCACGGAGCCGGCTGGCGAGCCTTGTGCGGCCTGGTGTCAGCCCGGTAAAACCCGCTATGCTCTACCCAGCAGCCGATTCGTCGGCTGACTTCGCGTGTCGATCACGAGATCTGACCCTCGGTCCTCGACAACATCATGTTGTCGAGGGAAGGTTGGGCTCCGGCACCAGGGCGTGTTCCGCCGGAACACGCATAAACCGAGAACATGAAGGAGCACGGCCATGGCCGTCATTACTATCCGCCAGCTACTCGATAGCGGCGTTCACTTTGGACACCAGACCAGGCGCTGGAATCCCAAAGTCAAGCGATTCATCCTCACTGAGCGCAGTGGCATTCACGTCATCGACCTGCAGCAGTCGCTCACCTATATCGACAAGGCCTATGACTTTGTCAAAGACACTGTCGCCCACGGCGGAACCGTGTTGTTTGTGGGAACAAAAAAGCAGGCTCAGGAAGCCATTTCCGAGCAGGCTACCCGTGTCGGCCAGCCCTACGTGAACGAGCGTTGGTTGGGTGGTTTGCTCACCAACTTCCAAACCGTGTCAAAGCGTTTGGGTCGTATGAAAGAACTCGAAGAAGTCAACTACGACGACACCACCCAGGGCTTCACCAAAAAAGAACTCCTGATGAAAAAGCGTGAACTCACCAAGCTTCACAAATCACTGGGTGGTATCCGCAACCTCCAGAAAACCCCCAGTGCGATGTGGGTGGTTGACCCCATTCGCGAGCACCTTGCGATTGACGAAGCCCGCAAGCTTGGAATTCCGGTAATCGGAATTCTCGACACCAACGCGGACCCCGACGACTTCGCCTACCCGATTCCCGGAAACGACGATGCCATTCGCTCGGTCGCACTGTTGACCAAAGTGATTGCCGACGCCGTGGCTGAGGGGCTCATCGAGCGCCACCAGAAGCCTGAACAAGAAGGCAACGTTTCCGCGGTTGAGCCGTTGGCCGAATGGGAGCGCGAGCTGCTAGAAGCCGGTCAGGAGTCGACCACAGAAGCTCCTGCTACTGACGCACCTGCTGCTGATGCTCCGGCCGCCGAAAAAGCGGAAACCGACGCCGCCGCCGTGGCAGAAAAGCCTGCTGCGAAAAAGCCCGCAGCAAAGAAACCTGCCGCGGAAAAGAAGCCTGCTGCGGAGAAAAAGCCGGCCGAAAAGAAACCTGCCGCGGAAAAGAAGCCTGCTGCGGAAAAGAAGCCTGCGGCTGAGAAGAAGCCTGCTGCTGCGAAAAAGCCTGCGGCAAAGAAGACCGAGACCGAGAAGAAGTAGAGGAACCACGCATGGCGAATGTCTCCCTAGAAGACGTCAAAAAGCTCCGGGAGCTCTTGGGCACCGGAATGGTTGACACGAAAAATGCCCTCGTCGAAGCCGGCGGGGATCTCGAAAAAGCGACCGAGCTTCTTCGCCTCAAAGGTGCGAAAGGTAACGCCAAGCGCGCAGACCGCTCCACCAGCGAAGGACTCGTCGCTGCCAAAGACTCGGGTGGCAACGCCTTCATGATTGAACTGGCATGCGAGACAGACTTCGTCGCAAAAAACGAGAAGTTCATTGCGTTGGCCGACAAGGTTCTGGACGCGGTCGTCGCGGCTGGAAGTGCCGATGTCGCCTCTGCCCTTGCCGCACCGCTCGAGGGTTCGACGGTGTCGGAAGCGATCGAAGGCGAAGCGGCAATCATCGGTGAAAAGGTTGAGCTGCGTCGCGTCGCACACCTTGAGGCCGAAAAGTTCGCCATCTACCTACACCGCACCAACAAAGACCTGCCCCCGCAGGTCGGCGTCGTGGTGGGCTATAGCGGAAGCGATGACGACACGGCCAGAGGAATTGCTCAACACATTTCCTTTGCGGACCCCCAGTACCTCACCCGCGACGAGGTCCCGGCCGACGCAGTGGAAAAAGAGCGTGCGCTGGTCGAAGAAATTAGCCGATCCGAGGGTAAGCCAGAAGCGGCTTTGCCCAAGATTGTTGAAGGGCGTCTCGGCGCTTTCTTCAAACAGGTTGCGCTGATGGATCAGGATTACGCCCGCGACAACAAACTGTCGATCGCGCAGGTTGTGGAGCAGGCCGGACTGAGTGTGAGCGGGTTCGCTCGCTTCCGGGTGGGTTCCTAACCCACCAACAAGACCGCGAGGCGCTAACCTTCTAGGCGACACCTCGATGACGCAAGGAGGAGCGATGGCGAACCGCAGACGCGTCTTGCTCAAACTCTCCGGCGAATCCTTTGGTGGCGGAGCACTCGGAGTAAACCCCGACGTGGTCGCCCAAATCGCCAGAGAGATTGCGGAAGCAGCGACAGAAGTAGAAATCGCTGTCGTCGTGGGTGGTGGAAACTTTTTCCGCGGAGCTGAACTCAGTCAACGCGGCATGGATCGTCGTCGCGCTGACTACATGGGCATGTTGGGCACCGTGATGAACGCTCTGGCGCTCCAAGACTTTTTGGAGCAAGCCGGAGCTCAGGTGCGCGTGCAGTCAGCGATTTCGATGACCCAGGTCGCTGAGCCCTACATCCCCCTGCGCGCTGTGCGCCACCTGGAAAAAGGTCGTGTTGTGGTCTTCGGTGCCGGCGCCGGGTTGCCGTATTTTTCCACCGATACCGTGGCTGCCCAACGTGCACTCGAGATTCTTGCCGACGAAGTCCTCGTCGCCAAAAACGGTGTCGATGGTGTCTATTCTTCTGACCCAAAAACAAACCCCGATGCCCAAAAATTCGACCGGTTGAGCTACCAGGAAGCCCTGGTCAAAGGACTCAAAGTGGTCGACTCCACGGCCTTTAGTTTGTGCATGGACAACAACATGCCCATGCTGGTCTTTGGGATGGAACCGGCAGGCAACGTCACCCGCGCCCTATTAGGTGAGCGCATCGGAACCCTGGTGTCCTAGCACTGGCCACAAAGCAACGCTCGTTACACTCAAAGTCAACACCGGGAGGCTGGAATGATCGAAGACGTACTAACCGAAGCTGGCGAAAAAATGGGCAAGGCAGTCGACGCCGTCCACAACGATTTTCAGAATGTCCGCACCGGTCGAGCCAACCCGTCGCTCTTTCAAAAAATCATGGTCGAGTATTACGGCACACCGACCCCGTTGGATCAGCTTGCAGGCCTGCAGGTCCAAGAAGCCCGCACGATGGTTATCACCCCCTATGACAAGTCGGCGGCCAAAGACATCGAAAAAGCAATCGTTGCGGCGCAACATTTAGGGGCAACACCCCAAAATGACGGGGAAGTCATCCGTGTCACCATGCCGGAGCTCAACGAAGAACGCCGGAAAGAGTACGTGAAGCTCGCCCATCAGAAGGCTGAAGACGGGCGTGTTTCTGTGCGCAGTGTGCGTCGTAAAGCAAAGGATGACCTTGAGGCCCTCACCTCGGAGGTCGGCGAGGACGACGTCTTCCGCGGAGAAAAAGAACTTGAGGCAATGACCAAGGCCCACATCGATCGAATCGATGAGGCGCTGAAGAGAAAAGAAGAAGAACTCCTCGAAGTGTGACCTGCGGTGACTACAGAATCCCGCCAAGACGACTTACCCCCAGAAAAACCGGGGGAGCGTAGCCCACTCGACAACGTGTTGGGTGGCGTTGAGGCTCAATATCACGAGTGGGAACACCAGGTTCGCGAAGCCAACGAACGAATTGATCAAGCGGCCGGGCGCCCGCTGTGGCAAGCCATTGCGGTTGGCCTGGCACTTGGTGGGGTTTTTCTCGTTGCGTTACTGGTCTCGCCGCTTTTGTTTGGTCTTTTCGCCGGCACACTCCTTGTGTTTGCTGTCGTGGAATTGGTCGGGGCAATGCGACTGGGTGGGGCCAGGCTGTCGCGAACCCTGCTGTCGCTGGTCTCACTGGGCATCCTCGCCGGCGCCTACTTTTACGGTGGTGACGGCCTCTTCACCACACTGTTTGCCGGCATTATTTTGATTGCTTCGGGCCGTACTGCGCTCATGGTTCAACCCCGCGCAAGGACCGGTGTGGCGCGGGATATTCAGCAGGGTTGGTTTGTGCTGATGTATTTGCCCTTCATGGGTTCCGCCGCGGTGGCCCTCAGGCTCTCGGATGGCGGTGCCTGGTGGATTTTCGCAATCATCATCATCGTGGTGAGTGTTGATACGTCCGCCTACGCCGTGGGGCGAAGTCTGGGACGCCACAAGCTCGCCCCCACAATCAGCCCCGGAAAAACCTGGGAGGGCTTCGCCGGCGCCAGCGTGGCAGGAGCCATCGCTGGAGTGGCGACCGGTACGTGGATGATTGATGTGGGCCCGTGGTGGGGTCTAATGATTGGTGGGATTGTCGTCGTGACCGCGACACTGGGTGACCTGTTGGAGTCGTTCATCAAACGTGAGGTGGGAGTGAAGGACATGTCGAGTGTTCTTCCGGGACACGGTGGGGTGCTTGACCGTTTGGATTCGGTCTTGCCCTCCCTCGCGATCGGCTATCTGCTTTACCAATTCCTGGGCTAGGTCCCCTGGTGGCACCCACAATGCGCGAAAAGGTGTCCCAGGGTGTGTGAATGCGGGCTGTAGGCATCACCAGCCAGCAGAATGGGGGAGTGGATGAGCTGTTTCCAGATGCCCCAAAAGGTCAAGCCGGTTATGACAAAGGTGAAGTCCGCGATTTCTTGAACCGTGCAAAGCGCGCCTACGAGGGCATCGACGAGGGTATTACCAGCTCAGATATTCGTCAGAAGGTTTTCACTACCAACTCCAAAGAGGGTTTTGACCCGTACGCCGTCGATCAAGCACTATGGCGATTAGAGGAAGCGTTTGCCTCCAGAGAGCGAGAAGGCGTGACTGAAGAAACGGGCGAGGCCGGCTACTACAAACGCATTCGCCAGCAAGCCCAAGAGATTTTGGACCGAGTCGCCAGGCCTCGCACCGAAAAGTTTCGCCGAGCAAAACCCCTGCGGCCCGGCTACCACCCCGTTGATGTCGATGCGTTCTGCGATCGGCTCGTGCGTTACTTCCAAGGTCAAGAAGCTGTGTCCGTGGCGACCGTGCGCAACCAAAAGTTTCGCACTCGCCTAGGTGGGTACGAAGAAAGCCAAGTAGACCGCGTCTTAGATGACACTGTGTCGGTAATCCTCGCCGTCCGTTAGGTTCCCACCCACCCCGGCTACACTGAGACGAGTGTTTACCAGGAATCTGGCCCACCCCGCCAGCCACAGTCGACAGCGCCACTTTGGTGTGCGTGACAGGCTGCTGTCGTTTCTTGCGCTGGGTAGCGTGGCAGCTTTTCTTGCCTGGCCACTGGTGAACCCCCATCTGGACCCTGCCAGCGCGTATTTCGCACACGGGGAAGAAGTCGGTGACACCCAAGAGTTCACCGTCACCGGAGATGCCGGCCAAATTATCCGCGACGGTTCATGGAGTGTGACTCGTGCCGCGAGTGCCACAGCTCCCGCGGTCGGCACTCCTGACCCCGGCAGCGCGCAAGCCATCGCGCGTGAACTGGTGGTGGCGAGAGGCCTGGACGATACCGAATATCGCTGCCTGCACGCACTCTGGTCGAGGGAGTCAGGGTGGAACCATTTTGCGCAAAACCCCAGTAGCGGTGCCTACGGAATCCCTCAAGCCCTACCGGCAACGAAAATGGCCAGTGCGGGTGATGATTGGGCGACCAATCCAGAAACCCAAATCCGTTGGGGGCTGGGCTACATTGACGCCCGCTACGGCACCCCTTGTGCCGCGTGGGAGCACTCTGAAGCAAAGAACTGGTACTGAGCCCAATGCCTCGCCGACACCGCCGCGACCGAGATCAGGATGTTGAGGCGCTCGATATTGAGCGGCTTCGCACCGGTGTTCGTCGAGTGGAAACAAAACGCGGCACCCGTTACGTGGTGCAACCCATCGGCGAAAAAAATGCGTTGAAGGATTACCGCTGCCCAGGATGCGACCAGATCATTCCCCCCGGACAGGCCCACGTGGTGTCCTGGGAAGAAGAATCCCTTCGGGGTTCGCATCGCGCGGTAGAAGAAAGACGGCACTGGCACAACCACTGTTGGCGAATTGCCTAACGAGGACATGACGATGACGATGATTCGAAGCTCCACGGTGCTGCCCGCGCGAAGGTCAGACATCTCCTTCCAGACCTCCGATGGTCTCACCCTGGTCGGTGAGCTCGCCCTCCCCGTAACCGGTACCCCGGCGGCGACTCTGCTGTGGTGTCACCCGCTGCCCACTGCTGGGGGATACATGGACTCTCATGTGATTAGAAAGGCAGCGAACCGCCTGCCCGCCATGGCGGGCATCGCGGTATTGAGGTTCAACTTCCGAGGGGTGTCTTCCCCACGTGGAACCTCCGAGGGTACTTTTGGTGACGGTGAACAAGAAGGCCTCGACCTTGAGGCCGCATTGCGCTTCCTCGCCGAGTCGGGCCTCCACTCACCGTGGCTGGTCGGTTGGTCCTTCGGTACCGAAGTAATCCTGAAACACGCTCCAGATAGCGCCTACCCCTTCAGCGGGGCCTTTTTGCTCTCACCGCCTCTTCATCGCACCACTGAGTCGGACCTCACCCGCTGGGTGGGACGGCCAGAACCGGTAGTGGCGCTTGTTCCCGAACACGACGATTTTCTTCAACCCGCTGAAGCCACCAGGCGTTTTGCCGCCATTCCACATGCAGAAGTCATCCCCGCCGCGGGCGCAAAACATCTGTTTGTGGGAGAAAAATACACTCACCTTGCTCTAAGCGAAATTGTGGCGAAGGTGGCACCTGACGTCTTGCCCCTCCCCACAGAATGGCCAGAAGGCCAGTCAGAAGCCTAGGCTTCGGGTGTACTTGGGGGCGCTTCGGCGTTCTGTGCGGCCTCGTCTACTACCTGCACAACGTTGCGAAGTGTTTCGATGTAACCGGCGATTGTTTCTTTTTCCACCCGAAGTGCGGCGAGTCTCTTCTCGGCATCAGAGAGCTTCTGGTTCGCCTCCTGCGTGGCCGCGTCGACGAGCGCTTGGGCTTGTGTTTCGGCTTCCTCGATGGTTTCCCTGGCCTGAGTCTGAGCGGCATCGCGACCCGTGTTGTTCAACTCGGCGATTGACTCCTCCAGCTCACGTTGGGCTTGCCGTATGGCGTCCAACTGGGCGGTGAGCTCTTCGCGTTGCGTGGTGGCTTCAGTGATGAAACTGTTGTTGAGTTCAACAGCTTTCTGGTGGGCTTCCAGCAGTTCGCGCTCATTTTCCGCTCGACGGGCTTTGAGTTCCAGATCCAAATCTGAACGAGCCTGCGAGGCTACACGGGCTAAGGCGTCAGCTTGCTTTTCATTGTCGTGTTGAAGTTTGGCGTGAGTGGCAGCAATCTCTTCTTCCATTTGGGTTTTTGCCAACGCGGCTTCCTCTTGGATTTTTTTCAGAGTCAGTTCGTGGGTCGCCCGTTCGACCGCAATGTCTTTTTGAAGCGCTGCCGCTTCACTTCTAGCCTGACCCAGTTCGCGTTCGGCCACGCTGCGTTGCTCCGCAATGGCCCGCTCCGCTTCGGCACGCAACGACTCCGATTCGCGTTTTGCTGAGGCTCGAAGCTGCGCGGTTTCCGTCGTCACAGCGCCCCGGATGGACGCTGCCTCCTCGATGGCCTCGTTTCTCAGGCGTTCGGCTTCCGCTTTCGCGTCAGCGATAAGTTTTTCGGCCTGCTCCTCCGCCGACTCTCTGCGAGCTTTTGTTGACGCTTCTGTTTCGGAGACAAGCCTCTCGGCTTCTTTTTCGGCGGCGTCAATAGCTGCTTCGGCCTGTGCTTTCGCCTCCTGGGTCACGCGATCGGCATCGATATCGGCTTGAGCGATGATGCGTGTGGACTGTTCCTCAGCGATACGCAAGACGGCTTCCAGCCGGCCGCCGAGACCCGCGTAGCTGGGAGTTTGGTTTTCGTGCTGGACGCTGCGTAGCTGCTCTAATTCGGTTCGGGCTGCCGTGAGGTCTTCGAGTGCTTGAGCGCGATCCTTCGCGGCTTGCATCAATTCATTGCGAAGCTCCGCAAGGGTAGCTTCCACGTCTGCGCGGCGATAGCCGCGCAACTCCGTAGGGAACTCGCCTTGGTCGATACTCACCGAAATCTCCTCAGGGGATGAAGGACGAAGCTGAGTCTAGTTGGACTGGTCGCAGGATGTTCCCAGATGGTCGGTTACCCTGGATGGTTGACCCAGCCCCTTTGGTGGGCTTCCGGGAGAGGAGTGTGCCGTGCGACTGGTGTCGGCCATTCTCATTCTTCTTGCCTCAATCATGTCGTTGGGTTCGGGTATCGCCCTTCGCACCGTCTGGGCAGGGCCCGACAGCATCGTGAAGTCGGTTGAGATTGACCACACGGCCCCTGCGGTGTTAATCGACGGAAAGACCCTCACGGCCTACCCCGGTCGCCAAACGATCACCGCGATCGATGATCAAGGTGACCCTGAAGCGGGAGTCGTTCTTGTCTACGGGCGGTCCACGGACGTGATTGCCTGGGTCACCCCCGCGCGTTTTACCGCCGTGCGGCACAACCAAGAAACAGGCGAACTCTATGCGGTGCCCAGGCTGGGCGCAGAGTCCACCCTGCCCAGCCCGTTGGGTTCGGATCTGTGGCTTGAGCAATATCGCGAAACCGATGCGGTGCGCACTTCGCTGACTGCTGATTCGGGCATCACGGTGGCGGTATTTGCCGATGGGGAGCGCGCTGCCCCGAAATCGATCCAAATTTCCTGGCCGCTGGATAACATTTCCCCCCTTTCTGGGGTGTTGGTGGCTTTGGGCATTGTGGCGATGGCAATCGGTTTTGTCCTTCTCGGTCTTGCCCTCACCGACGTGCGCAGGCGTCGCGGGCCGAGGCGAAAAATCACCCTTGCGCCCAAACGCCGCGCGCCAAGGCGCGGCCCTTACGGCTCCAGGCGGGGCTCAACCGGCTCAGCGCGCAGTAGACGGATGACCCGGAGCGTTGTCACCATGCCCCTTTTGGGTGTGTTGTTGGCAGGCGGTTGTGTCGCTCCAGAGGCTGGACAAAACAGTGAAGGTCCTGCGGGGGGCACCCCCACAGGCCAAAGCTCAGACCTAGCCGGCCCCTCAGAGGGTGCATCGGGTGATACCGACAGTGCTACGGGTGCTTACCCCGCGGTGACCCAGGCCCAATTTGAGCGCATTATGGGCCGCGTGGCCAACCAAGTGTCGCTGGCTGATCAGAGTCTGGATGCGCAGTTATTGACTGAGCGCTTCATCGAACCCAGCTTGAGCCATCGCAGTAGTCAGTATCGACTTCGATCGTGGGACGGCGAGTTAGGGCAGCTGGTGGGAATTCCTGCAGAGCCCATCCGGTTACTGGTGCCCCAACAAACGAGTAGTTGGCCGCGCACCGTGATGGCCGTCATTCAAGAAGGCCCCGAATTGAATGCGCCGACCATTGCCGTGGTGTTGCGTCAAGAAACCCCGCGGGAAAACTACCAACTGTCGTATTCGACGCTGTTAGCACCGGACGTCATTTTGCCCCCAATGCCACCGGCTGACGTGGGAAGCCCGCGGTTAGCCCGGGATTCGAAACTCGTCTCGCTCAGTCCAGAAGAGACCGTGTCGATTTACGGCGATGTTCTTCGCCGTGGACCCGATTCCAGGGGTTGGTTAGATTTCGACACCCTCACCGACGACCTTTATGCCCTGGTGGGTCCCGACGGACGTGACCTCAGACGAGAGTCCCTCGGATCCGAACTGGAGCTCAGCGCCGACATTTTGCCCACCGACTATCCGGTAGTCGCACTATCAACGGCCGATAACGGAGCGCTGGTGTTTGGCACGCTGGAAGAAACCGAAGTGGTTCGCCCCCTTGAAGACGGTGCGGCCATCAATGCGACTCCGTCCGTTCGGGCGCTGACAGACCTGCCATCATCAACCGAAGGCTTTGTCGCGCGCTACGAGATGCAAATAGTCTGGTACGTGCCACCAATTGGCTCCGACGAGCGGGCACGAGTTGTCGGCTACGGATACCTGTTGGTGGATGCCAGTGAGCTCGAACCCATTGAGGACTAACCGGAGGACAGCCCATGAGTAATCCGCCACTGCCAGGCAATTTCGCGGGAGCGATGGACCTCTCAGCGTTGGTTAACCGCGCCAAGGCGGCGCAGGCGCCCGCCTCGCCCGCAGCCCCCACAACCCCCGCAGGGGCTTCTTCCTACGTGCGCGACATCAACGAATCGGAAATGGGCCAGATCGTTGAACTCTCCAACACGGTCCCCGTCATCCTGGAAATTTACGGTCAAGGTGTCACACCCCAACTGGGTGGTCTGATCGAGAAATACCAGGGCAAGCTTCTGCTCGCCACACTGAACGCTGATCACGCCCCGCAACTAGTTCAGGCACTGCAAATACAGGGGATACCCACTGTGTTTGCCGTGATTCAAGGCCGCCCGGCACCACTGTTTCAAGGCCAAGCCCAAGAAGCGGAAATCACTCCGGTATTGGACGAAGTGTTGAAAGTGGCCGCTCAAGTGGGAGTGACCGGTGTGTTGCCGGCGCCAGAAAATTCTGACCACGACACCCCAGAGGCGCCGACAGAGCCCCCGCTTTCGCCCGAACACCAGAGGGCTTTCGATGCACTGAGTGCAAACGACTGGGACGGTGCAGAGGCTGCCTACCGGGACGCGCTCGCCAAAGCTCCCGCGGATACTGACGCACAAGCAGGCCTCGCCCAAGTGGGCCTGCTCAAACGCCTCGGCAATCAATCGGCTGACACAATTCGCGCCGAGGCGGCTAAGGATCCAGGAAACCTTGACGCCCAGTTACTGGTGGCAGACCTCGATGTCTCCGGTGGTCACCTGGACGATGCGTTCACCAGGCTGTTGGGTATCTTCACCACCCTCGATACTGACGGTCGAGAAACCCTTCGCACACGCATGCTCGACTACTTCGCCATCGCCGGGCCGACACATCCCTCCGTGATTGCCGCACGCCAGCGTTTGACCTCGCTGCTCTACTGAGGCCACCCGTGAGTGTCTACCTAGACCACGCGGCGACCACGCCGATGCCCGAAAACATCCGGGACACCTACACCCGGGCGTTAGCCGGTGTGGGAAATCCGTCATCGATTCATCAAGCCGGTCAAGACGCCAGAGCACACCTCGAAGTGGCCCGGGGAGAAATTGCGGGCCTTCTCGGCCTCGACCCCATGGAGCTGGTGTTCACCTCCGGGGGGACCGAATCAACCAACACCTGGATTAAAGGACGCACTTTTTCCATGCGCAAGGAAGGAATCCAGACCCCGGTATGGATTTCCACGGCAGCCGAACATCACGCCACCCTCGATGCCCTGAACTGGTTGGAAGCCCACGGCCTGGCCCGGACCCATTTCGTGGACGTTGACCGCTGGGGTGTGTGTGATCTGGAGTCGTTGGAGAGTGCGTTGGATGCCTACCCGGCTGCCGAAATTGCGGGGGTGACAACCCTGGTGGCCAACAATGAAGTGGGCAGTATCCAACCGGTGGAGGCGATCGCCGCGCTCGCGGCCACCCGCGGGGTATCTGTCCACATTGATGCGATTCAAGCCTTCGGCCACGTGGAGCTTCCCATTCGCCAGTGGGGTGTTCATGCGGTGAGCATTTCGGCCCACAAAATTGGTGGACCGGTGGGTATTGGAGGGCTTGTGGTGACCAGGGACGCCCCCGCGATTGAAGGCCTTCACCACGGGGGCGGTCAACAGTTGCACCGCTCGGGGACTCTCGATGCTGCCGGTGCAGTGGCCTTTGCTCACGCAGCGCGGTTAGCAGAATCGACACGACTCGAACGAGAAGCACACCTCCAGCGGCTGTCTGGTCGCTTGAGGGAAGGGTTAGTGGGTGCCAGCCAGGGTGTGACTCCCAGTGGTCACCCCACCCACCGCGTAAACCACATCGTCCACATCACCGTGGATGGTGTGGAAGGAGACGTCTTGTTGTATTTGCTGGATGCCCAAGGTATTCGGGTGTCTACGGGCTCCGCGTGTCAGGCGGGTGTCCCTGAGCCCTCCCATGTTCTGGTGGCGATGGGGTTGTCCGAGCAGTCCGCCCGTGGCGCCCTCCGGTTCAGCGTGGGGGCCCAGACCACTGACGCCGACATTGACCGGGTGCTTGAAGTGTTTCCGGGCGTCGTTGCGGCCGCCAGGGAGGCCGGTATGGCTGATGCTCCCAATCCCGATGGAGTATTCGCCCAGTAGTCCACTGCCTACACTGGTGGTCATGAAAGTTCTTGCAGCCATGAGCGGCGGTGTCGATAGTGCGGTGGCGGCTGCCAGGGCCGTCGATGAAGGCCACGAAGTGGTCGGGGTTCACCTGGCACTTTCTCGTATGCCGGGCACCCTGCGGACGGGCTCGAGGGGCTGCTGCACCATTGAAGATTCGATGGACGCGAGGCGGGTTGCCGGTCAGTTGGGTATTCCTTTTTATGTGTGGGACTTTTCCGATCGTTTTAAAGCCGACGTTGTCGATAATTTCATTGAGGAATACCGCGAAGGCCGCACCCCCAACCCGTGTTTGCGCTGTAATGAAAAGATCAAGTTTGAAGCGGTCGTGGATCGGGCGATGGCGTTAGGTTTTGATCGTGTGGTCACCGGGCATTACGCGGTTGTGCGCGAAGATGCCGATGGCAATCCTGAATTACACCGCTCCGCAGAGTGGGCCAAAGACCAGTCTTACGTCTTGGGTGTGTTGACCACAGAGCAGGTGCGACACTGCTACTTCCCGCTCGGCGAAACCCCCTCAAAAGATGACGTCCGGGCGGAGGCCACAGAGCGTGGATTTAGTGTGGCCAGCAAACCCGACAGCCACGACATTTGTTTCATCCCCGACGGCGATACGCAAGGATTTTTGGACGACAAACTGGGCACCGACCCGGGAGACATTGTTGACCGTGATGGCGCAGTGGTGGGCTCACACGAGGGCACCCACCGTTACACGGTCGGTCAGCGAAAAGGGTTGCAGATTGGCTACCCCGCTGAGGATGGCAAACCCCGCTACGTTCTCAACATCCGCCCGGTGACCAAAGAAGTGGTGGTCGGCCCTAAAGAGGCACTCGACACCATCGAACTCTCCGGTAGCCGGATTAGCTTTGCGGGCATTGACCCGATAGCGACCGGTCTATCGACCGGGAGCTATGACGATGGGGTGTTGAGCTCCTGTGAACCCTTCGCCTGCGAGGTTCAGGTGCGAGCCCACGGCGATACCTACCCGGCGACGGCGTGGATTGAGTCCGGCCAGCTTCGGGTGCGTGTCGAAGACCCCATTTCGGGTGTGGCCCCCGGCCAATCGGCCGTGCTGTATGTGGGGACCCGCGTGTTAGGACAGGTCACCATCGACCACACGGTCTCGGCCGATCAGGGGTCCCTAAGCCGTGCGTAGAGTCCTCATACTGGGCTCGACAGGGTCTATCGGGACCCAAGCGATTGATATCGCCACAGCCCACCCTGAACGGTTTTCCATCGTGGGTCTCTCCGCCGGCTCAAAGGCGGAGATGCTGGCACACCAAGCCCAACAGCTGGGTCTGCCAGAATCTGCCACCGCGCTTGGAGCCGAGGGTGCATCGGATCTGATTAAGCGGCTCGAGCCAGATGTTGTCTTAAACGCCATCACCGGGTCGGTCGGTTTGGGCCCCACCTTGGTCGCTTTGGATTCTGGTGCGGTCTTGGCACTGGCCAATAAGGAAAGCCTGATTGTGGGCGGGCAGTTGGTCACCTCCCGGGCCCAAGAGGGCCAGATCGTTCCTGTCGATTCCGAACACTCTGCCTTAGCCCAGGCATTGATGGCCGGGAAGTCCTCTGAAGTGAACCGGCTCATTGTCACCGCCAGTGGGGGCCCGTTTCGTGGGCGCAGTGCCAAGGAGTTAGAAGCGGTCTCGCCGGGTGATGCACTGGCTCACCCCACCTGGAACATGGGGCGGGTGATTACCACCAATTCGGCCACCCTGGTCAATAAGGGTCTGGAAGTCATTGAGGCCCACCTCCTGTTTGGCATTGACTACGACCACATTGAGGTCACTGTTCACCCCCAATCAATCGTGCACTCTCTAGTGGAGTTCATTGACGGGTCGACCATGGCTCAGTGTTCACCGCCTGATATGCGACTGCCCATTTCTCTGGCGTTGGAGTGGCCCAAGAGGGTTCCTGGCGCTGTTGCCGGACTGGATTGGACGGCCGCACACACCTGGACTTTTGAGCCGCTGGATGATGACGTATTTCCGGCGGTGTCGATGGCGAAGGCGGCAGGAATCAAAGGGGCAACTTTTCCCGCCGTGTTCAATGCCGCCAACGAGCAGGCCGTTGATGCCTTCCATGACGGGGCGCTCAGCTTCCCCGGTATCACCCAAGTAATCGCTGAAGTACTGGGTGAGCATCAACCGGAGCCAATGACCCTTGAAGGCGTGTACGCGGCCGAAGCGTGGGCGCGTTCGCGTGCCGATGAGGTGATCGCCACACGCCGCTTCTGAGCATTCTCAGTGGTGGGGATTATGGTTACGGCGTGGAGTCAACCATCTGGTTCATCGTCGGAGTTCTTGCCCTCATTGTGGGGTTGGGGATTTCGATTGGGTTACACGAGTGGGGTCACTTTTACCCCGCGAAACGCTTTGGCGTGGGTATCACCAAATTCATGGTGGGCTTTGGGCCCACACTGTGGTCGACCAAGCCCGGTGAAACGGAATTTGGCATTAAAGCCATTCCACTGGGCGGTTATGTCGCCATGCACGGGATGTTTGCGCCCAGCGAAAAAGGGGCCAGCGAAAAAGGGGCCGGTGAAGTAGGAGCCAATGAGAGGGCGCCGAGGCGCGGTGGTGCCGGTACTGATTTTGCCGGTTTAGATGATCAGCCAGACTCCGACGAGTTTGATGATTCGAGAAGTTTTTACCGCTTGAGTGTCTTTCGTCGCATCGTCATCATGCTGGGTGGCCCGGCCATGAATCTCATCATTGCGACCGTGTTGTATGCGGTGTTGCTGATGGGTTTTGGTGTCGTCCAGCCGAGCCTCACCGTGGGTTCTGTGTCCCAGTGTGTGCTGCCGGCAACAGAAACGCGCACCGACTGTCGCCCCGGGGACCCTGCTGCTCCAGGGAACCAGGCCGGTATGGAGCCGGGCGATGTGATTCTTGCTGTCGATGGCCAAGAAGTCGACAGCTGGTTGGTGTTGACCGAAATCATTCGCGATCACCCCGGTGAGACTCTTGCTCTGACGATTGACCGTGAGGGCACCACTCGCGAGATTCGCATCACGCCTCTGCTGACGGAGCGCTTCGCGATGGACTCCAGAGGTCAAGTCGCAGTGGACTCGGACGGGCAACCCATGGTGGAACCGGTGGGGTTTGTGGGAATTGGTGCGGCACTGGAAACCGCGCGCCAACCCATCAGCCAAGTACCGGTCGCGATTGGGGACAACGTTGAAGGTGTCACCAGGGTGATCCTGACTCTGCCCCAACGCATGGTGCAAGTGTCCCAGGCGGCATTCGGGGACGACGAACGAGACCCGAACGGCCCCATCAGTGTGGTGGGCGTGGGACGTATCGCCGGTGAAATCGCGTCAATCGACGACATCGAAAACCATGACCGCATTGCCAGTTTCATTGCCCTACTGGCTTCGCTGAATATTGCCCTGTTCGTGTTCAACCTGATACCCCTGCTGCCCTTGGATGGTGGACACGTCGCCGTGGCCCTCATCGATGGCATCCGTCGAAAAATTGCCTCCATTCGAGGCTCGCCGCCACCCAATCCGACCAACCCGCAAAAACTCATGCCCCTCACCCTCGTGGTTGTTGCGGCGTTGATCAGTATGAGCGTGTTGCTGATGTATGCCGATATTGTCAACCCGATCAGTCTGATTCAGTAAACGTTTCGTCATTCGACACCCTCGAACCCCAAATTACCCAGCGGTCCTTCACTGCGCTTCGCTAACATGGGCAGGCCGGCCATACCGGTAGGAACGTGAAGAGGAGACGCTGTGCCCGCTGTGAATCTGGGAATGCCCAAAGTTGCCGAAACGTTGGCGCCTCGGCGAAAAACCCGACAAATCAAAGTGGGCAACCTCCTTGTCGGTGGTGACGCTCCCGTCAGCGTCCAATCGATGACGACCACTCAGACCACAGACATCAACGGCACCCTTCAACAAATCGCTGAACTCACGGCCACAGGCTGTGATGTTGTCCGGGTTGCAGTGCCCACCCAAGACGACGCCAACGTGTTGCACATCATCGCCAAGAAAAGCCAAATTCCGGTGATCGCCGACATTCACTTCCAACCCAAATACGTCTTTTCGGCCATCGACGCTGGTTGCGGTGCTGTGCGGGTGAACCCGGGCAACATTAAGAAATTCGATGACCGGGTGGGAGAAATTGCGAAAGCCGCCAAAGACGCTGGGGTCAGCCTTCGCATTGGGGTGAACGCCGGTTCGCTGGATCCACGGCTGTTGCAGAAATATGGCAAACCGACTGCTGAAGCGCTCGTCGAAAGTGCCGTCTGGGAGGCAAGCCTCTTCGAGGAACACGACTTCCACGACTTTAAGATTTCCGTCAAACACAACGACCCTGTCGTCATGGTGAAGGCCTACAGGATGTTGTCGGAGCGCGGTGACTGGCCCTTGCACTTGGGTGTCACCGAAGCGGGACCGGCTTTCCAAGGCACCATCAAATCCTCGGTAGCGTTTGGAACCCTGCTCGCGGAAGGCATTGGCGACACGATTCGAGTGTCGCTGTCGGCCCCGCCGGCAGAAGAAGTCAAAGTGGGCCTGAAGATTCTAGAGAGTTTGAATCTTCGTGAGCGAAAGCTTGAGATTGTTTCCTGCCCCAGTTGTGGTCGGGCCCAAGTCGACGTCTACACGCTCGCTGACTCTGTCACCAAAGGCCTGGAGGGCATGACTGTGCCACTTCGAGTCGCGGTGATGGGGTGTGTGGTGAATGGCCCGGGAGAAGCCCGTGAGGCGGACCTCGGTGTGGCCAGTGGAAACGGTAAAGGCCAGATTTTTGTGAAGGGCGAAGTCATTAAGACTGTTCCCGAAGCCGAAATTGTCCAAACCCTGATCGAAGAGGCCAACCGCCTGGCCGCCGAAATGCCCGATGTGCCCTCTGGAGAACCAGAAGTCATCACCGGCTAGTGGCGCTAGTCTGGGTCGGTGCTTGAAAGACTCAGTCATCTCTTCGTTCGAACCCTCCGGGAAGACCCCGCTGACGCCGAAGTAGCCAGCCACAAATGGCTGGTTCGCGCCGGATATATCCGGCGCCAAGCACCAGGGATTTTCGCCTGGTTACCTTTGGGTCTGCGTGTTCGACAGAAAATCGAAGCAATCATTCACGAAGAGATGCGACTGGCGGGAGCTCAGCAGGTTCACTTTCCCGCCCTCTTACCCCGCGAGCCTTACGAAACCACTGGGCGGTGGGAAGAGTACGGCCCCAACATTTTTCGACTCAAGGATCGCCGAGAGGCCGACTACCTGTTAGCGCCCACCCACGAGGAAGTGTTCACTCTCACGGTGAAAGACCTCTACTCCAGTTATAAAGACCTCCCCCTCACGATCTATCAAATTCAAGACAAATATCGCGACGAAGCGCGGCCACGGGCGGGACTGCTGCGCGGTCGAGAATTCTCGATGAAAGACGCCTACTCGTTTGACTACACCGACGAGGGCCTAGATGTCAGCTACCAGGCCCAAAGGGACGCCTACGAGCGTATTTTTCAGCGCTTAGGACTCGAATATGTCATTGTTCGCGCCGATGCCGGCGCGATGGGTGGCTCCAAATCCGAAGAGTTCCTTCACCCCATCGCCGTCGGTGAAGACACGTTTGTGCGAAACGATGCCGGTTACGCCGCAAACGTTGAAGCGTTTCGGGTCGCTGCCACAGAGCCCCTGCCACTAGAGGGCCTGCCTGAAGCAGAAATTCACGACTCCCCAGATACCCCCACGATCGACACCCTGGTGGCACTGGCCAATCGCGATGTTCCACGAAGCGATAGGCCATGGGCTGCAGAGGACACACTGAAAAATGTGGTGCTGGCTCTGGTGGATGCTGACAAAAACCGCGAACTGGTTGTTGTCGGACTTCCCGGTGACCGCGAGGTCGACATGAAGCGTGCGGAGGCATGGTTTGGCCCACGTGATGTGGAACCCGCTACCGAGGCTGACTTTGTCCAACACCCCGCACTGGTGAAGGGCTACATTGGCCCCTGGTCCACAGAAGGTCCCGTTCTTGGCCTAGAGAGTTCCAGTGGTATCGCCTACTACCTGGACCCCCGGGTAGTGGAGGGCACCCAGTGGGTGACTGGCGCGAACATCCCCGAAAAACACGTCTTCCACTTAGTTGCCGGACGGGATTTTCACTCCGATGGCGTCGCCGATATTGCCAATGTTCGAGACGGTGACCCGGCGCCGGACGGTTCCGGACCAGTCAACACTGCCCGTGGGATGGAAATTGGTCACGTCTTCCAGTTGGGCCGCAAATACGCTGAAGCCCTCGGCTTGCAAGTCCTTGACGAAAACGGCTCCCTCGTCACCGTGACCATGGGCTCTTACGGCATCGGTGTCACCAGAATTTTGGCGATCATTGCGGAGGGTCACCACGATGACAAAGGCCTGATCTGGCCTGAAGCTGTTGCACCCTACGACATTCACGTTATCCAGGCAGGAAAAGACGAACAGGTGGCTACTGTGGCCGAGGAATTGGCTGAAGCTCTTGTTGCGGCCGGAAAAGATGTATTGCTCGATGACCGCGCAAAGCTTTCCCCCGGTGTGAAATTTGCCGATGCGGAAGTTATTGGCATTCCCCACATCGTGATTGCCGGTCGGGGAGTGGCTGAGGGCAAGGTTGAACTGTGGGATCGAGCCAGTGATGAACGCCGCGAAGTAAACATTGCTGACGTCGTGGGAGCCCTGGTAGGCAGGGACTGACCCCACAGTCCTGGCGCGGGCACAGACGCTGGGGCTAAGCTGTGTCGACCGGTGAGATGTGTATCACCGCCCACAAAAACAATCAAATAGGAGGTGTGTGCCGTGGACATCGACCTCAGTGTGTTGAAACTGATGGAATCCGAACGGGACATCCCTTTCGATGAGCTTGTCATCATCATCGAACAGGCCATTCTCACTGCATACGAAAAACACACCGGCCTTGCCGATCATCGAGGGCAACGCGTCGACCCCGATGCCCCTCGAGCTCGCGTGGAACTCGACCGTAAAACCGGTCACGTCACCGTGTTTGTACCCGAACTCGACGACGAAGGCACCCTCATTGGTGAAGGTGTCGACAGTCCTGAAGGCTTTGGTCGTATTGCCGCCCAAGCAGCCAAACAGGTCATCAATCAGCGCATCCGCGACATCGGCGACGACCGTATTTTGGGTGAATACCGGGGCAAAGACGGCGACATTGTCTCGGGAATCATCCAGCAAGGGCCAAACCCCCGGATGATCCACATTGATTTGGGTGACGTGGAAGCACTGTTGCCGCCGGAGGAGCAGGTTCCGGGCGAAGCCTACGAACACGGCACACGGCTTCGCACTTTTGTCACCAAAGTAGACAAAGGCCTTAAAGGGCCTTCCATTACCGTCAGTCGTACCCACCCCGGTTTGGTGAGGCGTTTGTTCGAAATGGAAGTACCCGAAATCAGCGAAGGTTCGGTGGAAATCACCTCCATTGCCCGCGAAGCGGGACACCGCACGAAAATCGCGGTCCGAGCCCTCGTGCCCGGGGTGAATGCCAAAGGCTCGTGCATTGGCGAGTTAGGCCAAAGAGTTCGCGCGGTGCAATCCGAATTGGGTGAAGAAAAGATTGACATTGTCGACTTTTCCGAAGATCTCGCCACTTTTGTCGCCAGCGCGCTCTCGCCGGCAAAAGTCAGCAGCGCCTTTGTGATCAACGAAGAACTCAAGCAGGTGCGCGCGTTGGTTCCCGACTATCAGCTGTCGCTGGCAATCGGAAAAGAGGGGCAAAACGCCCGCCTAGCCGCAAAACTCACCGGGGCGAAAATCGACATTCAGCCCGATTCGGTGATGGAAGGCGAGTAGGGCGGGAGGGTCCCACCCGTCCGAGGAGTAGTATGGTGCCAGTAAGGTGCTGTTTGGGCTGTCGACAACGCGAATCTAAGGACCTGCTCCTTCGAGTCGTGGCAGAAAACAACCGGGCAGTGCTCGATGATTCGGCAACACTTCCGGGTCGCGGAGCTTATGTTCACCGCAACGCAGAGTGTGTCGAGGCATCGCTTGGAACAAAGGCGTGGCCGAGGGCTCTTAGGGAACCCCGACTCGACCTAGAAGAACTAACCCTCCTCGTACACAACGAGGAGCACACGAAGAAGAACAGGCTGAACGGCTAATGGACCTTTCATGAGTGGCTCGAAATGAGTCCCGTTCGGACATAGTGGTGTGCCCTGCCTGGGGTTCACCCAGACAGGAGAGTTGTGGCGGCAAAACCACGCGTTCACGAAATCGCGGCTGAATTAGGAATTGACAGCAAGCGGACGCTTGAAAAGCTGAAAGAAATCGGCGAGTTCGTCAAAGGACCGTCTTCTACGGTTGAGCCTCCCGTTGCCCGGAAACTGAAAGCCGCTTTCGCGGAAGAAGGCGTCGTCCCTGTCCCCAAAGACGAGCAAAAAAAGGCCGAGCCCAAAAAGCCTGCACCCAAGCCCGCAGCTCCCGCGCCAGCGCCCGAGGCGGAAGTAGCTCCAGAGCCAGAGCCCGAAAAGTCTGAAGCCCCGGAAAGCCCGTCAGCTCCTGGTGCTCCCGAATCAGGTGGCGCAACACCTTCCTCCATTCCTACACCGGGAATTCCTCGCCCCGGTAACAACCCCTACGCCTCCAGCCAAGGAATGGGTCGCCCCGGAATGCCCAGGCCTGGCAACAACCCCTACGCCTCCAGTCAAGGAATGGGTCGCCCCACTCCGGCGAACGCCCGCGCGGGCGCGGAGCGGACCGAAGCGGCAAATCGTGCCACCCCAAGCCGTGGCGGTGCCCCGGGCAGCAAACCTCCCTTCCAACAGCGTCCTGGTGGACCCGGTCGACCCGGTGCTGGTGGCCCTCCCGCTGCGGGTGGTCCGGCACGTCCTGGTGGCGGTGGTGGCGGTCCGCGCGGTCGCGGCCGTGGCCCCGGTGGTGGCACCGCAGGAGCGTTTGGTCGTGGAGGCTCGAAGAGCAAGTCGCGTAAGTCGAAGCGGACAAAGCGCCAAGAGTTTGAAATGCGCGAAGCCCCCTCGTTGGGTGGTGTGAGTGTTCCGCGCGGTAACGGTGACACTCCGGTCCGACTTCGTCAGGGTGCCTCCATCAGTGACTTTGCGGAAAAGCTCGAGACTCTCACCGGGATGAACGTCCCTCCCGGCAACCTGGTAACTGTGTTGTTCCAGCTGGGTGAGATGGCGACCGCGACCGAGTCGTTGGACGGGTCGACCTTTGAAGTCTTAGGTGCGGAGCTCGGTTACAAAATCGAAATTGTCTCGCTGGAAGATGAAGACAAAGAGCTTCTCGAAAGCTTCGATATTGCCTTCGAAGTTGAAGAAGACGAAGAAGACCTACAAATTCGCCCACCTGTGGTGACCGTCATGGGTCACGTCGACCACGGTAAGACGAAACTGCTGGATGCGATCCGTAAAGCGGATGTGACCGCGGGCGAAGCCGGCGGAATCACCCAGCACATTGGTGCCTACCAGGTGTGGACCGAACATGACGATATTGAACGGGCCATCACCTTTATCGACACCCCCGGTCACGAAGCCTTTACGGCGATGCGTGCGCGTGGTGCAGACGTCACCGACATTGCGATCCTTGTGGTCGCCGCCGATGACGGCATCATGCCCCAGACCATTGAAGCGCTGAACCACGCTCAAGCAGCGGGTGTGCCCATCGTGGTGGCGGTCAACAAGATCGACGCCGAGGGGGCCAACCCCGACAAGGTGCTTCAGCAGCTCACCGAATATGGCTTGGTTGCCGAAGAATACGGCGGGGACACTATGTTCCGCCGCGTGTCAGCGTTGAAGGGTGAAGGCATCAACGAACTGTTGGACGCCGTGTTGCTCACCGCTGACGCTGGGTTGGACTTGAGGGCAAACCCCAATCGTCAAGCCCGCGGTGTGGCCATTGAAGCCAAGCTCGATAAGGGCCGCGGTTCTGTTGCGACCGTGCTCATTCAGTCGGGAACACTGCGCGTGGGTGATGCGATTGTAACCGGAACCGCCTACGGACGCGTCCGGGCGATGGTTGACGAACACGGTGAACACATCGAAGAGGCGATGCCCTCGAGGCCCGTTCAAGTTCAGGGTCTCTCCAGCGTGCCCAGGGCTGGCGATTCGTTCATCGTCACCGACGATGACCGCACTGCGCGCCAGATTGCGGAAAAGCGTGAAGCCGCTGAGCGTAACGCTCAGCTGGCGAAAGCTCGTAAGCGCATCAGCCTGGAAGACTTCACCAAGGCTCTCGAGGACGGCAAGATTGAATCGCTGAACCTCATCATCAAGGGTGATGTCTCGGGTGCTGTTGAAGCACTGGAGGAATCGCTGTTGAAGATCGAAGTTGACGACACGGTTCAACTGCGCATTATTCACCGCGGAGTTGGTGCCATCACCGAATCCGACGTGAACTTGGCGACCATCGACAACGCCATCATCCTCGGGTTCAATGTGCGCCCCGACACCAAAGCGAGGGAGCGTGCGACCCGCGAAGGTGTCGATATCCGGTTCTACTCGGTTATTTACAACGCCTTGGACGAAATCGAAAGCTCACTCAAGGGCATGCTCAAACCCGAATTCGAAGAGGTGCAATCCGGTGTCGCCGAGGTGCGCGAGATATTCCGCTCCTCCAAAGCCGGAACAATCGCGGGGTGTATTGTCCGCTCGGGCACCATCACCCGCAACGCCAAGGCTCGCATCATTCGCGACGGTGTGGTGATTGCCGACGGTTTAGCCATCGAGTCGCTTCGTCGTTTCAAGGATGACGTCACCGAAGTGAAGACCGACTACGAATGCGGTATCGGCTTGGGCAAAATTAAAGACATCGAGGTGGGCGATGAGGTCGAAACCATCGAGATGAAAGAGAAGGTCCGTGAGTAATTCACCCCGGGTGAGGAAAATGGCGGACCAGATCCACCGAGTCCTCGCCGAAAGGCTCCAAAAGGGGCTTCGCGACCCCGACATGGGGTACGTGACAATCACTGACGTGAAAGTCACGGGTGACCTCCAACACGCCACCGTGTTTTACACGGTGTTGGGAACAGACGACGAGCGCGAAGCCAGCGGCAAAGCACTCGCCCGCGCCACAGGAATGTTGCGCACTGAGGTCGGTCGGCATATGAGGGTGCGGTTGGTACCGACGCTTGAGTTTGTCTTGGATGCTTTGCCGGGCACGGTTGAAGACATCGACAGGCTGTTGGATGAGGCGAAGCAACGCGATGAGCAGCTGCGCGATGTCGCCGCTGGAGCACAACCAGCCGGGGATGCTGACCCATATCGGTCTGAAGATGCTGACGACTCGGCTCGCTAGAAAGAGGAGAGACCCAAATGTCTATGGAACGCGATGATGCACGCGAGTATCACATTGAGGTGGGCAAAGGTGATGTCGGTCGCTACGTTTTTCTTCCCGGCGATCCTGGCCGCTGCGAAATGATTGCCCAGTATTTTGACTCTCCCGCTTTTGTCTCCAGACACCGCGAATACGAAACGTGGACCGGGTATTTGGATGGCGAAAAGGTTTCTGTGACCTCGACTGGTATCGGCTGTCCTTCAGCGGTGATTGCGATGGAAGAACTCGTCAACGTAGGTGCGGACACGTTCATGCGGGTGGGCACTTCCGGTTCTATGCAACCTCACATCGCCCCCGGTGATTTAGGGGTGATTACCGCCGCGATTCGCGACGAGGGCACCACCAGCCACTATTTACCCATCGAGTTTCCGGCTGTGGCGAATTTTCCCATCACACAGGCTCTCTGGCAGGCCGCCACCGATAGTCGTCTGAGGGTGCACTTAGGCGTCAGCCAGTCCAAGGACTCTTTCTACGGTCAACATTCGCCAGAGCGGATGCCCGTCGCCAAAAGGCTTCACGAGCGCTGGGAGGCCTGGATGGCAGGGGGCGCCATTTGTTCCGAAATGGAAGCCGCCGGTTTATACATCACCGCCCAAGTGTTAGGGGTTCGTGCGACCGGCATCATGATGATCATGGGCCACCCCGACCAGTCGCCGATGACCCCAGAAGAGTGGGAAGCCTCCAAAGTGGAACACGCCCTGCCGGTAGCGATTGAAGGAATGCGGGAGATTATTCGCCGCGACCGGGCTGCTGCCACGAAAGGCTAAAACGCTCTTCGCCGTCTGCGCGGCTGTCGCGCTGGATTAAACCATCTCGAACCAGCGACTCCACCGCCCGCATCCGCTGTGTCGCCTGCGGCCAAAGGCTCTCCAGGGTGTCACGCTCGAGCGACTCCGGATTGTCTCTTAGCCAACCGAGGATGATGCCCCGAACTTGGCGGTCGCTGCCCTCATAGCGTGCTTGCACGCGCGGTTTCACCGAAGGGTCCTCCGGGTAACCCTCTGCTTTCCACCGACAGCTGTGTTGGAGGGGGCATTGGCCACACTTCGGGCTTCTGGCTGTGCAGACCAATGCTCCAAGTTCCATTAACCCGCGCTGGGTCTGGCAATAATCTGTCGCACTACCCGTGGCGCTCACCTGATCGACCCGGTCCAACCCAAAACCCACACTCCAGTGTCCGGCCGCCTGATCGCCGTCCTCCACCCGAGCAACGACCCGTTTCACGTTGGTGTCGACTACTGGGACGGGAACACCGTAGGCAAAGCAGGCGATCGCTCTGGCCGTATAGGTGCCAATACCGGGCAGTGTTTCTAACGCCTCCACATCCCGGGGGAGTTCACCCCCATAGTCTTTGGCCACAATCTGTGCGGTCTGGTGCATATTTTTTGCCCGCCTGGGATACCCCAGGCGGTTCCACTGCGAGAGCACCTCACCGAGGGAAGCCTTACTCAAAGAGTGAGCGTCTGGCCATCTCTCACACCACGCCTGCCAGGCGGGAATCACTCTGGCCACCGGGGTTTGTTGCAGCATCACTTCACTGGTCAGAATCTGCCACGCCGAAATCCCTTCAGCCCGCCACGGCAGGTCACGCTGATGTGTCGAATACCACTGCCGAACTAACGCTGTGTCCACGCCCCGATGGTAGTCACTCCACACCGGAAAGACTCTCGGCCAGTGTGGACGTGAGGGGCATACGCTGTGGAGGGTGAAAGCTTTAGTCACTGGTGCATCAGGTTACGTCGGTGGGCGACTCGTCCCGCGCCTGCTCGAGCAGGGCTTCGAGGTCAGTGTGATCGTACGAGACGCCCATCGTTTAGACGACGTGCCCTGGCGCTCCCAGGTGACAGTGTTCGTGGGCGATCTGCGCGACGAAGAGGCGGTAGCCAAAGCGGTTACAGGCCAAGACATCGTCTACTACTTGGTCCACTCGATGAGCCACGCTGACGATTTCGCCAGTGTGGAGCGAGAAATCGCTCACATAGTGGCCAGGCAAGCAGCGAAACACAACGTGTCCCGCATCATCTATTTGGGTGGGCTACACCCCGCAGGGCCGCTATCGACGCACTTAGCCTCCAGAAAAGAAGTGGGCGAAGTGCTCTTAGCCTCCGGGGTCCCGACCATTGTGTTGAGAGCCGGAGTGATTATTGGTTCCGGGTCGGCCAGTTTTGAAATGATTCGACACCTCACCGAAGTACTCCCCTATATGCCTGCACCCAAATGGGTGCGGAACTTTATCCAACCCATTGCCATCCGAGACGTGCTGCACTACCTGATCAAGGCCGCCTCGATCGACCCCTCCATCAACCGTGGATTCGATATTGGGGGACCGGACGTATTCCGCTACGGCCAACTAATGAACGGCTACGCGCTGGAGGCGGGGCTCAGCCAGCGCCCGATTGCCGCCCTGCCGGTACTCACCCCCTGGTTGGCTTCGCAGTGGGTCAACCTCGTCACCCCCATTCCCCGGTCGCTCGCGGTTCCCATCATCGAATCCCTGCTACACGACGCGGTGATGAAAAACCACGACATTGACGACATCATCGCCCCACCCCCAGAAGGCCTTATTGGCTACCGCAAAGCCGTTCGACTGGCTTTGGGCAAAATGCGTGCGGGCGAAGTCGAAACCTCGTGGCGTGATGCTCAGATTGCTGGTGCACCACAAGACCCCCTTCCCACCGACCCCGAATGGTCGGGCCACACCGTGTACACCGATGTGCGCACGGTCGAGTCTGAGGCCAGCACTACCGACTTGTTTCGGGCAGTGGAATCAATCGGCGGCGACAATGGCTGGTATTCCCTGCCGGGGGCGTGGGCGCTGCGGGGTTTCATCGACAAACTAGTCGGGGGTGTGGGGCTCAGGCGGGGTCGTCGTGACGCCGATCATCTTGTCACCGGAGACGCTCTCGACTTCTGGCGGGTTGAGCGCGTAGAAGCCGGACACCTGGTCCGACTGCGCGCCGAAATGAAACTTCCGGGCTTGGCGTGGTTAGAGTTCCAGGTTGACGAGGCCGAGTCGGGGGGAAGTATCCTCACCCAACGGGCCACCTTTTTCCCCCACGGATTAGGCGGTCGGCTTTACTGGTTGGCCGTGATGCCTTTTCACGGGATTGTGTTTGAAGGAATGGCCAGGGGTCTTGCCCGAAAAGCTGAGGCCTATCAGGATGAACCCCAAGTGGCGGCATCTGCTGGCAACCCGCTAGAGTAGGGGGGAGCTCATCACCGGTTGTTGCCGGGTCTGGTGGGCGTGAGGACACCCAGAGAGAGCGTTTCTCGGTTCGTTGGTGGTGTCACGGTGCAACACAAGGAGATGCATGGCCCACACAGGTGCCGCGAAAACGGCGTCGCGCAACGGCTCAAAGTCGAAATCGCGTAGGCGCCCCTTAGATGACGAGGGCATTATTCCCGTGCTCGCGCGGGCTGTGCGTGAGGTCGAATCGCAAGCCGCAAGAGGCAAAGTCAACGCCCAAAACCGCACAAAGTTCCAGGTCGCCGCACTTCTGGTGCGCGAAGAGCGAAACCGCGTCAAAGATGACGCTGAAGTGTCGACCCAAGAACGCGCTGAAGTACTCAAACGCCTGGATGGTTTGGCGGCCATCATGGCAAAAACCGCGGCTAAAGACACCAGCCTGATTGCCCTGTTGGCACCGGAAGCCAAAGTGTCGGAAGCTGCGAAGCGGCTTCGACGCGATTTCCTCCTCGCCAGTGGCGCCCAGCTCGCCCCCGAAGAGCTCATCATTGTGGATCGGGTGGAAACACCCAGCCCTGAGGCGGCAAAACAGGTGGTGCCACAGTCGGTGCGTCAAGCACAGCTGGCCAACCCTTTTATGGCCCCCGATTTCGCGGCCTACGCCCAGTCCACTGGGCGCGCCGAAGGACGACTGGTCAACTGGGAGCTGATCGAACCGCTCTTTAGAGCGTTCGAACAGGGCTCCGGCGGTGGTGCGGCGAGTATGGAATTGCCTGAACCGGCTGGCCTTTCCACACCAGGGGGCATCGAATTGATGCCCCACCAATCGAGCTTTGTGGAGGCTGCGAAAGCGGGTCACCGGACCTTCCTCCTCGCCGATGAGCCTGGTCTGGGTAAGACAGCTCAAGCGTTGATGGCTGCGGAAGTCGCCGAAGCCTTCCCGCTCCTTGTCGTGGTGCCCAACGTGGTGAAAACGAACTGGGCCCGGGAGGTCGAGAAATGGATTCCCGGCCGTCGTGCCACGGTTGTTCACGGTGATGGCGGCGAATTGGATGCTTTTAGTGAAGTGTTTATTGTGAACTACGACATTCTCGATCGACACGTCGGATGGCTGTCAAAGTTTGACTTCCGAGGCATGGTCGTTGACGAAGCCCACTTCATCAAAAATCGCGAATCACAGCGTTCCAAAATGGTTCAGGCTGTGGCGGGCACTATTCGGGCGAGGCTCGGACACCCCCTCTTGGTGGCCCTCACGGGAACACCCCTGATTAACCAAATCGAAGACTTTCGAATGATTTGGCAGTTCCTGGGGTGGATTGACGACAAGAAACCCCTGACCGAATTGATGGCCAAATTGGAAAACACGGGCCTCACACCGGTTGATCCCGGGTTCTTCGCCGAAGCCAGGCGGGCAGTGATTTCCATGGGCATTGTCCGTCGTCGAAAAGAAGACGTTGCCGGCGATATTCCTGCCCGTCGTATTGCCGATATTCCGGTCGAGTTGGACGATGAGGCGGGTCGATCCATTCGGGACGCGGAGCGTGCTCTTGTGGAGCGCCTGATGGCCCGTTACGACCGAGTGGTGGCCGCCCGGGGAACACCGACACCCACAATCGATACCGATTTGGTTCGCTTGGTCTGCCATTCAGAGATTGAAGAGTCTAAGCAAGACGACAGTTCACAAAACGTGTTCGCCTTGGTGCGCACAATTGGTAAAGCCAAAGCATTGATGGCGGCTGATTACACCGCTCAACTGGCGAGAAACGTCGGCAAGGTTGTCTTCTTCGCCAAACACATCGACGTGCTCGATGTCGCCTACCAACACTTTGTCGACAAAGGTTTCAACCCCACCCAAATTCGTGGTGACCAAACCAGTCAGGTGCGCCAAGACGCCATCGACCGGTTCACTACCGACGAATCGGTGGGCGTCATTGTCTGTTCCCTCACCGCGGCGGGCGTCGGCGTTAACCTTCAAGCAGCCTCCAACGTGGTCCTCGCGGAGCTCAGTTGGACCAGTGCGGAACAAACCCAAGCCATCGACCGGGTCCACCGAATTGGCCAAAATGTGCCCGTGACGGCCTGGCGGATCGTGGCCGCACAGACAGTCGATCAGCGCATCGCTGAACTCATCGACCAAAAATCTGGTTTAGCTCTTCGCGCCCTCGATGGGGATGAAGAGGCCAGCACTGTGGAAGGCACGATGCAGGAAGCAGCGCTCGGAAACCTCCTTATCCAGGCCTTAGAGGCCAGAGGAGAAATCCGCGGGTAGCGCCGCAGACTGTGACATCGCTCGAGTAGAGCGCAGTCGACAATACAGCCGGTTCAGCATGAGGCCTGCTGCCAACAGCGCACTAATGAACAGCGCTATTCCTAAGACGTGTGCGCCCACACCCGACCACCCTGCGGGGTTACTGGGATTGAGAAAGGCGTAGGGGTACCAGCCGGCGAGGTCGCCCCGCACAAGCGTCCCGCCCAACCATCCAATCGGGTAGACAAGCCCCCACGCCATCGAACGCCACGGAAGTGCGGCACCGTGTGGACTGAGAATCCAGTCCAGCACCAGGTATGCCGGGATGACGACGTGGATGACTTCATTGGGAAAAGCAATATCTGAGACAAACCCACCGGGCTTTGGGGGTAAATCCCGTAGTAACAGGTTGTAGACCGAGCCGGTCACGATCGCGTACGCGACCAGCGAATGGCGCACCCCCACAAGCGCAGGAGAATCCATGTGGGACTGAAGCTGGTGAAGCCCAGTAATGGTCAGTACCACCATGTTGGCGATTGAGGTTTGGATAGAAAAATAGGAAAAATACTCTTCGGGAACAAAAGCCTGATGGTGGATTTGGTCCGAGATTTGGGTGAAAAGGGCGACAGCGAGGGTGGCAGCGGCCACCAGTGCGAGGACACCGAGACTCTGACGCAACAGTCCAGGACGAGGTTCCACGACGTTCACCATTTCGTGTAGGGGTTTCCACACGTTAACAGGTGGGCTAGCCCCAGCCAAGGCCTGACGATAGCCTGTTGCGAATGTACGACGTCGTAGTGGTCTACCCCCTTCTCCAGTCTGAGGGCACCGAACACATCCTGTTAGGTGAAAAAAAGACCGGGCTTGGACAGGGCCGGGTCGTTGGCCCTGGCGGGAAGGTCGAATCCGGCGAAAGCCTGAGACAGGCGGCCGTGCGCGAACTTTTTGAAGAAACCACGCTGGTGGCCGAGGAAACATCACTCATTCCCATCGCCACCCTCCACTATCCCTTTCCCACCAGGCCACATCTGTCCCAGCGCTCCCACGCCTTTTTAGTCAGAGAGTTTGAGGGTGAGCCCACCCCCAGCGATGAGCTCATCCCCCAGTGGTGGCCTAAAACCCAGATTCCTTTTTCCCGAATGTGGCCCGATGCCAAATTGTGGTTGCCCTCCGCTCTCGCGGGTGGGTTTATTCGAGCAACCGTCACTATTGGCGATGACGACGGTGTTCTCGGTGTCGAATGGGCGTCCTAAAACCCCGGAAGTGACCCCGGTCGAAACATGCCGTGTTGATCTGGGGTGAGCGCGGGTGGATTCCCGCATTCGCTGAGGATGGTATCGATTCGTTCAAATTCCGGCGGCGTTACCCACAGGTCGTAGTGGGCTTTCACGGCCACTTGCCTCGCGACGTATTCGCACCAAAAGTCACCCTTGGGCGGTAACCAGGTCGCAGCGTCACCGTCGCCCTTTTGAGCGTTTAGCCGACCAGACACGGCAATCAGATTGAGCGGATCGTTGGCAAAACTGAGACGGGTTTCGGCGTCCAGTTGAGCCGCACCGGTCTGCCAGGCGTTGGATAGTGCCACGACATGGTCGATTTGCACAAGGATTGAGGTGGCTTCTCCGCGTTCAAAGTCGATCACTTCGCCACTAAACGGGTCGTCGAGAGTGCCAGAAAGTACTGTGCACTCGCGTTCGAGGACCAGGTTGTCGAGGTCCCGCTGCAAAATGTCGTTTCTTGTGTCGCACCCATTGGCGTCCACGTCGAACCACGCACGTCCAAACTGACCTTCCCTGTCGTAGCCGGTCTTTGGGGCGCGACCTTTAATGGGAATGCTCTGCAACATCTCTCGGGCGCTCAAATCGTCGGGTTCCCTGCTGCGGCTGTCCGGCTGCTCGAGGTTGCCATCTGGTCCACCCTCCACAGGAGCATCAGGGCTGGAGCCCTCTGATGACTGAGTATCCGTGTGAGGCTGCGTTACTGGCGCCGGTGGGAAGGGGTCATCGGCTCCGGTGATGACCGCAGAAAGTGCGTTGATCACGAAGAGCGCGATCAGGCCCGCAGCACCCCACAGGAGGCCTCGTCGAATCGGATGCATCGTTTCTTAGCGGGCCTTTCTGGAACCACACGCCGTGGCCTTAGCGCCAGTGTAAAAGGGTCGGCTCGTAGACTGCCCACGCCGTGGATCCACAGTGTCGAGACAGAGGGGAGCAGTAGTCATGCCAAGCCGTATGGACAATGCCGGTTTAGTGGAACTTGAGGCGCGAATGCGTGAGCTCGACGAGTGGACCCGAGCCCTTGAGGGTGAGCACGATGACCTAGAAGAACTTCGCCTCAAGGTGTTTCCCGATGGGGAAGACCCGTTAGATGACTGGAATGACTACCACCGCGTGCGAAGCGAATACGACCGCCGCGCAGCAGAAGAGTTTGACCTCGGCCAGTAGCCCCACTGTTCCCAGTAGCCCCAGTGTTCCCAGTAGCCGCGAGGTGCCCAGTGTGTGCTTAGTGGGGTGTTTCTTCTATAGCTCTTCGCTCCAGTAGCCAGTGATGCAGGGCCCTCGTGGAGAGTGTGTCAAGGCGGTTGTAGTCAAGAATGGTGTGACTAATCCGCTTCGCTTCAGAGTGGTTCCCAGATTGCGTGGCCTTGAGGTAGCGGCTAAAGGCAAGAACCGATTCGCCTCCGCCACTAATACCTGAGCGTGTGTCTGGCTCAAAATAGAGTGCTTCTAAATCTTTTAGCGCATACCCCGATGTCCCCACCGCCACGCTCGCCATCACCAAGCGGTAGAGGTCGACAAGTGTTCCCCCCGATTCGATCTGGGCTATGACATTCCGGGGGTCTGCGTGACGTTCGGCCAAGCGTCGCAGGGCTGTGGCTTCATAGTCTGCGTAGTGGTAAATCGACATGGTGGGGTAGTTGCTGAGGCGGTTAGCGATCCAGTCCAGAAAATCCCGAAACGCTGTGGCTTCAGAGGCGAAGTCGCTGGACCACCACGAGTGGTATTCCCCACTGTCGCCCTCCATTACGCCAATGAGATAGTCGATACCCAACCACGACTGGGCCCCCTCAGCCCTAGGGTTCCACGCACTGCCATCGGGCCATTCGTGGTAGGCAGGATCACCCTCGAAGTCCAAATAGATATCACCTGGCTGGAGGGTATTCAGCGTGGCCAATCTGGTGGAATTGACCACGCTGGTTGCGGGTCGGCCCCCTCCTGAGCGCTTGGTGAGGACTTGAAGGGTGGCTTGACGGTGGGAGCTTTGAACCTCGACCGGGTCGGCGCCGGCCAATACGTCATCGATTTCATCGGAAGATGCTTCCGCGAAGGCGGTCATGGTGGTAATCCCCCGCGCACGAAGAATCCGCCGGTGGGTTCTTCGAAGCCGGGCAATGAGGAACAGATCGTCGTGCGGGGACAGCTCGATTTGGCACCACGCGCAGCTTTGCCGTCCGCACTGATCCAGTGGCGTCGTGGACCACTCCAGTGACAACTCGCCTTGGTGATAAGCCCGCACAGCCTGGGCTAAGCCATCACACGCAGTCCTCCACGCATCCCATGAGTCCTGCAGTTCAAAGCGCTGGCGACCCGTGTGGGCAAAATTCATCACCGCGGTGGGTGAGAGGGCAACCCCTAACTGTGTGAACCCGCTGTGTAGCCCGGCGAGCTCGATCAGTTGCCGCCGCATCGTGGACTTGCCCAAACGGGCCTGCTCCATTTCGTAGGCCCCATCCAGATGGGAGATCAGCGCATCGGCCCCTCCTTCAATGAGTAACCCGTGATCAGGGTCGACCCATTCGATGGTGGGGGCAAGAACTGACGTCTCACCGTCTAGAAGATCCGGCAGGGCTTGAGCCCCGTCTGTATCCCTCCAGTTCGCGATGGTCGGGTTGTTGTGGCGCCAAAACTGTTCCACCCGCAGCCTGTGGTCTCGAAGGGCGCGGCCCATGAGTTGCGCAATGGGCCGACTGATGGCGGCCACTGGTGTGGTGCCCTCCACCAGGCAGGCGTAGTTTTTCAGCGCCGCGTAGGGGCAACGGTCGCTTTCACTAATGTCTCGAAGCGTCCACAGCACCGTGCCATCTGCGCGGGTTTTCACGCCGATGGCCCCGGCAGCTCATTGGTGCACAACGAGAACAGAGTGGGGTTCAGGGCTAAATCAGATTCAGCTCTGTCAACTTTTCCTGGAGAAGCGGGCTTGACGGTTCACTCAGGTGACTGCCGTCGGGGAAGAGAAGGACGGGAATTTTCTGCAACCCGCTGATTTCGATGGCACGTGCTTTGTCGGCTTCGCTGGCATCGATGTCGTGGTAATTGAAATCCACACCGAAGTGCTCCATTAAGGCTTGAGCCCGGCGACAGTCGCCACACCATTGGGCTCCATAAAATTCGATTGTGGGCTCAGACATGGGTGATCTCCTTCGCTGTGTTGATACCCCGAGCATAGGAGCGAACCCTGCTTATCCACTAGATGTGAATTGGTCACATAGCTGTTGCTCGATAACGCCGCAGTGTTCGGTCCCGGTTAAGACCCAAGCTCCTATGCTGGGCTCGAGCAGGACCAGTGAAGCGTGAGGCGGAGGCCAGCATGGTGGACACCACGGGACCAGGACCCACAATTGACCAAGACGGGACGGGACGTGCTGTTTTCCACCCGGGGCTTGGCAGCGAAGAAGCCAACGTCGCCATGCGTGTGGAGCGTGACTCTCTGGGTGAGATGGAGGTTCCCGCCGATGCCTACTGGGGGGTTCACACCGCCAGGGCCTTGCACAACTTCCCCATTAGTCGCCGGGCAATCTCTAACTACCCTGACCTGCTAGTCGCCTTGGCGCGAGTAAAACAGGCTGCCGCCAGAGCCAACCGCGATTTGGGTGTCTTGGAAAAAGACAAAGCGGACGCGATTGACGCGGCCTGTCAGGAAATTATTGACGGGTACTTGCACGACCAGTTTGTGCTCGGCGCCATTCAAGGTGGTGCGGGGACATCGACCAACATGTGTGCGAATGAAATCATCGCCAACCGTGCCCTGGAACTGTTGGGACACCACAAGGGCGAGTATCAGTACCTCCACCCCATCGATGACGTCAATCGCTCACAGAGCACCAACGATGTCTATCCGACCGCAATCAAATTGGCCATGGTGCGTGGCATCCAGGCCCTCCTGCCCGAACACCGCGCTCTGGCGGAAGCCTTTGGGGACAAAGCCGTTGAATTTCGGGACGTCCTGAAAGTGGGTCGCACCCAGCTTCAAGACGCGGTGCCGATGACTCTCGGTCAAGAATTTGGTGGTTTTAAGACCACCATCTCGGAAGATTTCGATCGCCTCGGTGAAGTGATTGCCTTCCTGTGTGAGGTCAACATGGGCGCCACCGCCATCGGCACCGGGATTACCGCCGATTCCCGCTACGCGGAAGCCGTCCGGTCCCATTTGGCAGAGGTGACAGGGCTCGACATCCGCACGGCACCAGATCTGATTGAAGCGACCAGCGATGTCGGTGTGTTCATGACCCTCAGTGGTGTGTTGAAGCGCTCGGCCGTAAAAATCTCGAAGATCTGCAACGACCTGCGCCTACTCTCCAGCGGACCCCAAGCGGGGTTGGGGGAAATTAACCTTCCCGCAGTCCAAGCGGGTTCGTCGATCATGCCCGGCAAGGTCAACCCGGTGATTCCGGAAGTCGTGAACCAGGTGGCCTTTTCGGTAATTGGTTCCGATGCGACCGTGTGTGCGGCAGCTGAAGCGGGACAGTTGCAACTCAACGCCTTCGAGCCGGTGATGGCGGCGTCCATCCTTCAATCCTTGATGTGGATGACGAAAGCCTGTCGCACACTGCGCGTGAACTGCGTGGTGGGAATCACCGCCAACGAGGATCGACTGGCCGCCCAGGTCGCTTCCAGTGTGGGTGTCGTCACGGCGCTCACGCCAGCAATTGGCTACCGCAAAGCTGCCGAGTTGGCCCATAAAGCGCTGGAGGGTCACCGGTCTATTCGCGAATTGGTCCTCCAAGAAGGCCTGATGGAAGAAAGCGAGTTGGATAAGGCTTTGCACCCGGATCGCTTGAGTGGCCTCAGTGATGCGACCAGTCAGATTGTTCTGCCCGCTGTCGACCCAGACGACTAGTCTCTAGCGGATGAGTGCAGCCAAAAAGCCTCCGGGTGGGGGCTCGCCGTTTGGAAGAACGCTCGCCATCAGCGCTCTTGTGATTGTGGGTTTTGTCCTGGTGGGGGTTGCCACCCTGGTCGCGTTGGACACGCTGGCAGGTAATTTGGGCGGCCCACTGCTGGTGATTTCTGCCGTCGTGGCGCTGGTTCCTCTCGCCATTGTGGCGTGGGGGATTCGATGGATTGACCGATTCGAACCAGAACCCCCGGCAGCGACCTGGTTCGCCTTCCTTTTTGGCGCAGGGGTTGCGGTGGTCATTGCCTTAGGTGTTGATGCCTGGGTGTGGGGTAGCTCGGCACTGGCGGGCAGCCCAGAAGCTCTATCGGCTGTGCTGGGGCCCACCGTGCAAGCACCGCTAGTGGAGGAGTTTGGTAAAGGTCTTGCGGTGTGGGTGTTGTTTTGGGTTGGGCGCAACCGCCTCGATGGCCCGATCGATGGTGTGGTGTACGCGGCCTGGTCGGCGGCAGGTTTTGCGTTTAGCGAAAACATTCTCTACTTCGGTGCCGCCATTGCCCAGGGCGGGGACGTGTTTGTTGAAACGTTCATCGTGCGGGGGTTAATGTCACCGTTTGCCCACGTGATGTTCACCGCCCTCATTGGTTACTCGTTGGGCCGCGCAGCAGAAAAAGGCGTGCGGCGTGTAGCCCTCGGGGCGTTCCTCAGAGGGTTTATTCCGGCCGTGTTGTTGCACGCGCTGTGGAACGGCGCGCTGTTTGTAGTCAGTTCTTTCTACGTGTATTTCTTCATCGTCCAGGTCCCGCTCTTTATCGGCGCGGTGCTGTTGGTGTGGTGGCTTCGCAACCAGAAAGCCGCCATTTTGCGGGAAAATCTTGGCTACTACGCCAGAGCAGGTGTGATTGCTGACCAAGAGATGGGTTTCCTCACCACCGCATCCGGTCGCGTGGTCGCCCTTCGGTGGGCCAAAAAGCGAGGGCTCACCAAACAGCTCGATCGGTTTATTGCCGTCGCGGTTCGCTTAGCACTCACTCGACACCGGGATGAGCGGGGGGTGCCTCCTGGCCGGGAAGACTGGGAAGGGGCATTGGTGGGCGAGCTCATTGACGCACGTGATCGGTTGCACTTCGGGCACTAGCAGCGACCGCATCGGATGCTGAGGCTCCAGCGGGAGCCGTAAAAAAGAACCCGAT
Organism: Pontimonas salivibrio; assembly: GCF_002950575.1. Classification (NCBI taxonomy): domain Bacteria; kingdom Bacillati; phylum Actinomycetota; class Actinomycetes; order Micrococcales; family Microbacteriaceae; genus Pontimonas; species Pontimonas salivibrio. Next base: position 601,392 of record NZ_CP026923.1, read on the forward strand.
CGCAGCCCCAGAAAAGAACCTCGCCGCCCAGTGGTGGGGCGATGCCTCCGACTCTCCTGGGCGGCGAGTAACTTCTCTTCAGTGTGAACCCGTTGGCGCCTTCTGGTCAAGAGTTTTTGTGGTCACAAAACGGTCACAAAAACCAGCCGCTTGGAGGGGGCGCTTTAGCTCCTGCGGAAGCGCCGACCCGTGATGTGGGTGGGATTTATTCGCACAACCCGAGGACGCTCGGTCGGAAAAAGATCCGGAATTCCTAACGTTTTCGCTTGGTCGACTTCCGACATGGTGTCCAACTGTTGGGCGTGACCGTGAAGCACCACACTGTAACCCTCGCGGTCGTCGTAGTGGTCGATTTCGAACGCGACGTTTTCGTTGATGGTCAGCTCCACGAGCTTTGTTCCTGGCCCGGTGCGGAATACCAACGATTCGTTGTCCACGACGTAGGTAATGGGGAAGATATCCAACACACCGCCCGCCGTGGTCGCTAACCGGCCCACTTCGTGTGAGGCCAGTAACTGCCAGCACTCTTCTGTGGTGAGTTCGGTGACGGGGCTATCCGATGACGTGTCCATGACCTAATCCCTTATTTGGCGAGTGACTTGAGACCAGGTTAGTGCCAGGTGCACGGCGGAGGAAAGGGTGTGGGCAGGGGGTCTGATTCACCGACTTCCGTGTGGGGGAGGGTGGGTGATTGCGGTGCTAAGCTAGGGCGTTGCGCCGTGTAACGGCCGCGGATAAAGAGAGCTTCAACATCGGGTTGGGGCGCCGCGCAGCGAGAGAGCAAAGGTGGGTTCACTATGAGCATTAGTCCCGAGACCAAAAAGTCCATCGTCGAGCAGTACCAGACCCACCCCGGTGACACGGGTTCACCCGAGGTCCAAATTGCTCTCATGACGCACCGGATCACTGAACTTACTGAGCACCTGAAGACCCACAAGCACGACCACCACTCGCGTCGTGGACTGCTGCTTCTGGTGGGTCAGCGTCGCCGCCTGCTGGGTTACCTCCAGCGTGTCGACATCGGTCGTTACCGCGTACTGATTGAGCGCCTGGGCCTTCGCCGCTAGGCACTATCCCGCTTTTTCCGCCGCCGCCTGCTAGCCTGGGGGAGCGCGCTGTTGCGCGCGGAAAAAACTGCATACCTTCGCGTCTGGAACGCTCCGGCATGAAGCTGGTCACCGGTGGTGGTCTACTGTCAGGTCAACCTCACAGTGCACTTCTACTGTTGGCCAGTCTCCCCGAGTCATCCAGACCGTGATTCTGCGCGGCATCGCCGCGCAGACGGTGTGCGATGACATAAAGGAGATACACCTATGGAAGGTGACGACATTACGTTTGCCGAGGCTGTTTTAGATAACGGTTCGTTTGGTAAGCGCACGATTCGCTTTGAGACTGGGCGCCTCGCCCAGCAAGCCCAAGGAGCCGTCGCGGCATACCTGGATGAAGAAACCATGTTGCTCTCGGCAACTAGCGCGGGAAAGCACCCTCGTGAAGGGTTCGACTTTTTCCCACTGACCGTTGACGTCGAAGAGCGTCAATACGCTGCCGGCAAGATCCCCGGATCGTTCTTCCGCCGTGAGGGTCGCCCCTCCACGGAAGCCATTTTGGTCTGCCGTTTGATCGACCGGCCACTGCGTCCCTCGTTTGCCACGGGCCTTCGAAACGAAGTGCAGATTGTCATCACCGTGCTCTCGATTGCACCCGGTGAGTTCTACGACGCTCTCGCAATTAACGCGGCAAGTGCATCGACCCAGATTTCCGGTTTGCCCTTTAGCGGTCCCATTGGCGCAGTGCGTATTGCGCTGATTGGTTCGCAGTGGGTCGCGTTCCCCACTCACGCCCAGCTCGACGAAGCGGTCTTCGACATGATGGTCGCCGGTCGTGTAGTGAAACAAGACGATGGCACCGACGACGTCGCAATCATGATGGTCGAAGCGGAAGCCACTGAAGGTAGCTGGAACCTCATCCAGGCTGGTGCAACCAAGCCCGATGAGGACGTCGTTGCTGGTGGTTTGGAAGCGGCGAAACCCTTCTTGCGTCAACTCATTGAGGCCCAGGCCGCAATGGCCAAAGACTCCGCCAAAGAAGTCCAGGACTACCCCCGCTTTGCGGACTACACCGATGAGGTCTACAAGGCCGTTCAGGACTTGGCGGCAACCGATTTGGCTGCGGTCTACCAAATCGCCGACAAGCAGGAGCGTCAGGCCAAAGACGATGAGCTGAAAACTCAGGTTAAAGCCACAATCGCCCAAAAGGTGGAGGCCGGAGAGCTTCCTGAGGAAGCCAACGCCATGGTGGGTGCTGCGTACAAGTCCGTCACCAAATCGGTGATGCGCCGCCGCGTGCTCACCGAAGGTATCCGTATGGACGGTCGCACCCCGGAGCAGATTCGTGGGCTAGACGCCGAAGTGGAAGTTATTCCCCGAGTACACGGTTCCGCACTGTTCCAACGAGGTGACACTCAGATCCTGGGTGTGACCACGCTGAACATGTTGAAGTTGGAGCAGCAACTTGATTCGTTGAGCCCTGTGACGAGCAAGCGTTACATGCACCACTACAACTTCCCGCCCTACTCGACAGGTGAAACCGGTCGTGTGGGTTCGCCGAAGCGTCGAGAAATCGGTCACGGTTTCTTGGCCGAGCGGGCACTTGTTCCGGTTCTTCCGACCCGTGAAGAGTTCCCCTACGCCATTCGTCAGGTATCCGAGGCCCTTGGCTCCAACGGTTCTACTTCAATGGGTTCGGTGTGCGCATCGACCCTGTCGATGCTGGACGCCGGTGTGCCACTGCGTGCCCCGGTTGCGGGTATTGCGATGGGTCTGATCAGCGAAGAGGTTGACGGAAAGATGCACTACAGCGCATTGACCGACATCCTCGGCGCCGAAGACGCCCTGGGCGACATGGACTTCAAGGTCGCCGGCACGAAGGACTTCATCACCGCAATCCAGTTGGACACCAAACTCGATGGTCTTCCCGCGAGTGTCCTGTCGGGCGCGTTGGGTCAAGCCAAAGAGGCTCGACTCAGCATTCTTGACGTGATGAATCAGGCCATTAGTGAGCCCGATGAGATGGCACCTACCGCGCCGCGCGTGATCAGTGTGCAAATCCCTGAGGACAAGATCGGTGAACTCATCGGACCGAAGGGTAAAACCATTAACGCCATCCAAGACGAGACTGGTGCTCAGATCTCGATTGAGGATGACGGCACGGTGTACATCGGTGCGACCGACCAGGCGATTGCCGACGAAGCCCGTTCACGGGTGAACGCGATCGCTAACCCGGTCACGCCGGAAATCGGTGAACAGTACCTCGGTACTGTCGTCAAGCTGGCCACCTTCGGCGCATTCGTGTCGCTGATGCCCGGTAAAGATGGCCTCTTGCACATCTCAGAGGTGCGCAAGCTCGCCGGTGGTAAGCGCGTGGAGGACATTGAAGAAGTGCTCTCCGTGGGCCAAAAAGTCCAGGTGGAAATCACCAAGATTGATGACCGTGGCAAGCTTTCGCTGAGCCCCGTGTTGGATCAGGGTGCTCCATCAGGAGATGACGGCGAAGACGGCTAAGAGAACCAATCAGTTCAAAGGGGCGGAAATTTCCGCCCCTTTGCTGTTTCTTGACCCTTATCCACATCGCTTTTGTCGATTACCTACAAAAGGTTCCCAGTTTCTTTTCAGGTGAATTTGGGGTTTCACCTAGACATTGGTTCACGCCATCGCGGTAGCCTGTGGGGCGCTAGTCGTGGAGGGCAGTTTGACTCCGTCGATTAGTGCGGGGGACCACCCCCACCACCCGCCGACATTCCGTCGTGGCGGCGGGCGGACAAGTAAAAACCCAAAACCTTTCGAGGGAGAACAATGGATCTGCTCGCTATTACGCAGGCATTCTTCATGCTCGGATTTGTGGCCATGGCCGCGGGAACGCTGTACTTCGTTCTCGAGCGCAATGACATCAAGCCCGAACACCGCATGACTGCAACCTATGCCGGCATCATCACCTTCATCGCCGCGATTATGTACTGGATCATGACCGACTTCGTCGGCTTCTTTGACCAGGCCACAACCGCTGATGTTGGTGCAACGATGCCCTACCGTTACATTGACTGGCTGCTCACCACCCCGCTTCTGCTGGTGGAATTTGGTCTCATTGTTGCCATCGCTGGTGGCGCGACCAAGAGCTTCATGACCAAGATCATCGTGGCGGACATCATCATGATCGTCACCGGTTACCTCGGTGAAGTTGGAGAACCAGGTTCAGCGAACAACTGGATCTTCTTCATCATTTCCAGCCTCGCGTGGTTCTACATCGTGTACGCGGTGTACCAGGTGAAGCTCGACGGAATGCCCGACTACGCAGCACGCGCCGTACGCATCATGCGTCGCTTCGTGCTCTTCGGTTGGACGATCTACCCCGTCGGTGTTGCTGTTGAGGAATTCCTCACCCTTGGTGGAGCGGATGTCGGCCTCGCCGTCAGCCTCGCCGCAATCATCTTCGTCATTGCCGACGTGTTGAACAAGGTGGGCTTCGGAATGGTCGCGGTTGCCGCTGCCAAGAAGGCCTAAGCACCCGTAATAGCCTGTGGGCCGGAGCGAGAGCTCCGGCCCATTTGGCGTTTCTGGAGACTTCGTATCCGTGCAGGCGCTGCTGACTTTCTGCCAGTAGGCTCGGCGATTGTGTCTGAAGCTATTGATCTTCCCCTTGACGTTCCAGAAATCGCGAGCACCATTTCTCAGGGGGCACACTTTCGTCGCACCGTGCACCCTTCAGGGCTACGCATCCTCACCGAATGGGTACCGGGCGCTGCAAGCACCTCGGTGGGCTTCTGGGTGCCCGTCGGGAGCCGTGATGAAGACGCTGTGGCATACGGCTCCACCCACTTCCTCGAACACCTCCTGTTCAAAGGCACGCCCCGTCGCACGGCGATGGATATTGCGGTGGCCTTTGACCGCGTCGGTGGTGAACACAACGCGCTGACGGCAAAAGAGCACACCTGCTACTACGCCAAAGTGCAAGACCGCGATGTGGACATGGCCATTGATGTTCTGGCCGACATGGTCTCCTCATCATTGATTGACGTGGACGAATTCGACGTTGAGCGTCGGGTCATCCTCGAAGAGCTCGCCATGGCCGATGACGACGCTGCGGATGTTGCCCACGAGCGGATTGCCGAAGCGGTGATGGGTGACCACCCGCTGGGGCGCCCGATCGGCGGTTCGCCGGAAAGCATCGAAGCCGCATCCAGGGATCAAGTCGTCGCCCACTACGAGCGCTACTACCGCCCCGATCACCTTGTGGTGACCCTGGCAGGCGCCGTCGACCACAACCACGCCGTACGGACACTGTTAGAGGCCCTAGAGCGCTACGGCTGGCCACTCGACCAGCAGGCACCTCCCGTGCCAAGGCGCACGACGGTGGCACCGACCCTCCCACAAGAACCCACTAAGAAGCTCATCCATCGACCGTTGGAACAATCCACGGTGGTGTTGGCCACACCAGGGCTCACCCAGACAGATGAACGACGCTCCACCGCGGCCGTGCTGACCACCGTGCTGGGTGGTGGGATGTCGTCGAGGCTATTTCAAGAGATTCGCGAGAAGCGCGGCCTGGCCTACAGCGTCTACGCCTACTCAGGCCACTACTCCGATGCGGGGCTGTTTGGGATGGCCGCTGGTACCGGACCTGAATACGTCGACACTGTCGTTCGCGTGATGCAGGACATTTTCCGAGAGATCGTTGCAGAGGGAATCACCGAGGAAGAACTCGAGCGCACACTCGGCAACCTCCAGGGTGCGAGCTCCCTGGCGCTGGAGAGCACAGACACCCGGATGGTGCGCTTGGGCCGATCCGAGATTCACACGGGTGAATTTGTCGACCGAGATGAAGCCTTGAGGCGACTCGACTTGGTGACCCTGGATTCTGTGAGGGACTTGGCAGCGAGTGTTGCCGGAGGGCCACTCAGCGCGGTCGCGGTGGGAGCGATCAGCGACACGGCCCTCGACAGCGTGGGGTCACTCGTAGCAGACTAGGAGCCGGTTCGATTGCCCACTCACTGTGGGTCGACCTCCTCGGAAAGTGAGACACACGGTGTCGCGGTATCTCTACCTTGTACGACATGGTGAACAAGTCGACGCCGAATACGGCCTCCCGGAAGGGCCGCTGTCTCCGCGGGGTATGCGCCAAGCCGAGGCCATCGCCGAGCGCCTGAGCGGGGTGCCCTTCACCCACGCGTACACCTCACCGCTTCAGCGCGCGCTGGACACTGCCCACACCATGACTAACCGCCTCCCGTCACTCACGCCGGAGCCTTCCGCATTGCTGATGGACTGTGTTCCCAGTGGGCCAAGCGCAGATATGCCTGGCGTGTTTGAGTCGTTCTTTGGTGGAGTGAGTGACGAAGAAATTCAGGCCGGTGAAGCCCAAATGGCTGACGCCACAGCGGAATGGCTTTCTGTGGGACAAGGTGACACCCACGAACTATTGATCACTCACAACTTTGTGATTGCCTGGTTTGTTCGCGAAGTGTTCGGGGCCGCGCCGTGGCGTTGGATGGGAATCAACCAAGCCCACTGTGGCTTGACCATCATTCGCGTGCGCACGGCAAAACCGGCGGTGCTGATCACTCACAACGATCTTGGCCACCTCGCCGCCGAGTTGCGCACGGGAATGCCCGACGAGCAGCCCTTCTAAAGCGTCCTGATGTTTTCCCAACCCAGGTCGGTCACACCGCCGGTTTAGAATGGCATCGTGCAGGAGTCTGAGGCTCGACAAGAAATGGACGCTCTGGCGGCCAACATCTACGCCCTCAGGGACGCCTACTACGCGCGCAACGAACTCCTCGCCGATGACGCCCAGTACGACGAAATGGTCGCACGGTTAGAAGCGCTCGAGGAACAGTTTCCGCAATTTGCCACCGACGATTCCCCCACCCGGATTGTGGGGGCCGGGCAGTCAACACTTTTTTCTCCCCTGGTGCATGCCGAGCGGATGTACAGCCTGGACAACGTGTTTTCCGATGAGGAAATGCTCGAGTGGTTGGCCAAGATTCACGCCGAATACCCTCACGCACAGTTTTTGTGTGAACCCAAAATCGATGGCCTGGCCATCAACCTTCACTACGAACACGGGCAACTGATGACGGCGGCCACCAGGGGTGATGGTGTCACCGGTGAAGATGTCAGCGAAAATGTTCACCACATTCCGGGACTGCCCAGGGCGCTTGAGGGCAGTGACCACCCACCCGTTGTCGAAGTGCGCGGTGAAGTGTTCTTTCCCGTTCAAACCTTTCACGATATGAACGCCACCCTCGCCGAGGCGGGCGAGCGAGTATTTGCTAATCCGCGAAACGCAGCGTCGGGGTCGCTGCGTCAAAAACTTGACGGGCGTAGCGCGGCCAAACAGGAGTCGGGGCGCTGGCGGATTTCCCAACTGCAGATGACCGTTCACGGAATTGGGGCGTGGCCCGAACCACCACTATCAACCCAAAGTGAGCTGTATGACCTGTTGGGCTCCTGGGGTCTGCCGGTGTCGTCCCTGGCTGAAGTGCACAGTGACCAGGCAGGAGTGATCGACTTCATTCACCGGTTGAACGAACGCCGTGACGAACTGGACCACGAAATTGATGGGGTAGTCGTCAAGGTGGATTCGTGGGCGACGCAGCGTGAACTGGGCGCAACCTCGAGGGCGCCACGGTGGGCCGTCGCCTACAAGTACCCGCCAGAGCAGGTGACCACTATCCTGCGCGACATCGTGGTCAGTGTGGGCCGCACAGGTCGAGCCACCCCCTACGCCGTGCTCGATCCGGTCACTGTCGCGGGAAGTGAAGTCGAGCGGGCCACCCTGCACAACCAAGATGTCGTCAAAGCCAAAGGTGTGCTCATTGGCGATCACGTGGTGATTCGCAAAGCCGGTGATGTGATCCCTGAAGTGTTGGGCCCTGTCGTGGAACGGCGTGATGGGTCAGAGCGTCCCTTTGAAATGCCCACTCACTGTCCGGAATGCCACACTGCCCTTGCCCCCCAAAAGGAGGGCGATATCGATTTGCGCTGCCCGAACCAGCAAAGCTGCCCCGCGCAGGTGCGCGGACGCATCGAACACATTGGTTCGCGCGGCGGCCTCGATATTGAAGGATTAGGTGAAGTCAGTGCTTTTGCGTTGACCCAACCCTTGCGGCCCTCACCGCCTCCGCTTGAGTCTGAGGCGGGACTTTTTGGCTTGAGTGTGGAAGATATTTTCCCCATCGATTACCAGCCCCGAGATGTTGACACCGGCCAACCGCGGGTGGATTCCGAAACCGGAGAGCCGGTTGTCTTGAGTCCATTTAGGAGAAAGCGCGGCAAAGACGACCCGCCCTATCGAGACGGCGGTGAGTTTGCGGGGACCGAGACAGAAGTTCCCTCTAAGGCGGCCATTGAACTGATTGATCAGCTGGCCCAAGCTCGAGAGAAACCGCTCTGGCGTCTCCTGGTGAGTCTCAATATTCGACACGTCGGTCCGGTAGCGGCCCGGGCGCTCGCTGGGCATTTTGGTTCCCTCGACGCCATCGAAAAAGCTGGCAGCGAGCAACTCGCTGCCATCGACGGGGTGGGGCCCACTATCGCCCAATCAATTGTTGACTGGCTGGCAGTGGACTGGCATCAGCAGATTCTGGAGTCGTGGCGAGCATCGGGTGTGCGGTTTGTCGACCCGGACTGGTCGCCTCAGAGCTCGACACAGCAGGACGGCCCGCTCGCTGGGGCCAAGGTTGTCGTGACCGGCAGTGTGGAGGGTTTCACTCGCGATGGGGCCGCTGAAGCGGTTCGGGCTGCCGGGGGAGTACCTGTCTCCAGTGTGAGTAAAAACACCACCGTGGTCGTGGCGGGACCCGGTGCGGGATCAAAACAGGAAAAAGCCATTGAGCTGGGTATTCCTGTGGTGGATCAGAAAGACTTTGTGGCCCTCATTACGGATGGCCTGGACGCTGTGAGCGCCGACTAAGACCACAGCCCACGCCCCCTAAACTATGGGGGTTAGCGGGTCGATTAAGTAGAGGGCGTTATGTCGGAAATTACCCCGGATCAGGTGCGACACCTTGCGGGCTTAGCCCGCATTGCTTTGGATGAGGGCGAAATCACGCGACTTGCCGGGGAACTGGGCGCCATCGTTGACGCCGTGGAAAAAGTGAGTGCTGTGGTCTCTGAAGGTGTCGAACCGACCAGCCATCCGATTGGTTTAGGAAACGTGTGGCGAGTCGACGAAGTCGGCGACACGTTGACCACTGAGCAGGCCCTGGAGGGTGCGCCCGATCATGACGGCTCGCGTTTTCGAGTCACCGCAATCCTGGGTGAAGAACAGTGAGCGACCTTCATCGGCTTTCCGCCCTCGACCTTCAAGGCTTGTTGCAGTCGGGTGAAGTCTCTGCCACCGAGGTGACCCAAGCATTTGTGGACCGCATTGCGGCCGTAGAACCCGTGTTGAACGCGTTCGTGCACGTCAATGAGGGAGCACTCGCTGAGGCCAAAAAGATTGACACCGCACGTGCTGAGGGCAAAAGTCTTCCCCCCACCGCCGGGCTTCCCCTAGGGGTCAAAGACGTGCTGTGTACGGTGGGGATGCCCACCACAGCGGGGTCACGCATTCTGGAAGGCTGGTATCCGCCCTACGACGCGACAGTGGTGAAAAAATACCGTGACGCCGGGATGGTGGCACTGGGTAAGACGAACATGGACGAATTCGCTATGGGTTCATCCACAGAACACTCCGCCTACGGTCCGACCACCAACCCGTGGGACATTGAGCGTGTGCCCGGCGGTTCCGGGGGAGGTTCCGCTGCGGCGGTAGGGGCATTTGAGGCACCGATCGCGCTCGGTAGCGACACTGGTGGGTCCATTCGACAGCCTGCAGCCCTCACCGGAACGGTAGGAATGAAGCCCACATACGGCGGAGTGAGCCGTTACGGTGTGATTGCGTTGGCGTCCTCCCTCGACCAAGTAGGACCGGTCGCGAGGAGCGTCGCTGACGCCGCACTACTCCACGACGTCATCGCCGGTCACGACCCCCACGATTCGACGTCAATTCCTGATGCTTGGCCGTCCATGTTGGAAGCAGCACTTCGATCGGGAGCAGAACCTGACTTGCGCGGGGTGCGCCTGGGTCGAGTGAGACAGCTTGACACTGACGGCTTCCAACCCGGGGTTCGCTCCCGCTTTGCTGAGTTGCTCGAATTGGCCAGTGCCCACGGCGCCGAAATTATCGATGTCGACTGCCCACACTTTGACTATGCGGTGGCCGCGTACTACCTGATTCTGCCTGCGGAAGCCTCGAGTAATCTCGCGAAATATGATTCTGTCCGGTTTGGGATGCGCACCACCCCCACCAATGGTCAGGTCACTGTCGAAGACGTGATGGCGGCGACTCGTGAGGCCGGCTTCGGTGACGAAGTCAAACGGCGCATCATTTTGGGCACCTATGCACTGAGTGCGGGTTACTACGATGCCTATTACGGCAGTGCCCAACAGGTGCGCACCCTCATCCAGGGCGACTTCCAAAGAGCCTTCGAACAAGTTGATGCTCTGATCACCCCCTCCGCTCCGACCACGGCGTTTAAGTTGGGCGAACAGTTGGATAACCCGTTGACGATGTATGCCAACGACCTGACCACTATTCCGGCAAACCTTGCCGGAGTTCCGGGGCTGTCACTTCCCATTGGCCTGGCGCCAGAAGATGGCCTCCCGGTCGGTGCTCAACTCATGGCACCCGCCTTCCAAGACCAACGCCTTTACAGCGTGGGAGCAGCCTTGGAAGCACTCATGATTCAGCGCGACGGCTCCACACTCAGCGCACTCGTGCCAGAGCCTGGTCAACAACGACAGGGGGTGGCTCAGTGAACACTCTCGTCGATTTAGATGTTGCACTGGAGCATTTTGATCCGGTCATCGGACTGGAAGTGCACGTCGAGCTCAGTACGACAACAAAAATGTTTTCTCCCGCACCCAACCCGGCTGCATCACTGGAAGATTTTGCCCCCAATACGGCCATCTCACCGGTGTGCCTGGGATTACCGGGCTCCTTGCCGGTGGTGAACGCTGAGGCGGTGCGCTCCAGCATTGCCCTCGGTCTGGCCCTGGGCTGTGAGATTCGTCCCACCTCACGTTTTGCAAGAAAAAACTACTTCTACCCCGACCTGGCCAAGAACTACCAAATCAGCCAATACGACGAACCGATCGCCCACGACGGTGTCGTCGAAGTGGAACTCGATGACCAGAGCGTGTGGAGTGTGGAAATCGAGCGCGCCCACATGGAAGAGGATGCCGGGAAACTCACCCACGTGGGAGGCAACACCGGACGTATCCAAGGTGCCGAGTATTCTCTGGTCGACTACAACCGGGCGGGTGTGCCCCTAGTGGAAATTGTGACCCGGCCGATTGCGGGCGCCGGGGAGAAAGCACCCCAGTTGGCTCGCGCCTATGTACAAACCATCCGCGACATCGTGATCGCACTGGGTGTGTCCCAGGCGCGCATGGAGCGTGGAAATCTGCGCTGTGACGCTAACGTCTCTCTGATGCCCAAGGGCGCCACCGAGTTCGGTACCCGCACGGAAACCAAGAACGTCAACTCGTTTCGCTCTATCGAGCGTGCCGTGATTTACGAAATCCGGCGGCAGGCCACCCTGCTGTTGGAGGGTACGGCCATCACTCAGGAAACCCGGCACTGGCACGAAGACACCGGTCAAACCAGCCCGGGTCGTCCCAAATCAGATGCCGATGATTACCGCTACTTCCCGGAACCGGACCTCCTGCCGGTGAGTCCCGACCCGGACTGGGTGGAAGAGATCAGGCAGTCCTTGCCAGAAACCCCGTCCGTTCGGCGCCGGCGACTGCGCGAAGCATGGCAGCTGGCCGAAACGGACTTCCAAGCCCTCATCAACGCGGACCTGTTGGATGTGGTGGAGGAGACCATCAACCAGGGCACCACGCCGGCGTCAGCCAAAAAATGGTGGCTGGGTGAGCTCTCCCGGATCGCCAACGACCGTGATGTGCTGGTGACCAGCCTGTTGACCCCTGCGCAGGTTGTTGAGCTCGATAGCCACATCACCCAGGGCACCATCAACGACAAAATGGCGCGGGAAGTCCTTCTCGCCATGGTTGACGGCGAAGGCACCGCGGCGGAGATTATTGACGCCCGTGGTCTCGCGGTGGTCAGTGACGACGGGGCGCTCCGCGCAGCGATTGATGAGGCGCTGAGTGCCCAACCCGACGTCTTAGAGAAAATTCGCGAAGGCAAAGTGCAGGCCGCGGGTGCCATTATCGGTCAGGTGATGAAAGCCTTGGGTGGTCAAGCAGACGCTCAGCGCGTGCGAGAGCTCATTCTCGAACAAGCCTCACAGTCTTAACACCTGAAGCGTCTCAGGCTGGCTGCACAGCTAGTTGGTGAGGTCCGGCACGAGAAGTGTGGTGATCGCTTCGATTGCTTCCGCTCGGGAAAGCTTGGGTGTGCCATCACCGCTTTGTGGCCCGTAATCAGCAAACGAGGCATGGCTTGCGCCCTCAATGGTGACCTCTCGGTAGTTTTCCGGCATCAAGGCCCTCGCAGCGGCGAGTTCATCCTGGTCGATGAGTTCATCTTCGGATCCCTGCACACTCAACACTGTGAGGGTGGTCTCCTGAAGGTCACTCGCACAGTAACTGGCCATCAAGACGAGCCGTTCAACGTCGGGATGGAGTGCCAGACTGCACGCCCTGACGCCACCCATGGAGTGGCCACCCACCATAGTGATGGGAGTGTCGGGGATGAGTTGTTGGAAATCGTCAACGCTTCGTCCGTCGGCGAGAGCAAGGTTCGCCAGTGGTCGGGGAACAAGGACGGTGAGGCCCGTTTCGGTCACCACCTCGTGAAAAGTGGCCGCATAAGCGTGGGGGCTCACTCTGGCACCAGGGAGAAACACCATCGCCTCACCTTCAAGTGGGCCGTCCTGGTTGATCGGTGCCATCACGACGAGGTCCGGGGTAATCGACCAGGCAACCTCCTCCCTGGCAAACAAGTCTCGTAGGGGTTCAGGTTGGTCGGGGTAGGGCGTGTAGGCCCAGACGAGAAACCCCACGATGGTCACGAGGAGACTAGACAGTGCGGTCCAGCCGGTAATGCGGATACGACGAATTTTGAGCCGTTGTTTTGCTGACCGGTTAGGTGGCGCCATCACAACACTTTCTTAGTGTGGGATACTGGGGGGACCATGAATATCTTCCTCTTCATTCTCTCATCGGTCATCTTCCTCGCATCGTTTCCGATGTTCACCTACGCCTTTGTTGTCCCCGAGGAATACGCCGCATTGCTCTTCACTGCCGGGATTTTCACCTCGTCGGCTGCTTTTTGGATTCCCATGGTCATTCTGGGACGTTCAGAGCGCTAACACTCGAGCTCGTTTTGCTGAGAGAGCCACTACCAAACAGGGGTCGCCCCTTTGGATTCGCCTCTTGGGGTTCGCCTCTTAGGTTTTGGACTCACCCGCTACTCTCAACGGTCGTTTCGCACGCGTGCCGTGAAACCCGACAGGCGTTTCAGCACGCCCTCGGCGAGCAGCCTCCTGGTGTGCTCCGAGTCAATCGGCCGAGCAAGCTCGTCTGATTTCTGACGCATCAAAATGGGGCAATTTAAGTCCCGACACAAATAGGTGCCGACAGTGTCGCCCTTCTTGCCTGATGCGCCAGCTTTGGGGGCGACAAAGAGGCTTACTTGGGGCGCAGGTTGCTGGGTGTGACACAGCGAACACATCGCCGGTCTACCAGCCGGCATAGTGGACTCGGCCGCCCTCACCCACACACCTACCGGGGTGTCGCCGTCCCAAAACACAAGGTAGCCGCGGTGGGGCCGCTCAGGGTCACGCCAACCGAGGAACTCCCGCTCGTCCCACACGGTCTCGTGAAGACCGGGAAGGGGAATCTCTTGCCGCTCAGAGTCGTCAATGTTCACAATGGACCCACGAATCTCATCAGGATCGAGCGGGCGCATTGACCACAGTCTAGAACCTGCGGGTCAGGAGAAAACAAAACCCCCGGTGCGTGGGGCAACCGGGGGAAGAAAAAAGCCCCTACAAAGCACTGTGGCCAGCCCGGAGGCTGGCCACAGTGTTACTCCAACCGTTCTAGAGCGGTTGGATGTTCTCTGCCTGAGGGCCTTTCTGGCCCTGGGTGGTTTCGAACTGAACCTTCTGGTTCTCTTCGAGGCTTCGGTAACCACTCGACTGAATGGCGCTGAAGTGGGCGAAAACGTCCGCTCCGCCATCGTCGGGGGTAATGAACCCGTAGCCTTTATCGGCGTTGAACCATTTCACGGTTCCGGTTGCCATGTACTTTCCTTACTTTCGGGGTATATCTGGTAGGAGTTTCGAACGACGAAACAACTCGTCGAGACTCCCAGTGTGATCTCCCAGAAAGTAGGTCCGTATGGGCACCCACAACACCGACTGACCACTGGGCCTTTCAACGCACCCACAGCCTAGCGGGAAATGGGCTCCACCGAAATGGTGCGCACGATTTTCTAAGCTTTCGCTGTCAAAGAGCCCTTAACGTGGGGGTTTCGTGAAGGGATTGTGATGGCCGAAAAAGAATACGCTCCGGAATCGGTGTGGGACTACCCCAGGCCTCCGGCCATGGATGCCAGTGACGAACGCGTCGTCGTGACTCACGGTGGTGTGGTGATTGCTGATTCGACGGACACTATTCGGGTGTTGGAAACCAGCCACCCTCCGACGTACTACATCCCTTTGAAGGATTTCACCCCAGGGGTGTTAGAGCCTGTGGCGGGGCAAACAATGTGCGAATTTAAGGGCGCGGCGTCTTATGCCGATGTGGTTGTGGACGGGCAGCGCCTATCCCGCGCGGTGTGGTGGTACCCGACGCCTCACCGCGATTTCACCCGACTTGCTGACCATGCCGCGCTGTATCCGGGAATGTTTGACGATGTGCGGGTCAACGGCGAAAAGGTTGTCGCTCAGGAGGGTGACTTCTATGGTGGCTGGATTACCTCGCGGGTGAAGGGCCCCTTTAAAGGCGCACCGGGCACCTGGGGTTGGTGACCCGAGCTTGGTAGGCTGGCGCGGTGGTCACACCCCCCAGTACTTCTGAAGCGAGTCTCGGTTCACCCGTCGCGGTCCGAGACACACTGCCAGGAGATGCGTCCCGGCTGGTCCAGTTGAACAACGGCGCAGTACCAGCTGTTCCCGAAGTGTCTCTCGACGAGATGGCCACACTGTTAGAGGCATCGTCGTGGTCGATTGTTGCTGAACGTGACGGCCAAGTAGTGGGCTTTGTGATCTGTTTTGACCCCGGTGTTGACTACGACTCGGAAAATTACCGCTACTTCGAAGGCCGCTACACCAGCCACTTCTACATCGACCGGATTGTGATTGATCCCCGCTACAGGGGAATGAAGCTGGGTGCGACGCTCTACCAAGAAGTGTTTAACCGAGCCCAAGATCAAGGCCACGCCCAGGTCACCTGCGAGGTGAACCTCGAACCTCCCAACCCGGCGAGCATCGCTTTTCACCGTAGGTTGGGGTTTGTGGATATCGATACTCAAGCAACTAAAGGCGGCAGCGTCGTGGTGCAACTGATGGCTGCCCCAGCACGCCATGTCTGAGGCTCCTGTCGTGAGCGTGGGAATTGTCATTCCCGCATACAACGAAGAGGACACCATTCGTGCCTGTGTGATGGCCGCGCTGGGCCAAACAGTCCCCGCGGATGAAATCATCATCGTGGATAACCGGTCCCGTGATCGCACTCGCCACATCGTTGAGGAACTCATCGCCCAACACCCCGACGCGCCGATTCGGGTTCTGAGCCAAGAATCCGAACAGGGCATTACCCCGACCAGAAATATGGGGTTCGACGCTGTCGAATCCGACGTCATTGGTCGGATTGATTCGGATACGTTGTTGGAGCCCAACTGGGTCGAGCAGGTCAAAAATGTTTTCGCAGATTCGAATGTGCACGCCGCGACCGGGCCAGTGATCTACTACGACATGCCCCTTCGTCGCTACATGGCCAGAGCCGATGACACGATGCGAAAAGCAATGTTTCGCTTAGCGACCAGCTACAAGTTCCTGTTCGGGACAAACATGGCTCTTCGCCGGGACGCCTGGTGGGCGGTGCGAGACGAAGTGTGTCTGGATTCAGACGACGACATGCACGAAGACATTGACCTCTCTGTGCACCTCTACGACCAAGGTTTTAAGGCGATCTACGCATCACACATGGTGGCGGGTATGTCGGCCAGGCGAGTCGAAGATACTCCGAAAGATTTTTACGACTACGTGCAACGCTTCGATCGCACCTACCGCCACCACGGGATTCGCAAACGACGCCTCAGGGCACCGGCGTGGGTGTATTTGGCCATTTACCCCATCGCCAAAGGTATGCGCTGGAGTCACAAGCTTCGAGAAAATCAAGTCTTCAAAATTCCCCGCATCGATCTGCGCTAAACTATTTCTGTAACACGGGAGTCTCGAGAAAGAGGCTGAGAGGAAGCAAACGCTTCGACCGTCGAACCTGATCCGGATCATGCCGGCGCAGGGAGGACCTCTACCCGTGCCACGTTATCAATCGATTACGAAAGGCACGTAATGAAGAAAATTGCGTTACTACTCGCCGGCCTGATGGTGTTGGCCGGCTGCACGGCACCAGAAAACACTCTGGTGCGCTTGGCCGCACACGACTCGTTTGTCATCAGTGACGAACTTGTCGAACAGTTCGAGACCGATACTGGTTATGACCTAGAAATCATTCGCCTGGGTGATACCGGTTCGCTCACCAACCAGCTTGTGCTCACCAAGAACGCACCCGTTGCGGATGCGTTCTTTGGAATCGACAACACTTTCTTTGGTCGAGCCGAATCCGAAGGGGTCTTTGATTCCACTCCGTCGGCTATTGACTATTCGGATGTGTGCGTTAACTACGACATTGCCTGGTTTGACGAGGCAGGCATGACACCGCCTGCAACCTGGCGGGATCTGGTGAACGAGGACTACCGGGGGCTCACAGTGGTGACCAACCCGAACACTTCCTCACCCGGTTTGGCGTTTCTGGCGACCACACACGCCGCTTTTGACACCTCGGACGAGGTGCTGGGCTTTTGGTCCGCGCTGCGCGATAACGACGTGAAAGTGGCCGGGTCGTGGGAGGACGCCTACTTCTCCGACTTCTCCCGGTACGGCGGTAACTATCCCGTCGTGTTGAGCTACGCCTCATCGCCGTCGGCTGAAGTAAATGAGGATGGCAGTCCCGGTTCGAAGGCCCTATTGGATGAGTGTTTCCGGCAGACCGAGTATGCGGGCGTGATTGCCGACTCGGACAACATTGCGGGGGCGGAAGCTCTCATCGACTTCATGCTCGGGGATGATTTTCAACGCTCGGTCCCAGAAGCCATGTATGTCTATCCGGCAGTAGAGGGGACAGAGGTCCCCGCGGCGTGGGCAGAGTTTGCGACCCCCGCCACATCCACTCTCGGTGAAGACCTCGACATTAACGCCAACCGGGAAGCATGGTTAGACGAATGGTCTGAGGTGTTCGCTGGCTAGCGGAGAACTGTTTGTCACTACCGCGCTGATCGCGACGATGAGCGCGGTAGTGACAATGCTCCTTGGCTACCCGGTGGGCTTATGGCTGGCCTCGCTTCGGCGGGGAAGGAAGCTGGTCACCAGTGTCCTGCTCTTGCCCTTTTTGTTGCCCGCGTTTTTGATCGGGCTGGCCTTTCGCCCACTGTTTGGCGCGTGGTTGGATGACACCCGCGTGGGCATCCTCGCGGTGGTGGCTGCGCATGCGCTGATGAATGCGGGCTTTATCGCCGTGGTGACAGCTGCCTCCCTGGTGCCAAGAGACCAGGTGGAGGCGGCAGCTCTCGATGGTGCTTCGCCCGGTCAGACCAGGCGTTTCATCGAAATACCCCAACAGCTGCCTGCGCTGAGCGCGGCGGCCCTGCTGGTTGCGCTCTATTCGGCAACCAGTTTCGGCTTGGTGGTCTCTTTGGGGCAGGGGTCGATCAACACCCTCGAGACGGGTATCGCCATCGTGGCCCTCCAGCTGCTTGACCTGCCCACTGCCGCATGGCTCGCCGTGTTACAAAGCCTGTTGACGGTTGCTTTCTTCCTCATCTCGAGACGCCTCGGGGCAACACCCACGGTGTTGTTTGGTGACAGCGAGGCGGTGTCCCGCCGTTTTGTGCCTGGAATGCTGATCGGTGGTGTGGTGATTGGCGCGGTGACGTGGTTGGTGTCCGGCGTGGTCTATCGAGCAGTCACCGCGGGGCCTGGGCTGTGGGGAAACATGGTCAACCTCGCCGGGCGTGGATCGAGAGACATTCTCAATCTCAGCGTGATCGACGCGATGGGGAATTCGCTTCGCAACCTCCTTGTGGCGCTCGCCATTTCCCTCCTGGTCGCGTGGTGGTTAAGTGCGAAGCGTGTGGGCTTAGCAGTGTTAGCGCCGATTGGTATTTCGCCTGTCGCGATTGGCTTGACGGCTCTGGTGCTCTCGGGTTATTTACCCGCCACCATTTCCGGCAGTTGGCTACTTCTGCCCGCTGTTCAAAGCATTTTTCTCACCCCGTTAGCGTTTCAGATCATTGCTCCCGCCAGGCGTTCGCTCTCACGTGAATTACTCGAAGCGGCACGCCTGGACGGAGCCAACAGCCTTCAGGTGTTTTCGTTGGTGGAGTTGCCCACCCTGGCAAAACCCCTCACCGCGGCTGCAGCACTCGTGAGTTTGGGTTCGCTGGGTGAGTTTGGTGCTGCCAGCTTCCTGGCTTACGGCTCTGACCAAACCTTGCCTTTGGTGATGTTCCGACTGATGTCCCGCCCGGGGGCGGAAAATGTGGGAATGGCGATGGTCGCCGCCACGGTGTTTATTGCCCTTGCGATTGCGGTGGTGTGGTTTATCTCGTCGGTGGGTAGTAGGACGGGTCGAGTCGATGTCGATCGCTGAGAGTGGGACTGCCAGGCAGTTGGTCCTGGTCGATGGTCGCTCGGGCGCGGGAAAAACGCAGTGGGCCAGTGCGTTAGCCCGTGAGTCAGGCTTCACCCTTTTGAGTCTTGATGAGGTCTACCCGGGCTGGGATGGGTTGGATGCTGGCCACTGGCACACCTACCAACACGGGATTGTGCCCTGGAGTGAAGGGCGGGTCGCTCGACTACGCATGTGGGATTGGGCCAGAAGTCGCCCCGGCGGAGTGCGGGAAATTGGCCCGGAGGTGAACCTCATCATCGAAGGATGTGGTGCTTTATCCACCTTCACTGCGCTCTACGCGACAACGCGCTTGTGGGTGGACGCAGATGATGAGGTAAGGAAACAGCGAGCCCTCGATCGCGATGGTGAGCAATTCGCCCCCCACTGGCTGCGGTGGGCACTACAAGAGGAGCGGTTTTACCGAATCCACCAATCGCGGAGTCTCGCGGATTCAATCATCACCGCTTAACCCCAGCCCAACTCGTGAAGCTGTTGGTCGTCAATGCCGTAATAGTGGGCAATTTCGTGCACCAGCGTGACGTGAATTTCGTGTACGAGGCGCTCTAAGGATTCCGATTGTTCGATTAGTGGTTGACGGTAAAGCACGATGCGGTCGGGTAATTCGCCGTAGCCGTAGTCACCGCGTTCGGTCAGCGCGACGCCCTCATAAATCCCCAAGACAGCCTCGGACTGTTCCGGCATGTCTTGGACTAAGAACACTAAGTTGTCGAGGCCATCGACCATCTCGTCGGGCAAACGATCGAGCCCTTCCACCACGAGGGCTTCAAACTGTTCGAGGGTGGGCCACCAGTCGGAGATGAGAGACCTCTTCGGGTGGGGCTTTGGGGTGAGTAACGGGGCTTGAACCCGCGACCTCCTGGACCACAACCAGGCGCTCTACCAGCTGAGCTATACCCACCATGCGCCCGATGCTCGAGCTCCCACAGTCTAATACAGTGCGGGTCACCAAGTGAGCGCCCTGTCGCGCGCGATGGGTGGGGCCCTGGTTATTCGAAGCGGGTGACGATTTCCTGGCTGATTTTCTTGATTTCACTGGTGCTAGGGCCAGGCTCGTCCACGAAAGCCACCTGGCGGTAGTAGGCGAGTTCTCGAATGGACTCCCGAATATCTGCCAGTGCCCGGTGGCCACCATTTTTTTCCGGTGCTTGGAAATACATCCGGGGAAACCAGTGTCGGGTGAGTTCTTTAATGGTCGATACGTCAATATTTCGGTAGTGCAGGTGGGCGTTCACCTCGGGCATATCGCGTTGGATAAACGCACGATCGGTGCCGATGGTGTTACCCGCTAAGGGGGCTGATTGAGGCTCTGGCACGTGGGAGCGTAGATAGTCCATCAGTTCGGATTGGGCCTGCTCCAAGCTAATCCCGCCTGCTAACTCGTCGAGTAACCCTGAGCTGGTGTGCATCTGACGGACAAAGTCGCCCATCTGCTCCAGGGCTTTCGCACTGGGGGCAATGACCCGGTGGAAACCCTCATCCAACACGGTGAGGTTGTAGTCGGTAATCAACACCGCGACTTCAATCAGTTCGTCAGATTGGAGGTCGAGCCCGGTCATTTCCGCGTCGAGCCAGACCAATCTGGCGTTATCTGTCGAAGCCATTCGAGGATTCTAGCGACCGGGGCGCCACCACCGGGCGAGGGCAGCGAAATACGCTGCCGAAAACGCAAAACTGAGCAGGCCGTAGGCCACCCCAAAGCCCGTAATCGCTGCCGGAACAAGCAGTGTGACAAACCCGAGGGCTCCTGAGGCCACCATCATCACCATCGACGACGCGACCACACCAGAAGCAGGGGCGCGAAACGACACAACGGCCATATTGCCGGTGAGCGCAATCAGCGTGATCGCGGTCATCCACATCGACCACCGCAGAGGCAGTGTCGGCTCGAGAGCGAGTAGTTCCAGGAAGAAACCAGGTGTGACGAGTAGCCACACTGCACTCAGACCAAAGACGGCCGCTCCGGTGCGCAAAATCCATCGCAAGACGAGGGGGTCGTCACTGTTGTTGCTCTGCACGTCGTTGCCTCTCGCTTGTGTGGCTCACCCTCAGCGTAATTGGCGGGCGATGTCTTGTCCTGGGCAAAATCATCTGGTTTTCCCCTGTCTGGCCCCTTTTAGCGTGCCGCCGGGAATGGGAAAACTCCCAGGAGCTACCAAGGCTGTGCCCCCGCTCGCTGGCAGACTGGCTCACGCCCGGGAACACATTTTCGGGCGATTCTCGGTTTTCCAGGCCCTAGGCCGTTAGCCCTCCAGTAAAGGACACGCAGTAATCGTGAAGAAGTCGACCAAAATTACTCTCGGCGTTGTGATTGGGGTGGCCGTTGTGGGTGCCGGTGTGGCCACAGCGGTGTCACTCACAAACCAACCCGACCCGGTGGATCAGCTGATTACCAGCGAGGTCGACGTGCGCACCATCTCCACCACGGTCGCCGCCTCCGGTGAAGTACAGGCTGCTGATCAACTGGGTGTCAACTTTGCGACCGCCGGCGATGTCTCGAGCATCGTTGTCGAAGCAGGCGATGAAGTAAACGCGGGCGATGTGTTGGCCACCCTCGACCCCACGGCGTTGGAATCGGCACTCGCCACCGCCCAAAACAGTGTGGCCAGCGCGAGAGACGGTGTGAGCGCTGCGAACCTCGCGGAAGCAACCGCTCAGCAAGCCATCAATACCGCTGACCAGGCGCTCGCCGCAGCCGAACAAGCTATTGCGAACGCCAAAGACCTCGACAGTAATCGCTCGGAAGCTGTCGCAACCGCGAATCGTCAACTCGCCGCTGCCCAAGCTCAGCGCGACACGGCCGAATATCAACAAGCCCGAGTACCCCTGCAAAAAGCAGCCGCGTCCAGTGGGCTCGCTGCCGCGCAGGCCGGGCTCGAACAAGCTGAAGCGAACCTTGAGAAGGCCACACTGCGCGCCCCAATGTCCGGCACGGTGTTGATGGTCGGTGCAGAAGAAGGTGACTCGGTCACCACCGCAGGCGCTGATGCGTTCATCATTGCCGACCTGGGTGCGTTCGAAGTGACCGCAAACTTTGCCGAATCGGACATTATTTCCATCGAAGAGGGCCAAAGCGTCCAAGTCGACTTTGACGCTATTCCGGGTGAAAGCCGCGAGGGCACAGTGACCGAAGTGTCACTCATGGGCCAAGTTGACCCCACTGGTGGGTCACTCACCACCTACCCGGTGACCGTATCTATTTCGAACCCGCCCGAGTTGTTGCGGGTCGGAATGACCGCTCAGATCAACATCATTACGGCCGAGAACGTCGACGTCGTCGCCGCCCCGGTTGCTGCGCTCAATGTGCGGGGCGAGGATGTGGTGGTCAATGTTCTTCTCGATAACGCCACCGTCCAAGAAGTGGTTGTGGAAACGGGCACCCAAGGAAGTAACTTTGTCGAAATCACCTCCGGTCTGGAAGGTGGCGAAACCGTCATCATCGGTGACGTGGGTGAGTTTCCCGTGGTGAGCTCGGATGACGAATTTGATCCGGCAACGGGACCGCCACCAGGTGTGGAAGATCAACAGCGCCAGCGGGAGCAATTTGATGAGTGATCTCGTCGTTGACCTTCGTCACGTCAGGCGGGAATATCAAACCGGTGATGTGGTCACGGTGGCGCTTGCCGATGTGAGTTTCCAGGTAGATCGCGGCGAATTTGTCGCCATTGTGGGGCCCTCTGGTTCGGGTAAATCGACACTGATGAACCTGGTCGGGTGTCTCGATCGCCCGAGCTCCGGCGAAGTCATTGTGGCGGGCAAGAATGTCCAGGACCTCGATGACGGCGAGTTGACCGAATTGCGTTCGAAATCAATCGGTTTTGTGTTTCAACAGTTCCAACTCTTGCCGCTGACCTCCGCAGTGGATAACGTCGCCACGCCACTGTTGTATCAGGGTGTGAAACCTCGTGAGGCGAGGCGCCGGGCGGCGGAAATGCTCACCCGATTGGGACTCGGTGAACGTTTGAATTTTGACCGCGCACGACTCAGTGGTGGACAGCAACAGCGGGTGGCGATTGCCCGTGCGTTGGTGACCAACCCCGACATTGTGCTCGCGGATGAACCCACTGGTGCTTTGGATTCTGCCTCCGGTGAAGCGGTAATGAATATTTTTAAGGAAATGAACGCTGAGGGCCGCACGATTGTGCTGATTACCCACGAGCTGGATGTCGCGGCGGCCGCAAACCGGCGAGTGCACATTCGCGATGGTCTTATCGAGCGCGATGAGCGCTCGCCACTCACGGCGGCGAGCCGATGACCCTCGCGCTGCTCCTGCGCTTAGCCACACAGCGTATTTGGGCCTCCAAGTTGCGCTCAGCGCTGACCATGCTGGGAATCGTGATCGGTGTCTCCACCGTGGTTACCCTGATTTCCGTTGGTCAGGGTGCCCAGCAGGGCATCAATGATTCGTTGGCTGATTTGGGGGCCAACCAGATTTCGGTGACCTCCACCACTCCCGATGGTTTGCAAGATCAAGACATCGAGAATATTTCCACCATTCAGGGGGTGTTGCGTGTCTCCAGTGAGGTGCGCTCGAACGGCAACGCCTCGTTTGAAGGAAACGAGGCCAGGGTTGCCCTCATCGGGGTGTCTCCAGGCTATGAAGAAATTGCGACACCCACGGTGGGCTCTGGGCGTTTTCTGCCCGAGGATCGAGCCTCTCAGTCGTCTCGTGTGGTTGTGCTGAGCGCCATTGCCGCGTCAGATTTGGGTCTTGGTTTTGATGACTTAGGTAGCGAGATTCGGGTCAATGGTGTGGCTTTCCAGGTCATCGGCGTCTTGGATGACGCCGAAGGTTTTGGTGGTGGCGGCAACGTCTTGATGACACAGACCGCCGCTCGGAGCCTGTATGCAAAATCGCCCTACGTGTCGGTGATTAACATTCAAGCGGTCGATGAGGATTCTGTCGCCTCGGTCGAATCCGCCGTGGAGAGCTACCTCCGGGTGAGTAAGGGTTTCGTGGATGATGACGACGCCGAGTTCATTATTTTCAACCAGGCCGCCCTGCAAGATGCCGTCAATACAGTCACCGGAACGCTCAGTCTGTTTATTACCGCTATTGCGGGAATCAGCCTCATCGTCGGTGGTATCGGAATTATGAACATCATGCTCGTCTCGGTGCGTGAGCGCACCCGAGAAATTGGTGTGCGACGGGCAATTGGTGCCACCCAGGGTCAGATTCTCACCCAGTTCCTCCTCGAAGCGATCCTGCTGTCACTGCTGGGTGGATTCATCGGGCTGATCATCGGTCTGTTGGGTTCGTTTGGGCTTGCCCAGGTGGGTGGGTGGGATTTCTTTATCGACCCGGGAACAGTCGCGCTCGCACTGGGCTTTAGTGCGTTCGTCGGAATTGTCTTTGGTGTGTGGCCTGCGCGGTCCGCCGCCAAACTTCAACCTGTGGAAGCGCTGCGGTTCGAGTAGGGACTTGTCTTTAGCGCAGCGGTGAGACCTTGAGACGGCTGCTCAACCAGTGGGCAATCTCGTCCAATTCGAGGCTGTCTGTTGCCACAGCGAGGACAAATTCCACACCCTCATCGGCAACAGTGATCACTTCATAGTCATTCAGGACTAAAAAAGTCACCAGAAGCGCCCAGGCTGTGCGCTTATTGCCGTCAATCAGCGGGTGGCTTGTGGCGACCGAATGCAGTAGGGCAGCAGCTTTATGACTCAGAGTGGGGTAGGCATCGTCACCGAAGAGCGTTGTCTCTGGGCGGGCGAGGCATCCCTGCAGAAGGCCAAGGTCTCGGACGTGGAAGCCGAGGTACTTGACTTGGCGAAGTGCGTCCTCAAGGTCAAGAAATCGCGTCATGAGTCGGCGAGACGGTCCATGAGCTCTTTATCCCGTGTTTCGAGAATGTGCTGGGCCTTTCGCAGCGCCGTTTCTTTCAGCGAAACGCGAGTGTCAGTCATTTCAATGGCTCGAATGATTGCTTCATGTTTTGAGCAGCCAAATGCTTTAGCGAGCCGCTGAGCCATTTCGTCATGGTCGGTATCTAGTCGAAGTGTCATAGCCATGACCATATGGTAGCAAAGTGGTATCACGGCGTCGAGGTGGACATGTGTGGATAACTGCCATGCAAGCCCTCCGTGTGGAACGAGTCGACCAGCAGGTCGGGTTCGGCGTGGCACACTAATGGAATGCTGACCCTTCGCACCCCCTACCTCGTATTCCTCGGCGACGAAGCAGACTCTGCCTACGCCAAAACAGGCATCGGCTTGGCCTACTGGCGGCCCGATCTTTGTGTCGGACAAATGCGCCTGAGCGACAATGCCGCCGATACGGGGCTTCCCGACCAGAGCATTCACGAAGCCCAAGCCGCCGGTGCCCAGTCCCTCGTGTTGGGGGTGGCAATGATCGGCGGAGCCATTCCGGCCGAATGGCTCCCCATCCTTGTGGAAGCACTCGAGGCGGGAATGGATGTGGTCGCAGGTTTCCACACCAAGCTCAGTTCTTTTCCTGAACTGGTCGCAGCAGCCGAGCGTGGTGGGTCGAATCTTGTTGACGTGCGGGTGCCACCAGCAGATATCCCTGTCGGCACAGGGCAGAAGCGAACCGGTCGCAGGCTTCTCACGGTGGGAACAGACTGTGCGCTGGGGAAGAAATACACCGCACTCGCCCTGGCGAAAGGCATGAGTGCTGCGGGAATGTCGGCCGACTTTCGCGCCACCGGTCAAACGGGGATCCTCATTGCCGGTGGGGGAGTGCCCCTGGACGCCGTGGTGGCGGACTTCCTCGTGGGGGCTGCGGAAAAAGTCTCCCCGGATAACGCCCCCGACCACTGGGACGTCATTGAAGGCCAAGGTGCCCTTTTTCACCCCGGCTATGGCCCAGTCAGCATGGGGTTACTCATTGGGTCACAACCAGACGCGTTTGTGGTGTGCACCGAGGCGGGGCGTGACACAATTCGCGGCTGGGATAGCTTCAGCACACCCGATATTCGAGACGTCATTGCGCGCACCATTGACATCGGTCAGCAGTTCAACCCCGATATTCGCTGCGTGGGAATCAGTGCCAACACCCGACACCTTGACCCCACCGCGAGAGCCGACTATTTGGGCGCCCTGGAGAAGGAATACGGGCTTCCTGCGATTGACCCCATCGCCACCGGGGTTGAACCCATCGTGACACGACTCGCCACAGAATTTGGCCAGTAGGGGTCACTCCAGTGCGAATGACCATTGACACCCACCGTTTTGCCTTGCGGGCACCCTTTGTCATCACCGGACACACTTTTACTGAAATTAATCCCGTGTGGGTCCACCTCGAATCAGAAGGGCACACCGGGCGGGGCGAAGCAATCGGTGTGTATTACACCGGGGAAACCACGGAATCGATGGTGTCCCAGTTGGAGTCGGTGCGCACAGAGGTGGAAGCCGGGGCAACACGGACAGATATCCAACACCTGCTTCCTGCAGGGGGCGCCAGAAACGCGTTGGACTGTGCCTACTGGGACCTTGAATGCAAGAGCTCCGGCACGACCATTTGGCAGCTGCTGGGTCTGGTACCCCACGAGTTGAACACTGTCGCCACGATCGGAATTGGTACCCCGGAGGCCATGGCCCAGCAGGCACGCGACTACCACTCCTTCGAGAAACTGAAAATCAAACTTGACGGCGATAGTCCTTTGGAGAAACTTCGTGCGATTCGGCACGCCCGGCCTGAGGCCTCACTGGTGATTGATGTGAATCAGGGCTGGAGCCTCCAGGAACTGACCGACTACCTTCCCGCATTAGAAGAGCTTCACATTGCCATGGTGGAGCAGCCGTTAGCGAGAGGCACCGACACCCAGCTGGAAGGATTTTCCTCCGCGATCCCCTTAGGTGCGGACGAGAGCTGTTTGGATCTCGCCGAGTACGACAGCGTTGCCCCGTTCTATGACGTCATCAACATCAAACTGGATAAGTGTGGGGGGCTCACTGAAGCACTGGCCATCGCCACACGCGCCACCGAAGACGGCAAATCGGTGATGGTCGGCAACATGACCGGCACATCACTGTCGATGGCGCCGAGCTACGTGGTGGGGCAGTCGTGCGAATTTGTCGACATCGATGGGCCAGTACTACTCGCTGAGGATGTTCCCGGTGGTTTGGTTTACCGCGAAGGCGGCACAGTGGGCCTGCCCGAACCAGAGCTCTGGGGCTAGCGATTGGGCCACCCACCAAGCCCAGAGCGGTACCATCGAGTGTTAGCGGGAGTTCAGGTCTTGAGGAACTACCCGCCCATAATTGGGGAGGTTTAGTGAAAATCGCAGGGTCCGTTTTGGACGTTATTGGCCACACACCTCTCATTCAACTGGGGCCCTTGGTGAAAGGTCTCACCGACGCCACCGTCGTCGCCAAAGTCGAATACTTCAACCCCGGCGGGTCCTCCAAAGACCGCCTTGCGGTGGGCATGATTGATGCGGCCGAAAAGGCGGGTCTGTTGAAACCCGGGGGAACCATTGTGGAGCCCACCAGTGGAAACACCGGAGTGGGTTTGGCTCTGGTCGCCCAACAGCGCGGCTACCACTGCGTGTTTGTCTGCCCCGACAAAGTCAGCGCCGATAAGCGCAAAGTGTTGGAAGCCTACGGAGCGAGAGTTGTCGTGACCCCCACCAACGTGGAACCCGATGACCCCGAATCGTATTACTCGGTCAGTGATCGGTTGGCCAGGGAAATTCCTGGTGGGTTCAAACCCAACCAGTATGCAAACCCTGCTGGGCCAGAGGCGCACTACCGCACGACGGGCCCCGAGATTTGGGAAGACACTGACGGGACCGTGACCCACTTTGTTGCCGGTGTGGGCACGGGGGGAACCATTAGTGGCACCGGAAAGTATTTAAAAGAGGTCTCAGGTGGAAGTGTCCGGGTCATCGGAGCAGACCCCTATGGCAGTGTCTACGCCGAAAAAGGCCCCGCAAGGCCCTACTTCGTGGAAGGCGTGGGGGAAGATTTCTGGCCCGAAGCCTACGACCCCTCCATTCCGGATGAGATCATCACTGTCAGTGACGCCGAAGCGTTTTCGATGACGAGGCGTTTGGCGCGTGAAGAAGGCCTGCTGGTCGGGGGCTCCTGCGGTATGGCGATGGTGGCCGGACTCGAAGTGGCAAAGAAAGCATCCGCGGGTGACCTCATTGTGGTGCTACTTCCAGACAGCGGCCGCGGCTACTTACAAAAGATTTTCGACGACGGTTGGATGACCCACAACGGGTTCCTTGCGCCCGAAGGAGTGGCAACCACCTGGGGGAGCCGGATTTCTGGGTTGACACCTGCCGTGCTCACCAGCCATAAAGACGACGAGGCCTCGAGCCGCGCAAAACTCCTTCAAGACTCCGGTCGGAGTGTGGGTGTGGTGACTCACGCATCCCCTCCGCTTCAGCCCGGTGAAATGAGGGGGTGGTTCCACCTGGACGACCCTGCAGAAGTGCGAACGGCAGATCGCTTAGTCACTGTCGGCGCTGCAGAAGAGTTTGACCCCCACGCCCTTGACGGTGTGGATGGCGTTGTGGTGATGGATCAAGGACAGGTTGTCGCGGTTGCGGCATCTGAGGAAATAGTGGGGCAGGTCTGATGACGAAAAACACACACAGTGGTGACGGTGCCGGATTTGCGACCCGAGCCATTCACGCCGGCCAAGAACCTGACCCGTTGACGGGTGCCGTGGTCCCACCGGTGGTGATGGCATCGACTTTCACCCAAGACGGTGTTGGCAACCTTCGCGGTGGTTACGAATATGCCAGGGCGGCAAACCCCACCAGGGATGCCCTACAAACCCAACTGGCCTCCCTAGAGGGCGCCACCCACGCGTTTTCGTTCGCCTCAGGGCTTGCCGCCGAAGATGCGCTGATGCGCTCGGTATTAGCACCCGGTGACACCGTGTTGATGGGTAACGATGTGTATGGCGGAACCCACCGGCTCGCGAGCAAAATCTTTGGCCCCTGGGGGGTCACCGTGGTGACCACGGAAATGACCGACCTTGAGGGTGTCGCGGCGGCGATTGCGGCGAATCAGCCCACGGTGGTCTGGTTAGAAACACCGAGTAATCCCTTCATGAAAGTGTCCGATATTGCCGCCGTGTCAGAGTTGGTGGGTGACGCCCTGCTGGTGGTGGATAACACTTTTGCGACCCCTTATTTGCAGCGCCCCCTCGAAC
Organism: Pontimonas salivibrio; assembly: GCF_002950575.1. Classification (NCBI taxonomy): domain Bacteria; kingdom Bacillati; phylum Actinomycetota; class Actinomycetes; order Micrococcales; family Microbacteriaceae; genus Pontimonas; species Pontimonas salivibrio. The sequence continues at coordinate 630,504 of NZ_CP026923.1, forward strand.
ACGGTGCACACGTGGTGGTCCACTCGACCACCAAATATCTCGGCGGCCACTCGGACGTTGTCGGTGGTGCCGTCATCACGAACAACGATGAGCTCGCCGAAAAGGTGGGCTTCCATCAATTCGCCGCCGGAGCGATTAGTGCTCCAATGGAAGCGTGGCTCACCACCAGGGGTATTAAGACCCTTCCGGTTCGGATGGATCGCCACTGCCACAACGCCCAAATCCTCGCTGAAGCCCTCGACGCTGATCCTCGAGTGGAGCAGGTGTTCTACCCGGGCCTGCCTTCTCACGCCGGGCATGACATTGCACGAACACAGATGTCGGGTTTTGGCGGAATGCTCTCGATGCGTTTTCCCACCGGCGCTCAAGCGCAAGCGTTTGTTGAATCCACCGAAGTGTTCACCCTCGCGGAGAGCCTTGGTGGGGTGGAATCGTTGGTGAACTATCCGGCAAAAATGACCCACATGTCCGTGAAGGGCACTGAGTTGGAAGTGCCGGATACGATTGTGCGCCTCTCCGTCGGGATTGAAGACATCGACGACCTGCTGGCCGATGTGATGCAGGCCCTCGAGCGAGCAGGAAAGTACTAGCAGGCAGGCACTACAGGTGCGGTGGGGCATTAAGTGCAAGAAGCGACGCCCGACCCCTGAGGTCGTTGAGGGTTTTTGGAGCGGGCAGTTCGACCGTTGTGAGGGCTCCGTTGATGAATTTGGGGAAGATCCTTCGGTAGTTGTCCAGAGCGATTCCCAGGAATTCACACAATATGATCCGGCCCAGGGTTGAATGAATGACGAAGACAATTGTGTTGACGCTCTGGTCCCTCACCGCATCGAACACATGTGGCAGTGCGCGCTCAAGCGCCTCTTCTCCCGACTCACCACCCGGGAAACGTGAAGAAGCAGGGTGGGCCTCAAACGCTTGACGTTCTCGTGGGAATTGCTCGCTCATTTCGGCTGCGGTGAGACCTTCTCCCGATCCAAAATCCACTTCTCTCAGTCCGGGCTCAGTAGTGAGCGGCAGCTGAGCGGCCTGAGCCAGGGGTTCTGCCGTGAGGCGAGCTCTGCTGAGATCTGAAGACAAAATCCGATCAATGCCAGCGGTTTTTGCCCAGCCGACAAGTTCAATGCTCTGTTGGACCCCCCTCGCGGTGAGGGGGACGTCGGTGTGTCCGGCGTAGCGGTTTTCGGCGTGCCACACGGTTTCACCGTGGCGAATGATGTGGATGATGGTCAACGCGTATTCTCCCTCGCAAACTGAGCTAATGCGGTCCCGATCCATCCCCGACGGTCCAACTCGTCAATGAGGAGGAGATATTTGGGTTGTAGAACGTCCTGCAGGGTGAGATCAGGTGTCACGGTGTCTTCGAGGTTCACCATCTCCTCGACGATGTGGCCGAAGTCTTCGCTGCTGCGAGCCTCGACTCCTGCCCTGGCCAGAATGGCCATGCCGACCGATCCTTCACTGTTTCGGGGTATGCGCACTTCACGCGATAGTGCAGTGGCGCGCAACTGCCGCCACGTGGGGTTTGTTGAACCGCCACCAGTAAAGCTCAGGGCACCATTGACCGGGTAACCCGCGTGCTCAACGGCGTCAAACGCCAGCCGTTCGATGAGTGCCACCCCGAGAGCAATTTCCATAAAACGACCCTGAGGGTCGGTGGGTGTGGTGTCCTTACCAAGGGTGAACCCCGTGGCCTCGGCGCTTACAAAGGGAAATCTCTCGCCCGTGCCGATGAGCGGGTAGCTCACGGCAGTGTCCTTCAGCTTTTCAGGGATTATCTGAAGATCGTGTGGGGTCGCTCCAGAAAGTTCCTCCGTGATTGCTCGGGCCCCAATGTTTGATGCTCCGCCTGGCCACCAACCAGAGCCGAAAGGAGCCAGGTGGCAATAAATTGCGCCGGTGGGGTCTTCTTGACGTGTGGCGCTGGAGCCTTTGAGGACCAACGTGGTGCCGAGCACTGAATTCCAACTACCCGGAGCGACCGCTCCCGCGGCAATTTGTGCGGCAGACCCATCCGTCATTCCCGCGACAATCGGGGTGCCGACAGCCAACCCGGTGCCCTCGGCAGCCATAGCTCCCACCACTCCGATGACTGTCCCCGGTTCGACGACTGTGTTCACGCTGGAGGCCGGAATTCCTAATGCCGAAAAAACTTCCTCGGGCCAACGCCCATGATCGAGATCGAATCCTGATTTCAACGTGTGGCTGGTATCACTGGCTACCGGCTTCCCCGCAAGTCGCCACGAGATGACATCTGCTTGGGTGAGGAAGATTTCCGAGCTACTCAAAGGGTTGGTGTGTTGCCGCCAGACCATCGCTGGTAGGGCCCAAGAGTCCTGCATGAGGTAACCCAGCCTGGACCATACTTCACGGCCGACGACGTTCACCTCTTCGGTGAAATCCGCTGCCCTCCGGTCGTCGTACATAATCGCCGGAGTAGTCACGGTCCCATCGTGTCGGTGAGCGACAACCAGAGTGCCGGAGGTGGCACAGGTGGCGATTCCTCCGACCGGGTGGCCAGCGGGTAAGGCGCTGACGACTTCACGCAGGCACGCGGCGGTCGCAGACCACCAGTCCTCTGCCGATTGTTCGTGGTGGGCGCCATTTCGCATACTGCTCAAGGGCTTTGTGGCGTGGGCGAGAGGTGCTCCATCGGAATCGATTGCGGAAACCTTGACACTTTGCGTACCGAGGTCGATTCCAATCCACGCCGTGGCATCAGACACCATGAGCCCCCCGCTCATGACTCCACAGCGGCGAAACTGCCTTTCGCAGAGTGGTGAAAAGCTCGAAACGTGTGTTGTGGATCTCACGGTGGGCCGGCGCAGGGCTAAAGCTGGCGCCTCCAGACACCAGGCGCTTAGTGGCCTGAGAAACGCTGATATCGGTGCCTACGGCCACAGAGAAGTAAATTTGCGCCCCCTTCGCACCCACCTGGGCATCGCGACTTCTGACCGTCGTCACACCGGTGACATCGGCAAGGGTTTGAGCCCACAGGTCGCTCGCGGCTGCGCCACCCGCGAGACCCAGCCGGGATGGTGTGACGTGGGTTGCCTCCAAGGATTCGCGGACGACGTAACTGAGGGACTCAATGAGCGACCGTGCAATGTCGGCTCGTGTGTGGGTGTCGTGTAGTCCAAAGAGCAGCCCAGATGCCTGCGGGTCAAAAAACGGAGCGCGCTCGCCCGCGGGGGAAAGATAGGGCAACCACAGCAGCCCCCTTGCGCCGACCGGTGATTCCTCGGCAAGGGCAGTCAGTTCGGGAACAGTGTCAACCTGCACGATGTTCGAGAGCCACGTCAGAGTATTTGCGCCCGTGATCGTGGGAAAGGCGCGGAGCACTTGGCTATCGCCCACCCCGAGCAGGTTGAGGCCGGTGTGAACGCCATCTAGTTGGGGCGTGTGGGTGATGATCCCTGGACAAATCGTGGTGCCCAAGATGGCGAACGCGTCGCCCTGATGTGCGGCGCCTGCGCCAGCTGCTGTGGCAACGATGTCGTAAGGAGCCATCACGACCGGTGTCGCTTCGGCAAGCTTCCACTGGTCGGCCAGGCGAGAATCGATGGGTAGAGCAGTGTTGTCTAAGACGGGCGGGATGAGGTGCTTCCAGTCAGTTAGTTCATACAATTCGCACAGTGCGTCGGAAATCTCGCCTGAGTTGATATCGAGCCATGGAGCACTGGCTTCGGAAGGATGCTGACCGATTACGCCCGTTAACTTGTAGAGAATCCAGCTTCCGCAGGTGAGCACTGCCCGCGCCGATGCGAGGGACTGTGGTTCGTGATGAACTAGCCACCTCATGATGGCGTTGGGCAAGCCAAGTGACGACAAGGAACCGTTGAGTGCCCATGCTGACTCAAGGCGCCCATCCGCGCTGAGTGGCTGCATCACGTCGGCCGCTCTACCGTCGTTCCAGAGGATGGCCGGTCGAATGGGGGCGCCTTTGGCATCAATCAACCACGCACCGTCCCCTTGTGCGGTGACCGCAATTCCCGTGATTTCGCCACGTTGTGTGGAAATCACCTCCAGGCATGCCTGTTCGACGCTGTCCCACACCTCGAGCATGTGCTGTTCGGACCAATCGGGGTGTGGCGAATGCACCGTGGTCGCTCGAGTGGCAATAGCTAACTCTTCACCGTCATCCGAGAAGAGGACAGCTTTAATGAGGGTGGTGCCCGCGTCAATGCAGAGAGTGGCCACCTGCGTCTCCTTGTCTAGGAGGTCAAACTGAGCTGAGCGAGTACTTCGGGGTTGGCAACGTGCTCGGGTGATTGACCTGCAATAAACCTAGCCACGTCGGTGGCAAGAATGGAGGCTGCGCGCTCGGCGGTTTGTTGGGTGGCGCCCGCTAAATGCGGTGTGAGCAATACGTTGTCACGGCCGAGTAGGGGCCACGAGAGGGGCGGGGGTTCTTCGTCAAAGACATCGAGGGCCACCGCGCCTAATTGGCCACTATCCAGAAGCGCCGGCAACGCAGAGTAGTCGAGTAGGCCACCTCGGGCTGTGTTGACGAGGACAGATCCGCCCGGCAACAACGAGAGAGTGGAGGCGTTTAGCATGTGGGCTGATTCTTCACTGAGTCGCGCGTGCACGGTCACTACCCGTGACGACGACAACAGAGTTTCCAGGTCGACGAGGGTAACTCCTTCTGGCGGCACCGTGGAGCCGTCAAGATAGGGATCAAAAACGAGTACCTTCGCACCGAACGCGAGAACCATGTCGGTCACCAGGCGCCCGATAGCTCCAAAGCCGATTACTCCCACAGTGTTGCCTGCCAGCTCCATACCGGCGTGTGAATAGCTGTAAAACTCTCCTCGCCAGGTTCCTCGGTGGAGGGCTGTGTTGCCGTCCCCGATTTTCCTCATCGCGGCCAGCATCATGCCGACACTGAATTCTGCAGCAGCCTGGGCATTTCTCCCTGGCGCGAAGGACACCACCACTCCCGCGTCGGTGGCAGCGGCAAGATCAACGTTTACGGGCCCTCCACGACACACGGACACTAGACGCAAATCCGGGCTTGAATCGAATACGGCGCGGGTGAAGGGCGCCAACTGCGTCATAGCAATTTCTGCACCCTGCACAGCAGCGATGGTGTCGTCTTCGCCTCCGCTGGCTTCGTGCACAGCACCCACCGAACCAAACGGCACTTGCGGCCAGGGAAGAGTGGTGTGCTGGAAGGAAAGGTCAGACAGCGCATGTCGGGCGAGAGCGTCCTCGAACAGTTGGGGTAGAACGAAGTTGTCACCCACTGCGGCGATCCGGACCATTTTTTCCTACTATCTGTTCACGTGGTGGTGGAGTGCGAGGCGTAGACGCCACTCAGGAACTCACGAGCTCAACTATAACACTTCAAATGGTAAAAATACCATGCAAGTTGCCCTGGTCTATCAGGTCAATGCGCTCAGGCGAAGTGCAACAAGACGTTTTCCGGGAGCTCCGTGAACATTGATCGGGGGACGTCATCGCTCAAAATGACGTCGGTGAAAGCTGCCAGCGGGACAAACTGATGCAGAGAGGTTCTTCCCACCTTGCTTGAGTCCATCATCAGGACCTTTCGCGTGCCGGCGTCGAGCATTGCGCGCTTCATCAGCACCAAGTCCTCTTCTTGGTGGTAGGTCATGTGCCCATCCATCGTGGAGGTGGATTGAAACACAATGTCGACCGCATAGGAGTCGAGACCGGTGAGGTGGGGTGAGCCGACAAACGAGTTGTGGGTCTTCGAGTATGTCCCGCCTATGGCAATCACTCGAATTTCAGGCTCTTCAACAAGGACATCAATGGCGTCTCGATAGTTTGTTAACACTGTGAGCGGTGCTTTGCTGGGCAGAAGTTTGGCCAGTTCGAGGACTGTTGTTGAGTCATCGAGCAAGATAGACATCCCCGGCTCAATCAACTCGACGGCTGTCATCGCCAGTGCCTTTTTGACTTGAGCGTTACGCTGCTTTCGAAAATCGGAACTCGACTCGAACATGCTCGTGGGAAGCGCAGATACGCCCCCGTGGAATTTTCTCACCAAGCCCCGGGAGGCAAGTTCATCGAGATCACGGTGAACCGTCATCAGGCTCCGGCCGGTGACCTCCGTCAGAGTGGCGGCGCTTGCCTGACCGTGTTCCAGCACGTAATCCAAAATTACCCGACGCCGTTCGTCGCGTTCACGATTGGATGATGATTGGGTTTCTGTAGACATCGTGGACGTCCCTCCCCGAGTATGACGACTACAACATTGTGTCGTATTCGGAGCCTCAATTTATAACATTTCCGTTATTAAACTCTCATACTACTTGCTAAAATTACCGCGCTGTGTGGTATTCTCACTCACGATATGTCAGTCCGGGCATATTGCCACCATTCCCGCACCGGGAATTCGGAAAGGAAACTCAATGTCAACACTGTCCAAGAGGCTCGTTGCCTTGGCCGGGGTCATTACGCTCGCGGGAACGCTGGGTGCTTGTGCCTCCGAGCCGGCTGCAGACTCCGGAAGTGCCGATGAGGGCACTTCGGCTGAAACAGAAACTGAAGAAGCTGGTGGTTCGGAAGAACTTTCCGGCACTATCGCGTTCTTGATGCCAGACCTGGCGTCAACACGATATGAGGAGCAGGATGCACCTCTGTTTACGGCAGCAGTTGCTGAACTGTGCCCCAACTGTGAGGTGCTGTATCAGAATGCTGACGCCGATCCTGCAGCGCAGCAGGCTCAAGCAGACTCCGCAATCACCCAGGGCGCAGAAGTAATCGTTATTTCGTCGGTAGACACCGCCGCTGCGGCGTCCATCGTAGAAAGCGCTCAGTCCCAGGGTGTTGCCGTGGTCACCTACGACCGCCCCATCACCACCAAGCCAGCCGACTTCTACGTCTCCTTCGATAACTACTGGATTGGTGAGAACATCGGAATCTCGCTGATCGAGAAGCTCGAAGCGGATGGTGCATCACCAGACGATGGTGGAATCCTCGTCGTCGGTGGGTCGCCCACTGATGACGCAGCCGGACTGATCTTCGACGGTCAAAAGGCCGCTGTTGATGCAAGCGACTTCAGCGTTCTCGCAGAGTTCCGCACCCCCGAATGGGACCCCGCAAAGGCCCAGGACTGGGTAGCGGGTCAGATCACGCAGTTTGGTGACCAGATCCTCGGTGTGATCGCCGCCAATGATGGAACCGGTGGTGGCTCTGTTGCCGCCCTCAAGGCAGCTGGCGTGAGCCCGCTTCCCCCCGTGACGGGTAACGATGCCGAAGTTGCGGCCATTCAGCGCGTGATTGCTGGAGACCAGTACAACACCATTTCGAAGCCGATCAGCATTGTGGCCTCGGCCGCGGCTGAAGTTGCTGTGGGAATTCTGAGCGGAGAAACTCCGACCCCAGACACCACACTGTTTGACACTCCCTCCAAGCTCTACGTCCCCACTGTGGTGACTCAGGAGAATGTCAAAGAGGCAATCTTCGACAGTGGTATCTACACCGCTGACCAGGTCTGCACCGATGAGTATGCAGATGCCTGTGCAGCATTGGGTATTAGCTAATGGGATAGATTTCCGATTAGCGTGTGGGGCCCGGGTTATTGACCCGGGCCCCACATACCCCCACTCTTAGTGTTATCAACGGCGATAGGAACTTTGACTCATGGATGCACCGAACACACAGTCCGAACCTGTTTTGTCCATGCGGATGATCTCCAAACATTTCGGTGCAGTCTCCGCCCTCTCCGACGTCAACCTTGACGTGTATCCGGGCGAGGTCGTGGCGCTGGTCGGCGACAACGGCGCGGGGAAGTCGACGCTTGTGAAAATCCTCGCGGGTGTTCACGCTCAGGACGAGGGCACCATCACCTTCGCCGGTAAAGAAGTAGAAATTCACAACCCCCACGATTCTCTCGAAGCCGGGATTGCCACGGTTTTTCAGGACCTCGCGCTCTGCGACAACCTAGATGTGGTCAGCAACCTTTTCCTTGGGCGGGAAATTAGTCCGGTGCGTCTCGACGAAATCACCATGGAGCTCCGAGCATGGGAATTGCTGCGTGAATTGAGCGCCAAAATCCCGTCGGTACGGATCCCCGTGGCTTCCCTGTCGGGAGGTCAACGTCAAACCGTTGCGATCGCACGATCGTTGCTGGGGGAGCCCAAGCTGATCATGCTGGACGAGCCCACCGCTGCACTCGGTGTCGAACAAACGGCCGAGGTTCTGAACCTCATTGAACGGCTGCGAGAACGCGGACTTGCCGTCATTGTGGTGTCCCACAACATGGACGACGTTCTCGCGGTTGCTGACCGCGTGGTCGTGTTGCGATTGGGCTCAAACAACGGCGAGTTCGTTCCCTCTGCCGCAACGAAAGATGACATTGTGGCGGCCATTACGGGTTCGGCGGACAACGCCGTCACGACACGAAATCTCAGAATTTCCCAACCAGTCGATTCAGAACGGTAAACCTTTCCATGACCAGCACTGTGACACCAGAAGACAACACCCCAGCAGATCGCCGGGATTCCCGCCTGCGTCAAGACGTCGGTTTGCAGGGTGCATTGCGGGGTTCATTTGACCGGATCCGACGAGGTGACCTGGGTTTGTTGCCCGTCATTATCGGCATCATCGTGATTTCGATCATTTTCCAAAGCCTGAACCCGTTCTTCCTCTCGTCGAACAACCTGGCGAACCTGCTCATGGAGTCGACGGCTATTGGCTTTATGGCTTTGGGAATTGTCTTTGTGCTCCTGCTGGCCCAGATTGACCTGTCCATCGGTTCAGTCAGTGGGCTCTCGGCGGCCATTTTTGCTGTTGGCTTCGTTCAAAACGGGTGGCCAATTCTTCCGGCAATCATCGCCGCCGTCCTCACTGGTACTGCGATCGGCTTCATCTATGGGCAGATATTCAACCGACTCGGTGTGCCCTCCTTCGTCATTTCCGTTGCCGGACTGTTGGGCTTTTTAGGGTTGCAGCTTTACGTACTGCGCGGACAGGGAACAATCAATTTGCCGTTCGAATCACCGCTGGTGTGGTTTGGTCAACAAGCCTTCATCCCCGCCACTGTGTCGTATGTGTTGATGGCGACTGTCGGAATTGTTTTTTACCTTGTGAGAACGGCTAAGTCCGCACGGCGCAAAAAAGCCGGCCTTTCGACTCAAGGGCAGATTGGTATTGTCCTGCAGGCGGTAGGACTCATCGTGGTGCTTGAATTCATCGCGTGGTTTTTAAACCAGTCCCGCGGGATCAGCATGATGTTTTCCCTTTTTGTGGCTACTGTTCTCGTGGCTCATTTTGTCCTGACCCGTACCCAATTTGGGCGGGCTATTTTCGCGGTAGGTGGTAACCCAGAAGCTGCTCGCCGAGCCGGAATCAATGTCAACGCGATTTATACTTCCGCGTTCATGATCACCTCCACATTGGCAGCAATCGGTGGACTAATGGCTGCGGGGCGTCTCGCCGCTGCTGCCCAAAGCTCAGGTGGTGGAGACACCAACCTCACAGCGATTGCTGCCGCAGTGATCGGCGGCACGAGTCTCTTCGGTGGACGAGGAAGTGCCTTCTCGGCATTGCTCGGGGTAATCGTGATTCAGTCAATCTCGAGTGGGCTGACGCTTCTCAATCTGGATTCGTCTATCCGCTTCATGGTGACAGGAGCGGTGGTCCTCATCGCCGTAGCAGTGGATGCTCTGGCGAGGCGCTCACGCGAAGCCAGCGGCGTCGCGTAGTGAGCGCCCTGCCCAGCTCTGTTCTGGGTCGGGCGCGGGAAAAGGCGCTGGGGCGCGAGACGGTTAAGGCTTAGCCGTTCTGCTCGAGTCGTGACACCGTTCGTGACCTCACTGCGGACCTGGAGGGCGAGCAATCAGAGGGGCGCAGTCACTGGGGTTCTTGCTCGTTGGGTCGCGCCGCCGCGGCGTCCAGGCTGACCAGCGCAATACGCCGTGAGTCCATGGAGTGGACAATCAGGGTGGCCTCGGGGATGTTCACAGCCGCGCCCGGCTCGGGAATGTATCCCAACTCGGAGAGCATAAAGCCGGCAACGGTGGTGTAGGGGCCGGGGGGTATGACCACACCGGTGAGCTCTTCAAACCGGCGGATGCTGGTCTCCCCGCGGAAGTGCCCCCGACGCGTCAGTGTGTCCTCACGGCCGCGGCGGTCTGCGGGGTCGTGCTCGTCGTAGACCTCGCCGATCAGTTCTTCGACGAGGTCTTCTAGGGTCACCAGACCGTCCGCGCCTCCGTATTCGTCAACAACGAGGGCAATATGTTTACCCTCGCGACGCAGTTCGCTCATCGCGGGAAACACTTTCATGCTGCTGGGAAGAATAGGTATCGATCGGGCGACATCGGCGACCGTGTGATGGTTTTTGGACGCCCACATCACATCGCGCACATGAACAAACGATTCACAGTCGTCAAGACTTTTAGTGATCACGGGGTAGCGCGAGTAGGGGAGGCTTTGGATTAACTCTCTCGCCTCGGTGATGGCCATGGTGCTGACCAGGCAGTGAACTTCACCGCGGGGTTGCATTACCGATATGAGGGCCTGTTCGGCAGCCTCCAACACGTCAGAGAGAATTTCGCGCTGTTCATCTCCCAAACTTTCATGGCTTTCCACAATGGATTTCAGTTCTTCGCCGGAGAGTACCTCGCCGCGTTTGTTCGGATCGCCACCGAGCAGTTTCACTACGGCGTCACTCGATTTGCCGACCAGCCAAATCAGTGGCGTGAAGGCGACGGCGATCCACGCAATGAGTGGCGCAATGGTGAGAGCGAACCCTTCAGCTTTTTGTAGAGCGAGGCGTTTCGGGGCCAGCTCACCAAATACGAGAGAGGCGTAGGCGACGAGGAGTGTCATGGCGATTACCGCCACGACGCCAGCCGCGACCGGGTTGATTCCGATTGCCCGAAGTGGCTCCTCTAACACCGGTGCTAGTGCGGTCGCGCCAAAGGCGGCCGAGAAAAATCCCGAGACCGTGACACCGATTTGCACGGCGGCAAGGAAGGTGTTCGGGTCACGCGCCAATTTCGCCACGGCCACCCCGCGGCGGCTGCGTTTTTCTAGGGCATCGAGTTGGGATTCGCGAAGAGAAACGAGCGCCAATTCCGCGGCGGCGAATAGCCCTCCGAGCAGAATGAAAAAGGCAACGAGGCCAACATCGAGCCAAACAGTGTCATCCACTGTGCTGGTGTTCACCTCCGTGTCGCCACACACACTGTGTGGACGCCTTCCAGTGTTTGGCACGGAGCTGATGAAACGCTGGGGAAGTATCAGCCGGCAGGCGCCCCGTTCACCGGTGTGGTGCTGACCTCTACCGGTTTAGTGTTTAATTCGCCAGGAACTGCTGACCTTGGTCGACGGAGAAAACGACCTCTCCGGCGTCGAGGACCACAATCACGTCTCCGGAGGCAGCAATCGCACCGATGTCGCTAAAGGTGTGGTCAAGAACCGTGAAAGGACCCGTTGGGCTTGGGCTGGTAAACACCTCGGATGTCGAACCGATGACGACTGCTGTGTCTGACCAGTCCACCGTGGTGATACCCGCTGGCACGTCAAGTTCGGTGAAGCTCTCGCCCAAGTCGTCAGAGAGTAATAACCCTTCGCCTGTTGCGATGAGCAGTTGTTGGGGGTTTTGGGGGTTCAGCGCAAAATCGGTGAGCGGGGGCACGTCAAAGGTCTCCCAGTTGGCACCGCCGTCAACACTTCTCACGATTGCCCCGTAGTTGGCCGCCACACCCACCATGGAACTCTCGCTGACATCCAACATGTGAAAATCGACTTCGCCGGAGAGCGCGTGCGCCTCCCACGTTGTTGCACCATCACCCGAGCGAATTAGCCCAATGGGGTCTGGCGAGTCGAGTTCTGACCCTGGGTGCCCACTGGCCCAAAACGTTCCGTCGTGATAGCTCAGGCCCATCACATCAAATGAGGGACCCAGGCGACGCCACGATGCCGAATCGTCTTCCCACTGGTAGAGACCTTCGTGAGTCCCCGCCCACATTTCGCTGCCGTTGGTGGCGACGTTGTGGACGTGTCCTGTTGAGCCGAGGTCGGTGGTGTGCTCGGCGTCCGTTGCACAGCCAGTGAGGAGTAAGAGGCTCGAAATAGTAGCCCATAGCGCCTTATTCACTGGCAAGCCTTTCCTGTAGGTCTTCCATTTCGGCTATTTCGGCGCGTTGAACCCGGTCAATATCTTCCGCGAGTTGGCGCACTTCGTCGACTGCCGAGTTGTTGATCATTCGAATCATGACCAGTGCACCTTCGTGGTGGTCGATCATGAGGCGGAGGAATTCTTGGTCGAACTCTGGGGAAGCCAAGGCGTTGAGGGCCGCAATTTCTTCCTCAGTAGCCATCCCTCCCATGGATTCCATACCGGGCATACCCTCCAAGGAGTCCATGCCGGGTTGGCCCATAGGCCCCATCATGTCGTCGGGAAAATCGTCACCATCGAATCCGCTGTCGTCCAGCCAGCCCTGCATTTGGTCGATTTCGGGGAGTTGGCCGTCTCGAATTCTGGTGGCGAGGTCGCGTATCTCTGGTGAGTCAGAAATTTCCAGAGCAGAGCGGGACATATCGACGGCTTGCTGGTGGTGGGGAATCATCATCGCGGCAAACATCAGATCACTCACCGCGAACGCATCCTCTGAGGTTTCCGTACTCGGTACATCCTCCTGTGGGGTTGCCGGCCGATCATCGGCCATCGGCAGTATCGGAATCATCCCACAGCCACTCAGGCCGATGACGAGCGCCGCCGCGCTCACCGCGGCGGCGAGACGTGTTGTGGCTTTGCTACGTGTGATGCCCATGGAGCCCAGGGTAGTCCCGGTGTCCAAGTGCGACCTGTGGCCGCTATCCGGGGCGAGGCAGGGTCTAGAGCAGGTTGGGAATCTTTTGTTCTTCAGCCAGGTTTGCGCGCCGGAAGAACAGTGTGACCACGGTGGCGACAATGACAATGAAGAGCGAATAGAGGGCAGGAATGATCAAGATCAGCCCAATGTCGGGATTTCCCGAAAAGCTCAGCAACACAATGGCAATTCCTAATGGGCCATTTTGAATACCCGTTTCCATTCCAATGGTCCTTGCGTTCATCGGATGCAACCGGAGGGCTCGGGCGAGTCCGTAGGCGACAAAGATGCCCAGTAGCCCCATCACAATGGCGACAGTGAAGGTTTGCCACGGTGTGCTTGAGAGTAGGCCCCAGTTGCGGGGAACCCAGGTGGCGACCAAAAACACGATGAAGAACATGCCCACAAAGCCACCGAGTAGCTCCAAGACTGCCCCCACGTTGGCGCTTTTTTTCCGAATGAACATTCCGGCGACAACCGGCACCAGCAACAACACCAGCGTGATCACAATGTTGAACAGGGGTATTGCGAAATCAGTTTGATCGGCAAAGAGCAGCCTGCCGTAGAGGGTGAGCACGAGCGGTGTCATCAGGATCGCCCACAGCGTGGAGTGGGTGGTCATCATCACGCTCAGTGCCAGGTTGCCTTTTGAGAAGTAGGTGAAAATGTTCGACGTGGTTCCCGCGGGGACACTCCCCATCAGCAGTGCTCCGAGGGCAACGGGGGCTGCGTATTCCATGGGCAGTTGGAACAAAAACAGCGTAATTAGCCCAAAAGTGATGAGCGGCATCAGGCCGAACTGGGTAAACCAACCGATGATTAAGCCCCACGGGCGGCGAAACGCCAACCGGAAATCTTTCGGAGTGAGTCCTGCCCCCAAACCGAACATGATGATGAAGACCAGGATCACCAACAGGTTTTGCTCAAAAGGGGTGACGACGTCTTGCTCGGAAATTCCGGCCTGCGCGAGCACCATCATGTTGTTCATTTGGCAGAGCCCTTCTCGTCAGTACTTCCCGACTGGGTGGCAATCTCACCGGTTGCGGTGGAGCGCAACTGTCGTCGCAAAATTTTGCCGATCGGGCTCTTTGGCAGTTCATCAATGATGGTGACCCGCTGGGGCACCTTATAAGCGGCAAGGTGGGTGCGGCAGTAGGCACGAATGGCCTCACTGGAGGGTGGTGGATGTGAGGCCACCACGAACGCTTCAACGCGTTCACCGGACTTTTCATCCGGAAGGCCAATGACGCCCACTTCTAACACTCCAGGCACCGCAGCGATCTGGTCTTCCACCTCGTTGGGATAGACGTTGAAGCCACTGACCAAAATGACGTCCTTTTTGCGATCCACGACGGTGAAAAACCCGTCCGCATCCATTTCGGCTACATCGCCGGTGTGTAACCACCCATCGGTGATGGCTGCAGCAGTTTCTTCTGGTTTATTCCAATAACCGGCCATGATCTGTGGACCTTTGGCAAAAAGCTCCCCGGCCTGCCCGACGGGAACGTCGTGTCCTTCGTCGTCGACACAGCGCACCAGGGTGGACGGCACCGGGATACCAATCGTTCCGTCACGGGCGGTGCCATCGAGAGGGTTGAAGGTCAACACTGGCGATGATTCGGTCAGACCGTAGCCCTCCACAATCGGTGTACCCACCATCTCTCGCCACTGTTTCGCCACAGACGTGTGCAGGGCCATCCCGCCCGCTGCTGAGGCTCGAAGAGACGCCGGCGGGCTGTCTTGGAACCAGCGCTCTTTGAGTAGTGCCTGGAAAAGGGTGTTGACACCGGTCAGCCAGGTCACCGTGTAGTTTTCGAACGCCCGTTTGAGGTTGCTCGGTGGCCTGGGGGTGGGAATGAGAATATTTCTGGCACCGAGGTGATAAAACGACAACAAATTCAAGGTGAAAGCAAAGACGTGGTACAGCGGGAGGGCCGTCATGACCGTCTCTTTGCCGGGCCGCAGGAAAGACCCCGCCATCGAAATGGTCTGCATGGTGTTCGCGATGAGGTTGGTCTGAGTGAGCATGGCCCCTTTTGCCACACCGGTTGTCCCGCCGGTGTATTGCAGGGCGGCGACAGAATCTGCTGTGACACCATCTAGGTAGCTGCCCACCTGCGCGGAGGGGGCTGCTGATTTTCCAGCCTTCAGGGCATCCCTAAAAGGGGTGTGCTCGACAGTAATGGCCGGTAATGAGCGATTCCACACTTTTTGCACCAAACGGATTACTCCAGCAATCACCGGGGGGAAGAACTCCCCGATTTTGGTGGTCACCACAGTGTGGATGTTCGTCTGCGGTAACACCGCATCGAGGCGATCGGCAAACATGTCAATCACCACCAACACGGTCGCTCCTGAGTCGGAGAACTGGTGAATCATCTCAGAGGGTGTGTAGAGCGGGTTGGTGTTGACCAAGACACAGCCGGCTTTTAACACTCCAAAGGCCGCGACCGGGTAGCTCAAGCAGTTGGGCATTTGCAGGGCAACCCTTTCGCCTGCTGTCACCCCCACGGTTTCTCGAAGGTAGATCGCGAACTGATCGGACAGCTCGTCAACCTCCTTGAACGTCAGCGACCCGTTCATTCCATTAGGCATGCACTGCGTGAACGCAATCGTGTCGGCGTATTGAGACGATGCGGTGCGCACCATTTCCGGTAGGTGTGCTGCGGGCAGTGCAGCAAGCTCGGGTTCAACGAACGAGGGGTAGTGGGACATCCACGGTGTCTGAGTCACGGTGACCTTTCGTCAAAGGGGTCACCGCCTGTTCGAGTGGGGGCGACGTTGACCGTAGACAAACTTAGCGCGCTGGCCTGGCAAGCGCACCCCCAGATTCTGATCAAGCAACCGGGGGAGCACGTGACTGAGCTGTTGGGGCACTAGTCTCAAGGCTGGTCGATGAACTCGGTCTCTTAGGTCTCAGTGAAAGCGTGTTCCCTCATGGATAGTGAGTCTTTTCTTTCTGGCGCCCACGTATCTGACGAAGTGTTCGAACTTCGACCTGACTACCGCGCGGACATCATTGTGGCTACCGGGATCAACGCACACGCTGACCAATCTGACGTCTCCGAACTAGTTCAACAAGCTGAGGATTACGCCAGGCAGTTACTGGCGACTACCCCTGTGGCCGAGCGTGAACACATTGCGTCCTGGCGGGAAGCATTTAGGGCCTTCGGGTCGAAGCCCTCCGATTATCGAAATAGCGCTGAAGCGCTGATGAAGCGTGCACCAAACGGTCTACCGCGCATCAACGGGTTAACTGACATGTATAACGCCCTGTCGGTCCTTCACCAGACACCCCTTGGCGGAGAAAATGTCGACGCCTACGTGGGGCCACCGCGCCTCACCCGCGCAGTCGGTGACGAATCGTTTGACACAGTCTCAGGCGGAGAAGACGTGGTCGAACACCCCAGCGTGGGGGAAGTGGTGTGGCGAGACGACCAAGGCGTGACCTGTCGGCGGTGGAACTGGCGCCAGTGCCGTCGCACCCAACTGACTGACGACACCACCAATGCTCTATTCATCATTGACACTCTTGACCCGCTGTCCGAGCAGCAAAGGAACCGGGTCGCCGACGACCTCACCTTCTGGTTGGCGCGTTTTGGAGCAGAAGACATTCAACGCAGGTCCATACACAGTGGGCTCGCTCTGTGAGGGGCGAACAGTTCGCGGAGAAACTGCCCGCCTGGAGTCTCGCCGTCGTGGCGATGCTCAGCATCCAAATGGGCTCCGCACTATCGATCTCCCTGTTTCCTGCCGTGGGGCCTGCCGGCACGGCATGGCTTCGACTGGTCCTCGGCGCGCTGATTCTCATTGCGCTCGTTCGCCCCTCGTGGCGGGTAATCACCCGGAAAAGCCTTCCTGGACTGCTGGGTCTTGGGGTCGCTACCGGGGTGATGACCTCGGCGTTCCTCTCCGCGTTGGATCGCATTCCACTGGGCACCACAGTCGCCATTGAGTTCCTGGGCCCACTGACCGTTGCCGCGCTGTCGGGCAAAAATGCCAGGGCAGCACTCTGGCCGGCAGTAGCGCTTGTGGGTGTGGTGTCGTTGACCAGGCCGTGGACGGGCACCGTCGATATGGTGGGTGTCGGGTTTGCCTTGGTGGCCGCCTTGGGCTGGGCGCTCTACATTGTGTTCACTCAGCAGGTGGGGGACCAATTCAGCGGCATCCAAGGCCTTGCGCTTGCCACCCCGGTGGCGGCCCTCACCGCCACCACCGTCGGTCTCCCGCAGGCGTGGGGCAACATCACCCTCGAGGTGTTGGCGCTGGGGGTGCTCTTGGCCGTACTCACCCCAGTGTTTCCGTTTGCGCTGGAAATGCTTGCGCTGAAGCGCATGAATAAGCGTGCCTTTGGCACGCTGATGGCAGTGGAACCGGCGATTGCGACCGCAATCGGCCTGGTGGTGTTGTTTCAGATCCCCCAACTTTTTGATGCGCTGGGTATCGCACTGGTGGTGATTGCGGGAATTGCGACCCAGCGGGATGCCTTTAGGCCACCGCTGTTGGATTTGCCCGCCGTAGCCGACCCAAAAGGACTCTGAGGGACACAGGCCCATCTCGTCGGGCAGCCTGATCGGTCATCGAGCACGGGTCGCCCACAATGTGTTGCACTAAAATATAAGTGTTACACTTTGACCATGCCCACAACCCGTCCCCGGCACATGATCACGGAGACCGATCGCCTCTCTTCGGCCCTCGAGGTCGCCGCAGAGGTGTGGCCTGACATCGCGGGCGAGAAAGGTCTGTTGCTTCGTCGCATTCTGGAGCGGGGCATCGACGAAGTGGAAAAGGAAGGCCAAGGACGCGTGGCGAGTCGTCAGCTCGCAATCCAGAGTCTTGCCGGGAGTATGACCGGTGTGTGGCCGCCTGGTTGGCGCGAGCAGTTGAGGGATGAATGGCCGGCATAGTTGTTCTCGATGCTGGTGCTCTCATCGCCCTCAGCAGTGAAAGCGACGCCCACCACCAATGGGCGATGGGTATGTTTCTGCACACGCTGAGCCACGAACTATCGATGCCAGCCCTCACCTACGCCGAGGTCATGGTCCACCCCACGAAAGCCGGTAAAGCCCCGGAGTTTCAGCAACGCCTCTCAGGACTACGCATCCAGGTTCGACCCATTGATCAGAGTGATGTGGCGGGACTTGCCACCCTTCGGGTCGAAAGCGGTTTAAGGATGTCCGATGCGGTGGTACTTCACGAATCACTCAGGCTGGGTGCCACCCTCGCCACCACTGATCAGGTGCTCATGCGCGAGGCCACACAATTCGGCCTCGACGTGCTCACTCCACACAGAGTGTGAATCCCCACCTGGTCGATTCTGCCCCGCTTTCTCAGATATGAATGGGGTGTGCGGAGGCTGGTCCTCGCCGGAGTAGAGTGCACAGCAATGGCGCGCTGAGGGTTCTTTCTGTGGGGTGCACGTGGTTCAACATTTTTTGGGTTCCCTGAAGTTTGATGTGCCCGCGGGCTTAATCGTCGCGATTGTTGCCCTGCCCCTCGCGTTAGGTTTCGGGGTGACCTCAGGAGCAGGGGCCGCCAGTGGGATGGTCACTGCGATCGTTGCCGGCATTGTCGCCGGCCTTCTTGGAGGTTCTCGCTACCAGGTGAGCGGACCGACAGGCGCAATGGTGGTGGTGCTTTTTCCCATCATTGCCGAGGTCGGAATGTCGGGCTTGCTCGGAGTCGGTGTCATTGCTGGAGCCCTCATTATCGGTTTTGGCATCCTGCGTCTGGGCAAGTATGTGGAAAGCATTCCCTGGCCTGTGATGGAAGGTTTCACGCTCGGCATTGCCGTGGTGATCGCCCTGCAACAGCTTCCGCTGATATTCGAGGTTCCTCGAGGAGAGGGTACAGAAACCTTCCAAGTCGCGTGGGGGACACTCGAGAACGTCGGGCAGACGCCACTGCATTTTTGGCCTCTCGGTCTTGTTGGGGCCACCCTGAGCATCAAAATCGGCTGGTCGGCCCTCCGCAGACGCTGGACTGGGTTGCACCATTTTCCGCCGAGTGGTGTTGCGGTTGTGGTCCTTTCGGTGTTGGCATGGCTAATCGCCGCGCCTGTCTCCACGATTGGGGCTTTGCCGGCAGCGCAACTTTTTACGCTCAACCTGCAGTGGCCTGACCTGCCCTGGGGCACCATTGTGTATGCCGCGTTCGTCGTTGCCCTCCTCGGGGCGCTGGAATCTCTCTTGTCGGCACGCGTTGCCGATGCCATGGTGAAACGCCGCGATGTGGAACTGGTGGAGGCCTATCGACCGAACCGGGAACTCATCGGCCAAGGTTTTGCCACGATGGCATCGTCGTTCGTCGGAGGAATGCCCGCAACTGGTGCCATTGCGCGAACAGCAGTGAACGTGAACGCGGGCGCGAGGACCCGGATGGCAACGGTCTTTCACGCCGTGGTGTTGTGGGTGTTTGTGGTTGCGCTAGGCGCAATTGTCGCTCACATCCCCACTGCTGTTCTCGCCGGCGTCCTCCTGGGCGCTTCCTGGCGCATCGCGAACCCGGCCAGCATTGTGGAGAACCTTCGAACCACCTGGCCCAGTCGTCTCAGCTACCTGACCACCGCCGTGGTCGTTGTCGCCGTCGATCTTATTTGGGGCGTTGTCATCGGTATCGTCGTCCACGCTATTGCAAGTTGGGGCTCCAGCCGGCGCCCCCGTTAATTTCACAAATCAGGGGGTTTGCTGCCGCCGGAGCTGGGAGCGCAGTGGTTTCCAGCGCCCCTGAACCAGGAGTGCCGAGACGACGACGAGGACACCTCCGAGTAGTTGACCGAGAGTCAATGACTCCCGCAGGAAGGCCACCCCGAGGATGACGGCAATTACTGGGGTGATGTAGGTCACGCTGGAGGCAATCACGCTTCCGGCCAGTTCAATGTTTCGATAGTTCCAGACATAGGCCATCCCTGTGCCCAGCACCCCCAGTGCCAGCATTCCCCACAGTGCGGGTTGGGTGATGGTGTCGGTGCTCAGGCCAAAGAAGAGCGCGCCCGGCAGGGTGAGAACGGCAGAGACCCCGACTTGGGCGGTCGCCAAGGCGTATGGGCTGTAAGGCAAGGAGGCGACGTGGCGCTTGGCGTAAGGCATCGCGATTCCGTAGGAAAGTGTGGCGATGAGAAGTACCCCTACGCCGAGGACGGTGAGGCCCTCAATGCGTTGCAGAACGTTGGTGACCAAAACAATTCCTGCTAGCCCCACAGCAATACCCAACACTTGGTTGGCGGTGGGCTTTTGTTCTCGAAACGCGATCACCACCACGAGGACGGTCATTAATGGGGTGGTTGCGTTGACGATTCCCGCTAAAGAACTTGGTACCCACTGTTGGCCGAGGGCAAAAAGAAAACCCGGTAACGCGTTCAGTAAGAGCGCCACAACTGCGATGTGAAACCAGTGTGGTCCGAGACCTGGGAGGCGATCTCGTCTGGCCACAAGGATCACCACCAAGCTCAGTGCACCTAAGAGACCGCGGAGAAAAACGATTCCTGCGGCGCTGAAGCTTTCCAGTGCGAGGTCGATGAATAAAAATGATGAACCCCACACCACCCCTAAGGCGATAAAGCCGGGTAACCAACGCAGGTCTGTGGTCATTGTGTGGCCTGGAGGGCTGAATGGATGTACTGCCGGGGGGATAAGCCTGTCACCGCTTTGATGATGCGCTCGAGCTGTCGCTTCGAGAGAGCAAGGCCCCGGGCGATGTCTTCAATGCGACTCTGAGGTGTGGCCTGGGCGAGAGCAACCACCTGAGTGACCACGAAGGCGCCAAACGCTTCATGGGGTGAGACCTCCTGGTCGGGTCGGCACCTCTTGCATGATCGGAAGCCTCGTTCTATCGCGTCGTTCACGTGCCCGAAGAACACCACGTGTTCGGGTGTGGGTGTCCTGGAGGGGCATCCACACCGGCAGAAGATTCCCGTCGTCGTTACCCCGTAGAAGCTGACCCTGCCCATAGGCATAGTGTGGCACGCGAGTTGACGGGCGCAGACGCACTCGTGCGACATCTCATTTTTCCACCAGGCGGTGACTGCGCGGGAGGGCGCGAGCGACCCGTCAGCACTGTGCGCGCGTGGACCACCGACTGACTCTCGGTGTGGACCTAAAGGGAAGCGGGTGTTACCGCCTGCTCCCGGTCGCCAGGTAGCTCACAGTCAAAGACAACGTCTGAACCCAATGAAAAAGCTGTGGTGGCGGGTCGAAGCGCCTCGGCGAGCGTGTCCGGGGGGTAGGGCATGGTGATTCCCTGTTGGCCGGCACCAATCAGGACCGGGGCGATGGCGATGTGTAAACGTGCCAACAAACCGGCGTCGATAAACCGGGAGATTGTGAAGCCACCCCCTTCGATCAACAGGGTGGTAAGCCCTGCTTTGTTCAGGGCAGCGAGCATTTCATCGGGGTCGAGCCGACCTTCCGTGGCCTTGAGCGTGATGACCTCAACACCCTCGGGTCGGTCCTGCTCGAGGGCTTGAATCACCAGTCTGCGGGCGCCGTCCGCGCGAAATATCGGTGCATCGTTGGGTAGTCGACCGTGCGGGTCAATCACAATGCGTGCTGGATTGGGACCTTCACACAGACGCACAGTCAGGCGTGGCTGATCGTGCAGAGCCGTTTTGACCCCCACAATCACCCCATCAACCAGTGCCCGCATGCGGTGGAGGTGGGCGAGGCCATCGGGCCCCGAAATATCTCGCGCATCGTCAGACTCCGTGGCAATGCGACCGTCCAACGATTGACCAATTTGTCCGAAGACACGTGGGCCCACATCCCTTTGGGCCAGCGGGCCATAGAGATCAACGGCACGCTGCTCGCCAGGGCTCCAGTCGCCACCACTCAGATGTCCCTTGCCGTCGCGCACCGCTAAAAGGTGTTGCCACACCCGCGCGCTCACGTCCACCTGCTCCATCAGGACACCACCGTGCTTGACAGCGAGCGGGGGATGATGAGGAGGTCACCGTGGCCGATGACACACCGGGTCTGTGCGGCCTGCGCGACGCGAGTCTCACCCCACGCTTTGGCGGTCGTTTCGTCCGGTTCGCCAGCCGCCTCACTGGCAGCCTGGGCAATTCCCGCCACGAGTGCTTGCTGGAGTTCGGTGAATTCGGGGCCCAGTTGCCAGGGGCTGTCACCGTGGAGGACCGTGAAACCGGCGGCTTCGAAGACTTCGATCGTTTTTTCTACTGATGTCGGGCCCAATGCAGGACCTAGCCCTTTGTTTTGGCGTTGGTGTCGATTAAACGCCTCGGTTACTGCCTGATCGCGGGGGTCAACGGGATCCCAGTGCATCTGGCCGTTGTAGGACAGTGCTGCGTAGAAGGGGACCGTCAGCACCTCTGAGAGGCGAACAAGCCAGTCCTCGGTGACCAGGTCGAGTAGCGCGGAGGCGGTCACCAATGTGACACCCTCCCAGGGGAGTGAATCGAGCTGGTCGATATCGACAAGGTGCCCTCTTGATGTGTTACCCGCCGCTTCCAGCGCCCGTTCGAGGAGTACCGGGTCATTATCGACCAGGCGCCAAGTGGCGCCCTCCGGAAGCGCGGGTTCCAGGGTTCGCACAGTGGACCCCGTGCCACACCCCAAATCCATCAGTATGGGGTCGACTCCAGCCAGTTCCACAGCCCGCTGAAGCAGGGTGTGATCCCTAGCTTCCCGGTCCGCGGGCTCGCGAAGGGTTAACCAATCGGTTGAAAAACCCACCCCTACAGTTCGCTTTCGAACCACGCGCGCGCAATGTGGCTTTCGTGGAGCATGATTTTCAGGCGTTGCACACGACCGCCGTCACCGAGCTGGCCTGTGCGGATGCGCTCGGCAAGGCCGTCAAAAATGTGTTTGCACAAGAACTCGGTGGTCGTGAACTTGCCCTCAAACCCCGGAACGTCATCGAGGTTCTTATAACGCAGAGGCTCTAACACTTCAGAGAGTGCTTGGGAGGCAAGACCAATGTCGACCACAAGGCCGTGCTGATCGATGTCTTCGGTGAAAAAAGCGGCATCAACCGTGAAGGTTGCCCCGTGTAGTCCTTGAGCGGGACCAAACACAGGGGAGGGTAGCGAGTGGCCAATCATGATGTGGTCTCGAACTTCCAACGCAAACACTTGGCACTCCTCAGGACGTGGGGTAGACCACTCGGTGGCACAGGGTGGCGGGGTCGTTCAAAATAGTGCCGTACTCGCCTGGCAATTGGGACAACGCCGTCTCGCCGGTAATCAACACATCCAGTACCGGGTCTCGCAACAGCTCTAAGGCTGTTGCTAAACGCCTGGCGTGATCCCACCTGGGTGTGCGAAGCGCGGGCAGCTGTCCTACCTGCGAGCTCACCAACTTCAGGCGCTTGCTGTGAAAAGCTTCACCGAGAGGAACCTCGACCATGGCGTTACCATGCCAACTTGCTTCCACCACGGTGGCTTCTTGGCCGGCCAGTGCCAAAGCGGTGTGCAAGCCCGCGGCACTCGCCGAAGTGTGAACAACCACATCACACGGTTGCAGCGCCTGATCCGGGGTCGCAAACTCGCACCCCAGTGTTGCGGCCAGAGACGCGCGATCCTGATTGGTGTCGACCAGGGTCACTGCGGAACCTGGCAGTTGTGCGGCCAGGTAACCCACCAGCGCACCCACTACTCCGGCTCCGACAACCGCGATGCGATCACCGGCCCCGGCAGTGCTATCCCACAGGATGTTCAGCGCCGTTTCCATATTGGCTGTCAAGACGGCGCGTTGTGCGGGGACCCCTTCTGGCAGGGGTGTCAGCATGTGCTGGGGTAGGCGAAACGACGTTTGGTGGGGGTGGAGGGCAAACACTGTCTGTCCGGCCAGTTCCCCTTCGACCACCGTTCCCACAGCGCAGTAGCCGTATTTCACGGGGAAGGGGAAATCACCCTCCTGGGCGGGCCCGCGCATGCGCTGGAATTCACTGGCGGGAATATCGCCTCGAAACACGAGGCGTTCTGTTCCCCGACTGATGCCCGAATAGAGGGTGTTGACCAACACCCCTTCGCCAAGGGCGCCGTCTCGTAACTCAGCCTGCGTCGGGCCCACACACCACAGCGCGCTCGTCGTCATCGTCAAAGCGCCCGGTGTTCGCAGAGCCGACAGGTGGAGGCCACGTAGTGGGGGTGTGCAGGTTCGCCAGCTCGCCTGGCGAACTGCGCCCGTTCACTTCCCCTCAAGCCCACCCTCCTAGGCTAACCAACGTGGGGAATCAGACCAACAGTCAGCGCCTTGCGCGCTGGTGGGGCTTTGCCCGGTCTGTGGTGGTGTACCTAAACCCCCTCATCCTGCGGGCGTGGCGAAGGTTTTATCGAACCCTCCTTGCGCCAGGCGACGTGGTGATTGATGTGGGTGCCCATGCGGGCACCAGGGCTCGTGCCATGCGCTCGCTGGGGGCGAAAGTCATCGCCCTCGAACCACAGCGGCCTTTTGCGGGTTTCCTCCGGGCGACACTGCCGAAAGACATCGTGTTCATCGAAGCGGCAGCGGGCTCCAGTGTCACCACGGGTCAGTTGGCAGTGTCTTCTCGCCACCCAACCGTGTCGTCACTGCGAACCGATTTTGTCTCCGGTGCGGCAAGTGTGGCCGGTTTTGAGCAAGTCAGCTGGAATGAAAGCCAGGAAGTCTCAGTGGTCACCCTGGATAGTGTCATTGCCCAACACGGCACACCCCGCTACATCAAAATCGACGTGGAGGGTTTCGAGGAAGAAGTTCTTGCGGGCCTGAGTGGTGCGGTGGACATGATTTCTGTCGAGTTTCTACCGGGCTTTCCCCAAATCAGTCTCGTGCTGGTCGATCGACTGATGGAGTTGGGTAACTATCGGTTTAACCCGGTCGTGGGCGAGACGGGGCAGTTCCTATGGGATGAGTGGTGGGATGCGACAGCGACGAAGGGTTGGCTTCGCTCCTTGTCGCCCGAGAGTGACTCCGGTGATCTCTTTGCGAGGCTGCACGAGGTTTAGTCGGTGGTGTTGTCTCGCAGTAGACCGGCGAAGGTGTCAAAGAGCGCCGGTGTGGCAGCAATGACCGACCCCGTTTCTTCCGGGCGTTCATGGGTTTCCCACCCTTCGACCCGCACTCCGGCTTCGCGCATAATCACAAGCCCCGCGGCAATGTCCCAGGGTTGAAGGATGCGCTCCCAAAAACCATCGAGTCGACCGGCAGCGACATACGCCAGATCGAGTGCGGCGGCTCCCATCCGCCGCGCCCCCGCACAGTGGGGGAGAACCCTGCTGATATCCGCTGCATGGTCATCAATGTGAGCCATCTGACCAAAAGGAATACCGGTCCCCAGCAGTGCGTGGTCAAACACCGAGGTATCTGCATGTCTGAGGGCGACCCCATTAAGCCTGGCTCCGTGACCCAACGCGGCAACAAAGGTGTCATCTTTTACCGGGTCGTGAACAACCCCCAGTTGCAGGTGGCCATCGATTTCTAATGCGACGGATACGGCCCAGTGGGGAATCCCGCGAAGAAAATTGGTTGTCCCATCGAGAGGGTCAACAATCCACCGCCTGCCGGTGGGTGCATCATCTCCCGCTCGCATGCCTCCGCCTTCTTCCCCGAGCCAAGCATCCGTTGGCCTGGCACCCAGAAGCGCTGCCTTCAGATGGTGTTCAGAGGCCAGATCGGCTTCGCTCACAAAATCTCCGGCGCGCTTTGTCGACACGGTGAGGCGTGTTCGATCGCTCCAATAGCGAAGCAAAATCCCTCCTGCCTCCCGGGCTACTGACTCGGCCAATGCCAGGTCGTCTTCGCTCGTAAAGGCGGTGGCGGGTGTGCTGGAGGGGGTCACGATTCCATTCTGTCTGCCCTGGCCCCATCCAACACCCGGGCGATGATGTCAGCCGTGTCCGACCAGGTGGGAAGTAACTGCCCGGCGTCGTGGGACGAAGCGGCCATTGACGCTCGTTTTTTCTCGTCGGTGAGCACACTGCCCAGTGCATGAGAAAAAGCGTGCGGGTCGTCAACTGGCACCAAAAGCCCCGCACCCTCAGCCACAGTGTCTGGCACAGCACCGGTGTCACAGCTCACAATGGGTAAGCCATAGGTCATCGCTTCATCAAAGACCATCCCGTAACCCTCGAATCGGGTGGCCAGGGCAAAAACACTCGCCTGTGAATACAGCTGCTGCAGCTGTTCGGGAGATACTGCGCCGATTAGGCGCACCCGATCTTCCACACCCAGATCATGAACCATCCGGTGTAGCTCTGTGCTGTAAGCCTCGTCGCGCACTGACCCAGCAATCACTGCCTGCCACGGCAGATGATCGATGTGCGAAAGTGCCTCAATGAGGACATCGTGACCTTTTCGGCGGGACTGACTACCCACTGAGACAATCAACGGCGGGCTGGTGGGTCGATGCGTGTTCACGGGCTGGTCTGTCCCGGGCCGGGCCACGGTGATGGTTTGTGCAGGGACGCCGTAATCGCTCGTGAGTATCTCGGCTGTTTGATCGCTGGTGACAATCACTGCCACACAGCGGGCTAAATTGTCTCGCTCTATCCGGTGTAGTTCTTCGCGGCGGAAGGAATCGAGGTGGCCCTCGAGCGCCAGTGGGTGGTGAACCAGCGCCACAATCGGCGCGTGGACCTGGGCGAGTAGTTCGGGCTCTAATGCACCCAGTGCCAAGCCGTCAATCATTAGAACCCGCTCAGGATCAATCGCCGCCAGCTGTGTGGCGGCATCGAGTGTGTCTTCTTCGGTGGGGTGAGGAAAAGAAGAGCCCAGTCTCATGTGGGTGAGTGTTAGACCGAGGTCTCGCAGTTCTTGTATGACCCGTCGGTCGTAGACATAACCACCCGTGGGTGTGTCGAGATCCCCGGGGATGGCGAACACGACTTCTGGTGGTGTGGCCGGATTCATTGAGCGACCTGGTGGGTTGTGGAGCGCAGAAACAACAGCCCTGGAAGGGCAATCACGATGAGGACCACCCCGAAGGCCACACTGGTGGCCAGGCCTTCTGCGGCACCCAGGCCAACAAGGGGAAACAGTACAGCGGCGGCGGCTTCACGAAGCCCCCACCCGCTCACCGTGATGGGAACCAACATGGTGAAGAGGATCAGCGGCACGATGGCCATTGCCACACCAAAGGGCAAATCAACACCGAGTGCCCTGGCACAAAACACCACGCCGGCAATGTTTGCCAGCGCTGTCGCAAGACTGAAGACCAATTGCCACACCCGGACTTCCTTGCCGGCCAGGGCGCGGCGCGCTGAAGCGATTAACCCATTGACCAATTGCCTGGCACGTGGAGGGAGAAGACGCGCGACAGCACCAAGCACAAAGGGTGCTGCAAGTCCACCAACAATCAGGATGGTGACTGTCGCGGCAAGCCACCCCGGCCACACCACGCCACCCGGCACAGTCACCGTCACACTAAAGGCAACGGTCAGCACAATCAGCAGACCGATCTGACCGGCGAGGCGCTCTAAGACAACAGCCTGTCCGGAGGCCCATAAACCCGCCTGAGCTCTCACCCGCACCGCCCGGCCGGCATCGCCCAACACCCCACCGGGAAGGGTTTGGTTGATGATCTGGGAGAGGTAATACTCCTTAATCGCCGAGCGGCGATTGAGGGTGATGCCCAACTGGCCGGCTGTGATCTGCCAGCGAAGTGCTGAGAGAACAATCTGCAGGCTCAACACCGCGATGGCTGCGATGATCCACAAGAGGTTCGCCTGAGACAGAAGCTGAAGGGCTTCACCGCCGTCAACCACACGCCACACCAGCGTCAGGAGACCCACCGCCACAGCCACCTGAACGACCAGAAGAACCCAGCGGCGGCGAGTGCGACGAGAGCTTCCCATCACCCCATCTTGACCTACTAAGGCCTGACTTTCAGTTAAGCCCTGTGGCGCCAGAGCCACACCACATCCCGACCGAATGACCACAGCAGAGCTCCGCTGACCACTAACACCAAAGGTGTGGTGAGAACCCCAATAAGCCCAGGCACCTGCAGGGCAATTAGTGCTATGACTTGAACCACACAGATCACTTTGCGGGCCAGGCTCTCCGGCAGAGAACCCTTCAGCCAGGGCCAGACCCACGAAGCCCCTACAAAGAGGTAGCGGGGCAGGGCGAGTAACAACACCACTGGGCCAATCGTTCCGGCAACCATAGCGCTCGCAGCGAGGATCACCGTAAACGCCGAGTCCACTTCCGTATCCAGAGTCTCGCCAAAGCTCGACACCCGGTCGTCTCGTCTCGCCAACCAACCGTCCACACCATCAAGGGCGAGTGCAACACTCGCCACTGCCACGACCAGCCACGGGCGTGCGCCACCGGATGTTGCGGCTAGCAGGCTCACGATGAGCGCCATTCGGGCCAAGGTGACCAGGTTGCCTGCGCCGAGAGTCGGGTGTGGAAACCCTCGACGGAACAGCCAGAGCGTGAAACTGGCAGCTAATAGGAATCCGATGCCGACCACGCTGAGTCGAACCGGATTCACACCCGCCACGAAGACGGCAGAAGACAGTGCCAACACGCTGCCGACTACAAGCCAGAAGGACAGCTGAGTCAACGCCGACAGCCTGCGGGGCTGGAGGGTGGGGGGCTTGCGGGCCCGTGCGTTGGCTGAAAAAGTCACGATTCTCGAAGTGTAATTGACCGGATTTTTACCGGCTGACCAAATGCTCCTTGGCGGCAGTCAGCCTGCCGACTGCGAAGTCACCGGGTTATGGCTTACACGCTACGGTTTTGATTCACCTTGCAGGCACGACAGGCTGGGGATTTCTCGATTTCCTCCTCACTCGTCTAGGAAGAGTTCTCCCGGTTTTGGCCTGTGGTAAGCCCACGGAATCCAGGAAGTTCGAGCAAAGTTGTCCACCTAGGGTGACACTTTCACTGTTTTGGGGAAATTTTTGGGCATAAAGCCTGCCCCCACCCGTACCGTAAGAGATGCCCTTTTTGGGTTTGTCGCCGAAAAAGGTGATGAAAAAGCTTCTGCGGATGGCTCGCTTGATTTTAGACCTCCGTTTTCGGAGTGAGGTTTTTCGCGAGCAGTACCCAACGAAACCATGCGAGATGAGGCCATGCAAAAACGTGAGGCGGCGAAGCCGAGCCCAAGAACCCTGTCCCGCTTAAGGGGTCTCGGATTGTTAGCGCTCGCGGTCGCAATGCTGAGCCACGGAGTGCCCCTGGCGCACTCCCCCCAACAGTCCTTTGCTTCCGGGACGTTCACTGTCGAGTTTGACGGCAACAACTCGCAGCACCAAGGTGGCGTAGTGACCGGATCGGTGCCGGCGGATGTTTCTGCGGCTGCCAACTCGGAACTTACCCTTCCTGGAAAAGGAGACCTGGCACGTTTCGGTTTTACTTTTGAGGGCTGGCAGGCAGATGGTGCTGGTGCGACCTATGAAGAGGGAGACACTTATACCGTCACTGCGGATGTCACATTTTCCGCGCAATGGGGTATTCCTGAAGCTGCTCGCTTGTTTCACCTGGGCGATGAACAACAGTTAGAGATGCCGTCGACTGCGGGAATGCGAGGACTCACAACCGATGGGATCTCTCTCTTCTACGTGACTGGTGACCAGACCAACGCGGTAGTAAGTCGTGTGGGGGTCGATGGAACCGACCAGGATGATTTGACTGTGACGGGAGATGACGCGCTTACGGTCATTACCTCTGTCGCATCCGGGAACCGGGATCTGGCCTACAGCTCAGGACACATTTGGGTTCGTGAGGACGGCACCGCCGAATCAAAGCTGTACGCCATTTCAGTCGCCAGTGGGGTCATGGTTGAGGTGGATCTTCCGTCGGGGAAGCCCTTTTTTGACGGCCAGACTTGGCTCACGGGAAACATTATTGATTTTCCTGACGGTCGAATTGGGGCGGTCAGTCGAAACAAACAGGCCCTTGATTCTGCGCAGAGCAAAGATGGAACATCGCCTTTGGTGTGCCCAGTCGGCTTCTACTGCAAAGTCTTGCGCCTGTATGACGTGGTCTACGACTCCGATACACCGTCAAACCCACCCACGCTGACCCACAGTGAGGACATTCTTCTCGCAGATGATGATGCGCGAATTGAGGGAACGGATTCGACCACCTGTTGGAATGCCACCACTGTGCCCTCCGGGACTAACGGCTGGCCGTGCGACGACCATGGGATCGCTACGGACGGCACGTATCTTTACCAATCGCATCACTCTAGGGGCTACAAAGTGTGGGCCCTCCAATCGAACGCTCCGTCCTATGTCGTGTTCAATGGGGATGGGACAAAGATTCTCACTGCCGATGAAGACGCTTGTGGGGCTGCCAGTGGAGTGTCCGGGGGCTTATGTCCCATTTCTGGGCCCTACGCCTCAGGGGCAATAATGTCTAACGCAACCTATTTCACTCGTGACCATGTCAACGAGCGCTACATGATGGGTGATTTTGGTAACCCCTCCAGTGGAGTCCTTGTCACCGAATCGAGGACTCCACCGCCGGGCGGTCCCGGCGAAGTAGACGCTCCCAGCGCCCCTCGGTCAGTGTCGGCAGTCGGAGGAGACCAGCAGGCGGTCATCTCCTGGTCAGCGCCTATCACGGGCGCGCCAATCGTCTCTTACACGGTCACGGCCTCGCCCGGGAGTGAAACGTGTGTCACGTCAGGTACGACCTGCACAATCGCCAGCCTCACCAACGGCACCGCGTACACTTTCAGCGTCGTCGCCAGAAACGTTGGCGGAGCCTCTCCTTTCGCAACGTCAAACGGGGTATCACCGCAAACACCTGGTGGCGATGACTCCGAGGAAGAGCCTCAGACGGGAACTTCCAGCTCGAAAACGCCCAGCTCAGGACTCGTGCCACCGACCATCCCCACCACACCACCCAGCGGAGGGAGAACAGCGCCCGATACCGAGACAGTTTCGGTGAGTGTGAAACCCGTCGGCCAACCGGTGCGTCGTCCGGGGAGTGTTTTTGACCCGAACGCTCCTTCTAGAGCCACTGTGGGAGGCCTCCCTACCAGTCTTCGCCAAATACCTCTGGGGCCCGATGGGGTGTCCGTGGTTGCGGGCGCTTTCCAGTTTGGCGTGAGTCTGGATCGTCGTAACGGCGGGGAAATTCGGACCGCAGCATTCTCGGACTCGCTGGAGCTTTTCATGCCGGAAGTACAGCCTGCGGGGGTGTCGGGCAAGGGGTCCTACCCCGGCTCGTTTGTGCAGTTGTGGTTACCCGGTACGGGCTCCGACTCTCGTGAGATTGCGCGTATTCCGGTTCGCTCAGACGGGACCTTTGCCTCTACTGTGAGTTTCCAGGCGGATGCGCTCCAGCAACCGGTGCCTGTTGGTCGCCAGGTGTTGCAAGTGGTGGGCTACGACGAGGACGGTAATCAAACCGTGGTGGACATGACCATCAATATTGGTCAAGGGGCACCCGCTCCTGAACCCAACCGTCAAGTGGGTGAACTTCCGGCACTGGGTGCCGGTCAATCGCTAGCAACCTCGGGAGGCCTGCCACAAGAAGTCTCGGTCACCGGTATTCCTGAGGCAGGAAATGTGGTTGTCGAGGGCCCTGATTGGATGATCAACGTCAACGCTGACCGCGACAACGGTGTGGTGGAAACTGACGAGGGTCAAGTCCTTGTGCGCCTTGACCAGTCGTCGGTGGGGACAACCTCGGGCAGCGGATTCATGGCCGGGACACTCGCCAGCGTGTGGTTGTTTTCTGAGCCGACTCTGATGGCGACCGTCACCGTGGATGACAACGGCGAATTCTCTTCCGAGTTCTTGGTCGATGCCCGGTTGATTGCCCCGGGTGAGCACACCTTGCAGGTGCAAGGTATCGGTAATGACGGGTTGTTGAAAGCCGCGAACCTTGGTGTCCTGGTCGAGCAACCCGTGGTCTTGACCTCAGAGGGTGCAAGCAGTTGGTTGTTTTGGGTTGTGGGCGTGTTGTTGCTCGCGCTACTACTCATACTGTTCTTCTCACTGGCTCGCAGAAGGCGCTCGGAGCGGGCCTAACGGCAGGTCACCTCGACTGTGTCTTGACGCTGTGTAGAGTCCTGAGCCTTACACGCCTGCTTTCTAGGGCCCGAATTGCAGTGAGAAGTGCAACACAGTGCGCGCACGTATCCTGAAAGGGTGGAACTGACCGAGGAAGACAGCGAGTTCGCTGTGGAGGCTGGTCGGCGACTCGAGCAGGCCTTCGCTCTGTGTTGGTTTGCTTCTCAGCTCGCGGGTGAGGCGTCCCAGTAACTACTTTCGACCCTGCTCGGACTTGTGAGACGTTGGATCGCTAAGGCGCGGACTACCTCACGGTATGCGCCTTCACCGTTATCGCACACAGCTGTGTTCGGTGGTGAAGGCCATGAGGCGGGTCCTGAGATGGGCGTGCAATACCCTTTTCTTGTGGAATTCATCATTGAGATGTTGCTGATAATCCATGTGTTGAGTGGGGTAGTGGCTTTGGTGGCGGCCTTCGTTGCCGTTGGGGTGGCAAAAGGTGCGACCTTTCATCGCAGGGTCGGCACCGTGTTTTTTTGGGCGATGCTGGGTGTGGGAATAACCGCGATACCGGTCACTTTTGTTCGCCCCAATCCGTTCTTGTTCTTCATCGCGCTGTTTTCTTTTTACATGGCCTTCGCGGGTTATCGAAGGGGCCGAAGGCTCCATGTGGATGAAGGCATTGACGTCATTGCTGCCTGGTTGATGCTTGTCTTCGGTGTTGTGATGATTGGGTACGGCGTCTTCATGGTGGTCTCGGATGAGCCGCTCGGTTGGGCACTCGCCTCATTCGGAGGGTTAGGGCTTTCGTTTGGATTAGAAGACGTCGTGAAGGCGAGGAGAACGCCTGCACACGCTGAACGGGTGAGCGTCCATCTTTCTCGGATGCTGGGTGGAACCATTGCCACAATCACTGCGGTCCTTGTCCAACAGGTCTCGCCCCTGGTTGACGATCCTCTCGAGCAAGTTGCTCTCTGGCTCGGCCCAACAGTCGTTTTGGTCCCAGTAATTGTTCTGTGGACCTGGCGTATCGCGAAGACAGGTAAATACCGCCTGTTCAGCCCCACTCCTGGGTCGAAAGTCAGTGCCTAAGTCCCGGTCGCTCTCGCCGGAGTGAACTTCCGTCGCTCAATGGCCCACGCTGTCGACTTCCCTCACACTGGTCCCTTCCCGGCGTTTGGCTACCGGACCTGAGATGGCGGCCATAGCGCCGGGTGTGATCGGTGTGGGCCCTGGGGGATTCCGCGGTGGAAAGTTGGCACCGGTCGCCGCATGGTCAGGGTTTATCGTCGGAGCGCAATGCCAGGCCTAGGAGGGGTCTTCAGGTCCGAACCGATCGTCCGTGGCGTCCTCCGCCAGTGCGCGGACACCGGGGTGTCCGCCAATTCTCCTGTCGACCGAAACCTGCGGAGCGCAGTCGATACCAGCCACAGCCCCACATTCGAGGCCGGGTAGGCCGCCTCGATGTTCACACCGATGTAATTTTTGTCTAGTAGGTAAAAGGGGATGCGATTTACTATCAGCGGACTTGTGCTGCTCATTGCGGGTTTGCCGGCATGTGCAGCCGGTTCGGCTGAACCAAGCGATACGGAGTCCTTGGCGCCCGCTGTGTCGCAAGACTCAAGAGAGTCGCCCGACGACACCGCGGATGATTCCCCGTATCAGCTGGTTAACGAGGTCGACTGGTTAGCCGAGGTGGGTTCGCTGGATGAAGTGGTTCAGGCGTTGGAGCCTGCCGGCTTTCGAGAAGACGGAAGTGGTGCCTTTAGAACCCACTGCCTGGAATCACACATCGGCCCCGATGATCCTTTGGTGTGGCCGGGGGACCCGGGAATGTCCCACTTGCACGTTTTTTTTGGTAACCCCGACACCGATGCGTTCACCACTACCACTTCGCTCCAGGAGACACCCTCGACCACGTGTGATGGGGTGTCGCTCAACAAGTCGGGCTATTGGGTTCCCGCGTTGTTTGGCCCTAGTGGCGAGCGGATCCCGTTTATCGACCCACTATTCTACTACAAGACCGGTTACCACGTCCCCGCTGAGCAGATTGAGCCGATGCCAGAGGGGCTCACCATCATCGCCGGTGACATGGCCTCCAGCCAGCCTCAAGACGTGGAGGTTGCGAAGTTTCGATGCTTCAGTTGGGAAGCCCCAGAGCCTCAATTCAGCTCGGGTGACCCGCTGGACCATGTCCCCTATATCCCCGAGTGCGCCGAGGGCGACATTGTCGAGATGCGCCTGGTGTTCCCCCAGTGTTGGGATGGGAAAAACATCACCTCTGTGGACCACAAGAGCCATATGGCGTATCCGATTCCGGCTGACGCTCCCGATGTGGGAACGGGTTACTGCCCGGAGTCCCACCCCGTTGCGCTACCGGAAATCTCCTACAACTTCGGAGTGCGGGTGACCGAAGAAACCGGTCCGTCTACTCAGTGGCGCTTCATCACCGACCCGATTGATGCCAAGCAGGGCGGATATTCCTTCCACGGGGACTGGATGAATGGCTGGGATGAGGACACGATGGAGCAAATCGTCTCGAGCTGCCTCAATGAAAAGCGAGAGTGCATGGTCGGCCTACTGGGTGACGGGACCCGGCTGCAGCCGGTTCCATTGGACGGGGACTGAACCGCTGGAGGGTTTTCGACTTCGGGATACGTGGCGTGCTTAGGCCAGCTCACCACGCTCGGTGGCGCTCGAGGTCATCCTTTAGATCGCCAGCAAAATCTAGGGCGGCCGGGTGAGCTCTGGTGGCCAAGCTCACCACAATGAATAAGAGCGTGCTGATCGTTGCGACAACACCGACGAGGAGCGGGTTAAACACGCTCACACCTTGGACCAGCGCGAGGTAGACGGCCGCCAGAGACCCGCCCACGAGTGAAGACAGTGCACCCCAATGGGTGGAGCGTTTCCAAAAGAAGGCTCCGACAACTGTGGGCACCATGACCATCAAACCGGCGGCCGAGAGTGAAGCGAGTTGGTCGACAATGTCGGTGGAGCGAAGCGCAAAATAGCTCGCAAAAACAATCACGACAACTACGACGACCCGTCCGGCAAGAATTTGGGCTTTGTCGTTGAACGCTTTGCGCGGTGCGAAATCACGCGCAATCAGGGAACCCATGGTCAAGGCAATGGAATCGAGGGTTGAAATTGCCGCGGCCAAGATACCGACAATGACAAATAGGACGATTGGTAACGGGATGATTCCGCTGGTGAGAAGAGACGGCGTGGCCGTGGAGGTGTTTTCCAGCCCTGGGGCCACCTGGAGGGCCGCAAATCCCCAAATAATCGATACCTGAGTGAAAATGAGCCCGAATGCCAGTACCCATAAAATCATGTTTCGCATCGAGCGAAAGTCTTTGACAATAAACAGCCTCTGAGCGACCTGAGGGTTGGAGATGGTGAAAAAGAACCAGGGCAAAGACAGTGCGATAAAAGTCCCAAAGCTCCACAGGTCCGGTCCGGGCACGTCCAGCCATAAGCGGCGGGTGTCGATAGTGGCCTCGAGAAATTCGGGAATCCCACCCAGTCCCGCGATCACAAATCCCAGGGCAATGAGTGCTGAGACCATCATCATCACCGCCTGGGCGGCATCCGTCCAGGCGACGGATCGAAGGCCAGCAAACAGGGTCCACGCGATAGCTAGTGCGGCACCAATGAGCACGGCTTGGAACAGGTCGAAGGAATTATCGGTGACCCCGGAGAGTAGAAGCCCGATGCCCGCCATTTGTGTAGTGCAGTAGGGCAACAGGAACACGATGGAGACGAGGGCCATCACCTTCGCCACACGGCGGTCTGCATATCGCGCACCGAACATTTCCGCGGGAGAAACGAAACCCCACCTTTTCGACGCCAGCCAATACCGAGGCGCAAACACCACCAACAAACTGAGTCCCGCGAAGTAAATCAGTTCAAATCCCAGTGCCCCAATCCCTCCGCGATAGGTGAGGCCGGTCAACACCACCAGCATGTAAGCGGAGTAGGTCGTTGCCGAGTAGCTAAGACCCGCGACCACGGAACCCGTTGCTCGCCCCGCCAGAAAGTAGTCGGTCGCTGTTCCCTGGTTAGCCCGAGTGGCTACGACAGAAAGGGTGATGCCAAAGAGGGTGAAGATTCCAATGGCTAACCAGATCAGCCAGGAGTCGATCACTCTTCGTCCCTCCAGCTGCGCACACCCCAGAAGACAAAGAGCGTGATGACCAGAGAGAACCCTGTCCAAAAGAAGTAGGTGGCAAGAGGGTGGGTGATCAATGGAATCAGCGTGTACGGAACCACAATCGCTGCCACCACGCTGACGCCGACGACGGCGAGCCATGCGCCAAAGCCTCGCCTGCGGCGCAGGCTTGTGTTCGGTGTTGGATGTTCCACGACTATTCCTTAGCGCTGGCTGTGGTTGCCCACTGTATCTGAGGCTGTTGGCAACCAGTGACCCCAGGTTGCACCTCTAATCGCGGGGTTTCACCCGGGCCCGACAGTCGATGGCCTGAGGTTATGAAGGCCTGAGGTTATGAAGGCCTGAGGTCATGAAGGCCTGTGAGGCAGATGCTTAAGACATCGGGAGGCTGTCTTGCAGGAGCTCGATGGTCAGGAACCTACTCTTTGCGGTGAGTAGCTCACCGTAGAGGTCGTACGTCATGTCCAGTGCTTCGTCAATGGTGCTGATGTTGGCTTCCGCGCAGAGGGTGAGGATGTCATCTCGATCTCGATCAACCCTGGCAGCAAATATCTTCATGGCGAGCAGTCGTTGGGGTGAGGCAACGAGGACCCTGATGCCGGGGCGCTCCAGCATCACCTGAGCCTTGGAATCGTCAACCTGGGGAAGGAACCCCTTCACCGCATCGTTCAACCAATCCGGCCCCAAACTGCTGTCCTCGACTGCCATCGCCTCTGCTTCGTTGTAGATACGAGTTTTGGGAACAAAAACGGCATCAATATCCCTCGTCACGCGGTCCCTCGCAAAGGCGAGTGCCATCGCCGCGCCTCCGACGATGTAGAGCTCCGCTCTCTCGCCGGAGAGTTCGAGGCGCCGACCAAGTTCTTCGAGGGCTGCCACAATCTTTTCCCGAGTAAACCCCTCCGGCATCACACAGACTCCAATTCGGCTGGATCAAGGTAGACGTGTCGAATCGCAAAATCGGAGGGGGAGGCTTCAAAAGCGATTGCGCGAAGACTCAAGGTCTCTGTAGGAAACCATGGTCTATCGAGAAAACGCGAGTCGTCAGTTGTCCACAGGGGGATGGGCATACCGACTCGCCGCGCCTCTCTCGCCGCCACACCGGCGAGCAGAGCGTCCCATCGGGTATCGCCTGTGCTCTGGGGCTCGCGCAGAAAAAATCTCTGATCGTGTGGTTGGGTGAGCGCCCGGAAGTCGCTGATTGCCTGTCCCACGAGGCGCAGGCGCGTGCTGAGCGGCTCCGACGGGCAACCCAAACTTTCGCAGATGCTCTGGGCGCAGGATTGCATGGTCTCGACAGGCCGCGTGTCGTAGTCAGATGTGTAGCCCTGCAGACGTTGCGCAATCGCCGGCTGGGAAATTCCCAGCCGGGCTGCGAGGGCCCGTTGTGACATGTGCTTGCTTGCCGCGTGGAGTTGACGGCGGAAATCGTCGCGCGCGAGCAGCTCCTGCTCTTGGGCCTGCTTGACCAATGTGGCGGGGCTTCTCGTCATCATGATAAGTAAACCTTATCGCTGCACTTGGCGGCCGTCCATGTGCTGTGCACAACCGCATTAAGCCCAGTCTGTTGTCGAGCAGTGGCCGCGTGGTCGCGTGCGATCCTTGTGCGATACGGAGACGTGACGTGTTGCGCAAAACGGCATCAGAAGTGAGCTATACATGGGGGGTTGCTGTCGGAAAATGTCGGATTTAACCTCCTGGGCACTGAGAAGGCAAGGTGTTGCCCTCGTAGCTCAGCGGATAGCGCAGACTGCGTTCCGACTTGCTTACGCCGCCACATCCCTCCGCCTTAAAGGCAGTGGGGGAGAAGAGTCTCGACGTGCGGTGAGTTTGAGATTGGCGCGCTACTCGGGGAGCAAGAAAACGCCGAATTAGGCACCAATGTGTCCACCTAGAGTGACACTTTCTCTTTAAGTGCGCAAATTCTCCCTTTTGTTTTCGGTTTGCCCGCGCGATAGGGGTACTGTCAAATTAAATTCGCGACAGGAAAAGGTACAGTGAAAAAAATTCTCTCGCTGGTGGCTATCAGCGCGCTTGCTTTAACGGGGATAACAGCTCTTGAACAGGAAGCAGGGGCGGCGGCAGATCCGGCAAGCCTCTCGTTGACGTGTACTTCGAACACGACTTTGGTCAGCTCGCTGTCTGACGAATTCCCCGCAGGTGCCCCCTACGTGATTTCCGCTCTTATCGGCGACGACATCGATGTTACGGCTAGTGGTACGTCAACCGATGATGACTGTGATTTCGCCAATGTTTCGGGCAACGCGGCCCTCACTATAACCGGTGGCGGAACCGTCGAGGGAGGAACGTCAACGGCGGCGAATGAGCTTGATGTAGCAAATTCGGGCGCGTTCACCATCACCCCGGTCACGGGAGACGCCGTGACCGTCTATGTGGATGCGTGTTCGCTATCTGGTTCGGGTATCACCTCTGATCCGTGGCTAGTGGGCACTGCTGCGGATTTCAAGAGTGTAGGTGCTGAGAGTTCGACCGCCGGTGAAAATTCTTGTTCTCTTGCGGGGCACTATTTGCAGACGGCAAGCCTGACGGGAGTCGATACAAGCTCGGTTGGAGATTCAGATTGGATTGTTGACGGAGTGTTCACCGGTACCTATGACGGCGATCACTACTCAATTTCTTACTTCTCCGGTGGGGGGAGTGCTACTTTCCAGGGTCGCTCACCAGTCTTCGATGAGTTGGGGTCGGGTGGTGTCATCAAGCGATTGAACTTGACCGGTCACATCAAGGGCGACAGTACAAGGAATGCGAGCCTCGTAGAGTATCTCGTCGGTGGCACGATCTCTGAAGTCCGCTCCTCGGTATGGCTGGAGGTTGAAGATTCCAATGCGCTCATCGGGGGACTCGCCGCTGTCACCGGGTCGAGCAGTGTAGTATCAGATGCTAGCTCTCGAATCCAATACTCGAAGTATTCCGGCCGAATCGACTGGGTCGACGACGGGACCGGGGATGTAGAGGGTCCGACAATTGGTGGGCTCGTGGGAATGGTTGTCGGCACGGGGACGACGGAGCTTCGGGATTCGTACTCGCTGGCTTCGATTTCTTACGATTCCGGAGATTTGACCGGAACCGACCCTGACACGGCTATCTATGCCGGTGGACTCGTCGGATCTGATGGAGAAACCGACCTCGCTGCATTTAACACCGATGATGGCGACAGAACATTTTCTGCAAGCGAAGTGCGCATCGTGAGGTCCTACTTTGCCGGATCTTTTTCCAACCTGTGTGAAGGATCAGCGGCTGACTGCAATACGGACTCCCCGAGTCATGTGTTCACTGGAGGACTATTTGGTGTGTCCGAGGATTTGGATGACGCGGACGACCTCCTCGTCTCGGCATTCTGGCTGTCGAGCTCCGCAAGCAATGCAGTCGGGGAGATCGTCGATGCTGGAACTCAACCACTCGATTACACAGCTGCCACGCCTGCTCTCCCTGAGGCTCCAGGGCTCTCGGCAACCCTCCTGAAGACAGTGTCGACGTTCCAAAGTGAGGAAGGAAGCACGACTGGTTCTCCCTCTGGGGATGCGGATCTCTTGGTTGCCTCCTCTACAGGGACGCTTGCTGAGCAGGATTACCGATGGGCGATTGAGTCGGGTAACATCCAAACCTTTGTTCCCTCTGACTACACGTCAGAAGCCAACTATCTAACCCGTCAGCTCTTTTCCGACACTTCTGTTTCTCAGTCATACCGCCGCGAGGGTGCAGGGGATTTGACCGTCCACGGTGGGGACGATCCAGAATCGGTCACCGGCTACCCCACACTTGGCCGCGTCTGGGAGGTTTGCTCGAATTCGAACTCAGGTTATCCCTTCCTCGTGTGGGAAGAGTTGGATTGTTCCGCTACCGGCGGTGGATCTGACGATGATGATGATGACGAGTCCTCTGAGTCTTCCGCAGCGGCGCTCGGATTAACCGAAGCCGAGTACCTCGCCTTCCTCGCATCAGGTTTGACCCTGGAGCAATTCAAAGCTGCTCGCCTTGCGGCAACTGGACCGTCAAATGAAACAATGGCTTTAGGTTTCTACAGCACAGTCCTGCTTGTCGGCATGGGTCTTGTCTTGCTGTGGGGGTACAGACGCCAAAGAGCTGAAAGCTCTTAGACTTCGGACTGAGAAGCGTGCCACTTTCGCCGAGCCAGAGGTGAACTCGAGAGAGGGTGTTCCCTGGAGAGGACACCTTACGTTTGGGAAGTCACCTTCTCAATGGGACCGTTTTCTTGACGGTGACAAAAACGCAATGCGAATTGTGTGCAACGAGAAACAAGATTTGTTGATCGGTACTGCACAAAACCGAGCATCACGTCCCACAACGTATGGGTATCTCGGGTGCCCTTCGGTGGGCAGAGGCCACGCTGTAAATTCGTGTTTCCGGGGTTTTTGCCCCGAGTCCTCGCAGCTCAGCGGATAGAGCAGAAGACTTTCCGACTACTGACCCCGCCCCCACATCGCACTGTTTACGGGGTAGTGGGGGAGAAGTTGTGGGTCCTGCGATGGGCGTGCGACGTGTGTTAGGGGCCGAGTGGCGCCAACTGATTGTTTTGAGTTGCGAAGGGCAAGTAAACTGGTCTTTGAAGCCGCTCAAACCCGCACGTTGAGGAGACCATGAAGAAGACTCTCCGCTCGGATTGTCCTATTGCTGCGTCCTTAGACATTCTCGGGGACCGGTGGACGATGCTGATTCTCCGGGACATGTTGCTGGGAGGGAAATCTCAGTTTGGTGAGTTCGCCGCCGCAGAAGGCGTCGCGACAAATATCCTCGCCGATCGGCTTGCGACCCTTGTGGAGCGAGGAATTATTGAACGGGTTCCCGATGAGGCCGACCGACGTAAGTACCACTACCGGGTCTTGAGGCCTGGCGTTGAGTTGCTTCCGGTTATTGCGGAGCTTGTGGTGTGGGGAGTTAAGAACACCGACG
The DNA here is from genome assembly GCF_002950575.1 of Pontimonas salivibrio. Classification (NCBI taxonomy): domain Bacteria; kingdom Bacillati; phylum Actinomycetota; class Actinomycetes; order Micrococcales; family Microbacteriaceae; genus Pontimonas; species Pontimonas salivibrio. The sequence goes on from NZ_CP026923.1 coordinate 671,311, forward strand.
TTCCGCCTAGCGCGGAGTTTGAGTCAATGTTGAATTCGGACACGAGGGCAGCCTTCGTGGGTGAGCGTACGAAACAGCTCCTCGCCCAGATCTAGGCCGAGGAGCTGTTTCGACTGGAGTGGTCCTACTTAAGGGCCTTGGCGGTGTCGAGCACGGACTGTTCAAACGGAATCGGTTCCCAGCCGAAGTCTTTGACCGTGGCCGAGGTATCCAGCCTCATAGATAAGCCGCCCGTTGATTTCACTAGGGTACGAATCTCCTCGTTGAAGCGTGCGAGTAGTCGCAGCACAAACAGGGGAATCGTGAACCGAGGCGCTTTCTTGTTTCCATGACGACGCAGCACGCGGGCGATGTCGGGGAACTGTTGCGGGTCGGTAGTAAACGAGACCATGTATCGGGAGGTGCCGGTGTTCGAAGAGGTCATCGCCGCGAGGTGAATTTGTGCCACGTCTCGCACATCAGCCATGGGGAACGGGAGGTCCGGTATAGCCGGCTGGGCTCCTGACCAGATTCCGCGGAACAAGGCAATCGATTCGGAGTCTTCCTCTGAATCGAGCGGTGGCCCAATAATCACTCCGGGGTGGATTGTCACTACCTCGGGCCCTGACGGGTTCTCCGCGGCGAAGTTCAGCACAACTTCCTCAGCGGCGATTTTGCTCTTCGTGTAAAGCGTGACCCGGGGATCATCTGCTGGCGTGAAATCAGCGGGAGTTGCCATCCCTTCCGAGATGTGGCCGGCGATGGTAAGCGCGGTGGAGGTGACCACGATTTTCTTGACCTGTGCCTTCTTCGCCGCTTCCAGCACCCTTTTTGTGCCGTCCACAGCCGGTCCAAAGAGAACGTTCTCATCGGTGACGGCTCCCAGAATCACGGGTGATGCCGTGTGGATGACGTAGTCCGCGCCGGCCAGCGCCTCATCCCAGCCCTCATCAGCCAGCAGATCAGCGTGAACAAACTCAAGCCCGTCGGTGGCCGCTTCCTTCTGGATAAGAGTTCGAACTCTTTCCCCATGTTCACGCTTTCGCACGGTCGCCCGCACCCTATGCCCGTTGTTCAGGGCTTGCTCGGCAATGCGCATGCCCACGAAACCGGTGATTCCCGTCAGCGCGATCAGCTCGCTCATACGAGTTGCTCCTTCGAGAGTGACACGGCGCGGAAGGCGTTGTAGCTGGCGAATAGCGCCCCGCCAATCCTGAGAACGTGGGCGGCGCTCCACCATCCGAGGTTGGCGATGATCGCTGCGTCGGAAAGTTCAAATGACCAGAACGCAAAGTTCAAGGGTAAGTGGACGGCCATGGTCACCGCATAGACAACAACGAGGCCGAGCAGAGTGTTGCGCCACAGGCGACGCTCGTGTGATCCCTTGGCACTTCGTCTCATCAGTGCGATGGAGCCGATGAAAGCCGGGACGCTGGTAATAAACACGCCAGAGAGGAAGAAGACGAAGTAGGTGGCAAACCACTCCTCAAAGGCGCTGGGCCCTGCGAGATAGAAGAAGGGGACGAGGCCCGTTCCGATTGAGAGCATGACTCCAAAAAAGCCCGCGCTTCCCGCTACAGTGATGAATTTCATGATGCCTTTCAGGTTGCAAGTGATTGTGATACTCTGACCATATCACTTGCAAAAGTAAAGTGGAAGTTACAAGGGAAAGAAAAACTCGGTGAGTAATCAGACAGTCATGGTCACAGGCATTTCCGGCTATCTCGGCCTCCACGTCGCCCAGGCACTATTGGAAAGAGGTCATCGTGTCCGGGGGACTATCCGCAACCGCAGTAAAGAGTCATCGGTCAGGGAGGCCCTCCCCGACCCAGCAGGCATGCTGAGTGTTGCCATCTGCGATCTGACCAGTGACTCTGGATGGGCTGAAGCTTTCGACGGTGTCGATGCGCTGATTCACGTCGCATCTCCCTTCATTCTTCGGGAGCCCAAAGACGAGCAGGAGTATCTTCGGCCCGCGGTGGAGGGCACACGTCGAGTGATGCGGTTCGCTCTAGACGCGGGTGTCACGACCTCCGTGGTGACCTCCACGTACCTGACGATGGCCGGGCATATGTTTGCCGGAACGTTCGGGCCAGAAGACCACACCCCAATCGGTGACCCCAGCATTAACGCCTACATTCGCAGCAAAGTTGCTGCTGAAGAGGCGCTGTGGGATTTTGTGACTTCAGAAGCTCCTGACATGTCAGTCAGTACTATCCATCCCGGCGCTATTTTGGGTCCACCCCTGGGATCTGACTCCGCCGGGACGTCGGTGTCAACCATCCGGGGCATGATTACCGGTTCGGTACCGGGAATACCGCCGATTTCGGTCCCGATGGTTGACGTCCGAGATGTTGCGCTGGCGCACGTTGCTGCTCTGGAGAACCCCTCTGCGAATGGTCAACGTTTTGCTGCTTCTCATCCAGAGCCCATCCGCTATCTGGAAGTCGCAAAAATTCTCCGCGCCGCCGGATACACCAAGGTGCCGAGCCGAGAAATTCCTCAGGGGCTGATCAGGGCCCTCGCGCCGGTGAACCGTGAGCTTAGCTCAATGAAGGCGTTTCTCGGGAAATCTGTCTATGCCGACACCTCGAATACGACCAAAGACCTTCACTGGAAGCCACGCCCGATCGAGCAAACAGTGTTAGATACGGCAGCGGCGCTCTGAGCAAATGCGTCCGAGGGAAGCCGTGCGATCTGTGTGCGATGAGAAAACAACACTCGTCGCGCAAAACTGCGCACAACCGCCTAAAACCGGGCATTCAGTCACACCATGTGTGAGTGCCTGTTGGTGAGCGCTGACCCCGCTGCACACTTGGGTTTCCGGGGTTTTGCCCCGAGCCCTCGTAGCTCAGCGGATAGAGCAGAAGACTTTCCGACTACAGACCCCGCCCCTACATCGCACTGCCTAAAGGGTAGTGGGGGCGAAGTGTCGGGTCGTGCGATTCGCGTGCGATTCACGAAGCTATGACTGCACCGAAATGACCCTCAAAAGTGTCACCCTAGATGGACACTTTGGCCCAAATAGGCCTTCTCGCTGTGTTTTGGGAACCTACTCTCCGTACTCTTCTTTTGTGACTTTCTCGCCCGCTCTCAGGAAGAACGTCACTGTCGTCGCATTTCTCAGTCTGCTTCTTTCGCTTCTGACGGTCACATCTCAACCCGCATTCGCTGCCCCTGCCGGAACTCTCACCATCGACGATGGTGGAGGGGGTTCGCTGCCCACCCCATCGGGTGGCGTGTACGACATACAGTCCAACATCACCGTCACTCCGGCTGACATCGAGACAGCCCTCGGTTCAGGCGACGTCACCTTGTGGGCAACGTCCATCATTGTTCAATCTGACATCGACGGTCCAAACGCAAATTCCCTCACCCTCAAAGCCTCCGCCAACATCACTGTCGACGAGGGAGTGCGAATCATCAATGACGGCGGAGACGTGATTTTCTGGGCAGACAGCGACAGTAATTCGGACGGGTACATTCTTCTGGGAACTTCCGCCTCCTCTTCGCAATGCGTCGTAGATTCAAACGGGGGCGACATTGTTCTCGGTGGTAGGAGCAATCCACTGACCGACTTTGCCTCGGGAGGCACCTCAATCCCCGTCTCCACTAAACCTATTTTTGGCGTTGGTATTTGGGGTTGCAGTCTAGACGCCGGCGGAGGCGATATTTCGATTCGCGGCAGCACTGGAGTCTCGAGCAACTCTGTTCGAGCAGTGTTGATGGAAAGCCAGAGTCAGGCTCCAAACAACCGGACGACTATCACTACTACCGGTAGCGGCTCGGTGTTGATTTATGGTGACGCGTCACAATCCGCCACCGGAGCCAACCCATGGGGACCAACCGGAGGGGCGGACATCACAACAGACTCGGGTGATGTCTCAATTATCGGAAAAAGTGACAACGCTTCGGGGAGCGCCCGCTATGGGGTTGTGTTGGCCACATTTAGCATCACCTCCACTTCGGGAAACGTGCTGATTCAGGACGAGACTCCGGGGTCTAACTCGAATTCCTCCGGCTTTTATATCGCTGGAGGATCTAATTCGATTACGACGAGTGGGTCAATCACGGTCAAAGCAGACAAGTACCTCAATATCGCAACTCTTACCGTGTCGACCGGCACGTTTTCAGTTGTCCCCTACACGGACTCATCCTTCGACAACAACCCATCACTTGGCGATGTGAATGCGAGTAACGCATCAAGTGTGACGTTTGGGGCTTCTGGAAACACCGCTAATCTCACCGTCAATAATTCGCTGAGTGTGAACGGTCCCCTGACGATTCACGCTGGGAACGTAGCCATCTCAGCTGCCACGACCGCGACTACGGTGAACCTATTCTCGTCCGGGGCGACCACACAAAGTCAACCAATCACAGCCACCAACCTCGCGTTGAACGGTTCAGGAAGCTTCACACTCACCAACACGAGCAACAACCTCGGCACCATCGCTGGTGGTGCAAGCGGGTCCAAATTGGGAAGCGTCAGCGTCTACGACGCATCTGGTGGCCTAACAATTGGCACGGTGGGGCTGCTGGAAGGGATTACCGCCACGGGCGACGTGTTGGTTGAGACTGGTGCCGGCGACATCACTTTGGCAAAAAACATTGCCACGGACAGCACTTCCTCTTCGGCAATCACACTCAACGCCGGAGACTCCACAGCCGCGGGGACAAGCACCGGGGGCAACATTGTGGTCTCCGGTTCCCCAACTCTTTCCACCGGAGCAAATGGAATAGTCCGCCTGTTCAGCGGAATTGAATCGAATAGCACGGGGCTTACCACTCTCGCCGGTGGCTCCTCAAATGTTTATTACGGAGTTGACGAGAATTCGACACTGAGCCCGACCTTGTCAGCGGGGGAGTCCTATGCCCTGTATCGAGGTTGCGCTTCTTCTGAACCGACGTTCTCCTCCGGAGGGGTCGACTACCAGGCTCTTGTGTTCAAGAATTCCTCCTCTTGCGACTGGACGGTGCCCTCCGGGGTGACTGCAGTTGATGTTCTCGTTATCGGTGGTGGCGGTGGTAGTTCGGGACTTGCAGGAGGTGGAGCGGGAGAATTCGTCCAGAGGAGCGCTCTCGAAGTGTCCGGAACTTTGGCGGTTCGTGCAGGTGCCGGTGGAGTGAGCGTTCCAGACGCGAGTACATCCGGAACTTCGTCTCTGTTTGGCGGCTTAGAAGCCGCGGGCGGAGGTCCGGGCGGCAAGGATTGGAGGAACGGTCTGGACAACCTTGATGGAGGTTCGACCGGAGGGAGTAACCATGGATCTTTTGAGCCCGGTGCTTCGATTGATGACTCTGACGCCGACAGCTTTGGTTTCGCTGGCTCGAAAGGGTTCGGCATCACGAATTCACTTGCCACCGCGGTTGTTGGTGGTGGTGGAGGAGGAGCTGGAGGGACGCCAGCAAACGCTTCCTCTTCGGGGGGCGATGCCACCTCAGTGGGTGGGACCGGCAGGTCCTCCTCTATTTTGCCGAGCGCGATTGCGTCTGCTCATTCAGTAGGTCAGGTTTCCGGTGGGGTTGTCTACTTTGCCGGTGGTGGTGGTGGTGGTTGCGGGTACACCGGGACCCAAAATGGGCGGTGCGGCGGCAATCTGAACATGGCTGGCGGTTTAGGCGGTGGAGGTACCGGCATGAATCCGCTCCTACACACAGGATCACCTGCGACCGGAGGTGGAGGTGGCGGCACCAGCACTTACCGCGGAATTGGAGGAGCTGGGGGCTCTGGAGTCGTCATAGTTCGCTATGTGGTTCCCGTCACAGTTACCCCCTCGGCAAACTCAGGAGGCTCATCAGGGGATTCCTCGGCTCGTAACCCGGTAGTCCCACCGACTACACCGGTTGCCACTCCCCGTCAGACGCGACTCACACTGGTTGGTCCCAATACGAATCCTGTTCCTCGTCCCGTCGAGCGCCTTGGGTTGAGGTTTGACCCGGATGCTCCCTCCCGCGCAACTGTTGGCGGGGTTCCAGCGAACCTTGTGAAGACCCCAGTGGGTTCCGACGGGTTGTCGGTGACGGCGGGTGCTTTCCAGTTCGGTGTCAGCTTGGCTGACGCTGATGGGGCGGAAGTGCAGACGGACACACCATCACAATCTCCCGAGTTGTTTGTGCCCCGCGGGCAGTCTGCGGCGGTGTCTGGCAAGGGCTCCTACCCGGGCTCGTTTGTGCAGCTGTTCTTGCCGGGCAACGGTAATGACTCTCGTGAGCTCGCCCGTATACCGGTGCGCTCGGATGGAACGTTTGCGTCTGATTTGAGTTTTCAAGCGGGTGCGTTGGAGCTTCCTGTTCCGATTGGCCGTCAAGTGTTGCAGGTCGTGGGTTATGACGAACTGGGCAACCAAACCGTGGTGGATATGACGGTAAACATCGGCCAAGGTGTTCCCGCTCCCGAGCCCAATCGCCAAGCTGGAGCTCTTCCCGCCCTCACCGCGGGGCAGTCACTCGCGACTTCTGGGGGTATCCCGGAAACCGTGTCGGTGACGGGTGTGCCAGAGGCTGGCAACGTGGTTGTTGAGGGTTCTGGCTGGGTTATCAGTGTCAATGCGGACCGTGACGACGGGGTAGTGGAGACTTCAGATGGAAACGTTCTCGTCAGACTGAACCCCTCATCCGTGGGGACAACGTCAGGTAACGGGTTCCTTCCCGGAACTCTGGCCACGGTGTGGTTGTTCTCCGAGCCCACGCTTGTGGCCACAGTGAGTGTGAATGACGCTGGGGAGTTCTCAGCAGAATTCCTCGTGGATGCGCGTTTGATTGCTCCGGGTGAGCACACCCTGCAGGTTCAAGGTGTGGGCTCTGATGGTTACATCAAGGCCGCGAACTTGGGTTTTCTTGTGGAGCAGCCTGTTGAGGTGACAGCTGAGAGCGCGAGTGGACTGTTGTGGTGGATTGTTGGAGCGTTCCTGCTCGTACTTCTGTTCCTTCTACTGCTGCTGGCTCGGAGACGTCGTTCGCAGGAACAGTAAGTTCTCACGAACTGTGACTCCATCGGGTTTCGCCACCTGTTGAACAGACTGCTTCACGGTGGTCGAAAATCTTCGGCTTCGTAACGCCAATTCTCACAAGCATCGTTCTTGATACTTTCCAGCTTTTTCGTGCAATCTGTGTGCGATGGGACAACAGCGGTTGGGTCAGGAGACTGCCCTAAACCGCATGAAACCGGGGATTCCGTCATCTGATGCGAGATCACCTGTGGGCAGCGGTGAAGCCCGCTGTACACTTGTATGGCCGGGGTTTTTGCCCCGAGCCCTCGTAGCTCAGCGGATAGAGCAGAAGACTTTCCGACTACTTACCCCGCGCCCACATCGCACTGCCGACAAGGGTAGCGGGGGAGAAGTGAAGGGTCGTGCGATTTGTGTGCGATTGTTTTTCCGGTGCTCTGTGGTGGCCCTATTGGATCGACCGCTAAAGCCATTAGTATCCTTCCGCACGAGCAAGAGAGAGTTAGGTCCTCAGCGATGTCTAGCAAAACCACTCAGAGCAAAAATCCAAAACCTGGACTCCTAATCAGCCCCTCACGGTTTTTCTACGCGCGATCAAACCTTCTCGCCGCATTGCTGGCCACCGCAGTTCTCGCCGGCTACCTCGTTTTTGTTCTGATGGGCAAGGGGGCCGCTTTCGAAGTGGCCAACAGCAGTGTTCGGTCACTGGGAACTACGTTGGGTTTCGGTCAGACAGAGATTCTTGCGTTCCTTGCAGAGCGTTCGGAAAAGATGATTCTTGCGTATATCAACTTCAATCAGGTCTGGGACTCACTCTTTGCTCTGATCTACGGAGTTATGTACGTGATCTGGGTGTCGGTTTTGTTTAAGCCGTATTCGAAAAGGGCGTCTATTTTGAATCTGCTTCCATTCGGTCAAGTTGTCTTTGATTGGTTGGAAAACTTTGCCCTAGCCACGCTGTCAAATGAATACCTCGCAGGCGGCACGATATCTTCAACGACCGCTGCACTTGCCTCAACGTTCTCAACTATCAAGTGGGTATTTTCTCTACTGGTCTACGGAGTGATTCTTGTTGGCATTGTCATGCGCGTAGTGAGGGCAATCAAGAAGCGCAGCCTCCGCTAGACCGCGCTTGCAAGGAGCAAGAGCCTTTCCGACTAACGGCCCCGGCCCTACATCGCACTACCTACAGGGTAGTGGGGGAGAGATGGTGGGTCGTGCGATGGGTGTGCGACGGAGCATTCTCGACCAATCGTCCGCGAGACGCACAGAAACTGCCTAAAGCGCATTCGACCGACGGGACGCTCCCTTAGCGACCAGCCAGACGGTCAACCAGAGCTCAGAGGCAATCGAGAGAACCCCAACGAGAACGGCCATAAACCCGGCAACCGATTGGTATTCGGTCAACAGAAGTTGCAGCAGACCGTCAGCGACATAGGCAGTGCCTGCTGCGCCAAGTGCCCAGCCCAGTATTTTGTGAGCGAACCCAGAGGTGATGATGAGCCAGCCCAATATCACTAAATGAAGCCCAAAAGCGGTCAATCCAACTGCCCAAATCGACTGAAATCCCACAACAAAAGCCGCGACTAGAGCTGGAGGGAACTCTCCCGATTCCGCGAGTTGCACCCCAACGAAGAGGCTCCCCACGGCCACTGCGAGGACGGCCGAGTAGATCAGCCTGAAGGCTGCTGCATGAAGCGCTCGCATTTTGTCGACCACACTAAACACGACATACAGCCCCCAGCTGACCGAAATATCAAGCAGAAATATCACGGCAAAGGCAAACATTCCGATTCGAACCCACTGCTCATTTGAGGAGAGCACTGACACGATGCCTGAGGGATTGGTAGCGAGTGGTAAAACGCTTGCTAGGGCGACGCCGCCTCCGATAGCGAGGGCAAACATCAGTCCATACGCGGCACCGGTGAACGCCGCGACTTTCCTTTGAGATTGGTCCAATTGAATGGTCATGGGCGCACACTTCCTTTGGTCTGAAATATCGTACGTTGTACGGATAATGAACAAAACAGCACGTTACAGTACGTTGTACGAAGTGTCAATGGTGCTCAAAGTCGGTAGTGGAAGGGCGGAGTGATGGCGAGGTTGACAAAAGACAGAGTGCTGGTCGAGGCCCTGGCCTTTGCCGATCAGCACGGCATCGACAAGTTGACAATTCGTGCCCTTGCTTCGCATATCGGAAGCAAGCCCATGTCCCTCTACCACTACTTTGCGAACAAGGAAGCGATTTTGGATGGGTTAGTCGACCTCGTCTATGCGGAGATCGAGGTGCCACCCGACGGGCTCAATTGGAAGGAAGCTCTCGTTGCTCGGGCGCACTCGATGCGTGTGGGCCTGAAAGCTCACCCGTGGGCCCTCCCACTAATTGAATCTCGGAGGAATCCCTCGCGACAGGTGCTGCTCCATCACGAGATTTTGTTGTCCATCTGGTTTTCATCGGGCCTTGACACGAAATACATCGCCCACGGGCTGGCGACATTGGATGCATTCGTTTTTGGTTTCGTCTTGCAGGAATTATCGCTTCCGCTTGAAGCGACAGATGATTCGACGGGCTCTTTGGTAGAGGCCAGCGAGCAAGTCGTTGTTCCGCTGAGTCCCGGAGATTTTCCGTTCCTGACGAAATTCACGTCGGATTACGTGATGACTCCTGAGTACGATTTTGGGAAGACCTTTGATTTCGGCCTGAATCTCATCCTTGATGCAATTGAAGGGGCTGCCACAGAAGGACGATAGACCGAGCGGTGATCAATCGATTCACATTCGCATATTCTTGGGATCCGACCCACCGTGCGAGCCATCGGCAACAGTCTCGGTTCGCTAAGCAGTTCGAATGTTCGCAAAACCGCGTGAAAAATCGCTCCATGGACGTCAGTCCTGTGTGGAGCGGCAGTGCCCCGATACACTTGTATTTGCGGGGTTTTTGCCCCGAGCCCTCGTAGCTCAGCGGATAGAGCAGAAGACTTCTAATCTTTTGGCCGCAGGTTCGATTCCTGCCGAGGGCGCGCTCGAGACCAGCCTCCCGCGAAGGTGCAATTCTTTTGGCTCCCGGACTCCCGGGCTATCGTTCTGTCGGCGTTGGTTTTGGGGACACTTAAAGGTCCTGCGAGACCTGTCAACACCGACCGAATCAGCTATATCCCTCATTGTTCGCGACTGTGTTGGCTTGTTCGGATCAATGTCCCGCGGGCTGGGAACCTCTCCGTGTGCGACTTGCTAGCGCGAATCGACCCACCGCTCCAGTGGGCGAAGCCGTTGCTAATCCTTCACGGGGCTGGGCGGCAAGAGGTCTTTCATGCCCTGATAAATCAGGTTGCTGGCCAGATCAGGGCTCACGCGGTTAGCCCACCACATGGTGCTGGCGTCTGAACCGATGAGTGTGCGTTTCTTGTTGGCTTCGATGGCCTCCACAATCGCCTTGCCCGCTTCAGCGGGCTCCACCGTTTTGCGCTCACTCGACTCGGTGTCCACACCGGACATGTCCAGTCCTGAATTGGCGGCAATGTTGGTCCCGATGGCTCCCGGGTACACCACAGTGACGTGAACGGCGCTTTCTCGCAGTTCACTGCGAAGCCCCTCAGAGAGCAGATTGATGGCCGCCTTGGATGCACCATAAATGGTTTGCCCCGGAACTGGGGCGTAGGAACCCATTGAGGACACGTTGGTGATGTGTGCCTCCGGACGGGTAAGCAAACCTGGCAGGAAAGTCTTAATCAGGGTGAGTGGTCCGATGAAATTGACGGCCATTACCCGTTCAATGGCGTCGAAATCCAGATCATTGACCCTCACAAAAGGCTGGATGATGCCCGCCACATTAACGACGCCATCGACTGGCCCCAACGCCTTCTCGATTTTCTTTGGGAGGGCTTCCACTAAGCGACGTTTAGTGATGTCTACGGTGAGGGGAAGAAACTTCTCATCAAACCCTTCGGCGAGAGCCGCGGTGTCCGCTAAGCCCTCCGAGTCCACATCCAGCCCGGCGACGACACCCCCGCGGCGAAGAATTTCTAATGTCACCTCTCGACCGATCCCGTTTCCTGCACCGGTGACCACAAAGACTTTGTCGGCAATATCCATCTCGACCCCCCAGTTGTGTGTGGTGTCCAGGCTAACGGGTTGTGAGAAGGGCCACTCTGGCCCAACAGCGGACTACAACGAGTGGTGACCGCGGGATCGACGCCACCATTTTTCGCCTTCGATGATGAAGAACACGGTGAGTGTCACGGCGATAATGATCAGCCAGGTGTCGACCGGAAGTGGCCGGCTATCGAACACGAGATTGAGCGCTGGAAGGTAGACAAAGGCCAACTGTAAGAGGACCAACAGTCCAATTACCACCAGGGCAACGCGGTTTCCGGCGATGCCCTCTCGGCCGAGTGCGGAATCAGTAAAACGCCGATGGTTGATCAGGATCGCCATTTCCACCACCACCAACATGGTGACCGCAGCCGTTTGCGCCTCCTGCACCGAAACACCGACAGCTAACTGTTCTTGAAAGACCACAAACGCTGCCACCACGGAGAGCAGGGCCACCAACAGGATGCGGGAAATCATTCGAGGAGTGATCAGCGAAAGAGATTTAGGGTTTGGCCCACGATGCATCACGCTCTTTTCGGCTCGTTCAAACACTAAGGCGAAAGACAACGACACCGAGGTGACCAGGTTGATCCACAAAATCTGTGTCGGTGTGACGGGAAGGGCGACCCCAAAAATGATGGCCAACATAATGAGTGCAGCCTCATCGACATTTGTTGCCAACAAAAACAGCAACGTCTTTTTCACGTTGTCATAAACCCGGCGACCCTCCCGAATCGCCTTCGAGATGGTGGCGAATCGATCGTCGGTCAACACAATGTCGGCTGCTTCGCGGGCGACATCGGTGCCCTTTTGGCCCATCGCGACCCCGATGTGGGCTTGGCGCAGGGCGGGAGCATCATTGACCCCATCGCCGGTCATCGCCACGAAATGTCCCGCGTGTTGGCTTAACTGCACAAGCCGCAGTTTGTGAGCGGGAGTGACTCGAGCAATCACTGTGATGTGTTCAAGCAGAGCGGTGAGCTCTTTATCGGTCAGGTCGTCAAGCTCCTGACCGGTGAGTACGCCGTGATCGCCCATGCCTAACTGCCCTGCCACAGCACGCGCTGTTTCCGGGTGGTCACCAGTCACCATGACCACGTGGACACCCGCCTCCCGGCACTGCTCGAGGGCCCGGATGGCATCGGGGCGTGGTGGGTCAAGAAGGCCCAACAGGCCGAGAAACTCCAGTGGTTGGCTCTCCCAACTGTTCAGCCCCGTGCCCGGAGCGACCCGGGCATGAGCCGCAGCCAAGACGCGGGAGCCAGAGCGCGCCATCGTCTGGCTGTCGGCGTGCCATTTGGCCAATTGCTGTTCGCTCAGGGTGTGCTGACACAGTTCAAGGATTCGCTCCGGGCTGCCCTTGACGACCAACAACTCGCCGTCCACACCGCGATGCAGGGTGACCATGTATTGCCGGTCGGAATCAAAAGGTATGGCCTCTGTGCGCGGCCATTTCTCAAAAAGGTTCTCCTGGTTCACTCCCGCTTTGGCAGCAAGTGTCAACAGCGCAAGCTCAGTGGGGTCACCCGCAGTTTTTACCTTGTTGTCATGAATTTCCCGCGTTGAGTCATTACACAACACCACGGCCCGGAGTAGATCATCTAGCGCTTCGGAATTATCGGGGTGTGTCTCGGCGATGTCACCGTCGGCGTCGTATCCCACACCGGTCACGGTGTGACGCCCTGCGGGCGTCTGAACGTCAACCACCGTCATCTCGTTTGCGGTCAACGTTCCGGTCTTGTCCGTGAAGACCACATCTACTGAACCCAGAGCTTCCACCGCGGGAAGCCGCCTCACTAGAGCTCCCATCCCGGCTAGTTTTCTCGCACTCCAGGCGAGGGCGAAAGTGACCACTGCGGGAAGACCCTCCGGGATTGCCCCCACAGCGAGACCGACGACCGCGATGATGAGAAAGTCCATCGTGCGGTCAGTCGCAAAATATCCCCACGCGAATGTTCCCACCGCCAAGACCAACACCACAGCGGTGATTTGTTGGGCGAGACGATCCAGCCTGCTGGTTAACGGGGTACGAAGGCGTGCCACCCGGCGCATCATCGAACCAATGGAACCTAGCGCGGTATTTCCCGCTGTTCCCACCACGAGAGCACTTGCTGTGCCGCGGGTGACAAGGGTCCCCGCAAAAACCATATTCGACTGTTCCGCAAGAGGGGTGTCGCCGGGGAGGGGCTCCTCGGATTTTGCCACCGGCACGGATTCGCCGGTGAGAGCCGATTCGTCACACTCGAGGGACCGGGCATCGAGCAGTCGGCAATCAGCGGGAACACCGTCGCCTGATTCCAACCAGACCACGTCACCCGGGACCAGCTCGGAAGCGGGTATCCGCGTGCGCTTTCCGTCTCGAACCACTCGGGCGTGTGGGGTGAGCATCCCGGCCACCTGGCTTATGGCCTTTTCGGCCCGATACTCCTGGGCAAAACCAATGACTGCGTTAATCAGGATTACCGCGGAAATCACCACAGCGTCGACGTAGTCTTCGAGATAGAGGGTGAGAGCCACTGCGAGGGCGAGAACACCGGTCAGCGGATTGACAAACTCGCGCAACAGACGCTGCCACCAGGGTTGCTTTGTGGTGGCTTCCATCGTGTTCGGGCCCCATTGAGCACGCCGGGATTCCGCTTCGCTGATCCCCAAACCCTCCAGGGCGTCAGTCGACCAGTGGGCCAGAACCTCATCGTTGGTCCTGGCATGCCAGCCATGCGCATTACTCACCTTGGGCTCTGCCATAGTTGCTAGCCTAGAAGCGATTTCCCCCCGAAACTCGTGGTTCTGGGCACAGAAAGGGCAGTCCGTTGGCAACATCTCGCACAGAGCGCAGTGCGTGGATGTGGCGCTCGGGAACTGCTGCGGCAACGGGCGTCGGCACGGGCGCCGCGGCGCACGTCATGCTGGGCGGGTCATTACCGGGTGTCTTGGGATTTCTTCCAGCGCTGGTCCTGACCACCTTGCTCGGGGCCATGTTGTTGCGCAAGCGCTCCACAGTAGGCATCGCTGCCACAGCCCTGTCAGGCCAATGGATGTTTCACGAGCTGGCGGTTTTGGGCAGTCCGTATGCCGCCCAGGGGCACACCCACCATTCCGAAGCGGTGTGGGAGCCCACCATTCTGAGCGAGTTACCCATGACGCTGGGCCACCTGGTGGCAGCGGTGGTGACTGGCGTGGCGATTGTGCTGGCCGAGCGAATCAGGCGGTTATCGCTCACACTGACCACGCTCATGACCCATGCCGTGCATCGACTCGTGTCACTGCCCACACAACCTGCAGTGTTCTTACCCGAAGCGCCCACCATCCACACACTGTTTGTCCCTGATCGGGCCCGCGAAATATACCGGCTTACCGGCCACACCTTGCGAGCCCCACCGCTGTCTGCTCACTAACGTCTTTCTTTTTCGGATGCCTCTGTGCATCGACCGCACGACGACTCGTCGTGCCATCTAGACACGCGTGAAAGGACTGTGTAATGACTCAAAGAACTGCATGGAAAATACCGTTGGCCCTTGCTTCTGTGGCGATTATGACCCTTGCGGGTTGCGCTGCCACACCGGAGCCACCCGTCGTGGAACGGGCTTGGGCTAAGGCGGCCGACTCGGGAATGACAGCTGTGTTTGCTGACATCACCAACACCGGCTCCGAGCCGGTGACGATTGTGGGTGGTCGCTCTGAGGCCGCCCAACAGGTGGAACTCCACGAGGTCGTTGATGGCGTGATGCGGGAGAAACCCGGTGGCGTCGTCGTTCCGCCAGACAGCACCCGGGTGCTTGAACCAGGGGCCGACCACATTATGTTGATGGGCTTGGCCGGCCCGTTGCTTCCGGGAGACAGTGTCCTCGTGACACTAGAGCTCGACACCGGGGAGCCGCTCGAGGTGGTCGCTGAGGTGCGCGACTATGCCGGCGCCATGGAAGAGTACGAACCCGGCCACGGAGGGCAGATGCCGTGAACGCGCCCCGAGTGAGCAGACGGGCACTGATGCAGGGTGCAACGGCGTCTGCGGGCCTTGTCGGACTCGGGGTTGCGACGGGTGTGGGCGGCCATGCCGCCCACACCCGTCAGACCGAGCAAGCCGGTTGGGGCCATGAGGCGATGGTTCGTTTCTACGGTGAGCACCAAGCTGGGCTCGAACAGCCGGCAACCAGCTTTGCCCGATACCTGACATTCGATTTGCGCCCAGGAATCGGTGCCGAAGGGATTCGTCGGATGTTGCGCATCGTGACGGAAGACTCCGCATCATTGGCGGAAGGGAAAGCCCCATTGGCTGACTCGGAGCCTGAACTCGCGTCGATGCCCTCGCGACTGATGGTGACGGTGGGTTTTGGCCCTGAGCTGGTCCGGCGTGCTGCCGGAAGCATGGCGTTGCCGTCATGGTTAGGGCCGCTGCCGGCCTTTGGCATTGACCGACTGGACCCCCAGTACACCGGCGGTGATGTGCTTCTCATTGTGCAAGCCGATGATCTGGTGGCGATTTCCCACGGCGCGCGCGTGCTCACACGGCAAACCCGATCATTTGTGTCGTTGCGGTGGAGTCTTGATGGTTTTCGACACTCACCTGGTGCGGCGCCATCTGGCGCGACCATGCGCAATCTCTTCGGTCAAGTCGACGGCACCCAAGGCCCACACCCCAGCGACGCGTCGTTCGCCCGGGCCGTCTGGGGTGAGGGCGCCAGCACAGGCAATCCAGGGTGGCTAGACGGTGGTACCGGGCTGGTCCTTCGCCGCATCCAGATGGACTTGGATACCTGGGATGAGGTCGACCGACCAGACCGTGAACGGGCTGTCGGGCGTCGGATGGATACGGGAGCACCACTCACCGGTGAGGTCGAACAGGATGCGGCTGATTTTGAGGCGCGCGATGCCAGGGGGCTACCGGTGATTCCGGACTTTGCCCACATGCGCCGCGCTCACGCTCAACGACCCGATGAGGTGTTTGCTCGGCGCGGTTACAACTACGAGCTCGAGCACGGCGTGGGGAGTAAGCCAGAAGCTGGACTCCTGTTTGAAGCCTTCGGTTACAACCCCTCACGGCAGTTTGTTCCCGTACAGCGCCGACTGGACGACATGGACATGATGAATTTGTGGACGACGCCGGTGGGTTCAGCTGTTTACGCCATACCCCCGGGATGTGAGCGTGGGGGCTATATCGGCCAGACCCTTATTTAACTGCTGCTGGAGAGGTAGTTCAGGTCTTCTGGCGTGAGCTCAACGCGTTGTAGAAGTGGCGCCACTTGGTCGATGCGACTGGCACTCGCGATGGGTGCGCTGACGCCGGGTTGGGCCCGCAGCCATTCCAGCGCCACGGTGGACGGTGCCACACCGTGGCGCGTGGCCACAGTGTTGAGTCGATCGAGGGTGTCAAAGTTTCGTGGCGAGAAATAGGTGTCCGATACCCGCTGCACTCTGGGGCTATCTGGCCGTGAGTCCCTGGTGTAGGCACCGGCAAGAAAACCACTGGCCAGAGAAAAGTAGGGAAGTCCCGCCAGTTGGTGGGATTCGACGTAGTCGGCCATGCCGGCTTCGTATTCGTCTCGGTAAACCAGGTTGTAGTGGTTTTGCACGGCAATGTGTTGGGGGATACCCAACTTTTCTGCAATGTGTTGTGCTTCGGCCAGTCGCTGGGGGCTGTAGTTGGAGGCACCGATGTAGGACACTTTGCCCTGATCGATGAGCTCCGCAAACGCTCCCATGGTGTCTTCCAGGGGGACAGTCTGATCGTCAAAGTGGGCGTAGTACAGGTCAATGGTGTCGATGCCTAAGCGTTGGAGGGATTCCTCCGCGGCGATTCGAATGTTTTCTGGGCTGAGGCCTGGTCGACTGGTCATTTTGCCCACTTTGGTGGCAATGACCACCTCATCGCGGGGAATCTGTGACTCGCGTAACCAGGCACCCAGCATTGTCTCGGATTCACCGCCGTGGTTACCCGGATGCCATTGGACATACATATCGGCCGAATCGAAAAAGTTCACCCCTTCGCCCACTAAATGATCGAGCAGGGCGTTGGCCGCACGCTGTTCGTGAATCGACCAGCCGAACACGTTGGCGCCAAAACACAGTGAAGACACTTCAAGGCTGGTTCCCGGCAGGATGATGAGATCGGTCACGGTCCGTGTCTTCGTGTTTCTTCGTGTGGCTGTGTGTGCGGTTACGGTGTGTGGTCGGAGGCGGTATCGCCCGGAGGTGCCTGGCCTGCGGGCTTTTTAAGCCCGGCGGTGTCTGTCGCATCTGTGGTGTCCGAAGTGTCGGTAGTCTCGCCGTCTGCCGCCTTGTTCTTGTCGGCGGGGAGTACTCGTTCGACTAAAGGAATCACGAGTGCTCCGGCCACGACGTGCATGGCCGAGAGCCACAAGAACGTGGAGGTTTCACCCAGTGAGGCGAACGCGGTGGGGACAAAACTCAAGGACAACCCGACCAGGGTGATTAACCGCCAGGTGTATTTGGGGCTCTTGGTGGCGAGGGCAATCGCCGCAGCAATCACACCACCGACGATGGCTTGAAACACGGTGAACACGGCGGGCATGATTGCGGGGACGACCATGCGGGGCTCGCCTCCGATGCCGTCGGGGTCAACAATGAACTCCTCGCCGAGCAGTTCGGCCGCGATGAGAAAAATCACTGAATTGACGGCGGCGGCAATCAGGGTGCCGATGACGAGGGGGGTGAATATGGCTTTCACGGAGTGTTGTCCTTTGGCTCTTCTGGTGATTCAGAGTGGTGTTCTTTGTCGTATTCGTCGTGTAACCACTCTGGCAGAACAATGGGGCCAGTTTCTATGGCCAAATCGGCATACACGGGTACAGCTTCGCGACGCGCGGTTTGAGCGACCACAATGCCGGCAAGGACCACAATGGCCCCGATGAGTTGGGGCGTGTTCAGTGCTTCTTCCAACCACAACCAGGCCACGAGGAAGGCAAAGGCTACTTCGCTGGTGGTGGCAATACCGGCGGGGGTGGCCGAGAGCAGTCGGATCGATTCCAAACTCATCAGGTAGGTCACGAACGAACCCATCACCACGTTCCACGCCAACAACGCCCACATTGGTGCGGAAAACGCGGCGAGGTTACCCGAGAGGGACACCGACTCGAGAAGGAGGCCGGGGTCGATATTCCACCAGCCGCTAAAAAATGCCCAAAACACACTCGCGATGGTCATCACCCAAAACATCAGCGCGAGGGGAGAAATGGTTTCTAGTTGGCGCTCACCCACCAGCAGGTAGGTGCTGAGACTCAGTGCTGAGATCAGACCGGCAATGACACCAAAAATGTTGAGGTTCGCTGCCCAAATTTGTGCCACCAGGAACAACCCGGCGATGACCAAACCAATAGAGACCCATATTCGTGTGCGCACGCGTTCTTTGAAGACGACGAGGGCAAAAATGGCGACCATCGGTACGGCGAGGTACTCCAACAACAAAGCAATGCCCACCGGGAGCAGTTGGATGGCGGTGGCGTAGGCGGCCTGCAACACGGCAATGCCGAATACCCCCATCGAGGCGATGGGTATCCACTGCTGGCGAAGAACCCTAAAGGAGCGGGGATCCAGAATGAGCAGCACTAAGCCGGCAATCAACGAAGAGCCTAAGACCCTCAACTGGGTGACCTGAAGAGCGGTGAAGCCGGCTTCCATCATCACTTTGGTGACGCTACCGTTGGCACCAAAAAGTAGAGCCGCCGTGAAGGCGTATACGTAACCCACGGGTTATCGGGTCGCGCAATGGGGCATCTTCACGCCCACCAGCATGACACATCACCAGGCACTTTCTTGATTGTGCGCTTTCGCACTTTTCGGCGTTTTGGCAGAGGACTTTTGTACCCTGAAAGGCATGAAAACCTACGTGCTTGCTGGTGGTTGTTTCTGGTGTCTCGATGCGGCCTATCGCGTGCTGCGCGGGGTACACGACGTCATCTCCGGTTACACCGGAGGTGAAGACGATCACCCCACTTACGAGTCGGTGTGTACCGGGCAGACGGGCCACGCTGAAGCTGTTGCCGTGTCGTTTGATCCGGAGGTAATTCCCTCCGACGTCATCTTGGACGTGTTTTTCACCATCCACGACCCCCGGCAACTCAATCGCCAAGGCGCTGATGTGGGAACCCAGTACCGCTCGGCGATGTTTTACCACGATGAAGAAGAGAAGGCACTCTTTGAGGCAGCCCGTGAGCGTGCGGCGGAGATGTGGGATGGCGATGTGGTGACCGAGATTTCGCCGTTGGGGCCCTACTACCAGGCTGAGGATTACCACCAGGATTTCTTCGCGAAGAACCCCACCCAGGGTTACTGTTTGGCTGTTGCGGCCCCGAAGGTCAAAAAAGTACGCCAAAGCTTCCAGCCTTACCTGCAGAGCTAATTCCCCATAAAGGCGTTTTGTCCACAGTCAACGGTGGCGCTTTAGCTCTCCCCTAAAAGGCAGGCACACTGTCTGCAACTCAGTGGTTTTTGTCAGGGTATGCCTGCCCGTACGGGCATCACACCGACGCACAAGGGGAACCAAAAAATGAGCACAATGAGTACTGCCGGAATTGTGGCCACGATGCCACGCCACGTCACCACCGCGGAGGGCCTTGCCATCACCAGCTTTCGGCTAGCCTCCAACCGCCGACGTTTTGACACCAGGGAAAACAAATGGGTCGATCTCGACACCAACTGGTTTACCGTGGTCGCTTTTCGCCAACTGGCGCAAAACACCCACGACAGCATCCACAAGGGTGACCGCGTAGTCGTTGCCGGAAGGGTTCGCGTGCGGGAATGGGAAAACGACAGCTCCACGGGGACCGCAGTCGAGATCGAAGCCGAATCACTGGGGCACGATCTCCTCTGGGGCACCACCGAGTACACCAAGAACACCCGTCTTGTTGAACAGCTGGAATCCGAGGATGATCCGGAGGTGGCTTAGCGCTCAGGCCCAGCCTGCGCCGACTCCTTCTAGACTGGGGTCTTCCGCTAAGAGAGGACGCTAAGGGTGAAACGGTGTGCCGGCATGTTGGCTGCGGTGACCACCCTGAGCGTCCTCGCTGGCTGCACAGGACCCACGGACACCAGCCCGCCAGCTGAGACCAGTGCCGGGATCAATGAGGTGCAGCCCAACCCGGATGAGTCGTCCCAGCCCGAGGCCCCGCCAGAGTTTTACCCCGACCTTCCAGCCGCAACCAATCTTCCGTTTTTTGAACACACTCTGGCCGAGAGCGGTGCCGGTGTGCTTCCGGTGTCGGCTGAGGACATCACCCAGGCCCTGATCGGCGCAGGCTTCCAGGCCGCTGATATCGAAATGACTCCAGAAAAGTCGCTAATCGCCCTGCCAGCAGATTCGGTCAGTGTGGCGGTCGCCTTTGCTGGTGAATGCCTTGTGGGTCAATACACCGACGAATGGCTCGCCGTCGATGTCGTAGCGCCACTTCCTGATGGTCGCTGTCTCGTGCTCGAGCGTGAAACTCTAGACTGATAGCTATGGCCGAATTCGTTTACACCATGATCAAAGCCCGCAAAACAGTGGGAGACAAGGTCATCCTCGACGATGTCACCATGTCGTTCTACCCCGGAGCGAAGATCGGCATGGTGGGCCCTAACGGGGCCGGTAAATCAACCATCCTGAAAATCATGGCTGGGCTCGATGAGCCCAGCAACGGCGATGCCACCCTCAGCCCCGGCTACAGCGTCGGCATCTTGATGCAAGAACCGGAACTTGATGAAACCAAGACGGTCATCGAAAACGTCCGCGACGGTGTGCGAGAAATCTATTCCAAAGTCGAGCGGTTCAACGAAATTTCCGCCGAGATGGCAAACCCCGATGCTGACTTTGACGCGCTGATGGCAGAAATGGGCACGCTTCAAGAAGCGATTGATGCCGCCGACGCATGGGATCTTGACTCCCAGTTAGAGCAGGCGCTGGACGCCCTGCGCTGCCCACCCTCCGACGAGTCCATCACGCACCTCTCCGGTGGAGAAAAACGCCGCGTGGCACTGTGCAAACTGTTGCTGGAAAAACCAGACCTGCTGTTGCTTGATGAGCCCACCAACCACCTCGATGCCGAAAGCGTGTTGTGGTTAGAGCAGCACCTCTCGAAGTACCACGGTGCGGTCATCGCCATCACACACGATCGCTACTTCTTGGACCACGTGGCCCAGTGGATTGCTGAAGTTGACCGTGGTCGCCTCTACCCCTACGAAGGCAACTACACGACGTATTTGGAGAAGAAAGCCGAGCGTCTCCAAGTCCAAGGCAAAAAAGACCAAAAACTGGCGAAGCGACTGGCCGAAGAACTCGACTGGGTGCGAAGCAACCAAAAAGGTCGTCAAGCGAAATCCAAAGCGCGACTCTCGCGTTATGAGGAGATGGCTGACGAGGCGGAGCGCACCAAGAAGCTCGACTTCGAAGAAATTCAGATTCCGCCCGGGCCTCGCCTGGGTGCCATGGTGCTCGAAGCCCACAACCTCAACAAAGGCTTCGGCGATCGTGTCCTCATTGATGGACTGAGTTTCAGTCTTCCCCGAAACGGCATTGTCGGAATTATTGGACCCAACGGTGTCGGAAAGTCGACCCTGTTTAAAACCATTGTGGGGCTCGAACCCTTAGACGGCGGCGAGCTCAAAATTGGTGAGAGTGTCAAAATCAGTTACGTCGACCAAGGTCGCTCGGGCATTGACCCCAACAAGAGCCTGTGGGAAGTGGTTTCTGACGGCCTGGACATCATCCAGGTCGGAAACGTCGAAATTCCTTCCCGCGCCTACGTCTCCAGCTTTGGTTTCAAGGGTCCCGACCAGCAGAAGAAAGCGGGGGTGCTCTCCGGTGGAGAGCGAAACCGTCTCAACCTCGCCCTCACCCTGAAACAGGGTGGCAACTTGTTGCTTCTTGACGAACCCACAAACGACCTCGATGTGGAAACCCTCTCCAGCCTGGAAAACGCCCTCTTGGAGTTCCCCGGCTGTGCGGTGGTGATTACCCACGATCGGTGGTTCCTCGACCGAGTCGCCACCCACATCTTGGCCTACGAAGGCACTGAAGCAAACCCAGCGAACTGGTACTGGTTTGAAGGAAACTTCGAAGCCTACGAAGAAAACAAGATCGAGCGTTTAGGACCCGAAGCGGCCACACCACACCGTTCGACCTATCGCAAACTAACCCGCGACTAACGCATCCCAATCCCCGTGGTGAACCCACGGGGGAGAGGTAGCAGATGAGCCCCACCCTCACCCTTGCATCCCCCGCGGTGGCGGGTGATCTGTTGAGCTTCCTTGGGCGTGCACGTCGGGTAATCGACGGCAACACGAGGATTGTGGCGTCAGACGGATTCGCCCAATGCTATGTCGGAATTTTGATGCCTCGAGGTCTACTGGACCAAACCCCCACCGTCTTGGGTTTGAGGGTTGCGGAAATCCCAACCGACCAGCAATTTGACCAAGTCGTGCCAATCGAGTCGTTCATGCATCGAATCGAGCAAGCGCTGGAGCAACAAGACGTTGATAGCTCGGATAAAAAAGCCCAGCAAGGAGAAGTTGAGGTGACCCTTCCCACTGCCGCGCCATCCATCCAATGGCCGGCAATCACTCCGCCTAGAGAAGGGTGGAAGCGGCGGATGGGAATACCAGCCTCGCAACTGGGAGACGCTGCCCGCAGGGGAATTGAAGCCATTTCCGAGGCGATACCTGATTCGGTGGGTGAATCGGTGTTGCAGAAAGTGCGCTCTGAAGTGTGGGGCCAACCAATGCCCCATAAAAAGTCCATTCCTTGGGCCGCAGGTTTTGCTGCCGACGCGTTGGGCTTACTCGACCAACGCTCCCTTGCTGTTCACACCTCAGGGCACTGGATTCGACTCAGCGCGCTCCACGGATATGTCCTGGTGAAAGGACACAGCGAGCCAGAGGGCCTCGGCGAACCAGAGGCGAACGATTAATTCTCGAAAGTATTGACCATGCTCAGTGCTGCGCGCTCCAGATAGTCCCACAGGGTGGCGCGTTGAAGCTCCGGAAGCTCCAACTCATTCACGGCCACTTCCATGTGTCCTAGCCAACGCTCTTTCGCATCCGGGTTGACTTTAAAAGGCTGGTGTCGCATCCGCAGACGCGGGTGACCCCGCTGCTCGGAGTAGGTGGTGGGTCCACCCCAATACTGCTCAAGAAACGCGGTGAGGCGCCAAATGGCTCCCTCCATGTCATCCTCGGGATACATGGGGGCAAGAACGGGGTCGCTTTTAATGCCCTCGTAAAAGCGGCGCACCAGCTTGTCAAACGTGGCATGGCCGCCGATTTGTTCATAAAACGATGGCGCAGCGCCACCGATACTGTCACTCACGCCATCACTCAGGCTTCTCTGCTGCGTCGGTGGCTGCCCGTTTGGTGGCACTTCGGACACCTTGAATCCCATCAAGGACCATACGGTTCAGAGGTGGCAAATCGATGCCTTCGTGGTCCAAAGCCTTCTTGATCTCGGCGTGCAGGGCACGTTTGGCCGCCCACTGTTCACCACCGCGGACTTTCACCACCATGCGAACCACGAGAGCTTCAGCAGAAATAGATTCGATGCCCCAAATCTCCGGCTCCGCCAGGACTTTCCGTCGCCAGTCAGGATGTTGGCTAAACGCTTTTGCGGTGTCCAACAGGCGGTCTTGAACTTCTGAGACGTCAGACTCGTAGGGGATGGGGATATCGACTACCACCCTGGCCCAGTCTTGACTGTAGTTGCCCACACGAATGATTTCTCCGTTTCGGACAAACCACAGGGTCCCGTCGACGTCTCTGATTTCAGTCACCCGAACCCCTAGGCGCTCAACGACTCCGGAGACTTCACCCACGTTCACCACATCACCTACGCCCAATTGGTCTTCAAAGACCATGAATAGCCCGTTCAGCACATCACGCACGAGGGATTGAGCCCCAAAACCAATCGCCGCCCCCAGGATTCCGGCACTGGCAATCAGAGGTGTGACGGATACTCCCGCTTCCGCAAGGACCATCAAGACCACCACAATGCCGACGGTCCAACCCGCGAAGGAATTCAGCACGGACCCTAACGTTCTGGTGCGTTGCACCTGCCGCATCGCCTCAACAGGACTCATCGTAAGCGCCTGGGTGTCTTCGGCTCCGTGGCGCTTTTTCACATCGGTGACAACTCGGTTGACGATTCGGCTGATTGCGACGCGCAACAACACGATGGCGATAACCCCACTGAGAAGAGTCAACACAATCTGGGCGACACGCTCGTTGTCACCAAAAAACTCTACGACCGTAATCCACCACTCGGGCTCTTGATCATCCATGGCCCCATGCTAACGGCGCAGTGGACGGTGGAATTCAGCCAGCGTTGAGGTCGCGCTGTTGTGCGGTGCGAGCACGAATCACACCGGCCAAGTTCTCTTCGATCATCCTGCGAAGGGCCGGCGGGCCGTCGTTCTCGGCGAGCCACTCCACGCAGGCCTCCTCCAGCGCGGCTGAGGCCAGGGGAGCGGGGAAGAGACCTTCGACGAGATACTCGGCCATTTTGTAGCTGCGGGATTCCCAGATTGAGCTCAACTGCTCAAAGTAGGGCGCAACCAGGCCTTCCAGCAGGGACGCATCATTGACGTGGGTGTAGCCGATTGTGGCGGCACGCACGAGCGCGTTGGGCATTGTCTCATCGCTGATCAGCGTGTTGAAAGTGTTTGCTTTCGCTTCAGGGGTGGGAATCATTGCGTGGAGTCGAGCGGCTGCCTGGTGTCCGTTGGAGGTGTTGTCCATCTCTCGTTGGGCAGTGATCTCTTCTGCGCCTGCTTCACCCAGGAGGACAAGACCACCCAGGACATCCCAGTGCAGATCGGTATCAAGAGGGCGTTTGGGCAACACAGTGGAACCGTCTCGAAGACCGCGCAGAATACCGGCGTGCTCTGAAGTGGTCGCCATTTGGCTGAACGCTTTCAGGAACTGGAATTGGTTGTCACTTCCTGGTGTGGCCGCCAAGGTCATCTCCCAGAGACGATCGGCAACCTCACTCTGTGCTTGCCTGGTGGTCGCGGGGTCCGCGTAAATGGTGCTGACCACACGCAATTGCCCGAGAACGGTGCGCACTGTGGTGCTTTCTGTTTCCGCTTCGAGGTTGGCCACAATCAGTTTCCGGAAATCCCGGGCGGGCATTTCGCCATCCCGGGTGGCATCCCAGGTCGCTGACCACACCAGGGAGCGTGCAAGCGGGGAGGCGATCTTGTCTAAATGCTCACGGGCAAACGCTTCAGATTGCTCATCCAGTCGGATCTTGGCGTATGCCAAATCGTCGTCGTTGATGAGAATCATGTCACTGCGGTGAACACCCACCAGTTCGGTGATTTCCGTGCGTGGACCGTCGACGTCACACTCCACTCGGTGAACACGCTCGACGGCCGATCCGGTGTCACGGTAGACGCCAATGGCGAGACGGTGCGGGCGAATGGTGGGCCAATCTTCCGGCGCAGTTTGAACAATGGCAAATGAGGTCAATACGCCGTCGGAATCGACAGTCATTTCGGGTCGCAGAGTATTGACACCGGCAGTTTCTAGCCATTTCTTGGACCAACCAGAAAGGTCCCGACCGCTGGTAACTTCCAATTCGGAGAGCAGGTCACGAAGTTCGGTGTTCAGCCAGGCGTGTTTGTGGAAATAGTTCGCGACGCCTTGGAAAAAGGCATCGCGGCCCACCCAGGCAACCAGTTGTTTCAACACAGAACCACCCTTGGCGTAGGTGATGCCGTCGAAGTTCACTTGGACGTCTTCTAAGTCGTTGATCGTCGCCACAATGGGGTGGGTTGAGGGCAACTGATCTTGGCGGTAGGCCCAGTTTTTTTCCATCGCTTGGAAAGTGGTCCACGCCTCTGTCCACTCTGTTGCTTCGGCTGTGGCGATAGTGGATGCCCATTCCGCAAACGACTCATTGAGCCACAGGTCGTTCCACCAGCGCATGGTGACCAAGTCACCAAACCACATGTGGGCAAGCTCGTGAAGGACGGTGACAACGCGTCGCTCGCGCATCGCGTCAGACACTTCACCTCGGAAGACGTAGTTTTCGGTGAAGGTCACTGCGCCTGCGTTTTCCATTGCCCCAGCGTTAAATTCGGGCACGAACAACTGGTCGTACTTATCAAAGGGGTACGGGTAGGAAAACTTTTCCTCAAAGTAGGCGAAACCTTTTTTGGTGACGTCAAAGAGGTAGTCCGGATCCAAATACTCAAACAGTGACTGTCTGGCGTAAATACCTAGAGGAACCGTTTTGCCCTGAGAGCTGGTGAGTTCGTCCCGCACCACCTGGTAGGGACCCGCAATAAGCGCGGTGATGTAGCTGGAAATGCGGGGTGTGGGGGAGAAAGAAAACACGAGGGAGCCCTGATCCTGCTTGGCCTCAGGTGTGGCCTGGTTGCTCACCACGGTCCAGCCTTGTGGCGCCCTGATCTGAAACTCGAACGTGGCCTTGAGGTCGGGCTGTTCGAAGACCGGAAACACTCGCCTCGAATCGGGCACTTCGAACTGGCTGTAGAGGTACACCTCACCGTCGACAGGGTCGACAAACTTGTGCAGACCTTCGCCGGTGTTTGTGTAGGAAAAATCAGCCTCAATCACCAGTTCGTTTTCGGCGCCTAAGTCATCTAAAGCAATGCGGGATCCGTCGAAGACGTCATCGACCACTAGTTCACGACCGTTCAAGGTCACTCGGTGAACGACATGGGCAAGCGCATCGATGAACGTTGGCTTACCGGCGGTCGCGAGAAAGTGGATGGTGGCGTGGGTGCGAAAAGTGTCTGACGAGGCGGCCTGAGACAGGTCAATGTCCAGCAGGTAGGAACGTGTGGTGAGATCCCTTGCGCGGGACTTGGCCTCTTTACGGGTCAGGTTCTCACCGGGCAATTCGCTCTCCTTACGATTTCAGCGGGCCACAGGCCAACAACACAATATCTAGGTGCTCCAATGGCCGAGACAGAACAGTGCCCTCATCTCGGGAACCTTTACCGAGAGTGTACGGCCCGAGGCCTGTTACTTGTCGCGAGATTCCTCGATGGGAACCTCAACGGCGTCAAGCATTTCTTCCGACTCGGCGGCTTCAGCCGGAGCTTGCGGAGAAATCGGCTTCATATCTTCAAGGCTCGGTGCCTGCAGGCTGGTGATTTCGAGGTCGACTTCACTGGCCGCGCGACGCATCTTTTGCACATATTCGTCTAGCATCGCTTGCTGGCGGCGCAGGTCACTCATGTGGCTTTCTGCATCGCTGACCATCGAGTTGACCAAGTCTTCAGTGTCGCGGGCAATACCGCGAGAGCGATTAACCGTTTCAGATATGAGTCGCTCCGAATAGCTCCTGGCTTCCCGGGTGAGGTCGTCAGCTCGCTGTTGGGACGCTTTGAGGACCTGGTCGGCTTCCTGACCGAGGTCGGTTGCGCGCTTGGCGGCGTTTTGCACGTGCAGGTCAGCTTGTTGGTAGGCCTTCTGGGCGTATTCGTCGGCCTCTTCATGGATAGTGGCCCGAGCACGTTCCGCCTCGTCAATCTGTTGACGAATGGATGCATCGGTTGCCACTGCGCGTTCTTGGGCAGCGTGGAGAAGTTCGGATGCTTCACGTTTGAGCTGTTCGACCTGACGGGACGCTTCGGCTTTGATTTCAGAGACCTGTTTTTCGGCCTGGCTGATCATTGTGGCGGCCGCGCGCTCCGCGCGGGTACGCGTGTTGGTGGCTTTGGCAATTTCGTCGGCAGCTTGCTGGCGCAGCTGAGCGGCTTCGCGTTCACTGTCAAGGCGAAGGTCCTCCGCTGCCCGCTGTGCTTCCGACACGGTCTTGCGTGACTCTTTCGCAGCGTCTTCGCGCATCTTGGTGGATTCGCTACGGGCGTTAGCCAACACATCAGTCGCTTCAGCTGACGCCTCTTGGACAATCTTTTGAGACTGGGCTTCTGCGAGGCGAAGAGTCTCTTCGAAGGCGGAACCTAATTCGGCGAAGCTGGGCTTCGCGCGGCCGGCACGTTCATTGGCTTCTTGAAGCTCACGGCTGAGCCGTTGGTTGTCTCTGGCGTGCTCAGACTGCTCCTGCTCGAGCTTGTCAATTCGGCTTTGGAGTTCGCCAACGAAGCGGCTGACCTCGTCTGGGTCATAGCCGCGCACTGCTCGGCGAAATTCGGGAAAGCTCAAGACAACTCCATCCACGCTTCGGAATAACCTACAATACGGCAAAATAGGTTTTAATGCAGGGGAGCTCTCCTTCGTTAATCCGACTGTTACTTTCTAGCGACTAAGGCACGATGCGCATTCACTTAGCAACCGACCATGCCGGCCTTGAATTGCTGCGCGATCTGGCCGACCACTTGGAAGGCGGGGGACACGAAGTCATCGATCATGGGCCCACAGTTTTTGACGCACTTGATGACTACCCAGGGTTCTGCATTGCGGCCGGGCAGGCAGTGGTGGCCGATCAGTTGGCGGGCGTGGAGGCTCTCGGAATTGTCTTGGGTGGCTCGGGAAATGGTGAACAAATTGCCGCAAATAAAGTCCCCGGGGTACGAGCAGCGTTAATTTGGAATCGCGACACAGCGGTTTTGGCTCGGGAACACAACGACGCGAACGTGGCGGCTATTGGGGCCAGGCAGCACGGTTTTGATGAGGCGGTGATGCTCATTGAGGCGTTCATCGCCACCGCGTTTAGCGGTGATGAGCGGCACGTTCGGAGGATCAGCCAGATTCGCCACTTCGAGACCAGCGGGGACGTTCCCGCCTCCGGTCAGACTTTCTAAGGTATGCCTGAGGGCCACACCGTTCACCGGGTTGCCGGGCTCTTTCGTCGCTCGTTCGTCGGCCACGCGTTAGCGGCGTCTTCACCGCAGGGACGTTTCCGCGAGGGAGCGGCGCTACTGGACGGTCTGGTCATGGATGACGCCTGGGCTGTAGGCAAACAGTTTTTTGCGGCCTTCGGGGGCGACTGGGTGCTGCGGGTACATTTGGGTATTTACGGTGCGTGGAGTGTTCACGGTGTGACGGAAAACGAGTCGTTGGGAGCACCGAGAGCGCCACGTCGCGTGGAGGAAGGGCTCAGACAAGTTGACGCTGAAGACTTTCCACCGGAGCCGGTGGGTCAAGTGCGTCTGCGCCTGGCGGGACCATCTGTTGTGGCGGATTTGCGGGGCCCCACCGCCTGTGAGCTGATGAGGCCAGGGGACGCCTCAGAGCTGGCTTCGACGCTCGGGCCAGACCCGTTGGTCGGTTCAGACACCGTCAACCGTCAACGCTTTATTGAGCGAATGGCGAAAACGTCCACACCGGTCGGAATCGCGTTGATGAATCAGAAAATTGTCAGCGGAATTGGCAATGTGTATCGAGCCGAACTGCTGTTTCGCCACAGGCTCGATCCTTTTCAACCTGCCCGCTCGCTCAGCACAGAGCAACTAGAGGCTCTATGGGACGACTGGGGGGTGTTACTGAGGCGCGGTGTGAAAACGGGTGTCATGGTCACAAGGGACGATCTCACCCCCGCGGGGGCAAAAAAGGCCCTGCGCGCTCGAGCGTTTCGACACTTTGTGTATAAACGTGAGGGGGAGCCTTGCCTGGTGTGTGGCCACCACGTCGTGATGGCCCCGATGCAGGCGAGGAAGCTTTACTACTGCCCGCACTGTCAGGCCAGGCATTAGGCGACGTTAGAGTTTTTTCTATGATTCTTCGCCGCGCGACCCTCTTTGATCAACCGGAGCGCGGCCTCGTCGATGTGCGTGTGCGCGGTGGCCTTATTGATCACATTGGTGCAGCCGGCTCAATCGAGGCGGATGCTGCCCTAGAAGAACACGATCTCGATGGCCGCGTCCTTGCCCCTGGCCTCTGGGATGAACACGTCCACTTGGGGTCGTGGGCTGAGTATCGCCGCCGGGTGTCCCTAGAAGCTGCCGAATCGGCTGTGGAAGCAGCACAGTTAATGGCGACAGCCACAGCCGAAGCAGCCAACACTGCCGATGTGATGATTGGTGCCGGGTTTCGAGATGGCCTGTGGTCGGATCCGAAAACCGCGGCGCTGCTGGATCAGTTTTCGGGTGCACAGCCGTGGGTGTTGTGGAGTATCGACTTGCACTCGGTGTGGTTAAACACCGCAGCAGCCGAAATGCTGGGCCATGCTGAAGCCCTACCCGAAGGTGTCCTTCGGGAGCGCGAAGCGTTCGGCTTAGCCGAAAAGCTCGCCAGTGTGGATGGCGATAGCCGCGACCAGTGGGTGGCTGATGCGCTTGTGGCCGCTTCTGCCAGGGGTGTTGTCGGAATTGTCGATTTTGATTTCGATGACAACCACGCCAACTGGCAACGCCGCCGACTAGGACGCGACGATTGGGGCACTCGCGTGCATTACGCGGTGTATCCGGATTACTTAGAGCAGGCCATTGGGCGCGGGGATCAGACCGGAAAACCGGTCGCGCCAGGAGTCAGTGTCGGCTACTTGAAAGTCATCACCGACGGTTCACTCAACACCCGCACTGCCTACTGCTGTCAGCCCTACCGCGGTATCCCCGGTGAGGAGTTCGGGGCGATGAACTATCCGGTAGCGGAACTAGAGGCGCTCATGGTTCGCGGCAAAGACGCTGGTCTTTCCCCCGCCTTTCACGCGATCGGTGACGAAGCCAATCGTGTCGTCCTTGACCTCTTCGAGGCGGTCGGAGTGCCGGGGCGAATCGAACACGCGCAACTTCTTCGCGATGTGGATTTTTCCCGGTTTGCCACCCTCGGTGTGACGGCAAGCGTCCAACCTCAGCACGCTGTCGACGACAGGGAAGTCGCCGACCACTATTGGAGTGACCGAACCGACCGGGTCATTGCCATACGGTCTCTGCTCGATGCCGGTGCTCACGTGGTTTTTGGTTCAGACGCCCCCGTCTCCTCGCTGGACCCTCTGGCGCAAATAGCGGCTGCAGTGGCGAGAACCGATGACGACCGTTCGTCCTGGGTCGCCGCTCAACGCATTGGGGTTCGAGCGGCCTTCCGGGCATCGGCCAGAAATGATGTCGCTGTGGGCGAGCCGGCCGATCTCGCGGTGTTAGGCGCGGACCCGCTCTGGTTGGGAAGAGCCTTTGCCAGTGATCCCAGTCGGCTCGCTCAGGCCTTGCGTGAGCTTCCCGTGGAGCTGACGGTAGTTGAAGGCCGCGTGACGCACAGCACCCTCAGTCGTTAATTCCCGTGGTGGGGAGCGGTCCCACGCTGTAGAGTGCCCGGTAAGGATACTAACCTGGCTTTAACTTTTGCGCCGAGAGGGTCTTCGACGCTTCGCGAGAATGTCAGATGAGGGGGCAATGCCATGGTGGCTCGGCGTGCAATGGTTGTCGAAGATCACCCCATGACCCGGGGGTTAGTAGCGGATGCGCTTAGCCACAACGGCTTTGAGGTGACCGCGGTGGCGGGAGCCGAAGACGCTGTCGCCCAATTCGACGAGTGTGACCCCGACCTTCTGGTCGCCGATGTTCATCTGGGTTCACCGCCCTCCGGTAGTGAATTGGCGCTGATTCTTGCCACCAGGGCGCCCCACCTGGCCGTTGTCTTAATGAGCAATTATCCGGCCTCACACCTGGCGAGAGAAGCCAAAGCAATTCCCGCGCACACCGTGGTGGCCAGCAAACAACAAGTCACTAACCAGGGCGAACTCTTGAGCGTCGTCGAAGCTGCGCTTCGAAACCGTCAACCGCAGTTACTGGAGCCACAACCAAGCTCACCTTTCGCGCAGGAAGCAGCTTCCCTCACCACACCCCAAATGGAGGTCTGGCGACTCATCGCGGCAGGGTTATCCAATGCCGCCATTGCCGAACATCGGGGCACCACTGTGGCGGCCACCGAGAGAATAGTGACGCGACTTTTTGCCCGTTTGGGAGTGGACGGAAGTGCCTCGCTCAACGCCCGAGTTGCGGCAGCGAGGGAATACATCGCCCTTTTTGGTCCACCCGATCAGGTGATCTAGATGCGCGGTCTGGCGTCCTACCTGTCCCTGTTGGGAGGCCGTGGTGGTATGACTCCAGCCGGTATCGCACTTGTCGTGACCATCACGTTTTCCCTCACGATGCTCTCCGGTTGGGGGCCTTACGCGAATCCCCAATATGAGGGGCATTTCCTCCCGACTCTGCTCGGACACGCAGCAATGGGAGCGGTCGCGTTGTTGCTGTGGTGGCTCCTGTTTTTTCTTCCGGTTAAGCCACCCCCAGCCCTCATTACCACGAGCGTGTTTGTCCTACTGGCCGTTGTGCGCATCTATGCCGTGGACTACGCGTACCTGCTGGTTGGTGTGCCCACCGTGCCACTGAGTCCTTCCCGCTTTGCCTTAAGCATTGTGTTCGTCGTTCCCCTTTTCGCTCTCACCGGTGTGCTCGTCGAACTGTTGCAGCGCTCGCGGGTTGCTCGGCGTCGAATCGACCAAGCACAGGAATCCATCGTGTCTCTCGGTCTCGCAGATCGCGGCGACGATGCACCCACAGTTGCGGAAGTGATGGCCCGCGCCCAAGCTCATATCGATCAACTGCTCTTGCCGTGGAAGGTCTCTCCACCCACACGCCCCGATTATGTTGCCCTCGAAATTGATGCACTTGTGGAGGAAGTGATTCGGCCGCTTAGCCATGAGACGAAGCGCGATCTCGAGCACGCGGTGGTGACTGAGGCACCCCCGCACGGCTCGCTTTCCTCAGAGGCTCAAAAAGAACTAGCGGATGATCCCGACACGATTTTCCCGAAAGACCTGCGTTGGCGCGAAATCCTTCCCACCCGCGGGGCATCGCTGTTGCTCGTGAGCCTTCCCATCGTGGCGGTCTTCATGTGGGAGCGTTTCGGGTGGAGTACCGAAACGCTCATTGCCGTGTCCACGCTGCCCGTACTTGGGGGGGCGTTTTGGTTACTGCGCGTGATCGTGACTCGACTGCAGCCCCGGACCGCAGTCGTTCGCTTCGCCTGGATTGTGGCGGGTTTGAGTGCCGCCGGGACCACTACGACGACGCTTATGGTGGTTGCTGCCAGAGCCCTGGGAACCCCCGTCGGTTTCGTGTTCGCGGCACCCACCATGTTGGCCATTATGGGGACAGGTTTTTCCGTTGCTGAGCATCTGATTAAGGTGACGCTCAGGAGAGAGGACATTCAGGCGAAGACCCTTTCGGGTCTGGCCACCAGGACCGCACAACACCACGTCGGCACTCGTGACGGCATGGCCACAGTCGCCGACGTGCTCCATTCCGGGGTGCAGGCAGAACTGGTTGCGTGGGCCGCCCTGTTTCGCACCCCCGACTTTGTGCCCGACGAGTTGCCTGAGGCGTTGGAAGAAATGGGACGGCGGTTAGATACCTTTTTTGATGACCAGGACACCCGAGAATTCCTCCCCACACAGGCGCGTTTTGAGTCGCTCATCACTGTGTGGTCTGCCGCGCGGCCCATCGACCACAGCGTGGACCCCCAGGTGTGGCGGCTGCTGGATGGTGAACCGGCACTCGCCGATCGAGTGTTTATGGTGTTTTCGGAGGCGTTATCCAACGCGGTCCGTCACGGGCGACCGGGCAGTATCACGCTGAACATTACCCGGCCTGATCCGGAGCGAGTGCTCATGAGTGTGAGTAACCCTGGGGTGTTACACCGGATGGTGCCTTCGGCCGGCGGGGGAATCGGTTTGTCCACAATTGAGGCCCACTCCAGTGGCACTCAGTTGGAACAGCAGGGTGGTCGAGTGGTGTTGAGTGTGGGGTTCACGGCACAGTCTTCACCCGACCAACGCACGACAGAGTGGCCCTTGAGGGGCCATACTCAGCCGGAGGAAAATCGTGGAGGGGATGACGGGAATCGAACCCGCACCATCAGTTTGGAAGACTGAGGCTCTACCATTGAGCTACATCCCCAGGATTTCTCCATCGTAGTGCATCTGTTCCAGTCACGGGCGTAAACACTGCCTGGGCTACACTGTTCACGGTCGATAGCGCGCAGCGTGCGCTATCGATTCACTGTGGGCTGACAGGGACTCCTTTCGGGGCGTAGCTCAGCTTGGTAGAGCGCCCGCTTTGGGAGCGGGAGGTCGCAGGTTCGAATCCTGTCGCCCCGACCAGCCCGCGCACGTCATCAACCCGGGAGAGTATTTAAGTGCCGAAGACCACCATCGAAAATTTGGGTCCCACCCGCGTGAAGCTCACCATTGCGGTGAGCCCCGAGGAGCTAAAGCCCAGCATCGACCACGCCTACACTCACATCGCTGAGCAGGTCACTATTCCCGGCTTCCGTAAAGGTAAAGTGCCGCCGCCGATTATCGACCAGCGCATCGGTCGCGGTGAAGTGCTGAACCACGCCGTCAGTGAAGGTTTGGACCGCATTTTCCAGGAGGCGGTCGCGGAAGAGGGCATTGACACTCTGGGTCGACCAGAGGCTGACGTGACAACGTGGCCTGAAGAAAAAGATTTCTCCGGTGACTTAATCATCACCGTCGAAACGGATGTCCGTCCCGAAGTGAAGCTTCCGGATTATTCGAAATACACCCTCGAGGTGGAAGCGCTCTCCACGGATAAGAAAGCCGTCGATGAGGAACTCGATTCCCTGCGTGAGCGCTTCGCCTCCCTGGTCAGTGTGGATCGCCCCATCTCGTCGGGAGACTTTGTCCAACTCGACTTGGTCGCCAAAATCGGTGACAACACGATTGATACGGCCAACTCGATTAGCTACGAAATGGGCTCCGGCCAGCTCATCGATGGAATCGACGAAGCACTCGACACGTTGACTGCGGGGGAGACCACCACCTTTGCCTCCGAACTACTCGGTGGCGACCACGCCGGTGAGACTGCAGACATTGAAGTCACCGTGTTGTCGGTGAAAGAGCGCGAACTACCCGAAGCTGATGACGACTTCGCGCAAATTGCCAGCCAGTTCGACACCATCGCGGAGCTTCGCGAAGACCTCGCGAAAGAAGTGGAGCGCAAAGGGCGCCTCGCTCAAGCGCAGGAAGCCAGAGACAAACTGGTCGAGAAGATGCTGGAAGAGCTCGACCTTCCCGTTCCAGACGGCGTCGTGGAGGCCGAAGTTCACCGTCACCTGGAGCAAGAAAAGCGCCTCCAGGATGATGAACACCGCGCTGAGGTGACCGAATCGACCCAGAAGTCGCTGCGGACCCAGTTTGTCCTTGACGCACTGATCGCCTCTCTCGATATTCAGCCCACCCAAGAGGAACTCTCCAGCTACCTGGTGCAGTCGGCTGGTCAATACGGGATGGAACCGGCTGAGTTTATCCAGGCACTGAGCCAGCAAAACCAGTTGGGCACAATCGCCAACGAAGTGTCACGATCAAAGGCCCTTTCGGTGGCTCTGCGCGAGGTGAGCATTAAGGACTCCAAGGGGAAAAAAGTCGACTTGACTGATTTCCTCGGCGAAGTGGGCTCGACGACCCCTGACGAGCACGACCACTAAAGTGCGCTTCGCCCTCTGCCGAGGGCGAACACGCCCAGGGTGTTCAGCCCGGGAGCACTACTGTCGAATAGTCAGACACAAGGCAACCCTGTGAGGAGATCATGGCTGAACCGATGATGCAGCAGAGCGTGTTCGATCGCCTGCTCAAAGAACGAATTATTTGGCTCGGTTCAGAAGTTCGGGACGACAACGCCAACGAGATTGCGGCGAAACTGCTGTTGTTGGCTGCAGAAGACCCCGAGAAGGACATTTACCTCTACATCAACTCGCCCGGTGGTTCGATCACCGCGGGTATGGCAATTTACGACACCATGCAGTTTGTGCCCAACGACATCGTCACCGTAGGGATCGGTATGGCTGCCTCAATGGGCCAACTGTTGCTCACTGCCGGTTCCCAAGGCAAGCGCTACATCACCCCCAATGCACGAGTGTTGCTCCACCAGCCACACGGAGGTTTCGGTGGAACAGCCAGTGACATTCAAACTCAGGCGCAACTGATCAACGACATGAAGAAGCGTTTGGCGGAAATTACCGCCGAAGCGACCGGTAAGACGGTGGAGCAAATCATGACCGATGGCGACCGCGATAAGTGGTTCAGCGCCGAAGAAGCCCTGGAATATGGGTTTGTCGACCACATTCGGGCGTCAGCCAGCGATGTGTCCGGTGGCGGCGGTACCGAAACAGGCAAGAAGAAGTAGTCGGGTAGAAGGAGATCGCAATGGAAAATCGTTTCATGCCAGAAGCCCGTTACATCCTGCCGAGCTTTGAAGAGCGCACCAGTTACGGCTTCAAACGCCAAGACCCCTACGCAAAACTCTTTGAGGACCGCATCGTGTTCTTGGGTGTTCAAGTCGATGACGCCTCCGCCGATGACGTGATGGCGCAACTGTTGGTGTTGGAAAGCCAAGACCCCGAGCGCGACATTGTGATGTACATCAACTCACCGGGTGGCTCGTTTACCGCGATGACCGCGATTTACGACACCATGCAGTACATCCGGCCCGAAGTTCAAACCGTCGTGTTGGGTCAGGCGGCCTCTGCGGCTGCGGTGATTCTTGCCGGCGGTACCCCGGGTAAGCGCCTGGCGCTTCCCAACGCTCGAATCCTCATCCACCAGCCGATGATGGGCGAAGCGGGTCGTGGACAAGCTTCGGATATTGAAATCCAGGCGAAAGAAATCGCCCGTCTGCGTGACTGGTTAGAGGAGACCCTCTCCAAGCACTCGAATCACACCATCGAGCAGGTGCGAAAAGACATCGACCGCGACAAAATCCTCACCGCGGATGAAGCCCTCAGCTACGGCCTCATCGATCAGGTGTTGAGTAGTCGAAAAGGCGGAATTGTTCCCGCGGGCGGCCCGCAGGCCGTCACCGCAGGGTAGATCCCGAAAAAGTCATTCGGTACCGGGGGTCGCTATAGGTGGCCACTAGTCTGCTTGGCGTGGCTTTCGCCTCGCAAACCAGTACACGAGCGCTGCGCCAATTCCGAGCGGGATCACAATTGAGGCGATCGTCGCCGGGCTGCCCCACCATGGATTAACGCTACCCGCGGCGGGTTCCGTCGCCGGTTGCGCCGATGGTTCGGACACTGAGGGCTCTGCTTCGCCAGAGCCAAGCTCTTGTGAAGGTTCT
This sequence comes from Pontimonas salivibrio, assembly GCF_002950575.1. Classification (NCBI taxonomy): domain Bacteria; kingdom Bacillati; phylum Actinomycetota; class Actinomycetes; order Micrococcales; family Microbacteriaceae; genus Pontimonas; species Pontimonas salivibrio. Next base: position 708,320 of record NZ_CP026923.1, read on the forward strand.
TCATCGGAGCCTGTTGATTCCAGCGGGTACACGGGCGGCTCGCCGCAGACGGGGGCTTGGGATTGCCCGGCAGCAGGAAGGTAGTCCTCCGGGCGTTCAAAGTCGAAGCCGTATTCTCCGGAGAGGGTGTGGCCATCGCCGGAGATGTACTGGTAGGTCACCGTGTAGGGCCCTGTGTCACCCAAGTTCGCTGAGGTGGACAGCGAAATTCCATCAACGGTGACGCAGCCATCGCCGTAGAACAATCCGGCTTCGTCGTTGACGATGATGGCAAACCCTGCAGAGTTTCCTCCCAAGTCGAGAAGTTCACCAGACGTGGTGATGATGATGTCGACAGGGTGATCTGAGACGCTCTCGCCCACACCAGGAGTGGTCTCAATCACTTGGTCATGAGCTAGGGCAGGAACGGCCGCCAACACCCACAGTCCCGTCAGCATTGCTGCGCTCAAGACCAGTGATGTGTGGCGCTGGGAGTGCTCCATGGTGGCCCCAGTTTAGGTCTGTGTGATTATCGACACTCTCAGCTCCAAAAACCCGGCCTCATCGGTGCAAACCGGTAGGCTTCCTACGAATTGGACTCCACAATTGAGCGGGGGCGGTCCACAATGGCGCGTGCAGGTGAGTCAGGCGAGCTTCTGAAGTGTTCGTTCTGTGGCAAGAGTCAAAAGCAGGTCCAGCAGTTAATCGCAGGACCAGGCGTATACATCTGTGATGAATGCGTGGAGCTGTGCAACGAAATCATCGAAGAGCGCCAAGCGGAGAAAACCACTGACAGCGTTGTCGATTTCGACCTGCCGAAACCCAAGGAGATTTTCGACTTCCTCGAGGAATACGTGATCGGTCAAGAGCCGGCGAAAAAGTCCCTCTCAGTGTCCGTCTACAACCACTACAAACGTGTCCGGGCGATTGCCCAGGGCAACGCCGAACCAGACGACGTCGAGATTCAAAAATCCAACATTCTGCTCATTGGCCCCACGGGATGTGGCAAAACCTACCTCGCCCAGACCCTCGCGAAACGGCTCAATGTGCCCTTCGCAGTAGCCGATGCCACGGCACTGACCGAAGCGGGTTATGTCGGAGAAGATGTCGAAAACATCCTCCTGAAGCTGATCCAGGCAGCCGACTATGACGTGAAGCGTGCCGAGACCGGAATTATCTACATCGATGAGGTGGACAAGATTGCTCGGAAAGCCGAGAATCCCTCCATCACACGCGATGTCTCAGGAGAAGGCGTTCAGCAGGCGCTTCTCAAGATTTTGGAAGGCTCTGTGGCCTCCGTCCCACCCCAGGGTGGACGCAAGCACCCCCAGCAGGACTTCATTCAAATCGATACCACCAACGTCTTGTTTATAGTGGCTGGGGCATTCTCTGGCTTAGAAGAAATCATTTCCCAGCGAGTCGGTCGACACGGCATTGGGTTCGGGGCGCCACTGCACACCAAGGGCGCCATCGAGGATATGTTCTCCGAAGTTCTGCCAGAAGATTTACACAAGTTCGGTCTGATCCCTGAATTCATCGGCAGGCTCCCGGTGGTGACCACCGTGTCACCACTGGATCGCACCGCACTGATGGACATTCTTGAGACGCCCAAAAACGCCCTCATTAAGCAGTACAAGAGAATGTTCGCGCTCGACGATGTGGAGTTGGAGTTCGAACAGGGAGCCCTTGAGGAAATTGCTGACCTCGCGGCGCTGCGTCAAACAGGTGCCCGCGGGTTACGGGCCATCTTGGAAGAAGTGTTGGGGCCGGTCATGTTTGATGTGCCCTCCTCGGACACAATCGCCCGAGTGGTCATCACCCGAGATGTGGTCCTAAAAAACGCTTCGCCGACAATCGTGCCGAAATCAGCGCGGCGTCAAGAAAAGTCGGCCTAACACTCCGACGTCACTCGTCTCCGGCATGACACGTCGTGAGTTAGTACTCCTCGGCGGAACCCTCCCGCAGGGTGGGGCCGCCATCTAAGGCCAGGACTGGCGAGCCTTCCAACCAGGTCAGAGTCCAACGTGCTGATTGGCGTTGCTCGTCGCTCAGGTCCGCTTCGGCCTGGGCGATTCGCTCCAGGAGTTCAGCCGAGGCCACCCGAGAAAAATCGTGACCCACATCAAAGCGACCACCCAGCATCATGGTGTGTTCCCTCCTTGTTCATACATCACCCAGTGGGTGAGTTGTGCGACATCGTCATAGAGGCGCCGTGCCCTGTGGTTGTCGGTGTCGGTAATCCAACGGATGCGACCGCCACCGTGCTCGGCCGAGAAACGATTCACTTCGGCGATCAGTATCCGGGCGATGCCCTGTGAGCGGTGCTGGGGGTCGACAAAAAGGTCGTCAAGAAACCAACTGGTCGACGCCGTGAAGGTGTCTCGTTGTTGTTGAAGGTGGGCAAAGCCCACAATCTTGCCCTCTGATTCGGCGACAAAACCCCATAGGGGAACGCTTGGGTCTAACAGCCAACCCCACAAGCCCTCATACACAGACTCGTCGAGTGTGGTGTTGTAGAAGGTGGCGTAATCGTCAAAAAGCCTGCGCCAGGCGGTGAAGTCCTCTTTCGCAATGGGTCGGACGGTTGCGGGTGTTGAGCTCACGCTTCGGCTGCCTCGCAGGCAATCAATTCGATGTCATCCGCAACACTCAGGTCAAGCTGTTCGATATGTCCGAGCGCCTGAAGATCAGCCGCCGCGTGAGCGAGAAGTTCAGGGGCAGCCAAAGAAACCCGTGTCAGGGGTGCCCGTTGTGAGAGGTGTCGGTCGGTTTTCGCACGGCGAATGACGATCAGCGCTTCGGAGGTCACCGCGTACACACCAGGGTGGGCGTTGTTGCCAAGGCCAAGCTCTTCCACCGTGGGCCACGCAGCCTGGTGAATACTGCCTTCGTGTTGCCAGCTCCACACCTCTTCGGTGGCGAAGGGAATGACGGGGGCGAAAAGCCTCAGCATGGCATCGAGTGCCAGCCCTAGCGCGCTAATCGCGCTCTGCTGTCCGGGGTTTCCCTCCTGTGCGCTGTCACCATCCGCGTAAGCACGGTTTTTGACCAGCTCGAGGTAGTCGTCACAGAAACTCCAGAAGAACGTTTCGGTGACTTCGAGGGCACGGGCGTGATCGAACTGCTCGTAGGCCGCCGTCGCCTGCTCAATCACGGAAGAAAGTTGGTGGAGCATGTCCAGATCGAGCGCTTCAGTGACCGCACCACCTTGGCCGGGGAACGAGTACGCAAACTTCGACGCGTTCAAGACCTTGATCGCCAGTCGACGGCCAATCTTGATGACTTTCGGGTTGTTGGGGTCAAATGCGGCGTCGGTGCCCAGTCGTGACGACGCAGCCCAGTAGCGCACAGCGTCGGAACCGTGGTCGTCGAGCATCCCTTGAGGGGTGACCACGTTTCCTTTGGACTTTGACATTTTTTTGCGGTCAGGATCGACAATGAAGCCCGAAATGCCGGCGTGCTTCCACGGCACGGTGCCGTGTTCCAATTCGGAGCGTAGCACCGTGGAAAACAGCCACGTACGAATAATGTCTTGGCCCTGGCTTCTTAAGTCGTAGGGAAAGACCAAGTCAAAAAGCTCCGGGTCTTCTTCCCAACCACCAGCGATTTGAGGGGTGAGGCAGGACGTCGCCCAGGTGTCCATGATGTCGGCTTCTCCGACAAACCCTCCGGGCGTGCCCCGCTGATCTTCGGTATATCCCGGTGCGGGCATTGAGGCGGGGTCGACCGGCAAGCTGGACTCATCGGGGGTGAGGACTTCTTCTCGTTGAACCTCGCCGTGTTCATCGAGTCGGTACCACACGGGGATCGGCACGCCGAAGAACCGTTGGCGGGAAATGAGCCAGTCTCCGCTCAACCCACCCACCCAGTTGTCGTAGCGCACACGCATAAAGTCGGGGTGAAATTCGACCTCTTTGCCCCGCTGAATCAAACGCGCTTTCAAATCGTCGTCTCTGGAGCCATTGCTGATGTACCACTGCCTGGTGGTGACAATCTCCAGGGGCTTGTCGCCTTTTTCAAAAAACTTCACCGGGTGGGTAATTGCTTCTGGCTCAGCCAGCAGGTCGCCCGATTCGCGCAACATGTCGACCATCTGAGCTTTTGCGGAAAACACTGTTTTGCCGACTAGTTGCTCATAGTGGGCCTTGGCGTCGGCGTCGGTGATGGCGTCAGGGATTTCCGCCAACACTCGACCATCGGGGCCCAACATGGGCCTGGTTTCCAGGTCGAGTTCTCGCCACCACACCACGTCGGTGACATCACCAAAGGTGCAGACCATGGCCAAGCCGGTGCCTTTATCTTGTTGTGCAAGGTGGTGAGCCTTCACGGGAACAGACACCCCAAAAAGTGGGCTGGTGACACTCTGGCCAAAGAGGTGTTGGTAGCGCTCGTCGTCGGGGTGAGCGACCAGGGCAACACAGGCAGGAATTAACTCGGGCCTTGTCGTCACAATGGTGACCGATTCGCCAGCACTGGGGCCGTGGAATCGCACCCGGTGGTAGGCAGCGGGCTGTTCGCGGTCTTCCAGTTCAGCCTGAGCCACCGCCGTACGGAAGGTGATGTCCCACAGAGTCGGCGCATCCGACTGGTAGGCCTCACCGCGTTCCAAGTTTCGAAGGAATGCCCGCTGCGCGGTGCGCTGTGAGTGGTCGTCGATTGTTCGGTAACTGAGCGACCAGTCAACCGAGAGCCCCAATGCCCGCCACAGGTCTTCAAACTGTTGCTCGTCCTCCACGGTGAGTGTTTCACACAGTTCTACAAAGTTTCGTCGGCTAATCGGCAACTGTTGGCTGTTCTTGCCCGCTTCACCGCGCTCATAGGGCGGCGTGAAATCGGGGTCGTAAGGCAGGGTCGGGTCGCAGCGCACACCATAGTAGTTCTGCACCCGCCGCTCTGTGGGCAGGCCGTTATCGTCCCAACCCATGGGGTAGAAAATCTCTTTACCTCGCATGCGCTGGTAGCGCGCTTGCAGGTCCATGTGGGTGTAGCTAAAGACGTGGCCAATGTGCAGACTGCCCGACGCGGTCGGTGGGGGAGTGTCGACCGAGAAGACACCCTCTGAACCCTTCGCGAGGCCCTGTTCCCTGTTGAACCGGTAAGTGCCCTCCTGATCCCAGTGTGTCGACCATGTCGCTTCGAGGCCTTCGAGTTGGGGCTTTTCAGGGATGGGGCGGGCCATATCGAGGACCTTTCACTATGGGCGGCACCGGGTGATCGTGCCTACTGGTTGCTCCATGCTACAAAACCTGCTCAGTGCTGTGCTGAGCGTGGCCGTGTTAGCTCCCTTCCGGTGTGAAGCCCTGGAGTACCGGCAACAGTGCGTCCGTGACGTAAAGGGGAAGCGAGCCTCTGGCTGTGCCCGCAGATGCCCACTCTTGAGCCGCCGCGACCGCAGCGGCAATCAATGCATAAGATGCTGCTCTCGCTCGGCTGGTGGGATGACCGGCTGCTTCCAGGAAGTCGGTGATCACGCGCGCGATGAGACTGAACCGGTTGAGCGCTGACGCCTGCAGTTCGTTGACGCTTCCGATCATGTGGTGTTGGGTCAGCGCGAACGGCACCTGATGAATCTGTAGTTGTGCTGCGAAGGACTCGAATGCTCCCACTACGGCCTCTAACCCCATTCGGGGTGACAGCCCTCCAGCGGAGCGTTGCGCTGCCCCTAATTGCTCGCGCAGTTGGCTGAGAGCCTGGTCTAACTCGACCCAGAACACGTCGCTTTTTGCCTCGAAGTAATTGAAAAATGTTGCCCGGCTCACACCCGCCCGTTGGGTGATGTCAAGGACGCTGGTGTCTGCATAGCTTTTTTCGAGAAATAAATCGAAGGCCGCATCTTGCAGCGTCTCCTGCGATGAGGCGGGAGGTCGACCTCGGGAGTGTGACGCTGCCATTAGATCCCCAATTTTTCTACCGAGTCTAAATAATGTAGCGTAAGGGAAAATTGTTGCGTAAAAGAAGGCGATTCCATGTCCACAGTCTCCCGCAGGACCCGTTCACTACTCTCCGTGGGGGCGTCTGCCGCCCTCGTGATTGGTCTGGGCGCTTGTGCCGCCGAGCCCAGCGGTGTCGAACAGGCGGGCGACGCAGCGTCTCGTTCCACCCTCACCTTCGCTATCGAGGGCGGCAATTTGAGCGCAGGGCACATGGACATTCACTCCAGCCAACTCGATGTTGCGGCGCTGGTGTTGCGCAACTCTTTTGACTCATTAGTAGCCCAGGACACGTCGGGCAATTTTGTCCCCTGGTTGGCCGAGTCATGGACAATCTCCGAGGATGAACTCCAATACACCTTCACGCTGCGCCAGGACGTCACCTTCCACGACGGAGAACCCTTCAACGCGGAAGCCGTCAAGGCCAATTTCGACCACGTCGTGGCGCCCGAGACAGCCTCCGCGCAGGCAGCCAGCCTGATCGGTTTCGCCGAAGAAGGCGGCTATTACGAAGGGACTGAAGTACTCAGCGAGTACGAAGTTGCGGTGAATTTCCGCCAGCCCTACGCACCCTTCCTGCAAGGTTTGAGTTTGCCCCAGTTGGGTTTCTACTCACCCAAAGTCTTGGAAGAGTCAGCTGAGGAATTGAAAGCGGGCGGACCGGGCATCACCGTGGGAACGGGGCCCTTCATCCTCCAGGAATACACCCCCGACCAAGAGCTTGTCTTCACCGCGAATCCTGACTACAACTGGGCTCCGGCACATTTCGAGCACCAAGGCCGGGCGGTATCGGATGTCCTCACAATCGCCATCGTTCCCGAAACAGCGTCGCGGGTTGGCGCCATCAATGCCGGTGATGTCGATGTCGCCGCCGACTTCACGCCAGACATGGCTGCTCAGGTGCGGGAAGGAGTTTCTACCTACTCGGTGGAAATGCCGGGAATTCCCTACTCCCTCTACATCAACGAAGGTCACGGCGTGTTCGCCGATGAACGCGTCCGAGAAGCTTTCAGCATAGGTTTTGACGCGGCGGACGCCATCGACAGTATTTATCTGGGGCAATTTAGCCGGGCGTGGAGCGTGTTGGGGCCCACAACTCCCAATGCCTACGACGAATCACTCGAGCAGTCGTGGCCCTACGACCCCGAAAAAGCCAATGAGTTGCTCGACGAAGCTGGTTGGACCGGCCGGGACGAAGAGGGCTACCGCACCAAAGACGGTGAACGCCTCAGCGCCCGCTGGATTGTCTACACACCGGTGCCGGATGACCGAGCGAGCCTCGCGAACTTCATCCAGTCAGACCTCCAAGACATTGGTTTCGAATTGGTTCGTGAGGTACTAGAGCCCGCTCAGTACATGGAGTTTTATGGCCCGCGCGAATTTGATGTTGCCGACTGGTCATTCTCAGGCCCTGACGCGGATGTGCTTCGCAGTCACCTTCAAACTGGCGGCTACCAAACAGTGTCAACGGTCAGTAAGCCCGAAATCGACCAGCTGTTGAGTGATGCAGTGGCTACTAGTGCACCCGAGGAGCGTGAACGGATTTACCAGCGCATCCAGCAGTGGAACGCGCAAAACAACCTGATTGTTCCGCTGTTTGTGCCCTCGGAAATCACCGTGGCAAGCGACACCGTGGAGGGCTTGGAGTTTGACCTTTACGGCCGCGCCTTGTTCTACGGTGCCATCGCCGGTCAGTGAGTCCGGGCGTCGCCCCCACCGCCACAGTGCCTCAGTCATGGGGCTCGTCTGCAAGGGCGCTTGGGTGGGCAGTGGCCCGGCGCCTCACCCGAGTGTTGGTGGTGGTTTGGGCCGCAGCAACAGTCGGCTTCATTGCGTTGATGGTTGTCCCGGGCGATCCGGTGGACATCATGCTGGGGGTCCAAGCACAGGTCTCTGATTCGGTGCGCGAACAAATCAGGGCGGACTGGGGAATGGATAGTCCCCCCTTTCTTCAGTATCTGGAGTACATGGGTCGTCTCCTGCAAGGCGATCTGGGTGAGTCCTATCAGCTTCGCTCTCCCGTCGTCGAGGTGATCTCTCAACAAATTGTTCCCACACTCCAACTCAGTGGCGCGGCAGCCCTCCTTGCAGGGGTGATGGCCTACTCCGCAGCACTGCTCGGGCGTGGCCAGAAAACAAAAAAGGTCATCTCGCTGGTGGAACTGGTGGTGATTTCTTCACCAACCTTCTGGATTGGACTCCTCCTCCTCGCCGTTTTCGCGTTCCAACTGGGCTGGTTTCCGGTCTTGTCGACCGCTGGTGTGGCCTCTCTCGTGCTGCCAGCACTCACCCTCGCTCTGCCAGTGGCCGGCATCATCAGCCAAGTACTGCGTCAAGGCCTCGACTCTGCTGAAGGGCAGCCTTTCGCAACAACCGCAAAATCTCGGGGGCTCACCCCAGCCATGTTGGTCTCACGCCACACCCTGCGCCACGCCGCGATGGACACGCTCACACTGAGCGGGTTCCTTGTCGGTTCACTCTTGGGCGGGACAGTCCTGGTCGAAACGGTCTTCGCTCGACCCGGTCTCGGGCAAGTCGTGATCCGCGCCATTATTGGCCGCGACCTGCCCGTCATCCTCGGCGTTATTGTCCTGTCAGCTATGGTCTTTGCTGTCATCAACTTGGTTGTTGATCTGAGCTACCAAGCGCTGGACCCCCGTTTACGTTCCTCCCAGGCGAAGGAGCGCTCGTGAGCTTTCTTGCTAGCGTCACCGCTGCGAAGGGTCGGTTCGTGAGAACCCGGGCGGTGCCTCCCAGTGTTGTACTGGCCGGGTTCGTGTTCGCACTGATTGCGGTGGCTGCTGTAGCTCCCTCGTGGTGGACTGGGCTGAGCCCACTTGACACTGACGCTGCTGCTGTGCTTCAACCACCCAGTAGTGCGCACTTTTTTGGAACCGACCAATCGGGGCGGGACGTGTTCTCTCGGGTCGTTCACGGCGCGAGATATTCCCTTTTCGTCGGTTTTGGCGCAACAGCGATCGCTCTCACCTTCGGTGTGTTGATCGGTGTGGGAGCTGCCTTGGCCCCCAAGGCCGTGGCAGCGGGACTGTCCCGCGGGGTGGATGTGTTGATGGCTTTTCCCGAATTTCTCTTGGCTTTGCTCGTGATTGCGGTCATGGGTACCGGTGAAGCGAGTATCCCTGTTGCGGTGGCTCTGGCTGCTCTGCCCGCCTACGCCAGGGTGGCGCGCTCAGAAACCCTGGTAGTGGCGAAAGCCGGTTACGTGCGAGCAGCCCGATTGTTAGGGTCATCGCCGGCGAAAGTGCTCATCACACACGTGATTCCCAACATTGTGGGCCCGCTGTTGGTGATGGCGACCATTGGGGTGGGCACCGCCATCGTCACCGCCTCCGGTTTGAGTTTTCTGGGGCTCGGCCCTCAGCCTCCCACCCCGGAATGGGGCATCATCCTCTCCGAGGGGCGCAACTTTCTGGCCACAGCGTGGTGGATTGCCCTCTTCCCAGGGCTTGCCATTGTTGCCACCGTGATTTCGGTCAGCACACTAGGTCGTTATCTACGCTCCCTCAACGAGGTGAAAATCTGATGACTAACCGTGTTCACCTGGAGCAGCTCACTGTGCAGTTTCCTGGTGGTTCAGCACCCGCCGTGGCTGACGTGTCGTTTGATATCGAGCCGGGAGAGTGTTTCGCCCTAGTGGGTGAATCGGGTTCTGGTAAAACCCTCACGGCTCTTTCTCTGCTGGGTCTCACGCCACCGGATGCGGTCGTCACTGCGAAAAGTCGGGTCATTGCGGGGGTTGAAACGCGCGAGTTCACCCAATCGCAGTGGCGCACGCTTCGGGGCACCCGGGTGGGTCTAGTGAGTCAGGATGCGTTGGTTTCGCTGGATCCGCTGCGAAGAATTGGTACCGAAGTCGGCGAAGTGCTCGATATCGCCCGCCCACGAGTGGAAGAGCACGTGCGAATGCAACAGGTGTTGGCCGCCTTAGAGCAGGCGGCGGTGTCCGAGCCCCACCTCAGGATGCAACAGTATGCCCATCAACTCTCTGGAGGGCTTCGGCAACGAGCGCTCATCGCGTCTGCAATTGCCGCAAAGCCAGCAATTCTCATCGCAGACGAGCCGACGACAGCCTTAGATTCCCTCAGCCAGGCACGCATTCTCGAACTCTTGGGCCAGTTGAAAGCCTCCGGAATTGCCCTGCTGTTGGTCAGCCATGACATTGCTGTGGTTCGCCAGATTGCCGACCGAATTGGCGTGATGCGACACGGTGAACTGGTCGAAAAGGGGCCCGCTGATGAGATCCTCACCGCACCACGGCATCCCTACACGCGAGAGCTACTCGATTTGGTACCCACCCTGAAAACTGGTGCTCCCAGGAACACCAGCCACGACGACCCTTCAGAGTCGCCCGTGCTTCTTGTGCGCGGGGTGAGCCGACACTATGCCACTGACGAGGGCGCAGTGTTTCACGCACTCCAGGATGTGTCCCTCCAGGTCTCTGCCGGTCGCACGCTGGGCATCGTGGGGGAGTCGGGTTCAGGAAAAACCACCCTTGCGCGGATTGTGATGGGAATTGACAAGCCGGATTCCGGTGACGTGGAGCTGATGGGTAAACCCTGGTCATCGGTGTCTGAGCGTCTGCAAAGACCACAGCGCGGGGCAATCCAACTCGTTGAGCAAAACCCTTACGACGCCCTGGACCCACGGTGGAGCGTCAAGAAAGTCATTGGCGAGGCGATACGCCTCGATGACACTCTCACCGATACACACCAGCGTTCCGCTCGCATGAGAGAACTTCTGGAGCAGGTGGGTTTATCTGAGGAGCTTTTGCCACGCAAACCCCACCAGCTGTCGGGGGGTCAGCGTCAGCGGGTGGCCATCGCTCGTGCGCTCGCCAGGCGACCCAGAGTGCTGGTGTGCGATGAGCCGGTCTCGGCATTGGATGCCTCTGTTCAGGCACAAGTTCTGCGCATGCTGGCTTCGCTACAAGAGCGCTTAGCCCTCAGTCTCATTGTGATTTCTCACGACCTGGGCGTCATTGCCCAGATGAGTGACGAAGTGGTGGTCCTGCACGAAGGTCGGGTTGTGGAATCGGGAAATTCCGCGAGCGTCATCACTGACCCGCAGCACCCCTTCACCAGGGAACTTCTCGCGGCCGCACCCGCGATGATGGCTTAAGATAAAGAGGTGTCGATCCGGCAATCACCGGGGAGCTACCGGAAGAAACCCCAGGTAGTGGGGGAGTAGAACCGGTCGGGAGGGCCCGTTAACGCCCAGCAACGAGTGGCCTGTTTCGATGGGCAAGTGGGGTGGTACCGCGCGGCATGCGCCCCCACACAAAATCACCGCAAGAATCGTTGTTGGGAGCCCCATGAAGTATCCGCGTCACAGAGACCACGCCGGAGTGAACCCTTCGCCGCGTTTTCCCGACATCGAACACGACGTACTGGCCTACTGGGCAGGTCACGACACCTTCCAACGCTCCATTGACCAGCGAGAAGGCTGCGAAGAGTGGGTGTTTTATGACGGCCCACCTTTTGCGAACGGTCTACCCCACTACGGTCACCTCCTCACCGGTTACGCCAAAGACCTCTTTCCCCGGTATTTCACGATGCGCGGCTACCAAGTGCACCGCCGTTTTGGTTGGGACACCCACGGCTTACCCGCCGAATTAGAAGCAGAACGACAGTTGGGCATCACCGACAAATCCCAAATTGAAGAAATGGGTATTGCCCAGTTCAACCAAGCCGCCAAAGAGTCCGTCCTTCGCTACACCGACCAGTGGCAGGAATATGTCACCCGTCAAGCTCGATGGGTTGACTTTGACAACGACTACAAAACTCTCGACATCACCTTTATGGAAAGTGTGGTGTGGGCGTTTAAAACCCTCTACGACAAAGGCCTGGCCTACGAGGGCTACCGGGTCCTGCCCTACTGCTGGCGTGACCAAACACCACTGTCCAACCACGAACTGCGGATGGACGACGACGTCTACCAACCCCGCCAAGACCAGTCGGTCACGGTGTCTTTTCCCCTTTACGGGGACACAGCCGACTCTCTGGGGCTCTCTGGGGTGCGGGCGTTGGCATGGACCACAACCCCGTGGACACTTCCCACCAATGCCGCGCTCGCGGTGGGACCAGACGTCGACTACGTCGTGGTGCCCGCAGGGCCAGTGGGTGCCGCCGATGGTGAAGGCGGTGAACGCCGACACGGCGCGCGTTACCTCCTCGCCCGGGACACTCTCAGCGCATACGCCAAAGAATTGGGTTACGACTCAGCAGAGTCGGCCCACGAGGCAATCGGCGAGACGTTTGCCGGGAGCCAACTGGGCGGTCTGCGCTACGAGCGACTGTTTGTCTACTACGCCGATGTGGAGACATGGGGTACCCAGAACGCCTGGCAGATTCTGGTTGCCGACTATGTCGCCACCGGTGAAGGTACGGGCATTGTGCACCAAGCGCCCGCCTACGGTGAAGACGACCAAATCACCTGCGAAAAAGCAGGAATCCCGCTGATTTTGTCTCTCGATGATGCGGGAGCGTTCTTGCCCCAGGTGAGCGACGTGGCGGGCGTATCCGTGTTTGAGGCGAATAAACCCCTCACCCAGTTGGTGCGCCAGGCCGGAAAGCTCGTCCAACAGCGAAGCTACGACCACTCTTACCCGCACTGTTGGCGCTGTCGAACCCCCCTGATCTACCGGGCGGTGTCGAGTTGGTTTGTGCGAGTCACCCAGTTTCGGGACCGGATGATTGAACTCAACGAAGACATCAACTGGGTTCCCGCGAATGTCAAACACGGCCAGTTTGGAAAATGGCTGGAAAATGCCCGGGATTGGTCGATTAGTCGAAACCGGTATTGGGGTTCGCCCATTCCGGTGTGGAAATCAGACAACCCCGATTTCCCCCGCGTCGATGTCTACGGTTCACTCGACGAACTCGAAGCCGACTTTGGGGTGCGTCCTGTTGACCTCCACCGCCCCGCCATCGATGAACTCGTTCGACCAAACCCCGATGACCCCAGCGGTCAGTCGATGATGCGGCGTATCCCCGATGTCTTAGATGTGTGGTTCGATTCCGGTTCGATGCCCTTCGCCCAAGTGCACTACCCCTTCGATAACCAGCAATGGTTTGATTCCCACAACCCCGCCGATTTCATCGTCGAATACATCGGCCAAACCCGTGGCTGGTTTTACACCATGCACGTGTTGGCCACCGCACTATTTGACCGCCCGGCGTTTTCTCAAGTCGTGAGCCACGGAATTGTCCTCGGATCCGACGGCAACAAAATGTCCAAGTCGCTTCGCAACTACCCGGATGTTTCCGAAGTGTTTGAGCGCGACGGCGCGGACGCCATGCGGTGGTTTTTGATGTCCAGTTCGGTCATCAGAGGGGGAAACCTCGTCGTCACCGAAGAAGGTATTCGAGAGGGCGTGCGGCAGTTCCTGTTACCGCTGTGGAGCACGTATTACTTCTTCAGCCTGTATGCCGGTGACTCGGAGGCGACCTGGCGCACCGATTCACCCCACACACTCGATCGCTACATCCTCGCGAAACTTCACGACACCGCCCAGGTTGTCACCGAACACCTCGACCACCTGGACAGCCCGTTAGCGGCAGCAGCACTGCGTGACTTCGCTGACGTGCTCACCAACTGGTACGTGCGGCGCAGTCGGGAGCGCTTCTGGGACGGAAGCGACCAAGCGGCAATAGACACCCTTTACACCGTGTTGGAAGTGCTCTCACGACTGGCAGCACCCCTCGCACCGCTGATTACAGAAGAAGTCTGGCGGGGGCTCACCGGTGGAGAAAGCGTGCACTTAACCGACTGGCCAGACGCTTCTCTGATTCCCTCAGACCCCACACTGGTAGACGAAATGGATCAGGTGCGAGGCATCGCCAGCGCGGGCCTGGCCCTTCGAAAAGCCCACCAACTGCGGGTGCGCCTTCCCCTACAGAAAATCACGGTCGTTGTCGATAACCCAGCCAGCGTTGAACACTACACAGAGGTCTTGGCCGACGAGCTCAACGTGAAAGAGGTCGACCTGGTGGCCCGCAGTGAGGACACCCTGGAGAACTTTGGCGTGACCAGGCGAGTAGTGGTTAATGCGCGGGCATTGGGCCCCCGCTTAGGTAAAGAAGTCCAAAGTGTCATTAAGGCCACCAAAGCGGGGGATTACACCTTCACCGGAGAGGGTCTTGAGGTCGCAGGGCACACCCTCCAGGAGGGCGAGTACGACCTCGTCCTCGACGTTGCCGAAGGCCACCACGCGGTCGAATTCGTCGGAACCTTCGGGTTTGTCCTCCTCGATACACACGTGAGCGAACCCCTTCGACAAGAAGGGTTAGCCAGGGACGTGATCCGAGTAGTCCAACAGGCCAGAAAAGATGCTGGGTTGGACGTCTCCGACAGGATTCACCTTGCCCTCGGCGGTGACCAGGCCACTCTCAGTGCACTCCAGGCCCACGGTGATTTGATTGCGACGGAGACTCTGGCCGCGCAGATGAGTGTGGGAGAGCTCCCGGAAGGCGCCCCGTCCAGCGAACATTCTGTGGGGGATGATTCCACGGTGCGAGTGAGTGTTGCCAGAGCCCACAGCGAAAGGCCACAGTAGTGACGGAGAGTTTTCGTGGGCAAGCCGACGAAGTGATTGCGGCGCTCTACCAACGAATCGGGGAGCGTGCGCCACAACCGAGGCTCTGGCCGACGAGGCGAGCGGTGGAACTCTTAGGAGACCCCCAACATATGTTTGGTGTGGTGCACATCACCGGATCGAATGGGAAAACCTCCACCGCACGAATGATTGAATCCATTCTGCGCGCCCATGGCTTGCGCACCGGGTTGATGACCAGCCCCCACCTGCAACGACTCAACGAACGCATTGTGGTGGACGGCCAGAGTGTCTCCGATGAAGCCTTGGTCGAAAACTACCGCGACATTGAGCCCTATTTGACCATTGTTGATGCCGAATGCGCTGCACGGGGTGAACCCGCCATGACGTTTTTCGAAGCGCTCACCGTGCTCACCTTCTCCTGCTTTGCCGACGCACCCGTCGACGTGGCGGTGCTGGAAGTCGGCATGGGGGGCGAGTGGGACTCCACCAACGTGGCCAACGCCGATGTTGCAGTCGTAACGCCCATTTCACTGGAACACGTCGAGTTTCTTGGGCCCACAATTCAAGACATCGCCAAAACAAAAGCCGGGATCATCAAACCCGCCAGTCACGTCGTCACTTCCCCTCAAGAAGCGGAAGTGATCGACATCATCGCGTCGGCTTGTGAACGTGATGAAGCTCCACTCAACGTGCTGGGTCGAGATTTTTTCGTTGTCGATAGTGTGCCTGCCGTCGGCGGCCAGGTCGTGGATATTCGAGTGAGTAATGGCGAATACCGTGGTGTTGCGCTACCGCTCTTGGGCTATCACCAAGCAGAAAACGCTGCGCTCGCCGTGGCGGCAGCTGAACAGTTCCTCGGCGGGGGAGAACACTCTCTTGCCAAAGAAGTTGTTGAGGAAGGACTGGGAGACTCCAAGAGCCCTGGGCGGCTAGAAGTGGTGGCGACCAGCCCCAGTGTCATCATCGATGCTGCCCACAATCCGGCTAGCGCCGAATCGCTCACTCGTGCGCTGATGCAGTCGTTTCAGTTCGACACCCTTGTGGTGGTCCTCGGGGTACTGAGCGATAAGGATGCCGAGGGCATTGTCGAAGCACTCGACCCGATTGCTGACGTGTTTGTGGTGACCCAATCTGAATCAGACCGCGCGGTCTCCGCTGAAGACTTAGCGGAGACTGTCCGCGCTGTGGCCGGACCGGATCGCACCTCGTGGCGAGAAAATGTCTCACAGGCACTTGAGTTGGCCCGCGAGCAGGCTGGCCCCACCGGCGGAGTGGTCGTCACCGGATCAATCACCCTCATTGGTGAGGTGAAGACCTGGGCCGGGGTAATGGCCGAGCGCGAATCATGAGTAGGGGTACTCCGAGCGCAACAGTGTCGCTAATGCGGATTGCACTGGGTATCGACATGGCCGTGTTGTTTTTTGGGTTGCTCGCCATTCGCGGTTTAGCGGTGTTTGATGAGTGGCTTGTCTGGACGGGGGGCGGTGTTGCCCTGGTCTGGTTGATTGCCGCGCTTGGCACCATTACTACCCCGGTGGGTAGGTGGCTCGGGCACCTTTTTCACGTGGCCCTGCTGGGAGCGTTCACCATTGACGTGGCAATCGGGTTGTCAGTGCTTGTGCCCATCGGGTTTTGGCTTTTTGCGATGATTCGCGGGCCCCAACTGGATGCTTTGGCCGCGGAGGCCGGGGACCAAGACTCCTAGACTGTCGCACAACACGTAGAACAACGAAAGGCGCAGTGAATGTCGCAACTTGAGCAAACCCTGGTACTGATTAAGCCCGATGGCGTGGCGAGAAATCTCACGGGAGAAATCCTGCGCCGGATCGAAGCAAAGGGTTACCAGCTTGTCGACGTGCGCCTTGTTCACGCCCAGCGAGACCTGTTGGCTGCCCATTACGCCGAACACGAGGGCAAACCCTTCTACGAACCACTCATCCAGTTCATGGAATCAGGCCCCATCGTGGCACTTCGAATTTCAGGCCACCGCGTCATTGAAGGTTTCCGGGTGTTGGCGGGAACTACGGACCCGACCACGGCAGCTCCCGGAACAATTCGTGGGGATTTGGGCCGCGACTGGGGCCTCAACGTTCAACAAAACCTTGTCCACGGCAGCGACTCTGTGGAAACAGCGGAGCGCGAACTGGCCCTCTGGTTTTCCCACAGCTAGGTAGCAGCGAAAACCAAGACCTTCTGTGTGGGCTCACACAAACAACAGCGGGAACTGTACAAAGATTGACAGCCCGATCGTCGCAAACGTCGCCACGATCGGAACCCAACTAAATGGTGCAATGACAGCACCAGCTCGGCGAAGCCAGGGTGCGGCACCCAATAGCCCTTCGCGGGCCGCCCAGGGAACAAACACCCAAAACAAAATAGTGTGGAGCACCCACACCACCATGCAATAGAGACACAAGAAGCCGATGACGAAGACGGCTTGTTGAAAGAGCCACATCAAAAAGACCCAGGCACCGAGCATTCCGAGCCCGGCAATCCGCCAGAACCACTTCTGAAAGCCCGCTCCCTGGAGAAGCGCCACTCCGATGGTGGCAATAACCGCCCACCCGGCAATGCCCATCAGCTGGTTGGGTGCGTCAAAGAACACCCTCGCCTGCCACGACTCCATCACGTTGCCGCAGGAGAAAAACGGATTGATATCGCAGCTTGGCGTCTTGCCTTCAGCGGCGAGGAGGTAGCCGTCGCGTGCCAGCAAAAAGGACGCGGCGAGAGACACCAGACCAGTAAGGAAAAGGAACCATCCCATGGGCCGACTACGTTGGGCGGGTAAGAGCATGAGAAGAGTATTCCACCACGCTCTGTGAGTCTGCACGCGAACACAACGTCACTGTCATGCGTCGCCCGGGTGGACTTTAGGTGCCCCGTGGTGTGCGCCGGGGGCTGTGAGCCGGGGTGTGCGATACTAGGGGCAGGGTAAATGAGATTACGGCCGCGCCCATGGTCTCACCCGAAAAGCTTTTCGAGGTCGGAATATGAAGACCAGGCCTCACACCACAAGAAGAATTTCTCCGGCATGCCGGAGACACACGAATTTCGGCCCACGCCTCGCGCGGGCGGCCCGGGTCGTACAAGGAGCCACCAGCGATGGTGAACAAATCAACAGAAAATTCCCAGGACGAAAAATCCTCCACTACTAAGACACCCAAAAAGACGACCAGCACTCCGGCAACAAAACGCTCTGCGTCAACTGGCAGCGGCGAGAAAACGCCCGCGGAGTCGAAGAAAAAAGCCCCCGCAAGAAGCTCAAAGGCTTCAGCCGTGAAGGGTGAAAAATCCAGCAATAAAGCCGAAAAAACAGACGATCCGCAAAGTACTTCGGACAAGACGTCGTCTCAGAAAAACCCACGAGCTGGTGCGGGCAGGCCCAAGGGAACTGCAGAGAGCAAGAAGGTGCCCTTAACGCCGTCGTCACCCACCCAACTGGTGTTCGCTGGGCCAGATCCTGCCCTCTTCCAAAAATTTCAGGAAAACGCAGAGCCTGCCGAACGTAATGTGCGAAAGCGCCAACGATCAGCCAGACCCCAGGTAGAGGCCGAGCCCTCGACGCCTCAGAAGACGCGGACTTCGCGCACCAAGGACGACGCTCCCAGTCAGCCGCAAAAGGTTCGCGGGTCGACGCGTTTGGAAGCCAAACGCCAAAGACGTCGAGAGGGTCGCGACCAAGGCCGTCGCCGCGCGGTGGTGACGGAGTCAGAATTCCTTGCCCGGCGCGAAAGCGTCGAGCGTGTAATGGTCGTGCGTGAAAAAGACAGCCGCACACAGATTGCCGTGTTGGAAGATGGCGTTGCCGTCGAGCACTACGTAGCCAAAAACGATGAGGCCAGCCTGATCGGCAACGTCTATCTCGGCCGGGTTCAAAACGTGCTTCCCAGTATGGAAGCGGCTTTCGTGGATATTGGTCGCGGCCGAAACGCTGTGCTGTATTCCGGCGAAGTGGATTGGGATGCCGCCACTGAAGAAGGCGGCGAGCGACCAAAAAAGATTGAAGCGGCCCTCAAAACCGGGGACAGTGTTCTCGTCCAGGTCACCAAAGACCCGATCGGACATAAAGGCGCCAGGCTCACCAGTCAGGTCAGCCTGCCCGGGCGCTACCTCGTCTATGTTCCCTCCGGAGGAATGAACGGGATTTCTAGGAAACTTCCCGATACGGAGCGTTCACGACTCAAAGCGATTCTCAAAACGGTGGTGCCCGAAACGGCGGGTGTGATCGTGCGGACCGCGGCCGAAGGGGCAACGGAAGAACAGCTCACCTCGGACGTCCAGAGGCTTCAGTTGCAGTGGGATTCCCTGCAAAAAGAAGTCGGGCAGAAAAAAGCTCCCGCGCTTCTCCACAGTGAACCCGACCTTCTCGTCAAAATCATTCGCGATGTGTTCAACGAGGACTTTCACAAACTCGTCATCGCGGGCGATGATCAACACCGAGTGATCACCGAATACCTTGCTCAGGTTGCCCCCGACCTGATGGAGCGCATCGAGGTCTACCAGGGTGAAGGTGACCCCTTCGATGAGTACCGGGTGAACGAAAGTATTCATAAAGCTCTTGAGCGCAAAGTCTGGTTGCCCAGTGGTGGGTCGTTGGTCATTGACCGCACCGAGGCGATGACCGTTGTCGATGTCAACACCGGGAAATTTGTGGGCTCAGGCGGCAACCTCGAAGAAACGGTGACCAAAAACAATGTCGAAGCGGCGGAAGAAATTGTTCGCCAGCTGCGGTTGCGCGACATTGGTGGAATCATCGTCATCGACTTCATCGACATGGTTCTCGAATCCAACCGTGATTTGGTCTTGCGACGACTCGTCGAGTGCCTCTCACGTGACCGAACGAAACATCAAGTCGCCGAGGTGACCAGCCTCGGGCTCGTCCAAATGACCAGAAAACGCCTTGGTCTGGGCCTGTTAGAGACCTTCAGCGAAACCTGTGAGCACTGTCAAGGCCGCGGGGTGGTCGTTCAGTCAGAGCCGGTGGGCAAGTCAAAGCAGTCAGGATCCAGCGATTCTGGGAATAAACGTCGGAAATCATCGACGAACAGTCGTACAGCCACAATTGAGCCCCACCAAATCACAGACGATGCTCGCGCTGCTATTGCCCAAATCGCGGCCGGAACTGTTGGTGGGTCATCTGCTGAGGCGTCCCCTGATTCCCCTCCCACTGCCGAACAAGCACCCCCCAAGTCGTCCGCGGACGCTGCAGCATTGCAGCAGGATGACGTGTTGGGTCTTTCGGAACTCGTGGAAGCAAAGAAAAATCGACCCAGTCGTCGAGCCAAGAAGTCGACCGAAGTGCTCGATGTGGTCTTAAGCGCGCTGCCTGAACCGCCAGCTGCCGGCCAGTCTCGACGCCGGCGTCGCGCAAGCTCGGGCGGCGTGGTCTCACCGGGAGATGACGTGAGTCGTGATGGTGGTGACAGCTAGTCGTCTTCGAGCAGTAGGCGGGGTTGGTCTGGGCCTCGCCGGGCTCGCCGTGTTGCTGCTGTTGCGCCTCGCAACAGCAGACCAGCCGGTCGAATCCGTCCCGGCTCCGGTGATGGATGGTCTGACCCTTGCACTCAGTGTACTCATCGAGTCGCTGCCTTTTATCGTGTTGGGCATCACCCTTTCGGTCATTGTGCAGTTGTGGATTCCCCAAAAGTGGTTGTTTCGGATCCTGCCCGCAAACCGTTTCGGGCGGCGCTTTGTCATCTCGCTACTGGGCATGTTTTTGCCCGTCTGCGAATGCGGAAATGTGCCCTTAGCCCGCGGCTTAGTCGCCCGTGGTTACAGCGTGTCCGACTCGATGACTTTCTTGCTCGCGGCGCCAATCATCAACCCGGTCACAATCATCACAACGCACCAGGCGTTTGGTTTCGATGACGGGATTTTGGTGGCGCGCATTCTTGGCGCAATCGTGATCGCCAACGTCCTCGGTTGGGTGTTCGCGCTTCATCCGAACCCGGAAACTCTGCTCACCACTCGTTTTGCGGCCCAGTGCGCGGTCGGCCCCAGTGTGGCGTCTTCGAGTCGTATGCAACGCAGTACGGACATGTTTTTGCGTGAAGCCACAGTCTTGATGCCGGCCTTGATTGTGGGGTCGTTGGTAGCCGGAGCCATTCAGGTCATTGTTCAGCGCGACACACTGGTGGCCCTCGGCCAAGATCCTCTGCTGTCGGTCTTGGCAATGATGCTTTTGGCCTTCGTGATATCGATTTGTGCCAACGTGGACTCCTTTTTCATTTTGCCTTTCGCGGACACATTTCTGCCCGGTTCGATACTGGCCTTCCTCTTACTCGGCCCCATCGTGGACATCAAAATGTTGGCGCTGTTGAAGACCACGTACCGCAACAGCACACTGGTGCGACTGACATTGCTGACTGTTCTCATCACTGCAGCGGTCGGAACGGCGGTGAACCTTGTGGCGTAAATTCACGACCTGGCGAGGCCCCATTTTTATCGCCGTCATTTCCGCAATGGTGTTGTGGCTGTACTTCAGTGGTCAACTCTCGCTTTACATTCACCCGAGATATCACCTGTTCACTGCCGTGATGTCGATGATTGCCGTGATCGCGGTGCTCTGGGGTGTGGGTTACGCCTCCCAACCCAATGCTGCGAAAGCTTCGGCTTCAGGCGATGGAGCGGAGCACGATCACGATCATGAAGACGAGCTTCCTGCCGGCCGCTGGAGTATGGCGGCACTAGTCGGCTCGAGTGTGTTGGGCGTTGCCACTATTGCCGCCCTGGTCTTATTACCCCCGGCAACTTTGGGTTCGGTCACCGTCGAAAATCGGGCCATTAACCAGAGTGGTCTCGGTGACACTGCCGCCTCTTTGGAAGCTGCCCGTCAGGGTGATGATGCCTCCTTCGCCGCATTCACGGTGCGGGAGTGGGCAGGAATCTTGCGCCAAACAAGCGATCCTGCGTTTTTTCGGGGGAAACCTGTTGAGGTCATTGGTTTCGTGGCTGAGGATCCAGAAAACGGTGACGTGTTTTACCTCACCCGTTTCGTGGTGAGTTGTTGTTCAGTGGACGCACAACCTGTCGGCATTCCCATCAGCCTTCCGGATTGGGAGAGTGAATGGGCCGCGGAGACCTGGGTGAGGGTGACTGGCGAGTTTGTGGTCAACCCCAACTTGGAGGAAAACCATCCGCTGGTTGTTCGACCCCAAAGTATTGAACCGACGGAGCAGCCACGTGAGCCGTATCTCTTCTGAGGGACACGACACCCGGGGTGCGCAGCGGGCAACGACCCGCTATCACCGTTCGGTGTGGTTGGTCTCCGTGTTGGCCCTCGTGGCCACAGTCGTTGCACTCACTGTCTACGCGGCCCAGGGTCCGCGGTTACGCGTCGCCAGTGTGGATGTTGTTCGAGCAGTCCAGTTCCCCGGGGCGGTACTGCGTTTGGAATCAGATCGCCCGCTGGGCGCCATTGAACCCTCAGACGTCACCGTTTGGCCCGATACCGGGGTGGCAGTTGACGTTTCAGGACCGATTGTCAGTGTGGTGTTCACCCAAGCGCTTCGCTACGGAACCGATTACCGAGTCAGTATTGACGGTGTGGCCGGAGAAACCCGCGGTGTCACGGGCAGTTGGGATTTCGAGTTTTCGACACCGTCGGCCAGTCTTCACTACCTCGATCGCGGTGATGGTCAAACCCCTGATCGGGTGATGCGGGTGGGGACCGAAGGTGAACCACCGGAAGAGGTCCACTCGGCACCCCAGATTGACTCTTTTGTGACGATCGGTTCCGCATTGATTACGGCATCTTCGGGCGGTAACGGCACCAGTCGCCTCGACATTGTTGAACCGGTGGGCGATGACCTTCAACGGCTGGTCTTGCCGGAAAACGCGCGAATTGACCAACTCCTCGCACCGGCAACGGGCACAAGATTCCTGTTCACCCTGTCATCGGTGGATGACTCTGGTCGCTATGACAGGACCCTGTTTGTCGCTGATGCGGCCGGGGGTTCCCGACCCGAAATGCTCACCGGTTTAGACGGTGAATCCCTTCGGGTCACCAAGGCCGCCGTTACCCCCGGATCGTCGCAGGTGGTGGCGTGGGTGGATGAGGTGAAAGTCGTGCGTATTGACCTCGATTCGGGCCTTGTACTGCCCATTGCCGAAGAAGCTCAAGAGTTTTGGGGTGTCTCCTCGGACGCATCCGACGCGGTGCTGGTCGATCTAGGGGGCACAGTGGCGATCGACATTGAGTCGCTGGAAGAGGAGCGGATTGTCCCGGGGCGGGTCGGAACCCGTGAAGTGTTCGAAGGTCAAACTCACCTCATGGTGGACGGCCGACGGGTGCAAACGGTCGTGATTGGTAACCAAACGGATACCGAGTTCACCAGTTTGGTGGTCCTCGATGACGGGGAAGGGTCTTCGGTCCCGATTTATCGAACCCCCGATGATTTGGGCAGTATTGGGCGCTTTGTCGTCTCGCCTGGCGATCAGTATGTGGCCATTGAATTCACCCCCAACCGGGCTGAAGCGACGCCTGACGGGCGCATTCTTGAGCCGCGAGATCAGAGCGTGACGACAGTTGTTGTCGACATCGACAGCGGGCAAGTGGTGCGAAGCGTGGAAGGTTTTTGGCCAATCTGGTAGCCGTGTTGCCCTAGGCCCCGAGTCTCGGGTACTCTAGGGGTTTGGCTCGGACGGCACTGTCTGATGTGGTGTTCAGGGCCTATTCGCTCAAGCAAAGTGGGATAACTCGTGGTCTATGCAGTAGTGCGCGCCGGTGGGCGCCAAGAAAAAGTTGAGGTCGGATCGGTCATCACCGTCGACCGGATTTCCGCCGATGCGAAAAACTCGGTGTCGCTTGAGCCGTTACTGCTCGTCGACGGCGAGAAGGTCACTCACGACCCGAAAGCACTGGCCAAGGTGAGCGTGACGGCGGAGGTCCTCAACGACCTCCGCGGCCCCAAAATCACTATTCACAAGTTCAAGAACAAGACTGGTTACCACAAGCGTCAGGGCTTCCGTGCGGAGCTCACACGCTTGAAGGTGACTGACATTTCGGCCAAGTAGGGCCCCGGGGAAGGATTAGCTATGGCACACAAAAAGGGAGCGTCATCGACTCGCAACGGTCGTGATTCCAACCCCCAGTACCTCGGCGTGAAGCGTTTTGGTGGACAGGTGGTGAAAGCCGGTGAGATTATTGTTCGTCAGCGCGGAACTCACTTTCACCCCGGTTCCAACGTGGGTCGCGGTAACGATGACACGCTCTTCGCCCTGTCGGCGGGAGTCGTCGAGTTTGGCCACAAGGGTGGCCGTCGCGTCGTTCACATCGTCGCCTAGTCAGGTGCAAATTCGCCGCGTAGCCGGCGTTCTTGCTCCTCTGCGAATCAGAGGCGCGCTCTCATGGTGAGCGAATTTATTGACCGCGTGGTCTTGCACTTGAGTGCTGGCCGCGGCGGTCGTGGTTGTGTGTCGGTGCGCCGGGAGAAATTCAAACCTCTTGGTGGACCAGACGGCGGTAAGGGTGGCCACGGCGGCGACATCATCGTGTTTGCTGACCCCCAGGTCACTACTCTGCTCGACTACCACCGCAGGCCCCACCGCTCCAGCGAGTCGGGTGGTCCCGGGATGGGCGATTCTCGCCAAGGGGCAAGCGCAGATGATGTCTATTTGCCGGTCCCCTTGGGCACAGTGATCTCGACCGCTGAAGGTGAAGTAATTGCCGACCTGCAAGAGCCCGGCGAACAGTGTGTGGTCGCCGAAGGGGGCCGAGGTGGGTTAGGAAACCTCGCCTTGGCGAGCCCGGCGAGGAAAGCTCCTGGTTTTGCGCTATTGGGAACTGAAGGCACTCAACGTGATGTGGTTTTGGAGTTGAAAACCCTCGCTGATGTGGCCCTGGTGGGCTATCCCAGCGCCGGGAAATCAAGCCTCATCGCCGCCATGTCCCAAGCCAGGCCTAAAATTGCCGACTATCCCTTCACCACGCTGCAGCCGAATTTGGGTGTGGTGGAATCTGGTGAGACCCGTTACACGATCGCTGATGTTCCAGGACTTATTGAAGGCGCCAGCGAAGGTAAAGGCTTGGGTTTGGAATTTTTGCGACACATTGAACGCTGCCACGTCGTGGTGCACGTCATCGACATGGCAACAATGGAGCCTGGTCGCGACCCCATTAGCGACTTCGAGTCCATTTCGGCAGAACTGGCCGCCTACCAGGTTCCGGGCGAACAGGTTCCCCTCGCGGATCGACCAGCGATGATCGTGCTCAACAAAATCGATGTTCCGGATGCCAAAGAAATGGTCCAATGGGTGGCGCCAGAGTTCGAATCCCGTGGTTACCGCGTGTTTCCTGTCAGCGCGACCAGCCGTGAGGGTTTGCGCGAATGGGGCTTTGCGATGGCTGAAATGGTCGCTCAATCCCGCGCGGCAACCCAAGAACTTGCTATCGAGCGGCCGCGCACCGTGCGTCGACCACACGCCGTCGATGAGCGTCCCTTTGAGATTGTTCGTGAGGGTAGGTCTGATGGCATGCTCTATCGAATTGTCGGGGAAAAGCCCGAACGCTTCGTACAACAGACCGACTTTGATAACGATGAGGCGGTCGGTTACCTCTCTGACCGGCTGAACGCCCTGCGTATCGATGAAGCGCTCTACGAGGCGGGGGCCACACCCGGTGACGCTGTGGCTATTGGACCCCACAGCGCCATGGTGTTTGATTGGGAACCCACCATCTCGGCGGCCGGCTACACCGCAACAGCACCCCGGGGGACAGATGAGCGCCTACTAGGGGCTAGACGTCGGACCACGGCTGAGCGTCGTGAAGAATATTACGAACGAATGGATGAAAAATCGGCAGCCAGAGAGGAGCTTGCCAGGGAGCGTGAAGCGGGGATGTGGAGCGATGATTCGACACAAGAGTGATATCCCACACGCCAAGCGCCTCGTCGTGAAGGTGGGCTCGTCGTCAATTACTGGCGATCAGGCCGATCAGCTCGACGGTCTCGTCACCGCCCTTGCCGCGGCCAAAGCCCAAGGGCAAGAAATTGTGTTGGTCTCATCCGGTGCGATTGCCACCGGGATGCCACAGCTTGAGCTAGGTGATCGACCCTTGGATTTGGCTACCCAACAAGCGGCCGCCGCAGTGGGTCAAAACCTGCTGATGCGTCGCTACCAGGACATTTTTGATCGTTTTGGCGTGACCAGTGGACAAGTCCTCCTCACCGTCGGTGATGTGGAAAACGAACCGCATCGCTCTAACGCCCGGCGCACCATTGAACGAATGCTGGGCTTGGGCGTGATTCCGATTGTCAATGAAAATGACACAGTAGCCACCCAAGAAATCCGGTTTGGCGATAACGATCGACTGGCCGCACAGGTCGCTGAACTGGTGGGTGCTGATGCCCTTGTGCTCTTAAGCGATGTCGAAGCGATTTACACGGCGCCCCCTTCACAGCCTGGCGCCCAGCCTGTCGAGCTCATCCAGCCCGATGACGACCTTTCATGGCTGGTGTTGGAAAGTTCGGTCGTCAACACGGTGGGAACAGGTGGGGCGGTGACGAAAGTCAGCGCCGCTCGGCTGGCCACCGCTTCAGGAATTCCCACACTGGTGACCGGGACGTGGTTGGTCGCGGGCGCTCTAGCCGGGCAAGGCCCAGGCACCTGGTTTGTTGCGAGCGTAAACTGAAGGCCTAGCGAGTTGCGGGGGAGCGATGACAGAACATCTTGAGGCTAATCCGGCCTTCGTCCGGCTGCTGGAGGACACCCGTGAGGCCTCGCGCACGCTTCGCACCCAGTCGTCTGCGGTGAAAGACGAAGTGCTCACCCGGCTTGCTGGGCTCCTGAGAGAACGCTCTGGGGACATTGTTGAAGCCAATTCGCTCGACTATGAGCGCGGCGAAGCCGGTGGCATCGCTACCGGCCTTCTTGACCGTCTGCGATTAACCCCAGAGCGGGTTGAAGGTCTTGCCCGTGCGGTTGAAGACATCAGGGGCCTGTCGGATCCCATCGGCCAGGTCGTTCGTGGCCACCAACTTCCCAACGGTCTACGCGTGCAGCAGGTTCGGGTGCCTTTTGGCGTTGTGGGCGCCATCTACGAAGCCCGACCTAACGTGACCGTCGATATCGCCGCGCTGTGCATTAAAAGCGGTAACGCTGCGGTGCTGCGTGGGGGTAGCCTCGCCGAATCATCTAACCGAGTACTCGTCGACATTATTGGGCAGGCCCTGGCAGGCGCCGGGCTGCCCCGCTCGGCAGTGAGCACCATTGACGAGTTCGGTCGTGAGGGTGCCACCTGGCTCATGCGGGCTAGGGGCCTGATTGATGTGTTGATCCCGCGCGGATCGGCGTCGTTGATTCAGTCCGTGGTCACCGAATCTCAGGTGCCCGTGATTGAAACCGGTGAAGGCAACGTCCATATTTTTGTGGACCAGTCAGCTGATCACACGCAGGCTATTGACATCGTGGTAAACGCAAAAGTGCAACGGCCCAGTGTGTGTAACGCGGTCGAAACCGTACTTGTCCACCACGATGAGGCACCGGGTCTGATCCCGTCGTTAGTAGACGCCTTGAAGGCTCAGGGGGTCACCGTTCACGGTTGCGAGATCACCCAAGGCCTCGCAGAGGTGGAGCCTGCCAGCACAGACGATTGGGCGAGGGAATATCTCTCACTCGACGTAGCCATGAGAGTGGTTGACGACGTCAACGACGCCATCGCTCACATCCAGACCTACTCGACTGGCCACACCGAATCGATTCTCACCGAAAGTGTCACGAGGGCCGAGCAGTTTCTTCGCGAAGTGGACTCTGCCGTGGTGATGGTCAACACGTCGACGAGGTTTACTGACGGTGGTGAGTTTGGTTTTGGTGCCGAGGTGGGTATTTCTACTCAGAAGCTTCACGCCAGGGGCCCCATGGGTCTCCCAGAGCTGACCAGCACGAAATGGATTGTGCGGGGATTAGGCCACACGCGCAGCTAGAGGTCAATCTCGCGGGGCTGTCACACGGTAAGTTAGTAGGACGAGTTATTGGAGGGTGTACTGATGGAGCAAGCCGCGGGCGCTGTTGTCCTTGCCGCAGAGGTGGTTAACGAACTTCCCGTTCCAGCGATTGTGTACGGGCTCGGATTCCTCGTCGCTTTCATCGCGCTCGCCTTTGTGACCTACAGCTACCGAAATGTCGCCAATCGGCACCGGTCCAAGGGTGGTTCACACCAGGGCGGCCAGCACTAGGACCCCATGGCCACCCCTCGACCACCCCGCATCGGGATTATGGGTGGCACGTTCGACCCCATTCACCACGGCCACCTGGTAGCCGCCAGTGAGGTCCAAATGAGTTTGGACCTGGACGAAGTGATTTTTGTGCCCACGGGTCGGCCCGCCGATAAGTCTGGTGTGTCGCCCAGCGAGCATCGTTACCTGATGGCGGTGATCGCCACCGCGTCAAACCCCCGATTTGAGGTCAGCCGCGTCGATATCGATCGGCCGGGGCCCACCTTCACCATCGACACGCTTCGCGATATGCGAGAAAAATATCCGGATGCGGAATTGTTCTTCATTACCGGTGCTGACGCAATTACCCAGGTGCTCAGTTGGCGGGATGCCCCCGTCTTGTGGGAGTTGGCCCACTTTGTTGCCGTCACCCGGCCGGAGCACGAATTGAGTGTTGCCGGTATTCCCGGTGGGGTAGTCAGTGTCTTGGAAGTGCCCGCTTTGGCGATTTCGTCAACCGATTGTCGTAAAAGGGTCGCTGAGGGTAGGCCGCCGTGGTATCTCGTCCCTGACGGTGTGGTTCAATACATCGGCAAGCATGGCCTGTATCGGAGCGACGCATGACACCCAGTGAGGGCAACCCGCTACCGTCCAGGCGCGCCTTGCGGGAAAAAGAAGGGTGGATTACTGGAGCCATCGATCTTCCCGATACCTCAGAAAAACCACCAGGTAATGCCGGAGTTGATCCGGCAGGTGTGAGGCCCCAGGAAGCATCGCCTCTTCCCACACAGCCCCCCGCTACACCAGGGCGGTCGCTCGGTTCACCAACCACCACTCAAGTTGCCCCTCCGGTACCCACAACGCCTACGCCGCCCCTGACTAGACGAGAGCGCCGCGAACAGGATCGCCTCCTTGCGACTGGCGCTATCTCGATTACACCAGAGCCCATAGAAGGGCAACCCACACCAGACCCCGCAGCAGTTTCGCAGGGGATGCCTGACACTCCGGCTAGCTTCTCCAGCGCTCAGGAAACTACCCCCGGATGGTCGCCACCTCCGACGGGGCTTGCGATAAGTTCAGACACCGCTCCGCCGGTTGCCACCCCGCCGGTTGCCACCCCACCAGTTGCCACCCCACCGGTTGCCACCCCACCAGTTGCGGACCCTCCGGTTGCCACCCCACCAGTTGCCACCCCACCGGTTGCCACCCCACCAGTTGCGGACCCTCCGGTTGCCACCCCGGCAGTTTCTGCCCTAACCCCTTCCACCCCAAGCGCTCTCACCCCTAATGCTCTTCAACCCGAGGGTGCAACCGCTCAACGGTCCACGTCCGGGTCCCGGGTCCTCACCCGACGCGAGCGTCGCGAAATGGAGCAGCGCGGCGAGTCCGTGTCGGAAACCGTGCTGAACCCGGTGGGTCCCAATTCAGATCCTCCATCCACAGTGAGTCCCTTACCTGCGGTAGAGGACATCCCAGGCCGTCACCCTGAGCCCGAGCAGCGCGTTGCCGCGGAAGCCGACTATGGACAGTCTCGAGGAGATGGGTCTTCTCACAGCACCGTGTTGCCTCCCGTCTTTGGCCCCACGACCACTCAGGGCGACACCCACACCGCTTCTGCAAGAACAGTCGGCGTAGGTCTGGATGCAACCCATGCCCTGATTCTGCCGGTCGCACCGACAATGGATGTGACCGGGCCAATTGGTGACACTGGTGAAGTGCTGATCACGGGAAATATCCCGTTACCCCGCCACGTCTCAGAACAGGCCCTCACGGGGGCTTTGGAAATGGAAGAGGACCACAGTCCGTATGACCAAGCAGATGGCAGCAGTTTCACCACACCCATCCGTGCAAGTGACACGGTCTCCTTGCGCACTAGCCAAGTGGACCAGCCAATGATTCAGAAGCCTCGGTGGGGTGTCGCCTCCATTGTGTTGGGTTCCTCAGCGGCCATCTTGGGAGTCAGCGCACTGGGGCTACTTGCCTTGGCGCTATTAACCGACATTGTTGATTTGCCTTTCTAGTGGCGAAGACACAGGAATCTGCCCTCCAACTGGCCGCCTCTGCGGCATGGTCAAAGGGTGCGGTGGAACCCGTGGCACTCGATGTGTCGGGCCGGCTCGCGCTTAGTGATTTTTTTCTCATCCTCAGTGGACGCAGTGAGAGAAACACTCGCGCCATTGCCGACGGGATCGAAGAAGAGCTGTTGAGTGCAGGCATCAGGCTGCTGCGGCGCGAGGGTAAAGCCGATGGCCGGTGGATTTTGCTGGATTTTGGGGACTTGATTGTGCACATTTTCCACGAAGAAGAGCGCGGTTTTTACGCGTTAGAGCGGCTGTGGAAGGATTCGCCGGTCGTTCCACTCGATCTTCCAGACGAGCCGTCAGCCACCAGCGAATAAGTGGGCGCACGCGCTCAGTGGGTGTAGTAATCTAAGGACTTCGGGGCCTGTGGCGCAGCTGGTAGCGCACCTGCATGGCATGCAGGGGGTCAGGGGTTCGAGTCCCCTCAGGTCCACGTTTTTCCCGATGTGCTCAGCACCACCCCATCTGGGGACTTCTAGGCTGTGGAGTATGACTGAATCTGTTGACCCGCTGGCGCGGCACACCGATTATGGGGAGATTGCTCTCGAGGAAGGGTCTCTCCTTCCCGATCCCATCGCCCAGTTTCGCGTGTGGTTGCAAGAGGCTGACGAGCAGGGGATTTACGAACCAAACGCGATGGTGGTCTCCACCATCGACCCGGATGGTTCGCCCACGATTCGTACAGTGTTGTTGCGGGGTGTCAGCGACGAAGGATTCGCCTTTTACACCGACTACACCTCACAAAAAGGTGTGGCCTTGGAGCAGAATCCTGCGGTAGCCGCCGTATTTCCCTGGTATTCCTTGCACCGGCAGGTGAAAATTCGCGGGGTCGCCGAGAAGGTTTCGGTGGAAGATTCGGATGCTTATTTTTCCACTCGCCCACGAGACTCTCGTGTGGGGGCTTGGGCGAGCGACCAGTCCCAGCCGATTTCTTCTCGGGCTGCACTAGAGGACAAAGTCGAGCAGATGGAACAAAAGTTTGCCGGGGTGGACGATGTGCCGCGGCCCGAAAAATGGGGTGGGTTTCTCATTCGCCCCCGATCGATTGAATTTTGGGCAGGCAGGCGGTCTCGTTTGCACGACCGGGTGCGCTTTGTACGTGGTGAACACGGGTGGAAGCCAGAAAGGTTGCAACCCTAACTTTTCCTCTGTCGTGCCTTCCTGAGATGCGAGGCTCGCGGTAACAGCAAGTACTGACCCGGTGCGGGAATACTTCATTAAGGGCCAGTGTTGAGGACAATACGGAGATAGCGGAGAGAGGCGTGAGATGAGTGAAAAAATTGAGCTAGGTATTGACACTTTCGGCGATGTGACCGAAGGGCCCAATGGGGTGAAGACTCCCTATGCTCAAGTCATCAGGGACGTCGTCGAAGAAGCAGTCCTCGCTGATGAGTTGGGCATTGACGCGATTACCCTGGGTGAACATCACCGTGACGATTTCGCCATCTCTTCTCCCGAGACAGTCCTTGCGGGTATCGCGACGAAGACTTCCCGTATTCGTTTGTCGTCCGGCGTGACGGTGCTCAGCTCGGACGACCCTATCCGCGTGTTCCAGCGCTTTGCGACCTTGGACGCACTGTCCGAGGGCCGTGCGGAAATTATTGTCGGTCGCGGGTCTTTCACCGAATCATTTCCACTCTTTGGCTACCAGCTTCACGACTACGAGGTGCTGTTTGAGGAAAAACTGAACCTTTTGGCGGAGCTTCTGAAAGAAACCCCAGTGAATTGGGAAGGAACCACCAGGCCTCCTCTGGCGAACCAGGATGTCTTCCCCAAGTCGCACACGGGGGCAATTCGCACCTGGGTGGGTGTGGGCGGAAGCCCGGAATCCGTGGTCCGCACTGCGCGATACGGCTTCCCGTTGATGCTGGCCATTATTGGTGGCCCTCACGATCGCTTTGCGCCCTACGCCGATTTGTACCGCAGGGCGATGGACCAGATGGGCCACGCCCCACAACCCATCGGCGTGCACTCGCCCGGACACATTGCCGCGACAGACGAGCAAGCGATTGAAGAAATGTGGCCAAATTACGAGCAGATGTTTGGCCGCATCGGCCGCGAACGCGGTTGGGGTCCGATGACTAAAGAGCACTACCTCAACGAAGTCCACCACGGTGGGTTGGTTGTGGGATCACCGGAGACCGTGGCGCGCAAAATTGCCGGAGCGGTAACTGCCCTTGGTGCGACCCGCTTTGATCTGAAGTATTCAACAGGGCCGATGTCTCACGCCACTCTGATGAAATCCATCGAGCTTTACGGCACGAAGGTCATTCCTATGGTCCGCGAAATGGTGGCGGAAGCGGTGCCCGCCTAACCCCAGGACAGTGATGCTCCAACGCGTGAGGGCCCCGCGACACTGTCGTGGGGCCCTCACGCGTGTGGCCGGTTGGGGCTCTCGGTCGCGCTGCTACGGCGTGATGACCTCGATGCCGGACGCTTCTGACGCTTCGGAAACGCCTCCGCCATTTTTCGTGTTGGTGAAGCCCATCTGGTTCATCTGGGCGATGGCTTGACCCGACCGGTTGCCGGTGCGGCAGTAGACGAAGTACTCGCCATCTTTGTCCAGTTCCATCACCTGGGCGGCGAAGTCTGCCGACTGAACGTCGATGTTGATTGCACCCTCGAGGTGTCCGGACGCGAATTCACCGGGGGTGCGAACGTCAATAATCACGGTATCCTCCGACAATTCGACGGGCTCAGCGCTCGAGCAGGCCGCCAGGCCCGCGGTGACGCCGAGTAGTACGGCAATTGTGGCAAAAAATCTCTTCACGGGTAACCCTTTCTGAAACGAATCGTCCCCACACTATAGCAATACCCCTAGGGGTATTGCTATGCATTGTCGTCATCGGTTTTCATTTGTGCCTTCACACCATCCACAATGGAGTGCGCCGCCATCTTAAAAGGCCGCACCACGGTGACGTGGCGATAGCCTTCGAAGGTTTCCGCCGTTCTCGCGTCCAAAGCGGTGAGACAGATTGAGCCGCCGAACTCCAGGCGTTGGAGTGCTTCTAACACCACCATGTTCGTGGTCCGATCCGGCGCTGCGCACACCACGGTGCGAGTCTCGTGCAACGGTAGCGCTTTGATGAAATCCGGGTCGCTAGCGTCCCCGTAGAGCGTGTCCACCCCGTAGGCTCCGATTGTTTTTAAGGCTCGAGGGTCAAGGTCTACCACGAGGAGGTCGCTACCTTCGTCCCGAAGTCCTCGCACGATGTCCGAACCGAGCCTGCCCGCACCAATCACAATGGCGTCATAAGGGTGGGACGCATTTTGCTCCGCACCCGAACCCTGGAAGCGTCGCTCAATCACACGGGTTAACGGTGAGAGCATCGCGATGAGCCGTTCCTGGTAGGTAATGAAATACGTCGAAATGGTGATTGTGAAAATGGCGACCAGGGTGATCAGGCTCAACAGATCGTCGTTGACTTGGCCCAGGCTGTAGCCCAAAGCCACAAGAATCAAAGAGAACTCACTGATCTGGGCGATAGTCAGGCCCGTTCTCAGTGCGACCGTCGCCCGATACCCCTGAGCCAACATGACTCCGAGCACGATGATTGGCTTGCCGATCAAAATGAACACCGTGACGATCAGGGCAGGGAACAGTTGGGAAATTGCGCCATCGAGCGTCAGCGACGAACCCAATTCAATAAAGAAGAACAAAATCATGATGTCGCGCAGGCTAATCATGCGGGCGCCGAGGCTTTCGCGATACGGAGTGGACGCCAACGCAACACCCGCGACAAAAGCACCAATCTCCATGCTTAACCCGAGCCACGAACTAGCGGCAGCCAACATCACCGCCCAAGACACGCCAAAAACCAAGGTCAACTCTTGGTTTTTGGCCATCCACTCCAACAGGCGTGGCAACACGAAGCGAGACACCATCGCTACTGCTGCCAGAAAAAGAAGGCCACCGCCTAATGTCCAGGCGATTTCTGACGCAAGCGCCTGCTCGCCAGGTTGTCCCACGGTGACAATGGCGAGCATGGCAATGACCACCAAAATGTCCTGGACGATGAGGATGCCCACCGCAATGCGGCCATGAAGTTGGTCAAGTTCACGCCGGTCACCGAGGAGCTTCACCACAATAATCGTGGAGGAAAAAGTCAAGGCCACTGCGATGTAGACAGCGGACGAAGAATCCCACCCCAGGCCGAGCGCGAGCAGATAGCCCAGACCCGCTGTGAGGAGAACCTGGCCGGCGCCGGTGATGAGGGCCACCGGACCGATTGCTCTAATCAAGTGAATGTCGAGCTTAAGCCCCACTAAAAAGAGCAGGATTGCGATGCCGAGCTTTGCGAGAAGCTTGATTTCGTCTTCCGCGGACACCAAACCTAAAAACGCCGGCCCGCCCAGGACGCCCACGACGATATAGGCGACAATCACAGGTTGGCGAAGGAGTTTCGCCAAAAGGCCACCCACAAGCGCTAAACCGAGAACGGCGCCAATTTGCAGAAAGGTGTCGTCGACCATGTCGCCACGCTACCAGCGGGGCTCCCCAAACCCCCGGGGATAGGGCATTAACGTGTGACAGTGCTCCTTTCTTCCCCTGCCTTAAAAGCCACCAGCCCGAAGAAATTCGTTGTGTGTGCCGTGGTCGTTTCTTTTGTTCTCTCGGCCTGCGCCGGAGCCCTTACGAAATCGCCAGAACAAGAACTTGGCCAGATTCCAGGTGCTGCGACAGGTCAAGAAGTATCCGCCGATTCTTTTAGCTTTCCTGATATCGACGGGGTGGCGACTGAGGAACTTGATCCGGTCGAAAGTGGGGATTTGGCGGGGGAGGTGGTCTCCGGGTGGACGCTGGAGGAGAAGGTCGCTTCACTCTTTATCATCCATGTGCCCGGCACAACTGAAGCACCCCACCAACGCGTCATTGACACTCACCCGATCGGTGGTTTTCTCCTACTCGGTGACAATATTTCCGGTGATATCGAGCAAGCTCGACCCTTTATTAGTTCACTAAGGACCATGGCCGATAGTGACCTTCTCATCGCCATTGACCAAGAAGGCGGGGCCGTCCAACGACTCCGGCCGGATGATTTTCCGAGCGCCAGCGAACTGTCAACAGAACCGGTGAACCGCACCACGGAGACGACCCGTGAGCGTAATCGTCTCGTGTTTGATGCGGGGGCGAACGTCAACCTGGGGGTAGTAGCCGACGTGAGTCCCGGTCAGGACGCCTACATTCACTCACGCGCGTTTGGTAGCGAACCCGAAGAAGTCAGCGCTCGAGTGAAGGCGGCCCTCCAAGGTTCTATTGACGGGGTCGCTGTGGCGGTGAAACATTTCCCCGGTCATGGGTTGACCGTAGATGACACTCACAAAACCCTCGGTGTTGCAGAAGAAGATTTTGATCAGTGGAGTGAGCGGCATGCGCCACCCTTCAGGGCGGCTGTGAACGAGCAGGTGCCACTGCTGATGCTGGGGCACCTGGTGATGGAAGAGGTCGATGATCGGCCGGCTTCCCTTTCGGAGCCCTGGATCTCCCTGCTCCGACAACAGTGGGGTTATAGCGGAGTGATCATCACCGACGATTTGTCCATGTTGGAAGCATCCGGTGACTCGCGGTTTGAAGATCCCTCATTAAACGCTGTTGAGGCTTTCGCCTCCGGTGTGGACATGGTCGTTGACAGTGGTGGACTGAGCGCGGAGCAAGCGCTTACCCGACTGACTGCAATGGTTGAGGCGGTAGTAGCTGCCGTCGAGCGGGAAGAGATTTCCGAGAGCCACATCGACCAGGCCGCCCTCAGAGCGTTGAGGTTGCGCGAATCACTCGGGGGAGTGAG
The DNA here is from genome assembly GCF_002950575.1 of Pontimonas salivibrio. Taxonomy (NCBI): domain Bacteria; kingdom Bacillati; phylum Actinomycetota; class Actinomycetes; order Micrococcales; family Microbacteriaceae; genus Pontimonas; species Pontimonas salivibrio. Next base: position 743,822 of record NZ_CP026923.1, read on the forward strand.
CAGGCCATTCGAGGACACCGAGTCTGGCGAACTCGACGGCTAGTCCGGCACCATTTGATGCAGACACCCACGGGGTGACCTCCGGGTTCACTGTCCGATTGGTGTGAGAGCGTCCTCCCGCGAGGAGTGCTTCGGGTGCCAGAAGTTCCCTGATCGCAATGGCTCGGACTTGATCCGGGTGGTTCATGGCGAAATTCGAGTAGAGCTCTTCGTCGTGTTGGCCGTCATCCCCAATGAGAATCCACCGAACGTGGGGAAAATCTTTCGCGAGTCGCTCCAGGTTCTCTTTCTTATGGTCGAGGCCGCTACGAAAAATCCGGTCTGTCGTGGGGCCCCAATCCGTGAGTAAGAGGGAGCCCATCGGGTAGAGGTGTCGCTTCAGAAACCGACTGATAGTGGGTTGAACGTTCCAGGCCCCTGTTGAGAGATAGATCACGGGGCAACCCGGGTATTGACGGACGGTGCGCTCCAGAAGGACTGCCATGCCGGGCACTGGGCGTCTGGCGTGTTCATCTCTCACAAAAGAGTTCCAGGCGGCAAGAAAAGGGCGGGGGAGGGCCGTGACCATGATGGTGTCATCTACGTCGCAAATCACCCCAATGTTTTGGTCATCGGCGATGATGAACACTCGGGCACGAACAGGTAGGCCATCGCCGACTCGCATCCACACGTCATGCCAGCCGGGTGAGAGCGACACGTCCAAGGTGTGATCAATTACTCCACCGCGATCAGCTTGGACAGTCAGGGTGTGTCCGTCAGCTGTCAGGGTGACTTCGGCAAAGGGCACCGGTGCAGAAGTGAACGAACGCCAGCCACGAATTTTTTTGGGACCCTGGGCATCAGGCTCTGGTTTGGCTGCGAGCACCACTCGAGCGAGTACCCGTATCCAGGATGTGCTGCCATATCCGCGAAAGGGGATTACTTGGGGGACAAGGCCTCGCTTTAAGCCAGAGCGGACGCGCCTTTGCTGGAACCAGTCTTCGATGCGAGCGGCTCGATGGATGGGGTCCACCGGTCTTGCCTTATGGTCGGTCGATCGGTCTTCCGGTCTGGCCACCCTCCCCACTGTAGTTGGGAAAGTAGTTTTCGGGAATGGGCCCACAAAATACAATCTGTTTCGATATTCGGCTTCTGTGTTTGTTAGGGTGGAGGGTACTTCTGAAGAGAGCTCCGTCGTCGTTGGTGAGTCCCGCTAGGTAACACCTAGTTGGGCTCCCAGAGTTCTTTTAGAAAAAACCAGCTGGCACACAGCTACCTAATCGCTCGAGACGCCGAGCATGCGTCCACAAGACGGGAATCATTGAGGGTGAACACGAAAAAGTCGGAAGACAACATCATTGCGGGCTACGGCCCGGTACGTGTTGCCCCTGTGCAGTTGCGCAGCACCAAAAGGGTGTCCAACATTTTGGACGCTGCGGCAGCCTACGTGTCCCAAAACGGCTACGAAACCCTCACCACGGCGGCAATCGCCGAAACCAGTGGTGCATCAATTGGCACCATCTACCGCTACTTTCCCGACCGTTTGGCGATGCTCCAAACCTTGGCCGGGAGAAATCAACAGCGCGCTCTTGACGCACTGCGAGACGCAATTCGCGCTGCAAAGCCCAGCACGCTGACTGAGGGTCTCGATGTTGTCTTCGATTGCATGGAGGGACTGTTTCGACAGGAACCCGGCTACCGCTCGATTAGAGCCGGTGACCCCATTGATATCCGGCCGGTTAGTGAAGCCCGAATGGGAAATCAGGAGCTGTCCCAGCTCATGATTGAGGAATTTTCGACCACCATGGGAATGTCGTTTGACTCCAAAGGACGCCTCGCCTTGGAAACCGGGTTCGAAGCCCTCGATGCGCTTCTCGTTCGAGCTTTTTTGCGGGTAGAGCGCGGAGACAAAGCGATCCTCGCCGAGGCGAGAAGGATTTTCCACCTCATTGTCGCTGACGCGGTGCGCTAAGCGGACATCACAAGTTCCTGAGAGACTCCCAGAAAAGGGGCACTCTCCCGCCAGCTTTGCTGGCGTCCCTGGTTGACTGGGGGCCCAGTCCTCGGTCCTCACAACACGCGGAGAGTTTCGCCAATGATTGAGTATCGACGCGTGCACAAAACATTTCCGGGAGGAAATGTTGCCGTTCGGGATTTCTCCCTGACGATTCCTAGTGGATCACTCACCGTGTTGGTCGGCTCTAGTGGGTGTGGGAAGACGACACTGCTTCGAATGGTCAACCGCATGGTCGAACCCGATTCCGGTAGCGTCCTCATCGACGACGAGGATGTGCGCCAGCGCGATCCGGTAACCCTGCGCCGCTCCGTGGGCTACGTCATGCAAAGTGGTGGTCTCCTTCCCCACAAGAGCGTGATCGACAACATTCAAACGGTCTCTCGCTTGGTGGGCACACCCAAAGCGCAATCCCGCGAACGCGCGGAGGAACTCATGGAGTTGGTGGGGCTCGACCCTTCGTTAGCCACGCGATACCCCCAACAGCTCTCTGGCGGCCAGCAGCAACGGGTGGGCGTTGCGCGAGCTCTCGCGGTCGACCCCAACATTTTGTTGATGGACGAGCCATTTGGTGCCGTCGACCCCGTGGTGCGAAGAGATCTTCAACGGGAATTACTCGACCTCCAAGCCAGGCTGTCGAAAACCGTGGTGTTTGTCACTCACGACATTGATGAAGCGTTTCTTGTCGCCGACCAGATGGTCATCCTTCGAGAGGGTGCCGAAGTCGCCCAACAAGGAACCCCGGAAGACATCCTCAGTAGCCCCGCAGACGACTTTGTGGCCTCCTTCATTGGGCACACAACCGCCGCGCGTCGACTGGAGCGCAGCGGCACCCACCCAGATGTCGTGGTCGACACCGAGGGGCGCATTCAAGGGCGCCTTGACCGTTAGGGACGCACAGTGAACTGGGTGTGGGATAACACTGACGCGATTGTGCGTCTCACAGTCGAGCACATTTGGCTCTCCGCAATCCCCATCGTCCTAGGGGGCCTTTTGTCGCTGCCCATCGGCTGGCTGGCCCATCGATTTACTCGCCTGCGTGGGCTGATTCTCTCCGTGGTCGGAATTTTGTACACAATCCCTTCTCTTGCGCTGTTTGTGCTGATCCCACCCCTTTTCGGGTTGCCCTTTCTCTCACCGTTGAACGTGCTCATTGCGTTGGTTGTCTACGCGGTGGCGATTATGTCGAGAAACGCAGCCGACGCGTTTTCGAGTATCGACCCGGCAGCCCTCCGTGCTGCGACCGCTGTCGGGTATGGGCCCTGGCAGCGTTTTTTCCAGGTTGAACTTCCCCTCGCCGGGCCCGTGCTTGTCGCCGGGTTGCGCGTTGTGGCGGTCAGTACTGTGTCTTTGGTCACGGTGGGAGTGCTGGTGGGCGTTCAAAGCCTCGGCTATTTCTTTACTGATGGTTTTCAGAGGCGAATTGAAGCGGAAATTCTCACCGGAATTGTGATGACTGTGTTCGTGGCTGCCCTGTTTGATGCCGCACTCGTCCTGGCCGGGCGCTTAGGCATGCCCTGGGCACGGCTCGCCATGGCCCGAGCCGGCCAGGCGGTGAGCTAATGGATATCTTCCAACAAGCCATTCTGTGGCTGGGTGACCCAGAAAACTGGGTCGGTTCGGGCTCGATACCCAATCGCACCCTCGAACACCTCTCCTACACCGCGGTTGCGGTGGCGATTGCCGCGGCGATTGCCGTTCCGCTGGGTTACTACATCGGTCACACCGGTCGTGGACGGGTACTCGCTGTAGGGACTGCGGGGGCTGCCCGGGCGCTACCCACTTTCGGTCTGATGCTCTACCTGGTGTTGGTCTTTGGGGTGTCCGAGCGAGCCACCGCCGCGACCGTCTCACTGGTCCTGCTGGCCATCCCACCTCTCCTCGCCGGTGCGTATGCGGGTGTTGACCAAATTAATCGGTCCACCATCGATGCGGCGAAAGCCCAAGGGATGACCGACTGGCAGATTCTCACAAGAGTCGAAATACCCCTGTCGCTCCCGCTTCTCATCGGCGGACTACGTGGAGCAACACTTCAGGTGGTGGCCACCGTCACGCTCATTGCGTATGTGGGTCTTGGCGGACTTGGCTACGAAATTATCCAAGGCATTCCCCTTCGACGCCTCGATCAAATGGTGGGAGCAGCGTTGCTCATCATCGTCCTCGCGCTCGTCATCGACGGGCTCCTTGCACTCCTCACCCGACTCGCCACCCCGCAAGGGGTGACTACAGGTCGAGGTGTTGATGTCCGGGCACGCCAGAAAACGCGGTGACCGGTCAGGCAGGCTTCGGCCTGCCACCCTTGTGACACAGTGAAAAACAGGAAGAGAGATACAGAACACAATGACACTACGACGTAAAACACTCCTGATGGGTGGCCTGGTGGCAACCGCCGGTCTCCTGGTGGGCTGTGCCGCTGGTGCCCCGGAAGAGGAACCAGTAGACACTGGTGCCGAAACTGAGTCCCAGGACGAAAGCATGGCCGACGACACGATGGACCAAATGGAACTGGGCACCATCGTGGTGGGCTCACAGGCCTACTACTCCAACGAAATTGTGGCCGAGGTGTACTCCCAAGCGTTGGAAGCTGCCGGATATACCGTGGAGCGCAACTATCAAATCGGCCAGCGCGAGGCGTACCTCCCCGCGCTTGAAGCAGGCGAAGTGCAGCTGTTCCCCGAGTACACCGGCAACCTGTTGCAGTACTACTCGGCTGACGCAACGGCAACCCAAGCCGACGAGGTGTACACCGCGTTGCAGGGAGCCCTACCCCCAGGCCTGGTGGCGCTGTCGATGTCTCCGGCAACCGACCAAGATTCCTACAACGTCACCGCCGAATTTGCTGAAGCGAACGGTCTTGTGGAAATCGGTGACCTTGCGGGAATTAGCCCACTCGTTCTCGGTGGTGCTCCTGAGCTTGAAGAGCGCCCCTACGGTCCCAGCGGCCTGCTGGAAACCTACGGCGTTGAGGTCGAGTTCAGTGCCACCGGTGAAGTGACACTGGAGGCGTTGCTCTCGGGCGAAGTTCAGGTCGCAAATATTTACACCGGAAACCCGGCCATCGCACGCGACAACCTGGTGACCTTGGCCGACCCAGAGGGGTTATTCCTTTCGTCAAACGTGGTTCCCATCGCGGCGAGGGATGTGGCTGAGGGCATTGCGCCAGTGATCAACCCGATCAGTGAAGCAATGACCGCTGGTGATTTAGTGGCCATGAACCTTCAGGCAACCGCAGAGGAGATGTCCTCAGCAGACATCGCTTCGGAGTGGTTAGCTGCCAACGGCTTCTAAGCGCTATAGAGACTGTGGGGACCTGGGAAACCAGGTCCCCACAGTCATTTCCGCAGCCATCGGAAGTGTTCTCGTCGGAAAAATCCCGGCCCTGGCTTTGGTGATGACGTAGCGTTCGCCTGCGAAAAGGCCGTCTGTGACTTAGTTCTGGGACTCTACGGAACTCTCGGGCGTCTCCGCAGTATCTTCCCTGGTGGACCGGTCAGTGAAGCGCATCAGGAAATGTTTCACGACCCAGAGAAGAGCCGAGAACACCACAAAAATTCCAATGAAGACCCAGCCTGCCCAATCGAACTGGTCTTTTAATTCCCGGTAGGTTCCCGCAGCCCCCGCTCCGACCGACACATAAATAAAGGCCCACAGGGTGCAGGCTGGCGCTGTCCACGCCATGAAACGCCGGTAACGCATTGTCGACATCCCGGCAACCATGGGTACGACGGAGTGAAACACGGGAAGGAAGCGGGAAATAAAAACCGCAATCCCGCCTCGACGGTCGACAAAGCGATCCGCTTTCGCGAGGCGTTCGGGTCCCAGCCTGTGCCCCAGCTTTCCCTCACGCAGTTTGGGCCCGAAGTAGCGCCCAATGGCGAAACCAATCGACTCGCCCACCAGAGCACCCACGATGATCACCACGGCGAGTGACAGGTATTCCAAAACGCCTTCGACTCCAGTCGAGGCCACCAGAACAACGGTGTCCCCGGGCACAATGAGGCCGACGAGGACACTGGTTTCCAACATGATTGCCACGCCAGCAAGAACTGTCCGAAGCACCGGATCCATGTCCTGGATAAAGCTCAGGAAGCTATCGATGGCTTCATTCATTGGCCACGATTCTACTGTTGTCAGTAATGAACAAAACCTTGGCCTTTTTGCGATTCAAATCTGTATGGCAGGTAATTATCAGCTTTTTCGCAGAAAGGTAAACTAAGGGCAACAGTTGATTTCGAGAAAGAGATTCGAATGTTGATGGAGTGGCTTGATCCCCTCGTGTTGGCCCGGTGGCAGTTTGGTTTAACCACCCTGTACCACTTCCTGTTTGTGCCCCTCACTATTGGGATGGCGCTACTGGTGGCAATCATGCAGTCTGCGTGGTTTGTCACCGGCAAACTCAAATGGCTGCACCTCACACGCCTATTCGGACGGATCTTCCTGATCAACTTTGCGATGGGTGTAGTCACCGGAATCGTTCAGGAATTCCAATTCGGAATGAACTGGTCGGACTATTCCAAGTTTGTCGGTGACGTCTTCGGGGCCCCACTCGCTATGGAAGGGCTCCTGGCATTCTTCCTCGAGGCAACGTTTATTGGCCTATGGATTTTTGGTTGGGACAAACTCTCGCCGCGACTGCACCTGCTGAGTATCTGGATGACCTGGTTCTCGACCATCCTCTCGGCGTATTTCATCCTGGCCGCGAACGCGTTCATGCAAAACCCGGTGGGATTCCGCATTAATGAGGAAGCGGGGCGAGCGGAACTTGCCGACATTGGCGCGGTGTTAACCAACCCCGTGGTCTTAGCCTCGTTCCCGCACACACTGTTCGCCTCGGTGATGTTTGCGGCAGTAGTTGTTGTGGCGGTAGCCGCATGGCACCTCTCCAGAGGCCAGCACTACGAAGAAATGCGCACCGCGTTGAAATTTGGTGGCTGGACCAACATTGTCGCCTTCGCGGGAGTCGCAGCCAGTGGTGACGCATTGAGCCTGATCATGGTTCAAACACAGCCAATGAAAATGGCTGCCGCGGAAGCCCTCTACGAAACCACATCGGCTGCGAGCTTTTCGATCTTCTCGCTGGGAACGCCGGACGGCACGGAAGAAACTTTCTCGATACGTATTCCCTACCTGCTGTCCATACTTTCCACCCACGACCCCATGGGCACCGTGGAAGGAATTAATGACCTGCAGGCACAGTACGAGTTGGCGTACGGTCCAGGCGACTACCTGCCCATTATCTGGCTGGCCTACTGGAGCTTCCGCTGGATGATTGGCCTTGGCGCCCTTGCTGCGTTGATTTCGGCGGTGGGACTGTGGATGACCCGTAAGGGTCGCGAACCCAAGCCGTGGGCATGGAAAGTCGCGATCTGGGCTGCTCCACTGCCACTGCTCGCGAGTCTCGTGGGGTGGTTGTTCACCGAAATGGCTCGCCAACCGTGGATTGTGTTCGGTTTGATGCTCACCGAAGACGGAGTGTCACCCACGGTCACAGGCCTCGAGGTACTGATCTCTTTGGTGGCGTTCACTCTGGTCTACGGCATCCTCGCCGTCGTCGAATTCAAACTGATTGTGAAAGCGGCGCAAGAGGGTCCACACAGTTGGGACCACACAGTGGACCCCAAAGATATCGACTCCGCAAAACTGGCAACGGTTTATTAGGAATAAAGAAGGCACATCATGGATCTCGCATATGTCTGGTTTCTCATCGTCGGATTCCTCTTCGTGGGCTACTTTGTCCTCGACGGGTTCGACTTCGGGGTCGGAATGTCGCTGCCATTTATTGGCAAAGACAACACCGACCGCCGAGTACTCATCAACACCATTGGGCCGGTCTGGGACTTAAACGAAACCTGGCTAATCGTTGCCGGGGCGGCCTTGTTCGCCGCATTCCCCATTTGGTACGGAACCCTCTTCAGCGGTTTCTATCTCGCACTACTGGTCATCTTGTTGGCGCTGATTGTCAGGGGAGTCTCCTTCGAATATCGCCATCAAGGTAAAGGCGAACAGTGGACGAACTGGTTCGACTGGATGATCGTTGTGGGCTCCGCCCTGCCCGCACTGCTCTGGGGTGTCGCTTTTGCCAACATCATCCAGGGAGTACCCATCGATGAGACCGGCAACTACGCCGGAACCTTCTTCACCTTGCTCAATCCCTACGGACTGCTGGGCGGGCTGACCACCTTGATGCTGTTTTTCACGCACGGGGTCATCTTCGTCACACTCAAAACAGACGGGGAGCTGAAGGCGCGAGCAAAAGCCTTGGTCACCCGATCCACGGGGATTACTGTCGCCGTTGCCGCCAGCTTTCTACTGTGGACCGCGTGGCAACACCGCGACATCGATCACCTCCCGGTATTGCTGGGTCTTTCGGCAGCCGCGGCGGTGTTCCTCATTGCGGCGTGGGTGTTGAACATGGTGGGACGCGAAGGCTGGGCCTTCACCACAATGGCACTCACGATTGTTTTCGCGGTCGGAGCGATTCTCGCCGCGTTGTATCCCAATGTGATGCCCTCGAGCATCGACCCGGCCTACTCGCTCACAATCGAAAACGCGTCAAGCACGGAATACACTCTCACCGTAATGACCTGGATTGCGCTGTTCTCATTGCCCTTGGTAATGGCCTATCAAGGTTGGACCTATTGGGTGTTTAGAAAACGTGTCACCCGGGATTCCATTCCTGTGGGAGCGAGTCACTGAAGCCATTCGATAAACGTCTACTTCACTACGCGAGGGCGGCCACCCCACTGGTGGTCGCCCTCGCTGTGGTCGCCCTCATCCACACACTCTCCATTGCGGCTTTTTCCCTGAGCATTGCGCTCGTCATTGCCGGCGTGATCGATGGCGCGCCCTGGTCGGACATTCGCATATTGGTCATCTTTTTCTTGATCGCCGTATTGGTCCGCGCAGCCACCCTGGTGGCATTAGACGCCATTTCTGACCGGGGTGGATCGCGCGTGAAATCACAACTTCGGGCCCGAGCGCTGATGGCATTGCGCGAACTTGGCCCCTCCTACATGGAGCGCCGAGCCAGTAGTGACATCACCAACCTGTTGGCACGAGGCATTGATGTACTTGATATGTATTTCGGGCGCTACCTGCCGCAACTGATCCTCACCGCCATCCAGACACCCCTGCTCCTGATCATCCTCTGGACAACCGATTTGCCGACCGGAATCGCGATCACCCTTGCCCTGCCGGTGATTCCCATTTTCATGGTGCTCATTGGGTGGGCCACTCAAGCAGTCCAAAAGCGGCAATGGGAAGGTATGCAGCTACTCTCCCGCGGCTTTATGGACCTCCTGGAGGGCCTGTCGACCCTGAAAATTTTTGGTCGCCAATGGCGCCAAGTGGCCAAAATTCGCGACATGACGAGCCGCTTTCGACAGCGAACAATGGCGGTCTTGAGGGTTAGTTTCCTGTCGTCCTTTGTGCTCGAATTGGCGGCCAGTTTCTCGGTCGCCATCGTTGCCGTCTCGGTAGGAATCCGATTGGTCGATGGCGGAATCCCGCTCTGGCTGGGTCTGTTCGTTCTCATCCTCGTGCCGGAAGTGTATTTGCCCCTGCGGGCAGTGGGAGCACAGTTTCATAACGCCGCTGAAGGCGTTGCGGCCGCCGAAGACCTTTTTGAGATTTTCGAAGCGACCCCGGAATCACTCCCGCCTCAGCAATTGGCGACCCCTCCGGCTAGGACCGCACCCGCCTTGGACTCGCGAACTGCTGCACCGCCCCCTGGTGGCATACACCAGCCCATCAAGACCTTGGAGTTGGTTGATTTTCAGGCCACCCGCGGGGGACGGGCCGTCCATGAACCTCTCACCGTCACCATGCGGGCAGGTCAGGTGACCCTCCTTGAGGGGCCAAGTGGCGCAGGCAAAACCAGCATCGTTCAGGCACTGCTCGGCTTCGCACCCGCACACGGACAGGTGATGCGTAATGGCACTGTGGTTGAACTCCCCACATTGCGCGAGGACATTGCCTGGGCGCCCCAGCAACCGTCTTTGCTTGCCGGGAGTGTCGCCAGCAATATCACCCTCGGTTCACCTGCGCCCAATCGGACATTACTCAGTGACGTTCTTGAACGGGTCGGACTCGAGCGAATCGACCCTGAGATGAGCTTGGGTGTGAATGGCTCGGGCCTTTCAGGAGGTCAAGCACAGCGCGTCGCGCTGGCGCGAGCCCTGTATCGGCAGGCTGAGCGTTCGGCTTCGTTGGTGTTACTCGACGAGGTCACCAGCGCTGTGGATTCCGACACTGAAGAGGTCGTGTGGGACGCTATCGCCGGATTGGCTAAGGCGGGAGTGTTGTGCCTGGTCGTCAGCCATCGCCTTCGTGCCGGCCAGCGCGCAGACCACACAGTATCGATTGTGCCGACAGGGTTGACTGAGGTGAATCGCTGATGCCTCGGACTGTCGCATCAAGGGCTCTCCCACGACGTGTGGCCATGGTTCAAGCCGTCGCCCTGGGGAGCCTCGCCCAAGGAGCACAGGTCGCGCTCTTAGCGACATCGGCCTGGTTGATCACCCGGGCCGCTGAGCAACCACCCATTTTGTATCTCACGCTAGCCATCGTCGCCGTGCGGGCTTTCGCGCTCTCGCGCGCGGTCTTTCGCTACCTGGAGCGACTCCACGCCCACCACCACGCGTTCGTCGCACTGGAAGAATTGCGGGTGTGGTTGTATCGCCGGTTGGTCCCTCTCGCACCGGCCGGTCTGTGGCGTCGGGGGCGCGGTGATGTCCTCACCACCTTGGGGGCCGATGTCGACACACTCCAGGATTACCCTTTGCGGGTCATCCAACCTGTCGCGTCAGCGGTCACCGTGGTGGTACTCAGCGTGGGCGCCCTCGCTGTCGTGGATTACCGAGCCAGCGCGCTGTTGGCTGCGATGTTGATCTTGGCCGGCGTGTTGTCCATCTGGTGGCAACGACTGGTGTCGGCCAGGGCAGACCGCGATGTCGCACCAGCTCGTGCCGAGTTGGCCGACTGGCTGATGGATACGATTCAGCGTCGCGCCGTGCTCGTCGCCTTTGATGCGGATGAGCACTACTACCGCCGGGCCCGTGAACTCGATGACTCCCTTCGAAGGGTTGAGCGGAGAGCTGCCTGGGGGCAGAGTCTCATCGGCGGAGCCTTTATTGTGTTCGCCGGCTTGGCCGTGGTCGGTGTCGTCCTCATTGTGTCACCACGGGTGGCAGAGGGGGGACTTTCCGGACCGCTGTTTGCTCTTCTGGTCTTGACCCCGCTGGCGCTCTTCGAAGTGTTTCAGGCAATCCCACAGGCGGTGTCTGCGTGGCGGCGTGTATCTAGCTCGGCCGAGCGCATTGCCCAGCTGGCCCCCGAAGATCATCCTGCGGGCATCCCCGTGGAGAGCGAAGATGATGCCGAGGATGGGCCGAATCTGGCGGTCGAGAGCCTCCGATGGGACAATTTTGCCGCTCATTGGCCCACGCAAATGAGCTCACCTTTTGCTCCCGTCACCCTGCAGGCCAGAGCGGGGGAGCGGGTACTCATCGAAGGCCCAAGCGGGGTCGGTAAATCCACCCTCGCCAGTGCAATGGTCGGATTTATCGACTACACCGGGCACTGCCAGATTGACGGTGTCGAACTTTCGTCGATGTCTTTGGCCGAGCGTCGACGCCATATCGTGCTCATTGAACAGCGGCCGCACCTGTTTGATACGTCAATTCGACACAACCTGTCCTTTGCCGCACCGGACGCTGACGACGAGGAGCTTTGGGACGTTCTGGAGCGTGTGGGCTTGCTCGAATGGGTGAAACACAGAGGAGGACTTGACAGTCTGGTCGGCGAATCGGGTGCCCTGGTGTCGGGTGGTCAAGCCCAACGGATCGCGTTGGCCAGAGCGTTTTTGGCCAAAGCCCCGATTATTGTCCTTGATGAGCCCACCGCCAACGTTGACCGGGCGATGGCTGATGCACTGATGGATGACCTTCTAACCAGTGTGGGCCACGGGCCCCAGCGCATCGCCCTTATCATCTCGCACGTACCTGTCCGAGATGAGCTGATCAGCCGGCGATACCTGCTTCGCGATTCCACGGCAGAGCTCGATTGAGCCATTCATTCTGGTAGTCGTCTCGCAGACCGGAGGGTGCCAACAGGTTCGGTCCGCTATGCCACGAGACCGCGTGTCGGATTCCGTGGAGGGCTGAGACGATCCACACTTCTAAACCTTCCAGGTCGTCGGGTCGAAAACGCTGTGCGAGGACAGTGACACCGTGAGATTGTGCAATGTCGGCCACGAGTGATTCGGTGACGCTCGGTATTCGTGGTTCCTCGGGGCCCATCGAATAGAGGGTTCTTTTGTCTGGCGACCAGGCCATGACTGTGCTGTACGCGCCTTCGCAGACGTAACCATTTCGCACAATAATCGCCTCATCGGCGCCACTCTCTGACGCCTCCTCGCGCACGGCGAGTAGCGCCTCAAGGTCGGGCCCTTTTGTCGTGGGGTGTTTTCTGGGATCTAGCCGCGCTGTAGCCAACACTGCACGATCGGTCACTGTGGGCCGTGGGCGCAACTGGTAGCGAAAAACCCACTGGGAGCCGGTGTCAATGAGGTCAATTCGAGGAAACCACGAACCCGTCTGAGGTAAGTGTTGGAGCACAGCCTGGGCAAATTGGCGCGATGATTCGTGCAGACGCCTGTGGGGTTCAACGCCTGTGAAGAACCGTTCAAGGTGGTTGGGTAGTGCGACGACCCTGCCATTTTCTACACGCCACGAGTCCGCCACCACAACCGATTCGGCGACAACTGACTCTGTGGGAACAAGCTCGGCGCCTGACCAAAGGAACGTGTGGTGCCGAGACATAGGCTAAAGGCTATGGCCATTCGGGCATTTCGGCGAGAATTATCCGCGCGTGCAACACCGGAGCAAATCTTCCACGAGTTGTGTGCCGACGACGACTGTGCGGTGTGGGTTGATGTCGCCGGTGACGCGCACTCCGCACACAGTGTGCTGGCCCGGGGTGAACTCCAGGAACTCTCCGGAGAAGATGCCTTGGAGCAGTTGCGCGAGCTGTGGGGGAGCGTCGCATTAGAGCCCACAGAGAACCCCACAGATGACCCCACAGATGTCAGCGTTCCGCTGGGACTTATTGTGGTGGTTCCCTATGACCACGCTGCTGTCACCATCCAACTTCCTGACAATTGGCAGCCCCTGGAGTCTTGGAGTGAACCCCTGAGGGCCGTGATTGTGCGCCAGAGCATCAGTGTGAACTGGGCGAGCGGGCTCGTCACGGCGTGGATGCTAGGCGAAGATCCGGCAGAGTGTGAACACTATTTTCAGCACGTAGAGGCGGCGCTGTCCGCTGTGTCGACTCTCCCCTCTGTGGCGTCGGTGTCTGAAGCGGTGGATGGCGCTTTCTCCAATCAAAGTGACACGTCAGTGACACAGGTTTCTGCGCGTGATCGTTGGAGGGACACCCCCAGTGAGTACCGGGAGATGATTGGCAAAGCCCTCGACGCAATTCGCGACGGAGAGGCCTACCAGCTATGTGTCACTACGCAGGTTGAGGTGAACTGTCCCCTTGCCGATTGGGAGTTGCACCACATCCTTCGACAGATTTCACCGGCACCCCATCAGGCGCTGTTGCGCCTCGGAGCTTTTTCGATGGTGTCAGCGTCGCCCGAAACGTTCTTGCGCCTCGATCGCGACGGTGAGTTGACCACCCGACCGATTAAGGGCACCAGACCTCGAGGGCGAAACGAGGAAGAAGACCGGCGTTTCATTACCGACCTTGTAGAAAGCGAAAAAGAACAGGCAGAAAACCTGATGATTGTTGACCTGATGAGAAATGATTTCTTACGGGTCTGCGCGGTCGACAGTGTCCGCGTCACGGAATTATTTGAAGTGGAAACTTTCGCCACCGTGCACCAGTTGGTATCGACAGTGACAGGCACACTGGCCGCAGGGCACGACGGAATTGACGCCATCAGGGCCTGTTTTCCGGCGGGGTCAATGACGGGAGCACCCAAGTCGCGGGCCGTCAGTCTGTTGAGCGAGTGGGAAAGCGGGCCGCGGGGAGTGTATTCGGGAACCTGGGGGTGGCTTCGAGGTGATTCCACCATGGAACTGGCCATGACAATTCGCACCGTGGTACTCGCAGACGGTGTGGCGCGGATTGGCGCGGGCGGCGGGATTACCTGGTCGTCACAAGTAGATGAAGAAGTCGCCGAAGTGGGACATAAGGCAAAAAGGCTCCTAGAGGCGCTCGGTGTGCCCACCATTGCGTATTCTTAAAGCAATGACTGAGCCCACATCCCCCGAACCGGCCGAAAGTTTCGATTTTCGTCAACTCGAACACAAATGGTCGGCAATTTGGGAGCAACTGCAACCCTTCACCGTCGATGACCCCAACGACCAGAGGCCACGCAAGTACATCCTCGACATGTTTCCCTACCCTTCAGGGGATCTGCACATGGGTCACGCCGAGGTGTATGCCCTAGGCGACATCGTCGCCCGGTATTGGCGGCTACGAGGCTTTCAAGTCCTGCACCCGATTGGTTGGGACTCTTTCGGTCTGCCTGCGGAAAATGCGGCAATCAAACGCGGGGTGGACCCCAGAGAGTGGACCTACCAGAACATCGCCCAACAGCGGCAGTCGATGAAACGCTACGCGACATCGTTTGACTGGTCGCGAGTGTTCCACACCTCCGATGAGGAGTATTACCGCTGGAACCAGTGGTTGTTTTTGCGCATGTACGAAAAAGGTTTGGCCTACCGCAAAGATTCGTGGGTCAACTGGGACCCGGTCGACCAGACCGTGCTCGCCAACGAGCAAGTCCTTGCCGATGGCACCTCAGACCGCAGCGGTGCTGTCGTGGTCAAGAAAAAACTCACACAGTGGTACTTCAAAATCACCGACTATGCCGATCGGCTGTTGGACGATTTGAACCAGCTGGAGGGTCGTTGGCCCCAAAAAGTGCTCACCATGCAGCGCAACTGGATCGGCAGAAGCTTCGGTGCCGAAGTGGACTTCGTGATTGAAGGACACCCAGAGGCCATCACCGTGTTCACCACGCGCCCGGACACGTTGTTTGGTGCAACGTTTATGGTGGTCGCCCCCGAATCTGATTTGGCTTCCGAACTGGTGGCAGGAGCCTCGCCCGAGGTGCAAGAGCGTTTTGGCACCTACTTAGAAAAGGTTCAACAGTCCTCCGAGATTGAACGACAAGATCACACCCGAGAAAAGACGGGTGTTTTTCTTGAGCGTTGGGCAATCAACCCCGTCAATGGTGAGCGTATCTCGGTGTGGGCCGGCGACTACGTGTTAGCCGACTACGGCACCGGCATCATCATGGCCGTTCCCGCACACGATCAACGCGACCTCGATTTTGCCATTGCCCATGACTTGCCGGTGCGAGTGGTTGTCGATGTCACTGCCCCTGTGACCGGGGCAATCCCGGTAGTCACCCAAGAGATGTTGGACTCGGGGGAAGTGCCCGAACTTGACCCCGTCGCGACCGGCGTCGCGCTCGCGGGCAGCGGTCGCATGATCAACTCGGGCCCTCTCAACGGCCTCAGCAAAGACAACGCCATTAACCGAATGATCGAATTGTTGGAAGAAGCCGGAACGGGTCGAGCGACGAAGACGTATCGGCTTCGGGACTGGCTCATTTCGAGACAGCGTTATTGGGGCACCCCCATCCCCATCGTCTACGACGAAGAGGGCAATGAGATTGCGTTGCCCGACGATCAGCTTCCGGTGACCCTGCCACCCAGCGAAGGTCTTGATTTGCGCCCGAAAGGCTCCAGCCCGTTGGGCGCGATTGACCACTGGGTCAACACGGAACTCGACGGTAAGCCCGTTCGCCGTGACGCTGACACGATGGACACCTTTGTGGATAGCTCGTGGTACTTCCTGCGGTTCTTGAGCGCCCACGATGACACTCAAGCCTTTGACCCAGCGGAAGTCGACAAATGGGCTCCCGTTGATCAATACGTGGGTGGTGTGGAACACGCCATTTTGCACCTGCTTTACGCACGATTCATCACCAAAGTTCTCTTCGACCTTGGGTACCTCACCTTCACCGAACCGTTTACCTCCTTGTTGAACCAGGGAATGGTCATCTTGGACGGTGCAAAGATGAGCAAATCCAAAGGCAACGTCGTGTACTTCTCGGAAGAGCTCGACAACTACGGTGTCGATGCCGTTCGCCTTTCGATGGCTTTTGCCGGCCCCCCAGAAGATGACATCGACTGGCGAGATGTCTCCCCGGTGGGGTCCCAAAAGTTCTTGGCGCGAGCATGGCGTCTCGCCAGAGACGTCCAGAGTGAACCAGGTATTGCCTTTGGTAATGGGGATGGCACTCTTCGTCGCGCCACCCACCATTTGCTAAACGACTTGCCTGGGCTCATTGAATCGTTCAAGTTCAACGTTGCGGTGGCCCGGTTGATGGAATTGGTCAATGTGGCACGCAAAACCATTGATCAAGGGCCAGGGGGAAGTGACCCTGCCGTGCGAGAAGCTGCCGAGACGGTCGCCATCGCACTGTCAATGTTCGCGCCGTACACCGCGGAAGAAATGTGGGAAATCTTAGGATTCCCGCCCAGTGTTGCCCACGCCACCTGGCCCAGCCCGGATCACACCCTTCTGGTGGAAGAGTCGGTAGTAGCCATTGTCCAAATCAACGGCAAAGTCCGCGCACGACTGGACGTGTCGCCATCGATTGGCACCGACGAACTGCGAAAGCGTGCCCTGGCTGACGAAACGATTAGTTCACTGGTTGAGGGTCAAGAAATCAAGAACCTCATTGTTCGACCGCCGAAAATTGTGAGCATCCAACTAGCCGACTAGCGTCGTTCGTCCACACCCGACGGGCCCAAAAGTCCACACCACGGCTTTGACCTAAGGCCTGGTTGGTGTTGCCAGCTGCGGTGACACTGCTGGCCATGGCAACGTGGAGTGGCACACGCGAATTCTTCCAAGGCCCCGGTGGCCGTTGGGAATTTCCCGACATTGATGACCAAACCCCGGTTGGGTTGGCATCGCCCTCAGTATCTCCCTCAGTGTCGACGCCCACCCCTGAACAGGAGCCGGCGAGAATACCCTCTGGCTATCGAATGGTCGTGGCGGGAGTAATCGGCGTCATCATCGTGGCTTGTGCCATTGCGGCTATTGGGGTGCTTGGCCAGCAATCAAATGTTCCGATCCCAGAAAGCGCGCCAGTACCTGTCCAAGAGCAGACCCCATCAGCGCCGTCGACACTGCTGGTTCACGTCAGCGGCGCGGTCAATGCCCCGGGGGTGTTAGAGCTTGAGGAGGGCTCGAGAGTATTCGACGCCGTCGATGCTGCCGGAGGGGTCACAGCGCAAGCAGATGCCGACCGGGTCAATCTTGCGCGGCCCCTGATGGATGGTGAACACATCGTCATCCCACGCGTGGGGGAAGCCCCCGCAGAAGGCACTTCCGCATCGACTGGGGAACCCATTTCTTTGTCCAGATCCCCGGCTGAAGTGTTGGTGGACCTGCCCGGGGTGGGGCCGGCGTTGGCCCAAAGAATTGTGGCCTGGCGAGACGAAAATGGCGGATTCCAACACATCGACGACGTATTGGCGGTCTCAGGAATTGGTCCCGCCACCCTGGAGGGGTTTCGGGACCAGGTCGTGCCCTAGTGGCCTCCAGTGTTCTGCAACGCCGGGACTACCGGCTGCCAGTAATCGCCCTACTGACGTGGGTGCAGATCCTTTTCACGATCGCCTCACCACTTGTCGGGGGCGTTGTGTCATTGGGAGGGCTAACGGTGCTCTTAGTCGGATGGTCCCGGTTCGGCACCCGTGTGGGGTATCGACATTTCGTGGTGTTTTGGTTGGTGGCTCTTGTGGGAGTGGGGGCGACCCTTGCCCACGATTCCCTTCGAAACCCTCCGGAGCTCCGCGGAATCGATAGTGCAGGAGACCATGAGCTGTTAGTCGTGAACGAGAACACCCTCACCCCGGGCGATCGGTTTGTGGCCATTCGGATTCTCCACGCCGACGGGCAGTCGACGCCAAGGGTTCGGGCCACACTTTTTGTTGACCCGTCACCTGAGCGGATACCGCCGGGAACACTGCTGCAGGTGACGGGCAGTGTGGTGTCCACTTCCGCCCTAGACGCGAAAGCATGGCGGGTGTTTGCCTCTGAGTTCTCGGTGTTTCAGGAGAGTTCGTGGTGGCAAGCAGGCGCTGACCGAATGCGAGAAGCATTCTTGGAGCGCTCTCTCGCCCAGGGCGGTGATGGCGGGGCGCTCTTACCCGGACTGGCCCTGGGCGACACGACCGGGGTGTCAGAGTCGCTTGAAGCCGATATGCGAAAGGTGTCGCTCGCCCACCTGGTTGCCGTCTCCGGGGCGAATTGCGCATTGGTGGTGGGGATCGCGGTGGCAATCACTGCGCTTTTTGGCGGCGGTGTGCGGATGAGGCTTGTCGTCGGTGTTGTCACATTGGCGGGTTTCGTGCTTTTGGTCACACCGGAACCCAGCGTCATCAGGGCTGCGGTGATGGCCACGATTGCCCTGGGTGCTATCGCCTGGGGGCGTCCGGGCGCAGGAATTGCTGTGCTTTCCCTCACAGTGTGGGTGTTGTTATTGGCTGATCCTTGGCGGGCTGTCGAATTTGCGTTCGTATTATCCGTGGCGGCAACAGCCGGCATTGTGTTGGGTTTGCGGCCAATGGCGGGAGCTCTTACCAGGGTGATGCCGGTGTGGTTGGCCTGGTGGGTGGCATTGCCTTTGGTGGCACAGCTTGCCGTCCAGCCCATCATTGTTCTTCTTAGGCCCACACTTCCGCTCTATGCAATCCCCGCCAATGTGCTGGCCGCACCGTTTGTTCCGGCAGTAACCGTCTCGGGGCTTGTGGGAAGTGTGTCGGAGCCGTGGTGGCCGTGGCTATCACAACAGTCCGCTGCAATCGGCTGGTGGCCCTCTACGGCAATCGCAGCAATTGCACGGGCCACCGCCCGGGCACCCGTGACGGAGCTGCCTTGGTTTCCCGGACTGGCGGGGGTGCTGGCTGCTGCCGTGCTCTCCAGCGTGGTCTGGTGGGCAATCTGGCGCGGAAGGATGGTGTTTGCCGGTGTTGGCGCGATTATTGTCATCACCGCCACAGTGGTGGCCTCGAGCGCACCCCAAATTGTTGCCCGGTTGGCCAGACCGGCACAGTGGCAGGTTGCTCAATGTGACGTCGGTCAAGGCGACGCCCTTGCCGTGCGCACGTCACAGGGCGTGCTCTTTATTGATACCGGTGATGACGAACAGCTCCTTCGCCAGTGCCTCATGGTGTTGGGGATTAACCGGGTGGAATGGCTGCTGCTCACCCATTTTGATCGCGACCATGTGGGCCAATCCGCGGTGTTCCACGGGAGGGTCGGAACGGTACTCACCGGGCCCACCGACAACAGTGAGGACGTGTCCCGGCTGGCGGATCTATCCCGCGCCGGCGCCACTATTCGCCCCGTTCGCGCAGGCGAGAGTCTGGATTTGGGCGACTACACCCTCAACATTCTGTGGCCGGGCAGCCAAACACTCTCCGAGCCAGGAAACGATTCGAGTCTTGTGGTGTGGCTCGAGCCGCACCACACAGCCGGGGTGTCGATGCTGGCACTGGGCGACCTGGGAGAAAGGGCTCAATCCATTCTCCGGTCACGACTGCCCGAGAGTCCCCTTGACGTGGTGAAGGTGAGCCATCACGGGTCAGCCAATCAATCAGCTGCCCTCTACCAAGAACTGGGCGCATCGATCGGATTGATTGGGGTCGGAGCGGATAACAGCTACGGCCACCCCGCCCCCGCGGTCACCAGCCTCCTGGAGTCCCTGGGCGCCCATGTCCTGCGAAGTGATCAGCGCGGAACCCTTACCCTCCACCGAGGTGTGACGGGTGTCATCGAGTTGTGGTCGGAGCGCGATGGTTAGGCTGGGCACTCAGGGAGAGTGATGGCAGCGAAAACACAAGAGGTGCCGTGGTCTGGTATCCGGGAAGCGCCCGTCATTTTATTGACCGGTCCGGAAGCTTTCCTTGCCGATCGCGCCGTCCGGGCGCTCGCGGATCGTCTTCGCTCGGTAAGTCCTGAATTAGAAATTGTCGACATTGACGCATCGACTGCAGGCTCTGGTGAGGTAAGCCAAGGGGTCAGCCCGTCGCTGTTTGGTGAGCCACGGATGGTCCGAGTGTGGGGTTTTGAAAAGGCCACCGATGGTGTTTTGGCCGATGTTCTGGACTACCTGGACTCTCCGGATCCAGCAGTGACTTTTATTGTTCGGCATTCGTCAGGAAACCGCGGAAAAAAAGCCCTCGATGTGATCAAAGCACACGGCGGCGACTGGCTTGTCGTCACCGCACACGAACTCAAATCGGACAGGGATCGGGCGCAATTTCTTCGACAAGAAGCGCAGAGTCTGAAAGTTCGACTGCAGCCCGACGCCGAGCAGCTCTTAATTGATTCTCTTGGTAGCGATTTAGCGGAACTCCACGCCGCGTTGAGTCAACTCGCGGGCGATTTGGGCGAAGAGGCGACGATTAGCCGAGACATCGTCAGTCGCTATTACGGCGGAAGGGTCGAAACGACCAGTTTTGAACTCGCCGAACTCGCCATTGGTGGCCGTCGCGGAGATGCCCTGATTGCGTTGCGCCAGGCCCTCCACGCGGGGGTGGAACCGGTGTTGATTATTGCGGCACTGGCTCACAGCCTTCGGCAGATGGCCCGTGTCGGAGGATCCAGAGGGTCGGTTGCGGACGTGGCCAAAGAATTGGGGGTGCAAAGCTGGCAGGTTCAGCGCGCACGCTCACAGCTTCAAGGGTGGGACGAAGTGGGTCTTGGTGTGGCGATCATGGAGGTTGCTCAAACCGATGCCGCCATCAAAGGTGTCGGCTTACAGCCTGATTACGCCCTAGAGCGCGTGGTGGACATCGTCGCCAGGCGGGGCCAGTAGTACGGGTCCCCAAGGGACTATTTTCTGCGCTCTACGAGGTGAGAAAACGTCCGAGAGGACGCTTGGCGGTTGCCTTACCGGGGCGTACTAGACAAGAACGGGGTAGTGAGGCCCCGAAACACCAGGTGTTAGGACAGCCGTGATGCCTGAGCGGCGATCGCCGACTTGCGGTTAGCGGCCTGGTTTTTGTGGATAACGCCCTTGCTGACAGCCTTATCGAGTTTGCGGGTCGCGACCTTGACTGCCTGTGCTGCTTGTTCTTTGTCCCCAGCGTCAATGGCCTTGCGGGCGTGACGAACAGCCGTCTTCAGCTCGCTTTTGACCGCGCGGTTTCGCTCCTGAGCTTTCAGGTTGGTCTTGTTGCGCTTGATTTGCGACTTAATGTTCGCCACGTGCTACTTCTCTTTCGTCGAAAGGACTGGATACCACTGCATCGAGCAGGGAAAACCGTGAATAAGCGGCCATTACATCGAAACGTTCGGCCAGCGTCACACGATACCACCCGAATGGGTGAGTGACCAAGCCCAGAGCGTGGGAGAATCATCGGTAATGTCTCATTCTCCCGCGCCGCTTGTTCCCGCGGCGACCGAACCTGGTCGTCTGCGCAACTTTTGCATCATCGCTCACATCGACCACGGCAAGTCGACTTTGGCCGACCGCATGTTGCAACTGACCGGCATTGTCGACCAGCGTGCAATGCGCGAGCAGTATCTCGATCGAATGGATATTGAACGCGAGCGAGGCATCACCATCAAGAGCCAAGCAGTCAGGATGCCCTGGGTGGTCGAGGGTGAGATGTTTGCCCTCAACATGATTGACACCCCCGGACACGTGGACTTTTCCTACGAAGTCTCTCGTTCTCTCGCAGCATGTGAGGGGGCCATCCTGCTGGTCGACGCCGCGCAAGGTATCGAAGCGCAAACGCTGGCCAACCTCTATCTGGCATTAGCAAACGACCTTGAAATCATTCCCGTGTTGAACAAGATCGATTTACCGGCGGCCGAACCGGAGCGCTACGCCCAAGAACTCGCCCAGCTCATCGGCTGCGACCCGGGTGATGTGTTGCGCGTCAGCGGGAAAACGGGTGCGGGTGTGGCTGAGCTACTCGACCGTGTGGTGGAAAGGGTGCCTGGTCCCACCGGCGACGCCGACGCCCCGGCACGGGCACTGATTTTCGACTCGGTGTACGACGCCTACCGTGGCGTGGTCACCTACGTGCGAATGATTGACGGCCATTTGGCGCCGAAGGACCGCATTGTCATGCTTTCCACTAGGGCGCAACATGAGCTGTTAGAAATTGGTGTCAGTTCCCCTGAGCCAACTGCTTCAAAAGGCCTTGGCGTGGGAGAAGTGGGGTATTTGATTACGGGTGTGAAAGACGTTCGCCAATCGAAAGTGGGCGATACGGTGACGCTCGCCAAAAATGGCGCGGTTGACGCCCTGCCCGGCTATGTGGAGCCCAAACCGATGGTGTTTTCGGGGCTATACCCGGTTGATGGGAGCGATTACCCCGATCTCCGGGAGGCGCTTGATCGCCTCAAACTCTCCGATGCCGCCTTGGTGTACGAACCGGAAACCTCTGTCGCGCTGGGGTTTGGTTTCCGCTGTGGCTTTTTAGGGCTGTTGCATTTAGAGATCGTGCGTGAGCGTCTCGAGCGAGAGTTCGGGATCGAACTGATTGCGACCGCTCCTTCGGTGGTCTACGAAGTGCAATTGGAAACCGGTGAAGCACTTCAGGTGACTAACCCGTCCGAATTTCCGACCGGCAAAATTGCCACCGTGGAAGAACCCGTAGTGAACGCAGCGATCTTGGCCCCGAAAGACTATGTCGGGACCATCATGGAGCTGTGCCAGTCGAGGCGCGGGGCGTTGCAGGGAATGGAATATCTGGGTGAAGACCGGGTGGAAATTCGCTATGTCATGCCGTTGGCCGAAATTGTTTTTGACTTTTTCGATCAGTTGAAATCTAAAACCGCGGGCTACGCCTCATTGGATTACGAACCCTCTGGACTCCAGGAAGCCGAACTGGTGAAAGTCGATATCTTGCTCCAAGGTGACCGGGTGGACGCATTCAGTGCCATTGTTCACAAAGACAAGGCCTATGCCTACGGGGTCATGATGACCGGACGACTGCGGGATTTGATTCCTCGGCAACAGTATGAAGTCCCCATTCAGGCGGCCATTGGTGCCCGGGTCATTGCCCGCGAAACCATTCGTGCGATGAGGAAAGATGTCCTCGCAAAATGCTACGGCGGTGACATCACCAGAAAGCGCAAACTCTTGGAGAAACAAAAAGAGGGTAAGAAGCGAATGAAAATGGTGGGACGTGTCGAAGTTCCCCAAGATGCGTTCATTCAAGCCCTCTCGGGTGATACGGAAAAGAAAAAGGACTAACGGGTGGCTGGCGGTTCAACCACACGCGGGGGAGTGTTCACCACTCTCGCGTCGATTTATGTTGTGCTGACACTGGCGGCGCTCGGCCGATCCGGCTACCAAATTGCGACCAAGTTTTCTGATGCCCCCACGGCGTATGTGTTGAGTGCCTTCGCGGCTGTGGTGTACCTGCTGGCCACAGTGGCGCTCATTGCCTCCACCTCACACACGACCAGAACGTTGCGCGTGGGTCGCATTGTCGCTCTGGTCGCGCTCACTGTGGAAGCCCTAGGTGTTGTGGGTATTGGCACCCTGAGCCTGTTTCGCCCGGAGCTGTTTCCGGCCGACACTGTCTGGTCGAACTACGGTGCCGGATACCTCTACATCCCCCTCGTGTTGCCCTTTATCGGCTTGTGGTGGCTGCGCTCATCGAGGGAGGCCCGATGACTTCGCTACACCCTGCCGTGTCGTGGTCTCTCGAGGACCTGCCCGGCCCTGACACACCACGTGTGGTCACCATTGGAAAGTTTGATGGTGTTCACATCGGACACCGGGAAGTAATCGCCGAGCTCGGGCGCATCGCACCCCACGCCGAAGCGACGGTGGTGACTTTCGACCGCCATCCCAAAGCTCTCCTCACTCCCGATGCTTCCCCCCTTCCCCTGGTGAGCACCCAGCAGAAAGTTGAATTCTTGGGTGGGGCCGGAGCGAGCCGTGTGGCCGTCATTCCCTTCACAAGAGAATTTGCCGACTTGAGCCCTGAAGATTTCGCGCGCACTGTTTTGGCCGAAGGTTTAGGCGCCACAGCAGTGTTGGTGGGTGGTGATTTTCGCTACGGGCATTTAGGTGCCGGAGACGTGGACACCCTCCGGGCAGAAGGCGAGCGGTTAGGCTTCGACGTCCACACGGTCGCTGATGTCGTCCACGACGAGGGTGAGCGCATTTCGTCGACCAGGATTCGGCGACTACTCGACGACGGTGACGTGTCACGAGCCGCACAGTTACTGGGCCGGCATCACCAGCTTCGAAGCACTGTGGTGCAGGGGTACCAGAGAGGCCGTGAATTGGGCTACCCGACAGCCAATCTGGAAAACCCGCCAGAGGGTTTTGTTCCACGCGATGGTGTGTATGCGACGTGGGTGGATGTTGATGGTGTTCCCTACCAGGCGGCGACGTCCATTGGGGTCAATCCCACTTTTGGTGACGTCTCGCAACGCATGGTGGAGTCTCACCTTTTCGGGTTTGATGGCCTTCTCTATGGTTCCCGGGTGACGGTGCATTTTGTGGAATTCATTCGAGGGATGAACAAATTCCCGGACGCGAAAAGCTTGGCCGATCAAATGGCTGCCGACGCCGCACAGATTAAAAACATCCTTTCCCGATGACCTCATCGGGAACCACAGCACTCCACCCCCGCAGTATTACCTGGTGGGGTATTGCGGGTGTGCTCCTACTCGCTCTTGGTGCCCGAACGGGTGTCGCAGCCCTCTCCCCCATTGCCGCAGAAGTAGAACTCGATGTGCCTTTAAATGGTTTATGGCTGGGTCTATTGGGGACAATCCCGCCCCTGGCCTATGCGGTTGCGGGGGTATTCACCCCCCGCATCGCCAGGGCGCTGTCTTTGGAAGGTGTCGCGGTACTGGTGTCGGTCGTCACCGCCCTGGCCCACGTCTCCCGCGGATTTACTCCCCACTATTGGGGCCTGTTTATTGCGACCATCGTGTTAATGCTCGGTGTGGGGTCGATTAATGTGATCCTTCCTGGTCTGGTCAAGCTCTACGCTCCAGGGCGTATCGGACAGATCACATCGCTGTATTCGACAGCGATGGCCCTTTCTACCGCTGCACCGGCTGGGGTCGGCTTGTGGCTTGCGGAAGCTTTCGACTGGCGCTGGTCGCTTGCCAGTTGGGCTCTGCTCAGCATTGTGGCAATGGTGCCCTGGCTGGTTCTGCTGCGTTTTGCGTGGAGCAGGCGCACTGCGGAAGCCGCGGTACTGAGCGAGCTGCCCGCACTGCCTTCTCTGGGCGCTTTGTGGAAATCCCCGACAGCGCGAGCAATTACGCTGATTTTTTCTGTCTCCGGCGTGACGGCCTATTCGATCTTTGCGTTGCTGCCCCCGGTCCTCATCGAACAGGCTGGGGCAAGTGCCGGAGAGGCCGCGTTCGCGTTGACACTGTTTTCGCTCACGGGAATTCCCATGTCGCTCACCATTCCTTTGCTCGCGGTGAGAAAAGGGTGGCCCTCGCGGCTTGTCGTATTTGCTGCCGGAAGTGGGGTGAGTGGATTTCTTGGGCTGGCTCTTGTGCCCGAGCTGGCGCCGCTGTTGTGGACGGTGCTGGCTGCCCTCGGCACGCTGTCTTTTTCGATGGCTCTGGCTCTCATTGGTGCGAGGACCGCAACTCACCAGATGGCCACGAATCTCAGCGGTTTTGTGAACACGGTCGGGTATCTAGTAGCTGGGGTGGGTCCGGTGGTGACCGGGTTGCTTCATGAACTGACCGGCGAGTGGATCTGGAGTCTGTTCGTCCTGGCCGGACTGTCTCTTCTGGCCTTGCCCGCCTCAGCAGTTTTCGCCCGGGAAAACACGGTCGAACATGAGCTCTCTGGTTCGACGCCGAATTAGACGTACTACGCTCGAAGCGTCTCTTAGAAGGCTCTGTGATGGGGCGTCCAGCAAGGTCAGGAGTGGTCAGTGTCTGCGGTGAAACCCTCGAGCGCCCTGTCGCCCACCAGCAGAGCGCGAGCCGTCCTGGGTGGCGAACTGAGCGAAATGGCACTGCGCCGTTACTTGTCCGGCTTGCCCGCTGTTGATGCGGTGGGGGCCGCCCAAAGGGCCGCCCATTTTCAGACCAGGTCGATTAAAACCGAGAGCAAAATATGGGGACTTGACACCGCGATTTCGATGGTGGACCTCACGACCCTAGAGGGCGCTGACACTCCAAATAAAGTGCGCACCTTGGCCCACAAAGCGCTTTTCACCGATCCACTCGATCCCACAGCACCCCGAGTGGCCGCCGTCTGTGTCTATGGCGACAGGGTCGCTGATGTGATTGATGCGTTGGGTAGTGCCCACCTGAGTACAGACCCTGAGGGTGTGGCGGTCGCTGCGGTAGCGACCGCTTTTCCCAGCGGTCGCGCCAGCATGCGGGTGAAAATCGCCGACACGGAAGATGCTGTTGCGGCGGGTGCCGACGAAATCGACATGGTGATCGACCGAGGTGCGTTCCTCTCCGGTCGTATCGGTGAAGTCTTTGACCAGATTGTGCAAGTGAAAGAAGCGACGAAACGGCCAGATGGCTCTCACGCACACTTAAAAGTGATTTTGGAAACCGGTGAACTCCAGACACTCGATAACGTTCGACGCGCCAGCCAGCTGGCGATTCTGGCCGGCGCCGATTTCATCAAAACATCGACCGGAAAAGTGTCGCCGGCGGCGACCCTCCCCGTGTCGGTGGTCATGCTGGAGGCAGTGCGCGACTGGCATTTAGCGACCGGAGAGTATGTGGGTTTCAAACCCGCCGGAGGTATTCGTAGTGCAAAAGATGCCCTTCGCTACCTGGTGGCGGTTGCCGAAACCGCTGGTGAGGCGTGGCTGACCCCGAACCTGTTTCGGTTTGGTGCATCGAGTCTGCTGAACGACTTGGTGATGCAACGACAAAAGATGACCACCGGCCATTACAGCGGCCCCAACTATGTGAGTGTGGACTAATGGGTTTTCTTGACTACTCACCTGCCCCCGAATCGACGGGCATCGTGTCACTGGCCGACGAATATGGCCTATTCATCAACGGCGAATTTCGCCCAGGTCGTGGGGGAGTATTCGACAGCATTTCCCCCGCCACGGAAGAAGTCCTCACCCGGTTTAGTGAAGCCAGTGAAGAAGACGTCGACTATGCAATCGGCCAGGCCCGAGCCGCCTACGACAAGGTGTGGTCCAAAATGCCGGGCCGGGAGCGCTCAAAGTACCTTTTCCGCATTGCCCGCATCGTCCAGGAGCGCTCCCGCGAACTGGCGATCGCCGAGACAATGGACAACGGCAAGCCGATCAAGGAAACCCGGGATGTCGACATTCCCCTGGTGGCTGCCTGGTTTTTTTATTACGCCGGTTGGGCCGACAAATTAGAAGAAGCTACAGGCTCACATCAGCCCCACGCCTGGGGGGTCGTTGGCCAGGTGATTCCGTGGAACTTTCCGCTGATGATGCTTGCCTGGAAGGTTGCCCCCGCACTCGCTGCCGGAAACACGGTCGTATTGAAACCCGCAGAAACCACTTCGGTGACGGCCATGCTGTTTGCCGAAATCTGCCAACAAGCAGGTGTGCCCGCCGGTGTGGTCAACATTGTCACCGGAGCGGGAGCGACCGGACGTGCACTGGTGTCACACGCGGGCATTGACAAAGTGGCCTTCACCGGGTCAACCCCTGTCGGTCGGGAGATTGCCAAAACGTTGGCGGGACGCCCCACAGCACTCACCCTCGAATTGGGGGGCAAAGGGGCAAACATTGTGTTTGACGACGCCGCGATGGATGAAGCCGTCGAAGGCATCATTTCGGGAATCTTCTTCAACCAAGGCCACGTCTGCTGCGCGGGCTCCAGACTGCTGGTGCAAGAAAATGTTCATGACGAGCTCCTCGCACGCCTCACCAGCCGCATTCAAACGCTGCGCTTAGGTGACCCGCTCGATAAAAACACGGACATTGGGGCCATTAACTCTCGCGCCCAACTAGACACCATCAGTACTCTCACCCAAAGCGGAGTAGATGAGGGTGCAAGCATCTGGCAGTCAGACTGCGCGTTGCCCGAGCGGGGCTTCTGGTTCCCCCCGACTGTCTTCACCGACGTGTCGACCAGTCACCGGATCGCCCAAGATGAAATCTTCGGTCCCGTCCTGTCGGTTTTGACCTTCCGAACACCAGATGAAGCAGTCGCAAAAGCCAACAACACCCCGTACGGGTTGAGCGCAGGCGTCTGGACCGAAAAGGCCAGTCGAATGCTCGCCGTAGTCGATCGGTTACGCGCCGGAGTGGTGTGGTCCAACACGTTTAACAAGTTTGACCCGACCAGCCCCTTTGGCGGATACCAAGAATCTGGCTACGGCCGTGAAGGCGGGTTGCCTGGACTACTCAGCTACCTTCGTCCTCACTCCGTTCCTGCGGGAGGAAAACAATGACCCGGCTCGACGTGAAAAAGACCTACAAGCTCTACATCGGGGGAGCTTTTCCTCGCAGCGAATCGGGCTACACCCTCCAGGTCACGACCACCAAAGGTGAGCACCTCGCCAATGTGGCCCAAGCCAGTAGGAAAGACGCCAGAGACGCCGTATCAGCGGCCAGGGGCGCACAGTCAGGTTGGGCGGGTGCGACCAGCTACAACCGAGGCCAGGTGCTCTATCGCATTGCCGAAATGTTAGAGGGCAGGCGCGAAGAGTTCATTGACGGCATCCGACACTGTGAAGGTGTCAACCAGCGCCAAGCAGCCCAACAGGTAGACCAGGCGATTGATTCGTGGGTCTGGTACGCAGGCTGGGCGGATAAATACGCCCAACTAGTGGGGTCAGCAAACCCCGTTGCCGGACCATACTTCAACCTGTCGGTGCCAGAACCGACCGGAGTGGTGGCAGCTTTCGCGCCAGCCGAACAAAAAAACGCCAGCCTTCTCGGCCTGGTGCGCACCATCGCCCCCATCATTGTCTCCGGAAACACTGTGGTCATCTGGGCTCACCCCAGCCAACCAATACCCGCAATGACGTTTGCCGAAGTGCTACACACCAGTGACGCACCCGGCGGAGTGGTCAATATCTTGACCGGCCTGAGGGATTCGGCCGCGCCGTGGCTTGCCACCCACGCCGATGTGGGAGCAATGGACCTGATGGGTGCCACCGAGTTGGACTGGGCCTCACTGGAAGCAGAAGCCAGTGCGACACTAAAGCGTGTGCTCACACCCGTCAAAAGTGTCCCCGAGGAGAGTCTTGCGCGGATCACCGCGTTTACTGAGGTGAAAACCGTCTGGCACACCAAGGCGATGGGGTAAATGCTCCAAGGAATTGTCCTTGTCGATAAACCACAAGGCCCCACAAGTCACACCGTGGTGGCCATCGCGAGGAAACGACTCGGCCTGAAAAAAGTGGGCCACGCCGGAACCCTAGACCCGATGGCCACAGGACTCTTGGTGCTCGGCGTGGGGCCGGGAACAAAGCTGTTGACCTACTGCGTCGGAATGGACAAAACCTACAAAGCCACAATCCGGTTGGGTCAAAACACCCACACCGATGACGCCGAAGGCGAGCCCATTGGTGAACCCGCCGGCACCGATGTGCTGGATGCGCTGGATGAGCAACGCATTCGCGACGCCATGGCCAGCTTTGTCGGCGAAATTGACCAAGTCCCCTCTAGCGTGAGCGCGATCAAAGTTGACGGGCAGCGAGCGTATGACCGGGTACGCGCCGGTGAAGACGTGGAGCTCGCCTCCCGTCGGGTTACCATCAGCACACTAACTGTGGAATCAATCCGTCGTGATGGTGCCCTGTGGGATATCGATGTAGAAATTGATTGTTCGTCGGGTACCTACATTCGGGCGATTGCCCGCGATGTGGGACAGGCTCTTGCCGTAGGCGGTCACCTCACTGCTCTTCGTCGCACCCGGGTCGGACCCTTTGACGTGGCAGACGCGATCGAACCCGACGACATCGAGCCCTCAGCCCTCATTCCCCTGGGTGATGCGGCTGGCCAGGTTGCGCCAGTGTGTGCGTTGAGCACCACTCAGAGTGTGGAAATGCGACACGGTAAAAAAATCTTCCTTGACCCACCAGAAGGCTCACGACCCGGTGAACCTGTTGCCTGTGTGAGCCCAGAAGGCGAGCTTGTTGCAATGTGCCGGATTGACCACAAGGTGGCGCATATTCTGGTGGGGTTTCCGGCCGCGGAAGGTGGGTCATGATCGAGTGGTTTAGCTACAGCGTTATCGCTCTGGCTCTGGTGTCCACCCTGGTGTCCGTGGGATTTGCTATCGCCGGATCGCCCCCCAACGACTACACCCTGGGGCTCACCGCACTACTGGGGTTATCGATACTGGCCCAGGTGGTCATCACGATTTGGCTTCAGGTCGCAGGCAGTAGCCCGACGGGGGACATTGTTGAGTACTGGGCGTATCTCGCTACAGCGCTGGTGCTGGCACCCGCAGCAATCGCGTGGGGCCTCATTGAACGCTCCCGGTGGGCCACGATCGCGCTCGCAGTGGTGGGTTTTTCGCTTGCGGTCATGATGTACCGGATGCACGAAATCTGGTTTGTTCAGGTGATGTAGGTGGCGTCGTTGCCCGAGGGCGATATTCCTCCCACTGACGGGCTCTTGCCAGAGCAAGCCCGAGAGGGAGCTGCCGCCAAAGATTTTGGGGTTTACATTCACGTGCCTTTTTGTACCGTGCGCTGTGGTTACTGCGATTTCAACACCTACACGCCCGGGGAACTTCCTGAGGTGAGCCCGGAGGATTACCCCGAGCGGGTGTTCCAGGAGTTGGACTTTGCTGCTGGTGTACTCGATGCCTCGGGTGTGCCAAAGCGTGAAGTGCAGACCGTGTTCATCGGTGGCGGTACTCCCACTCTGTTGGCACCGTCCCGGTTGGGGCAAATGCTCAGGAGGGTGGACACACTGTGGGGAATGTCACCTCGCGCAGAGGTCACCGTGGAAGCAAACCCGGACACGTTGGATGCTCAACGCCTTGTGGAACTCGCGGCACAAGGGGTCACTCGGGTTTCGGTCGGGGTGCAGTCATTTGTCCCCCACGTATTGTCCACACTGGATCGAACGCACAATCCGGGCAGTGTCCCCGACGTGATCAGGGCAGCGTCAGACGCCGGGCTACAGGTGTCTTTGGATTTGATTTATGGCACACCGGGAGAGTCCTCCGCCGATTGGCAGGAGAGCCTTGATCGTGCGTTGGAGCTTGAACCCGACCACATTTCCGCCTATTCACTCATTGTGGAACCAGGGACCGCGTTGGCCAGACGCATCCGTAGGGGGGAGCTGGAAGCGATTGATGAGGACACTCAGGCGAGTTTTTATGAACAAGCCGATGAGACCTTTCGCGACGCCGGCTACGAGTGGTACGAGGTGAGCAACTGGTCACATACTTCTGAGGGGCTGTCTCGCCATAACCTCAGCTACTGGTTGGGCTCTGACTGGTGGGGTATCGGACCCGGCGCTCACTCCCACATCGGTGGGGTGCGTTGGTGGAATGTGAAACACCCACGGGCCTATGCCGATCGAGTGAAAGCTGGGCACTCGCCCGCGTTGGGGCGCGAAGTGTTGGATGAACATACTCGTTGGGTGGAAATGGTGATGCTGGGTCTTCGCACCCGACAGGGACTGGCGATTGATTCACTGACCGACCACTACCCGCCGGCTGGAGCCATTCTGCACGAGGCACTCGACGCGGGTTGGCTGCAGCCTGAAGCGTTTACTGCCGGTCGGGTAGAGCTCAGCCTGAAAGGCAGGCTGCTTGCTGATGGGTTGTCGGCGCGGCTGACAGGAGGCTAGGGCAGTTTTCAGGACCACGGTCTGCGCGCAAGTATCATTAGCAGTTGAGTAGTGAGACTGCTAAAGAGGAGGTGGCTAGTGGTTTCTGAGCGTGCTCTCAATGTCCTGCGAGTCATCGTCCAAGACTTCATCGACTCCAGCGAACCCGTCGCGTCGAAGGCGATCGCCGAGAGGCCAGGCTTTGGTGTCTCGGCAGCGACCATCCGAAACGACATGGCGCTGCTAGAAGAAGAAGACCTCATTGCCGCACCCCACACGTCGGCCGGTCGCATTCCCACCGATAAGGGCTACCGAGTGTTTGTCGACAGCCTCACCCACCACAAACCACTGAGTGCAGCCCAACGCTCGGCCATTGAACGATTCCTTGACCAGTCGGTCGATCTGGACGATACGTTGACTCGCACTGTGCGGATGCTGTCGCAACTGACCAACCAGGTCGCCCTCATTC
This sequence comes from Pontimonas salivibrio, assembly GCF_002950575.1. Taxonomy (NCBI): domain Bacteria; kingdom Bacillati; phylum Actinomycetota; class Actinomycetes; order Micrococcales; family Microbacteriaceae; genus Pontimonas; species Pontimonas salivibrio. The sequence goes on from NZ_CP026923.1 coordinate 776,085, forward strand.
AGTACCCCACCTTCGGCACTGCACGCGTGCGACACGTCGAATTGTTGCCGATGGATAGCGAGCGGGTCATGGTGATTTTGATCACCGACTCTGGTCACGTCGACCAAAGTGTTGTGAACTGGACAGAAATCCCCGATGACGCCGTCGTGGGCGAGATTCGCGCCACCATTAACGAAGCGGTCATGGGGAAAAGCTTGGACGACGTCCAAATTGCCCTCCAAGGCCTACCCGCTCAGGCCAGTCCCGAACGTCGGGAAATCCTTGAACGCCTCGTTGATGGTGTGTGTCGGAACCTGGAAGCCCACCGCACGAACCGCTTGTTGGTTGCTGGCGCGGCAAATCTTGTCCGCACAGAGACCGATTTTTCTGACAGTGTTTACCCTGTTTTGGAAGCGATCGAAGAACAGGTCACTGTGTTGAAACTCTTCACCGAAATGCAAGAGGGTGGTCAAGACGTGTTGGCCAGAATCGGGCGGGAAATGTCGGCACCGCTGTCAGAAACTTCGGTTGTCGCCGGGTCCTACCATTCGGGTGAAACCGACAAGGGCGTGGTGGGTGTGTTGGGCCCTACCCGCATGGACTACCCAGGAAATATGGCGGCCGTTCACGCCGTCGCCCGATACTTGACCAGATTGCTCGATGGGCAGTCAGGAACTGGAGATAAATAGCGTGGCTGTTGACCACTACGAAGTCCTCGGTGTCGCCCGCGACGCCTCGTCTGACGAGATTCGAAAGGCGTATCGCAGGCTGGCGCGGGAGCTACACCCCGATGTCAATAAAGATGAAGGTGCTGAAGACCGCTTCAAGCAGGTCACCCACGCCTACGAAGTCCTCTCGGACGCCCAATCACGTCAGCGCTACGACCGCGGCGGCGACGAACAGGGTGGGTTTGGTCCCTTCGGTGACATCTTTGAAACCTTTTTCGGTGGTGGCGGCCAAACTCGTGGCCCACGGTCCCGCACTGAACGAGGCCAAGACGCCCTCTTACGCGTCGAAGTGGACCTCACAGAGGTGATCTTTGGGACCACCACCACTCTGGAGATTGACACCGCGGTGGTGTGTGACAGTTGTCAAGGTTCGTGCTGCGCGCCTGGCACCCAACCGCGCACCTGCGATATCTGTCAGGGATCCGGGCAGGTACAGCGCACCGTGCGGAGCCTGTTGGGCAACATGGTCACCCAAAGCCCGTGCGGGTCTTGCCGCGGTTTTGGCAGTGTGATTGACCAACCGTGCCCGAGCTGCGCCGGCCAAGGCCGGGTCCGCTCCAGCCAGTCGCTTGAGGTGGAGATTCCTGCCGGTATTGAAACCGGGCAGCGCATCCACATGGCGGGTGCCGGTGAAGTGGGACACGGTGGTGGGCCCGCGGGAGATCTTTACCTGGAAATCCAGGTGCGTGCACACGAAACGTTCGAACGCCACGGTGACGACCTCGTCGCCACCATCGATGTCGACCTGGTCGACGCAATCTTGGGTGCTGAGGCCACTATCGACGCACTAGATGGCCCCGTGGACATCACTATTCGCCCGGGAGTTCAAAGTGAGGATGTATTGACCATCAAAGGCCGTGGTGTGACCAAACTGCGCGGAGCCGGTCGCGGTGACTTGAAGCTGCCCGTCCATGTGGTGACCCCCAGCAAACTGGGTGGAAAAGAAATTGACCTCGTGAAAAAGCTCCGAGAAATCAGAAAACCGCACCCGCCGACGCTGAAGGCCAACCAGTCAGGGACATTCCAGCGTCTGCGTGAGCGATTCTTTGGCGCCTAAACGCTGTGGCGCACCTGTATTTCATTGATCCATTTCAGCGCCTCATTGCAGGCGAAAAAGTAGAACTGTCCGGTGCTGAAGCACGCCATGCGGCCAAAGCGGCCAGGCTTCGAGTGGGCGAAAAGGTTCTGATTGGTAATGGTCGGGGAGTTCTTGCCACTGCTGAAGCCACTGAGGTGAGCGCCGAATCGGTGGCTCTGGTTGTCCTGGATGTCAGCCACACGAAAGGTTGGCAACCCGAATTGTGGCTCGCACAGTCTCTCGCCAAGTCGGGTCGAGACGAACAAGCAATCGAGCAGGCCACCGAAGTGGGTGTCGATCGGATTATTCCCCTCCACGCCCAGCGCTCAGTGGTCCGCTGGGATTTGGACAAAGCCACCCGCGGTGTGGAGCGTTGGCAGAAAATTGTCACTGAGGCGAGTAAGCAGGCGCTACAGCCCCGGGTGGCCAGCGTTGAGCCGGTGTCGACCATTGAGGCGTTGATTGAACGCTCGGTCGAGTGCCAACTCATTGTGTTGGACCACCGAGCTCAGGCCACCGTGTTGGACGTGCCAATCGATGGGCTACCAGAAGCACTGCCGATTGTGGTGGCTGTCGGGCCAGAGGGCGGATGGAGTGACCAGGAATTTGATGCTTTGTCTACTGCGGGCATTTCGCTGGCGAAACTGGGCCCGGGCGTCCTGCGCGCATCTAGTGCAGGACCGATTGCCCTGGCACTACTGCACGCCAGGCTTCGCCACTGGTAATCCCTTCTCACTCTCGGGAAGGCCTTTGTAGACTGTGGACATGAGTGAGCAAGAGCCCAGTATCTTCAGCAAAATCGTGTCGCGGGAAATCCCGGCCGATATTGTCCTGGAAACTGAGCGAGTAATTGCTTTTCGAGACATCCAGCCTCAAGCCCCGATCCACGTCTTGGTGGTTCCCAAAACCGGCGAGTATGCCACTGTGTCTGAGCTGGCCGCGGGGGACCCCGAATTGCTCGCCCACGTAGTCGGCGTCGCACAAGACATTGCCAACGAGTTATGCGAAGGACAGTTCCGACTCGTGTTCAACTCCGGGGAAAAGGCCGGCCAAACGGTGTTTCACGTCCACGCTCACGTTCTCGGGGGCGACTTAGCTGAGGGGTCCCTTGCCGAGCGATAACGCTGATTTTGTGTCCAAAGAGCCTGTCTCTTTACGGGTAGACGTCGACGACGTGTCCATGATTCGGGTCTTGGGTGTCCACGACCGAGTGCTGAAACAAGTCGAACGAGAATTCCCGGACGTCTCGGTCCACGCCCGGGGCAACCAAATCACCATCGAGGGTGAGTCCCACAAGGCCCACCAAGCGATGGAACTCATCACACAACTGGTGGACCTTGCAAAAACGGGGGTCGAGGTGGACCGGGAGCAGGTGACTCACAGTGCCCGCATTGCCCGAGAAACGAACGACGCTCCCACCGATATTTTGGCGGCACCCATTCTCGCTCGTGGGGGTCGAAGTATTAGGCCAAAAACTCTCGGCCAAAAGCGCTACGTCGACTCCATCGACTCACACACCATCGTGTTTGGAATTGGTCCGGCGGGAACGGGAAAAACCTATCTGGCAATGGCGAAAGCCGTCGCCGCGCTGGAAAGCAAAGCGGTCGACCGGATCATTTTGACCAGGCCCGCGGTGGAAGCCGGTGAAAGGTTGGGGTTTCTCCCCGGCACACTGTCGGAAAAAATTGATCCCTACCTGCGGCCACTTTTTGATGCGCTTCAGGAAATGATGAACCCCGAGTTGGTTCCGAAACTGCTGGCCAGCGGAACCCTCGAAGTGGCGCCCCTGGCGTACATGCGGGGTCGCACACTCAACAAGTCGTTCATCATTCTGGACGAAGCCCAAAACACCACAGCGGAGCAGATGAAAATGTTCCTCACCCGTTTGGGTTTTGATTCCCGCATGGTGATCACCGGTGACATCACCCAGGTCGATGTGCCGGGGGGACATTCTGGGCTTCGCGCGGTAGTGGACATTCTGAAAGATGTCGAGGGTGTGCACTTCCACCACCTCGGCGCCAGCGACATTGTTCGACACCAACTAGTCAGCGACATTGTGGATGCCTATGAACGCTACGACGCGGCAAAGGAGCAACGTTGAGCGTAGAGATGACCAACGAGTCCGGATTTGAGGTTCCCCTCGAGGGACTTCAGGACCTCGTGCTTTTTGTCCTGGCCCAATTGCGCGTTCACAAAGATGCTGAGGTCGCGTTGATCGCGGTGGATGAGACGGCAATGGCGCAACTGCATCAACAGTGGATGGATGAGCCAGGTCCCACCGATGTGTTGAGCTTTCCCATGGATGAATTGCGGCCACCCAAGCCAGGGGATGAATCGCCCACAGGGATTTTGGGTGACATTGTGCTGTGTCCGAGTGTGGCCGACGCTCAAGCGAAAACGGCCGGCCACAGTCTGATGGCTGAGCTTGAACTACTGACCGTTCACGGGTTGTTGCACCTTTTAGGTTTTGACCATGCGGAACCAGACGAAGAGCGAGAAATGTTTGGACTCCAAAACAGTCTTCTCCAGCAGTTTCGAGACCAAGGTTCTGCCTCGCTCAATGAAGGAGTAGTGGCGTGACCATCGCCTTCATCATCACCGCAGTACTCCTGATTGTCATCGGAGGGCTACTCACCGCCCTAGACGGCGCACTGCACGTGCTCTCCCGCAGTGACATTCTCGACGAAGCGGAAGGCGCGAAGCATCGCCTCCCGCTGCAACGCATTGCCACCGACGTCGCCGCGCACATCACCGCCTTAGGTTTCGTGAGGGTGGTTGTCGACACCCTGGCGGCCATTTTGGTGACATTGGCCGTGGTGAACCTCTTGGACGAATGGTGGCAGGTGTTGTTGGTCGCCGGCATCATCCTCATTGCCGTGTCGTTTGTGGTGGTGGGCTCCTCTCCACGCAGTGTGGGAATGACTCACCCGCGGGCGATGCTGACAACCTTTGCGCCGCTGATTCGGGGCATTCGTGTGGGTCTGGGCCCTCTCGCTGAGGGGTTAATTGTTGTCGGCCGACTGGTAACACCCGGTCGCCCCGCAGGTGGACCACTGACTAGTGAAGAACAACTGCGCAGCCTGGTCGATGAGGCGGCCCACCAGGACGTGTTGGAAGCAGAAGATCGCGAGTTACTGCACTCCGTATTTGAGTTTGGGGATACGATTGTGCGCGAAGTCATGGTGGCCCGCACCGACATGGTCACCGCGGAGGCCACCTGGACTCTGCGGGAAGTCCTGGAAGTCTTTTTCGACAAAGGGGTATCGAGGATGCCCGTTGTGGGGAAAGATTCCGACGACGTGGTGGGCGTGATCTATTTGCGGGACGTGGCCAGTGTCCAGCATGAGAACTCGCGCAAAATGGGTTCCACACGCGTTTCCGCACTCGCGAAGCCGGCAGTGTTTGTCCCGGAAACGAAAAAAGCTGACGACACGCTTCGCTACCTGCAAACCCAGCGCAACCACATGGCCCTGGTCGTCGACGAGTACGGCGGAATCGCTGGCCTGGTCACCCTGGAAGACCTCATTGAGGAACTCGTGGGCGATATCACCGATGAATACGACACCGAGTCGAGCGAGTGGAGCGCGCTTGGCGAAGATCGCTACCGGGTGGCCACCAGGTTGCCTCTCGATGATCTCTCCGACCTGTTCGACATTGATATTGATGAGGATGACGTGGACACGGTTGGTGGGTTGATGACGAAATATTTGGGGCGCCTGCCAGAGGGTGGCAGTGAAGCCCAGGCTCACGATTTGCTTCTTCTGGCGGAAACCCCGGTCAGTCAAAAAACGGGTGTCGAGTGGATTGTTGTCCAGCCGACAACACAGCTGCGGGATGCTTTGGCAGAGCGCCGCGCGCTGGATCAAGCCCTCACCGGCGAAATCCCCGTTCAATGAGCTCAGAAGGCTACCGCGCCGGCTTTGTCACCTTGGTGGGGCGACCAAACGTGGGCAAATCGACACTCACCAACGCCTTAGCAGGGCACAAAGTGGCCATCACGTCATCGAAACCCCAAACCACGAGGCGGACCATCCGAGGAATTGTCCACCGCCCCGAGGGTCAGATTGTCCTGGTCGATACCCCAGGAATGCACCGGCCCCGCACGCTGCTAGGTAAAAGGTTGAACGAGTTGGTCGAATCAACCCTCGCGGAAGTGGATCTCATCGCCCACCTGATTCCAGCGACAGAAAAAGTGGGCCCGGGGGATCGACACATTCGGGAAACCATTTCGACTTTCCCGCGAGCCAAAAAGGTGGCGGTGGTCACGAAAACCGATCAGGCGACCAAGGATCAGATTGGTGAGCGGCTTCTTGAAGTGGACGCGCTAGGGGAGTGGGACCTCATCATTCCGGTTTCCGCGGTGACGGGGGATCAGCTGGACATCTTGGTGCGTGAGCTCCTCGCACTGCTACCGCTGTCACCCGCGCTGTATCCGCCAGAAGACTTACACGATGACGATGACGATATTCGGATTGCCGAGCTGATTCGAGAAGCAGCCCTAGAGGACGTTCGAGACGAATTGCCGCACTCGCTCGCGGTCACCATCGAAGAGCGTGTGCGCGAAGAGGGGCAGATTGAAAAGATTTTTGCCAACGTGGTGGTGGAAAGGGAAAGCCAAAAACGCATCATCATTGGCACTGGGGGTGAGCGGCTAAAACGCATTGGAAGCGATGCCAGGGCGGAGATAGAAAAAGAATTGGGCCACCGGGTGTATTTGGCACTGCATGTGCGGGTTGAAAAAGAGTGGCAACGGGATCCGAAAAAGCTCGGTCGGTTGGGTTTTTAATCCATCGGTGACCGGCGACGAAAAACGCTGCACCCAGCTCGCTCCTGGCGACCATCCGCCAAGGGGTGTTACTCTCGTGGCATGGGTTACACGCTTCTTCTTAGTCGCCGCGGTGGGGTCTCGCTCTAAGGCCACCCTCCCCGCGGAGTCGTCGCGGCCTTTTCCCCCGTAAACCCGATTCTCGGGATAAGAAGGATTAACGATGAAAAACCGTCAACAACCCAGCACACTGCCCGTTCACCGCTACCGGCCATACTCGGAAACGTTTGCCGTCAGCCTGCCTGAACGCACTTGGCCAGACAAGACAATCACCAGCGCCCCGCGCTGGTGTGCCGTGGATCTGCGCGATGGAAACCAAGCGCTCATCGACCCGATGAGTCCTGAGCGCAAAAAGATCATGTTCTTGATGCTCGTCAAAATGGGCTTCAAAGAAATCGAAGTGGGCTTCCCGTCTGCAAGCCAAACTGATTTCGATTTCGTCCGTACCCTCATCGAAAATGACCTCATTCCCGAGGACGTCACCATTCAGGTGCTGACTCAAGCCAGGCAACACCTCATCCAGCGCACCTACGAGTCCCTCAAAGGCGCCAAACGCGCCATTGTGCACCTCTACAACTCCACCAGTGTGTTGCAGCGCGATGTCGTGTTCCACACCGACAAGCAAGGCATCATCGATATTGCGCTTCAGGGTGCGAAGTGGTGCGTCGAGGCCGAATCGATGGTTCCAGAAACCGACATCTTCTACGAATACTCACCCGAGAGTTACACCGGAACCGAACTCGAATTTGCGGCCGAAGTGTGTAACCGGGTGATGGAAGTCCTGGTTCCGACCCCAGAGCGAAACCTCATCATCAATCTGCCAGCCACCATCGAGATGGCGACACCAAACGTGTACGCCGACTCCATTGAGTGGATGTCACGCAATCTCAACCACCGCGAAAACGTCATCGTGAGCCTCCACCCCCACAATGACCGGGGTACGGCAATCGCTGCGGCCGAACTGGGTTACATGGCCGGAGCTGACCGTATCGAGGGGTGTTTGTTTGGAAACGGCGAGCGCACCGGAAACGTTGACCTGATCGCCTTGGGGATGAACCTCTTTAGTCAAGGTATTGACCCCCAGATTGACCTGTCCGACCTGGATGAGCTGAAGCGCACTGCTGAATACTGCAATCAGCTGTCCGTGCACGAGCGCAGCCCCTGGGCTGGTGACCTGGTCTACACCGCATTTTCTGGTTCACACCAGGACGCCATCAAAAAAGGCCTCGAAGCAATGCAGGCCAATGCGGATGCCACAGGCGTGTCCGTGGACGACATGGAATGGGCCGTGCCCTACCTGCCCATCGACCCGAAAGATGTCGGCCGCAGCTACGAAGCGGTCATTCGGGTCAACTCGCAGTCGGGCAAGGGTGGGGTCTCCTACCTGATGAAGACCGACCACCACCTTGACCTGCCGAGGCGCCTGCAAATCGAATTTAGTCAGGTCGTCCAGCAGCGCACAGACACCGAAGGTGGCGAAGTCTCCAGCGAAGAAATTTGGCGCATCTTCCAAGACGAATACTTGCCCGTCGACCAAGACGATGCCAAGTGGGGACGCTTCGAAATCTTTTCCACCGCCAGTAGCAGTGACCTAGGTGGTGACGTGTCACTCACTGTCCGGATGCGAGACGGCGAAAGCGTCGAGGAATACCACGGCAGCGGGAACGGCCCGATTGCTGCTTTTTTGAGCATTTTGGGTTCCGACGGGGTCGCTGTCAGGCTCTTTGACTACGTCGAACACACGATGGCGGCCAGTGGTGACGCCCGCGCAGCGGCATACGTCGAGCTGGAAGTGAACGGCCGAACACTGTGGGGCGTGGGTATCGATCCCGATATCTCCACCGCATCATTGAAAGCCATCGTGTCTGCGGTGAACCGTGCACTCCGGTTAGAGGCAGGTTCACCCGCACTGGTCGCAGCGAGCGCCTGAGTTCTAGAGTTCCTGAGTCCCTGAGCCTCACGCGGGGGCCGGCTCGCCATACTGGTAGCTATGCCAAGCATTCGCGACCACGCCGTAGTGTTGCGCAACCAGCTCATCGGTGAATCTGATCGCATTGTGACCCTGTTGTGTCGTGAAGAGGGCAAAGTGCGTGCCGTCGCAAAAGGTGTGCGAAAAACGACCAGTCGAATCGGTTCCAGGCTTGCCCCCTTCATGGTGGTGGATGTTCAATGGTCAACCGGTAAGTCGCTGGGCATTATCCAGCAGGTTGAAAGTGTTGGCTCCTACGCCAGCGCGCTCGCCACTGAATATGAGGCCTATACAGCGGCTGCAGCAATGGTGGAAACGGCTGACCAGCTGACGAATCATGAGGCCACCCGTGACCAGTTCTTACTGCTGGTGGGTGGGTTGCGCGCGCTATCCGAGCGCGCCCACCCCACATCCCTCATCCTGGATAGCTACCTGTTACGGGCACTGAGCCTTGCCGGCTGGTCACCCAGCGTTGATGCGTGTGCTCAAACCGGTGTGCCTGGACCCCACCAACATTTCGTTCCTGCGTTGGGAGGAATGGTGGCGGCGGAGGTGGCACCTCCCGGTGCGCTTCGAGTGGGGCCAGCCGTAGTGGAACTCTTAGCGGCGCTACTCGATGGTCATTGGGAGAGCGCTGAGGCGAGCACGAGTTCCACTCGCGATGAAGCCTCAGCGATAGTGTCGGCCTTTACCCAATACCACTTAGAGCGTGGCATACGCTCTTTGGGGGAAACATCGAGGCTTCGAAGCGAGCGAACGGCGGAGGCTAGACAGTGAGTGAACTGCTGCCCATCGATTGGACAGGGCATAAGCCGCCGCAGTGGGAGCAGGGCAAGGTTCCCCGCCATGTTGCGCTGGTGATGGACGGGAATGGTCGCTGGGCTAATGCTCGCGGGTTGACCAGGGTGGAAGGCCACCGCGCGGGAGAAAAAGCGCTGCTTGATGTTGTAGCCGGCGCCCTTCAAGCGGGGGTGTCACACCTGTCGGTGTATGCATTTTCAACTGAAAATTGGAACCGCTCACCAGAAGAAGTGAAGTTTCTGATGGGTTTTAACCGAGAAGTTCTTCGTCGCCGGCGTGATCAGCTTGATGCGTGGGGGGTGCGTATTCGGTGGTCCGGTAGAAGGCCCAAGCTGTGGTCGAGTGTCATTAACGACTTGACCGAAGCGGAGCGGCGCACGAAAAACAACACCGCATTGACCCTGTCGATGTGTGTCAACTATGGAGGCCGAGCCGAATTAGTCGATGCGGTTCGGGCGATCGCCGCGGACGTGAAATCGGGTAAGCAGAAACCTTCCGGTATCCGGGAGTCGACCATCAAGAAGCATCTCTATGTGCCAGAGGCCCCAGATGTGGACTTATTTGTTCGCACCTCCGGTGAGCAGCGCACCAGCAATTTTCAACTGTGGCAGTCGGCTTATGCGGAAATGGTTTTTCTGGACACTCTGTGGCCGGATATGACCCGAGTGGAACTCTGGGCGGCGATTGAGGAGTATCAGCGCCGACAGCGGCGCTTTGGTGGCGCAATAGATGCGCCGACGCAGCCTGGCCCCACACCGGCCAGCTAGGCTAGTTATTTGGTGATTAACCCGCCCAGTCACCGAGGAGAGAAGGACAATGGCCCATTCGTCGAAACTGGATAAAGTCATCGCGTTGGCGAAACGGCGGGGCTTTGTCTTTCAAGCCGGCGAAATTTACGGCGGTTCACGCTCCGCATGGGACTACGGCCCGCTGGGCACCGCCCTCAAAGAAAACATTAAGCGCCAATGGTGGCGCTCCATGGTTCAGAGGCGAGAAGACGTTGTCGGAATTGACTCTTCGGTCATCCTGCCCAAAAAGGTGTGGGAGGCCTCAGGCCACGTGGACGTCTTTAGCGACCCACTTGTTGAGTGCACCAGCTGTCACAAGCGTTTCCGTGAAGACCACCTCATTGAAGAGTTTGAAGAGAAGAAAGGCCGGCCCCCCGAGGGTGGCCTCGCCGGAATTAACTGCCCGAACTGTGGCAACAAGGGCCAATGGACCGAGCCCCGAGCGTTTAGTGGCCTGTTGAAAACTTACCTGGGCCCAGTCGACGATGAGGCAGGGTTGCACTACCTACGACCCGAGACGGCCCAAGGAATTTTTGTGAATTTCGCCAACGTGATGCAGGCATCCAGAATGAAGCCACCGTTTGGTATCGCGCAGGTCGGAAAAAGCTTCCGCAACGAAATCACCCCCGGGAATTTCATCTTCCGCACTCGTGAGTTTGAGCAGATGGAAATGGAATTCTTCGTCGAGCCGGGTACCGATGAGACCTGGCACCAGTATTGGATCGACCTGCGCCACCAGTGGTACACGGATTTGGGCATCGATCCGGACAACCTGCGCCTCTACGAGCACCCTCAAGAGAAGCTTTCGCATTACTCCAAGCGCACCGTTGACATCGAATACCGCTTTGGGTTCCCGTCCGGGGAATTTGGCGAACTAGAAGGTGTCGCCAACCGGACCGATTTTGACCTCTCCACCCACTCTGAACATTCCGGGACCGACCTGTCCTACTTTGACCAGGCAAAAGATACCCGTTGGGTGCCCTACGTGATTGAACCCGCGGCAGGGCTCACCCGGTCACTCATGGCCTTCTTGGTCGACGCCTACTACGAAGACGAAGCGCCCAACTCGAAGGGTGGTGTTGACACACGTACCGTGTTGAAACTTGATCGCCGTCTTGCTCCCATCAAAGTGGCTGTCTTGCCACTTTCTCGTGACGAAAAACTCTCCCCAGTGGCCAAGGAATTGGCTCAGACCCTCCGCGAGAACTGGATGGTCGACTTTGACGACGCCGGAGCGATCGGTCGGCGTTATCGTCGACACGACGAAATTGGCACACCCTTCGCGGTGACTGTTGATTTCGATTCCCTCGACGACCACTCCGTGACGGTCCGAGAGCGAGACACCATGTCGCAAGAGCGCATCGCGATTGCTGATCTGCCTGGCTACTTCTCTGAAGCGTTGGCGGGAGCGTAGCGACAATGTCGGGTCCTCTACAGACCCTCGAGGCATCGCAGGAGGTTGCTCCTGCGATGCACATCGGTGACATCGCGTTGAGTATTCCTGTGGTGTTGGCGCCTATGGCGGGAATTACGAACACCGCTTTTCGTCGGCTGTGCCGCGAATTTGGTGCAGGTCTTTACGTCAGTGAAATGATTACCTCCAGGGCGCTGGTGGAGCGCACTGAGGCCAGTATGCGCCTGATTACCCACCACCCTTCCGAGCAGCCGCGCAGTATTCAGCTTTACGGTGTCGACCCGGCGACTATCGGTGAAGCCGTGACCATGCTCGTGGCCGAAGACCGGGCTGACCATATCGACCTCAACTTCGGTTGTCCGGTTCCCAAAGTGACCAAAAAGGGTGGCGGTGCCGCTCTTCCCTGGAAGTTGGAACTTTTTCGCGCCATTGTGGAGCGGGCCGTGAAGTCGGCAGGGGATATTCCCGTCACCGTGAAAATGCGAAAAGGAATCGACTCAGACCACCTCACCTACTTAGAGGCAGCGAAGGCTGCCGAAGGGGCAGGGGTTTCTGCTGTGGCGCTACACGCGCGTACTGCCGATCAGTTTTATTCCGGCCACGCTGACTGGGATGCGATTGGCGCTCTAAAGCAGACGATCAATTCCATTCCGGTGTTGGGCAACGGCGATATTTGGTCAGCAGAAGATGCGTTGAACATGGTCGCTCAGACTGACTGTGATGGCGTGGTCGTCGGCCGAGGGTGTTTGGGTAAACCGTGGCTTTTTGGTGACCTGGCGGCTGCTTTTCGGGGTGAACCCCTTCGCCACCAACCTGGCCTGCGTGAGGTGGCGGGAGCTTTTCGCCGGCATGCTGAACTGTTGGTCGAGTTTTTCGGCGGCGAAGAAATCCGAGCGTGTCGGGATATCCGCAAACACGTCGCCTGGTATTTCAAGGGCTACCCGGTGGGGGGCGAGCTTCGGGCGGCACTCGCGCGGGTGGAATCCCTGCAGGAAATCGATGACCTGTTGGGTCAAATGGATCTTGACCAGGAATACCCGGGAGATCCTGCGGAAGGACCTCGTGGTCGGGCCGGTTCACCCAAGCGCACGGCCCTGCCCGAACATTGGCTTGATTCGACCGAGCTCAGTGCCTCCCAGCGCAGTACCCTTCTGGAGGCTGAAATTGACACCAGTGGCGGGTAGTGCGCTGTGGTGAGTATCGACTACGGACCAGAAGACCGCGAACGATTTGTTCCCGAGTCGCATTCGTCGACGAGGGGTGATTTTCAGCGAGATCGCGGGCGCATTATTCATTCGTCGAGCTTTCGACGGCTCTCCCAAAAAACCCAGGTGTTGTCGCCGACAGCTGGTGTTGATTTCGCCAGAAACCGCCTCACCCATTCGCTCGAGGTGGCCCAAGTGGGCCGGGAGATTGGAGGGCGGCTCGGGCTTGATCCCGATGTCGTCGATGGTGCCTGTCTCGCCCACGACCTCGGCCACCCACCTTTTGGGCACAACGGCGAATCAGCTATTGCTGCGTGGGCAAAAGATATCGGTGGGTTTGAAGGAAATGCGCAAACCTTTCGAGCGTTGACCAGGCTCGAATCGAAGCTTTTTGACGACAGTGGGAGACCCCGAGGGCTGAACCTCACCAGGGCCAGTCTCGACGCGGCCAGTAAGTACCCCTGGCCGAGAGCGCAGGCGGTCCTAGAAGGTGATGGTCGAGAAAAGTTTGGCTTCTACGACGATGACCACGAAGTCTTTGACTGGTTGCGAGAGGGCATTCCCGACCGAGCGGTCTCCTTGGAAGCCCAAGTCATGGATTTAGCCGACGATATTGCCTACTCGGTTCATGATTTTGAAGACGCCATTGTGGGTGGCTTTATTAAGCCGGAGTCGCTGGTGGGGCAAGAGTCTCCTCTCGGAACAACGGCGGTCGGTAATAACTGGTCCGGGTCAGATGTCGATTCAGAGCTCATGCAGGATGCCTTCATTCGGTTGCGTCGCTTGGAGCAGTGGCCAAAAGCGTTTGCCGGCACACGCTCAGATTTCGCCCAACTGAAGAATTTCACCAGCAGCATGATCGGCCGTTTTGCTCACAGTGTGACGCTCGGCAATGCCGAACGCGGCTCTGAGCTTCCCTTTCGGTACCGCTACCGACTCAACGTGCCCCTCGACACTGTGGCCGAAATCGCTTTTCTCAAAGGTGTTGTGGCGACCGCCGTGATGCGCCACGAAACACGGCAGCCGATCTACCGGCACCAACGTGAAGTGTTGACCGATTTGTTAAATGGCATCTGGTCTGACCCCGTGCGCTGCCTTGAACCCGTATTTCAGGCCGACTTTTCCTCACAAGACCGGGAAGACGCCCAGAAACGTGTTGTTGTTGATCAGGTGGCCGCGCTGACCGATGCCTCGGCCTTGGCCTGGCATGAACGCCTCCATCAGTATTAGTTGTGGATAGCCCAGGCATGCGCCCAACCGGGCAAACTAGACTTGGTCTGTGGCTGGACGAATCCGGCGTACTGACATTGATGAGGTGCGCCAGCGGGTAAATATCGCCGATGTTGTCGGCGATTACGTGACCCTGAAATCGGCCGGCGTGGGCTCGATGAAGGGACTCTGCCCTTTTCATGACGAGCGAAGCCCCAGCTTCCATGTCCGACCGCAAGCGGGTTTCTACCACTGTTTTGGTTGTGGTGAAGGTGGTGATGTGTACACCTTTATTCAAAAACTCGACGCGTTGAGCTTCACCGAAGCGGTCGAGCGTTTGGCGGCCCGGGTGGGCTTTACTCTCAGCTATGAGGACGGCGTGGCGGTCGAAGACGGTCAAAAACGCAGCCGGCTTTTGCAGGTGAACAAAGAAGCAGAAGAGTTTTTTCGAGCACAAATTCACACGCCAGCTGCCGAAGCGGGCCGCGCCTTCTTAGCCCAGAAGGGCTTCGACCAGTTAGCGGCCGAACGTTTTGGGGTGGGTTACGCCCCCGACTCGTTTGATGCACTCTCGACACACCTCACCGCGAAAGGGTTCACCATTCCCGAACTCGTCGACGCCGGCGTGGTCAGTAAGGGCGAACGGGGGGTGTATGACCGTTTCCGCGGACGCGTCATTTGGCCCATCCGAGACGTTACAGGTCAAACTGTGGGATTCGGCGCCAGGCGTCTGAGCGACGACGATAAGGGCCCGAAATACCTCAACACTCCGGAAACTGCGGTGTACCACAAGTCCAAAGTGCTCTACGGGCTGGATCTGGCAAAACGCCAGATTGCCAAAAAACACCAAGTGGTCATTGTCGAGGGCTACACCGACGTCATGGCGTGCCACTTGGCGGGTATTGACACGGCAGTAGCGACCTGTGGGACAGCGTTTGGTGCCGATCACATTCCTCTCGTGAGGCGAGTGCTCGGTGATTCGGAGCACAGTGTGGACCAGAGTCGTGGGGAAGTGATTTTTACTTTCGATCCCGATGAGGCGGGACAAAAAGCCGCATCAAAAGCATTTGCTGACCAGGGAAAATTTGCCGCCCAAACATACGTGGCCGTACCTCCCGAAGGGTTAGACCCCTGCGATGTGCGAATCGAGCGAGGGGATGCGGCGCTGCGCGATGTCATTGACAGCCGCCGGCCGATGTATGAATTCATGATCAAGCGCGTCATGGATGGCATGGATTTGAACACTGTGGAGGGTCGCGCTCATGCCCTCCGGCAGGCCCTGCAGGTGGTGGCAACCATTCGCGATGGCATCGTCCGCCAAGGTTATGTGCGCGAACTGGCTGGCTGGCTGGGGATGGAGCCAGCCGAAGTTTCCAGGGAGCTGCAACAGACCAGTCGCAAGGCCCCTGCCACTGCCGGTCCGGTTGCGGTCTCTGAGGAGGCTCCGATTTACCAGTTGGGTTCGCTATCCAATGATCCGGTGACGGTGATTGAGCGAGACGCCCTGATGGCCCTGCTGCAACATCCGGAAGTGATTCCTCTGGAGCGGGCGATCCTGGTCCTTCAAGCACACTTTTCACACGGTGCACTCGCCCTCGTTCGAGATGCGATCCTCGCGGTGTTTGACCACTACGGAGAATCCGGATGGGTGGGCCGTGTTCAGGCGGAAATCCCTAACACGTTGCAAGTATTCGTGCAACAGATGGCCGTACACCCGTTACCCGAGCGTGACGACGAAGCCGGCCGTTACGCCCTGGGGGTGACGGCCACCCTGCTGGATAAGGACCTGCTTCGCCGTAAAGGCCAACTGTTATCCTCCCTGCAACGCAGCGTCGCGGGGAGCGACGAATATGCGGCCCTTCAGCGCCAACTTGTGGAAATCGAAACCACCCGCCGTGCCCTGAGAGAAGGTGACTAGGTGATCGAGCGGCCCCACCAACACGATGAAGGTCGATATCTGGCTCCGTCCACCGCCCATCGAGCCCTCACGGGTGGTCCTATCGCCGTTGCACCCACCAGAGGAGAAGCATTCGTCGCCGCGGTGCGCGCTGGAGGCGGCGATGTCCAGCCTCTCGATGAGAACACGAAGGGGTTGGTGTGGCTCTCTGAGACACGATCAGATGAGTTGTCCGACATCCTTCAGCAGCATCCCGGCATTGAATGGTTGCAGCTACCGTGGGCGGGGGTGGACGCTTTTTCGTCGATTCTGAACGGCCTTGCGGGCACCAATGAGCAAGATAGGCCCGTGGTTACCAGCGCCAAAGGCGCATACTCTGAGCCGGTCGCCGAACACGCTCTTGCTCTGCTGTTGGCCACCCTGCGAGAACTCCCTCAAAAAGCCCGGGCAGCACGGTGGAAAGATGAGCGAACCGGTTTATCACTGTTTGGCAATCGAGTATTGCTTGTCGGGGCCGGGGGAGTGGCCAGGGCTTTTATGGACCTTCTGGCTCCCTTTCACTGCGAAGTCACCGTGGTGCGAAGAGATCCAAGTCAGCACATGGAGGGTGCCGCCAAGACCGTGGGTCAGGATGGCTGGCGCGAGTTGCTTCCAGAAATTGATGCGGTAGTACTGGCCGCCGCACACACCGACTCCACCAGGGCAATGTGGGCAGCCCCAGAGTTTGATGCCCTGCCACAACACGCAGTATTTGTGAACATTGCACGCGGTCCGCTGGTGGATACGCCCGCCCTGGTGAGCGCTTTGAAGTCAGGGAACATTGCGGGTGCAGGGTTGGACGTTACCGACCCGGAGCCCCTGCCTGACGGTCATCCGCTTTTTGATATCCCGGAGTGTGTCATCACCTCCCATGCGGCGGATACTCCCGCGATGACGAGGCCGCTTTTGGCTGCCCGGGTGACACACAACACAAAAGCCTTCCTCTCAGGGTCACCGCTTCGTGGTGTGGTCTCTGTGGAGGAGGGTTATTGACGCTCTGCGCCACGGGGTCTCGGTCTGCTCTGCTACGCTTTTGCCGTCCAATCCTCGATAGCTCAATTGGCAGAGCGACCGGCTGTTAACCGGTAGGTTCTTGGTTCGAGTCCAAGTCGAGGAGCCATCAAATGCCCTGCTGAAGCCACTAGCCTTCAGCGTGACGGGTGTGATTTCGACACGTAGGTGATGGGGTGGGCATGGCAGTAGCGAGCGTGGCGGTGCCACTCTGGCTTGTCTGGACCGTCTCAGGCCTCTTAGGTGTTCTTTTTGTCCTTCTGGCCACGACAGTGACCCTCTGGTGGCGTCAAAAAAAACGCGTTGATACCCGCGCGGGATCGCGGGTGGATGCTGAAAATAAGCGAATCGATGCCGAGTTGCGCGCAGCGGAGCTCGCTGATCGGATTCGCTTGATGACCGAAATTCACGACCAAGCAGCGGCCACGATTACCTCCGTGATCTCCCAAGCTGAGGGAGCTCGAATGGTCGCCCAAGTGGACCCGGAGGTCGCCGTTCGGGTCGCCTCGAGCATCGCGGATCAGTCCCGCAGTGCGCTCACCGATTTGCGCCGCGTCGCAAACGTGGGGCGACAGGGAGATGAGCACGTGGGATCCGCACCCACCTTGGGGTCCATTGATGAACTGTTCCAAGGCATGAACGACTCGGGCCTCATTGTGAGGTTTGAAGAGTCGGGGAAACCCTTCGATGTGAGTGCAAGTGCAGAAATTGCCGTGTATCGGATTGTCCAAGAAGCGCTCAATAACTCTCGCCAACACGGTGGCCCCGGAGTGACCGTCAAAGTGTCCATGACCTGGGGTGGCAATGGCCTCCAGCTACGCATCGATGACGACGGCATTCGGGTCAAAAATGCCCAGCGTGAGCAGTGGGGGGATGATGCGGGTTACAGCATCGGTGATGACCAGAGGGCGTTGGTGGAAATGCTCGACGGACGTGGCATGAAAGACATGAAAGCCAGAACCGAAGCCTTCGGCGGAGTATTTTCCGCACACCGTGTACCCGGTGTGGGCTTTAGCCTCTCCGCAGCGTTTCCCACCCTCCGCTTCCATAACGCGGTGAGTTCATTACCCAGCTCTTCCTGGAGTGCAGGTGGTGCCTCCCGCGGAGTCGGTGATGAGAGCTAGCGATAGCTCCAGTGCTGAGGCTCGAGGACAGGGCCTACAGGTGGCCCTTGCCGTTTCCCTTTACGGTGTGTCATTTGGCGCACTCGCAGTGATTTCGGGCTTTTCCCTCTGGCAAACGATGGTGTTGAGTCTGGTGATGTTTTCCGGCGCATCCCAGTTCGCACTCATTGGGATTATTGCCTCTGGCGGCGCAGCCGCAGGCCTCGCCGCCGTGTTGTCCGCAGGCCTGCTCGGTGTGCGAAACAGCCTCTATTCCCTTCGAATGTCACCCCTTCTGGGTGTGCGTGGCGGACTTCGTATTCTTGCTGCCCACCTCACCATCGACGAGTCGACCGCGGTGGGTAGTGCCCAAACCAGCGTGGAATCAAGCAGGGTCGGATTCTGGACAACGGGAATTGCCCTCTTTCTGGGGTGGAATGCGATGACCCTGCTGGGCGCAATTTTGGGTGACATTTTGGGTGATGTGCGCACCTACGGCTTGGATGCTGCCGCCGCAGCAGCCTTCTTGGGTCTCGTGTGGCCGTGGTTGACCAGGGGCGAACCGGTAGTGGTTGCCGTGAGCGCGGCGGTGGTCACGGTAGCTCTTGTTCCCGCCCTCCCGGCAGGTGTGCCCGTTCTCATTGTTGCGCTGGGAGCAATCGTCTTTGGGCTTTATCGCCACCGGGTGGCGCCTCATGCCCCACCACGCGAGGAAGCGATCTGATGAGCGCTATTTGGTGGAGTGTGATCGCGGCGTCGCTACTGGTTTTTGCGTTGAAATTTGTCGGCTACCTGGTGCCTCAAAAGATTGTGTCGGGTCCGGTGGTGTCTCGGGTGGCGGGGTTGGTCACCATTGCTTTGTTGAGCTCCTTGGTGGCCTCACAGACCCTCGCGGGCGATGGCGGAATCGTGCTTGATGCGCGAATTCCCGCCGTGCTGGTAGCGGGCCTCTTGCTGTGGTTTCGTGCACCGTTCATTGTGGTGATTGTCGCAGCCGCACTCGTCGCGGCAGGCCTTCGGTTTCTGGGTTGGATGCCTTAAACCTGCGTGTCACGCGGTGTCCCTGACGGGCCACCACTTCCGGCGGAATTGTCATCCACGGTCGGGTCGGCATTTTCTCTGACGTGATTGTCTCCGTCGTCAATGAGCTCGTCGAGTTCAGCACCGTCGACCTCGGCACCGTCGACCTCGGCACCGTCGACTTCAGCACCGTCGACTTCAGCATTGTCGACTTCAGCATTGTCGACTTCAGCACCGTCGAATTCGGTGACGAAATCGGACTCTTGTCCGTCCTCACCTGGAGTCCATGAGTCTCTTGTGTTGATGAAGTCGGAGTGTGCAATGTCGATCTCTGCTTCCTTGCGCCACTTCCTGGCCAAGCGGTCCCGGTACAAAATTCCCTGCAGATGGTCGTATTCGTGCTGGAAGATACGCGCCAACCACCCCCTGGCGGCAATATCGAGGGGATGGCCTTCGAGGTCTGTGCCCACCAAACGAGCGCGGTGGGCTCTTGCGAGGGGGTATCGAAAGCCCGGGATTGAGAGGCAACCCTCTTCCTCGGGTTCCCCGCGAAAGCGCCCCTTCCAGGGGCCCCGAAGAATCAACCGAGGGTTCAGGACGTGGCCTTGGTGGAGGGCTTCGTCAGATTCGTAGCGCCACACAAAAATTTGTAGCCCCACACCCACCTGTGGTGCCGCGAGTCCCACACCGGGGGCTTCGTGCATCGTGTCGGTCATATCCGCCACAAGGGCGCGAATATCGTTGGTCACCCGATCCACGCGGGCGGCGCGTTGATGGAGCACGGGGGTACCAGTTGTCAGGATAGGCAATACGGCCACCGACTTAGGCTACTGGGCCCAGCCGTGCCAGGATGGTCCAGAGACGCTCGCAGTGGAGCACACGGTGAGTGGGAATAGCTTTTTGAGACTGTGAAGGATTTGCGATGACAACACGTGCACTCGCGGCGATGGCAGCCGGCGTAGACCTGGTCCCTTTTGAGTTCGACCGTCGGGAGGTTGGCCCAGGCGATGTTCGCATCGACATTACCCACTCCGGTGTGTGTCACTCAGATATTCACACCGTGGGAGGGGATTGGGGCGACCAAGAGTTCCCCATCGTTCCCGGTCACGAAATTATCGGGCGAGTGGTCGCAGTAGGCGCTGACGTCACAGATTTTGCTGTGGGTGACTTAGCCGGCGTTGGGGTGTACGTCGATTCTTGCCGCGAATGTGCCAACTGCCTGGCTGGTGAATCCAATAGTTGCCACAAGGGCATGACGGGAACGTATGCAGCGCCCGATCGCCGACACGGTGGTTTTACCCAAGGCGGTTATGCGTCCGACATCGTTGTTGACCACGGTTATGTCGTTCATGTTCCCGAGAGTCTTGACCCGGCAGGAGCAGCACCGCTGCTGTGTGCGGGGATTACCCTTTTTGCGCCGCTGAGCAGGTTTGAGGCGGGCCCGGGCAAACGAGTGGGCATCATCGGATTGGGCGGACTCGGTCACATGGGCGTGAAGTTTGCCCACGCCATGGGCGCTGAAGTGACCGTTATTTCTCACAGTCCAGGAAAAGAAGCCGACGCCAAGAAACTGGGAGCAGACCACTTCCTCCTCTCGACCGATCAGGAGCAGATGGACGCTCACCGTTTTGGGTTTGATTTGCTGATCAATACGGTGTCGGTGCCCATCGATGTGAACGCTTACCTCGAGTTGTTGGACTTTAGAGGAACCTTGGTGATGGTGGGCTTGGCCGGGGAACCTTACTGCTTCGACGCTCCAGTGATTTTGAACCAGGGGCGCTCCATTACGGGCAGCATGATTGGGCCGGTGAGTCAGCTCCAGGAGATGTTAAATTTCTCCGCAGAGCACGGCATTCACTCCGACATTGAGGTCATTCCCGCGGATTACATCAACACCGCCTACCAGCGGGTGGTCGATTCTGATGTTCGCTACCGTTTTGTCATCGACGCGTCGACGATTTGAGGCCCGGCAATGAGTGAACGGTGCGTGGTAGTTGCCCTCATTCGACCCGTGGAGGGCAAAACTGCTGAGGTGCGTCAGCATTTAGAAGCAGTAATTCCTGCTGTCCATCAAGAGTCAGGGTGTGAGATTTACGCCCTCCACGAGAGCACTGACGGGACGCTCATTTTTGTGGAAGCCTGGGATTCCCGGCAGCAGTGGGTCGACCATATCGAAGGCCCTGCGGTGGCAGAGATCAACGCGCGACTAGAGGGGCTACTTGCCTCACCGGCTGAAGTGCACGAAGCCTACGATGTCCCCGCCGGCGAGCCCCTCCGGGGAGTAATCCCTCCAGCGTTGGGCTAACACCACCACACACTCCACCTGGTCGACAACCACACCCCTCGCACAAGATTTCTCCTCTCTGCGCAACGTCCTTCGCTGTGGCCAGTGTCGGGCTGGAGGCGAGGGTTCCGGTGTGGGCGCCGACGCTGAGGGTTCGCTTAGGGCTTTGGCTGGATGAGCTGTGGCGAGTCACCACGCAGAGGGTTCACCGGGTGGTGACTGGCATGTTCCAGAATTTCTTGTGAACAGCTCACCATGTCCTCCACCAGTTGCGCATCGGCGGTGCTGTGGGGATCAAGCCAGCGCGACCACTGCTCGGTGGGCAAAGGAACCGGGCTTCTCGGATGAATGCCGTCAAGGTTGTGGGGCGCCTCACGGGTGAGGATGGTCGCCGTCACCACCTGCTGGCCGGTTGTACCCCACAGCGAATACAGCCCCGCGAAAGCAAACAGGGATTCATTCGCGGGATAAATGTAGTGCGGTGTTTTGGTCTTCCCGTCCGTATGCCACTCGAAATAGCCGCTCGCGGGGATGAGCGCCCTGCTGTGAGCAAGAGCCTGACGAAACGTCGGTTTGGTGGATACCGTCTCACTCCGAGCGTTGAAAGTGGGGTAGGGGGTCTCTAGCGTCTCAGCCCATGTGGGGGTCAGCGACCAACGTGCGGGCCCCACAATGCGCTCAACACGGTCAGTGTCAACCACCCGGTCAATGATGATGGGGATGGTCGCGGTGGGAGCGATGTTCCACGAGGGCGACCACCGAGTGAGGCGTGAAGCGCCGACGTGGAAATAGTCAGACAGCTGCTCCTGGGAAACTCCCAACGCATAGCGACCACACATTCCCCCATTGTGCCTCTTAGGCTGGGGACATGAAACCGTGGGATGTGATTGTGGTCGGTGCCGGCGTGACCGGTATGACTATCGCCAGGTTGCTCAGCGATCAAGGTCAACAGGTGTTGGTCCTCGACAAGTCACACCGACCCGGTGGTCGCCTGGCAACGAAAAATGTGGGAGGGATGGCCCTGGATTCCGGGGCAATATCGATGGTCAGCGCGGACCCTACGGTTCAAACCCTTCTCACTGGCTGGTTAGGTGCCAAATGGGCTTTTGGCCCCCAGGACAAGGGTTCGGCCGAGTGGGGGTTCACCCATTCAGCGCGAGATATCGCCGAGCAGTGGGCTCACGGACTAAAAGTCCAGCGCACCCACGTCACCCATTTAATTACTGACCAGCCAGGCGCAATCGGAGCAGTTCGACATGGGTTTGGCGATGCTATCTGGGGTCGATCGGTGGTGTTGACCGCCCCTATCCCGCAATCGCAGGCAATCATCGCCTACAGCGATTTGGTGTTGGACTATTCATTGGACAGCGTCGAATATCGCAAACGACAAGTTCTCCTGGCCGCTTTGGAGGGAGATGGGCTTGATCCGGATTCGCATTGGTCCACCGACATCATCGAGTCGGTGCGCTTTCGACCCCATCCGGATGGCCTGTTGGGAATCGAAGCGTATGCCCGCCAGAGTTGGTCAGAAGCCACCTGGAACGACGATGCCACCATCTCGCAGGGCCGGCTGCTCCTCGAGTTGGGTTTATTGGTTGGGCAAGCTCGAGTTGTCGACACCCAGGTCATGCGTTGGCGTTACGCCATGACCGACGCGCCCCACCCCGCCCCCTACTGGCGACACCCTGATCGGCCGGCCATTTGGATGGCCGGCGACGGTTTTGGCCAGGCTACGGGACCCGCACGGAGCATTGAACGCGCAGTGCATTCGGCGCAAGCCGTCGTCGAGGGACTTGGTCACTAAGCGCCGCCCCTCCGACTGGGCGAGGCAGCGCCTAATGGTGGTAGGTACCGGAGCTAAGCCTGCCCCCGAAATGACGTGGCCACATCGGGAAGTGATGAGTCGCTTCCATACATGAAGTGTTTGCTCATATCAGGCGAATATTTACTGAGGTAGCTCGGTTTACCCAAGCGTTCGCTGAGTTCGCGGTGGTGAATAACGCTTCCGCCACAGCACAAACCAATCACCTTCACCCCTAAAGAGTGGGCGTATTCCCCGAATTCAGCCGTTTCGTAACGGTTTGAGTTTTGGGCCTCCAGCGAGTCCGGGAATGTCCGGTCGTGGGGGAGGGTGGCCGTATTGCCAGGGTCTGGCAGGTTGAAGAAGGTGGTGTGTTCGTCGGTGGTGCGGAAGGTTCCGGGCATGGCACACACCTTGTGTCCACCTACGGCGTCCACGATGTCTTTGACAATCGGGCGGATGGTGTGTGGGCCCTGGAAACAGTTCGTGCCCACGACGTCCGCTCCGGCCTCGGCGAGACGCTTTGCGGCTTCTCCGGGGGATACCCCGTCCCGCAGCTCGCCTGTGGCGAAGACTGCCACGTTCACAATCGCCGGTAGCCCAGCCGCTTTTATTTCTTCGAGCGCGATTTTGGCTTCCTCAAAGAAATACATCGTCTCGGCAAGAATCAGGTCAGCACCTTCTTCTTTCGCCCAACCCACCATCTCGCGATACATCGCACGAACCTGGTCGGCAGTCGCCGGGTCATCAGGGTCAAAAATGTTGGAGTTGGAGATATTCCCTGCGACAAAGATGTCTCGCCCCAGCTCTTCGCGTTGCTCGGCCGCGACCCTTTTCGCGATCCGCATCGCTTCACGGTTCAGGGGTTCAAGGAGGTGCTCTTCACCAATGATCCGCATTTTCTCGCGGTGGCCGTTGTAAGTAAAGGCCAGTGCGATGTCGCTACCGGCACGGAGGAAATCCCTCGCCACCTGTTCCAGCACCTCGGGGTGTTCCAG
The DNA here is from genome assembly GCF_002950575.1 of Pontimonas salivibrio. Classification (NCBI taxonomy): domain Bacteria; kingdom Bacillati; phylum Actinomycetota; class Actinomycetes; order Micrococcales; family Microbacteriaceae; genus Pontimonas; species Pontimonas salivibrio. The sequence continues at coordinate 800,234 of NZ_CP026923.1, forward strand.
CGCCACCTTGGGGACAAATTCGCCAGCGGTTAAATACCCCCGGCGTTCCACCTCGAAAAGGTATCCACCGGCGAGGACTAAAGGCTCATCCTGGCTGAGGCGGTCGGTGAAGGACTGACTGTTCATAAAGAGCTCCCACAGAGTCGGTTAGTGATGGACTGCTGGGGGCTCCCGCAAGTGTTCTTAGCGTATGGCCCAAGGTTTAAGATTGCGAAAAATGACACGGTTCAACCCGCAGGGCACCAATAGCTCACCTCTAACATCCCGGTCTACTAAAGCCGCGTCATGATCAAGCACGCTGACTGGGCCAAAGGAATATGGCAGGGTTCAGGGCGTTCGGCTCACGCTCGTAACCACTGTTATGTCGAAGACCTATCGGGTAGATTCTTTTTTGGGTCATATTCATGCCAAAACAAGTCACTCTCTCCGAAGTCGCCACGCGCGCTGGTGTTCATGTGGCAACGGTTTCCCGAGCGTTGAACCCAGCAACGCGATCGATCGTGAATGAGAAGACGGCCCGTCGGGTTGAAGCCGCTGCCAAAGAGTTGGGATATGTTCCCAACATCATGGCGCGTAGCCTGCGAACCCAATCGACAATGACCGTTGGGGTCATCATTCCGGACCTGACAAATCCCATTTTTCCTCCCATGATTCGAGGGATTGAGAACTACCTGGCCCCTCGCGGTTACACAGCACTTTTGTCGGATTCTGATGGCAAAGCGGCGCTGGAAAGATCTGCAGTGACGTCGTTGTCAGAGCGCCGTGTTGATGGCTTTATTATCGCCACTGGCCTCGAGCAGCACCCGCTCCTCCCCACCCTGTTTGAATCCGGTGTGCCGGTGGTGTTAGCCAACCGCGGGGCAGGAGAGGTGCCTTACCCCTTGGTTACTGGTAATGATGAGGCAGGTATTCAAGCAGCGGTTTCCCACCTAAAGGAACTCGGCCACCGCGATGTCGTTCATGTGGCCGGACCACAGTCGTTTTCTACCTCGCGTATTCGTGCGGAAACAATGGTTCGAGCCTGCGAGGTAGCGGGCATGCGCTGTCGGGTGGTGGAGGCAACCGCCTTGACTGCTGACGAAGGCGAGAAAGTTACCGATACATTGCTGGCGGAGAAGCAAAACTTCACGGCGATCCAAGCCAGTACGGACCTTCTCGCTTTAGGGGTTCTGAGGTCGTTGCGTCGCCACGGCATGCGTTGCCCGGAAGAAATGTCAGTAATCGGTTTCAACGACATGCCTTTTGCTGAGGAGTTCAGCCCGGGTCTTACCACTGTGCGCGTGCCGTTGGAGGACATCGGCACCGAATCGGCCCGTCAGTTGATGAGGAGTCTCTCGGAGGGGAGTAGCTCCCCTATCGTGGTGACCCTTCCAGTGTCCCTCATCGTGCGCGCGTCCACGGGTCAAGCCCCGCGGGCTGGGGTTTCGACCCAGCCGTGAGTTGTCGCCGGTGCTGTCGCGGTGGGTAGGTCACCTGGGTACTGTCGATCAGCGTCCTCGCGAGCCCTATACCGGCCGACACTCCGCTGAATGTAACGAGTATTGATTTGCAGGTGCAGGCCGGTTGGGGCATTTCGCCATGGGTGGTTGACAGGCCTCTGAGGTTCGCATAGCATGACTGCAATCGATTGCTATTTTTGGCTAATTGACAGGTGGGATAGTCGCTCATCACGTGCCGATTTGTGTAATCCGTAGACCTAGCAAAAGCTTTCCAAGGAGGAAAAGCCCGTGGCCAAAAATGCATTGACAGTTGGTTGGATCGGCGTCGGAAGGATGGGTTTTCAACTTGCCTCCCGGCTTCTCGCCGCAGGATATGACGTTTCTGTTTACAACCGAACGAAGTCCAAAGCGGAGCCGTTAGTTTCCTTGGGAGCAAAGGTTGTCGACACGCCGGTAGAACTAGCCGACCGCGACCTAGTGTTCAGCATGGTGTCGGCTCCCAAGGATCTAGAAGAGGTCATGTTGGGAGCAAACGGTCTACTGACTGGCAAGGCAGTGCCAAGTGTGATTGCTGACTCATCGACGGTATCGATGGAGGCTTCTGACGAGATTCGACAGGCAGCAAATGCGCGGGGGGCTGGCTTCCTAGCCGCTCCGGTCAGTGGCAACCCTGCGGTGATTGCCGCTGGCAAGCTCACCGTGGCGGTTTCCGGACCGCGAGAAACTTTTGCCGCCATAGAGCCTGTCCTACAGCACTTTGGTCGCGGTGTGACCTACGTAGGTGACGGTGAGGTTGCCCGATTGGTCAAGATTGCCCACAACGTGTTTCTCGGTGTGGTCACGCAGTCGCTCGCCGAGATCACCGTCCTTGCGGAGAAAGGTGGGGTTAGCAGAGAGGCGTTCCTGAACTTCCTCAACGAATCTGTAATGGGTTCTGTGTTTACGCGTTACAAGACACCGGCGATGGTGAATTTGGACTTTAATCCGACCTTCACAATGCCTCTCCTGCAAAAAGACTTCGACCTGGGGCTCGACGCTGCGAATAGCTTGCGAGCACCAATGCCCATTGCTTCTGCCACACGGCAGATCGTGGCCCAAGAGGTGGGCTCAGGTAACACGGAGGAGGACTTTGCGACTCTGATTCGGACAGTTGCTAAGGGCGCTGGGCTTAGCCTAAAGCCGGAGAACGCAGATGTTAGTGATGGTCTCGAACCTGAGCACTAGTGAGTAGTTCAGCGGTGGAGTCCCTTCTCACGGTCTCCACTGTGGCAAATCCACGACGGCCGACCAATCTAAGGAGTAATGCATGGCACAGTCATTTCCCCGGATAAAGATTGGTCAGTTTAGCGAGTCACCCGTATTGGCTGTGGCGCGGGGGCTTGGGCTGGATAGTCGGTACGGTCTGTCCTGGGTAACTGACCGAGTGGCCTCTTCGCCTGGACAGTTCGAATCTCTTCGCAATGGTGAATATGACCTCGTGGTGACGAGTCCAGACAACGTGCTTCTTTATGCGACGACGGACGCTAACCCTCTCAAAGAGAAGATTAATTTGCGCCTGTTGAGGCCGATAGATCGTGGGCTGGGCCTCGCGCTTTATACCTCGCGGGATATTGAACATCCAACCGATTTCATTGGTTGCACATTGGGCGTCGATGTTATGAGTTCCGGTTTTGCCCTGCTACTTCTGAGGATGTTGGAAGAGTTGGGCGTCGAGGACTCAAGTATTTCTTTCAAACCGGTGGGGGCCACTCCCAAGAGACTCGTGGCCATTACAGAGGGCGACATCAGTGGCAGCATTTTGAATGCTGAAACGGCTGTTGCGGCTGAAGCCGCTGGACTAAAAAAGTGGTCCTCATCGGTCGATGTCAGCGACCACTACCTGGGGACAGTTCTTTGCCAAATGGCTGGTCCGGTCTCCGACTCAACCAGAGCATTTCTGGACATGTGGGAGGAGGCGACTGGCATCATTCTTGCCTCTGCACCTGAATCCTTGGTGGAAGTTTTCAGCGAATCAGCGCCGGCGTTAGCCACTAAGGCCTATGTCGATCTCCTCCAATCCTCGGATTTTGGTTGCATCGCCGGCGAGGAAATTACTATCGACGCCTTGACCGTTTTGGCTGACATTCGCGCGGCAGCACACGCCTATACTCCAAACGAACAACAGATCAAAGATCTCTTAGATTCTTCTCGTTAGCAGGCCGTTTTCCCGCTTTTTCATGAGGTGGTAACTGCTTGAGCGGTTTTTCGTTTCCGCTTTAATTGCAAAACCCAAACATTTAGCGGTAAAGGGTTGCACAATATTTTTTCTGCGTTAGGTTAGTAGCAATCGATTGCAAAAATGTGGCAAAGGTGCGACATTCTGCGGGCCAATGGAGGCAACAATGCAGGTGAGGGATTACCTAATACGGCGATTGGCGTTACTCCCGTTCATCATGCTGGGCGTCAGCATCATCGTGTTCACTCTCACCAGGTTTACAGGTTCTCCTGTCGGCATCTATGCCACCCCTAACATGACGCCTGACGAAGTGGCTGCGCTCGAAGAGCGTTACCTTCTTGATCGTCCCATTCCGGTCCAGTATCTGGCGTGGCTCGGTGGTCTGTTACGCGGTGATCTCGGCTGGTCTGGGGTCTCTGTTGCTCCGGTTACCGAAGTGATCGGAAGCAAAATTGCGGCCACTTTGGAGCTCGCGCTAGCGGCTGGCTTGATTGCCGTGCTCGCAGGGATCGCATTAGGAACTGTCGCCGGGGTTAGGCGAAACCGGTGGCCTGACCATGGAGCGAGATTTTTCTCCATTCTCGGTGCGAGCACGCCCACCTTTTGGTTCGGGTTATTGCTCCTTGTGCCGTTCTATCTGTGGCTCGGCTGGTTCCCGCTGGGGCGCTCAACACCCGAAATTTACTCCTCGATTTCTCATTTCACGGGAATGTATAGCCTCGATGCCATCTTGAACGGTAGTCCCGTTGCCTTTCTCGACGCACTAAGGCATCTGGTTTTGCCCGCAATTGTTCTCGGCTTCGGAGCGATGGCGATTATCGTTCGAATGATGCGGTCGTCGATGGTCGAGGCGATGTCCGAGGAGTACGTCGATGCCGCGAGGGCGAAGGGGCTGCCCGAACGTCTGGTAATTCGACGCCACGCTCGTCGGAACGCCTTTGTGCCCACCACGACGGTGATTGGTCTGAGTTTCGGCTTCCTCCTCCAAGGAGCAGTCGCCGTGGAGCTAATTTTTCGGTGGCCGGGCCTTGGTCAGTGGGTAACGAGTGCAATTCTCTCAGGAGACCAAGCCACGATCATGGCCTACGTGTTGATCACCGCCTTTATCTTCATGACGGTCAACCTTGCCGTCGATGTGGCCTATGCATACCTCGATCGAAGGGTGGTGTTGGGGGGATGACAATTCTTCAGACAAACGGAGACGTAATTTCCGCAGAGCTCCCCAAACAGAGCGCTGCGAGCGTCAAATGGGCACGGCGAAGGGAAGTGGCTACTGAGGTACTTCGTAACCCGCTCACCGTAATTGGACTGGTCATCATTTTTGCGTTCTTCTTAATGGCGCTCTTTGCGCCATTGTTGACCGAACCCAATCAGCCAGACGCTTACCAAAGCCCCCGGGATTGGGCCAACATTGACTCGCCACCAGGAGTTGCAGGCCACGTTCTTGGCACTGACTCCCAAGGTGGTGACGTCTTGTACGGCGTCATTTGGGGGTCGAGGCTCTCCCTCCAGTTGTCGCTTTCTGTCGTGTTGTTCACGCTCGTGTTTGGAACAATCGTGGGTAGTGTCGCGGCCATGCGTGGCGGGCGCCTCGACAACTTGCTCATGCGCATCGTTGATGTCTTCCTATCAATACCAGAGCTGATTTTTGCCCTGGCTATCGCCGCGGTCCTTGGGCCGTCTTTTAGGAACATCATCCTGGCCCTCGCAGCAGTGTTTTGGGTGAAATACGCGAGGATTATTCGTGGCGAAATCATCCGGGTGAAGCAAGCGGAGTACGTCGCGTCCTCTCGCGTCGTGGGCGACTCCACCTGGAATATCTACCGGAAAGACGTCTTACCCAATGCGGTAACCCCACTTGTTGTTCAAGCGACCTTGGACATGGGCAATGTGGTGCTGATTGGGGCGACCCTGAGTTTTATTGGACTCGCACAAGCTGGCTTGACCGAATGGGGCGCGATGGTCAGTGCCGGCCAGTCAGGTCTTCTTGCTGGCCATTGGTGGGTATCGACATTTGCTGGCCTCGCCATCGTCCTCTGGGCCCTGGCGTTCAACCTCGTTGGAGATGGCCTCCGAGATGTTTTGGATCCCAAGACGGAAGGGCGCTGATATGTCGGACAGCTGGCTAGTGCGAGTAAGAAATCTCAGCGTTCGGTTCCACTCATCAAAGGGTGTTGCCCACGCTGTTGACGATGTGTCGTTTGATATCAAGCCCCATGAAACGCTCGCGCTCGTCGGGGAAACGGGCTGTGGAAAGAGTGTGACAGCTCGCTCCATTCTTCGCCTAGTGCCCGAGCCCCCTGGCGAATATGCCTCAGGGGAAATCTTGTTGAGGAACGACGACGCTACCGTCACGGACATCTTGAAAGCCCCAATGAAAGAGGTTCGCTCCATTCGCGGGGAACGGATTTCGATGATCTTCCAGGACCCAGGAAAGGCTCTGAACCCAGCCTTGACAATCGGGCAGCAGCTTGGCGAGGTTTTTGGAGAGCATCGCTCAACGATGGTGTTGGACAACGCGGGCATCGATTCTGTCTCGGCAGGTCACCAGGAAAAAAGAATTGCCAAGCAGCGAGCGGGCGCCCTGCGACGCCGTCTCTTCTGGTTGACGCAAAGAAAGAAATCAATCGCATTGCAGAAATCGATTGATGACGCGGTGATGCGCGCGCTTGCCGACACAGGAATTCCCAACCCGCGGAAAATCATGAAAAGTTTCCCGCACGAGCTTTCGGGCGGAATGAAACAGCGGGTCATGATTGCCCAAGCCTTGGCATGCGATCCTGACCTATTAATTGCCGACGAGCCGACCACAGCACTCGATGTGACCATTCAGGCACGAATTTTAGAGCTCATTCACGAGATGCAAAAGCGACGGGGTACGGCGATTTTGTACATTACGCATGATCTTTCACTCGTTCGGGAGTTCGCAGACCGCGTCGCGGTAATGTACGCGGGGCGAATTGTGGAAACCGGTCCAGCAAAAGAGGTCCTTGCCTCGCCCCAGCATCCTTACACTGAGGGACTACTGGGTGCCATTCCTCACTCCCGGACCCCTCGCGGTCAGCTGGCTGCCATTGCGGGTTCGGTCCCGCAGCTTATCGACCCACCGGCCCAGTGCCACTTTGCCGGTAGGTGCAAATGGGCAGCGCCCGCTTGTGGGTCCACGGTGCCGAATCTGCTTGCTCTGTCCCCCTCCAGAAATGTTGCGTGTTTCCGTTTCGAGGAAGCCAGCCATTTGTCGGTGTCCGAAGCGGACATGCCCATTCCCGCCGAAAAGTTGAAGGGATAGCGTCACTATGACGATGATTCACGAAAGTCTGACCCAGGACTACGACGTTGATCGTGGAGCCGTGGTGTCATTGAACGACGTCAAGGTGCACTATCCCGTTAAAGAGGGACTGCTTCAAAAGGTGACTGGTCAAGTGCGTGCGGTAGACGGGGTTGACCTGACCATTGCCCGAGGGCAGACACTTGGATTGGTGGGGGAATCCGGTTGTGGGAAAACGACCCTGGGGCGTGTGATTGCCGGTCTTGTCACGCCAACCGGGGGCGATATCTGGCTGGATCTTGATGCCGAACAACAGCGCGATGTGCAACGGCTGCGATCACTTGAGTCCTCGGAGATGGAAACTGGTGATCGTGACCTTTGGAAAGCACTTGAGAGTGGCCATCGCCTTGGCGCGATGTCCCGCGAGAGGCAGCGCAAATATCGCCGAAATACTCAAGTAGTTTTTCAAGACGCTTTTTCCTCCCTGAACCCCCGCCATTTGGTTCGTGACATCGTAGGTAGGCCCTTGCGTGTGCATCGTGAGGCTTCAGGTGAAGACCTCGACCGCCAAGTGGTTGAACTTTTGGAACGGGTTGGCTTGGGCTCACAGCACTTGCTCCGTTACCCCCACCAGTTTTCAGGAGGCCAACGCCAACGGATTTCTATTGCTCGGGCGCTCGCGCTCAATCCGGAGTTTGTGATTTTGGACGAGCCGACTAGCGCACTTGATGTTTCGGTACAGGCGCAAATTTTGAATCTTCTGGTCGAACTGCAGGAAGAGCTCGGGCTCACCTATCTCTTCATCACTCACGATCTTGGAGTGGTGCAGCACATGTCGGACTCGATTGCCGTCATGTACCTGGGTCAAATTGCCGAATTCGGACCCACCGCTCAGGTTTTTAACGATCCTCTTCACCCCTATTCCAGGATTTTGCGTGACTCAAATCCTTCCTTGGAGGACGACCTGGTTACCAACGAATGGGAGCTTTCTGGAACGGTACCCAACCCGGTTAATCCACCTCGTGGTTGCCGACTCCACCCTCGTTGCCCGGTCGCTGCCGCCGGCTGCGGGTGGTCCGTTGATGATGTGTTTTTTTCGGTTGAAGACCTGAGCCCACGAACATTCGAGGCGATTTCTCGAGTGGAGCGCTCGAGCGACTTTGCCGCTGAAGTCCTGTTCGATGACGAAAACTCCGCCCAAGATTTTGCTGATCACGTGCGTCAAATGAGTGCGCACGATGCACTGGACCAACCCTTAGGGGTGACCGGCCAAACGGTCACGATGGCTTTCAATGAGGTGCCCGACGCCGAGCTTCAAGCGCTGCAACCTGGGCGCTGGACGTCGTGCACTCGCACTCAGGGCCTAGGCAAACTGCCTCGGCGCGACACTACAGCTACCGACTAACAAGAAAGAAGGGTAAGCATTATGAGAACAAAGTGGGAAAGTACAAACTCGACGCGAAACTCGCTTCGAGTAGTGCCCATCGCCGCCGGCGTGGCGGCACTGAGCATGGTGCTTGCGGGTTGTGCCGGTGCTCCTCAAAGCGGAGGAGCAGCGTCCGGCGAGGTCCGCAACGCCGGCGTGATTGTTCACGCTCAAAACGGTGAGCCGCGAAGCCTGGATCCTGCTCGTACAGAGCAAGGTGAGAAGGGCGAGCGCTTCATCGACAACGTGTACGAACGCCTTGTGGACGTAGGGCCCGACGGTCCAGACCTGATTCCGTCTTTGGCTACCGAGGTTCCAACCCTAGAAAACGGGTTAGTGAGTGAAGACCGTTTGACCTACACGTTCCCGTTACGCGAAGGCGTAGTGTTCCACGACGGCACCGACTTTACCGCTGACGACGTGGTGTTTTCGTGGGAGCGGGTCATCACGATGAATCTGCCGGAAGGTCAGGCTGCTGCTCTGGTCGACTCTGTCGAGTCGATGCGCGCCGTGGACGATTTCACCTTCGAGGTAACCATCGTTGAGCCAGACGCCTCCTTTCTCTATTCCGTCGTGTTGAACACGGTGGCTTCCGTCGTGAGCCCCGAAGCGGTAAACGACAATGGCGGGGTTGAAGAAAACACTCCTAACGAGTGGATGGACACCAACATGGTGGGAACCGGACCCTATTCGTTTGGTGAATGGAAGCGCGGCGAATCGCTCACCATGATCATCAACGAGGACTACTGGGGCGAGACCGCAAAGGCTGGTGTCCGATGGGACATTACCCCCGAGGAAAGCTCCCGAGTGCTCGCATTGCAGGCAGGTGACGCAGACATTATCGACATCTCACCCTCCAACGTGAGTGATGTCGAAGGTGTGGAGGGTGTGTCAATCTTTGAAGGTGGCCTGTTGCTCGAGCCCATCCACTTGGGCTTCAACATGCGCTCCGATGACTTGCCCGCCAGCGATACCATTCCGGCTGACTTTTTCGCCGACAAGCGAATCCGTCAAGCCTTTAACTATGCGTTTGACTACGACACCTACATCGACTCCTTCTTGGATGGTTACGGTGCACGGTATTCCGCATACATCCCTCAGGGTGTCTTCGGTTACGACGAAAACGCTCCCATCTACAACTACGACCTCGATAAGGCCGCAGAACTGATGGAGCAGACACCCTACTGGGACGAGGGTTTCACCGTGTCGGTCCTGGTGCAGTCGGGTGAGCCGGAGTTCGAAGGTGTTGCCCTGCTGATGAAGGACGGCATTGAACAGTTGAATCCCAATTTCCGGGTCAATGTTGTCAACCAGGCGGAAACCCAATTCGATGACAATTTAGGTGCCGACCCAGTGCCCTACGCACTGTGGGTGAAGAACGCCGATCCCGGTGCTGACCCGCACCAGTTCTTCGACCCGCACCAACACCCAGACGGCGATTGGGGTGAAAAGCACGGTATGCGAGATGCTTATGAAAACCCGGATCAAATTGCCGACCTGATTGATGCGGGCAAAGCAACTGTTGACCCGGATGAGCGACAAGCGATTTATTCCGAGTTGCAGCAACTGCTCCATGATGACCCGATGTGGGTTTACGCGGCTCAAGAGGGCCTCGCGTTCCCCTATCGCTCCTGGTTGGGTGATTTCACAGTGAACCCACTGTGGCGTGGCCCGCACTACGAGTATTTCACCAAAGCTGCGGAGTAGACGGCCTCGCAGTCTAGGTAAATCAGTAAGGCCGGCGGTGGTGCCCGCCGGCCTTACTGCAACCCAGAGAGTGTGACCAGAAGGAAAGCCCTACGCCTCGAAGCGGATCTGCTAGGCGTCTTGGCGCTTCAGCCTTGAGGCTGTCCTCGCACGCATGGTTTGATCAAGCTCTACTTTGCGGATGCGAACAATTTCCGGCGTGATTTCCACACACTCATCTTCTCGGGCAAATTCCAAGCACTCTTCGAGAGAAAGTTGGCGTGGTGGGGTGAGGCGCTCGAGCTCTTCCGCGGTGGAGGAGCGGATGTTGTTGAGCTTCTTTTCTTTCGTGATGTTGACATCCATGTCGTCGGCTCGGGAGTTCTCTCCGACCACCATGCCTTCGTAGACCGCATCACCGGGTTTCACAAAGAAGCTCATCCGCTCCTGCAGAGCCATCATGGCGTTCGATGTCGCCACACCTTGGCGGTCAGCCACAATTGAACCGGAGCTTCGCATCACGATAGAGCCCGCCCAGGGGCCGTAGCCGGCGGAAATCGCGTTAGCGATTCCTTGACCGCGGGTGAGGGTCAAGAATTCGGTGCGGAAACCGATGAGCCCCCTGGAGGGAACGGTGAACTCAATGCGCACCCACCCGGTGCCGTGGTTGGCCATATTGTCCATCCGGCCTTTGCGCGCAGCTAACAGTTGGGTGATGGCGCCCACAAACTCTTCTGGGGCATCAATGGTCAGTGCTTCGAGGGGCTCGTGCGTGCTTCCATTGATCACTTTCGTGACTACTTGGGGTTTACCCACAGTGAGTTCAAACCCTTCACGGCGCATGTTCTCTACCAGGATGGCCAGAGCTAATTCGCCACGGCCCTGAACTTCCCAGGCATCTGGGCGGCCGACGTCAACAACTTTGATCGAGACGTTACCGATTAGTTCGCGGTCCAAGCGGTCTTTCACCATTCGTGCTGTCAGCTTGTGACCCTTCACCACACCGGCCAGGGGAGAAGTGTTTGTACCGATGGTCATCGAGATGGCTGGTTCGTCGACCGTAATGGCGGGCAATGGCCGGACGTCTTCGGGATCGGCGATTGTTTCGCCGATTGTTATGTCCTCAATGCCTGCCACGGCGACGATGTCGCCGGCCATGGCACTCTCCGCGGGGTATCGCTCTAAGGCACGGGTTTTCATCAACTCGGTGATGCGCACGTTGTGTACGGTGCCATCGTGTTTGACCCACGCCACGGTTTGACCCTTTTTCATCGTCCCGTTGAAAATGCGCAGGAGTGCGATGCGTCCTAAAAAGGGTGACGCGTCGAGGTTGGTCACGTGGGCTTGGAGCGGGTGCTCATCGTCGTAGGTAGGGGCGGGAATATGCGTGAGGATCGCACCAAAGAGGGGTTCTAAGTCGGGGTTATCCGGTAGCGAACCATCAGCGGGCTGATTCAAACTCGCCGCACCGTCTCGGCCAGCAGCGTAAATGATGGGCAAGTCAAGGAGTGCATCAACATCAACGTCGGGAACTTCGTCACTCAGGTCAGAGGCCAAACCCAAAAGGAGGTCTTGGGTTTCCGCCACAACGTCGTCAATTCGCGAGTCTGGGCGGTCGGTTTTGTTCACCAGCAAGATGACGGGAAGTTTGGCTGCGAGGGCTTTTCGAAGGACGAAACGCGTTTGTGGAAGTGGTCCTTCTGAGGCGTCAACAAGGAGCACGACACCGTCGACCATGCTGAGGCCTCGTTCCACCTCACCGCCAAAGTCGGCGTGACCGGGAGTGTCAATCACGTTAATCGTGATGTCTTTACCCTCTGCGTGGATACCGGAGTAGGTCACCGCCGTGTTTTTGGCAAGGATGGTGATCCCTTTTTCCTTCTCCAAATCACCGGAGTCCATGGCGCGTTCGGTGACTTCGCCGTGAGCGGCGAAAGAGTTTGTCTGGCCAAGCATGGCATCGACAAGAGTGGTTTTTCCGTGGTCAACGTGGGCGACGATGGCGACGTTTCGCACGTCGTCGCGTGTAGTGAGAGCGATGAGAGTGTCCTTAGGGCTAAGAGGTGCAGAAGTTTCCAACCGAAGCCCTGCGACCCCATCTTAACGGCGATAGTTGTCTCCCGCGCGGGGTCTCGTGTGGGGGCCACTCTGAGGGGTTCTTTCTGCCACAGCTGCGTAAGCCCATGGTGCGGGGTAATGGCCTGGAACACGTCGTCGGGCGTGTGATCCATGAGCTGTTGTTCCACACTTACCCAGCATCCCTTTTGCCTGTGAGTCTGGTCAGGAGGACCCTCTTCGTTCTCGCGAACTGAGGAATTGACCAAACTCGGCGAAGGGGTGACCGCTGAAACAGCGGGGGCAACAGCCAACGTGGCATAGGAGGAGGTTTGGCGGTCTGCTTCGAAGGTTTCGCGCTGCACCGGATTGCTGCGGCGCAGGAATTCCTTCGAGGCCTGCGAGGTGTGGGCGGATTGTGTGAAGAGTGCGGGCAGGGTGGGACTGACCTCAAGCCGACAGCCACCCGCCATCAACGGGGAGCATCTGGCCGGTCACGTAAGCGGACTGTGGTGAGGCCAAAAACACTGCAACCTGTGCAATGTCTTCGGGGACGCCAAATCGCCCCATGGGGATGCGTGAGAGGTTGTGTGCCGAGCGCTCCGGGTCGGCAAACACGACTTCCGTCAATTCCGTTCTCACGTACCCAGGAGCAATCCCGTTAACGCGGATGCCCCGCCCAGACCACTCCTGACTCAGGCTTCTCACTACCCCAAAAACCCCAGATTTTGAGGCAGTGTATGCCGAGGTTTCAGGGATAGCGATGAAGCTGGTCAGGGATCCAATGAAAACATGTTGGCCGGGTTGGCCGGCAGCCAGCTGGCGCCGAGCAATTTCCTGAGATAGAGCAAACGGGGCAACAAGGTTCACTTCGATTACCCTGCGCCACACATCCAGGTCAAAGTCTTCTGCTTTGTGCCTGGCGTGAATACCTGCAGCGTGCACCACGGTGTTGACCATTGCCCCGTAGTGGGTCTCGATGTCGTCTACAACTTGAGATAACCCAGCGAACTCAGACACATCGAAGGGCACGGCCAGCGACCCCGGGACGCCGCGTGACGCTTCGTTGAGCTGGGCAACACTTCTGGACACCATCGCAACATTTGCTCCAGCAGCGGCCATCGCGGTGGCAATGCCCAACCCGATGCCTCGGCCAGCCCCGGTAACCAGGACTATGTCCCCATCAAGAACCTCTGACCTGGTAACCATTTGGCCCTCTCCCTGGAAATGACTGCACGTTTGACCAGCTTATGAGCTCTGCTATCAGGGGCGCAGGCTGGAGCATCTGAGCCTGACCACCCCGTTGTAACCCAGTGACTTGCTCGCAGCGTGCGAGGGGTGCGCCCGGGCGAGGCGCATGGCTCGCGCACGCCGTGGTGGAAGAGGAAGTTTCCGGTCGACGACCGCTGTCAATGTGAGCCGGCTATTACAGGATCTGCGACAAGAATTTCTTGGTACGTTCCTCTTGAGGATGGTCAAAGAGCTCGGTGGGCGTTCCCACCTCTACAATTTCACCGTCGGCCATGAAGACGACTCGATCGGCCACCTCGCGAGCAAATCCCATCTCGTGGGTGACCACGACCATGGTCATTCCCTCGGATGCGAGCTGTTTGATGGCGTCGAGGACCTCGTTAATCATCTCGGGATCGAGAGCAGAGGTGGGCTCATCAAAGAGCATGACCTTGGGTTTCATAGCCAGGGCCCTCGCAATTGCCACACGTTGCTGTTGGCCGCCGGAAAGCTGTGAGGGGAACTTATCGGACTGCTCTGGAATCTTTACCCGAGTGAGCAGCTCTAACGCCAGCTCCTCTGCCTGTGCTTTGGGCATGTTCCGCACTTGGCGCGGGCCGATTGCCACATTGGTCAACACCGTGAGGTGGGGAAACAGGTTGAAGTTTTGGAACACCATCCCTGTTTCTTTCCGGATTTCTTGAATGTTGCGAATGTCCATGGTGAGTTCCGTGCCATCCACGATGATCCGCCCTGCGTCGTGCTCCTCCAGGCGGTTGATGCAGCGAATTAGGGTCGACTTGCCTGAGCCCGAGGGCCCAATGACCACGACAACTTCCTGCTTTCCGACCCGAAAGTTGATGTTCTTGAGTGCCTCGAAATCTTTAAAGCGCTTATAGACACCGCTCATCACCACAATCGCGTCGGCATCGGCGCGGTTCCCTGACATTTGCGTTGCATCGGTAAAGACTTTCTTGTTCATCGCTGACCCACTCCAAGTCTCTTTTCCAGTCTTTGACTTTCTCTACTCATCACATACGACCCAACCCAGAACAGAAGACTCACGAATGTCAGCGCCTCATAGATGTAGCCCTGGCCGAGGAAGTCATCCTGTTTTGTAACCGCTTCGCTCACTTTCAACAACTCGACAATGCTGAGAGCAGCACCCGCCAGCGTCGTGTCCTTGAACAGGCTGATGAACTGACCGATTTGGGCCGGGATGACGTTGCGGAGGGCTTGCGGGAGAGTGATCAGGAACGTGATTTTCGCCGTCGAGAGCCCGAGCGCTTTTCCTGCTTCGAGCTGCCCCTTGGGGATGGATTGGAGTCCGCCACGAACAATCTCTGCCAGATAAGCGGCCGTGAAGAGAGTAAATACTGTTACCGCCCGGAATACCGAACCAGGAGCCACCTCGGAGGGGATAAAGAACTCGAGCGCGACACCGGCAAGGAGGAGCAACACAAAGAGGGGGGCTCCCCGAATCAGCTCGATATAGGTCGTGCTGATCAGGCGAACGATAGGCAGTGTGGACTTCCTACCCAACGCGAGAAGCACACCAAGGGGGAAGCACAACACAATTGCGATAATCGCCATATAGAAGTTGATGAGGAACCCTCCCCACAACGACAGCTCAGACTGCATCAGGGTCAGGGAAATCAGCGCAATCGGGGCAATCAGTAAGACCAGGTGCCACAGGGGAGTTGGAACCCTTTTCAACCAGGTGACGCGATGCCGCGCCGTGTTGACCAGGCGTCCCACGATGATGGCAACGAGAACGCCGAGCGCCACCGGTGCGGACTCGGTGGGTCCGGCGAGGACGACTAGCAGAATCCCTAAGCCGATAATAAGCCCAAAACGTTGGATGATGTCCCGTATTCTCGTCGGCCACGACCGTCGCTCTTCGACCGGCTTCGGTTTGCCGCCGAGGGCTGCGGCGAGCCAGAAGGTAATCGCGATGAGTGACCCTTCAACCATCCAGAGTGATTCGCCGGGGAACTGACCAACGAGCAACAGTTTCAGGTTCACCTCAATGATTTCCCAGCGCCCGGTGATGAAAATGAACTCCACGAGGCTCCAGATCACCCAGGCGGATAGTCCACCGAAAACAAGGGTGAGGACTCCGTCCCACCATGTTCGGAAGAGGTTCCGCCTAAACCACACCATCATCGCTCGACCAGCGCCAATCGCCTATTGAAAATGTTGATGATGAGGCTTGTGGTTAGTGAGATCGAGAGATACACCAACAGCGTCAGGGTGAAAGCGGGAACCGCGGGAGAACCATTACCGACGGTGATTTGGGCAATTTGCGTCAACTCAAAGTAGCTGATTGCGGCGCCCAGTGATGAGTTCTTGATGAGGTTCAAGGATTGGTTTCCAACCGCGGGAAGAGCGACTCGAAACGCTTGAGGGAGAATAACCAGACGCATCTTCTTGGGCCCACTCAGGGCCAGAGCGTCCGCGGCTTCGCCTTGACCACGGGGGACAGCGAGGATTGAGCCGCGCACAATCTCCGCGATGTGGCTACTGGTGTACACCACGAGGGTCACCAGTAACGCAAAGAAAGATGGGTCAAGCCGTAATCCGCCTTCCGTCCCACGGTCTTGAACGAGGGGCAGCGTCCAGCTGTAACCCAGAGCCAACCATGCCCCGACTATGACTAGAACGAAGATTGTCGTGCCATAGAGGAGTCCGCGGGCTGGTTTGCCGGTGCGGTCAGAGTATTTCCCCCGCACCCACGCGATGATGACTGCCGCCGCAAGGGCCGCGAGCAGAACGCTAAGCAGGGTAATCCCCGATCCTTCGAACCAGGGAATCGCAATTCCCCTATTAGAGACAACAAAGAGGTCCAGGGGTTTCCAAGCATCCTCGATTCGGGGGAATGTTTGGAGCACCACAGCGAGGTTCATGAAGGTGAGGAGAACGAGCAAGGGCAAGTTACGAATGACCTCGACATAGGCGCCCGCAACTGTCCGAACGAGGAAGTTCTTCGACAATCTCGCCATACCCACGAGGGTGCCAATGAGAATCGCCAGCAAGATTCCAACAACGGAAACACGAAGAGTGTTGTAAAAACCTTGGACAAAAGCGGACCAGACGGGTGAGCTTTGATTGAAGTCGTTGCCCGGCATGGTGAAGTTGGCGGGGTTGTCGAGAAAGTCGAGCCCCGTGGGAATCTTGCTGCGCTGAATATTGACTTGGTAGTTGTTGTATAACCAGAAAATGATGCCGACAAAGATTGCGAGAACAGCGAGTTGGAACAACCACTTGAGGACTCGAATGTCTCGCCACAGTGGGGTTTTCGTAGGTACGCCTGTTAGGGGGCTCACAGGGAGCCCCCTAACAGTTCGGTCTTACCGAAAATGCGCCTTACCTATTAACGGTAAGGGGGTGCGTACATCAGACCGCCATCGGACCACAGAGCATTGACTCCGCGCTCAAGTCCGAGAGGGGCGAGGTGACGCTCGAAGATCTCGCCATAGTTACCAACCTGCTTCACAACTTGGTAGGCAAAATCTTCGGGTAGTCCCAGACCGGGGTCGAGAACAGCGGAACCCTCGTCGGTAGTTATTTCCACACCGAGGAAGCGCTGAATGGTGACATCCTCAGAGGCGAGGAAGCTGTCCACGTTAGCGCTCGTGATTCCGAACTCTTCAGCCTGGATGGTGGCGAAGATCGCCCAGTTGACGACCTGTGCCCACTGGGTGTCGCCGTCGAGAACTGCGGGTCCGAGGGGCTCCTTGGAGAAGACCTCGGGCAGAATCTCAAGTGCGTCAGCTCCGTCGGGGTATGCCGAGCGGAATCCGGTCAGCTGGCTGACATCGGAGGACCATCCGTCACACTGCCCTGCAAGGAAAGCTTCCTGCAGCAGGTCGGTGTCATCAAAGGGTCGAACTTCCCAGCCAAGGCCGAGACGCGACGACTCAAGAGCAGCGTTACCCTCGGTCGTGGTTCCCTTAGCAACACAGACGACAGCGCCGTTCATGTCCGATACTGAGGAGTACCCGCTAGAAGCTTCAACCATCATTCCCTGACCGTCGTAGAAGTTGGTCTGGAGGAAGGTTGCGGCTTCACCACCGTCGCGCGAAGCGGTCCACGTGGTGTTTCGGACGAGGACGTCAATGGAACCACTCTGAAGCGCGGTAAAGCGATCGGCGGTTTCCAAGTCGACCATTTCGACTGCATCGGCACTACCGAGCACAGCCGCAGCGATGGCGCGACAGAAGTCGGAGTCAAATCCGACGTGGGTGCCATCTTCTTGCAACACGGCAAAACCAGGAAGAGCATCGCGTGTTCCACAACGGACCACACCGGCTTCCTGGACAGCGGTCAGGACAGACTCAGTGCTGGTTGTTGTCTCTTCCGTTGTCTCTGTCGACGTATCAGCGGCAGTTTCTTCAGCTGGTTCGACGTCAGTGCTTGCTGCGCATCCACTCACCACGAGTGTGGCGGCTGCGAGAGCAGCCAAGATGCCAACAGTTTTCTTCATGTATATCCCCTTACGTGATAATCAGAGTTGCCTACACGATGGGGCTGGGAGCCAACATCGTTGAAGACACCTTCCTCGTAATCTACTCTCTATCTGCGAGCTGGCCTCCATCATCGGCGCTCATTGTTACGTAAGCGTGACGGCTCCGTTTCAGCGGCTCACGCTTTAGGATGTTGCCTAGATGCCTTGTTTCCATCGCATCCGGGGCGGTAGCTCAGCTGGTTAGAGCAGCGGACTCATAATCCGTCGGTCACGGGTTCAAGTCCCGTCCGCCCTACGGCCCTTGTCTCCCGAGCTGGGTGGTGTTGCGAGGCCTCGGGGTACTAGCCTTCGGGCACGATGCAGATGTCGCAGCTCCGAATCGAGGACGACCCACTGACGGTGATTCAGCGGGATTTCGTAGGGATGTATTCGGGAAATCTGGCTCTGAGCTCCATCCCTGGGGGGCAGGCAGCAGCCGACGCCGCCTTGGCTACTCTTGATATCGCAGGTTACGCCGCGAAGCGCTCTGAGGTGCTCCCTCGTGAGGCCCGTGGAGCGAGCGTCCTGTCTCCCTACATTCGCCACAACCTGCTCACTCTGGGGGCGGTGTGGCAACGGGTACGCCAGGCACCTGCTCGGGACCGCGAGAAATATCAGGATGAACTGCTGTGGCAAGAATATGCCCGGCATCTCTACGCCCGAATTGGGGTGCGGCTTTTTCAGAACCTCCGCTTCGATGCCCCGTGGGACCTTCCGGGTGATGGGTGGGAGACTGGAATGGCCTGTCTTGACGAGGTGGCCTCCGAGCTCGAGCAGGATGGCTGGCTTGTCAATCAGACCCGAATGTGGCTCGCCTCACACTGGAGCGTGCGGCAGGGACGCGGTTGGCTGCACGGCCAGGAGCGCATGCACCGTGAGCTCATCGATGGCTCCCGCGCCGCCAATTTGCTGGGTTGGCAGTGGACGGTCGGGGCGGGTACAGGCAAACCGTACGGCTTCGCCCGGTGGCAGGTCGAAAAACGCGCCCCCGGGCTGTGTCAGCGTTGTCCGTTGAGCAACCGCTGTCCGATCCAGGATTTCCCCGACACCGATACTCCGCGGGCTCTCGCGCCAGAGCCGCTGCTACAAAGCGACCCCGATGTAGAGAGCACCGCTGGGCCAAAAACTCCGGTCCACTTCGGCACGCCCGAGAAAGTGTTGCTCACTATTGACTCCCTCGGCGACGACGACCCCGCTCTATCGGCGCACCCTGATCTTCCCGCTGTGTTTGTCTTCAATGCCCCAGCGCTTGCCAAGCTCCAGTTGAGTGCCAAGCGAATCGGTTTTTATCTCCAGACCCTCCACGACCTAGCTGCTAGGCGCGAAGTGGAGGTCCTGCTGGGTGACCCCTACGAGTACGCCGCCGAGAACAAGGTGGCTGTCACCTTCGCCCCGGTTCCGTCGTTTCGTAAGTTCAGAAACCTGGTCGAGATCCACCCCTATCCGTGGCTGCGGTCACCGCACAGTGGACCGGTCCAGAGCTTTTCTGCCTGGCGAAAAAGGCTGCCCTCCCCGTCGGCATGAGGAGTGCGAGAGAGGATCAACCGATAGGCATCGCAGAGGCGGTAGCGGTATTCCTCAGCCCGCTAAATGCGTGGTCTGCTACCCAAGAGTCTCGTTGAGACCGGCGTCGACGAAGACTTCGAGGAGGTGTGTTTGTTCGAGGAGGTCAGCGCCCTGGGCGATGCGCTCGAGGTGTGCCGTTCTAGCGCACGAGAGGCTGCAAGCTCTCCGCCGTCTTCGCCCCCAGCGTTCCTCCTGGAGTAACAGAGAAACGATTGCCGAGAACCAGGGCATGACCGGTCTCGCTCAGCGCCGTCACGGTGACCACATAGCTCCCGGGCAGTAAATCGGGTAAGGCGATGGTCTTTTCTAAATGGCCGCCCCGGTTGAGAAAGCCACTGCCGAGAACTCGGGTGGTGCCCCCGTCAGACGAGCTGGTAAGTACCAACGAATATGCGCCACCGGGGAATCCTCGGAACGCACCCCAGGTCAGCTTTGCCAGATTGATTGGTTGGCCGGGCGTGGAGCCTAGGGTGAGGAAAATGCCTGGTGTGCCGGCCACCGAAGACTCGCTTGACCGCGACGAATCCCCAGTATCGTCTGGCGTACGAAAGACATACACGGCACCTGAGGATCCCGCGTCGTCGTTGTTTTGTGCGGTGAGCTCTGCAGTTGTGAACACTCCACGCAGATCCGAATCTTCGTCAGCCGCGCCGCCGAGAATTGTCGTGCCCGCCATAGCGACACTGCTGCCAAATCGGTCCAGGTCATCGAGCACATTGCTGGCATGGAGAGTCTGGGCGTGGCTCCATGTGCTGCCGCTCTTTGTATACACTTCGACGCTGCCCCGGGTTCCGGCGGGCGCTCCTGCAATCACCCGGTCGTCGACCACGTCGACCGATATCCCAAATGCCTTGTAGCGGTTGGGGCTGGGGCCTTTGAGGAACGCGGTCTGGGCCCACGTGGATCCATCTCTTTCGAACACGTACGCCGCGCCGGATGCGTCGCGGGAGTTGTCGCTTTGGTCGGGCGCAGAATCGCCCCCGGCTGAATCTTCCGCGTGCGCGCCCACGACCGCAACATCACCATCTAGAGCGACGGCAAACCCAAACAGGTCGTCAGCTTCTGTGTTGCTGGCCTTCAAATATGCCTGCTCCGTCCAAGTCGACCCTGTGCGGGTGAACACATAGGCGGCGCCTGCCTCTGAGGAGTCGTCGTTATCACTACCTCCAACGCCAGTACTGTCTGAGTCTTCTTCGGATGCGCCTACCAGGAGAGAGTCACCCGACAGTGACACGGCCTCGCCGAACTCGTCGCCGGATCCGCTCGTGGAACCCTTCACTAGTCCCTGTTGGCTCCATGTTGTTCCGACCCGGTGAAAAATATAGACCGCTCCTTGGTCTGTCAGACCTTCACTCCAGGTCTGTCCGGGCGCACCGACAGCAATCGTGTCGCCGTCGATATCGACCGCCCATCCCACCCTGTCCTCAGTTGGACAGCAGGCATCAGGATGATCGGCCTTCACATACGCCTGTTGGCTCCAGGAGGTGCCATCCCGCACAAACACATAGGCTGCTCCCAGATTCGAGGCAGAGTTATTCGACTCGTTCCCATCGATTGATTGAGCGTTCGAGTCTTCGTGGGGAGCGCCAACCACGATGGTGTCCCCAGAAATCGCGACCGAAAAACCGAAACGGTCATCGGCCCCCGCGTATCTCGCCTTCAAGTAGGCCTGTTGTACCCAGGTCGAGCCGGAGCGCACAAATACGTAGGCCGCTCCGGCCTGGAGCTCCGTGTTGTCCGATTCAGTGCTGTCAGCAGAGTCTTCTCCCCACGCGCCCACCACCAACGTGTCGCCAGAGATATCTATACTGGCGCCAAAGTAATCGGCAGCCTCAGAATTGCTGGCTTTGAGGTAGGCGTCTTGGGAGAACGTGGGGTCGATGACAATGGGGTAAACAGCGGAGCGGTCATCCACTTCCAGCGAGACCGTTGCACCGCGGATCGCAAAGGTGGCGGGAAGTGTGGCCCCTGTCGCATCCCACGCGAGTAAACGGTCCCACCGCACACGCTCGACACCTGAGGTGTCCTGGAGCGATACTGCGTGAGCGAGCGGCCGGGGTGTCAGACCAGAAAACCTCAGGTCGATAGAGACTGGGCCCTCTCCGGACGGAGAATCTTCGAGAACATAGCCGTGTTCAATACCGTCGTCCACGCGCCAGTATTCGGCCACTGTGCTGTTGTGCACCAGATGGTGTTGCCAGACGACGAGACCGTCCACCTCTGGCATCGTGGTGTGCTGGATTCTTGCGGATACCTGCCCTCGCCCCACGGACTCGAGCGTCATGGTCAGGGTAGGGAGCACCGGGCTCGACACCTGTGCCTGAGCTCCGAAGACGGAAGCCGAGAGTCCTGTTGCGTCGGTTAATCGCACTGCCCCCGATGGGCTTGTTCGAGGAATAGCGAGGCTGTGGGACGCCGAGGGGTGGTTATCTAGTCCCTGGAGCACTCTGTTCGGCTCGGTGAAGGAAGGGGTGCCAGTCGTCGTTGCAGAATCCTCACCCAAGGGCGGACCGATCGCCGCTAGGGGTGGGTTCACCGGGGAGTCACCGGGCTGGACCGGTGTTGGTGCCATCACGCCCGACAGCACCAGGGCTCCCGCGACCAGACATGCGGGGAGCAGCCAGTCCCGGGCCCTCGATTTGCGGGTTCTCACCGGTGTCGAGTGCGTTTCGTTCGTACCCTGTGTGTCCATGTGGCAAGCGAATCCAGCGCAGAAGTATTTCGCCACCGACAGGTAGGGAAATCCCTATTTGTCAGACCGGCCCCGCTGAAGGGCGTGGGGGACCGGTTAGACCCGGTAGTGCCGGTGGGTCGCGTGTAGCGGGTGGGGCTCTCCGGTGGGTTGAGCGACAAAAGTATCTAGCCATATCGAGCCTTGTCCCTGTTGACCGACGCGGTCGTGGCCGTTATTGACAGCATGAATGTCGTAGCCCTGGCCGCGCGAGCGGACCGTCACCTGGAGCTCGGTAGCCTCGCCGTGGACCACGGCATTATTGGCGATTTCTTCAATGATCTGCACGACGGTGGCCTCTGCACGGCCACTGCTCGCCGGGCGGTCCTCCCAGTCCAGCGCAATGTCCAAAATTCCCCGCCACTTCATAATGGCGTCATCGAGACGTTCCAGAGGCTCCAGGGAGTAGTCGAGGAACGCGTCATGGAGCCGACGATTGACTAACTCGTGCAGACGCGCAAGAGATGCTGCGGTGACCTCGTCGGCGTCGTGATCATTGGAGTGTTTTCGTAGGGAAAGAATCAGGTTCTGCACTTCCGACTGGAGGGAATTGTGCAGGTAGGTGGCCACCGCATCGGTACTCGCCGCCTGTTTCGGCGCTGGAGTTCGTGCTCTTTCACTCAGTGTGTCGAGAGCCTCCATAATTTCTTCCCTGGCAGCCCCCGCCAGGTTCAGCATGGAATTCAGCACCGGCAGAGCGGCTGTTGCCACCGCAACGAGCACCACAAACACCACCGCCAGTGGGGAATTAGCGGTGAAATACTCGATTACTCCCAGTGAGGTGACCCACGACAAACCAAGAGACAGAACATACACGGTATTGACCACCCGCCTGTTACCCCACCGCGGAGCCACGACGATGCGGTAAAAGACGTGTAGGAACACGAGGATGACTGTCGCCGCTGCGACCCGAAGAAGCGATTGCCCCCAGCCAAGAGCTGTTGCCAGGTTCACCACTGCGCCACCAGCCGCGAAGCCAGTCACCAAGACGATGGAATAGTCCAGTCGTGTCATCGCCAACACAAGCAATCGACCAGCCCTTATGCGAGGGGGTTTCGCGTGGTCAAACCGCCAGAGAGATCGACTTTGGGTCTTAATTCGCGCGATGATTTCATTTTCCAGGGCGCGAGCGGCTCGCCGCATGTCGCGTGTGAGGCTGCCCGGTTCCGCGCTGTCGTGAGTTCGTGGCAGTGGCACCTTCTTCAGTGCACCCTCGAGATCGGCAAATAGGCCCGTCATCTCCGTGTGGGGCATCTGGGACGCGCGAGTGAGGGCGAGACGTCGAAAATCAGCGGCGTATTGAGAACGAAAATCCCTGGTGGCATTGGTTGCCAGAGACAGGAGTACCAGCCAGAGCACTGAGGTCGTCACGGAATTCAACACACGCTGGCTCATGGTGGCGGTGCTGAGGAAGTCAAAGGATGGTCCGAGCCAGAAAACCACTGTCCCGCGAACCACTGCCCCTGCCGCGATCACCGCAAGGGTGATCCACTGACGGGGCCATCCTGTGGCCGTCATTCGGCGGGTGAGCACCAGGCTTGGCAAGATAACGGCCAACATCGCTCCCGTCGCAATGAGGCCCAGCAGCAACTCGTTGGCAATATCGACGAGCCCGTCCGTGCTCTGGGTGTCACTAAACGGAAGGGTTGTCACGGACACGACCCAAAACAGCAGGGTGGCACTGGGGGTGAGAGTCAGGTGTTTGACCTGCTCGATTGCTGCATTAGGCACGAGGTGGGGTGCGACCGGTGAGGGAGTAATAGGCCTGGACGAGTTTCACCCGTGTGGCAGAACCGCGTGAACGCGGGGGGTCAAAAGCTTTGTGGATTCGAGAAATCGATGCCTCGACCGCTTTGTCAGTCACCCCAAGGCTTTCCGCAATCTCTCGCGTCGAGTGTCCAGTGGCCACCTGACGGAGGACTTCAAGTTGATGAGCGGTCAGTGTGGGCCCCGTCCGTTGGTCTGATCGCTGGGCGAGTCGGGGAGATTGTTTCGCCTGCAGGATGGTCTTTACCAGCTGGACCGGCGAGTCAAGGTCTGATTTGCGCAGAAAACGAGCCCCGACCGGGTCGGCCGGGGCGTCAGTGTGAAGAAGCCGGGGGTCTAGATAGCTCGTCAGCATCACAAGGCCGATGTGGGGCTGCTGTTTACGTAGCGCCACTGCCACGTGAAACCCCGTCGGGCCTGGCCCTAAATCGAGATCCAAAAGGGCAACGTCTGGTGTGTGGGTCTGGCATAGCTCGAGCGCCTCGGCTGGCTCTGCCGTCTCGGCTGACACAGTGACGTCTAGAGAGCGCAGAGTTTGGCTGAGAAGACTGCGCGTGAAGTGGTCATCTTCGACGATTACGACAGAGGCCCGCGTCATGTTCTCAGTATATGAAGGGGTGGGCTAGAGGAGACCGCCGCCATTGCCGCATTCGCTGTCTTACACAGTCTTGGATCCGCAGCTTATCTTCCCTCTTGATCATCGGCTGACAGCAACGTCATCTTTGAAAGCATCGACCGCTGTGGTAGTCGTCTTGCGCTGAGAATCGTCGTGTGCGTTGATTCGAACGGTTTGATACTCCGGGAGACACGAGAAGCCCAGTAGCCGATGGTCAGACCCGGGACTTTACTCCAACTCCCGGCCCGGCGCTCGTGCAAAAGCATCCCCTTCGTCTCTTTGTTGGCGTCGGAATCTTAGTGTGGTGGCCACAAGCGAACAGTACACCGATTTTGCCGAAGCGGCGGATTCGGGAGGGTTGCATTACCCTTAGGTCGTGACGTCATTAGACCACGAGTCCGATTTTCCGAAGCTGCCGGTGTGCGCCTTCTGGAAGCGTTCGAGTCGAAGCAGTCTCCAAAGCCCGATACACAGTCGGGGGAGTGAAGATGTCGAGCTCAACAGAGAAACGTTTTTCTCTCGAATAGACTTGAACTCTGTGGCAAGAAAGCCATGGGGCGGTAGCTCAGCTGGTTAGAGCCCCGAACTCATAATTCGGTCGTCGCGGGTTCAAGTCCCGACCGCCCTACCAAGGGGCATCGAATGCACATTAAATGCACTTCACCATCCATCACCTTCCAACACCATCCACGCTAACCCTCACCTGTTTACTGGCATCCGCACCGTCAGCTAACACCCTCTAACACCAGCTAATACCTAGGCATCGAACTCATAATCCGTCGGTCACGGTTTCAAGTCCCGTCCGCCCTACCGAGCCTCACCGGCCGCTCTAGCGTTAACGTGGGGTTAATGTGCCTGTGTACTCTGGAGGGTGGAGCTGACGCCGAAGAGGGCATTGCTCGCTGAGGAGGGCGAATGTCGCTGGCACAAGCGGAAGAGCTTCCCCAAGCCTTTGAGCCCAAGATTTACGTTCCCCCACGGTTGAGGGGAATCGTCGATTTCATTGGCGAAATGGAGCAGGACCGGCGCGGCCGAGCGCTGATTATGCCCGAGGGTAAAGTCGAAATCGCCTTTTTTCTCGAGGGCAGTGATGTTGCGGAATTTTATATGGGCGAGGACTCGCCCGCTGATCGTGGCGTCCGCAAAGAAACCTCCCTCATCTTTTCCGTCGCTAACCGACCACAAATCGTCGCGGGGCAAATTCACGTTTTGCTCGCTCTGATGAGCCCGGCTGCGGCCATGTTGTTGTTCGGAATTCCGGCTTCTGCACTCGCGAATCGGTCCGTTGAGCCCCGGGAGGTGGGGGTAGACGTTCGACCCCTCGAAGACGTCTTGAGGAGGCTTCCAAACTTTGAGATGCGATCGCGAGCTCTCGAGGCCTGGATGGTGAAGAGACTGGGAGCCGTCGCGGACTTGCCGGACTTCATCTCCTTCCGCGGTGCGCTGGTTGATTTGTTCCGAGATGGCCGGGATGTTCCGAAGGTTGACCAGGTGATGGATCTCACCGGCTACTCGCGGGCGCACGCGAATCGACTCTCGCGCCAATGGATGGGGTTGTCGCTGGAGAAGACTCTCGCTCTCAAGCGGTATCGGAAGGCGCTGAGGCTCGTCAATTCGCCGATGCCACTGGCTGATGTAGCTGCCGCGGCGGGTTATTTTGACCAGGCTCATTTCACCCACAGGTTTACCGAGTACTCCGGAATCTCGCCCAGCAACTATCGACAGACCCTACGGACCGGGGCGGACCACCTTCATCTCGCCTAGTGGCCCTCGGGGGCTCGCGAAACATGCTCATCTCGTACAAGACTGCCCTTCCCTAATTTTGAATAATCGTGACAAGCGCAGCTCGCGCCCACGTCAAGGAAAGGTTGTTCAGTGAGAAAGTTTTTTAGCCCAGTGGGTTGGCTACTGTTCAGTACATTGTTCTGGGGAATGGGCGTCACGATGACGCTGTTCTTCACAGAAGAAGCGAACGCGGCCGGAGGCTTCTCGACCGCTGAGGCAGATGTTGCCGCCACAACGTTCTACTCCCTTGTTTTCATGGGTGGTTATCTCCTTGCGGCTGCAGGGATTGGCTACTTCGCGCGGGGGGCGACCCGCGCTCGCCTCACCTTTGGCATGGGCGTGAGCATCCTTTTCTGGGTGCTTCTCGGATTGCTCGTTCTCGTCGGGCCTGTTGTTGGTTACAGCAATTTTGCGCCGGACTTTGGAATTATCCCGATGGTGGCAGCCCTCGGCATGATGATTTCAGGCCTGCTCCACTGGAACGACGAGGAGTAGGCGATGAAACTCACCAGTGAACAACTTGTTCCGTGGTTCAACCATCGGGTCTATCCCATGGTGGCGTGGGTTCTCGTCCACTTTGTGTTGGGAGCCCTCTTTGTCATGGCATTTGGGATTGCCGGCCATGGGTCGGGAATACCTCTGTTCATTATTTCCGTCGCTGAGACTCTCGGTGTGCTGTTGTTTGTTATGTCGACGATTGATGACATGAAACGGCTCAGCGAGGATATGGCTGAGGACTTTAGGTCAACCCGATTCGGTTCGTCCTTTGCCGGTTTTGGAGTCTTCGCCTTCATCTTCTCCGTCCTCATCATTGCCGTGCCGGTAGCGCACGGTCTGCTGTTTTTATAGCGAGAGGTTGAGTCGCCCGGGTTCTTACGTCCTTGGAGCCCGGGCGCAACTCTGCAGCTCTACGAGAGCTCAGTGCGCACGGATCGTAGAGAATCAAGAACCAATCAGAGAAAAAGGAATCCCGAGACTCATGAAATCCGTAAGAACCGCATACGCGTTACCTGTCGCGGAGTGATGAATGCACATTCAGTGCACATCTTGTCCTCACACACCCCAACACCATCCACGCTAAACCTCACCCGTTTACTGGCATCCGCACCGTCAGCTAACACCCTCTGACACCAGCTAATACCTAGGCATCGAACTCATAATCCGTCGGTCACGGGTTCAAGTCCCGTCCGCCCTACTGGGCCAAAATTTTTGCAGTGGCGATTATGAGTTGGTTATGAGTGTGTGGCTAGTTGGGGACTGTTTGTCCACAGAGCTGCCATAGAGCACAGTTTCACGGATCCTCGTCCTGGTCTCACGAGTGCTTGTTTGCTTCGCCACACTGTGAGCATGACTGAACTGCAGCTTCAGGGAATTGGGTGTTTCTGCTCGGGGAATGGTGGTTGCCCGTATGTCACAAAAATAGTAGTATTTTGTGACATGACGGCACTGACGGCATCGCAGGCGATTCGCGAAACACCCCTCGGCTCTTTTGTTCCGCTGAGTGCCCTTCCGGGGCCTTCCGACGCGGCCCGGCAGGCGGCGTCGCGAGCGACGCGGTCTGGCGAATTGGTGACGGTAAAGCCTGGACTTTACTATCGGGGCGGCAAGACCAGATACGGCACGACCAGACCTCCGGTTGAAGACATTGTCCGTGAGGTGTGGGGTTCCACTGGAGTCGGACCCGCGGGTTTTTCTGCCGCCAGAGAGTGGGGTGTGACAACGCAGGTCCCGGCGACCTACCATGTCGCAGCGTTGTGGACGGTGGCGCCCATCGACGGAGTGACCCAGTATTCGAGGCGTAATAGGGCTCGAGGGGAATTGAATCAGAAAGAGATTGCCCTGGTGGAGTTGTTGCGTGACCCTCGAGTGTTTGTTGAAAGTGGCTGGCAATCTCTGGTTGATCGCTACACAGAAGCTCAAGCGCGGGGATTGGTTCGTGGAAGCTTTCTTGAACACGCCGTCGCGTCCGAGCGAAACCAATCAGTTCGAGGCAATTTCGCGACACTGATGGCCGATGTGGCGCGTTCGTGACCGCACGTCTTCGCGATCACCCTGACGACCTGACGGCGCTCATTCAGCAAACGGCTAATGCGCTGGGAGTTCCGGTCTCTCATGTGGAGAAGGACTTCTGGGTGACAGAAGTCCTTCGCGTAGCGAGCGCACCCCGGGAAGTGCGCCTGACTGATGGGTCAAGGGCTGCTGTCACTTTGACCTTCAAAGGCGGCACCAGCCTCAGCAGGGTGTTTGGAATAATCGACCGTTTTTCAGAAGACGTCGATCTCATCGCACATTTCCCTGATGGAGCCAGCCCGCAGGCGCGTCATACGTTGCTCAAAGCCGTGGATAGGGCCGTGCAGGAGCATCTTGGTGTGGCGACAGAGCACGTAGAGGTCCAGTCTTCGACGGTCGGTGTGAAGCGGTTCACCGCCTACCCCTATCGAATGCACCAGAGCGATCGTAACCTTAAGGATCGAGTAGTGCTCGAACTGGGCAGTAGGGGAGGGGGTGCTCCTTCTGCCCGCCACCCATACCGCTCTCTTGTCGCGGACTTTGCCCTTGCAGTCCTCGGCGGCACTACCTCGGACTGGGAAGAGTTTGCGCCCTTCGACGTCACCGTTCTGGCCCCGGAGCGCACTCTTCTAGAGAAACTCGCTGCTGTCCATGACGCGGCCTCACGGCTCGACACCGAGAGACTTTTGCGCGGTGGACGTCATTTCTATGACATCTATCGCCTGCTGCGCGACTCTCGAATTGCTGAGGCTCTTGGCGTCTTGGGAGAAGAGGGAATCGCTGCCCTTGCCGAGGACATCGATAATCACAGTCTGGCGGGGGAATTTAGTGTCACGCCCCGCCCACCAGGCGGCTATGCCGATAGTCCGGCCTTCGATGAAGCCCACGAATGTTTCCCCTCAATCAAAGCCGGCTTCGAGGCATCACGTGCCCTCGTCTATGGCGAGGCTGTGACGATGAAGGAGGTCATTGAGACCGTCAGGCTGAACCGTGTGGTGATGTGAGTCGAGTGCGTGAGGGGGCAAAATTGGACCCTGTCGACCAATCAGACCAAGCGTGTTTCGATGCCCTGGGAGACGTCTCTTTCGAAATAGGACAGGTAAAGGGCAACCAGCCCACGTCGCCCTGATTGTTTCCCCACCAAAGGCTCCTCGAAAACTAAAATAACCTCAAAGCTAACAAAGTAAGTGCAGGTGTGTGAACCGTACTGGGTTTTATAGAGACCCCAGAGTTGTGTTTTCTGCCAGCGCTTGCGCCTGACGGTTTTCAGCATAGAAGGCTTGCTCGAACTCTGCTGGTGGGACGTCGCCGATGAACCCGTGGAGGCGCTCCTGGTTATGCCAGTGGACCCACCCGAGGGTTGCAAGTTCTAGCTCTTCAACGCTTTTCCAGGGTCCGGGGTGTTCTGGTCCCCGAACGAGTTCCGCCTCGTAATACCCGTTCACGGTTTCCGCCAGGGCGTTATCAAAGGAATCACCAACGGTGCCAATCGATGGAACAGCGCCGATCTCGGCGAGGCGCTCCCCATAGCGAATAGACGTGAATTGACTGCCGGCGTCCGAGTGGCACCGCAAACCAGGGAGCTTTTTGCCCCTGGACCACCTCGCCATTTCAATGGCATCCAGGACGGTTTCTGTTTTCATCGTGGAGGCGACCCGCCACCCGACGATCGTTCTGGAGTAGGCGTCAATGATGAAACACACGTATGCCACCCCCGCCCAGGTTACCGAACTTCAGGTCAGTCACCCACAGCTGGTTCGGCGCAGTTGACGAGAACACCCGTTTCACCAGGTCTGGATGTCTTACCGCCGTCGGGTCTGGTTTCGTTGTCTTTACGCGCTTAGAGCGCTTGACGCCTTCAATGCCAAGAGATCGCATGAGCCGGGCTATCTGATCCCGCCCAACATCGATCCCTGAGCGTCTCGCTGCCTTCCACAGTTTCCTAGCCCCATAGACCTTCCGGTTGTTCACCCAGAGGTCAAACAACTCAGCACCAATCACAGCGTCACTCAGTGTTCTCGCTGAAGGGGAACGGTCCCTTGCCGCATAGTAAGTACTTGGCGCCACCTGCAAGACCTTGCAGATGAGCCAGGCACCAAGCTTGCGTCCTTCGACAATGTCGTCCTTGTTGCGGTTGACGAAATCAACTACAACCGTTGTTGGCGGCCTGGCTCCACCGACGCGCGTTTCAGGATTTCGTTTTCCATCTCCAACACACGCGTCTTCCGACGCAGTTCAATGAGTTCCCGTTTCTCAGAACTGGTGAGTCCCTCAACACGTCCCGAGTCGACAGCGTCGATCGCCATCCAGCGACGCAGAGTCCCCTCGCTGATCCCTAAACCCTTCGCAACCTGGGCGCCAGGTTCCCCCACAGCGACCAGGTCAAGGGCTCGACGCCGGAACTCCGGCGGTTTCGCAGCTGGAATCACAGACATCCTTCCTTGGAAGCAATACCTCCAAACTTAGGTGTCCGTCAAACCGGGTCAAGCCCCCTACTTTGCGACTTCTTGGGCTGATGTGGGCCAGGGGAAAGAGTGATTGCGCACAACAGTGTCGATGAAATCGACGGTACGGGCCACTCCGTCCTCTGCCCGGACAAGACCGCCAACCTGGGCA
This sequence comes from Pontimonas salivibrio, assembly GCF_002950575.1. Classification (NCBI taxonomy): domain Bacteria; kingdom Bacillati; phylum Actinomycetota; class Actinomycetes; order Micrococcales; family Microbacteriaceae; genus Pontimonas; species Pontimonas salivibrio. The sequence goes on from NZ_CP026923.1 coordinate 831,151, forward strand.
GTTTTCTGATTGACCGCTTCGTTTCCTTTCATGTCCAGGATCGCCTTTCCCACGGTTCCTTCGGTCACGGAAGGACTACCCACGATGCCTAGGTAGCGTCCGAGGCCTCGTGCTTCAGTTAATGATCCGTGAAAGGGTTGATCGCCCTGCATTGCGCACACGACACTGGGACGTCCGGAGCGAAGGGCGGCGGCGAATGTTCCCGCGCCACCGTGGTGAACGATGACTGAGCATTGCGGGAAGAGCCAGTCATGCGGGCAAGAGTGGGTTTCGTAGATATTGCTCTGAGCCCACTCGTATAGTGCCTCGCCCCGCGGTGTTGAGGTGTCCAGCGCTTCCCGGCTTAGTCCAGCCCAACCGCCGAGCAGCACACCGGGTGTGCCCGCTTCATAGAGCGCGCCGATGGCCAAGGTCGAGAGGCGCTGGCGAAACTCAGCATTTGATTTCATACTTCCAAACCCGATGTACACGGGCTTTTTCGTCAGAAAACTGACCAGAGACTCCGGTGGGTCAAAAGCTGTGTCTTCTCTCAGAACCCAGGAGCCCGACACAATTTTTTCTTTCGGCCATCCTGTCGGCTGCGAAAAAATTGTGGTCGGGGCGGCGCAGACTTGGGGGAAGTCGTGGGGCCAAATTTTGTATTTGGTGCCATCGGGATACCGTGTGGGGTCGATACCGACGATTTCCCGAGCCGCGGAAAATTTGGCCCGCCACATCTTGGGGTAGAGGAAGCCTTTGAAGCGGTGAAGGCTGGAATTGAGCCACCGCGGGACTCTACCGACCGTCATTTGGAACAGCGGATAGTCGGGAGTGGGGTGGTTGATCAGTAGATCAAAGGTCATGACCGGGACACGCAAAGCTTCGGCGATGGCTACATAAGCGCCGTACACAATGTTGGGAACCAACAGCACGTCGGGGTTGAACTCTTGTGCGGCCTCGAACGCGCGTTTCACATCAGAACGTTGCAGGTCAACATACTCGGCACTGTTGATGTACTGGCGTCCGAATTGTGCAAGTTTCATCAGGCCGCTGAGGGATCGATCAGACAGGTCAACTTCACCAAATAGCTGTTCGACAAAGCCTGCGATACTTTCCTCGGCTGCAACGAAGGGCACACCATGCGATTCGAGAAGGTCGGTGGATGGCGGCGTCGCAAATACGAGCACCTCACGGCCAATATGTTTCAGGTGAGTGGCTAGGGCTGCGACCGGCTGAATGTCTCCGCGGGACCCCCAAGCGATAAGCATCACGCGTTGAGGTGCTCCCTCGGCTCCGTTAGGACCGCCCATGTTTCTCCTGCTCCTGCTTCACCAACAACCCTCTCTAGGTCCTAAGAAGCCTGTGATCCGACCTTTTGCTCTGTTGACCGTCAAGTCGTCTGAAACATTTTGCTTGCCATAGCTATTAACTAGGCCATGCATGGCAATTGGAGCCATCAGTTACCTGTTTTCCCTTTGGTGGTGCTGGCCGGACGAAATACTCCCTCTTGCATCATCTTTTGATTGGCATTCACCAGCCTCGACGCAACTTGGTCGGAGCTGATTGGACCCCCCAGGGTTTGTTCGATCTGGCTCATAAAGAGCACTGACCCCAGACCACTAATCGTCATCATGAGTGCGGTGGTTTGCTGGTCGCTGATGTCTTTCAGTCGCCCCACTGCCTGCATTTGATCAAGGAGAGCCTCTGACTCGAGGAAAGCTGCGTCAAAGAGCCGTTGGGAATATTCTCCGCCCGCGAGCAGCGCCTGCCTAAAAAAGTTGAGCGAGGTAGTGCCCTTTGCCGCAAGGCTTTGCCAGTTCTCAACCTGGTGCGACTCATCATCCAACATGGCCGCCTTTTCATCGGCAACCCAATCGCCGAGGGTTTTCGAGATTGCTTCCTTCACCAGCGCATCCTTTCCCCCAAAGTGATGAACGAGTAGCGCGGGTGACACTTCAGCTTGCTTCGCAATAGACCGAAGCGACGTGCCAGCAAATCCCTTCTCGGCAAACATCTCAACCGCTATGGAGAGGAGCTGATCTCTCGTGGAGTGTACTGAACGCATGTTCAAATACTAAACAGTTGTACAAGCAGAGTCAAACAACCAACTAACGAGGCCGTTTTCCGCCATCTCAGCTGGCCGTGAGACAACGGATGATGATGAGTTTCACCCGAATGTCAAGCGCCTTGGGCGGGATGCGGCGATTGCGGGGTTTGCGGGCACCTCATTCGAAGACGCGAACTCAGAATTCGTGTATTCGATCAGCCAATCGAGGGAGGAAAGAATTCAAATCCTTGCTGCAGAGCAGGTCAGCTGTTTAGTCAAACACCCTTGTCATCGGGGGGACACCGAAGACCAACGGCTAGCATGACCACCATGACGCTTGCCCGGACCTTGACAATCAATGTTGTGGGCCTGGCCGTAGCCTTAGTGCTCATTGTGGCCTTGTGGGGTCAGCAGCTCGATATTTTTGGCGTCCTAGTCCTCAGCATTGTGCTGCTCGGCGGGGTGATCTCTGCTGTGCACCACGTTGACGTAATCGCGGCGTATGTCGGCAGAGTTCTGGGCGCTGTCATCTTGGCTCTTGCGGTCACGATTATTGAGGTGTCCCTGATTGTGTCTGTACTTCTCGCCTCCGGGGAATCAGCGTCAACGTTGGGAAGGGACACGGTGTTTGCTGCGGTCATGATTGCGACTAATGGAATCATCGGCCTTTCCGTCGTGGCAGCTACCTTTCGATCGTCGACATCATCGTTTAACTCTGAAGGCAGTGGCGCGGCGCTCGGCGCGATTGCGGTCATTGCCACCTTGAGCCTTGTGATTCCCTCGTTCACGACCGGTTCATCCGGTCCGACCTTCACCACACCGCAGTTAGTGTTTGTCGGATTAGCGGCACTGAGTGTTTATGTTCTTTTCCTCTACATCCTCACTGTGCGCAACCGCGAACACTTTGAAGACCCGGCAAGCCCCCCGACGCAATCGTTGAGAGTGGTTCCCTCGCGAGGGACTTTCGCGCTCAGTGTGATTTTTCTCATACTGGCGCTTGTGACCGTGGTGTTACTCGCCCAGGTGCTCTCTCCCTCGGTAGAAAACGCTGTGACCGGGGCGGGTTTCCCCCTGACTTTTGTCGCCGTTGTCATCGCTCTGGTGATTTTGTTACCCGAGGGCACCGCTGCATTTCGGTTCGCCCGGGCAGGACACCTTCAGGCAAGTTTCAACCTCGGCTACGGTTCAGCGTTAGCGAGTATTGGGCTCACGATCCCCGCGTTAGTGGTGGTGTCGTTTCTTCTGGACTTTGACCTCGTTTTTGGGCTGAGACCAGTGGATATTGTGTTGTTCATCCTGACTCTGGTGGTGAGCACCGTCACAGTGGCGTCTCACCGGGTGACTCTATTCCAAGGGGGCCTTCACCTGGCGATTTTCTCGGCGTTCTTGTTTCTCGCGGTGAGCCCTTGATCACGGCAATGAGGCCAGCCCGCGCATTGACACCACGGCGTATTCGACAAGAACCCGCCAGTTTCCACGCTAACCCGTCCCTATCGAGGGGTCCGAATTATCAGAAACCAACTAAGGGCTGTGTTTCGTAACCGGAACGCAGGATCTGCCTCACCTACCGGTTCCACTGTCGGGCCTTACTTATCCGGAGAAGGACCACTGCATCGGCCAGGTGCGGGGGTGGGTCGGGAACTTGACAATCGATTTCTTTTTTTTAACGTACTCGGGTGAACAAATTTCAACTCAATACTGCTTGTGTTTTTGAAGTTGTGGGTGAGGAGGTTTTTGCCACTGTCCCTGGACAGGTTGACGTAATTCGTTTGTCAGGTAACTATGCGCGCACAGTCCGCAACCTCGACGCAATGCATTCTCAGGATGTTAATTCTGAAGTGCTTCATGAGCTCGAACGGCTAGGTGTTATCGAGCCCGTGAAGGAAGGGTTGTCGCGCCGCTCACTGGTCAAGGGCGGTGCGGTCCTAGCGGGTGCCGGCATTGCTACCCTCGCCCTGCCCAGCATTGCTGCGGCCAGCTCAGGGATATCTGTTGGAGAGATTGGTTTCTGGTCCTACAACACCAGCGGCCCCGATGGATATAACATAATCCTCTCGGCAGTTCAGGGTAGCCCGGGTTGGTCTGAGTTCCCCTTCAACCCGACCGAGACACCTCCCTCGGCGATAAGCGTGTCTGCGGTTCCTAGCGCCTCGCTTTCGGCCTTCAGCGCACCAGTTGGCGGAACGGTGTTAAGCAGCTATTTCGAGTGGGTCGGTGCGGAAGTCTCCACCGGGAGAGTGTCAGTGGATACGTACCGGGGGGGCGGGGGTTTCCTGCAGGCTTCGTTCACCTGGGGCGGTATGACCTACTCGGCCTCCTTTAACGGGGACGATTCGGCCTATTTGTAAGAAGTGTCCCGGGTAACCGGGCTTCCAGTTTCTCTGGATCCAAGTGATGTGATCCCAGGGTGGCAGGACCACCTAGTTTTGCCGCACGCGGGAATGTGTACTTTAGCCGCTTGGCGAAAGCACATCGAGCCAAAAGTTCCGTCGGCTATCGTTCTGGTGGGGCGACCTAAGGCCCCCGGAAAGTGCGGTCACGCGCTGAGACAGGCCGGGCTTTGATGTAGGTCGGGGGCGAAGTGTGGACTAAACCTTCCAGAGGCACATGCGGATGAGAAATTGGGCACTGTCCGTTTTTCACGCTCACTGCGGTGGGGCCTGCGCTATCAGGCTTGTCGGAGTAAGTAGGCAGAGGGTGAGGTTTCGGGCTCTGAGGGGTGCCCGCGGGTCACGTGGCATAGATTCTGGCTCTCGGGCTGTACACCCTGAGGCTTACGGGCCCTCGAAAGGCTGGATACTTGGGTGAGCAATCATTACGGTCACGTAGTCGCCCACGACAGGGCACTCGAGGTTCGCGGCACTCCGCGGCGCCTGATTGAAACTAGACTGAGCCACACCGGTTATGTCGCGCAGGAGCATCCACTCCTGCATCCTGTGGGTTCGTAGACCTGGAAGGTTTCCTATGGCGGCATCAACATCCACGCGGTGGGTCGGACTTCTCTTCATTTCGTTGGCCATCTCTTTGGTCATCATTGACGGCACAATCGTCAACACAATCTTTCCTGAAATCATCAAGGATCTAGGGTTGAGTTCCACCGAGGTTCAGTGGGTGCAAGAAAGCTATGTGCTGGTCTTTGCCTCCACCTTGCTGATCTGGGGTTCGCTCGCCGACCGGATGGGGCGTCGGCGGGTTCTGCTTATCGGAATTGTGGTGTTTATCGCCTCTTCCGTGTGGGCAGGTTACGCCGATAGTGCGAGCAGCTTGATTTGGGCTCGGGTGGTGCAGGGGTTTGGTGGGGCCATGGTGTTACCCACAACACTGTCATTGGTGAACGCGACGTTTCAGGGGAAAGAGCGGGGAATTGCGTTCGCTGTGTGGGGCTCCACTATTGGGGGAATGGTCGCTGTGGGGCCGGTTTTGGGCGGCTGGCTCGCCACCGATTTCACCTGGCGCTGGGCCTTTCTCATTAACGTGCCGCTGGGAATCCTGATCATTATCGGGTTGCTGTTGTTTGTGATGGAATCGAAGTCGCCCGGGGAGCGCAAGTCGATTGATTGGCTGGGCGGTCTCCTATCGGTCCTTCTTTTCGGTCCGCTTGTTTTTGGCCTCATCGAAGGCCGCGTGTATGGCTGGTGGGAGGTCAATCCCGAAAATGTGTTCTCGCTGGGCAGTTTTCGTTGGGCCGAGTCGGGAATATCGGTGATCCCCGTGGCCTTAGTTCTCTCCTTGCTTGCAGGAATTGCCTTTGTCTGGTGGGAAACGAAGCGGGCCAGAAAAAATCAAGGGGTGTTATTAGATCTCAATTTGTTCACCATCCCATCATTTCGCAACGGTTCTGTGGCGGCCCTCATTATTTCGATGGGGGAATTCGGGCTCCTCTTTGCTATTCCGTTGTGGCTGCAAAATGTCGTGGGGATGTCTCCCATTGGTGCCGGTCTGGTACTGCTCTGGCTTGCAGGGGGAGCGTTTGCCGCGTCCGGTATTGGCGGAGCACTGTCGGGCAAGCTGCCTCCGGAACGGGCTGTGCAGTTAGGGGTCTTGCTCGAAATCGTTGGCATTATGGGCTTCGGTGTGGTGGCCTCCACAGACACCGGATGGCAGGCAATTGCACCGTTTCTGTTCCTCTATGGGGTGGGAGTTGGACTGGCAACGGCTCAACTGACGGGGGTCATCATGGTCGATGTCCCGATGGAACAAACGGGGCAGGGATCTGGTTCACAATCCACTGTTCGCCAGATTGGTTCCGCCCTGGGGATTGCGGTGATCGGAACAATGCTGTTTACGGGGACCGAATCGTCGTTGGAGGATCGTTTGGATGATCTGGGTGTTCCCACTACAGACCAAGCGGTAATTGTGGAAGCTGTCGTGGAGTCTGCCGGAGCCGTGATTCCCCAGCTATCGGGGATTGCAGTGGCCACAGGTATGGACGCAGCAACGGCAGACGCCATTCAGGAAGCCAGTGGTGAAGCCTTCACCGATGGTGCCCAGCTGGCGGCCTATGCCGCGGCAGGGTTCCTTGCACTGGGATTCTTTTCTACTTTTCGACTGGGTGGAGCGGTGTCGGGTACTCAAACAGGCAATCTGCCTAAGGCTAGAAAGGTCTAGCCCCTCACACGTCTTGTGTGCACCCTGTAGGTCAGCTCACGACCCCCCTGGAATGGGCCAAGCGGCTGAGGAAGCAACACTTGCAGTCCTTGTTTCGCAATGTGAGCCCCCGTAGAGTCCAGCGGGCTGGGGACGCCGGGAACACGCCGTAATCCAGGACACAATGGTTGTGGAGCCTGGGGGTAGTGTCCAGGAGGAATCAGCGTCGAATGGTCTCGAGTGTCCTAGACCAGGGTTTCTCGCCAAGCCTGGTGCAGTGTGGCAAATCGGCCTGTTCCGCTGAGCAGTTCTGCGGTGGGCCCGTCTTCGACGATGCGGCCACCGTCCATCACAAGGACACGGTCAGCAATCGCCACCGTTGAGAGTCGGTGGGCGATGATGATTGCTGTCCGGTCCGCGAGGAGAGTTTTTAGGCCGTGTTGCACAAGCCGTTCGCTCGGAATATCGAGTGATGCGGTGGCCTCATCGAGTATCAGAACACGGGGGTCGGCGAGAAATGCCCTGGCAAAAGACACGAGTTGTCTCTGCCCCGATGACAGTCGGCCGCCCCTTTTATTCACATCGGTGTCGTAGCCCTCGGGGAGAGCGGAAATGAAGTCGTGGGCGCCGACCGCTCGTGCGGCTGATTCAACCTGGGCATCATCTGCTCGGGGATTACCCAAACGGATGTTGTCGGACACGCTACCGCTGAACAAGTAAGCCTCTTGGGTGACCAGAGCGATGGCTCGACGAAGGTCACGATTGCTGATGTCTTTCAGGTCCCTGCCGTCGAGAGTGATCGTGCCGGACGTAGGGTCGTAGAACCGGGCAATCAGTTTTGCCACACTCGACTTCCCCGCGCCCGTGGCTCCCACTAACGCGACCGTTTGGCCGCCGGGAATCGTCAGGTCAAAAGACGGCAGAACTTCGACGTCATCGGAGTACCCAAAACTCACTCCATCGAATCGTATGGTGCCAGGCCCTGCCACGAATGGCGCCGGATTGGCTGGGTCAGCAATATCCGGGGCCTCCTCGAGGACCCCGGAGATCTTTTCCAGAGCAGCCGACGCTGACTGAAAGGAGTTATAAAACATCGCGAGACTGTCGATTGGGGTGAAAAAGTTCCTCGTGTACAACACTGCCGCCAAAAGGACCCCCACCTCGAGGGTGCCTTCGATTACCCGAAATGCTCCGAGCAGGACCAGTGTGGCGACGGTGAAGGTTCCGATGACTTTCAGGAGGGGTTCGTAGATACCAAATACTTGGATGGTGCGACGGGTTGCCTCCCGGTAGTCCTCGACTTTGTCCGCGTAGGTGTCACGATTCACCGACTCACGGCGGAAGGCTTTGACCGCTCGAATACCGGCCATGGTTTCCACAAACTGGATGATCACTCTCGCGGAGTGGGTTCGCGAAGCCCGGAATTCTCGACGGGAGGCGTGGGAGAACCACCAGGTGACCGCCATGATGGGGATGATTGCGCCGACCAAGGGCAGGGCGCTTTCGGGGTCGAGGGTGAGTAGCGCTGTCGTGGTAAAGGTCATAAACAGCACACCGGATACAAGGTTGGTTAACCCGCCACCGAGGAGCTCCCCAAGCGTGGCAATGTCGCTTGTTTGCCGGGCAATGATTCGCCCTGAAGTGTAGGTCTCATGAAAGCCCATGCTTAAGCGTTGGGTGTGCGCGAAAAGTCGCAACCGAAGGTCGGCCATGATGTCCTGGCTAAACGCGATGGATTTCTTGGTGTAGGCCGCGAGAAGAAGCGCGCCGCCAAAGCCGGTCAGGAGAAAAGCACCGGCAATCAGGACTATCGGTACAAAATCATTGTCTTCGACCACGGCGGGAAGCCCCCGGTCAATTCCACGCGCAATCAGTGCGGGCCCCGCCACTTGCATCGCCGCGCTAGCCACAATTAACCCCGCGATGGCGAGCACCTGGCGGCGATAGGGCGGAAGCAGATCCATCAGGAGGGAAATCGATCGGCGTCTAATCTGCCGGCTTTCGTCGCGGCTCAGATCACCGCGGTCCTCTCCCTTCACCCCCTGCATGCTCATCGGTTGGCCTCCTGGGTGGTGGCCTCGCTGGGAGATTCTGTGGTGTCGTCGAGTGAAGAGATGACAGCTCGATAACTGGGGGAGGAGGCCAGCAGTTCGGTGTGGGTTCCCACAGCAGTGATTTGGCCGTTCTCGAGCAGTGCGACGCGGTCAGCGAGCATGACCGTAGAGGGGCGGTGAGCAACCACCAGGGCCGTCGTGGTCGCAAGAACTTTGCGAAGGGCGGCCTCCACCCGTGCCTCTGTCTCGATGTCGAGGGCGGAAAGGGGGTCATCTAAGACAAGAACCTCCGGTTCGGCCGCGATCGCCCTGGCCAGGGCAATCCTTTGGCGCTGCCCCCCAGACAGGCTGAGCCCCTGTTCGCCAATCACCGTGTCCACCCCATCGGGCAGGGAATACACAAATTCCGCCTCCGCGATGGCCAGAGCCTGGTCGAGGATGGCGGTTGCTTCGACGCTGCGGGGGTCGACGGGGTCTGAGCGTCCAAAGAGCACGTTGTCGCGGATGCTGGCGGAAAAGAGCGTGGCATCCTCAAATGCCATGGCGATTCGGGTGCGAAGCACCACCAGATCAAGCTCCCGAACATCCACGCCGTCGAGGAGTATCCGGCCGCCGGTCACGTCATACAGCCTCGTGGGTAGCGCTGTCAGGGTGGTTTTGCCGCTCCCCGTTACTCCCACAAGCGCCATGGTTTCCCCGGGATGAAGCTCCAGGGAGACACCGTTGATGAGGTCTGGAGAGTCAGCGGGTGCGTCCTGGTGTCGGAAGTGAACGTCCTGGAACACTAAGGAGCCGGCGCGGCTCTGAGGAGTGCGAGGTGTGACTGCGGTGTTGATCGGATTGGGAGTATCCAGCACCTCAAAAATCCGGTTCAAGCCACTATTAGCTTCCAGTGCCAGCGCGGAGAGAAAGCCGAGAGAAGAAATTGGACCCGCAAGAACGGCCGCCGTGGCAAAGAAGGCGAAAAGTTGCCCGGTCGAGAGGTCACCGACACTCGCCAACCAGACACCGACGAACAGTGACACGGCGAGAGCGAAGTCGGGGATCCACGTCAACCAAAACCCCAGCTTTGCTTGGGTAGTTCCTTTCGTGACCTCCAGCTCTCGACCCCGCTGAACGTAGGCGGAATAAGACTCGAAGGCGTCGTCGCCTCGGCCAAAGGATTTGAGGATGCGAATCCCATGAACCGACTCCTCCACCAGGGTTGCCACATCGCCCCACTGGTCTTGGGCATCACGGGCCAGCTGTTCAAAGCCGCGCCGAAAACGCGAGCCAAAGAACACCATCGGCAAAGAGCACATAACAAACACTCCGGCCAGGAGTGGGCTCCACGAAAAAAGGATTGCAGTACCCAACACGATGGTGATGGCATTCGCCACCAGCATCACCAGGCCAAACGACATCCAGCGGCGAATCAGGCTCACGTCATTTTGCGCTCGGGACAGCAACTGGCCGCTGTTCCAGCGGTCGTGGAACGCAACGGGAAGGTCCTGGAGGTGGCGGTAGATGTCGTTTCGAATGTTGGAGTCAATCTTGGTGCCCGGAGTGAGCACAGTCACTCTGCGCAGATAGATAAACAATGCTTCTGCCAGGCCGAGAAGGGCGACCAGGCCGGCTGCCGGCCACACCGCCTCAGGGTCCCCGGTGGAAAGTGGGCCATCCACCACGTATTCCAATGTGAGCGGAATCGCGAGGGCAAATGCGCTGGCAATCAGTGCAACACCCATACCGAGGACAAGTAGGGGTAGTTCTTTTCGTGCGTAGCGGACTACCCGGGCTAAACCTCGAACAACACTTGGATTACCCACGGGGGCTGAGGGGGAAGAAATCATGAGAGACTCACGACCCTAACGCTCGTGGCTCAACCACAGCCGTGTTGAGGGGCTTCCTCATCGCTTTCGGCGACGTTCGTAGGGCTGCCGGATGTGACCGCGGGGCGTCCTGTGTCACGCTTTAGCGCTGTTGTGAGCGCCGGGTGTCGGTGTTCGGCCGGCCACCCCCAGTGCGAGTAGTTCGACTCGTCTGAGTACTGCGGCCGCGAGCTGTTTGGCTCGTCCCACCACGACGAGCTCTGTTGCGTTGCGCGTTAGCGCCAGTGGAGGTGCCCTTACCTCGGTGTGCTCCACCGTGATGTTGGTGTTCTGCGGGCATGGGCTTCACATACGGTGCAACCTCACCCACAAGGGCGAGCACTTCTGGTGACCGTGACGTGACACTGATGGGGGCCACAGTAATGCCGGCTTTTCTCAGCAAAGTGCTCAGGTCACTTTTCTGGGTGGGCAGACACAGTGTGATGACATCACCCTCGGCCCCGGCACGAGCCGTCCGCCCGGAGCGGTGCAAATACGCTTTGTGTTCCATCGGAGGGTCGACGTGAATGACCAAATCCACGTTGTCCACGTGAACACCTCTGGCGGCAACATCTGTGGCCACGAGAACTTTGGCGGATCCGTCACTGAAGGCCGCGAGGTTTCGATCTCTGGCGGGTTGGGACAGGTTGCCATGGAGGTCAACGGCGGGGATTCCCGCTTGGGTGAGTGCTTTAGCGAGCTTTTTGGCATGGTGTTTAGTCCGCATGAACAGGATCCTTCGCCCTGTGCCGGAGGCGAGAGCATAAAGCAGTTCCTTTTTTGATTCTGCGCTGGGGGTGTCGAACACGTGGTGGGTCATGTGGGTAACGGGGGAGTTCGCCTCATCCACCGCGTGCATCACTTCGTTGTGCAAAAAACGATCAACGAGCTTGTTGACCCCGTTATCGAGGGTTGCTGAGAACAGCAATCGCTGGCCTGTATTGGGTGTGGCGTTTAAGATCCTGGTCACTACGGGCAGGAAGCCAAGGTCAGCCATGTGGTCGGCCTCATCCAACACCGTCATCTCAACGGCGTCTAAGTGCAGCAGGCCTTGACCCATCAAATCCTCTAAGCGTCCTGGTGTGGCCACCACAATGTCGACGCCTTCGCGAAGGGCCTGAACTTGGCGGGTTTGGGACACTCCACCAAAGATCGTGGTCACTCGAAGGTTGACTGCTTCCGCAAGCGGCCGCATCGCATTGGTGATTTGGGTGGCCAGTTCCCGGGTGGGAGCCAACACGAGACCCAGTGGGCGACTGGCCCTTCGGCTCCCTCCGGAGAGTTCCCCGGAGAGTCTTGCGACAAGGGGAATGGAAAAGGCCAGGGTCTTACCAGAGCCTGTTTTGCCCCGACCCAAGACATCTTTGCCGGCCAAGGTGTCGGGCAGGGTGTCGATCTGTATGGGAAAGGGGCTGTCGATACCGGCCCGGGTGAGGGCGGCGACAATTGTGGCGGGCACGCCAAGTGAGGAAAAACTGTGGGTGTTCATAATCAGTAAGGGCTTTCTGGTGATGATGTTCATCACGTAGTGCCAGACGAAGCCTGGCAGGGGGCGAGTGCATCGAGTGATGCATCCGATCGCCGCAAGAAAATTGTCAACCACACTGTGGTGAGGGAGCGTTCTACGACGCAGGGAACAACGAGCTGTTCACCGGTGTTCTCACCATAGCGCAGATCGTGACGCGTTGGGCTATCGGCGTCTGTGTGGTCATCAGGCTGAACTATCCGGCCGATAATCGGTGACCTGTTCTGTGGAAGTAAGGGTTGCTCTGTGGTTACTCGGTGGAGGAATTCTGCGAGACCTGGGGCTTTTTCTTGAGCGCGCCTGTAGCCCAGAGCGCCCACAAAACCAGCAGGGGCTGAAAGAACAGACGGGTGAGCCGGGCAGTGTCAGTGTCGAGGCCGAAGGCGTCGGTTTGGGTGAGGTATTGCGAGATGTTTCCCGGGAAGATGGCGACAAAGAACGCAGCGGTGATCCAACCCACCTGGCGTCGATACCGCCTGGCGACCAGGAGCGATACCCCGAGAGTGATTTCCACGACACCAGAAGCCAGCACGACGAAATCAGCGTTGAGGGGCAACCAGGGGGGAACTTGGGCCTGAAATTCTTCCCGCCCAAAGGTGAGGTGACCCAATCCGGCGAAGAGTAGGGCAGCGCCCAGGGCAAGGCGGGCGAGGGTTCGGACACCGTTCATGGTGAAAGCTTAGGTGTCCCAGCTTGTCGGCCGAAGGCGGGGAGGGATTTGCCTGGGAGCAGTCATCACTTCGGCTGGGTAGCCTCCTTTTTATGGAGTTTCGCGACATCCCGGTAGTCGATGACCCGGAGAAGGTCATCGAACGCCATTTCGACGGGCTCTACTCTGGGCCTGTGGCGTTGAGCCCCATCCCGGGTGGGCAAACGGCCGCCGATCAGGCCTTGGCCACCCTAGACATCGCGGGTTATGCCGCGACTCGCTCTGAAGTGCTACCGAAAGAGCGCCGCGGGGCGAGTGTCCTCTCGCCCTACATTCGACACAACCTGTTACCCCTCGGGGAGGTCTATCAGGCTGTGAAGGACGCGCCGGCTCGTGATCGGGAAAAGTTTCGAGACGAATTGTTGTGGCAGGAATACGCCAGGCATCTTTATGCCCGGGTGGGTACGAGGCTGTTTTCGAACCTGCGTTTTGAGGCCACCTGGGATACGCCGGGAGATGGCTGGAATCGTGACATGGCCTGTGTGGATGAGGTTGCCTCCGAGCTGGAAACCGACGGTTGGTTGGTCAACCAGACCCGCATGTGGTTGGCCTCGCATTGGACGGTTCGCAACGGCGCAGGGTGGCTTCACGGTCAAGAGCGGATGCACCGAGAGCTCATCGATGGTTCGAGGGCTGCCAACCTTTTAGGTTGGCAGTGGACCGTGGGATCAGGAACCGGTAAGCCTTACGGTTTCGCCCGCTGGCAGGTCGAAAAGCGGGCACCGGGTTTATGTGAGCGCTGCCCCCTCTCAAGCCAATGCCCAATCGAAGAGTTCCCCGACTCCACACCACTGCGGGAATTGGCGGATGAGCCACTATTGAGGCACGACTCGGATCCAGAGGCGACCGCAGGTCCCGACCGACCAATCAGGCTTCGCTCGCCGGAATATGTGTTGTTGACCATTGATTCTTTGGGTGATGACGACCCGGCCCTGCAGGCCCACCCCGAGCTTCCCGTCGTTTTCGTGTTCAATGAGCCCGCTCTCACCCGTCTTCAGCTCAGCGCAAAGCGCATCGGTTTTTACCTGCAAACCTTGGCGGATTTGTCGACCAGGCGCGACGTTCGAGTGCTGTTGGGTGATCCTTATGTGTTCACCGAACAATATTCAGTGGCCGTGACGTACGCCCCGGTACCGTCGTTTAAGAAATTCACCCGATTGGCGGAGGTTCACCCCTACCCGTGGTTGAGACGACCACACGGTGGGTCAGTGAGAAGCTTCTCGGCCTGGCGTCGGGGGCTCGGCAAATGATGCAGAGCATGCGCGATGAAGAAAATTACTAAAAAATTGTTTACTTAAGAATACTATTTTCATTTGTTACAGGGTGATAAACAATGACGTTTTTTCTTGTCCTCTGCCCTCCTTCGGCTTAGTCTCAAAAGAATGACGACATCGGCACCGAAAACCCACAGAGGCCGAGGTCGGCCAAGGGGTGACTCTCTTGAGCGCCCAATCAAAGATGAGCTGATCGACGCCACCGTTCGAATCGTCGGTGAGAACGGCACTACGGATTCCAGCTCTGTCCTTGTCGCTCGTGAAGCCGGAGTCCAACCCAGCACCATTAACTACAACTTCACTAGTTGGGCGCACCTCATCGCCCACGCAGGCTGGGCCGCCTACTGCGACTTAATTGACAGTCTGTGGCAACGCGTCCTCGATGCACCTGCCACCCCGGAGGATCGGCTGCGGGCTTTTCTCCTCGCACACCACCAGTGGGCGGTGGAGCACCCCGGGTGGGTGGCTTTTTTCAGCTTCCCCCGCTCCGCACAGCGCGCGTCGTCTTACATGTTTGAGCTCTTCGGCGACGAGCTACGTGAGCGCATTGCGCTCAGCAACACAAGGCTCTACCGGTTAGCAGCAGATGTCCGAGACGGGCGGGTAACAGCTGATAACTCTTGGGCAGAAACAGCCGATCCTGAGCAGATCATTGCCGACACGGAAGTGATTGCCCACACAACGGTCTTGACCTGGACGTCAATTGGTATCACCGTCTCGAGTGGTCTCGAACAGCTCGAGCAGATGGGCGGTGACGCGGCACGCATCACTCGCCAAACGGTTGAACGGGCGCTGGACGACATGATTCATCGCCTGCGCTCAGCCGGGGGACCGCACTTGCAGGCTTCTTAACGGCCCATCATCTGCGGTGCAGGGCAATCAAATGGATCCCTGGCCTGTAAGCCCACCCTGTTGAGGTAGGCAACCACTGTGCCGTACGAACGCCAGAGAGTCGTCTCGGTATAAGAGATGGAATGCTCTTTGCAGTAGTCCTTCACCATGGCGGCAGCCTTTGCCAGTGAGGGTCGAGGCATGTTGGGAAAGAGGTGGTGTTCCACCTGGTAGTTCAACCCACCCATGAAGACGTCCATCATCCGACCGCCACGAATGTTGCGGCTGGTGAGAACCTGTCGTCTCAGGAAATCAACTTTTTCTCCACGGGGAATGATGGGCATGCCTTTGTGGTTGGGGGCAAACGAAGCGCCCATGTAGACACCAAACACCGCGAGCTGGGTGCCAAGGAATACGAGGGCGACACCCCAGGGCATCACCAGAAACACCAAGGCAAAAAGCAGACCGTGGCGAACCAACAGCATGGTGATTTCACTGGCCCGACCCTGCAAGGGCTCCTTGGAAAACGCCCGCTTGAAACCTTGAACGTGGAGGTTTAGTCCCTCGAGCGTGAGCAGAGGAAAAAATAGCCAGCCCTGTCGTTTGGTGATCGCGCGTTGCAACCCTTTAGTTTTCGACGCGTGCTCCTCCTGGAACACGATGACATCGGATTCGATATCGGGGTCTTTGCCGACCGTGTTGGGGTTGGCGTGGTGTCGTGAGTGCTTATTCATCCACCAGGAGTAGCTAATTCCCACCACGAGGTTGGCGAGAATTTTGCCGCCACGGTCGTTGGTGGTGCCCTTTTCAAAGACCTGTTTGTGAGCCATTTCGTGGGCAAGAAAGGCAAACTGTGTGAAGACAATAGCCATCACCGGCGCCAACGCAACCTGCCACCAGCTTGCGCCAATCCACACCATCGCGCCAATAGTGACCAGCATCACGACACTCAACGCCACAATGATTCGGGTGTAATAGGCACTTTGTCGGGCGAGCAGTCCAGCCTCACGAACGCGAGAAATCAGACCGGCGAAGTCGGACGTGTAGGGGTGGTCGGCCGGGTTCGCGCTTCGGCCGCCGCGGGTGGGAGTAGTGATGACCACCGACATAAATCCTCGTCTCAAACCTGTTGTGACTTCTCAGCCGGGGAGACGAGTGTTCCGCCTAGATGCCCTTCAATCTAACCCATTGGCCTGTGCGCGGGCATAAGAAACGCTACAGGCGAAAGCGACGGTGTTAGTCCGCTGCGGGAAGGTGTGCCTGGCGGTTCGCGAGAGTCGATTCCAGGCCCGCATCCACAAAAGTTTCCAACAAACGGGCTTCGGTGAGAAATTCGCCGCCTTCGGCAATACGTCCCGCGGCAGCGGATACCGCCCCGTAAATCATTCCGCACAAAGACCTGGCATCTTCCACTCCGAGTTGGTCCAACGGCCGAACGAGCTGCTCCATGAAGAAACCGTGCATGGCTTTCACAACGCCGAGGTGCTCCTCGGGGAGCGATGAGCGGCCAATCGTCATAATCGCCTGGTGCTCACCGGTCGAAAGATACGCCAGACAGTAGTGAATCCACGCGCGAATTTGTTCGGTGGGCTCATCGATTGCCCCCACAATCCGCTCGACCTCATTACTCAAATCCGCCATGTCGTTGAGGACAAGTTCACCCAAGACGTGCGCGCTGGAAGAAAAGTATTGATAAATCGCGGGGCGCGAGAGACCAGTGCCTTCAGCGAGGGCACTCATTGTCACAGCCTCCGGACCGTGACCCGCCACAATTGCCCGGGCAACATCGACAATTGTCGACTGCCTTTTGTCGTAGGTGGGAGTGTGCATCACCCCAGAATTATACGAATACCGCCGGGGGGATTGCTGTCAACACTGCGCAAAACCACTGCTCTGGGGGAAACTCTCAGGGCGTGGGCAACTTAGTGGCCGGCGGCAGCTCGTGCGGCCGGCACTAACGCGTCGGACAAAATCTGTAAATCGTCCTGGTTGTGTGCGGCGGAAACAAACCACGCCTCGAAAGCCGACGGAGGGATGCTCACCCCATGGTCGAGCAGCGAGTGGAAAAAGCGTGCAAAAGCTTTCGTGTCTTGAGCTTTCGAGTCGTCAAAATTGTGCACCTCATCGGCTGTGAAAAACACCGAGAAGAGATTGCCCGCCCGTTGTAGGCGGTGGGCAACACCCTCCTTGGTTAATGCTTCGGAAACGATTTCGCCTGCTTGGTGCGCGTAGGAATCCAGATGGTCGTAGACATCTCGTTGGCACAGCTGCAGAGTGGTGAGGCCCGCAATACTGGCGACCGGGTTGCCACTGAGCGTGCCTGCTTGGTACACCGGCCCGGTGGGGGCCAGCAGTTCCATCACGTCTTTGCGGCCACCGACCGCGGCCAAGGGGAAGCCTCCGCCAATCACCTTGCCGAAGGTCAGCAAATCGGGGACGCGACCAGCGGGTCCATCGACGAGGCCCCACCAACCGGCCGAGGACACCCGAAAACCGGTCATGACCTCGTCGAGGATGACCAGTGCACCGTGTTTTCCCGCCAAATGAAACAACGCGTCGGCAAACTCAGTGGTTGGTGGAACAACGCCCATGTTTGCCGCTGAGGATTCCGTAATCACGGCGGCGATGCGGTCAGAGTGTTCGTCAAACACGTGGCGCAATGCGACAGGGTCGTTGTAGGGGACCACGATGGTGTCTTCAACGTGACCGGGTGGCACACCCGGCGAATTCGCCATTGCCAGCGTCGCCACACCAGAGCCGGCTTGTACGAGCAAGCTATCCATGTGGCCGTGATAGCAACCGGCGAACTTCACAATCAGGTTTCGCCCGGTTGCTGCTCGTGCCAAACGAAGGGCAGTCATCACCGCCTCGGTCCCCGAGGAGACAAAGCGCACCCTCTCCACCGGTGCCACCCGTCGGATGATTTCCTCAGCGAGGAGGACTTCGTGTTGGTGCGGGGCGCCAAAACTCGATGAATCGGCCGCTACTTCAGTGACTCGGTGCACCACCTCAGGGTGGGCATGACCCATGATCATGGGACCCCAGGAGCCAATGAAGTCCACGTAAGAGTTGCCATCGATGTCGGTCACACGGGAGCCCGCACCGCTTTTCATATACATCGGAGTTCCCCCGACGGCGGAGAATGCTCGCACCGGTGAGCTCACCCCACCGGGAATGCTCGACTGCGCCCGCTCGTGCCAGCGCTCCGATTCATTGCGTGGCGTCATGCTCAGGCTCCTTCTTCGTTTCCGCCCCGGTGGGCATGTCGCGTGGCGTATTCCAAGGCCCAATACGTGCAGACAATGTCGGCTCCCGCTCGACGCACAGACGTGAGGGCCTCATCGATTGCCGCATCACGGTCCACAATGCCTTCCCGTGCGGCCAGTTCAATCATCGCGGTTTCCCCAGAGACGACGTAAGCAGCAACGGGAACATCCGACATCGTCGCAGCGTCGGAAATGACATCCAAGTAGGACAGCGCGGGCTTCACCATCACCACATCGGCACCTTCGTCGAGGTCGAGAGCGATTTCTCGCCTTGCTTCCTTTCTGTTGCGCGGATCTTGTTGGTAGCTTTTTCGGTCCCCATCCAACGTCGACTCCACGGCATCCCGAAATGGCCCGTAAAACACCGAAGCGTATTTCGCGGCATAGGCGAGCAGTGCGGTGTCGGTGTGGCCCGCCTTGTCGAGACCTGCTCTGACCGCAGCGACTTGGCCGTCCATCATGCCGCTCAGACCCAACATGTGAGCCCCAGCTTTCGCTAAGGACACCGCCATCGACTGGTAGCGCACAAGGGTTCGGTCATTGTCCACCTTACCCACCTCGTTCAACACTCCACAATGGCCGTGGGACGTGAACTCGTCGAGACAGAGGTCGGCAATCACCACGAGCTGGCCGGCTGAGGCCTCCACCGCTGCCGATACGCCGCGGTGGAGAATACTGGCCGGATTGTCACACTGGCTCCCCTCGGGGTCACGCACAGACGGCACACCAAAAATCATGACGCCGCCCAGTCCGGCGGATACCGCCTCTCTGACCAGCTCCTCCATGCTCTCCACTGTGTGTTGCCACACACCGGGAAGACTCGAAATGGGTTGGGGTGAAGCAATCCCTTCTTTGACAAACACCGGAAGGATCAACTGACGAGGGTCAATGTGTGTCTCGGCGACCATCTCCCGAAGCGCTTGGTGTGCTCTTAACCGTCGGGGGCGATGTTGAAGGGTCACTCTGCTGTGTCCTCACTGTGGCGGGTTGTGAGTGCCTGTGCAACGGTGTCGGCCACCGCGGCCGGCGACGAAGACGGAGACGTAGCAGAAACCCTTAGACCCAGTCGCGCCATTTCGGCTGCTGTGGTGGGTCCGGTAGCAATTAACGCCACCGACGGGTGAGGGTCGGGGCAGTGTTGCTGGAGCGCCCTTGCGGCACTGGGGGAGCGCAAGACCACGGCATCCAACCGTCCTTCTCTTACTTGCCTGGCAGAAGGGGGTGGTGTGTCAACCACGGTGGTGGTGTAAAAAACCTCTTCGTGCATCACAAAACCCTTCGGTTGAAGCCGATCGGGAATAGAGCCCATCGAAATGGAACCTGAAGGTAGCACCACTGGTGCGGGCTCATGGACGGCGATTGCGTCGGCGACATAGCGTGAGGTGCCCTCCTCGGCGAGCAGTACCTCCGTCGCGCCTAATTCTCGTGCGCGTCTAGCCGTCGATTCGCCGATTGCGGCGAAACGTATCGACGGGTTTTCGGCGATTGTCGCCTCTAACAGTCCCGCGGGAAGTTGCTGCTGCCAAAAATCGATCGCGTTTAGTGAGGTGACGACCAGCCATTTTGGCCCTGGTGCACCCAGTAGCTCAACAAGTCTCATGGCGCCGGCTTCGTTGGCCACAGCTGCCACCTCGAGCCAAGGCTCAACAATGGTCTGGATGCCCTTAGCGTCCAGTGCAGCCCTATCGTCCTCATTACGCCGGGGTCTTATCAGAAGCACATTCATCAGCGCAGACCTTCCTTCCCGAGAGCTCGGCCCAATGCCGTGGACCCAAGGGCGTGTGCGTGCTCGAGGCCGAAATTCCACGCGAGCAACTCATCACTGACGAGGGTGTCAAGTGGAGCGCGAATTTCGCCCGATGAGCTCACCATCTCCCCGGTGTTCGCATCGGCCAGTTCCGCATTTAAGCGAAGGGTTCCACTTGACCCGGAGGCATCGGGCTCCCACGTGGAAAGGGCGGATACTGCCGTGTGACATCCCGCATTCAGACCAATCAACACCGCCTGCTCCGCCCTCGTGGCAACACGCGTTACGGGGTTATCCACCGTGTGTAGCAGGGCAATGGTGTCGTGGTCGTCTGCGCGGCACTCCACCGCAAGTGCGGCTTGGCGTGGCGCGGGAAGAAAAATCGCCCCATCCAGTTCTTCACTGATGTACTCCAGAGCATTGATCCGGGCGAGGCCTGCCCGAGCGAGCACTGTCGCGTCATACTCACCCCGTAGGACCTTGTCGATTCGGGTTGTGATGTTGCCTCGAATGGACTGTGGGTTGAGATCGGGCCGTGCCCGACGAATACTGGCTGCCCGGCGGGGTGACGACGTGCCCACCACGCTGCCAGGTGCGAGGTCGGCCAACTTGAGGTGACCGCGGCTCACCAGGACATCGCCCGGATTCTCCCGGGGTGGCACAGCCGCCAACGCGATGCCTTCGTGGGGCGCGGCCGGAAGGTCTTTCATGGAGTGCACAATCACATCGACACGGCCCGCGAGTAATTCTTCTCGCAAGCGGGACACAAAAATCCCCGGAACGGGCGCCTTGGAGAGTTCCCCTGTGTAGGTGTCTCCCTCTGTTGTGACGAGCACCTCTTTCCAATTCACGGCCGTCTCAATCTCAGCCGTCTTACGCTTCGCGTCGAGCTGAGTCATCACCCAACCGGTTTGGGTTCTCGCGAGTTGGCTTCCGCGGGTGCCGACCCTAAGAGTCATGGTGGGCTCGCGACAGGGCAGTGTCAGGGTGTGCGACGTCCTGGTCTGCGCCTTGGGGGGTGGAAGTCACAGCCTGTTCAGGGTTGAGGTCGAAAAGCAACAATAGTGCCGTCGAATATTCGTCCTCGCGACCGTCTTTGGCCAGTTGCCGCGCGCGCACCGTGGGGGTATGAAGTAGAGCCCTCGTCACACGACGCACCGCACGTTCAATTTCATCGACCTGCTCGGGGGTGAAGCGCCCTCTGGCCCGAGAGATTTCCTGATTGATGCGAGATTCCATGTCACTGCGAAGAGCGGTAATGAGTGGGTCTACGCGGCGAACCCTTTCGGTTTCTTCAAAAAGCTGGGCGCCTTCTTCCACGATTCGATCAGCTTTCACAATCGCGTCGCGGTGTTCTGCGGGATTATCTTCGCGCAGCTGATCCAATGTGATCAGTGTGCAACCTGGAAGGGACGCCACCCGGGGGTCAATATCGGCGGACAGGGCCACGTCGACGAGCAGCAACTCGGAGACCCTTATGGAGTGTGCCACCGCGTGACTCACCATGTCTAACGGCAGGGCATAGCCGGATTGCCCGCTGGCGCTAATGACCCAGTTCACCTCCTGAAGGACGCCCGGTAGTTCGTCGCGATCAACAGCAGTGATGTCATGCAGTGACGCGAATTCGGCCCCTCGACCCGAGCGCGAGTAGACGCTAATTGACCCCACACCTCGTTTGCGCAGCGCTTGAACGACAACCCTCGCGTAGGCGCCTGTTCCAATGATGAGAGCGGACGGTTGGACCGGTTGCCCCAGTGTGCGCTCTGCGCGGTCGAGAGCAGTGTGGACAAGAGAGCGTCCGGAAGCCCCTACGCCCGTGTGGGTGGTGACTGACTTTGATACTGAGTGGGCTCGTTGGAACAGTCGCTGTAGCCGTGGCGACACCATCTGTTCCTGCTGTGCGGTGTGCAGCATGCGTTTGATCTGACCGCCGATTTCACTTTCACCCAACACCATTGATTCGAGGCCCGAGGCCGTCGAAAAAAGGTGACGGACAACACTGCCGCCCGTCAGCACTCGGAACACTTTGGCAATTTCTGACTCGTCGGAATCGAGGTGTCGCGCGATGAGGGAAATCAAGTCGGAGAAGGTCTGCCCGGGATTGTCGGTGTCGATATAAATTTCGGCACGATTGCAGGTGGCCACGACAACCGCGCCGTGAACAGGTTCTGACCAAGTTGCCAATTCGTGGCGAAGAGCTTCTTGGGACACGTCAAAGTGGTTCAGCAGACTCAGCGGCGCATCGTGAAAATCGGCGCCCAAAAACACCACAGACATACCCCCACGTTATAAGGGGGCCTGCTGACACTGTGTCAGCGGTCAGGCCCCAGCCAGACTCACAATAAAGAGGTGACTTTGGCTCCTAACCACCCCCTCAATTCGGGCGCTACGGCGCCTAGTGGTCTGGTGCGGCAGTTAAGAAGTCAATCGAGCACGTCGCGCCCGGTGTGGTTTATGCGCCAAGCCGGACGATCTCTTCCGGAATACCGCGCGCTTCGTGAGCGCTACGCCATGTTGGAAAGCTGCGTCACCCCTGACGTGGCAGCGGAAATTACCCTTCAGCCGGTGCGCAGACACGGTGTTGATGCCGCGATTTTCTTTTCCGACATCGTGGTTCCTTTTCTCCTCGCCGGTATCGATGTGGAGATTCAGGCGGGTGTCGGACCCGTCATTGATGCGCCGGTGCGAAGCCACCAGGATCTGGGTCGGCTGCGGCCTTTGGAGCGAGAAAGCCTGGAGCCTATTTCCCAGGCTGTGGCTCAAGTGGTTGACGAATTGGGGTCCACGCCGCTCATTGCTTTTGGTGGCGCACCGTTCACCCTCGCCTCCTACTTGATTGAGGGTGGTCCCTCGAAAGACTTGGCCAACACGAGGGCGATGATGCGTGATGATCGTGAACTGTGGAACGCCGTCTTACAGTGGTGTGGCGATATTACGGCGGAATTCATTGCCGCCCAGGTTGAGGCAGGCGCCAGCGCACTCCAACTTTTTGATTCATGGGCGGGCAAGCTCGGGGCAGAGGATTATCGACAGGCTGCCGCACCCCATTCGAAAGCCCTGTTGAGTCAACTGGACCACCTTGTCGACGATTCGGGTCAGCGAGTGCCGCGGATTCATTTCGGTCTAGGCACAGGCGAGTTTTTGCCCGACATGCTGGCTGTCGGAGTCGATGCCATTGGGGTGGACGCCGCTCTCACCCTTGCGAAGGCCAACGGGTTACTGGGTGGCACGGTTCCCCTGCAGGGAAATATTGATGTGTCGATGCTTGATGCCCCGTGGGAGTCACTCCGCGCACACATTGATGAGGTTCTCGCTTCCGGCGCGGAAGCACCGGGACATGTGGTGAACCTCAGCCACGGTGTCCCCAAAGACACAGATCCTGGGGTGCTGACACAGATTGTCGACTACGTCCGCGAGGCGAGCTCGTGATCGAGGGCTCCACCGGCCGCCCACCAGAGATGTCCTCTACGACACAGGTCGACCGAGTCGTCATCGGCGCCGGTTTTTCGGGTGTGCTGGCCGCTTTGGAGGCACACGCCGCTGGCGAAAGCGTTGTCCTACTCGAAGCTTCCGATCGCATGGGCGGGGCGCTGTGCGGGCACGAACTTGATGGAGTGACCGTTGACGTGGGGGCAGAATCGTTTTCTGTGGTGACCCCAGATGTCACTGAGTTGCTCGTGTCGTGGGGTCTGGCTAGCGACATTGTCTCCCCGGAGCCCACTCCGCCCAGAATTGTCCTGGCCCAATCATCCGAGCCAGTCCCGCGGGGCGTAATGGGAATCCCGGCAGGAATCGACACTCTTTCACAGAGTGGTTTGTGTGACGCGGGTGAGTTGGCAGAGGTAGCGAAGAATGACTCGCAGCCCATTCCTGACTGGGCTGGCTGGTCTGTGTCCGACGTGGTGGTTTCTCGCCTCAGTCGCCCTGTTCTTGATCGCCTTGTGGCCCCCGTGATTTATGGGGTTTTTGGAACACACCCCGATTCGCTTGAGGCCAAAGCGGTGTTTCCCGAATTGCTCGCCAGAGCTGAAGCATGCGGTTCGCTCTTAGAGGCAGCGTCCACCCTTCGGGCGAACGGGCCCTCCATGGGCCAAGCCGTCCAGTCGCTCCGGGGCGGCCTGCACCAGTTGGCCGAGGTGTTGGCCCAACGCTTGGCCGACCGAGATATCCCTGTTCACCTTTCCACTCCCGTGTCGGCAATCACTTCGGTGGCCGGTGGCCACCTGGTGCATGCCTCAGTGCCCTTCACTGCACAACGGGTCACCCTCGCTGTGGGACCATCGGCACTGCGCAACCTGTTGGGTGAACACGACGACTTACTGCCCATGCTGGAGGCCTTAGAGCCCGTCAAGAGCCGCGTGTGCATCGTCAGTGTTGACGACGACACGCTCAATAGTTTTCCTGTTGGCTCTGGTGCCCTCATTGCCGATGAGGTGGGGGTCGGAGTGAAAGCCCTCACGCACGTGAACGCCAAATGGGCCTGGCTCTCACAGGTGTTACCCGCCAACCGGCACATCATCAGATTGAGCCTGCACCACAATCACTCCCAGGGTGTTCCAGGCGGTGACGATTCGGTGCGCGGCTCGGATGCTGAGCGGCAGGCTGTCACGGACGCCCTTTGGCGTGTCCTGGCCGTACCCGAGGAGGCTGTGCGCGAGATGGCGTTTCACAGTTGGAGTGACGTGTTGATGCGCCCACGCCCAGGCTTTAGCGAGCACGTCTCGTTCCTAAAAACCCTGGCAGCCGCCCGAGGTATTGACATTCGTGGCGGAGTGGGTAGCGGAAACGGCCTACTGCGTATCGCCAAGAGCTCTTCAATTAACACCACACAGGAGGTACACCGTGTCTGAAGCGTTGGAAGAAATCAACGACACTATTCGCTACACCAATTGGACGGCCTATCGGGTGCAATCGGGCATCAGTGATCCGCTTCAAGCCGCCGCTGATTGGGAGGCGCTGGTCGCCACTTGGGCGGCCCAAGACATCACGCTCCGCGGAGCCTACGACCTTCGCGGGTTTAGTGGTGAAGCAGATCTCCTGTTGTGGTTACACGCCCCGGAAGCACAACAGATTCAAGAAGCTCTCCACCAATTTGATGCCACAGACATGGGGGCACTGACCGAATCGACCTGGTCCGGCATGGCACTGCACCGACCAGCCGAATTCAACCGCCGCCATGTGCCCGGTTTCATGATGGGCAAAGATCCCGCGCAGTGGTTGTGTTTCTACCCCTTCGTTCGCTCCTACGACTGGTATTTGCTGGAAGAGGCAGAGCGTCGCGAAATGCTGGTCGAACACGGCAAAGAGGGCTCCAAATACCCGTCAATCATTTCCAGCACGGTCGCCTCGTTTGGTCTCGGTGATTACGAGTGGCTGCTCGCCCTCGAATCCGATGTGCTCCACGACATTGTCGACATGATGCGTGATCTTCGTTACACGAAAGCCCGACTGCACGTTCGAGAAGAAGTCCCGTTCTTCACCGGACGCAAAATGACCACACACGAAATGGGGGAGTTGTTTTCATGAGTTATGACGCCATCCTGTTGGCCTCTTTCGGCGGACCAGAAGGTCCCGACGAGGTAATGCCCTTTCTGGAGCGAGTCACCGCCGGCCGGGGTGTTCCCTATGAGCGCCTGGTTGATGTCTCCCACCACTACATGGCACTCGGTGGGGTAAGCCCCATCAACGCGCAAAACCGCGAGCTGCTTGACGCCTTGCGTGCGAGGTTTCCGGAGCGCGGGATTGACGTGCCGATTTACTTTGGTAACCGAAACAGTGAACCGTATTTTGCCGACGTGATTCAGCAAATGTATGACGATGGTCACCGTCGGGTTCTGGCGTGGGTGACCTCGGCCTATTCGTCTTATTCGGGTTGCAGGCAGTACCGCGAAAACTTTTACAAAGCCCTCCAGGACACTGAATTGTTGGGCAAAATGACGATTGACAAAGTGCGCCACTATTTTGATCACCCGGGTTTCGTGACCCCTGTGGCGGAAGATATTGCCAATCAGCTGGCGAGGATGGTGAGTGAAGGCGTTGATCCAAAAGATGCCGTCATCATGTTTGCGACCCACTCTGTGCCGAACACCATGGGCGAAACCAGTGGCCCACCGGCGAGGCGCGGCGAGTTCGAACAACCAGGCGGTGCATATGCTGCACAACACCTGGCCGCCGCCGCGTTGGTGATTAACGAAGTGGAGCGTCGAGGTCAGGTCGCACCCGAATGGGAGCTGGTCTACCAGTCACGTAGTGGAAGCCCATCCGTTCCCTGGTTGGAACCCGATGTGAATGACGCCATTCGTGAGGCCAAGGCTCGCGGCAAAAAAGCCGTGTTGGTGTCGCCTCTAGGTTTTGTGAGCGACCACGTCGAAGTCATTTGGGACCTCGACAACGAAGCGAAAGAAACCGCTGATGTAGAAGGTCTCTGGTTTGCCAGGACGGCCACAGCGGGGACACATGAAGCCTTTGTTGATGGCATCTGCGATCTTCTCCTCGAGCGGCTCGCCGGAGCAGAGAAAGTGGCGCTATCACCGCTTGGGCCATGGCCAGAGTTTTGCGCAGTGGGGTGTTGTCCTAACAGCCGGCGCGAGTTACCGACCGTGGCAGAAGTAACCGCATAGTCGACACATGGTTCCATCTGGTGGTGTCCTCTGCGTGTTGGCATGAAGGGCACCACCGGAATGACCATCCCCAGGGTGTGCGAGGCGGGAGCCCTTTCCTTCAGGCCCCGTTAGCAGCGCGCCCAGAGCAGCGCATCCGGTATCGCTGTTCGCCTTAGACCTATCGGGGCTTTGGTACTTCTTCACGTTCGGGACTCATTGTGAGCCAGACCGCCAAGGTGACCACGATGAGGGCAAACCCAAACGCGAGATCCTCGACCGGTGCGAAGGCGATGCGCACACCGAGAATCATCTCGGGGTCGTACTGAACGATTCCACGGCCGGTTAACCAACCATTTGTAAGTACTTGGAAAAATACGAGGATCACCCAGGCAAACCAGAAGCGGCCCTGGGTAAGCAACTTGGTGCGCAGAATGAAAAGATCCAGAATAACGGCGACCGCGACGCCCGTTGCCGCGAGCATTGTGTAGGTCACGAGGCTGCCCTTCGAGCTCGCAGAATCTCCAAAAAGCGGGTCACGCCCTCAAGTGTCAATACCGCGGCAATGGGGATGATAATGAAAAAGAGGTATTCCTCAAGGGGGACGTTGAGTGGCCCCACAATGCCCAACATTTGGGACCGGTCAAAAAACCAGTGGCCTTCAGAAATGGCCCACGCATCCCACAGGATAAAGGGCGGTGCCGCGACGGCTACCGTAGCGAATAGGCGACCGGGCCGGCGATAAACCCTCAAGTCAAAGGCCCACTCAAGCCAACCAGAAGCGAGAAGCACGAAGCCCAACATCGCCATGTAGGACCATTCGAGCACCCCCACACATTACCCTGCAATGCCCGAAGATTAAGCTGGAATCATGCACGACTCCGTAGTTACCCTTTTCCGGCGAACTCGCGATGTGTCGACGGCGGCGGCCCTCGCAACAGCAGGGGTTTCTGGGATTTTGCTTGCCTTGGGGGTGGGCGGTTCTGCCGACTGGCAAGTGTGGCTGGCCGTCATTGCTCTTGCCGTGGGTATTCCCCACGGGGCGATGGATCATGTGGTCACAGTGCCGGGTATGCAACCGGCCCGGATGGCCCTTTTTATCGTTGCTTACCTCTCAGTGGTCGCCCTCGCTGTCTTAGCGATTTTGACCTGGAATGTGTTGGGGTTTGCACTTGTGGTGTTGATGAGTGCCGTACATTTCGGCATTGGTGATGCGGCTTTTCTGAAAGAACTCTCACGCTCCCAGTCACCCCCCAAGAGACAGGCCCCCTGGTGGGTGTACGCAATACCCGCAGGGGCACTACCGGTTGTCGTGCCGTTAACCAGTGATCAAGCAGACGATGCGCTGGAGTTTGTGAACCCCGTTCTTCAGCAATGGCATCAAGGCGCGGGGCCCTACGTGCTGTGGCTTAGCCTTCTCGCCGGGGTTGTGGGCGTCATATGGCTGGCAGGGAGGCGACAGTACCGGGATGCCCTAGACGTGATTGCACTGGGTGCGCTGGCGCTACTCTCGCCACCCCTTGTCGCCTTTGCCGTGTATTTCGGTTTTTGGCACGCGCAGCGTCACACTGCTCGTTTGGTCTTAGAAATGCCGGACGCCATTACTCACGCGAAAGATCATTCACCGGCCGCCGGGTTTGTGAAAGCCGTCCTACCGGGCCTTCCTGCGCTTCTCGGCACCATGGTGGTGGCCGTGGCCATCACCATGATCACCGGCGGAACGCTTGAGCGTGATTACCTGTGGATTGTGTTGGTGATCGTCTGGGCCCTCACCGTTCCGCATATGGCTCTCACCTGGCGGCTCGATAAGAGAGCACTCGCAGTCGCTGGCGAATTACCCCAGATGGCTCGACGTTAAGAGGTTTTCGACTCCGATTCGGTGTCGCCGTCAGCTTCGTCGTCGTCTGAATCGCTTTCCGGATGGGTGTCCTCAGCCAGGAAATTCTCGTCAATGGTCGCTTCGACTTGCGACAGCTGAATGAAGGCGTCTACGGAGCTCACGCCGGCATCGTCGGTGAGGCTTTGTGTGGGGGGCTCCATTTGGTTGACTCGCTCAAGTTGTTCGGTGACGGAGCGCCGCATTCTGTTCACAACCGCCATTGAGCCGCTCACATCTTGGCTCACCTGGTTCATTTGGTCGACGGCGTCACCCAGGATGCGTTTCGCATAGTCCATGGCTTGGGTGGCGATTTCTTCGGCCCGCCGTTTTGCCTCCCGTACGATTTGTTCGGCATGGGCTTGGAGCTCACGGCTCCGCCGCTCGGTTGACTGGGAATAACGATCGGCTTCAAGGTAAGTCTTTCTTGCGTAGGCGTCAGCCTGGTCGCGCACCTCAGCCTCTTTTCGCTCTAACTCTAAGGTGGCGAGTCGGATCTGGTTGTCCGACGATTGGGCCCGTTCTTCCGCGGTACGAAGAATTTCTGACGCTTCAGACTTCAGCTTTTCGGCTCGGGAGTTCGCGAATCGCACAATTTCTTCGGCACGGCTTTCCGCGCGGGTGACTTCTTTGTTGGCTTTGTCAATGCGCTCCTGGGATTGACGGTCGCTCTCGGCGGCTTGACGGTGCGCTTCTGCGACGAGAGCTTTCGCCTCAACCTCGGCGGCGTTTCGGCGTTGCTCAGATTCTTGGTTTGCTTCTTCCCGGATTCTGGTTGCATCGGTGCGAGCGGCTGCAAGAACAGCGTTGGCTTCAGCACCAGCATCCTCTACCTGTTTGGCTGCGTTCAGGCGCAACTGGGTGTAGGCGGCCTCAGTCTCTTCAAGCTGAGCGCGCACCTGAGCGAGCTCAGCATCGAGCCGCTCGAGAACCGAGACGACTTCGTCTGGGTCGTAGCCACGGAGAACTCTCCGAAAATCCCTTCCATCCACACCTCTACTTTAGGCGAGCAATGTGTCGTGTAGGTAACAAAAGCGTATTCATTTCGGGTTATTTGGGCGATTGCGTGGTTTCTTGTTCCACAATGACGCGTGTACTGGGCAGGGCGTCGGGGTAGTTTTCTCTCAGCCACGCCACAATGTGTTCGCGAATCAAACAGCGCAGCGCCCATTGCTTACTCGAATCCTCTGCAGAGGCCACGAACCGAACCTGCAAATACCCGCCGGTGGCATCGGTAACAAGGCAATCCGCAGTGCGCCCATCCCATAGGTCGGTCGTGTTAATAAAGCGGTGGAATTCCTCACGCACAGCTTCGACGGGTACCCGCCAATCCATATCCACCATCACCACTCCGTACACCTTGGGGGAGTGCCTTGTCCAGGTTTCAAACGGGTGGCTCGTGAAATAGGTGGAGGGAACAATGAGGCGTCTCTCGTCCCAGATGTAGACCACAACGTAAGACAGGGTGATTTCGCCTACTGTTCCCCACTCTCCCTCTACGACGACCACGTCACCGACACGGATCGCGTCACTGAAGGCGAGTTGTATTCCAGCGAAGAGGTTGCCGAGTACCGACTGGGCGGCGAGGCCGCCAATCACGCCAAGGACTCCGGCGGAAGCCAACACGCCCGCCCCTAGGCCACGTATGTCCGGGAAGGTAAATAACGCCAACCCAATAGTGACAATGCCAATGACTGCATTTCCGAGCCGCCGCAGCAAACGAAGCTGCGTGGCAATTCGCCTGGTGTCCGCGTTGTTGAGGTCACCCTGTTCGAAGGTGTTAATCACGCGGGAAATCGAGTAGTTGACCACTTCTTGAAGCAGGAAACCTGCCGAAAGAATCAACAAAATGAGGAGGGCCTGTGTGGTGATTCGCCACCACAACTGGTCGCTTTGGGCGATTGACGCCACGCTGATAAGGCTTGCCAGGACGACAACGGTGAAACGAAGGCGAGGCCTGATGTCTTCGTATGCGGGTGGCAACCAGGGCACTTTTCGGCCAATGATTTTTACTACCAGCCACAGGATGAACAGCACCGCCAGGCTGAGCCCAAGGGCAATGCCCGCTTGGGTGGCAATCCCAATCCACAACTCCACAGTGTCCTCCTCAGCGTTTCGTGTAAAACCGTGCGCGTGCGAGAAAACGCCAGTCTAGAAGGCTCAGGTTAGGAGCTCTTGGCCTTGGCGTCTTTTTCTGAGCGACGAACCAGCACAATGGCAAACACCAGTGCGAGGACAACTCCGGCGTTCACGCCCAGTTCCAAAATGGCGCGCTGGAACTCCTCCGTGGTTTTGCCTTGATTGAGTGTGAGCGACGAGCCCACCGAGAGAATGTGTCGCACGCTGGCAATCACACCGATGACAAGAAACTTGCTGAGTTGGAAAAATCCGTCGGTGAAACGTGCGACGACGGTGCGAATGATTTCCAAGATGATGACGATAAACAACACGTCGTTAATCGCTTCCAGCATTCCGTTGGGAAAAAACGGCCGGATGGTGATTACCCGCCAGACGGTGACGCCCACGGCGGCAACAGCCACAACGAGCAAAATGAGCCCCAACACGGCGTGCACAACATCCTCGATACCGTCGAGTACCCGCTTTGGGACGATCCCTGTGTTGTCGCGTGGAACATCTGTGTTCTTGGTCATATGTGACCTCCCTGGCCCCAGACTAGGGGTCGTTGCTGACCAACAGAAGAGGGTTCGTGCAATTAGCCTGGGGGAGTGGAAACCATCCCGTGGGACGCAGGAAGTTGGCGCAATCCCCCCTCTGACGCCGCGGTGGACCGTGATGCACTGAAGGTGCGCACGAAAGAAGCCACCGATATGTGGCGCCACACCAGTTACGGATTCGTTCACGACTCTGGGCATGCCCTGTTGGCGCCCCTGCCGGATGGTCAGGCGATGGAATGTGATGTTGAGGCCCGCTATGAAAAACAGTTTGACCAAGCCGGGCTCATTGTATTTTCCGCACCCACTCACTGGATTAAATGTGGGATTGAGTTTGCGGACGGTTCAGCCCAGTTGGGCGCTGTGGTGACCAGCGAGGTATCTGATTGGTCAGCCGCTCCGGTCCCACACTGGTCAGAAGGAATCACTCGTTTTCGGGTCAGTCGAATGGGTGACGCCTTGACTATTCGAGCAAAGCGACCGGGAGAGCCGTGGCAGCTGGTGCGTTTGGCGCCCATCGAATCGAGCCGACAGTGGTGGGCCGGTCCTTACGCGGCAAGCCCGACGAGAGCGGGTCTTGAGGTCAGCTTTTCTCAGTTGAGTCTCGGCGCGGCCGATTCGGCCTTGCATGGCGAGGATTAGTCGGGCGTGTGAACCGCCCGTGTCCTTCACGCCTGGCATAGCCTGAGAACAGCACACCACAGAGTGAGGTTGAGAATGACCGAAGAGGCCGTTGCCCGTTACGCCACATTCGCTGAGCGGCGCCACCAGGCAGCGCTTAGTCCCCAAGGGTCGTTAGCGTTAGTGAATACCCAGTGGGTGACTGACGAACAAACCGTCTGGGCTGCTCCCGGTGTGTGGGCACCCCGGCCCGATGGTGAGCCTGGTCTAATGGTGAAAGCTGTGGCCTCCGACAGCATCACGGTGGACGGGGTGTTGGTTGACGGTGAGGCGTCAGTGTCACCAAAGGGTGACAAGCCTGCATCCGAGGTTCGCTTTTCTGACACCGTGAGCGCCACGGTGATTGCGGGTGAACCTGGTTTCGCCCTCCGAGTCTTCGACCAGCAATCAGATGATGCCACCGGCTTTTCCCACATCGATCGCTACGACTACAACCCCGACTGGGTGCTCAATGCCGCGTGGAGGGAAATACCGGGTGGTTCGATTGTGGGCTTTGAACATCTCAAAGACGACGGCAACGCACGCGATGAGGTAGTTCCTGGCGATATTGTCCTCGAGTTTGAGGGCGAGTCCTACACGCTCAGTGCATTTAAGGCAGGAACCGCCCTGCAACTGGTTTTTGCTGATACCACGAGTGGTGTCGAGACGTACAGCGTGGGACGCTTTCTTTTTTGCGCCCCGCAACCCGATGGCACGATTACGTTGGATTTCAACTACGCCATATTGCCCCCGTGTGCCTTTAGTTACCAGTACAACTGTCCACTACCTCCGGCCAATAACCGGTTACCCTTCCCCATTCGTGCCGGTGAGAAACAGGTGATGGCGACCTCTGGTGGGCTCTTGCACCCGGAGTAACCCTCAGACCACTGCGGCCTCAGGCTCTAACCTGAGAATCACACGCTTGTGATTTAGGCGGGCGTTGTGTCACACTACATACATAACTGCACAGCACTTCGCGCGTTTCTGTGGTCGATGGGGAAGTCGAGCCAACAGGAACGGAGGAGAACATGGTGGCACCGACGGTAAGTGGGGTGCTTTTTGTGCATTCTGCTCCGCGCGCCCTTGCTCCACACATCGAGTGGGCCCTGGGTAGTGCGTTGGGCACTCAAATCACTTTGGAGTGGGTAGACCAGCCAGTACTCCCCGGTTCCCTTCGCGCCGAATACACCTGGTATGGCCCGGTCGGCACAGGCGCGATGTTGGCCAGTGCGCTTCGCGGTTGGGAACACCTGCGCTACGAAGTCACCGAAGATGCTTCACCTGGTGTTGATGGGATGCGCTTCCTGCACACCCCGGATCTGGGTGTTTTTGCTGCCCCCATGGATGCTGCGGGAAACCTCGTCATCCCGGAAGATCGTGTCCGCTACGCCATCGAAGTGGCCGCGGGAGACGCCAGTGAAATCGCGAAAGAGCTCACGCTCGCCTTGGGTGGAGCCTGGGACGAAGAACTCGAGCCCTTCCGTCACGCCGGCGACCACGAACGTGTGGTGTGGTTACACCGCGTCGGTTAACCCCAGCGTTTCGCGCATTGCACGCGCCCTTAAGCGCCCCAAAACAAGGCGTGCAAGCACGAGCGACACAGCGGTTATCGCCAACAGTCCTGCCACGCCGGCGCTAATGCGTCCGGAATCACCGCCGGCGATTGCGGCAATCAGGGCGTCTGCACTCCACGCCATCGGGCTGAAGCCGCCCAAGGTTTGGTAGAGGCCAGGAAGCGCTTCCAAAGGAATAAGGGTGCCCAGGGTGATGACTTGGATGACCCCCGCGGCAATCGAGAGTGAGGCGAGTAGTTGGGGTTTCCACAACCACACGAAGTAGTGCGCCGCAGTGAACCCCAGCGCCGTACTGGAGACCACCAGTGTTGACCAACCCAGGTCGCCAAGTGCTAAGCCGCCAAGGGTGTGCATGAGCGCGATTGCCACAATGGCTTGAATCGCCACAGTGCCCAGCACCGGCAGAAGCGACTTTCGCACAATCCGCGCCGTTGTCGCCGTGGAGCCCAATATTCGGTGACTCAAAGAGGGAAGTCGCAGTGTTCCAAGGAGCGCCACGAA
Source organism: Pontimonas salivibrio (assembly GCF_002950575.1). Lineage (NCBI taxonomy): Bacteria > Bacillati > Actinomycetota > Actinomycetes > Micrococcales > Microbacteriaceae > Pontimonas > Pontimonas salivibrio. The sequence continues at coordinate 864,902 of NZ_CP026923.1, forward strand.
CCACAATGCGACGGGAACGAACACACTGGTGAGTGTTTCTTGAAAGCCGATGCTCTCCGGCCGGTCGTCCTGCACGAAACCAATGGGGGAGAGGAGCGTGTCGAGCTCAGAGTCGGAGGGTTCTTCTAATCCCTCGTCAGCAATATCGCTCGCGGCATCGGAAAGCCCATCGGCAAACTCTTCCATGCCCTCAGCAAGCTCCGCGGTGCCTTCCTCGAGATCGCCGATGCCGTCATCGAACTCTTCAACACCATCGGCGAGGTCAATCAGTCCAGAGCGAATATCGTCGGAGCCTTCCTGCAAGGAATAGCTGTTTTCTGCCAGGGCGTCTGCGCCCTCATCGAGACCGGTAATTCCTGTGCGGACACCAGAAATTGCGGTGTCGACATTTGTGGCCAGGGTGGTCCCACCGGCAGCAGCCGTGGAGAGATCTGTGATGAAGTCTCCGAGTTTCTTGTCCAACGCGGCGTTCCCGGTGACCGCGGGCAGGCCTCTCAGTTGCCCGAGTGTGGGGTCCGAAACAGTGTTTCCCTCACCGTCGGTATAAGTAATTGCCGTCAGGTCCACGCCGTCACCAAGGTAAGCGCTGAGTGCTCCACTGAGCCCGCTCACTCCGTCGGTGTAAGCCTCGACCCCGTCGGCCAGCGCCGGAAGTTGCTTGGTGCCCCGGTTGAGCTCTTCCGCCCCATCAGCCAGTTTTCGCAGACCATCAAGGTATTTGTCCAGTCCGTCGTCAAATTCGATGTAGCCGTCAGCGAGGTCTGAGGTTCCCTCCGCGAGTTCTTCCGAACCCTCCTTCACATCGCTCACACCATCAGCGAGTTCCTGGGTCGCCTCGGCGACCTCCTCTGCACCTTCGGCCGCCTCAGTGATGCCATCACCTAGGTCAACTATGGCGGTGAATAGGCCTGCGGTGATTTCTCGGCCGAACTCGGCGCTGATGGTCGAGGCAATGGTGGCACCTAGCTGGTCGGAAAGCACACCGGCGAGGTAACTGTGTGAGGGGTCGGTGGTAATGGAAAAGGTGGCTTGTTCGGGGGAATCTGTGTCAAGCGAGAGTACTGCTTCAGAGAAGTTCTCGGGGATTTCTAAGACGGCATACACCTCGCCTGCGGCGAGGAGTTCGGCAGCTTGTGAGCTGCCGGTAATGACCCAATTAACTTCAAAATCATCGTTGGAGACCAGTTCGGTGACCAGTGGCCTGGAAGCAAGGATGATTTCTTCCTCACCGTTGTCATCGGTGCGCTCCACCAGTTCGTCATTGTTCACGAGGGCGACGGGGATGCGCTCGATTGCGGTGTCTGCGGAGGTCACAACACCGAGCAGAGTGGCAATGAGAATCAATGGGAGTGCTACCGCGCCGGCCCACCACGACAGACGTTGGCGACGAGTGTCTCTGATCATTGGACACCGCCCAGCTGCAGTGCGGCAGGAGTCACATCGACGACTCGACGTGCCATATTCGAGGGCAGAGCCCGAGCCGGCGGGAGGACACACAACACCACAAGTTGGTCTTCAGCAGCAAAGCTGTCGATTGCGTGCCACCACAGGGCATGGTCGTCCAGGCTGGAAACGGGATCACCGGCGCCCACAATGGTGATCGGTGCACGATCTACCAGCGCAAGTGCCGCCCACACCAGGATTTGTTGGGCTCTGGGTAATACCCCTGCTCTGGTGTTCTCATCGAGAGTGATGACCCCGGTTTCTGGGGGCAGTTGCCCACTGAGGGTATTGAGGTGTCGAAGAGTGTCTTGCACGATGGTGGCTCGAGAGGCAGTAGATCGGCTACCGGCACTCCCGGCATACGCTAATCGCTGGTCGATGGCGCTTCCCAGGGCATCCAGGAGGTCGTCATCTCTTCTGGACCAGACCGAAACTTTGCGCGCGACGCGCCCAGATTCACTAGGCAGAGGGTGGCCTGCGACCTGGAGCGCCCCGGAGCGGGGTGGCAGATAGCCCGAAAGGGTGGCGGCTAGTGCACTGGTGTGTTGGGGTTCGCCCACCAGGTCAATACGTGCACCGGGCTCCCATTCGAGTGAGAGTGGCTGCTCGGGCCCCGACTGGGTGACCAAGAAATCGGCGTGGACGGCAAGGTGTTGGTGTTGGCGCGCCCACTGGGTGTCTCGGATGTGGTCTCGAAGCTGTTCGCCCTCCACATCCGCCTGTGGCACTCGTGAGTTCCAGGAGTTGGGAAGCCACCAAGCTTTTCGCCCAAAGAGTGCCATCAGGGCGGGAATGAGGGTCATCCGGACGATAAACGCGTCAAAGGCAATCCCGACCGCCAAGCCCAATGCGATGGGTTTAATCGTGTTGGAGCCTTCTGGGACGAAGGAGAAAAAGACGAAAAACATGATGAGGGCGGCAGCCATCACCACCCGTGCACCCTGGGAGTAGCCCTCCTCGATGGCGTGTCGCCAATTTCCGGTGTGCACTTGGACTTCGCGCATGCCGGAGACCATGAACACTTGGTAGTCCATCGCTAAACCAAAGAGCACCGCCATCAGGATGATGGGCATGAAGCTCAAAATGGGGCCAGGGGTCACGTGTAGCAGGTCTGCCCCGTAACCCCACTGGAACACCACGACAACGACTCCGAACGCTGCAGTGACTGAGAGGGCAAAACCCAACGCCGCTTTCAGGGGGACCACGATCGATCGGAAGACGGCGAGTAGTAACACGATGGCGAGTCCGACGACGACGACGCCAAAGGGCAGCAGCGCATTTTGGATGCGCTCAGACACATCGACACCGATGGCAGTCACACCGGTGACAGCCATCGGGGCGTCGTATTCCTGCTCCCAGTCGGGAATGCGCTCCCGGATATCTGCCAGGAGTGCTTTTGTCTCCTTCGAATCGGGTGCGTACTCCGGGACGATTTGGAAGATGCCCGTGTCGAGACCGGGGGAGGGGAACCCTTGGCTGACATACGCCACGCCTGGAATCTGGCCGAAGTCTTCTTCCATCGCCTCCAGGTCGTCTATTAGCTCTTCGCTTCGGGTGATGTCGACGGCGATGAGGAGCGGGCCGTTATATCCCGGGCCAAACCCTTCACTGATGAGGTCGTACGCCTGGCGCTGTGTGGAGTCCTCTGGTTCTTGACCCCCACCGGGAAGGTTGAGATCTAACGACAGTGCGGGTAGAGCAATTGCCCCAAGGCCCAGCACGGTAATGAGTGTGACGGCGAGAGGGCGCTTTGCCACCATGCGCACCCAACGCCTGCCAAAACTGGGGTTGTCCGCCGAGTAGGCGGCCACCCGGGCTGCTTGTGAACCCGGTTGAGGACGCAGTTTTTCCCCCGCGAGACCCATGAAGGCGGGCAGGAGGGTGATGGCTGCCACGACGGCGATAGCCACCGCGAGAGCGGCCGAAGCACCCAACACACTGAGGAAGGGCAATCCTACGACAAAAAGACCCAGAAGGGCCACAATCACGGTCACTCCCGCGAACACCACAGCATTTCCCGCTGTTCCCACCGCGATCCCGGCTGATTCTTCAGCGTCTTCCCCGGCGGCTAACTGCGTTCGGTGTCTAGAGAGGATAAATAGTGAGTAGTCGATACCCACTGCAAGACCCAGCATCACGGCAAGTAGTGGCCCAGAGCTGGAAATAGTGAGCTCGCGGGCGGCGAAGAACAACACACCCAGCACAATGCCCACCCCGATAATGGCACTCGCGAGGGGCATCCAGGCGGGTCGAAAGGACCGGAAGGTCACGATGAGGACTAGTCCCGCAAAGGCGACACCGAACACTTCAGCGATGGTGAGGCCGACCTCTTGGTCTTGAAACACGGCTCCGCCGAATTCAACCCGAAGTCCTAGGGGTTCCACAATTGCTCTGGTTGCTTGAAGCTCAGTCAAGAGTTCATCGGTCACTTCGGGGCCGGCCGCCTCGAATTGAATCTGGATGTACGCCGTGGTGGCGTCCTCGGAGAGGGCCTGTTCGGCGAATTCCTCAAAGGGGTGCACCGCTTCTTCGATGCCGTCAAGATCTTTAATGGTTGTCGCGAGTTCGATGATGCCGAGACGGTTCGACGGTGTCGTGAGCCGCTCACCCTCTGGCGCGACGATGACTGCTTGTGCGGATGCTCCGGCGAAAGTGGGAAAAACCGCTTCGAGTCGGTCAAAGGCTTCCTGAGATTCACTGCCGGGAATACGGAATTCCTCATCGGTGGCTCCGGCGAAACCAAAGCCGATACCGCCAATCGCGATGAGGGCGACAAGCCAGCCGAGGAGAACCCGGCCCGCGTGACGGTAGCTCGCCTTACCCAGGCGATAGAGGAAAGTGGCCATTAGCGGCTGGCCTCCGGCTGTTCAAGTCGCAACATTTGGCCGAGCACCTCGCGCAATCCTTCTCTGGCAGCCTCGTCATCGAGCCCCGGTACCCCCAAGATGCCACTGGAGACCAGGGCGTAGGTGGCTCCTGAGACGGCGATGCCAAAACGCAGTCGGTCTTCTTCGCCATCGGTCATCTCACCCACCATTTCAGCCATTTGTGCCATCAGCTGGTGTGCGCGGCCAAGCGATTTACTCTCCTCGGCGAGGTAGGGGTGGGCGACGATGATGTGGGTGGCGAGGCGGTGGTTGATCAGGAAATCGACGAAGTTGTCAATAAACACCCGCCGGGAGCCGGCGTCGTGGGTTGCGGATTCGTTGGAGCGCTCCAACAGGGCGGAAAGAGCTTCGAGTGCTGGTGCGAGTGCCACATCGACGAGGTGGTTTTTATTGTGAAAGTGATAGAGCACGTTGGCTTTGGATGACCCGGCGTGGTCGGCCACATCCTGAATCGTGGTGTGGGCGATTCCCTGGTGGGCGAAGCGCTCCAGGGAGACCTGCAGGATGTGATCGTGATTGGACACGACCTCGAGCCTAAAGTGAAGAGACACCACATCCTGACCAGTTGGTCAGTTTGTGCGCCAATTCCCAGTCAGTCCTGGGCAAAAGCCAAGCTAGTTGCTACGGAAAGCAACAACCGCGTTGTGCCCACCGAAACCGAAGGAGTTGGACAACGCCAGTAATGGCCCATCGGGAAGCGTCCGGGGGCTTGTGACGACATCGAGTGGAATCTCTGGGTCCTGGTTATCCAGGTTGATGGTGGGAGGGGCAGTGCGCTCGTGCAATGCCAGCACGGTAAATACGGCTTCGAGTGCACCAGTACCGCCCAGAAGGTGTCCGGTGGCAGCCTTGGTGGCCGAGATAGGGATTTGCTTCACGTACTCACCAAAGACGGAGTAGAGCGCGTGGTATTCCGCGATATCACCGACAGGGGTCGACGTGGCGTGAGCATTGATGTGGCCCACATCCTCGGGGCCTGCACCGGCTTGTTCTAAGGCTTGTAGGACGGCCCTGGATGCCCCGCCACCCTCAGGGTCGGGGGCCGTGATGTGGTAGCTGTCTGAGGTCACCGCACCGCCAGCGAGTTCGGCATAAATGCGCGCACCGCGGGCTTCCGCGTGCTCGCGAGTCTCGAGGATGAGCGTTGCCGCACCCTCACCCAACACAAAACCGTCGCGGTCCACGTCATAGGGGCGAGAAGCCCGTGCGGGATCATCGTTTCTTTTCGACAGCGCCTGCATTGCCGCAAAAGCCGCGATCGGCAAGGGGTGGACCACCGACTCGGTTCCACCCGCGACGACGACATCGGCAAGACCCAGTTGGAGATGTTCATAGGCGTTGGCAATGGATTCGGTTCCCGATGCACACGCGGACACCACGGTGCGTGCGCCAGCGCGAGCCTCCAGTTCCATACTGACCGCGGCCGCGGCCGCGTTCGGCATCAGCATGGGAATGGTCATCGGTAAGACGCGCCGGGGACCTTTTTCTCGAAGCGTGTCCCATGCATCCAACAGCGTCCACAGACCACCGATTCCTGTGGCGTAGTCGACCAGGATCCGCTCCGGAGCGATTCCTTCCAAGCCGCTATCCGCCCACGCTTCCCTGGCGGAAATCAGTGCCAACTGTGCGGAGGGGTCGAGCCTCTTAATTTCTCGACGCTCTAACACGTCCTCCGCTTTGACCGCCACTTCCGCGGCAAACGTAATCGGAATCTCTCGCTCAGCGATCCAGTCGTGCTCGAGGGTGCGCACACCGGACTGCCCTGCCAGCAGGGCGGTCCATGAATCCCGTGCCGTTCCCCCTAGCGGGGAGGTGGCACCAATACCGGTGACGACCACTTCGACCATGACGTATCCCTCCGTGGTCAGTGTGACTTGCGGGAGAACCCGCGCAGGTTACTGATTTTTTTCGATGAACTCGACGGCATCTTTCACCGTCAAAAGGTTCTTGACCTCGTCGTCGGGAATCTTCACATCGAACTTTTCCTCAGCGTTAACCACGATCGTCATCATTGAAATCGAGTCGATGTCGAGGTCGTCCGTGAAGGACTTATCCATTTCGACCTGGTCGGCGGCAATTCCGGTTTCGTCGGTAATAAGCTCGGCGAGGCCGGACATAATCTCTTCGGTGGTGTGGGCCATGGGGAACCTCTCAATATCTGGTAGTCGATGAACAGTGTTTTATTCTACGGTGCGCGCGAGCCCCGCCTGTTAGGGCAAACGCACAACTTGAGCGCCGTACACCAGGCCGGCACCAAAACCTATTTGCAGTGCGTAGCCCCCGGAGGCTTCCGGGTGGTCAGCCAACAGCTGGTGCATTGCCAACGGAATTGAGGCCGCTGAGGTGTTTCCGGTGTGCGCAATGTCTCGAGCGACCAGCACCGATTCAGGAAGCCCCAATTGTTTCGCGAACTCGTCAATGATCCGCATATTGGCTTGGTGGGGAACAAACGCGGTCAAATCTTCTGCGGTAATGCCAGACACTTCCAGTGCCTCGCGCGCAACTTTTGCCATGTCCCAGACAGCCCAACGAAACACCCCTTGACCGTCCTGTCGAAGGGTCGGAAACTCGCCGTCGGGATCATTGAAGGCGTCTTTCAGCGGCCTATCCATTCCCACCGAATCCCAGCGCGAACCGTCTGAACCCCACAGGGTTGGTCCAATACCGGGCTCTTCTGCAGGTCCCACGATTGCTGCTCCAGCTCCATCGCCCAGGAGAAAGGAGATGCTGCGATCCGAAGGTTTTGCAAAGTCACTCAGCTTTTCCGCGCCGACAACCAACACATAACGAGCGATTCCTCCGCGAATGAGAGCGTCAGCTTGCGCGATTCCGTAGGTATACCCCGCGCACGCGGCCGAGACATCGTAGGCCGGAGCCGGGGTGGCGCCTATACGGTCGGCAAGAAGGGCGGCCAGGGACGGGGTCTGCACGGTGTTCGAAATGGTCGCGACGATGACTGCACCAATCTCCGATGCCTTGATACCCGCTTTGGCGATAGCTTCGAGGGAAGCCTGTTCAGCTAAGTCAATCGCTTGGACTTTTTCGCTTGCGCGGCGTCGCTCGATAATGCCAGTACGTTGACGAATCCACTCATCCGAGGAATCAATCGGTCCGATCAGGTCGTCATTGGGGACCACCAGGTCACCTCGCGCGGCGCCCAAGGAGTAAATCCTTGAGTGGGGTGCCCCGGTGGTTTGATTAAGAGAAGCCACATTAACCCTTTTCTTCAGCGGAAAACGCGTCTAAGTGCTCGGGCAAGTCTAGCTTCCGGGTTGACACACCCGGCATGGACCGCTTCGCCAGTCCCACCAGTGCACCTGCCGGGGCAAGTTCAATCACCTCTGTGGCACCGGCCGCCACGAAAGCTTCCATGCACCGGTCCCAACGGACGGGTGAGGTCATTTGAGAAACCAAGAGTTCCAGGTATTTGCCACCCGAGGTGACGACCGAGCCGTCTTGGTTTGTGTAGATCACCGAAGTCGGGTCTTTGGGCGACACACTTGTGGCAGCCGACTCGAGGTCAGCCTGGGCAGGCTGCATGAAGCTGGTGTGGAACGCTCCCGCCACCTCGAGGGGAATCACTCGGGTGCCCTCCGGCGGGTTACCTCGCAAGTCGTCTAGAGCAGCGAGTTCACCGGCGACGACCACCTGAGTGGAACTATTCACGTTCGCTGCAATGAGTCCTCGCTCGTCCAGGACACCCTCCAGTGACTCCAGATTGGTTCCCACCACAGCCGACATCCCCGTTGGTGTGAGTGACGCCGCTTTGGACATCGCCGCACCGCGACGGGCGACTAGTTGGAGGGCTTCTACGTCGGTGAGAACCCCGGCAAGTGCAGCCGCAGTGAACTCACCCACCGAATGTCCGGCATAGTGCACGTCTTCAGTGAGAGTGGCTTGAAGCGCCCGGCCCGAGATCAATCCGGCGGCAACGATTAGCGGTTGAGCAATCCGGGTGTCTCGGATTGTTTCCGCATCGCTGTGTGTCCCATGAGTGATCAAGTCGACCCCGATAGCGGCCGACCAGTCGGCCACGATTTTGTGGGTTTCTGGATTTTCTAACCACGGAGCGAGGAAACCTGGTTTCTGGGAGCCTTGTCCGGGAGCAACGACAACACGCATCCCCCTAGTGTCCAGGGGTGGCCACCACCGGTCATAGGAGGTTAGAGGGAAAGAAAACCCTAATTCTTCGTGGGTTACCTACTACCCGCGTTCAGGGTGGGTTTCTTTGACGCCTGTGAACCCGAACGCTCCGCAATGTGCCCGAGGATGATCGCCAGATGGATGATCATCGAATCTCTCGCCTCCACCGGGTCAAAGGACAACATGTCGGCGACTTTTTTCAGGCGATAGCGCACCGTGTTGGGGTGCACAAAAAGTTCTTTCGCGGTGGCCTCCAGCGAGTAGCCGGTTTCAAAGTATGTCCACACCGTGCTCAACAGATCTAGTGGATGCTCGCGCAGGGGTTCATAAATATCCGTAATCAAGGTGGCTCGCGCGATGGCATCACCCGCGAGCGCCCTTTCAGGCAACGCATCATCAGCGAGCAACGGGCGACTGGGTTGTCGCAGCGAACCGGCAACCGCAAACCCGGAAAGCGCCGCTCGTGCACTGGTCGCAGCGTCAAGAACGCTGGCCACAGTGGGGCCTAAGACGAGAGGGCCTTCACCAAACCACTCATCCATCGCCTGAATGATCTCAGCAAACGCGATGGCGTCGGCTGGACTGTCGCCCTCCTCGGGTGAGCGGTGACCGATCACGACCACAAGGCGGCTTCCCTGGACCCCAATCAGTACGTCAGCATTCATATGCCTGGCCACTCGACGAATCGGGTCCACATCGACGGGTCGTGGGCTGGTGCCTACCGCGACGGCGACATCGCCCGTCCCACTCCAACCCAACGCTGCGATTCGACTGGGCATTTCGTGGTCGAACTCGCCGGAGAGTATTGAATCGACCACGAGGGCTTCTAGCCGCTGATCCCACAAACCGCGAGCCTCGGCAGCCCTCGCATACACATCGGCTGCGGCGAAGGCGATTTCCCGCGAGTACAGCAGGATGGCTTCTTGAAGTTGCTTGGAACCGTCGCGTAAATACTCTTCAACGACTTCAACGGTCACTTTGATCAGCTGGAGGGTTTCCTGCAGGCTCACAGAGCGCAAGAGTTCGCGTGGGGCCGCGTTGAAAACGTCTGAGGCAATCCAGGGTGACGAGTCTGGGTTTTCGTACCACCGGATAAATGAGGTGATGCCTGCTTGCGCAACCATTCCCACCGAAGATCGTCTTGACGGCGGCATCTCTCGATACCAGGGCAGGGTGTCCTCTAAACGAGCCAGAGTGCTCGTGGCAAGCTCACCAGAGCTATTTCTCAGCCAATGGAGCGTTTGCTCCTTGGTCATTTCGGCCATCGCTCACCCCTTTGCACTCACCGCTGGGGTAGTTCACGCTACCCCTGTGGAAACCCCGGTGGAGACGATCTGCCGCCCCCGGGAAAGCTGTTAAGCGTCTCCACCCGCGCTTCCGCTGGTTCCTGCCGTCACGTCGTGGAGTTGGTATTTCACGATTGCCTGGGCAATCAACGCCCGATCCACTTTTCCTTGGTCGGCCAATTGTTGGAGAACGCGAACGACAATGGACGGCCCGTCAATGTGGAAGAACCGCCTTGCGGCAGGCCTCGTGTCACTGAAGCCGAAACCGTCAGCGCCCAAAGTGGCGTAGTCGCCGGGGATGAAGGCCCGGATTTGGTCGGGAACCTGGTGCATGAAGTCACTCACGCCGAGGAAGGGGCCCTCAGCTGATTGGAGCTTGTGTGTGACATAGGCGACCTGGGGCGGTTCCTCCGGGTACAAGAAATTGTGCTCTTGCGAGCGAAGCCCATCCCGTCGAAGCTCAGTCCAGGAGGTTACCGACCACACGTCAGCAGAGACGGCCCAATCCTTGGCGAGCAGCTCCTGTGCTTCGAGGGCCCAGGGGACACCCACGCCGGAGGCAAGAATTTGCGCCCTCGAGCTGTGTGCTTCCGCGGCGGGTTGAAGCAGGTAGATACCTCGAACAACGCCTTCGACGTCGAGCCCTTCTGGTTCGGCCGGTTGAGAGATGGGCTCGTTGTATACCGTGAGGTAGTACATGACGTTTGGATCAGGGTGGTTTCCGCCATACATGCGGTCCAGTCCGGCCTCCACGATGTGGGCAATTTCGTAACCGTAGGCCGGGTCGTAGGAGATGACGGCGGGGTTTGTCGCCGAAATCATGTGCGAGTGACCATCACCGTGTTGTAGGCCTTCACCGGTGAGGGTTGTTCGTCCTGCAGTCGCACCAATGATGAACCCTCTGGCCATTTGATCGCCCGCAGCCCAGAACTGATCACCCGTTCGTTGGAACCCGAACATGGAGTAGAAGACGTATACCGGGACGAGCGGTTCACCGTGGGTGGCGTAGCTTGTGCCCGCAGCAACAAATGAGGCAACGGCACCGGCTTCGTTGATACCCGGCATCAAAATTTGACCCTGCGGGCTTTCCTTGTAGGCCAGGAGAAGTTCGCGATCTACCGACACATAGTTTTGACCGTGCGGGTTGTAAATCTTCGCCGTGGGGAAGTAGGCGTCCATTCCGAAAGTGCGTGCCTCATCGGGAATGATCGGCACAAACCTCGCTCCGAAGTTTTTGTCCTTCAGCAGGTCTTTAAACAGCCTGGCAAACGCCATAGTGGAAGCGACCTGCTGTTTTCCAGACCCCGTCTTACCGATGTCGTAAGTCGACTTTTCAGGAAGGGCGACCTGGGTGTAGCGGGAGCGGCGTTGGGGGATATACCCACCCAGTTCACGGCGGCGCTCCTGCAAATACTGGATTGCTTCGTCGGATTCACCCGGGTGGTAGAACGGGGGCTGGTAGGGGTCTTTCTCCAACTCCTGGTCCGAAATCGGAATGCGCATGTCATCGCGGAAGGTTTTCAGGTTCTCCAGCGTGAGCTTCTTCATCTGGTGCGTGGCATTGCGGCCTTCGAAGCTGGGGCCCAAACCGTAACCCTTCACCGTTTTGGCGAGAATCACAGTGGGTTGGCCTTTGTGGTTCTTGGCCGCTTCAAACGCGGCATAGACCTTGCGGTAATCGTGACCGCCACGGCGTAGTGCCCAAATCTCGTCGTCGCTCATATGCGCCACCATTTCTGCGGTGCGTGGGTCGCGACCGAAGAAGTTTTCCCGAACATAGGCGCCGTTTTCGGCCTTATAGGTTTGGAAATCGCCGTCGGGGGTGACGTTCATCAGGTTGCGAAGAGCGCCATCGTGGTCGGCTTGGAGAAGTTGATCCCATTCGCGTCCCCAAATCACTTTGATGACGTTCCAGCCGGCGCCGCGGAAGAAACTCTCGAGCTCTTGAATGATTTTGCCGTTACCGCGCACTGGCCCATCGAGTCGCTGCAGGTTGCAGTTGATGACAAACGTCAGGTTGTCAAGATCGTCGTTCGCGGCAACGTGCAGGGCGCCACGAGATTCAATTTCGTCCATCTCGCCGTCACCGAGGAACGCCCAGACGTGTGAATCGGAGGCATCTTTGATGCCTCGATCGGTCAAATAGCGGTTCATTTGGGCTTGGTAGATCGCGTGAATCGGACCGATTCCCATTGACACGGTGGGGAACTGCCAAAATTCGGGCATCAACCGCGGGTGCGGGTAGGAACTTAAACCACCTGACGGGTGGGACTTTTCTTGACGGAACCCTTCAAGCTGATCCTGATCGAGCCGACCTTCTAAAAAGGACCGGGCATACATGCCCGGTGAGGCGTGGCCCTGGTAGAACACCTGGTCGCCGCCGCCCTCATGGTCTGGGCCGCGGAAGAAATAGTTGTGACCAACCTCATACAGCGATGCGGATGATGCGTAGGTGGAAATGTGTCCACCAACGGAAATCTCTGGTCGCTGAGCGCGGTGGACCATGATGGCCGCATTCCAACGAATCCAACTGCGGTAGCGCCGTTCGATTTCTTCATCCCCGGGAAACGGCGTTTCGTTCTCGGGGGCAATGGTGTTCAGGTAGTCGGTGGTGGGAACCATCGGCACACCCAAATGAAGCTCTTTGGAGCGTTTGAGAAGCGAGAGCATAATCTCTCGACCGCGTTGGTGGCCTGATTCGGAGACCACACCGTCAAGCGACTGGTTCCATTCAGATGTCTCTTGGGGATCGGAATCCATCGGAGTAAACGAGTAAGGGTCCTGGTCGTTGACCGCCATGGGTGACCTCTTTCCTGTGTTGGGAGAGTCCTCCAAAAAAAGCTCCCGAACCTCCGAAGGGGTACTTCATCAGCTCTGGAACACCCCCAGTCTAGACCCGCGGGGGAAACCCGTCTGCCCCCATCGCGCAGCTCGCACAACTCTCGGTATACGATTGGACTCGCACATTAGGGCCTGTAGCTCAGTTGGTTAGAGCGCCACGTTTACACCGTGGATGCCGGGGGTTCGAGTCCCTCCGGGCCCACTTTTCTCCCGCACTCCACTGTCAGTCGTCCTCCGGTCATACGGACATGGCACCGCGACGGTGACCTTCTCGCGCGCTGGATTGCACCTCGGCGCTAACGTTGTGTGACAACAAGAAAGCCCCCCAAGCGGCCGTTGCTTGTGCCGCCAGTAGTAAGCGAACCTGAAGAAGAGAGTGCACACAATGATGAGCGCCGACGCAGTCGACCACCTTGCCCAGTCGCTCTTGGAAGCCGCTGACCAGGCGCAGCACCATCCTCGGCCTCTCATAGAAAACCAGCCACTCACCGTTGACCAGGGGGCTGATATTCAACGTGCGCAGCTGGCACTTCGAGAGGCACGTGGGGAGCGAGTCATTGGAGTCAAACTAGGCCTAACCACACAAGCCCAAAGGGCTGAAGCGGGCGTTGACTACTCCAGTGTGGGGTATCTCACCGACGCCATGATCGTGACCGGCACCATTCACTGTGGAAAAAGCGTTCAGCCCAAAGTCGAACCAGAAATGGTGGCCGTATTCGACTCAGCCGTGGATGACCCAGACATGAGCGACGAAGACATCATCAACGCAATCGGCGGCCTACACGCAGGAATCGAAATTGTTGACCCCCGCTACGAAACCGCGCACTTTATTCTGGCCGATGCGCTCGCCGACAACAGTTCAGCCAGAGGAGCCGCCTGGCGCGAACACGGTCTTCGGCCCGACCAGTTCGACCCGGCGACTGAGACCGTGGCGTTTGACGTGGGGGACTTTCCGACACTGTATGGGGAGGGCTCACGTGTATTGGGCAACCCCCTCCACGTCGTCGTTGACGTGGTTCGACAACGACTCACACAGTCCTTAGCGACCCCCGCCGGGTTCATTATTTTCACCGGCAATCTGGTGGAGCGTGCCCTCCCCATTAATCCCGGGGATCGCGTTGTGGCCCGATTTGGTGAGCTGGGAACCATCGAGTTGGACGTATCCGACTAATAGGCACAGCGCGCTAATGAGCCGGCCTGCACCCGGCGAACACTAAAACAGCAGCGCCACCACTAAGGCCAGGTAAATCACCACGAAAACGGCCGGAGTGAGAAATTTGGGAACCCACAGCCAGTGAGAAGCACCCACGACCATCCGACTGAATTCACCACCTGAAAGGTCTTGGGCGATGTGTTGTGCCTCGGTGGCCGACTGAAACTGAACCAGGGCACCCAAGATGCCAGAGGCCAACAAAATGCCCAAGGCTGCAATGCGCACCGCCAAGCCCGTCTCAGCCAGACCCCACTGCAGGAGAGCCACCGTGGAAATGAGCAACACTGTTGGGGCAATTTGGGACACAATCAAGTGCAGCCGCGCGCGCTGCCAGGCAACAAATTTTTCGCCAGAGTTCACCGTAATCTCCTTGGACTCGCCGGGTCTTACCCAACAGCGTAGTAGCCCTGAGGACTGGAGGATGGGTAGATGAGTCACACTCGAGCGACCATCATGGTGGCCCTCGGTGCCAGCCTGTGGGGAACAACGGGAACAGTGGCCTACCTCATCTCTGACACAGTCTCGGCGGTCACCGTCGGTGCAATCACCATGGGTGTGGGGGGAGTGGTCCTGGCACTACTTGGCGGGCGTCGGGCCCTGGCGCTATGGGCCAACCCGTCGCTTCGTCCTGTGTTGCTCGCAGGTGCTGCAGCGGTCACTGCATACCCGCTCGCCTTTTACACCGGGATGAGCCTCGCTGGTGTCGCAGTCGGCAATATTGTTGCGCTCGCCACCGGGCCTTTAGTCGGGGCAGTCCTCGAATGGCGACTTGAGCGAGACCCTCCTGGTGCTACCTGGTGGTGGGCTCTCTTGGTAGGTGTGGCGGGTGTCATCGTGTTGGCCACGGGGGAGCGGGAACTCACCACCGCCGATCCCACGCTGTGGCCTGTGGGGCTTGGCTTATCCTTGCTCGCCGGGGTTGCCTACGGCACGTTTTCCTATTGCCTCTCACGCATAATTCGCACCGGGGCGTCTTCGCTGAGTGCCACCGGTGCGGTTTTTGGGGCGGGAGCTGTGCCCTTACTGGTGGTGATGGTGACCCAGTTGTCGAGTCTGCAGTGGGAGGCCAGCAGCGTCACGGGCCTCGGATACTTAGTAACCGGCCCCATGGTGATCAGTTACCTCCTTTACGGCCAAGGCCTAACACACCTGAGCTCGAGTGTTGTCTTGGTCATCGCTTTGGTGGAACCTGCTGTGGCTACACTCTTGGCTGTTGGAGTGGTGGGAGAACGGTTTGGCCCGCTGGGAATCGCGGGCCTCGTCGCAATTACCATTGCTGTGGTGCTCGCCGCGAGGGCGCGCACGATGCGTCAACGGCATTAGACACGTATTGTTGAAGGCATGATCGAGGCGGAATTCCCTGACGACGAGCGCTCGGACGGCGGCGTGAAGCGGCGCTCAACATTTACGCCGCCTGCACAAGACGCAGAGGTACCCGTCAATCTCGGCGAGGGCGCTGTTGCACTGCCCCCAGAGTCGCCACAGCTGATGGCTGACACCACTCGGGCCAGTCAGAGTTCACAGAGCGAAACTCCGCCCCCAGGTCCGTCGCCCGCAACAGACGCTGTGGCGGACTCGTCACCGTTCGCACCATCCTCGGCACCGCAGTGGAATGCGCCTTCAAACCCGCAGGTTACCCCGCAGACCCCACCCCCCATGGCCTCTGCCCAAGCACCTGCTCCCCTCGCACAGCCCGTCGAACCCAAAGAAACCTCTTCAGCGCCTCCCCAGCCGATTCCGCCCCAGCCGGGTGCTCCCCAGGCTTCATCGGGTTGGGATGATGCGGTGCTTGCCCCGCCGGAGCGACGTTCCCTTTCGGACCAGGAAATTATGGCGAGCATGGGTGAGGAGGGAACGGAAACAGGAGCCCTCATCAATGCCCTTCAGGAACAAATGGATCTTCGAAAAAGAGAAGATAGCGAGTTTGAAGGGTGGGAAGCCCTTATTCGCCAAAGCTTCCCGGAAGACGAAGCTGAGGACATTGTCTTGCGAGGCCGGGCACAATTCGAGGGTGTACCGGTAGAAAGTCTGACCCCTCAAAGCCCTCCTGCTCCCGCGGCCAGTGCCCCACCCGAAGTGCCCGCACAGTCCCAGGCCGAACCGGTTTCACCCGCGTCCAATACCGACAACTCGTCTACGCCGGCGTCGGAGGCCACCCCCGAACTCGTCGAGCCCCAGCCAGAGATCGGCGCCGCGTCAGAGCCTGTCGATTCAGAGCCTGTCGCGTCAGAGCCTGTCGCGTCAGAGCCTGTCGAGTCAGAGCCCGTCGAGTCAGAACCCATCATTCTCCCGCGCTGGGGCGGAGTGACCGCCGACGAAGAGCTGCCGGATGACGGCCCGCAACAGGATTTAGAATCAGAGAGCAACCACGCCCAGGAGCAATCCGCGGGTGGGCAGGGCTCGTTTGAACAGATTTTGGTCGACCCTGATGCGGTGACCCCACCAACGAACGCGTGGCCCTTAGCCGAAGTACTCGACCAGCCAGAACCCGCGCAACGCGAGTCCGAGGTTACCCTCTTAGAGGAGCTGGCCGACCAAGCTGGAGAAGGTGAGCCCGCTGCTGGCGTATCTGACTCCCAGTCTTCTGAAATCGAGAGTCAGCCCAGGCCCGAAACAACCCTGTCTGATGCTTCGGGGGACACAGCGAGTGCTGCAACGCAACAGCCGGTTTCTGTTCAACAGGCTCTCGCGACAAAACCTGTGACCGAGGTTCCTTTTCAGGATTTAGGCGCGCAAACGTCTAGCCGCTTCGGATTTGACCACGTAGGGGCTGAGCCCACTGCGGATAACGTTCGCACCGACAAGGCAACACAGCTGCTGTGGGTGTGGTGGGCTCTGGGAACCCCACTCCCGGTGGTTTTGCTGGGCGTGTGGCTCATTGATACTGGACTGAGTGTGGGGCAAGCCGTAGTTGTCGGTGGTGTGGGTGCCTTGCTAGCGGCGATTCCGTTGGTTCTTGGCACCCTGAAAGGTGCGCAGTCGGGGCTTCCCACCCTCGTGTCTTCGCGGGCTGCCTTTGGCATGGTGGGCAACATTGTTCCCGCTGTGTTGATGGTGCTCATCCGGATTTTTGTTGCCACAGTTGTTCTATGGGCGGCGTCTTGGATGGCCACCGGTGTGTTGGTGGAATCCAATTATTGGAACGGCGAACCCGCGTTGATGCAGGTCATCTTGGGGGCATTTTTTGCCCTCGCAGCCGCGGGTCTTGCCATCGCGGGACGCGGGTGGGTCACGGTTGCACTGTGGTCTGCTGCCGGAATGGGACTACTGGGAGCGATCGGGTTGTTCTTGGCCACCCTGGACCAACTCTCCGGGGAAGCGTTTCGGCGCGCTGACGGCGCACTATCGACCATGGTCGCGGGTACTGCCGTCGTGATGAGCGTGCTCGTGGTGTTCTGGGCCCACTTCGGCGGCGATATTGCCCGATTCCAGCGAAACAGGTCGGGTCCTGCTGGACCGTCAGTGGCCGCTGTTGCCGCAGTGATTCCGATTGTGGGCCTCATTGCATGGGGGGCGTTACTCGGTGGTTCGGGCGACGAAAACCGCTCACTCCTCTTCAGTGATTTTTTTGACACAGCTCTCGGCGATGCCCCCGGATGGTACCCAATCCCTGCACTGATTCTTGGGGCGCTTCCGTTGGTGGCAATCGCTGCGCTGAGTGTGCACTCTTCTGGATATGCGGTGCTCAGCCTGGGTATTCGGATTCCTCGTTACGCGGCGGCAACCCTTGTGGGTGCCCTTGCCGCGTTGGGGATCATTGCTCTCATTGTTTTTGCCCCCGATTTCCACAACTGGTTGATCGACGTGGCTTTGGTCGCAGGTGTCCTATCGGCGGCCTGGGTGGGAATCTTTGCCGGTGAGGTGGTAACCCGCCGGGTTTACCTTGATCCAAGGGTGCTGGCAGGGACTAGCGGAGATTTCCCGGGTTTTAGGGTTGCGCCGGTGCTCGGTTTTATCGGTGCGATTGCGCTGGGTCTTGGACTGCTTAACCTCGACACGCTCTGGCTACAGGGTGTGGGCTATCTGTTGGGGCCATTCCAACAGTGGGGCTTAAGCGACCTCTCCGGCTGGCAGCTGGGCCCCTTCGTCGCACTCATTGTGGGCTTCGTTGTGGCCGCGCTAGCTGGTATTCGAGGAGGCGTGCACACGAGTGAACGCCGCTCGGCAAAGGCGTGAGTGTGAACAACTGTGAACTAAGCGTTCAAGAATTCGTCGACGTTCTCGACACGCTTTGGCCGCGAGAACTTGCTGAAGACTGGGATGCAGTGGGGCTAGTTCTCGGTCGACCCAGCGCGAGTGTTGAGAAAGTCATGCTGGTCGTGGACATCACCCTAGACACCGTTAACGAAGCGGTCGCCGAAGGCGTCGACGTCATTGTTTCTCACCACCCTCTCCTGTTTCGTCCGGTGAACTCCTTAGTCGAAGACGAAGTCAAAGGCCACCTGGTGGCCGCACTCGTGCGGGCCGGAATTGCGGTGTTTTCCGCGCACACCAACGCGGACGCTGTCGATCGGGGCACCTCGGAGAGTGTGGGTGGCGCATTGGGCCTCCAGGGGATGACCCCGATTACCCCGTCTGTGACATCGGATGCGGGAATTGGTCGGGTGGGAACCCTACCCAGCCCCGTGCGGCTCTACGACTTAGCAACCCAGTTGGGTCGTTTGGTCCCACAGACTGCCGGTGGGGTGAAAGTGTCAGGCGATCCCGATCAGATGGTCTCCCGTGTAGCCCTCTGTACGGGTGCAGGTGATTCGCTTCTTGACCATCCAGAAGTGCTCGCCTCTGATGTCTACATCACCGGTGATTTGCGCCATCACCCCGCCAGTGATGTGCAGCAGGCCCGTCAGCTGGGCCGGGGTCCTTGCCTCATTGATGTGTCCCATTTTGCGTCGGAGTGGTTTTTCCTCGACGGGGTTCGACACACTCTTCAACAGGACCTGCCTGATCTTGATATTCGAGTCAGTGACATCGTGACCGATCCGTGGGATTTTGTCGTCCACCCAGGCTGACCCTCGGTGCTACCCGCCACGACCGAAGCCTCGGTCATCACGAAGAGACAATCCAGTGGCACCAGCTCCGGTGTTTAGACTGGGCCCACCACCAGTCAGGGAGAGTGTGTGAAAGCCCAGCCCGCCGATCAGGCAAAACTGTTAGAACTTCAGGACATTGACGTGTCTATTAGTCGCGGCAACACACAACGGGCAAACCTGCCCGAGCGTGCACAACTCGGTGAGCTCGAGTCGTCTTTGGCCCTTGCTCGAGCCGAGACGAGGAAAACTCTCGCCGAATTAGAAGAGCTACGTGCGGAGCTCTCCAGAGCCGAAAACGATGTGGAGTTAGTCGAAACCCGCATTGCGCGGGATGCGAAGCGGGTGGAGGAGAGCTCTTCCGTCAAAGACGTCAAAGGCCTTCAACACGAATTAGAGGTGTTACGGCAACGACTGGCCGTGCTGGAAGAGGTGGAGTTGGAAGTCATGGAGCGGTTGGATGAAGCTGAAAAGCAGTTTTCGACAGCCCAGGCCCACGCGCAAGACGTGGAAAGACAAATGGACGAGGTTAACCGTTCGCTCGAAGCGGCCTTGGCCAGCAGTGATGAGGAGCTGGCTACTCTCCGCGCCTCGCGAGACGCCCTGATCCACACCATCCCCGAGGACCTTCTTGCCCTCTATGAGCGACAGCGTGAGCGTTACGGTTACGGCGCATCGCTATTGCGCGCCGGGATGTCGAGCGCGAGTGGGGTAAAGCTCACCGAATCTGATTTACAGTCGGTGAGAAAAGCGGCTGAAGATGACGTGGTGCTCTGCCCCGACAGCAATGCCATTTTGGTGCGCACCCACGAGTCAGGCCTTTCGTGAGCGAAATTGTTGTCCACGCTGACGGGGCGTCTAGAGGCAACCCCGGTGCTGCAGCAGGCGGCGCCGTGGTGTTGGACTCAGACACCGGGCAGGTAATGGCCCAGTTGGGTGTGCTGTGCGGTGTCGCATCGAACAATGTGGCCGAATATCGGGGCATGATCGAAGCGATTCGGCTGTTGAGGACATGGAACACTCAAGAGCCGGTCCGGGTGCGTTTGGATTCGAAACTTGTTGTCGAGCAAATGTCAGGGCGTTGGAAAGTGAAACACCCCGACATGAAAGTCTTAGTGAAAGAAGCCTTCGAGGTGATTGGCCCCTTAAAGGTGCACTTCGAATGGGTTCCCCGAGAAGACAATTCTTTGGCGGACGCCGCAGCAAATAAAGCCTTAGATGAAGGCAGAGATTACTTGGTCGTCCGAGGAGTCGAGGAGCCCGTCTAGTCCTGTGTGGCGTGCCGCGCTACTCTAGGCACAGGAAGAGAGGTCGGCTAGGCGACCGCGTCACCCTCACGGGTGCCGAGGAACGTCCGGGCTCCACAGAGCGGGGTGGTGGGTAACGCCCACCCGGAGTAATCCGCGAGATAGTGCCACAGAAAGTAAACCGCCTTCCGCAAGGAAGGTAAGGGTGAAACGGTGGTGTAAGAGACCACCAGAGGTGCGGGTGACCGCATCTGCTTGGTAAACCTCACCCGGAGCAAGACCAAACAGGTGTCGATACGGCTGCTCGTCTAGACACCGGGTAGGTCGCTAGAGGTGGCTGGCAACAGTAACCCGAGAGAGATGGTCGCCCCCGGTTTTCCGGGACAGAACCCGGCGTATCGGCCGGCCTCTTTTCCTAACGAGAGTTCCTGGTGTTGTGCGCGAGGAACGCTGCCCCCAGAATTCCGGCGTTGTTGCGAAGCGCCGCGGTGCGAATGGGTACCGGAAGGGAAATCAGGTGCAGAAACTGGTCGGCTTCTTTGGACACACCGCCTCCCAACAGGAAGAGGTCCGGGCTAAACAGTCGGTTGAGGTGCAGGTAGTAGCGCTCTAACCCTGCAGCCCACTGTTCAAAGCTTTGACCGAGGCGTTGCCTGGCCACCGCGGAACTGCGGTGCTCAGCGACCTCTCCGTCTAATTCGAGATGGCCCAATTCGGTGTTGGGAATGAGTACGCCGTCCTGGATGAGCGCACTGCCAATCCCCGTGCCGAGGGTGGTGAGGATGGTCAAGCCCTCTTGGCCGACTGCTTCGCCGTAGTGGGCCTCTGCAACACCGGCGGAATCCGCATCGTTGAGGAACACAATGTCTCGACCGAGGCGATCCTCAAGCGCTTCTTCTGCGTCTAAGCCAACCCACTCTGTCGAGATATTTGCGGCGGTCAGTGTGCGTCCGTTTTTGACGACGGAGGGGACACATACGCCCAGCGGCAAACCCGCGGCGTCTGGGCCGCAATCGTCAACAATCTGGGCAATGACTTCGAAAATATCTCCCGGTGTACCCCCTTCGGGGGTGGGGTATTTGATCCGTTCGCTGAGCAATTCACCGGCCTGGGTGTCTACCAGGGCACCCTTGATGCCTGTTCCCCCGACATCGATTCCGACAGCGTGTTGAGTGTTCATGGAAGCGTCAACACCTCCGCCCCCGTTTCTGTCACGGCAAGGGTGTGCTCAAACTGTGCGGAGAGTGTCTTGTCTTTGGTCACGATGGTCCAACCATCCGACCACATGTCCCACGAAATCTCTCCCACAGTGAGCATCGGTTCAATGGTGAACACCATTCCCACCTCCATGGGGGTGTCATAGCCGGGCGCCGGGTCATAGTGGGGGATGATCAGGCCAGAGTGAAACTCTGCGCCCACACCGTGTCCGGTGAAATCTCGGACCACCCCGTAACCGAAACGTTTCGCGTAGGACTCGATTGCTCGACCTAACACGTTGATGGGGCGGCCCGGCTTTACTGCCCGAATAGCGCGGTTTAGTGCTTCTTCGGTGCGCTCGATCAGCAGTCTCGCATCCTCGGATATTTCGCCCACTCCGAAGGTCTTATTGGTATCGCCGTGCATCCCATTTCGGTAGGCGGTGATATCGATGTTGATGATGTCGCCTTCATCTAAGACGGTGTCGTCAGGTATGCCGTGGCAGATCACCTCATTGACTGACGTGCAACACGATTTGGGAAACCCGCGGTAGCCAAGAGTCGAGGGATACGCGCCGTGATCGAGCAAGTATTCGTGGGCGATGCGGTCAAGAAAGTCGGTGGCGACACCCGGAGCTATGGCCTCATGTACGGCCTCTATTGCTCCTGCGGCGATACGACCCGCTTCACGAATTTTTTCGATGTCTTCTGGCGAGTACCAGTCACCGCGTAGACCCTCGCGGGGTTCTTTGCGCCCCACGTATTCGGGCCGAGTGATGGTGTTGGGTACATCCCTCCAAGGCGAAACCACACCGGGGACTAGTACACCTTCCAGATTTTTTGGCACTCCCCAAGTCTAGGTAATGGCACCTGAGCCAGATGTTGCGCTGCACGTCCCAACGGGCTCTTGCAGTGGCACACTGGTGTCATGACCGACGACACAAACGCTCCGGATGGCTCCTGGTGGTACAACCACAAAACAGGGCAAGTCGAATTTGGTCGACAGTCGCTAGGCGGTGACCGAGACGGACCCTACGAGTCGGAAGCGGAGGCCCTCAGGGCACCAGAGATTGCCCGTCAGCGCGCCAAAGAGTGGGACGAAGAAGAGGAGGCCGACTAGTCCTCGAAGACGTGGGACTCGTCGGGGAATGCGCCAGAGCGCACGTCGTCACGCCAAGTCGACACCGACTCAATCATCTCCTGGCCGAGAGACGCGTATTGGCGAACAAAACGGGGGAGTCGACCGGTGGCGACCCCCAGAAGGTCTGTCCACACCAAGATTTGCCCGTCAGTGTGGCGGCCTGCTCCAATGCCGATTGTGGGAATCGTGAGCATTTGGCTCACCTCTGCGGCGAGGGCCTCTGGCACCATTTCAATGACGACTGCGAATGCGCCAGCCGCTTCGACCGCTTTCGCATCGGCAAGGAAACTCTCCCTGGCGTCGCCACGGCCCTGGACGACGTGTCCACCTAAACCGTGTTCGCTTTGAGGGGTGTAACCGATGTGCCCCATGACCGGGATTCCGGACTGCACCAGGCGTTCAATCTGCGCAGCCGAGCGCACTCCGCCCTCTAGCTTGACGGCGTGGACTTCGCTTTCTTTCATGAACCGCACAGCCGTGTGAAGCGCATCGTCAGGACCTGATTCGTAAGAACCAAAAGGTAGGTCGGCAACAACCAGCGCGCGTTTCGCTGCGCGTACAACACCGCGGGCCAGCGGGATGAGCTCGTCGGTAGTGGTCGGAACAGTGGTGTCGTAACCAAACACCACATTTCCCGCAGAATCACCCACTAACAAAAAGTCGACTTCTGCTTGATCAAATAAGCCTGCGGTGAGGAAGTCGTAGCTTGTCAGCCCCACAATTTTGGTTCCCGCCTGCTTTGCCTGGGCAAAGTGGCGCACACGCACTCGCTTAGTGGCCTCGCTCATACCCCCAGACTAGCCCCGCCCTGTTGCGCCTGCGCAACAGGCACAGAGACAGAGACAGAGACAGAGACAGAGACACAGACAGAGACCCCGGTGAGCCACAACACTGATGTCGCCGCTGAGGTGTGTCGTCCTGTGCGTTACTGGGGTCTGACGCTGTGGTTTCGAGCAGTAACGGGTAGGCGACGATCGCGGCCGAATGCAACGCTGGAAATTCTGGGCCCAATGGCTCCCTGTCGACGCTTCCACTCTGCTCGGTCAACCAAGACGACCACCTCGGCCACTGTGTCGGTGTCAAAGCCGCGTTTCACAATTTGTGGGTGGTCAAGGCCTTCCACAATGAGTAGGTGGAGGATCTGATCGAGGGTGTCGTAGTCGGGCAGGCTGTCCTGGTCGGTTTGGTCGGGGCGTAGCTCCGCACTCGGTGCTTTCTCAATAGAGGAGACCGGGATGGGCGGCGTCTCTCCGAGTGCGGTCGCTTGCGCGTTACGCCAACGGGCCAATTCCCAGACAATCGTTTTGGGGACATCTTTGATGGGGGCGTATCCGCCGACGGAGTCTCCGTAGATGGTCGAATAGCCGACTGCCAGTTCGGATTTATTGCCCGTGGTCAACACCAAATGACCTTCTTGGTTTGATAGTGACATCAACACGACACCACGCACCCGCGCCTGAACGTTCTCTGCTGCAAGGCCGCTGAGGCCCAATTGGGCGTCAAAAGGCTGAACTAAGTCGGCGATAGGTTCAACCCGGTAGCCAATCCCTGTTGCCTCAGCCAATAAGCGGGCATCGTCGCGCGAATGCTCACTGGAGTGGCGACTGGGAAGCGACACGGCGTGCACACGCTCTGGCCCGATGGCATCAGCGGCAATGACCGCACACACGGCGGAGTCGATACCGCCAGAAAGCCCCAACATCACACTGGGGAAACCATTTTTTTCCACGTAATCGCGCGTTCCCGTCACGAGCGCATTCCAAATCACATCGAGATCGTCGCGCTCCGGCGCCACCTCGGGGACCACACCGGTGGGGCGCAAGGCCGCAAGGGGTAATTCCACTAAGCGCGTATCTTCTGGCAGCGGATGATCAGCTGCTTCTGGCAGATCCAGCCCGACCAGCTGCAGATGTTCCACAAACAGTGGTGAGCGGGCGTGCAGGGTGCCTTGCTGATCGACGACGACCGAGTCACCATCGAACACCAAGTCATCTTGGCCGCCCACAAGGTTTGCGTAGTACACCGCGACACCCATCTGCTGTGCGCGCCTGGTCACCAGCGGAAGGCGAACATCATCTTTATCGCGCTCAAAGGGCGAGGCGTTGGGAACCAAGAGCCCGGCTAGCGGGTAGCTGCTGAGCGTGTGGATAGGGCCGTGATCCCGCCACAGGTCTTCGCAGATGATGACGCCAAAGTCGACACCACCGAGGCGAAGGATGAGGTTTTCACTGCCTGGCAGGAACGTGCGGAATTCGTCAAACACGGAATAGTTCGGCAGGTGGTGTTTGGCGTAACGTGCCACAATCTGACCGCCGTGGAGCACGCTGAGACAGTTTTTCGCCTGCTGCGGATGCGCCGGAGAATACTGATCGGTGGGGGGCGCAAATGGCCCATCGGGGTGACCGACGAGGACCACCAAGTCGCCAAGGCCACGCTCGTGTAGTTGGGTTGCCATCTGGTCGACGGCTTCCCGTGCGCGGTGTAGAAAATCATCCCGCAATGCCAGATCTTCAATGGGGTAACCACTCATAGCCAACTCACCGCTGAGGAATACTTGGGCGCCCTGATCCCACGCGGTTTGGGCCATTTCCACGAGACGTTCTCTGTTGCCTCCGAGGTCGCCCACAATGGGGTTAGTTTGGGCGATGGCCACCTGGATAGTCGGCATACCCAGTAGCCTAATAGTCAGCCAGTTTTCCCCCGTTTTCGCAGTAGGTGAGGGCCATGGACAAGCAAAGAGAGTTTGTGCTTCGCACAATCGAAGAACGTGGAGTGAAGTTCATTCGATTGTGGTTTACCGATGTCGTCGGGACACTCAAAATGGTGGCTGTTGCCCCCGCAGAAATTGAGGGCGCCTTCGCAGAGGGCCTGGGCATTGATGGCTCGTCCATCCAGGGATACACCCGCGCCTACGAAGCCGACGTCCTGGCCCACCCGGACCCCACAACCTTCCAAATCTTGCCCTGGCGGGGCGAAATTGACCCGACAGCGAGAATGTTTTGCGACATTCACACCCCCGACGGGGAACCGGCTATGTCTGACCCCCGCTATGTCCTGAAGCGCACTCTGCAGCGCGCGGCCGACCGGGGTTTTACCTTTTACACCCACCCCGAAATTGAGTTTTATCTTCTGAAATCGGGCGAATATGGGCCAGAGGGTCCGGTCCCAGTGGACAAAGCAGGCTACTTTGACAACGTCCCCGGGGGCACAGCCCACGATTTCCGTCGTCGCGCGGTGCGCATGTTGGAAGATTTGGGCATCTCGGTCGAGTTTTCACACCACGAGGGTGGTCCCGGTCAAAACGAAATTGACCTGCGCTACGCGGATGCCCTCTCCACGGCGGATAACCTGATGACGTTCCGCACCGTGGTGAAAGAGGTCGCTATCGAGCAGGGCGTGTACGCGACCTTTATGCCCAAACCGTTCGCTGGCCACCCGGGTTCCGGTATGCACACCCACATGTCACTGTTTGAAGGCGACACCAACGCGTTTTTCGACCAGTCCCAGACGTACCAGCTCTCCACGGTGGGGCGCCAGTTTGTCGCCGGTCTGCTCACCCACGCCCCTGAAATCACAGCCATTACCAACCAGTTTGTGAACTCGTATAAGCGTTTGTGGGGTGGGCACGAAGCCCCCAGTTACCTCACTTGGGGTCACAACAACCGCTCCGCGTTGGTTCGCGTTCCGCTGTATAAGCCCGGTAAAGGCCAGGCCGCTCGAATCGAATACCGAGCCATGGACTCCGCGGCAAACCCCTATTTGGCCTACGCCGTGTTGCTCGCCGCCGGTCTGAAAGGTATTGAAGAGGGCTACGAACTACCGGCCGAAGCAGAAGACACCGTCTGGGAGCTGAGCTCCCAAGAGCGAAAAGCTTTGGGATACAAACCCCTTCCCTCAAGCCTGGATCACGCGTTGAATTTGATGGAGAACAGTGAACTAGTGGCAGAAACACTCGGCGAACAGGTGTTCCAGCATGTGCTGAAAAACAAACGCCTGGAGTGGGAGCAATACCGTGCTCAGGTCACCCCTTACGAAATCGAAGCCAATTTGGGGCTGCTCTAGTCGCGAGGAGATAACTGGTGGCTCGTGGCGCACTGGGGTTAAGCGAATTAGCCAGAAATGGTTTCAGCGAATTAAGCGCAGCAAAAGCCAGGCTCGAATCGTTACAACTCGACGCGACACTTTTTTCTCACGCAGGTGACCCCGACCAGGCCCTGCACGCGTGGGAGCGTCTTGTAGAGAGCGCCCCGGATGTGGTGTCGTCGCTTGGGGCTGGCGGCCAGAGGGTCACCCACCTCATTTCCCTCCTAGGAGCCTCGTCGGGTTTGGCGGATTTTTTTAAGCGACGCCCGGAACAGATTGCGCCGGTGGTTACCGCAGCAGGCCCCCCAGCCACCAGAGAAGAACTTGTGCGGCGGCTGGGCGTGGCTGTGGGGGAGCAGGTGGGGGAGCCCGCTGTCACACAGCTGCGGGTCGGTTACCGGGCGGAACTTGCGAAACTCGCGCTTTATGATGTGTCGCATCCCCAACCGATTTCGATTGTCGACCAGGTTGCTCGAGCCTTAGCTGATTTAGCCGACGCTGCACTCGAGGTGGCCTTATCCATTGCCCGAAGAGAAATCGGAGTGTTGGAAGCCGACGTGCCGCTGGCCATCATCGGAATGGGTAAAGCGGGTGCGCGGGAACTGAACTACTTGAGTGACGTCGATGTCATCTACGTCACTGAGGCCCCTCCCGACACACAAAGTGATTCTGTGGTGGCTGATGCAACACGCCTTGCCCAGGCAACACAGCGCATCATTATGGAGTTTGGGCTTGAGCCTGGTTTGTGGGAGGTCGACGCAAACCTGCGGCCCGAAGGAAAAGATGGCGCCCTAGTGCGCACATTAGATTCCCACGTGGCCTACTACCAGCGGTGGGCCAAAGATTGGGAGTTTCAGGCGCTCATTAAAGCACGGCCGATGGCGGGTTCGTTGACGCTGGGCCTGGCGTACCGAGAGGCCCTGGAGCCCATGATTTGGCAGGCCTCTGCCCGTGAAGGCTTCGTGGAGCAGGTTCAGCGAATGCGCGAGAGGGTCACCAACCACATCCCACAAGACGAAGTGGATGTGCAACTCAAGCTCGGCCCCGGTGGTTTGCGTGATGTCGAATTCACCATCCAATTGCTGCAGTTGGTCCACGGTGGAGCCGACTCTGACGTGCGTGTGGCCGACACGTTGGGTGCTTTGCGTGCTCTGGCAGCGAAAGGTTATGTGGGCCGGGAGGAGGCCGAAGAATTCGACCGCGCCTACCGGTTCCTGCGCACCCTGGAACACCGCCTGCAGCTTCGACACCTCGCTCGAACCCACTTGATGCCCCGTGAGGATGAGGCACTCAGAATCTTGGCTCGCTCCACCCATCTTGCGGACGGTGCCAGCGCTTTGGTCGAAGCCTGGCGCGCGGTGCAGCGCCAGGTGCGCACCCTGCATGAGCGCCTGTTTTATCGTCCGCTACTGCAAGCTGTTGCGGGTCTGGCAGCTGAGGGTGGCGTGGAGCTCACCAGTGACCAGGCGGCAGATCGACTGAAGGCAACCGGCTTTATCGATCCCCAAGGGGCGATGGCCCACATTACGGCGCTTACTCAAGGGGTCTCCCGGCGCGCCCAAATTCAACGAAACCTTCTGCCGGTGGTGCTTCGTTGGCTCGCTGACGGTACCGACCCCGACCGCGGGTTATTGGCGTTTCGACGTTTGAGCGATGACCTGGGCGAGAGTCCGTGGTTTTTACGCATGTTGCGCGATTCTTCGGGGGCGGCCAACCGGCTCACCAGGGTGTTGGGAACAAGTGGGTTCGCGGGCGCACTCTTGGAGCGAGTGCCGGAGGGTGCTGGTTGGTTAGACGATGGCGATGGCTTACAACCGCGCCCGGCGGAGCAGTTAGACGAAGAAATTGTTGCGATTGCCAGGCGTTACCGGGGCCAGCGAAACAGTGCTCACAATGCCCTGCGCCAGTTACGCCGGCGAGAGTTGTTGCGCCTGTCCATGGGGTCAATCGTGGGCGTGATCGACACCAGTCAGCTCGCTGTAGCGCTCAGCGATCTGACTGAAAAGTTTCTTGAAGGTGCATGGAGAATTGCCGCTCCCGACTATCCCGGCATCCAGTTTGCCCTCATTGCAATGGGGCGCTTTGGTGGTCGGGAGCTGGGTTTTGCCTCAGACGCTGACGTGCTCTACGTAGTCACCGACGACGGGGCGGGCGATGAGACCGTGGCACGCGGCACTGCTTTGGCTCGCGCCATCGGTGAACTCACTACAGACCCGCTCTTTCCTTTTGAACTCGATGCTGGGCTGCGCCCGGAAGGGAAAAATGGACCGCTGGTGCGATCCCTCGAGGCGTATCGTGCCTACTACGAACGCTGGGCCTTGGGTTGGGAAGCTCAAGCGCTCCTTCGGGCGAGAGACGTAGTGGGCGATACCCCGCTGAGGAAAGAGTTCATGGCGCTTGCCGATGAGGTGCGCTACCCCACGGAGTTTCCGCACGATGCTGCCCGAGAAATCCGGCGCATCAAAGCACGGGTAGAGGCAGAGCGACTGCCTCAAGGGGCTGACCCAAAGCGTCACGTGAAATTGGGGCCTGGGTCGCTAAGCGATATCGAATGGCTGGTGCAATTACTTCAACTTCAACATGGTGGAACAACTCCACAGCTGCAGCGGGCAGACACCCTAGGTGCGCTGGAGGCTTTGGCCAGCGAAGGCTACCTGCCGGAAGAAGATGCCCATTTGCTGGAGGGGGCGTGGAAGCTCTGTTCGAACCTTCGAAATGCTCTGACCCTCTCAGGGCGCCCCTCCGATGTGTTGCCGGCTGATCGCCGAGCCTTGGAACAAGCCGCCAGACTGATGGGATACCCACCCCACAGCGCCAGCACGTTGGAAGAGTTTTATTTGCGCACTACCCGGCTAGCCAGATCAGTGTTCGAGAGGCACTTTTTCCCTGGTGACTAGCAACTCTTAGGGGCCGGCTTTAAGCGGTCGGTACCTCGGTGCTGGGCACACGAGGCTGACCCCTCTGGGCACCAGGTGCGAACTCTGAACCTGGCCAAAAGGTCCTACAACGCATTGAGGGGGCCAACCGTTGTTGACCCCCTCAATGCGTGTGAACGCTTAGACGCTGTAGTAGAGCTCGTACTCGAAGGGGTGCGGACGCTGCGCGTAAGGCAGGAGTTCGTTTTCCCTCTTGAAGTCGATCCAAGTGTCAATGAGATCTTTCGTGAATACTCCGCCAGCGAGCAAGAACTCGTGATCTGCTTCCAGTGCCGCCAGGGCGCCTTCGAGTGAACCCGGGACCTGGGGAATCGATTTTGCTTCCTCAGGGGGCAACTCGTAGAGGTCCTTGTCGACTGGCTCGTGGGGCTCAATCTTGTTCAGGATTCCATCCAACCCTGCCATCATCTGAGCGGCAAAGGCGAGGTAGGGGTTACCGGACGAGTCGGGTGCGCGGAACTCGATGCGCTTAGCTTTCGGGTTCGACCCGGTAATGGGGATACGAATCGCTGCGGACCGGTTTCCTGCCGAGTAGACCAGGTTAACCGGGGCTTCGAAGCCTTTCACCAGTCGTCGGTAGGAGTTGATCGAAGGGTTGGTGAAGGCCAACACTGCCGGGGCGTGCTTCAACAGACCACCGATGTACCAGCGGGCAACGTCGCTCAGGCCACCGTAGCCGGCCTCATCGAAGAACAGTGGCTTGCCGTCACTCCACAGTGACTGGTGGGTGTGCATACCCGAACCGTTGTCGGCAAAGAGGGGTTTGGGCATGAAGGTGGCCGTCTTGCCCCAGTTGTCCGCAGTGTTCTTCACGATGTATTTAAACTTCAAGATTTCATCGGCAGAGTGCACCATCGTGTTGAACTTGTAGTTGATTTCACACTGGCCAGCCGAGCCCACCTCGTGGTGGCTGCGTTCAACTTCTAAGCCCACTTCTTCAAGTTTCAACACGATGTCGTCACGGATGTCTGCCATCTTGTCGACCGGTGACACGGGGAAGTAACCACCCTTATAAGGGGTCTTGTTGGCGAGGTTTCCGCCGGCTTCTTCGCGACCGGTGTTCCAGGCGCCCTCTTCGGAATCAACCGAGTAGAAGCTTGTGTGCTGGTTTACTTCGTAGCGCACGTCATCAAAGATGAAGAACTCTGCTTCGGGGGCGAAGAACGCGGTGTCGGCGATACCCGTCGAGGCAAGATACTTTTCCGCCTTCTTGGCGACCTGGCGTGGGTCGCGCGGGTAAATTTCCCCGTTGCGGGGGTTGTAAATGTCGAAGACCATGACGAGGGTGCGCTCGTTCCTGAAGGGGTCCACGTAGGCGGTGGTCACATCGGGGATGAGCTGCAGGTCAGACTCGTGGATTGACTGGAATCCGCGAATCGACGATCCGTCGAAGAGTTGGCCGACGGTGAAGAACTCTTCGTCGACGGCACGCGCTGGCAGGTTGAAGTGTTGCTGCACGCCAGGCAGATCGGTGAATCGAATATCAAGGAACTTTACGTCAGTGTCTTTAATGAAGGCGAGAGCCTCAGACGAGTCGCGGAACATACACACTCCTGTGGTGGATGAGACAAGGGCTACACTCCGTAGCTCTTTCAGGGTAAGCATCCGCCATCACGCTGGGATATCCCCAATGTTTCGGCCATGTTACGAAACCTGCAACTCCTAGACTGCTGTGGTGGAACAATCCGACAACTACTGGCCTGGAAAGCGCTTTGGACTGCCAGAAGAAGGCCCCAGAAGCACCCCTGGATGGAATCGGCGCATCGCCGGAATAATCATTGACTGGGTGCTGGCGTTAGGTCTGTCAGCGTTATTTTTCGGCTTCAATAACCTCAGCATTTTGGGAGTCTTTGTCTTACTCCACATCATTGGTGGCCTGCTGGCAGCTGGGTCTCCCGGACATCTGCTGATGAAGATTCGCATCGCCCCCATCGCCGGCGGACGGCTGGGTATTCTCGCGCCCGTCGTGCGACCCCTGCTGATCGCCCTAGTGATTCCGGCGCTGATGAGCGATGACGATCGACGGGGCGCTCACGATCGGCTAGTGGGCACTATCCTCGTCACGCGCTAAAGAGACCCCCACAGAAATCCTGAGGTGTGTCACTGTGCAAACACGCCGAGGCGCTGTTTAGCGGGGCTTTGGCGCTCGTGCCTTAGCGGGGTCCATACCTTTAGGGATGGGGATACTGCCGGGTTTCTTAAGCGCCTCCAAGCGGTTCGCCACGGCCAACACTTCGGCTTTGCTCAGCGTCTTCTTGAAGCGGTTTAGCTCCTTGCGCAGTTGACGAAGCGGTGTACCACCCTCGTCTGGTCCGACATACAGGTGGTGGATAGTGATTTGTGGGACTGCGCGTGCGACATGACGACGCTCATCGTCGAGAAGTTTCTTGGAGCGTGTTTTGGAGCCCTCAGCGATCAAGACAACGCCACATTTACCGACAGCACGGTAGACGGCGTCGCGAGTCCTCGGGTTGATGGCCACAGGGTATTCACTGGTTTGCCACGCTTTGCGCAGGCCGTTTTGCAGGACAGCTCCGACAGCTCCCGTTTGGCCCTCAATTTGTTTGTAGGCAGTGGATTCGGCGCGGTTTCCCAACACCACCAGGACTAACAGCACGCCGGTGAGTATTCCCGAGAGAATCCACAACACGAGTGTCAAGATCCCGCCGGGGAGCACTGTTAGCGGCAGGAGGATTCCTAGCGCCACGGGACCAAGGAACACGGCAATCAGCAGAGGAACAATCCACTTGTCCGCTTTGCGGGTCATTTGGAAAACCCGCCACAGCTGGGTCATCCGCCCGGGTTCTTTTTGCGTTTCCTCCGCCATTCTTCAGATACTCCCTAAATGCCCATTACGGCGTCAAAATCGGCAGCTTCAAGGCGTGCTTTTACCTGGCCCAGGAAACGCGCAGCGTCGGCGCCGTCAACAATTCGGTGGTCGTAGGACAACGACAGGTACACCATTTGGCGCACAGCAATCGAGTCACTTCCGCTGTGGGAGACCACAACGGGCTTCTTTTGGACGATTCCGGTTCCCAAAATCGCTACCTGGGGCAGGAACACCACGGGGGTGTCAAACAGTGCACCGCGGGAACCCGTGTTCGTGACGGTAAATGTGCCGCCGGAGAGCTCATCGGGGCTCAGGGAATTGTCCCTGGTCCGGGCCGCCAAGTCCGCGATTTCATGGGAAATCTGCGCCAACGTCTTGGACGCCGCATCGCGGAGGACAGGAGTCAAGAGACCGCGCTCCGTATCGACAGCAATGGAAATGTTTTCCGTCGCGGGGTACACGATGCTGTCACCCTCCACGGTGGCGTTGATGATGGGGAACGCTTGGAGTGCTTCGGCTGCGGCTTTCACAAAGAAGGGCAAGAAGCTTAGCTTCCCGCCGGTCTGTTGAACGAAAGCATCCTGCACGCGAGCGCGAAGCGCGCCGACAGCAGTCACATCAGCTTCCACCACACTGGTCAACTGAGCGGTCTGCTGCATTGATGCGACAGCGCGTTCCGCAATGACCTTGCGCAGACGGCTCATCGGTTGAGAGGTTCCACGCAACGCTGAGGCTTCCACACTGTGCTCACTGGCAGCGGGAGCTGCGGGTGCCGCCGCGACAGGCGCGGGGGACGCCGCCGCTGCCGGTGTTGCCACTGCGGAGGCAGCCTGAAGGACATCCTCTTTCCTGATGCGCCCGCCCACGCCGGTACCGCTGACTGTGCTGAGGTCCACACCGTGTTGCTGGGCGAGTTTCCTCACAATGGGCGTGACGTAGGACGCATCTTCGCCGCTGAGGGCAGGTTTTTCCGGGGTTGCTACCGGAGCTGCGGCATCCGCAGACTGGGGAGCCGCCGCCACAGCGGGGGCGGGTGCTGCAGGTGCCGCCGGCGGAGCCGGCGGTGTTGCGGCCGGCGCAGCGGGAGCTGGTGGCGCGGGCGCAGCTGGGGCCGCGGGTTGCTCGGCTACCGGAGATGCAGCCGGAGCTGCAGGTGCTGGTGCGGCCGGAGGGGCAGCTGGTTCTGCAGCAGGTTCCGGTGTGGCGGGTTCAGCAGCGGGGGCCGCAGGCTCTGCGGCGGAGGCAGCGCCCTGGTCGCCGACACGTGCAAGGACGGCGCCTACTTCCACGGTTTCGTCTTCTTGGACCAGGATTTCTTGGACGATGCCCGCCACGGGGGAGGGAATCTCGGTGTCGACCTTGTCGGTCGAAATTTCAACTAACGGTTCATCTACTTCGATACTGTCTCCGACGGCTTTTAGCCAGCGGGTGACAGTTCCCTCGGTGACTGATTCACCGAGGGCGGGGAGAGTGACATCACTCATGGGTAATCAACTCCTGTGTGGTTAACCGGGTGTGGTTAGAGGGCATGCAAGGGTTTTCCGGCGATCGCCAAGAAGGCTTCGCCGAGGGCTTCGTTTTGGGTGGGGTGGGCGTGAAGTAGCGGTGCCACGTCTTCTGGGTAGGCATCCCAGTTGACCGCGACCTGCGCCTCGCCGATCAGTTCGCCCACGCGGGCACCGATCATGTGGACTCCGAGGATGGGGCCATCCACTTGGCGGATCACTTTGATGGAACCGGCGGTTTCGAGGATGTGGCTCTTACCGTTTCCGGCCAAGTTGTAGTCATAGATGGCGATACCTTCTGCGCCGTAGGCTTCAACAGCTTTCGCCTCCGAGAGCCCCACAGAAGCCACTTCGGGTTCCGAGTAGGTGACTTTGGGAATGTGGTCGTCGTTAATCACCTGGGGGTTTAGACCAGCGAGTTCTTCCGCCACGAAAATACCGTGTTGGAAACCGCGGTGAGCCAGCTGAATTCCTGGAACGATGTCGCCTACGGCATAGACACCGGGGACGTTGGTGCGAAGGCGCTCATCGGTGAGTACGTAGCCGCGGTCCATGGTTACACCGACCGTGTCAAAGCCCATGCCGTCGGTTTTGGGCCCGCGGCCGACAGCGACGAGGAGAAGCTCGGCCTCAAAGGTTTGACCGTCCTCCAGGGTCACCGTCACACCCTGGTCATTTTGCGTGACGCTTTGGAAGCGCACCCCCAGAGAGAAGTTGATTCCGCGCTTGCGGTACGCGCGCTCAAACTGTTTCGAGACGGATTCGTCTTCGGCGGGAACCAAGTGGTTCAGCCCCTCAATAATGGTCACTTCACTGCCGAAGGAGCGCCACACGCTGGCGAACTCGACACCGATGACACCGCCACCGAGGACAATCACCGATTGGGGGACATAGTCAAGCTGAAGAGCCTGCTCGGAAGTGATGACCCGACCGCCAATTTCCAGGCCGGGAAGCGTGCGCGGGTAGCTGCCGGTGGCGAGCACCACGTTCTTACCGGTGACCGTGTCTGAGCCGACCTGCACTGTGGTGGGGGAGACGAGTGTGCCTTCACCCTCGATGGTGGTGATCCCGCGTGCCTTGATCAGTCCCTGGAGACCCTTGTGTTTGCTGGAGACAATGCCGTCTCGGTAGGCGTTTACCGCGGGGAGGTCGATGCCCTCCAGGGAGGCTTTCACCCCGAACATTTCCGAGTGGCGTGCTGAGTCAGCCACTTCAGCCGCGTGCAACAGGGCCTTTGTGGGAATACAGCCCACGTGGAGGCAGGTGCCACCCACCTTGTCTTTTTCGATCAAACCGACAGACATGCCGAGTTGGCTTGCGCGAAGAGCGGCAGCGTACCCACCACTTCCCGCTCCGAGAATGACAAGATCAAAAGTGTGGTCGGTCACCGGTTGGACTCCCTCGCGTAGTGCGGTGTGTGGCCAGGGCAGATATGACCCCGCCGGGCCCCCAGCCTACTACTGCACAAGACTGGCTACGGCGTCAGAGTCCATGGCCATCACCAAGTTCACCAGGGCCCTCGTCGTCGCACCGGTGGGCCCTTTCGGGGTGTACCCGTAGGCACTGCTGGTGTTGGAGGCAGGCCCCGCGATGTCGAGGTGCGCCCAGGGAATCTGGGCGGAACTATCATCGTCAGCAGGCTGGCCTTGCCTGGGTCCGACAAACTCTTTGAGGAACAAACCGGCGACAAGCATCCCTCCCAGTGAGCTCCCGGTCGCGACGTTGGCGATATCGGCGACATCAGAGTTGAGGCCTTTTCGCAGTTCTTCCGGCAGTGGCATGGTCCACACCAGTTCGCCGGCCGACTCAGCGGCTTGTGCTACCAGTCCGGTCGCCAACTGGTCACCCATCAGACCTGCGTAGCGCTCACCTAATGCAATGCGGGCCGCCCCCGTGAGGGTGGCAACATCCACAATGAGGTCAGGAAATTCTTCGCTGGCGGCGTGTAGACCATCGGCCAGGACCAGCCTGCCCTCGGCGTCGGTGTTCAGTACTTCTACCGTTTTTCCGCCGTGAATAGTGATCACATCACCGGGACGCTGCGCGGAACCAGACGGCATATTCTCCGCCAAGCACAGCCAGGCTGTCACCGCAACGGGTGCGTGGAGTGACGCCACTGCACGCATCACGCCCGAGACGGTGGCAGCGCCTGTCATGTCATATTTCATGCCCACCATGGATGCCGCGGGCTTTAGCGACAGCCCGCCCGAGTCGAAAGTGATGCCTTTGCCGACCAGGGCAATGTGGGCTGTGGCCCCTTCGGGACGGTAGCGAAGCGCGACGAGGCGGGGTGGCCGTGTGGAGCCCTGCCCGACACCCAAAATTCCTCCAAATCCTCCCTCAGCGAGTTGGTGTTCGTCCAAAACGTCAATCTCGATGGGGAGGCCTTTGAGAGCCGAAGTGACGTGGTCTGTGAAGGATTCTGGGTACAGGTCGTTGGGCGGCGTGTTGACTAAATCTCGCACGAGATAGACGGACTCGGCGATGACTGCCCCAGCCTGCAGAGCGCCCTGTTTGTCGGTGCCCACAATCGTCAACGTTGCCCAGTCAGGGTCGTCCGTCGGTTTCTTTTTCGCATTCACCCGGTAACCGCCAAGCAGCGCGCCTTCGACTGCTGCTTGGGCGGAGGCAGCATCGTCCACGGGCAGTGCCACCGCGATGTGCGAAACGGGTCCTGCAGCGCGTGTGGCGCTTCCCGCGGCGTGGCGAAGAGACGATGGCGTCAATTCTTTCGGGCCCAACCCGACAAGGATGACCGTTGTGGCCTTACAGCCGGGGGGAGCGGGGACAACCGTGGCCTCGTCAAGGGAACCTTTTTTACCCAACGCGACTGCGGCCGCCTTCAACCACGCAGTGTCAGCTTCGCCCAGCACATCGCCCACAATCGTGGGGGTCTTGTCGAGGCCAGGGGTGATGCCCACGATGAGGGCGTCGCAGTCGATGAGGTCAGCGGGTTGATTGTGGGAGACAACGCGGGGAATATTCACCCCTACATGGTAGCCACGAGCATGTGTGTCCACCCTGTCGGGGCCCGGTGGACACAGTCACAGTTGTCGAGGTACTGGGGCAATCCTTTCTGGGGCAATCCTTGCCTGCGGTGGGCCGTGAGCGAACGCTCGGATTGCTCGGGGTGTCGAGCCCTACGATGGGGGACGTGGACACTGCCATTTTCCGTCATGCCGACCTTGCACCCCAGGTGCCTGAGGGCTTGCCCTTGGTTGTTGCGCTGACCGGGTTTGCGGACGCAGGCTCTGCGGTTAGCCAGGTCAACACCTACATGGAAGACACGTTAGAAAGTGTCGAGATTGGACGGTTTTCCAACGACGAGATCTTGGACTACCGCGCCAGGCGCCCCATTTTCCAATTTGAAGAAACCCACCTCACCGAATACGAACCCCAGCGTCTGGGACTCTCGCTGGTCAGCGACGAGTTAGGAGAACCGTTCCTACTGCTCTCTGGCTATGAGCCCGATATGCGGTGGGAGCAGGTGAATCGCGAAATTATTGAGTTGATTGAGCACTACCAGGTGGCTTCCACCACCTGGGTGCACGCAATTCCCATGCCGGTTCCCCACACTCGTTCGCTCGGTGTGACTGTCAGCGGCAACCGCGAGGACCTCACCGATCGCCTCTCAGTGTGGCGGCCGACAACCGGGGTTCCGGGAACCATGATGCATTTGGTGGAATACAGCCTGCAGGCCAAAGGCCACCCCGTCTCGGGGTTTGTCGTTCTCGTGCCGCACTATTTGGCGGACACTGAATACCCGTTGGCAGCGATTTCCGCACTGGAGAGCATCACCGCGGCGACGGGGAGAATTTTCCCCACTGATTCACTGCGTGAACAAGGCCGGACTTTTCTTGCCGGTATTGCTGACCAGGTCGAAGGAAACGACGAGTTGAAGCGCCTGGTGGGGGTGTTGGAGAAGCGACACGATTCCTACATGGAAGACAACCCGTTGGCGTCCCCGCTGATGGACGAAGCCGGTGAAGTGCCAAGCGCCGAGACCATCGCGCAGGAGCTTCAAGATTTTTTGGCACACCGCTCAGTCGACTCCGGTGACACTCCAAACACGGAGAGCTAGGGAGCTGGGCGTAGCCCCGGGTATTTAGTGCCATAATGGAGGCCTAGGCCCTGCAGGTCTGCTCGCGCAGACTTGACAAGGGTCTTCCTACTGCCCGCAAATGTGAAGTAGGTGCGCTGTGGCTTCGTCACGCGACTCGCAAGGTACTAATAAAGCTCCAAGAGGTCTTCGGGGTGCTCTCCGTCGGCTCGTTGGTCGAGGTGGCGACGACGCCCAGAACACAGTCCCCGCCCCCGATACGCAAAAGGATCACATTTCTTCCGTGAACACCCGCTCTCAGGACACAGCAGCCAAATCGAAAAAATCTGGCGCGGTAGCACCCGCATCCCAGAAGGCTCCGGCAAAGAAGGCTCCCGCGAAGAAACCGGCATCCAAGTCCACTGCCGCTAAAGCTGCCACGACAAAGGCGACGCCGGCCAAGTCCGCTGCAGAGAAAAAACCTGCCGCCACAAAAGAGCCAGCGAAGTCAACGGCAACAAAGAAGGCTGCGGTGAAGAAAGCTCCTGTAAAGAAAGCTCCTGTAAAGAAAGCTCCCGCGAAGAAAGAGCCAAGTTCGACACCTTCGGCAAAGGCTGCGGCCTCGCAAACAGCGGCGAAGAAACCTGCGGCGAAGGAGCCTGCCGCGAAGAAGCTCGCAGCGAAGAAGCCCGCTGCGTCGGCGACGGCAGCGAAGAAACCAGCCGCAAAAAAAGCTTCGACTGCTAACGCGCCAGCCAAGGCGACCGCAAAGAAAAAGCCTGCTTCCGCTGCCGCAGAAGAATCCGCCTCCGATGAGGAAAGCAAGGAAAAAGTTGCACCGACGGCTTCCGCCGCAGCGGGGGACAACGGATCAAACGACACCGATTCGGACAGTGACGATGAGGTCATCGATGACCGTCAGGTCGAAGCCCTGGGTGCCTCAATCCTTCAAGGGGTTGCCGGCGCTGGGGAGGCGCTTCCCTCCGGTGCAATCGTCATCAAGAGCAGTGATGAAGAAGATGTCCCCATTGTCTCCACCACAATCACGGGCGCGACAGCTGACCCTGTCAAGGATTACCTGAAGCAAATCGGAAAAGTTGCCCTGCTGAATGCTGAGCAGGAAGTGCAATTGGCCTGGAGGATTGAGGCCGGACTTTTCGCCGAAGAAAAACTCTCCGAACTGACTCAACGCGAAAAGACCACGAAACTCGCCAGAGAACTTCACGAGATTGCCAAAGATGGGCAGAGGGCAAAAAACCACCTGTTGGGCGCTAACTTGCGCCTCGTGGTGTCGCTCGCAAAGCGCTACACCGGACGCGGAATGCAGTTCCTGGATCTCATCCAAGAGGGAAACCTCGGTCTGATTCGTGCCGTAGAGAAGTTTGACTACACCAAGGGCTTTAAGTTCTCGACCTATGCCACATGGTGGATTCGACAGGCCATCACTCGCGCAATGGCTGATCAGGCCCGCACCATTCGTATCCCCGTTCACATGGTCGAAGTCATCAATAAGCTTGCCCGGGTTCAGCGCCAAATGCTTCAGGACTTGGGCCGCGAACCCACCCCTGAAGAGCTTGCCCGTGAGTTGGATATGACTCCGGAAAAAGTTGTTGAGGTTCAAAAGTATGGCCGTGAGCCCATTTCGCTTCACACCCCGCTAGGCGAGGACGGTGACAGCGAGTTTGGTGACCTCATCGAAGACACCGAGGCTGTTGTCCCCGCGGATGCTGTCGGGTTCACCATGTTGCAGCGGCAGCTGGAGTCGCTGTTAGATTCGCTCTCAGAGCGCGAAGCGGGCGTTATTCGGATGCGTTTTGGCTTGGGCGATGGGATGCCGAAGACCTTGGACCAAATTGGTGACACCTTTGGTGTGACCCGAGAGCGAATTCGCCAAATCGAATCCAAGACGATGGCAAAGCTGCGCCACCCTTCGCGCTCTCAGGCCCTGCGCGACTACCTCGAGTAAGGCCGGTCGGTGTTACTGCGCCTTGCCATCCTGGTCGGTCGCTTGGTGCGCATTCTTGCCAGGACCCGCGGTGGCGGTTCCGCGTTTCCGGGGTTAGTCGCCCAAAGAATCGACCCGCAGTTTCTCGAGCACACCGTAGGTCGAATCCCCGGTGGTGTGGTGTTCATCACCGGGTCCAACGGAAAATCGACAACAACAGCAATGGCAGTGGCGTTATGCCGGGCTCACGGACTTCGGGTCTTTACAAACCCGGCGGGAAGTAATCTGCCCCAAGGTCTCGCCTCAGCTGTCCTCGCCGACGCCCGCTTGAACGGGAAAATTGATGCGGATATCGCCATTCTCGAGGTCGATGAAGCCTATGGGCCGATGGTTTCGGCCCGGCTTACACCCGCCAACTTTGTTGTAACCAACCTTCAGCTGGACCAGCTCAACCGTTTTGGCGAACCTGAGCGGGTGTGGGAAATGATGCTCACCGTGGCCACAAGAACCACGAAAGCACTCCTGGTGAACGACGCTGAACCCGCTTTGCTCGCCCTCGAAGAGGGCCTGCAGGAGGGTGTTGCCCTTCACACTGTTTCCCTCACCGAGGACTTGCGCAATAAGCATCCTGAGGGCATCTCCCATGCAACCCTCGGTGATTACCGTGGGCGCATCACTCCGAGCGTGGGCCCCCGACTGGTGCTATCTGATCGAGATAAAGACACCGCCACTGTCCTCGACCAGCAGGGGATGGCTCACATATTCGCGCTGCCCGCACCAGGCCTCCATTGGGGCATTGATGCAACCCTGGCTCTCGCCCTGTCAATCGAACTGTTGCAAGACAAATGGTCATGGCAGCAGGCAGAAAAGGCTTTTACCGAGCTTCCCCCGGTGTGGGGTCGAGCAGAGACCGTCAGTTACGCCGGGCGTGATTTTGAGTTACTGATGCAGAAGAACCTGCCGAGCATGCAGGTCAATCTTCAGACGGTGGTGGAACCCCCCGCGACAGTGTGGGTGGCCGTCGATGAAGGAACTCCGGACCCTTCCTGGATTTACGATCTTGACCTTGGTCCCATTACGAAGGTTGACGTCTTGTCGGGTTCCAAGGCGTGGCAGTGGGCCACGTTTCTGACTTATCGCGGCATCGAGCTGGGCGAAATTATTGAGGACACCAAAGAAGCGATGGACTACTTGGCTGGCCTGGGCCCCAAGGGCGCACCGGTGACCGCAATCGTGAACTACGAACAGATGATGGCAATGCGGCGCATTGCTGGTCTTCGCGATTTGGAGACCAGCGGATGAGCGCGCCAGTGCGAATTGTGAGAATCCTGCCGGAACTACTGGGGCTTAACGGTTCCCTGGGTAACGCCGAGGTGCTCCAGGCGCGGCTCAAATGGTGGAGTGTGGACACACAGCTACACGATGTCCGCGCGGGTGAGGACCTTCCCGATTCTGCCGACATTGTGGTGCTGGGCTCAGGAACCTCCTCCGTGGTCGAGGTAGCTGCCCCAGAGTTCAGTCGTTGGGCAAAAGGTCTGCACCGCTTCAAAGAACAGGGCTCGCTGTGGTGTGGGATTGGCCTCGGTGGAGACCTTCTGGGCCAGTCGGTTACAACCGCCAAGGGCGAGGTCTACCAGGGTCTGGGTCTCACTCCCATATCTGCCCGCCAAGGTGGTGCCAGGTTTTCCGCCGAAGTGAGTGGGAAAGATGCCAAGGGCAGACCCGTTGCGGGGTATTTGAACGACTACACGGAGCGTGAGGGCTCCGGCGTGACCAGCCTGATCACCCTAGATGTGACGGCGACAACCCAATGGTCGGGTTACACCTCCATTACTGAAGAAGGTGTTCTTGGTGACGGTGTGAGCCAGGAAAATCTTTGGGTGAGTACTCTCTCAGGGCCACTGCTGGCCCTGAACCCCGCTATTGCGGATGACATTCTCTACGCCTGGGCGAAGCGAGATGGCACACCCTTGCCAGAGCACACGGCCACACATCAGCTCGCCGACTTCAGGGCAGAAAAAGCCAGGCAGGGCATCGTCGA
Organism: Pontimonas salivibrio; assembly: GCF_002950575.1. NCBI lineage: Bacteria > Bacillati > Actinomycetota > Actinomycetes > Micrococcales > Microbacteriaceae > Pontimonas > Pontimonas salivibrio. The sequence goes on from NZ_CP026923.1 coordinate 906,706, forward strand.
CCGGTTGAACACGGCGTAGAGCTCACACCTTGACAGGAGTCGGCGCAGCCGACACGATGCTGCGTAGAGCGCATGGCACTCACGAATCAATCGGCGCGTCAGAGAAATTTCGTGGGATGTCCGGGTGTAAGCGCACGAGTACTTCGTCACCAATGGTGTGGGTCCAGCCAGCCCACGCTTCGACTGAGGCGCCGGGAGCGTTGGCTCCCATCAGCGGCACCATCATGCCCTCCTGAAGGTGTTCTGGGGAAAATGAACCACGCAACACTGTGTGGTCAGCTTCCACCGCGACCAGCTCAAGCGGAGTATGCCCGACACGGATTGTGGCCCCTGGTGTCAACGGGGACAGTAATCCCTGTCGGTAGCCCATCCCCAGGAAGATCGTGTCTTCGGTGATGCGAGTGATGGGCGCCAAGAGGGTGAGGACAGGACGGAAGCCGAGATCTTCAGCGGTGTGATGATCAAAGGGACTCACCCCGTAGCCGAGGATTCCAAAGCGCACCATGTCCAAACGGGTTTCTGGCACCTCGAGGGCGCCGTGGGAGGCGGCGAGGTGCATAATCTCCGGGTGAAGCCCCGCGTCACGTGCCGTTGTGGCCGCATCCTGGAGTCGACTAAGAGCCGACAGGCTGGACTCAATTGATGTGTCTGCGAGGTGGGACCAGAGTGCTCTGACCGTAATGACCCCGGCGCGCTCAAGTTCGGCCGCGACAGTGAAAAATTCCGGCCACTGATTAGCGGTAGCACCGTTTCGGTGCAGACCGGTGTCCACTTTGAGGTGGACCACAAGTGGGGTCTTGGGCGCGCTCTTGGCCACCATCGTGAGTTGTTCTACGGTCGAAATCCCCAACTCGAGCCGGTGGGTGGAGGCCGCCGCATAGTTGTCTAAGGGTTCGAGTAGCCACGCCAAAAGGGGAGCTTCTGGCACCACGTCGCGCACTGCGACGCCAGTTTGGATGTCGAGTACCGCTAACTCATCGGCCCCTTGGGCAATGACCTCCGGAGCAATCAGCTCCATCCCGTGCCCGTATGCATTGGACTTCACCGCAAACATGAGTGACACATCCGAACCCAAGAGCTCCCGAATCTGCGCAACGTTGTGAGCGAGGGCAGCTCGGTTTAGTTCGATATGTGGTCCCGTCACGACAGTGGCCCATCCACCACGTGGTGCACCCGTGGTCCTATTCCGGAACCCATGACTTCCAGTGGACGCTTCGACCACTCAGACCACTCGGTGGCGCTGACAGCGCCACCCCATACGGTCACCACGTCACCTGGAACCAACGCTTCGTCCCCGGTGTCGATGATGAGCTGGTCCATGGCAATCCGACCCGCAACAGGGAAACGTTGTGATCGAGCTTCGACCATGCCGCCCACTGGGTTCAGTCGGGGAACACCGTCGGCAAACCCGATCGCCACTAATGCGAGGTGAGTGGGTGTCGGGGTTGTGTAGTAACCGCCATATGACACTTCGGCGCCTGCTGCCACTGACTTCGAATTCACCACTCGAGCTTGGAGCAACTGGGCGTGGTGCTGATGGGCGAGTTGAAGCCATAGAGACTCTGGCAGGCTGGCAGTCACTTCGAGTTTGGGGTGACACTCACCTGCGTCCAAGGTGGCAAAGCGAAAACCTAAATCGGCCGCGACTTGCGCAACGTGTTGGGCCCCTAAACCAAAAGCGTTGGCGCGCAAATCAAGGTGATGATCTGGGCCTTTGAGGCCCAAAAGCGCGCTGAGGGAATCTCGCAGCGGTGTTGTGCGCGTGATGGCCCAGCGCAGGGGAGGGAGGTCAGCTGGCCGATTCATCGCGGAGGCGATGGGTCTCGTCGTGCCAGACGAGTGCACTGTCGCTCAGACTCGCGCGGTGCTTGTCCGCGTGGTGAGCACAAAAGAGTAGGACGCCAGAGGGAAGAGTGACCCGGACATAGGCTTGTGCGCCACAGCTATCACAGTGGTCACCGAAACCCAGGGGAGCATTGCCCTCCGAAGTGGTGTCGGAGATGCTCTCGATGGTTGCCGCGCTCTGAGTCATCCTTAGTCCTTCCGTTGTGGTGAACACTATTCCATCACGACGAAGCGAGCTTTAGCTGCAAGGACGGCACTGTTTCGCCCTGCGCGTAGTTTTGCTTCTTAGGGTGCGCAGGAAGTTTCCACACACCGACTGGCGCTACCTGTCCTGGCTCGCACCGGTGCGTATGCTCGGAGGGCTGCAGATTCAGCACACACGACGAATCAGAAACACACGACAAATCAGAAAAAGGGGTACTCGTGGCCAAGGACTATTCCGCCCGGCATCTCTCTGTTCTTGAGGGGCTGGAAGCCGTTCGGAAGCGGCCCGGTATGTACATTGGCTCGACTGATTCACGCGGCTTGATGCATTGTGTGTGGGAAATTATCGACAATGCCGTCGACGAGGCAATCGGTGGCCACGGAAACAGCATTGAGGTAATTGTTCACCCCGATCACAGCATCGAAGTCTCTGACACTGGTCGTGGTATTCCCATCGACATCGAACCCAAATCTGGTTTGAGTGGCGTGGAATTGGTGTTCACCAAACTCCACGCTGGAGGCAAATTTGGCGGTTCGTCCTATCAGTCCAGCGGTGGATTGCACGGTGTGGGTGCGTCTGTGGTGAACGCCTTGTCCGCGCGGGTCGACGTAGAAGTTGACCGGGACGGAAAAACCTGGGCGATGTCTTTTCGGCGAGGAGAACCTGGAGTATTTAAGGATTCAGCCGAGCCTGACCCGAAGTCGGATTTTGAGCCTTTTGTGAGTGATAGTGCTCTCAAAGTGCGGGGCAAAGTGGGCAAAAACGTCACCGGAACTCGCGTCCGGTTTTGGCCCGACCCCGGTGTGTTCGGCACTGACTTGTCTGTTTCGGTCGATGATTTGGTGGACCGGGCACGGCAGACAGCGTTCCTGGTACCCGGGCTGGCGCTCGAAATTAGTGACACCAGGCAGCAACCGTCCCGGAAAGAATCCTTCCATTTCGATGGGGGCACCGTTGAATTTGCCGACTACCTCGCACCCGATGAGGCGCGGGTGGGTCCGTGGCGCTTCCAAGGCACCGGGACTTTCACTGAAACTGTTCCGGTCCTGCAAGACAATGGCCACCTCGAGCAGACCGAGCTGGAGCGTGAACTCGCTGTGGACGTCGTCGTGCGGTGGGGCCCCGGCTATGACACCGTGATCAAAAGCTTTGTCAACATCATCCAAACCCCCAAGGGCGGCTCACACCTTCAAGGTTTTGAGCAAGGGGTGATGAAGGTCATCCGCCAGGAAGTGGAAAAAAACGCCCGGCGTTTGAAGGTCGGCTCTGACAAGTTAGAAAAAGATGACGTCCTCGCGGGACTCACCGCGGTAGTCGCGGTTCGGGTGCCTGAACCACAATTCGAGGGTCAAACAAAAGAAGTGCTCGGCACCCCTGCGGCGAAAGGGATTGTGCAGCAGGTGGTGAGCGAAAAACTGCGGGAACGTCTCCAATCCGGTAAGCGAGACGACAAAGCACAGTCCGCACTGTTGCTGGAAAAAGTTGTCGCCGAAATGAAAACTCGCATTTCGGCAAGAACCCTCAAAGAGACTCAGCGCAGAAAGAGTGCACTAGAGAACTCGACCCTGCCCACAAAACTGGTCGATTGCAGAAGTAAGTCAGTGGACAACACAGAATTATTCATTGTGGAGGGCGATTCGGCCCTCGGCACGGCGAAGCTCGCTCGAGATTCCGATACCCAAGCGCTTCTGCCCATTCGCGGAAAAATTCTCAACACCCAAAAAGCCAGCCTGCAAGACATGTTGAACAACCAAGAGTGTGCGGCGATCATTCAGGTGATTGGCGCAGGTTCTGGTCGAACGTTTGACCTCGATCAGGTCCGTTACGGAAAAATTATTGTGATGAGTGACGCCGATGTTGACGGCGCTCACATTAGAACCCTGCTTCTCACCTTGTTCTTCCGGTATATGAGACCTCTTGTTGAGGCGGGGAGAGTGTTTGCGGCTGTTCCGCCCTTGCACCGCGTTGTCGCAAAGCATCGAGGCAGCACACCCAATGAAGTGCTCTACACCTACTCGGAAGCAGAGTTAAACAGCGTGCTGGCGGATCTGGAAGCCAGAGGTATTGGCTACGAACAACCCATCCAGCGCTACAAGGGTCTCGGGGAGATGGATGCTGACCAGCTCGCCGAAACTACAATGATGCCTTCCGGGCGAATGTTGCGTCGGGTTCGGGTAGTCGATGCAGAGGCTGCGGCCGCCATGTTCGAACTGTTGATGGGGAACGAAGTGGCGCCTCGTCGACAGTTCATCGCGGATCGGCCGCGACTAGACCCCGCATCGATTGACGTGTAGCGCGGCGCTAATCCAACCCGGGAGCATTGCCAACATGACCCACCGTGGCGGGAAGAACGGAACCAGAACCGTCGCGTTTGTCTGTGGGTTCCGGTAATTCCACGGCACGCCCACCGGCGCTCAGAGCCAAGGGTTTCATCGCAACTGCCGCACTGGTGAGGATGTCTTCGCCCTTCAAAAACGCGTGCGCGCGCACCCCTTTGGTGGCCCGCCCCTTCGGCGGGAAGGCCTGGAGGGCAGTGACTTTTGCTCGCCCCGGCCCGACACCGCTCAGAGCCGAGGAGCTTGAGGAGATTGTCACAACCTGAGCGTCTTCGCTGTAGGCCGTGTGGAAAGAAATCACCTCGTGGCCCTCTGACAGGCTGATCCCTGTCATGCCGCCAGCACTTGGCCCCTGAGGGCGGACCGCTTGGGCCGGGAAACGAAGCAGTTGCGCGTCATCGGTGATGAAACACAACCAATCTTCATCGGCGACCATACCCACCCCCACGACCTGATCGTCGGGTTTCAGGGAAATGAGGTGTTGCGAGGTTTTCTGGGGGAGTGCAGCCAGTTCAACCCGTTTCACTACGCCCTGGCGGGTGCCTAAGGCGATCACCGGGGCTTTTTCACCCAACGGGAAAGCGCCCAACACCCGAACACCCTTGTCCGCACCGACGAACCCCGCGAGATCCACACCGTCTTTCGGTGTGATTTTCTCCGCACTGAGGGCGGGGAACTCTCCGGGCTCAACGGTGATGACTTGGCCGTCTGAGAGGACCACACCGACGGGGCTTCGTGTGGAAGTGCGCCACTGCGCCAGCAGAGCATCGTGGCTTAAACGAGCCCGTGGGGTAGTGAACTCATCTCCATCTATTCGTGCTGCTAACCCGGTTGCCGTGAGGATTAGCACGCAGGGGGCGTCTTGGCGCTCCAGAGATGTTGGGGTGCGAGTGGCTTTGGGAGTGGGGACGGGTTCATCTTCCGCGGACCTGATCTCGGTGCGTCGCGGGGAATCAAAGCGCCTCGATGTTTCGCCCAATTCGTGGCCCACCAGGTCACGAATTGCTTGAGGGTCGGCCAGTAGTGCTTCAAGGGCCTCAATGTCGGCGACAAGTTCGTCTCGTTCAGTTTCCAATTCGATTCGCGAAAATTTGGTCAACCGGCGAAGACGCAACTCAAGAATGTATTCGGCTTGGATTTCGGTGAGATCGAACACACTTTGCAGGGTGGCTTTTGCGGCAGCGGAATCATCTGACGATCGGATGACATGAATCACTTCGTCAATGTCAACGATGGCGATTAGGAGACCCTCGACGAGGTGTAGTCGGTCACGTTTCTTGCCTAAACGGAACGTGCTGCGCCTGGTGGTCACCGAAATTCTGTGGTCGATGTACACCTGGAGGAGCTCACGTAAGCCCATCGTGCGAGGTTGCCCCTCGACAAGCGCGACGTTATTGATCGAGAAACTCTCCTCGAGAGGAGTGAGTCGGTAGAGAGCCTGGAGAACAAGCTGTGGGTCAAAACCCGATTTCACGGTGATGACCAAACGTAAACCGTGTTGCCGGTCGGTGAGATCGTTGACGTCGCTGATGCCCTGGATCTTTTTATTAATGACGCCGTCTTTGATTTTCTCAATGACCCGTTCGGGCCCCACGAGGTAGGGAAGTTCGGTTACCACCAGCCCTTGACTTCTCGGGCCTACCTGTTCGATGGACACCCGGGCCCTCGTTTTGAAGCTCCCGCGTCCGACCTGATAGGCCTCAGCAATTCCTTCGGTGCCCACAATGATCCCGCCACCCGGCAGGTCAGGTCCGGGCACAAACCCCATCAGCTCTTCGGTGCTGGCGTCGGGGTGGTCGATGAGGTGGCGGGCCGCGTTAATCACCTCTCCGAGGTTGTGCGGAGCCATATTTGTCGCCATTCCCACGGCGATACCGCTTGCGCCATTGACTAACAGCGCGGGAATAGCGGCGGGTAGTACGGACGGTTGGGTCAGCTGGTTGTCGTAGTTGGGAACAAAATCCACAACATCTTCATCGATTTCGCCCACCATTTGAACGGCTTCTTCGCGCAGCCGAGCTTCGGTGTACCGCGCCGCCGCCGGCCCGTCATCGGGGGATCCGAAGTTCCCGTGACCGTCCACAAAAGGCACCCGCATGGTGAAAGGCTGAGCCAAGCGGACAAGCGCGTCATAGATGGCACTATCACCGTGAGGGTGGAGCTTTCCCATCACTTCGCCGACAACTCGAGCGGATTTGACGTGCCCGCGTTCGGGAAGCAGCCCCATTTGAGCCATTTGGTAGAGGATGCGCCTCTGCACAGGTTTCAGGCCGTCGCGGGCATCCGGCAGTGCGCGCTGGTAAATCACCGAATAGGCGTATTCCAAAAACGAGTCCGACATCTCGTCAGAGAGGTCAATATCAACGATCCGGTCATCGGGTTCATGGTCCCTGCCGGTGGGAGCCGGGGGAGAGGGGGGAGGAGTCATAAGATGGCGCCTATGTTACCGGGGCATCGAGAGCCAACGCGGAGCCTGGCCGATGTCTCTGAAGAACTCGTCGGAGGACTCGCTGACAACCTGGTCGATCATTCACTGCGGGCATCAAAAGTCACTTTTGTCGTCATTGACGGTCTCGGGGCACAACTCATCGAGCAGCATTCTGGGCACGCCCGGGTGCTTCACAGAGCGTTGGTGGAACACGGCGAGGTGATTTCGTCTGGCTTGCCCTCCACTACGGCGGCAGCGCTTGCCAGCATCACGACGGGTCGGCACTCCGGTGAGCACGGACTGCTCGGCTACTGCGTGCGTGACCCGGAATCCAAGGCGTTGGTGAACCACCTGAAGCCCTACCCGGCGGGGGTGACCTCGCGCAACTGGCAACCGACCCCCACCCATTTCGAACGCCTAGGTGAGCGCGGTGTGGTCTCGTTGGCGGTGGGGGAAGAACGGTTTGTCGGAACCGACTTTAGTGAGTCGATTTTGCGGGGGGCCGAGTTTGTGGCCTCGCATACTCTGGACGGGCACCTTCAGGCCTATCGATCCTTTTGGGATCAATACGACCAAGGCTTCGCCTACCTTTACTGGCCCGGATTGGATCGGGTCGGCCATCAGCGGGGAGTGGACAGCGTCGGGTGGCGGGATTCCCTGGAGGCCATCGATTCGTTTATCGCCACACTGTGGTCCATGGTCGCCCCTGATGAGCAGGTTGTGGTCTTAGCCGACCACGGAATGGTTGACGTGAGAGGGGCAGATCAGTGGATCTTGCCTGCGGAGCATCCCGTGCGCTCGGGTATCGCGGCCTGGGCGGGCGAGCCTCGATGTGCTCACCTGTATCTTCACGACCCTGCAGAAGCGTCGGTAATTGGGCGCGAACTTCAAACCGAACTAGTGTCACGCGCGAGTGTTCTCACCCACGAAGAGGTGATGTCACAAGACATTTTTGGCCCAGTCCCCGCGGCACACGCGGGACGGATCGGTGACCTTGTTCTTTTTGCCGAAGGCAATAGTGCCCTCTACGACGAGGCGACATTGAGCCTGCAGTCTCTTCAAATGGTCGGCCAACACGGTTCCTGGAGTGCCGCCGAAGTGCGTGTGCCCGCTATTACCTTGCCCAGTCAGCGGGGTTAGGCAGGGTCGTCACCAGGTTTGGTGCCAAAGACGATGTCATCCCAGCTGGGCATGTTGGGTCGTCCGCGTTTAGGCCTTGGTTTTTGTGGTGCCTCTGCGTCCGGGCCTTCTTCGGAGCCTTCAGGGGAAGCCGAAACGTTGTGTGCTGGCTCTTCTCGGGGCACTTCACCGGTCCCGGGGAAGAAATGGATCGAGGCCGTTTTTTCACTGGCGTGTACCTCTGGTTCGGCGTCCTCGTCAGGAACGAGCCGAATGCTTCCGGTCGACGGGTGGTTACTGCGAGAAAGGTCTTCACCCTCAGGCGCCGGTTCCCGCTCTCCTCGTCGACGCCGAAGTGCTTCCAGAAGGTCTGCTGTTTCATTACTCGCGGGGGAATCAGCGTCGTCGGAGTCGTGTGGTGTCGGCTGGCCTGACAGTGCCGAGGTTTTTCCGTATGCCACGGGCTCCAACAGGGGCCCAGTGTCCGATAGTGGCATGTTGTCAAAAATTTCGGAATCGAAGCGTTCTCCGGCGGGGCTATCGTCGGTGGCGACGACCGGCCGAAGTCTTGGAATCAATGGTCCCTGAATGGGTTCGGGTTGAGACAGCGTGGTGGCGTCGTCGTTCAGGGGCACAAGCAGTTGTTTGCGCGGTTCAAATGACCACATCGCCTGATGCTCGACTGTGTTTTCGGTGAAGCGCACTTCAACTCGCCAACCCGTTTCTTCCTTCCAGGCTGACCATGTGGCGTCGTGTGCGCCCAAATCTCCGAGTCGTTGCCGGACAGACTCACCAAAACTGACGTGCCTGTCGCGATCACCCAAGGGGTGTTCGATTTGGATGGCCTGAGCTTGCTGGGCAATGTACTCGCGCTCAGCGACAACTGGGCCCTCAAATAGGGTCACGTAATCAAGCGTTTCGCCTGTTAAATCGGCGACCTGCTGGGAGCTCAGACCCCTGCGAATGTGGGCTTGGATTTCCCTGGGAGACACTTTGCTTGCCTGTGCCGGGCGGGACATCGATGGTTTGCGAAGGGCGTTGTGAAGAGCTTCGTCGACGGGAATAATGAACCGCTCACCCGAATCGGACACCACGATGAGTCGGTCTTCCTCTACTCCGATGACTTGTAGGGTGCGCATCCGACCTCCAGGTGGCGTTGTCACTAGGATGTCACGGCTGCATGAACCATGGATGATTTTTGTTCAGCGTGGCGAAAACGGGAATAATCCTTCTCGCTTGCGTGTTGCTGAGCGTAATTGTTCAATATCCAGGGAAACTCTAGGGGTTAGCGAGCACACTGGTGCTTCGTATTGTCTAGACAGGAAAGGTGAGGGAGTCACGCGAGATGGCCACGGACTACGACGCACCGCGCAAGGGAGAAGAGGAAACTGAATCTATTCAGGCCCTCCAAGAGCGTGTACCTGATTCGCTAAGCGGTTCGGTTGACGCCGATGATGCTGATAACCCGGGCAGTGTGGAACTCGCGGGTCAAGACCTCGCCAACATCGAGCTCGATGTCGTGGTGCTCCCACCCCAAGAAGACGAATTTACGTGCGTCGAATGCTTCCTTGTGAAACACCGCTCGCAACGGGACCACGACACCAAACTCGGTCCAGTGTGTCGCGAATGCTCCTCCTAGGTCACATCTGACGATTCAGGGTTGAACGCCCTCACCTCGAGGTCAGACGCGCAGTGATGGACTCAGCGCGAGGGGTTGTGTCGCTGCGGGTTGCTCTGTGCCCGCGGAGTGCACTGTGCCATGGCCCCGAGGGTTTTAATGGTGGGCTGTGTAGCCCTTTAGTCGTGGCGGCTTAGGAGGTCGGAGAGTTGTTCCGGGCGTCTTGTGGAAATCAGCCAATACGGGGTGGGGTCACGGGGGTCGTTTAAGTGAACGCGGACCACCGGAGTGATCCACGGGCGCATCACAAGAAATGCTCTCGCATCTAAGTCGATACCTTTCGCGGCCCGTGCACCTTGAGCGTCAATGGGTTCGCAGCGGGTAATAAATCGCCGTTCAATATGGGCACGGCCCGCGTAGAGAAAATCTTCGTCGAGACGGACTGTCGGGGCACCCCACCACAGCAAGCCGACAAGCCCGAACCAGATCGCTACTCCGACGACAAAGCCCAGAGCGAGATTCAACGGCAGGAAGATCAACACGCTGGTGGGAACGGCAAGAAACAACGCCAGAACGAGCCACCACGCAGGGGTCAACCGTTCATGAAACAGGTGCACACCCTTATTCGACCACGTATAACCTGGGAACGTGGACCAGAAAAATAGTGTCGAGATTCTCGTCGTGGGGCAGCCACCCCGCTATGCGCATCCCGGTGATGCAGGAATGGACCTTGTTTCCCGTATCGAGTGTGAACTGCCGCCGCTGGCGAGACAGCTGGTGCCCACCGGCCTGTCGATCGCTCTGCCTGCAGGTTACTTAGGGTGGGTGACGCCGCGCAGTGGGTTGGCAATTCGCCACGGAATTTCCATGGTCAACGCACCCGGAATTATCGACGCGGGCTTCCGCGGAGAAATCCAGGTCGTGTTGTGGAACACTGATGCCACAACCCCGTTTGTGGTTCGCGCCGGTGACCGTATTGCCCAGTTAGTGATTACCCAGCACAGTGTGGCGCGAATGCTAGAGGTCGACTCTCTTCCCGGTTCGCATCGGGGTGACGGAGGGTTTGGCTCCACTGGCGTTGCGGGCAAGGCAGGAGAGTAAACAGTGACTGATATTTCCACCACACTCGATAGTGATGACTTTGACTACCCGAAGTCGGCCCCGGCGGATCGTTCGGCGCGTGGCCCCTTAGACGACCAAGAGGCCGGCAGCGTAAAGCCCGCCATCGATTTGGGCGCTTTGCGGGTTGAGCCGCGTCGCGGGTTGCAGATGCGTTTAGAGGTCGAGAAAAACACGAACCGTGTGGTGGCGGTGACCCTGGAATATCAGGGCTCTAGCGTGCAGGTCCAACCTTTTGCCGCCCCTCGGTCCAGCGGTTTATGGTTGGGGATCCGGGAGCAAATTGCGGGTCAAGTGGCCAAACAGGGCGGCAAGGTGGAGAACAGGGATGGCCAGTTTGGCCCTGAACTTCTGGCCAATGTGCCTGTCCAGTCGGCCCAGGGATATTCCACACGGACCGTGAGATTTATTGGTGTCGACGGACCCCGCTGGTTTCTGAGGGGGGTAATCAGTGGTCCGGCCGCATCAGATCCGGTTGCTGCTGAGACGATTCACGAAATTTTTCGGGGAATTGTTGTTGTCCGCGGAAACACCCCAATGCCCCCCCGAGAATTGTTGGGACTTCGAGCACCAGAATCATCCGCCGGTACTACTGGTGGTGTGCCCCCAGCTGCGCCTGGGGGAGCACAAGCCTCGTGAGTAACCCGGAGCCCAGCGGCCTGAGCGATGCCTTTCGCTCCGGTCTGGAGCGCTCACCGTTCGCCTCAATAGAGCCTGGGGCAACACCGACGGGGAGAGACGTCTGGGCGGCGTTGGGAGGAAAGCGCGGCGTGATTGAGTCGCTGCTTCCCGGATTGGTCTTCTTAGTGGTCTATACGCTCACTCAGTCGTTGTGGTGGTCGGTGTTGACTCCTCTCGCGGCTTCTGTGGGTTTCATTCTCGCCAGACTGATCCAGAAAAGCCCCATCCAGCCGGCTTTGATTGGTCTGGTCGGTGTGGCCCTGTCGGCTTTTGTGGCCATTGTCTCGGGGCGACCAGAGAACAATTTCGTGTTGGGCCTGTGGGTGAACGCTATTTCGCTGGGTGTGATCCTGGGTTCGTTTCTGTTTAGGCGCCCCATCATCGGGGTCATTGCGGGAATTCTCGTGGGGGACGATCAGTGGCACCAACATCGCGCCCGGTTTGCGATGGCCTCGGTGGCGACACTGTTGTGGGCGGGAATGTTTGGGCTGCGGTTGCTGGTCCAAGTGCCTCTTTATTGGGCTGGAGAACCCGCTGTTCAAGCACTTGCCACAGCGAAACTGGTGATGGGAGTGCCCCTGTACGGGTTGACCTTGTGGTTGACATGGTTGTTGTTGCGCTCGGTGTACCGACCTCAAACGGACACTCCCGAGTGATAGAATTAGCTTCACGTAAAGATAATTAAGTGGGAGGACGACGATGGCGAGCCTGAACAGCTTGGGCGCACGAGACACGCTGACGGTCGGAGGAGTCGATTACGAGATTTACCGCATCGACGCCGTCGAGGGGGCGGCGAACCTGCCGTTTAGTTTGAAAGTACTCGTTGAAAACCTTCTACGCACCGAAGACGGCGCCAACATCACCGCCGATCAAATCCGCTCGCTGGGTAGTTGGGATGCGGCAGCCGAGCCGTCAAAAGAAATCCAATACACACCAGCTCGGGTTGTTCTTCAGGACTTCACCGGTGTGCCCTGCATCGTGGACCTCGCGACCATGCGTGAAGCAATTGTTGACCTGGGTGGCGACCCCAACAAAGTCAACCCCCTGTCACCGGCTGAGCTGGTCATCGACCACTCCGTCATTGCTGACCTGTTTGGTAGTGAGGATGCCCTAGAGCGAAACGTCGACATCGAATACGAACGAAACGCTGAGCGCTACCAGTTCCTACGTTGGGGTCAAACGGCTTTTGAAAACTTCAAAGTGGTGCCTCCGGGTACCGGAATTGTGCACCAGGTCAACATCGAACACCTCGCCAAGGTGGTCTATTCGCGTGAGGTAGACGGAACACTCCAAGCCTTCCCAGACACCTGCGTTGGCACCGACTCCCACACCACAATGGTCAACGGCCTCGGCGTATTAGGTTGGGGTGTCGGTGGCATCGAAGCGGAGGCGGCCATGCTCGGCCAGCCGGTCTCTATGCTGATTCCGCGGGTAGTGGGTTTCAAACTCACCGGCTCCATTCCCACTGGAGTGACAGCAACCGATGTGGTCTTGACCATTACTCAGATGCTTCGCCAGCACGGAGTGGTCGGCAAATTTGTGGAGTTTTACGGTGCCGGTGTCTCCGAAGTTCCCCTCGCGAACCGAGCGACCATCGGGAACATGAGCCCCGAGTTTGGCTCCACAGCCGCAATGTTCCCCGTAGACCGGGTGACCCTGGACTACCTGGCGCTCACGGGACGAGACTCCGCACAAATCGACCTCGTCGAAGCGTATGCAAAAGCCCAAGGCCTGTGGCACGACGCTGAGCGCGAACCGGTTTTCAGCGAGTATCTCGAGCTTGACCTTGGAACTGTCGTGCCAAGCATTGCTGGGCCGAGGCGACCTCAAGATCGCATCGAAGTATCCCGTGCGAAAGAGCAATTTGCTCACGACCTTCCCGACTACGTGAAGCCGGGACACACTGGCGATCGTGTGCCGGTGAGCGTAAAAGGCGATGCGTTCGACTTGGAAAATGGTGCCGTCACCATTGCGGCAATCACTTCGTGCACCAACACATCAAACCCCTCGGTGATGCTGGCTGCTGGCCTACTGGCCAGAAATGCACGCCAAAAGGGTCTCAAATCGAAGCCGTGGGTGAAAACGACCCTCGCACCGGGTTCAAAAGTCGTCACCGACTACTACGAAAAAGCCGGGCTCATGGATGATTTGGAAAACCTCGGTTTTTACCTCGTCGGGTACGGTTGCACCACGTGTATCGGAAACTCTGGACCTCTCGATGAGGAAATATCCGAAGCGATCAACGACCACGACCTCGCGGTGACAGCGGTGCTCTCGGGTAACCGAAACTTTGAGGGGCGCATCAACCCGGACGTCAAAATGAACTATTTGGCTAGCCCGCCCCTAGTAATCGCCTACGCACTAGCGGGCACTATGAACTTTGACTTCGACAACGAGCCTTTGGGTACCGACTCGTCGGGGTCGCCCATTTACTTGAAGGACATTTGGCCAAGTGCCCAAGAGGTTCAAGAAACCATCGATAGTTCAATCGACACCGGAATGTTTGATAAGGAATATGCTTCCGTGTTCGAAGGCGATGAGCGTTGGCGTTCGCTGCCGACACCGACCGGTGACACCTTTGACTGGGATGCTGAATCCACTTACGTGAGAAAACCCCCCTACTTCGACGGCATGGAGGCCCAGCCGAAGGCTGTGACCGACATTGCTGACGCACGGGTGTTGGCTTTGTTGGGTGACTCGGTCACGACCGACCACATTTCGCCTGCCGGTTCGATCCGTGCAGACAGTCCTGCAGGCCACTACCTGCAAAGCCACGGCATTGATCGGTTGAACTTCAACTCCTACGGTTCGCGTCGGGGTAACCACGAGGTGATGATTCGAGGGACCTTCGCCAACATTCGCCTGAAGAACCTTCTACTCGACGGCGTTGAAGGCGGATACACCAGAGACTTCACCACCGCAGAGGGCGAACAGAGTTTTATCTTTGACGCGGCCGAGGCCTACCAAAAGGAGAACACTGCACTGGTGGTGTTAGCCGGAAAAGAATACGGTTCCGGCTCCTCACGTGACTGGGCAGCCAAAGGCACCAGCTTGCTGGGCGTGAAAGCGGTCATTGCGGAGAGTTTTGAGCGCATTCACCGCTCCAACCTCATCGGCATGGGTGTCATTCCTCTGCAGTTCCCGGCTGGGCAGAACGCGGAATCTTTGGGTCTAGATGGCACCGAAGTGTTCGACATCGTAGGGATTGAGTCACTCAATGAAGGCTCAACACCCGCGACAGTGAGTGTGACGGCGACCCCCAGTGCGCACTCGGCACCAGGGCGCACACCGGTTCAGTTTGATGCGATTGTCCGCATCGACACCCCTGGCGAGGCGGACTACTACCGAAACGGCGGAATTCTTCCCTACGTCCTGCGTCAACTGGTCTAACTCGCGCACGCGGGTCTGGCATTTTTCAAGCTGCGAGGCATACCCTGGAGAGATGGCATTGCTCGATTCGATTCATTCCCCGGAGGACCTTCGCGGTCTTGATTCTCGTGAACTGGGCCAGCTCGCAGAAGAAATACGCGAGTTCCTGGTTCGAGAGGTCGCCCAGTCGGGCGGGCACCTGGGACCCAATTTGGGTGTTGTTGAGCTGACCATTGCGATTCACCGCATGTTCCACTCGCCCAAGGATCCGATTATTTGGGACACCGGTCATCAGTCGTATGTCCACAAAATCCTCACCGGTCGGCGCGATTTTTCGAAACTTCGACAACGCGACGGTTTGGCCGGGTATCCCCAGCGCAGTGAATCCGAGCACGACATCGTGGAAAGCTCCCACGCGTCAAGTTCGCTCAGTTGGGCTGACGGTATTTCGAGAGCCTTCCAGGTACAAGGAGATGACGAACGTTTTGTGGTCGCTGTGGTGGGTGATGGAGCCCTCACAGGCGGTATGACGTGGGAAGCGCTGAACAACATTTCCCACGACAATAAAAGAAACCTTGTCCTAGTGGTCAACGACAACGGGCGGTCTTATGCGCCCACTATCGGTGGAATCGCCAGGTTCCTCGGCGGGATTCGCACCCAAAAGTCTTACCGAATTTTCCGCGGCAGCAGTGAAGCGTTCTTCAGCTTCTTCGGCGCCCCCGGGAAAGCGATTTACCGCGGTATCCGCGGAGGCGTGCGCGGGTTTGTGGCGCGTTTTGCCAACAACGAGGCGCTCTATTCCAACCTAGATATTAAATATGTGGGCCCCATCGATGGCCACAATCTGGCCGACCTGGAAAAAGCTTTCGCTCAGGCCAAGGCCTACTCGCAACCGGTCATTGTGCACGTGATTACCGAAAAAGGTCGCGGTTTTGCGCCAGCGGTTGCTGACGAAGCCGACCAGTTTCACGCGGTGGGCCAAATCGACCCCGTGACAGGCCTCTCCACGGGATCGTCGGGTTCGGTGGGCTGGACTCAGGTGTTCTCGGAAGCAATGGTTGAGCAGGCCCAACGAAATGACAAAGTGGTGGGCATTACCGCGGCGATGCTACGGCCCACGGGTCTCTACGAAATGTCTCAGCGTTTCCCTGGGCGAGTGTTGGATGTCGGTATTGCGGAGCAGCACGCCGTGACCAGCGCAGCCGGGATGGCTTACGGCGGCCTCCACCCCGTGGTCGCGATCTACGCCACGTTTATCAACCGAGCATTCGATCAGGTCTTGATGGATGTCGCGCTCCACAAAGCGGGCGTGACTTTCGTCCTTGATCGTGCTGGTGTGACGGGTCCTGACGGAGCCAGCCATCACGGCATGTGGGACTTGTCCATCCTTCAGGTGGTGCCCGGAATCCGTCTTGCGGCCCCGCGCGACGCCAAGAGGCTGGTGGAAGAACTGGATGAAGCTATTGCGGTGGATGATGCCCCGACAGTGGTTCGCTTCCCTCGTGGCCAAGTAGCCAACGAACTGCCCGCGGTCCGTCGAACCGATGACGGTGTTGACGTGCTAGTCGAAGCCGCGCATAAAGACGTGCTGATTGTGGCGGTCGGCCCAATGGCTCACATGGCGATGGATGTGGCTCACCGTCTCGCCGATCAGGGTATCGGCGCCACGGTTGTTGATCCTCGGTGGGTTGTTCCCGTCCCTTCCAGCGTGGTCGAAATGGCAAGAGACCACCGCATTGTGGCCAGCATCGAAGACGGCACCCGCGTGGGCGGAATCGGAACACGCATCCGCCAAGAACTTCGTCGTGCCGGTGTTGACACAGCGGTCGACGAAATTGGCCTGCCGGATGGTTTCCTCGATCACGCAAGTCGATCGGAAATCTTGGCCGATGTTGGCCTCACCGCCCAAGAGATTGCGCGAAACCTGGTCGCCCAGGTTCTCGGCACAAAAGTTCCCGTCGCCAGGCCGCTACCTGATTCCGGTGATGAAGAACTCTCCACCGAACAGCAATCGCTGTCGGAATCGACCGAGTAAGACCATCAACAGGCAGTAGGGTTTCCCCCCACTCCGCTACCGCAGTGCGGGGCAATGCGCATTTCTAGTGTGTGGCTGCTACTTCGTCAATAGTGGCAGCTTGGCGAAACGCTTCAACCAGCAGGGGGACAACCAGGTCACGCTGCCAACGCCTCGCACCAAGTTGTTCCAGTTGGCCGTCAATAGCGCTCGGGTGCGAAGGGTCGTGCGGTGCGTAACAAATCCGCCGAAGGTATTCCGGAGTGAGAATGTTCTCCGCGGGGATAGTGATGCGCTCTCCCGCTCGTTGAATGAGGTCCCTCGCCAGCACGTAGCGCCGATGGGCCTCAGGGGCTTTATCGAGCCATGCCCGTGGGGGTGGAAGGGTGTCCCCAGAGCCACGGAGTGCGGGCAGTTCCTGCGTTGCCATGCCTTCACGTATCGCTGCCCACCACCTCGGGGCTTCACTTCTGCTGGCACGACCGTGGAAGTTTTTTAACCCAACAAGCTCTGCTTGTGAGCTAGGCCGCTCCATCGCCGCGTGCACAATGGAGCGATCAGGGAGTAGTCGGCCAGGAGACACATCTTGTGCTTTCGCAAACTCTTCTCGAGCAAGCCAGAGTTCTCTGGCGATGGCGAGCCCGCGTGCCCCTCGAACTTGGTGCAGGCCAGACAGTCGACGCCAGGGTTCCGCTCTTGCAGCTGCAGGGGGTTCATGGATGATTGCGTTGAATTCCTCGGTCGCAAAATCTATCTTCCCGGCCTGTTCGAGAGTGCGCCAAATCGCGTCGCGAAGGTCTGGCAGTACTTCAACGTCCAGGGCTGCATAGTTCAACCAACTCTCTGGCAGTGGCCTGGTGGACCAATCTGCAGCAGAGTGCTCCTTGGCCAGTTGAACTCCCAAAAGATCCTCAACTGAACCCTGCAATCCCACGCGAGGTAGCCCGGCAAGGCGGGCACCCAATTCGGTGTCAAACAACCGCGTGGGGGACATACCCACCTCTCGCAGGCTCGCAAGATCTTGGCGAGCAGCGTGGAGAACCCACTCTTGGTCGCCAAAACGAGTGGTGAAGCCGCTGAGGTCGGGAAGGTGAAGAGGATCAACGAGAAAGTTTGTGCCACCCCGTCGATAAATTTGCACCAAATAGGCCCTTTGGGAGTAGCGGAAACCACTGGCCCGTTCCACATCGAGGGCAATCGGTCCTGACCCGGCCTCGATTACATCCAGAACTTTTTTCCACGCATCTTCCGACGTGATGACTTTTAAGCCGTGATCCGGCGACGCAAGGCGGCGAAGACTGCTCTCTGGGGGCTCCGGGTGGCTCTCGTTCATCGATGACGCCCCGGATGAAGGGCCGTGACGCCTTCAACCTGAGGGGGCAAACCGGCCAACATTCCCACAAACTCCGCCCAGGCTTCCACGTGGGAGCCCAACCTGTCTCCGTCTGGAGACCAGGAGACACGCATCTCGATTTCAGTACCCACCTGGTCGGACTCAAGTTCGCCAAACCCGGTGGAAATTATTGTGCTCGCGGTACCCGCCGCTCGGGAAAAAACGGCACCGCGTTGCTCGAGCGCATCCATCAGCCAACTCCACGCCACCTTCGGAAGGAACGGATCTTCACCCATAGATTGGTCCAACGGAGCTTTCGCAAAACACACGGCGCGGAAAGGACCAGACCAGCTGTCAGGTGCTGAAGGGTCGTAGAGGATGACCAGACGGGCCGTGCCGTGGTCGCCGTCTGAAGAACGGGGGTCGATTGTGGCCGACCACGCCTTCGCGTAGGGGGCAATGCCCTCGGGGGCAGGGATATCTGTGACATGAATGTCGTCGCGGAATTCCACTTCGGCGACGGTGCTCAAAGCCCCTTCAAATTCGGGGGGAAAATCATTCTGGGGTGCAGCGCTCATGGGTCAAATCTAAACGCCTTCGTCGGCGCACCCTCGCTAACGCGCCGAGGGAGGTGAAACAGCCTCAAAGACTTCTGGCCGGTGGTAGCGGGTGTACAGGTAGCGCGCATCATCAGTGAACACCGCGCTGGCACTCCACTGCCCCCAGTGTTCCTCCCACCAAGGCAGTGGGGGATGGGATTCAACAAGGGGCGACCGGGTCATCGTGAGCACACACTCATCGACCATTTGCGCATCCAAAAAGGGGCGAACCAACTCCATGCCACCTTCTAGGAAAAGTGAGTGGAACCCCTCGGCGCGGAGGGTGTTCACAATGTCCTGCGGGTTAATCATCGAGGCATCGCCCAATTCCCTGTGCCTGGCAACGCCAGCGTCAAAAAACTGGGTGGGATCGTGTTCGGGGTGTGGCCCGGTGAGTACCAGGACTCCTCCGGAGCGATAACTGGGCTTGGTGATGCGGTGTGCGGCGAGGTCGCCGTGTCGGGAAATAATCACCAGAGGGGCAGTGGGGGGGATGGCTACCGCCTCTGCTCTCACGGTGCGTGCGCCGGTGATTACCGCGCGCGACTGCTCTCGCAGAATGCGAAAAATTTTGCGATCGACCGGATTCGATAACCCTCCGCTCTTTCCTTCACTATCGAGCATGTCCCCACGCGGGGTAGCTACCAACGCCCAACGAATCAGGGTGTCTGACTGGGGCGCAAACCATTGGGCAAGCGTCGTGGCAGCATTCGGATCGTCCATATCGAGCAGTCCGCTAGAGGGGTAGACCTGGTAGAGGTTCACAGCGCTAATTTCAGGCGGGAGAGGCGTCGGAAATCTGGCGTTGAATACGCCAAATCATTCCCGCCATCCCGCGCAAGCGAAGCAAACTCACTGCCTCTTCCAGGCCGAGGCTTTGAGGGAAATCGAGTGGCACCGCCATGATTTCCTCTGCGGTCAAGCCCTGAAAACCCTGAACCAGGATGGACGCAAACCCTCGCGTGGTGGGTGCCTCCGCCGGAGCGGAAGCGTACACAACGGGTTCGTTCTTAGTGCTATCGACGTGAATGAATACCGGTGATTGGCACTCGGTCACGCGCTCCCACGCATCCTCAGGAACCATTCCCTCGGGGACCTCGGGTAATTCGTCCGAAAATTCGAGTAGCAGTTGGAGCCGGTCGGCATTACCAAGAGCAAGAAAGTCGTCTTGAATTGCGCGCAGCGACTGTGGCAGCGGAGGGTTTGAATCAGACATTAGTGCCCAGGTGCTACGCCGGGTTCTAGGCCTTTCACAATCGGTACCCGCACGGCAGAGCCCCACTCGGTCCAAGAACCGTCATAGTTTTTGACGTTGTCAATACCCATCAGGTGCTGAAGGACAAACCAGGTGTGGCTGGAGCGCTCACCAATCCGGCAATAGGTAATGACTGGTTCGGAACCGTCGATGCCCGCCTGTTCGGTGTACACCTCTCGCAGCTCTTCGAGGGATTTGAAGGTGCCGTCCTCATTGGCGGCCTTTGCCCAGGGCACGCTGTGGGCGGTGGGAATGTGTCCGCCGCGCAGGGCACCCTCCTCGGGGTAGGCGGGCATGTGTGTGCGCTCACCGGTGTATTCCTCCTGGGAGCGCACGTCAATGAGTGGGCGGCCAAAGTGCTCGAGAACGTCTTCTTTGAATGCGCGCAGGTCGCCATCGTTGCGCTCCACGACCGGGTAATCGGTCTTGTGTGGTGTAGACACCTCACGGGTCAGTTCGCGACCCTCGGCAATCCATTTATCCCGTCCACCGTTCAGCAGCCGAACATCGGGGTGCGAAAACAAACTGAATACCCACAGTGCGTAGGCAGCCCACCAGTTGCTTTTGTCACCGTAGATGACCACGGTGTCATCTCGGGAAATACCTTTAGCGGACATCAAGGCCGCGAACTGTTCGCCGTTTAGGTAGTCGCGCACCACCGGGTCGTTTAATTCGGTGTGCCAGTCAACTTTCACTGCACCAGGAATATGTCCCGTGTCGTAGAGCAGGACATCCTCGTTAGATTCCACCACCACGAGTCCTTCAGAGCCCAAGTGTTCGGCGAGCCATTCAGTGCTCACCAGGCGTTCAGGGTGGGCGTAGTTGTGAGTGGCGATTGAAGGATCGGTGGGTAGTGGCACAGTGACTCCATGTCTGCCCAGAAAACCGGGCGCTCGTCCAGATTAGACTGGCCCAAGTCTCCCACCATCTGGCTGGAAAATCACGTGAAAAAGGAGCAACACCCTTCTATGGTTCATTCGACCAGCCAATCCGCGCTAGGGCGTCTCGTGGAGCGAAACCCCGAGATGAGTGCCGCTGACCTGCTGGAGTATTTTCACCCCCCAGCCCAGTTCGCACACGCCAGTCTTGATAACTATGTGCCGGATGACCGCTATCCGTCCCAGCAGGAAGCGTTGGTTGCTGTTCAACAGTTTGCGGTGGGAGGGACGTTTCGAAACGGCGGAGCTAAATCGTGGTTTGGTAAAGCGAAAACCAGCGCTTCGACCGCTGAGCGGCCGGGGATTTATCTTGATGGTGGTTTTGGGGTGGGTAAAACCCACCTGTTGGCTGCGCTGTGGCACAGCACACCGGGTAGGACCTACTACGGGACCTTTATCGAATACACCGCGTTGGTTGGGGCCCTCGGTTATCGGGGTGCGGTCGAGCACCTTAAGGGTGCCGATTTTTTAGCCATTGACGAATTTGAACTCGATGACCCCGGCGACACCATGGTCATGTCTCGGCTTCTCGGTGAATTAGTCGCCACCGGCACCCGCCTCGCGGCAACCTCAAATACTCCTCCCAACGCCCTGGGAGAGGGTCGGTTTGCCGCGGAGGACTTCCTGCGAGAAATTACCGCCCTGTCGGACAAATTTCTGACGGTCCGCATTGAGGGCGAGGACTACCGCAAGCGAGACTTTGATGGGCATGCGGTGAGCTTCACGGCTGACCAGCTCGATCGCATCGCTTCTCACAGTGCGCAGGGTGTCACGCGTGATTCGTTCGAACAAGTGGTCAACCATCTCAGGCTGATCCACCCGAGCCGCTTTGTGGGCTTGGTTCGAGACCTCGCGATGGTGATTCTTGACGACGTGCACGTGCTGCACGATCAGGCCCAAGCGCTCAGACTGGTGGCGCTGGTTGACCGTCTGTACGACCAGCAGGTCGCTATTGCCGCCAGCGGTGTTGCGCTCGATGAGGTTTTTGACGACACGATGCTCTCGGGTGGGTATCGAAAGAAATATTTGCGAGCGACTTCTCGAATGATTGCACTTTCGCGTCTCGTCGAGTCTCCGGGCGCCTAGGAGCGAACCGGTCGGTCGTCAGCACGAAACACAGTCTTAACATCGAGGCCCCAGCGGTAATCAGCTGGTAACACTCTGGTTCCCCTGCCAGAAACGCGCGACCGTGACACTGGCGAGGCACACAGAGAGTTGTGCGCGTGGCCTTTTGGTCACGTGATCACAACCTCCATTGATTACCAATTTCAGGGGGAAAAAATGGATACAGGCGAACTTGCCTGGGCAGTCATGGCTACCGCACTGGTGCTGCTAATGACTCCCGGCCTCGCGTTCTTTTACGGCGGTTTGGTGAAAGCCAAGTCCGTGGTGAGCATGATGATGATGAGCTTCGGCGCGATGGCGCTCATCGGAGTGCTGTGGGTCCTCTACGGATTCAACATGTCGGCGGTGGATAGCACCTGGGCTTTTTCCGGAAACCCCTTTGCTGACTTTGGCCTCGGTGGTATTGCTGGTTCGAATGAGGACCTCATTGGGGCCGCGTTTGGCGCGACCTTTGCCATCATCACGACAGCGCTGATTTCTGGTGCGATCGCGGACCGTGCGAAGTTCGGTTCATGGATGGTCTTCGCAGGCGTCTGGGCCACAGTGGTCTACTTCCCTGTTGCTGCCTGGGTCTGGGGTGGCGGTTGGATCATGAACCTGGGAGAGACACTGGGTTTGCCGGCGGTGATTGACTACGCGGGAGGAACCGCAGTCCACATCAACGCTGGAGCGGCAGCACTCGCCTTGGCTATCGTTCTGGGTCGCCGTGTCGTGTTTGAAAAGGGTGCTCACAAGCCTCACAACGTTCCCTTGGTGATGCTCGGAGCAGCACTTCTGTGGTTCGGCTGGTTTGGGTTCAACGCCGGTGCCGAATTCCTGAACGACATGGAACTTGCCGGCCTGATCACACTCAACACGTTGGTCGCGACTTCGGCAGCAATCCTTGGCTGGCTGTTCATCGAGAAAATCAAGGATGGCAAGCCGACCTCGGTTGGTGCCGCATCGGGTGCCGTCAGTGGTCTTGTGGCCATCACCCCGGCATGTGCCAACGTGACCCCTACATTCGCGGTGGTTTTGGGAATCGTCGCCGGTATTCTCTCCGCGCTTGCCGTTGAGCTGAAGTACAAGTTGGGTTACGACGACTCGCTCGACGTAGTGGGTATCCACCTCGTCGCAGGAATGATCGGAACACTGTATCTGGGCCTCTTTGCGACAGGTACGGGTCTGTTCACCGGTGGTGACTTCGGTCAGCTTGTCGTCCAAGCAATCGCCGGATTCGGTGTCCTGATCTTCTCATTTGTTGCGGCGCTGATCATCGGCTTCGCAATCGAGAAGACCATGGGCTTCCGGGTCACCAACGAAGACGAGGTGGCGGGAATCGACACCATCGTCCACGGTGAAGAGGGCTACGCCCTTGAGGGCGAGAACCAGAACGCCTAACCGTTTCGCATCACACACATATGAGGGGTCCCCGTCGGGCCCCTCATATGTGTGTGTGAGGGGTGTCCTTCGATACTTGCCGGCCTAGTCGACCTTCCGGCAGTACGCTCGGGGCATACATCATTCTGTGTGAGAAGGTTTCGAAATGCCGGCAATTGGACAGGCGCCACGTAAGAGTCGGCTTCGGTTGCTGATTGGTTTCGCCATTCTCTTGGCGTACAGCACACTCATTCTCTCCGTCACTCTCTCGCCCACCCAGATGGACGTGAATTATCAAAATGCGGTGTTGCGCCTCATCGAGGTCCTCCATCGCAATGGCGTCCCGACGTGGTTTGGCTACGGGGAAGTCGAGTTTCTGGCGAACGTGGCGATGTTTGTGCCGTTTGGTTTCATTGTCGCGATTTTGCTCCCACAGCGGCTTTCCGCTTTGACGGTGTTAGTGGGTCCTGCTTTTTCTGCATTGATCGAAAATGTTCAGCGGGAGTTTCTGAGTGAACGGGTGGCCAGCCTGTATGACGTGTACGCCAATTCCGCCGGTGCAATCATCGGGTTTTTTCTAGCTGCTACGCTCCGAGCCATTGTGCATTCCCGGGATCGAAAGATTGTGGCTCGAGCGATTTGGCAGTACGAGCAGGGGCTTCGACCCACAGGGCGTTGAGGCCAGCATCACCATCTGCCTTGGTCACCCCGGCCTACACTGAGGGCGTAGACGCCATAAGGAGAAGCACCATTTCCACACAATCACCCGTGCTGTTGCTGTCCTTCAACCGCCCAGATACAACCGCTGAAGTGTTAGCGACGCTCCAGCAGGCACAGCCACCTGAACTTTATGTGTTCAATGACGGTCCTCGCACGGGTGTTGAGGGCGAGGAACAGAAGGTTCAAGACACCCGGACGGTAATTGCCGAGATGGTGAATTGGAACCCCACAGTTCACTACCGTTACAACGACCAGAACCAGGGCCTTTTTGCGGGGGTCTCTGGAGCGCTGGATTGGTTTTTTTCCCACGTACCAGAGGGCATCATCTTGGAAGATGATTGTGTTCCACACCCAGACTTTTTTGGCTACTGCGATGAACTCCTCGAAAAGTATCGCGGCGACGAGCGAGTGTGGTGCATCTCTGGAGATAACTCGGTCGATTTGCCCATCTCGCAGGGGGCAAGTTACGGCTTCATTCGCGATCCCTTGATTTGGGGTTGGGCTACGTGGGCCAGGGCCTGGAAATACTTCGACCATGAGCTTTCGGGGTGGCCGGCCGTGAGGGGCAGCAAAACAGAGCGGAGTATGTACCCGGACCGTGTGGAGCGCCTCGTGCGCCGAAAAAGCTTTGACCACTACTTCAACAGCGGTATCGATGCATGGGGCTATAAGTGGAAATTCACCGTGCACACCCACGGTGGGTTGGTCGCGGTTCCCAGGGTGAACTTGGTGAGCAACATTGGCTGGAACCGCCCAGACGCCACCCACACGTCGGGTAATTCCCTGCGGGCAGCCAAGGCAACTGCGGCAATTTTGCCGCTTGTGCACCCCAAAGACGTGGCGATCGACAAGGCGGCCGACCGCGAATGGGTTGAATCGCGGGGCCTCGGTGTCAAGAAGTACCGGTGGAGCTATCAGCTGAAAAAGCTGATCGGAAAAATACGTCGAAGCATTGGTCGGATGTTGGGCCGATGAGACTCATCCAGGCACGCCTACTCGACACCGTGCGGGGTGGGGCCATTGGTGTGGCAGAAATCATTCCGGGAGTGAGTGGTGGAACGGTTGCGCTGTTGGTGGGTATTTACGAGACCCTCATCTCCTCCGCCGCCGTCATTGTTCGGGCGTTTTTTTCTGTGTTTCAGCCCTCGAGCCGCCCGGAAAATTGGTTGGCGCTCCGCCAACTTCCATGGTGGCGACTCCTGGTAATCGCGGCGGGAATGCTGGTGGCCATTGTGGCAGCGGCGGCATTTATTGAGCCGTTGATTGAGCGTTTCCCCGAGCTCACCCGTGCATTCTTTGCGGGTCTGATTGTGGCATCCCTTGCCGTCCCGATTCGAATGGTGGGGAGGCCCTTTGGGTTTAGTCGCCTTACAGTGGTGCTCACTGTGGGGGCCGCGGTGTTTCTCGTGTTGGGGCTCGCACCTCTGAACCAGGTCGACCCCCAGCCGTGGGTGGTTGTCGCTTCGGCTGCGTTAGCTGTCTGTGCGTTAGTTCTTCCGGGAGTGTCAGGGTCGTTCTTACTGCTGTCTTTAGGGCTGTACCAACCCACGCTCGCGGCAGTAAACGACCGCGATTTTGGCTACCTCGGCCTTTTTATTGCCGGGGCTATTGCCGGTTTGGCTTCTTTTGTTGTGGTGTTGCAGTGGCTGTTACGTCGAGCGCGGGCACTGACACTGACCGTGATGACCGGTCTGCTGCTGGGTTCGCTTCGCGCTTTGTGGCCGTGGCAGACCGATGAGCGGGTCTTGTTGGCGCCCGCGACCGAACAGCTTCTGCCGGCGCTGCTGTGGGCAGGCCTCGGTGTCGCCATCGTCGTGGGCCTGATGGCGCTCCAGCGACTCCCGGCTAGTGCATCACAACCAACGGTTTAGGCCCCGACGGGTTGTTCGGCCCAGTGGGACTCTTTCCAGGTCACTGGAGCGCCCACTTTCTCACGGCAGCCCTCAGGCATTAGTCCGGTGTGCCCGATCGTCCACACGTAAATCGCGGGGTAGAGGGGTGCTGGGTTTTGCCAGGCCTGTCGAGCCGCGGTGTTCCTGAGAAAGGCCTGCCGCCAGGCCTAGACTGAAGGTGTGCCAAATCGCGCTCGGGTGAGCAACCGGATTGTGACGATACCCAACCTCGTCAGCCTGGCTCGCCTCGCAGCGATTCCGGTCTTTTTGTCGCTTGTGTGGCGCGGTGATGACCTTATAGGGCTAATCGTGCTTGTTGTTGCCGTGTCGACCGATTTTGTCGACGGCGCACTCGCAAGGCGATTGGGCCAAGTGTCAGTGCTCGGGCAACTGCTGGACCCTTTAGCAGATCGGCTGTTCATTGCCGCCGTTGTGGTGGCGTTGACCATTCGCGACGTGGTGCCTCTGTGGGTTGTGCTGCTCGTGCTGGGACGTGATGTCCTTCTCGGGCTTGGCACGCTCTTCTTTAGACGCTTTGGGGTGGGTGTCTTACCGGTGAAGTGGATGGGTAAGTGGGCCACCTTCGCATTATTGTTCTCGCTGCCGCTGTTTCTCCTGGTAAATGTTTTTGAGGCACTCGCAATGTACGTCGCTCCCTTTGCGTGGGCTATAGCGTTTGCCGGCGTGGTCTTGTATTGGTGGGCAGGAATTTTGTATCTCCTGGACGCTGTGGGGATTGCCCGTACAGCGCGTGCAAGAGCCACCGGCGAGTCCGGTACGCTAGCACCCACGACGGAAGGCTAGGCCATGGTGGATCATTCTGAGGATGGGCAGGTTCCCTCCAATGACACCTCCAGCACTCAGCGTTTTGGGCCAGATTTTGAGTCGAAAATTCAGGCGTTAGAGAACGGCCTCAGTCTGGAAGAACAAGAAATTGTTCACGCACTGCCGGCGGAATCTGCGCTGCTGATTGTGCGCCGGGGCCCTGGGGTGGGGGCGCGCTTCCTGCTGGACCAAGACCGAACAGTGGCCGGACGCCACCCCGAAGCCGACATTTTCCTAGACGATGTCACCGTGTCGAGGCGCCACGCAGAATTTGTGCGTCACGGCAACTCATTTGAGGTGCGCGATATGGGTTCCCTCAACGGTACGTATTTTGATGGTGTCCTCATTGATCAAGCACTGTTGCATGAGGGTGCTGAAGTGCAGGTGGGGAAGTTTCGTATGACGTTTTATCCGTCTTCTCACAAGTCTGAGAGGGGCGCATAGGTGGCGGGGGCAACTTCGGCCACTCCAACGCCGTCGGGTCGTAATCTTTTATCAATTGGTCAAGTCTTACAGCGGCTCAACCCAGAATTTCCCGACCTTTCGCCGTCGAAGCTACGGTTTCTGGAAGATCGGGACCTCGTGAAGCCTGGGCGCACTCCTGCTGGCTATCGCACTTACTCTCACGCCGATGTGGATCGTCTTCGGTTCATCTTGGGCCTTCAGCGAGATCATTACTTACCCTTGAAGGTCATCAAGTCATATTTGGATGAGTTGGATGCGGGTGGCTCTGCTGAGCTTCCCGGCGTCACGCGGGTCGTTCAACCGGTGGCGATAGGCCGCGTGAACGCTCTGGAGCGTGATGAGCTTATTTCCCGCAGCGGTGCCAGTAAGGATCTTGTTGACGAGGCAATTGCTCAGGGCCTGATTACGCCTGGCCCGCTTTTTGACCAGCACCAGTTGCGCGTCGTGGAGTCACTTGTTCAGGCTGAAAGCTTTGGTGTGACCCCCCGGCACTTGAGGGGCATGAGTCAGGCAGTCGCCCGTGAGGTCGACTTGGTATGCCACGCGGTAGACGCAAAGAGCCAGAAGGACGCCCGAGCAAAACGTTCCAAACAGGAACTTCAACGGGAACTTGCCGACGTGGTCCAGCAGTTGCGCGTGGCCCTGGTGCGCCAAGCCTTGGAGGGGTTAGAGTCATAACAGGTGTAGCCGCCGACACGCCCGAGCGGGCTGTCGGCTTCCAATCCCACTGTGGGTGGCATCGGTGGGTACAGTGGGGGAGCTAGCCTAACTGTAAACTAGAAGATGAAGGTAGAGCGGTAGTGATGGAATACACGCCTTCTGGCCATGGGACGCGTCCCGGAGATTTCCTCTTCACTGACGGTTTGCCAGAGCTCGACGCGGACCACGGTTATCGCGGTCAAGTAGCCGCCACAGCGGCGGGAATTAGCTATCGCCAGTTGGACTATTGGGCGCGAACAGGTCTCGTGGAGCCCACCATTAGAAACGCAGCAGGTTCGGGATCCCAACGTCTTTACGGATTCCGCGACATTTTGGTCTTGAAACTAGTCAAGCGCCTGCTGGATACCGGGATTTCTCTCCAACAAATCAGGGTTGCCATCGAACAGCTTCGAACCTCCGGTGTGGAAGATCTTGCACAAACCACGCTGATGAGTGATGGAGCACGCGTCTACCTTTGTACCTCCAACGATGAAGTCATCGACCTGGTCTCACGCGGTCAAGGGGTCTTTGGAATCGCTGTCGGAAAAGTTCTTCGGGAAGTGGAATCCACTCTGGTCACAGCGGAGACCACTGACGCGACGCTTGACCCCCGAGATGAATTGGCCGCGAGGCGAAGCCGCCGAGCGAGCTAACACGCTCTTTCACGGCAAGATAGTCAACCGATTGCGGCACTGACACTCATTTTTTTCTACCGGCTTGACTTCGAGCGCGAAAGTCAAACGGCCTGGTTCTCGGTTGGACCATGTGTCACCAGCGGTGCCCGCCGCTATAGATCCGCCACGGAGGTCAACTGGGCATCGGCGTGCCAGAAAGAGGGCGCCGCAGGAGCGGATTTCCTAGTTGCCCGGACCAATCGGAACGTCAGATTGAATACGCGCGAGAAGCGCGTCAAAAAGAGCTGCCGCTTCTTCAGCGGATTCCCCTGGCCACAGGTGCACGGGCGTGGCCGAGCCTTGTGCTTGTTGCAACACGACGCGTTCTTGAAGTGGGGGTTCGATCACCCTGTTGCCAAACATTTCACGCATTTCATCAATGCGGAACTGGTGCTCGATTGACTGCGGTCGAACGCGGTTAATCACGGCACCGAGAGCTTGCAATCGAGGCGACACCGCGCGCTGTAGCTCGTCAACCGCTCGAAAAGCGCGTTGGGTGGCCGCAACAGAAAAAAGGCTCGGTTCGGTGACGACCAACACGCGGTCACTGGCAGTCCACGCCATCCGTGTGAGACCGTTGAGCGAAGGCGGGCAGTCCAGCAACACGAGGTCATAATCGGCTTCTAACTCAGCGAGAACCTCTTCCATTCGCCAAATTTCACGCTTTGTCAGCACTGGCGTATCGAACTGCATGTTCGCCGGCGAGCCCAACATCGCGTGAACGGTGCCACGGTGATTCTTGGTCCACCCGGACGGTGCAATCGCTTGACGGATGGTCTGCGGTTTTGGGTTCCCCAGGACGTGGGCAACAGTCAGATGATTGCCCATCACTACATCAAGGCCCGTGGACGCATCTGACTGTGGATCCATGTCGATGACGAGTGTGCGCAGGCCCCGGGCAAAACCTGCAGATGCCACACCGAGGGTGACCGTAGTTTTACCGACGCCACCCTTAAGAGAACTCACACTGACCACGCGCATGTCACTACAGCTTAACCTCAGTAGGCTGGATACCGCGCCCTTCAGGGCGTGAGACCCGGTGTGTCGTATGCCAGAGGGGGCCCGAGGCGTGTTTGACAAAATTTTGGTGGCAAACCGTGGCGAAATTGCCATTAGAGCTTTTCGTGCCGCCTTCGAACTAGGGGCCAAGACTGTTGCGGTCTACCCCTACGAAGATCGCAACTCGCTGCACCGGATGAAAGCTGACGAGGCCTACCGCATCGGCGAAATCGGGCACCCGTTAAGGGCGTACCTGGACATTGACGAGATTATTCGAGTCGCCCTCGAATCAGGGGCCGACGCCATTTACCCCGGTTATGGCTTTCTGAGTGAAAACCCCGATCTTGCCCGGGCGGCCGCGGAACACGGTCTGACATTCATCGGCCCTCCAGAGCGCGCACTAAACCTTGCGGGAAACAAGGTTGAGGCAAAAAACACCGCCCGCCAAGCAGGAGTCCCCGTCCTCGAATCGAGTGAAGCCACCACAGATATCGACGCGTTAGTGGCCGCGGCAGCCGAGATTGGTTACCCCGTCTTTGCGAAAGCCGTCGCTGGTGGTGGTGGACGAGGAATGCGCCGGGTGGAAAGCCCCGAGCTGCTACGGCCGGCCCTAGAAGCCGCAATGCGAGAGGCAGCCTCCGCGTTTGGCGACGATCGAATGTTCATCGAACAGGCCGTCGTCCGGCCCCGCCATATCGAAGTACAAATCCTCGCTGACTCCACAGGGGAGACGTTGCACCTGTTTGAGCGAGACTGCTCGCTCCAACGGCGCCACCAGAAAGTTATCGAGATTGCGCCCGCCCAAAACCTGGACCCCGCCATTCGTGAAGCCATGCTCGCTGACGCGGTGTCCTTCGCCCGGCAGGTGGGTTACGTCAATGCGGGAACCGTCGAATTCCTTCTGGATACCGCGGGCGACCGCGCTGGTCAGCACGTCTTCATCGAAATGAACCCCCGAATTCAAGTGGAACACACCGTGACCGAAGAAGTGACCGACGTGGATCTGGTGGGCGCGCAAATGCAGATTGCCGCTGGAGTCAGCCTCGCGCAGCTGGGCCTCAGTCAAGAGACCATCGAAGTGCGTGGGGCGGCACTGCAGTGTCGCATCACGACTGAGGACCCCAGCGCAGATTTCCGGCCCGACACCGGCAAAATCACCACCTACCGTTCCCCGGGGGGCGCCGGTATTCGCCTTGATGGGGGCACGGTCAACCAGGGTGCACAAATTTCCCCCTACTTCGATTCGATGTTGGCAAAAATGACCACTCGGGGAAGAGATTTTGAGCAGGTTGTGCGGAGAGCCAGAAGGGGCCTCGCCGAATTCCGCATCAGGGGAGTACATACCAATATTGCTTTTCTCCAAGCGGTTCTGGCCGATGAGTCATTCATCGCGGGTGACGTCTCGACATCATTTATCGATGAGCACCCTGAGCTGATTACGACGCGGGTGTCAAAAGATCGCGGCACAAAGTTACTCACTTGGTTGGCTGATGTGACCGTCAATCAACCCCACGGAGAAGGTCTCGGTTTAGTAAGACCCAGCGAAAAGTTGCCCGAAGTGGACCTCAACGCGCAACCCACACCAGGCTCGAGGGAACGTCTTGCACAATTAGGTCCAGAGGGTTTTGCCCGGTCCTTGCGGGAACAAACCGCCTTAGCGATCACGGATACGAGCTTCCGCGATGCCCACCAATCTCTACTGGCCACCAGGGTGCGCACGAAGGATTTGGTCGATGTCCTCCCCGCTGTGTCGAGGCTCACACCAGAGTTGTTGTCACTGGAAGCGTGGGGTGGGGCCACTTACGATGTCGCATTGCGCTTCATAGGAGAAGACCCCTGGGAGCGCCTTGGGCAGATGAGACAGGCGCTGCCGAACATCACCATTCAGATGCTCCTTCGTGGACGCAACACGGTGGGCTACACGCCCTATCCAACGGAAGTGACCGACGCGTTCGTTGACGAAGCCAGTGCAGTCGGTGTCGATATTTTCCGCATTTTCGATGCCCTCAACAACGTCGACCAGATGCGCCCTGCTATTGACGCCGTGCGCCAAAACGGCCGTTCGGTTGCTGAAGTGGGGATGTGCTATTCGGGGAACTTACTCGATCCAGCGGAGAACCTGTACACCCTCGACTATTACCTTCGCTTAGCCGAGGAGGTTGTCGAGGCAGGGGCACACATCATCGCGATCAAAGACATGGCTGGTTTGTTGCGCGCTGAGGCCGCTTACACTCTGGTCAGTGCGTTGCGGGAGCGCTTCGATCAGCCCGTCCACTTGCACACCCACGACACCGCAGGTGGACAACTGGCGACCCTGCTGGCAGCCTCCCGTGCAGGCGTGGATGCCGTTGACGCGGCTGCTGCGCCACTATCGGGAACAACGAGCCAACCGTCGCTATCGGCGCTTGTCGCCGCACTGGAGCACACGCCTAGGGATTCAGGAATCACGCTCGATAACGTTTTTGCGCTCGAGCCCTATTTCGAAGCAGTTCGCGCTCTCTATGGACCCTTCGAGTCGGGACTTCCAGCACCCACCGGCCGTGTCTACCACCACGAAATTCCAGGAGGTCAGTTGTCTAACCTCCGCCAACAAGCCATCGCCTTGGGATTAGCTGACCGTTTCGAAGCCATCGAGGATTGGTATGCCGCAGCGAACCGAATTCTGGGTCGCCCTACCAAGGTCACGCCTTCATCGAAAGTGGTGGGAGACCTGGCTCTTCAAATGGCTGCCGCGGATGTTGACCCCGACGACTTTGAACAACACCCCGAAAAATATGACATTCCTGACTCGGTCATCGGTTTCATGGCCGGCGAGCTCGGCGATCCTCCTGGAGGGTGGCCCGAACCGTTCAGAACAAAAATTTTGGCTGGGCGCCATCGGACGCTCACCCAGGAAGAACTTTCCGACACTCAACGTGACACGTTGAGCCAGCAGGGCCGAGACCGCCAGGTGCTTCTCAATCACCTACTCTTTCCCGGTCCGGCCAAAGAGTGTGAAGCTGTGCGGGAGCAGTTTGGCGATGTCTCGGTGCTTGATACCCGCGACTACCTTTATGGCCTGCGGGTGGGCGAGGAAATTGTCGTGGACGTGGAGCCCGGGGTGAGCCTT
Organism: Pontimonas salivibrio; assembly: GCF_002950575.1. Taxonomy (NCBI): domain Bacteria; kingdom Bacillati; phylum Actinomycetota; class Actinomycetes; order Micrococcales; family Microbacteriaceae; genus Pontimonas; species Pontimonas salivibrio. The sequence goes on from NZ_CP026923.1 coordinate 939,432, forward strand.
TATGTCGAACTGGAGGCGATGAGTGACACGGATGAGAGGGGTATGCGCACCGTAATGGCCAGTTTGAATGGCCAAATGCGCCCCGTCGTCGTTCCCGACCGGAGCGTCAGTGTCCAAATCCCGAGCGTCGAGAAAGCTGACCCGCTGCAATCCGGCCATGTTGCGGCCCCCTTTGCGGGTGTGACCACACTCAAGGTCGCAGTAGGTGACAACGTGGCAGTAGGCGATGTCCTGGCGACCATTGAAGCGATGAAGATGGAGGCGGCTATCACTAGCCAAGTCAGCGGAGTCGTGTCACGACACGCAGTTGGCGCCACCCAAGCAGTTGAGGCTGGGGACCTATTACTCGTCATCGCAGACCAGTGAGGCATCCCCACTTCTCATCCTGACTCATCATCTGGTCGCGCTAGAGTGAACAGGCCCGCTGTCGTGGGCATGAAGGAGCAAGTGTGGCTAAAGCTAATAACAAAGTGAGCGCTTCGAAGCATCCCGAAGCAGTACCCGCCGATTCGAAAAAAAATGACCCCGCCGGGGGTGCTCCTGAGGTGGGAGATTCGGCTTCGGTTGCGGCCCAAGAGCCCGCCGAACACGATTCGGTCCTTGATGAAAGCCAAGTGGACCCTTCGGCGCTCATCGGCGATGGCGTTGATAGTCACTCGGTCATTGTGACTGCTTCGGTCGCGGCGCAGACCCAGCGGCAAGATAACACATCGGGCACCCCCGAAGCGAGCTCCATGCTCACCGAAGACCGTCTCCTTGACCAGAAGAAAACGGCCGAAGTGCCGGAGGGGTTCTTCCAAAGACTGCTTTACGAACTTTCGTTTCACCTCATTAACGTCGGCGATTCGAGAGCCGCCCGAGCGAGAAAAGACCTTTCCAGTCGCATTGCTCGTCCCTTTGATGGTGGCGCCATGTATGTTCCCGTTCTCACCAGAAAAGGCGGAGTGGGAAAAACAACCGTAACGACCCTTCTGGGTATGGCACTCGCCGAGGTCAGGGACGATCGAGTCATCGCGATAGATGCCAACCCGGACCGAGGAACGCTGTCAGAGCGAGTGCCGAGGTCTACTGCCGCGACCGTTCGCGATGTGGTGAAACTCATCGCCGGAATTCGCGGTTTTACCGATTTCTCCGAGTTAGTCTCCAAAGACAAAACCAGACTGCATGTGCTCGCATCAGATACCGACCCACAACTTTCTGAAGCGTTTGATGAAGATGACTACAACGTGGTGGCGGACGCTGCCGCTCGCTTCTACTCGGTGATACTCACCGACTGTGGCACCGGTGTGGTTCACTCCGTGATGAAACCCACGCTGGAGCGTGCAGACGGTCTGGTTGTCGTCTCCGGTGGGAGCATCGATGAAGCCCGTTTGGCTTCGGAGACATTGACCTGGTTGGAGGCCAACGGCTGGGGCGATTTGGTCCGGAACACCATTGTGGTGTTGAACACTGCGACTCAGGGCACCAATGTAGTCAAGTTGGAAGAGATTGAAGATCACTTCCTCTCGCGGGTCCGCGACGTTGTGCGTATTCCTTACGACCCCATGTTGGCAGCTGGCTCGATCATTGAATGGGACAGGCTCAGTCCGTTCACCCGCCTCGCCGCCCGCGAATTGGCTGCCCTCGTTGTTGAGGGTGTGGCAGACCAATCTGGGCGATAGCTCGTGACGTCCCGGCCAATTCGCCTCTTTGGTGACCCGATTCTTCGCAGTCCCACCGACCCGGTAGATCTAGGACATCCTTCCACAAGGGCTCTTGTGGAAGACCTCTTGGACACGGTGAGGGAACCCGGGAGAGCCGGTGTTGCGGCGAACCAAATTGGGGTGGGACTTCGCGCTTTCAGTTACAACGTGAACGGCGAGGTTGGCTATGTGCTGAACCCTGTGCTGGTCTCGGTCGATGGAGAGCCGGAGACGATGGACGAAGGGTGCCTTTCCGTACCCGGCATGAGTTTTCCCAGGCTTCGCTACCCGCAGGCAACCGTGCGGGGGGTCGATCTAGCCGGTGTAGAGGTAGTGCTTTCCGGAGAGGGACTGATGGCGCAAGCCCTACAGCACGAATGCGACCACTTAGATGGCCACCTGTATATTGAGGGCCTCGAGCCGGAGATAAAGCGCGACGCGATGCGGGTGATTCGAGAGTCCGACTGGTTTCTGAATCGGTGAGAGCTCGAGGGGTTTCACCCCTCGACGGGGAAAATGAGTGCCCGGTGCTGAGGGCTTACACTAATGCCCGTGCAGAGCCTCGGAATCGATATTGGTGGGACCTCAATCAAAGCCGGCATCGTCGGTCCTCGGGGGCTTGAGGGCGAGATTCGGCAGGTGCCGACCCCTTCGCATCCGGACGCCATTATTGACACGACGCTCGCTTTGGCGAAGAGTTTTCCTGTTCAGCCGACGGTGGGGGTCGCTGTTGCTGCTTTTCTTGACCCTGCCCGCACACACGTTGAGTTTTCCCCCAATATCGCCTGGGATGGCCGGCCACTCCGCCACGAACTGGAGGAAGGCCTGCAGCTTCCTGTGGTGTTGGAAAACGATGCCAATGCAGCCGGTTATGGTGAATACGTCCTTGGAGCCGGTCAGCAGGCGTCGCCAATGGTGATGCTCACACTCGGGACAGGCGTGGGCGGGGCAGTCATTCTGGACGGGAAACTTTTGGCTGGCGCCAGAGGTGTCGCGGGCGAATTGGGCCACATTGTGGTGAACCCCGGGGGAGCGGTGTGCGGTTGTGGGCAGCGCGGCTGCGTCGAGACCGTGTCGTCGGGTACGGCGCTCATGACAATGGCGCGACAAGCCTTAGGAATCGAGATCAACTCGACCCACGCGCTTAAACAAGCTTTGGTTGATGCCCCGGAGTTGCGAAAAACTCTCCTCAACACGATGGCGGAAGGAATTATTGGGGCGCTCCTTCAAATCCAAGCGGTGGTCGATCCTGCGCTCAGTGTGATTGGCGGTGGGGTGACTGAGCGGCTCGGTGCGGAACTGTTCGACGCCTTGGATCGACTGAAAGATGACGCGTTAGACGGGCGGAGAAGCGTCGCATTTCCCCCAATTGTTCCCGCCGAATTGGGTAATTCAGCGGGAATTATTGGGGCGGGCTTACTCGCTCAAAGACACGACGTCCACTCTGCACACTAATCTGAATTATCTCGAGGGGGTCTAACGTGTTTTACTGGTGGTTGAAAAATGGTCTCCTGGGCCCTCTGTTCGCCACCGTTTTTCGCCCCCAGATTGAAGGGGTAGAACACATACCTGCTGACGGGCCAGCAATCATCGTTTGCAACCACCTCTCGTTCGTAGACAGCGTTTTTCTCCCGCTAGCCGTCCCCAGGAGGATGAGTTACCTCGCGAAGAGCGACTATTTCACGGGCAAGGGTGTTCGCGGGGCGCTCGTTCGATGGTTTTTCACCGCCTCCGGCCAGTTACCCATTGACCGAGCCGGCGGAAAGGCTTCAGAAGCTTCTCTGAACACCGGTCTGCAAGTGCTTGCCGAGGGGCGCATTCTCGGGCTTTACCCTGAGGGGACACGTTCACCCGATGGACGCCTTTATCGAGGCCGCACGGGTGTGGCGAGAATGGTACTTGAAGCACACGTCCCCGTCATCCCGGTTGCGGTGACCGGTACCGACGAAGTGATGCCTCTCGGCAAACGGCTTCCTCGGGTGAAAAAGGTGACCGTCCGCTTCGGAGAGCCTCTCAATTTTTCGCGGTTTGAGGGCATGGAGGGTGACCGTTTTGTATTGCGGTCCATCACTGACGAAATAATGTATCGAATTAATCAACTCAGTGGCCAGGAATACGTCGACGTGTATGCCTCCACAGTGCGTCAGGGCTCCGCCGCCAGCTGAGAGTGTGGCGCCTTAGCCTGAAGTAGGCTTTAGAGCCTGTCCAACCTCGTGAGAAATACAGGAGCGATGAACGTTTCGACGATGATTGACCCCACCGAAGCCGTGGTGGAACCCCGGCCTGAAACTATTGAGGGTTTGGACAATTGGCGCACCCGGCCCACGAAACAACAGCCTCCTTGGCCTGATCAGGCCGCAGCAGACGCGGTCTCTGAGCATTTGCTTCGTGTACCGCCGTTGGTTTTTGCGGGAGAAGTCGACCAGCTGAGAAATCAGCTGGCGACGGTTGCCAGGGGTGAGGCATTCGTGCTTCAAGGGGGCGACTGCGCAGAAACTTTCGCCGGCGCAACGGCGGACCAAATTCGAAACCGCGTGAAAACGATCCTCCAAATGGCTGTGGTCTTGACCTATGGCGCCTCGCTACCGGTCGTCAAAATGGGGCGCATGGCCGGGCAGTTTGCGAAGCCTCGCTCGAGCGACGAGGAAACTCGTGATGGTGTGACACTGCCCGCCTACCGCGGGGACATGGTCAATGGCTACGAATTCACTGAAGAATCTAGAACTCCCAACCCCGAGCGAATGCTCGAGGGGTACCACACCGCCGCGTCAACACTGAACCTTATCCGCGCCTTCACCCAGGGTGGTTTCGCTGATCTTCGCATGGTTCACAGTTGGAACCGTGGCTTTGCGGAAAACCCTGCCAACCGGCGGTATGAAGGATTGGCTCGTGAGATTGACCGAGCCGTGAAGTTTATGGAAGCCGCTGGAGCCAATTTTGATGAGCTCAAGCGGGTGGACTTTTTCGCGAGTCACGAAGGCTTGCTCATGGAATACGAGCGGGCAATGACACGCATTGATTCCCGCACTGGCCTTCCCTACGATACCTCCGCGCACTTCCTGTGGATCGGTGAGCGCACCAGGGATCTTGACGGCGCGCATGTCGACTTTTTCTCCAGGGTGCAAAACCCGATCGGGGTGAAGCTTGGCCCCTCAACAACCGTCGATGATATGAACAGACTGATCGACATACTCGACCCGGATAGGGTCCCTGGTCGGTTGACGTTCATTACTCGAATGGGCGCAGGCACGATTCGTGACGCTTTGCCGCCCTTGCTGGACGCGGCGCAGCGTAGCGAGGCCACGCCGATCTGGATCACTGACCCGATGCACGGTAATGGAATCACTACTCAAACGGGTTTCAAAACCCGACGGTTTGATGATGTGGTCGATGAGGTGAAAGGGTTCTTTGAAGCCCATCGTGAGGTCGGTTCACACCCGGGCGGTCTCCACGTCGAGTTGACCGGGGATGACGTCACAGAGTGCATGGGAGGAACCCAACGAATTGATGAGTTGGGCCTGGAAACCCGCTACGAATCGTTGTGTGATCCGAGGCTCAATCACCAACAGTCGCTCGAGCTTTCCTTCCTGGTCGCTGAAGAACTGGCTGTGACGGCTTCCTAAGCGAAGCTTCGAATGGTGACCGTGGTTCCAATCGGGACTTGCTGCCCTTCGCCAGGCTCCACGCTTGTCACTTCAGCGCGGGAATCTGACCACGAGTCCTCCGGGAGCACGGTACGCACTTGGACTTCCAAACCGAGGTTCTCGAGAGTGTCGACAGCGTCCCGGATGGTTCCACCCAGCACGTCGGGGATGGTCACCAGCGGCGGGCCACGAGAAATGGTTAAGGTCACCGTGTCGCCCGGATCGAGTGCACTGTTGGTTGATGGCGTATAACGAATAACAAGCCCCTCGGCGATCGTTTCGGAGAACTCTCCGTCGCCACCGACAACTCCCTGCAATTCCAAGGCCTTCAGGGCTGCTTGGGCCTGTTCAACAGTGAGCCCTTCCACATCGGGTAGTGACCCCGCACTGGTGACAAGGTTGACAACTGCTTCAGCCTCTAGCTGTGTGCCAGGAGCGATAGAGACACCTGCCTCATTCGTGACGTCGGTGACGACTCCTGGTTGGGCGGTATCGGAGTACTTTCTGGTCACGGTCCCTAACGTGAGCCTGGCGTCATCCAAGCGAGCTTCGGACTGCTCGAGCTGCAGCCCCACAACGGCGGGAAGTGCGGTCGGCTCAACGCCCTGAGAAATGATCAGAGTTACCGATGTCTCCTCTTCTACTTCCGCCCCTGCGGCCGGGTCGGTGCCAATGACAAACCCTGCAGGGATTGCATCGTCGAATTCTTGGTCAAGTTGATCAGACACCAGGAGCTCGGTGGCTTGAAGTAAATCACCAGCCTCCTGCACCGTGGTTCCACTGACGTCGGGCACGGAAACAATTGAGGGCCCGCGCGGGGCAAACAGCAAGATGGCTATCCCCACGGCAACCAACGCAGTGAGAATAAACGCCCACCACACTCCTGCACTGGGTCGTTGGCGACGTGTCGCCTCGACCGCAACGTCCTCTTGCGCTAGCGAGGTCTCGGCGTAGTCGGGTACTTCTAAGTCGGCAAACACGTCGCCGGCGCGACCGAGTATTTCTGTCGGTTCGTCGTCTGCTGACGTGCGGGGCGCGACGTCTCCGGGGCGGAGGACTTTGGTGCGCTCATCGGGAGCCTCCGCGGCCGGCATCACCCTCGTGGGTTCGCCCGCTGACACTCGTTTCTTGATTTCTTGTTCGACTCGAATAATGTGATCGAGCAGCGCCCGGGCGTGTGCCGGACGTTGGTCTGGCGACCTCTGGGTCGCCCAGCGGATGACGTCATCGAGCTCATCGGGGATGTCTGGGTTGATTTCGCTGGGTACTGGAACGTCGGCATTCGCGTGCTGGTACGCGATGGTCACCGCTTGGTCACCGATGAAGGGTTGCTTCCCGGTGAGCATTTCAAACATCATGATGCCCAGGGCATAGAGGTCGCTACGAATATCAGCGGGACTGCCGGTCACCAGCTCGGGGGAGAGGTAGGCCACGGTCCCCAGCAGCGCTTGGCCCGTCTGGGTGTTGTGGGACGCTGCGCGGGCGAGGCCAAAGTCCGCAATTTTTATGCGACCATCATCTGCCATCAAAATGTTCTCTGGCTTCAGGTCGCGGTGGACGATTCCCGCCTGGTGGGCAAGGTCCAAGCCCTGGAGGATGGCCTTCACCACGTCAAGGGTTTGCTCCCAGGTCAACACGCCAAAGTCTGTGAGAAGCTCCCGAAGAGTGATGCCGGGGAGGTACTCCATCACGATGAATGTCAGTTCGCCGTCTTGGCCTTGGTCGAACACGTTGACGATGTTGGGGTGAGACAGTCTGGCTGCCTGTCGGGCCTCTTGAATAAATCTGGCGGTGAACTGGGCATCAGCAGCCAAATGTGGGTGCATGACTTTGACTGCCACCGGTCGCTCCAGGCGGTAGTCCAACCCGCGGTACACCGATGCCATCCCACCACGGGCAATGCGATCCTCGATGAGGTATCGCTTGTCGATTGTGGTGCCGACCAGGGGGTCGGTCGCGGCATTATTCATTGCTTTGGATTGTATTGGGCGCAACGCAGTACGTGCCCCAGGCGCACCCAGCGGAGGTTAGCTGAGCTCGTCAAGCCACGCCCAGGCACTTGCTTCCCACTTGGCGTAGGCGTCAGGGTAGGCGGAGCGTTGTACGCGCTGGGCAGCAACAGTGAGCTCTAAGGATTGCCAGCCGGAGTAATCCAACAGGCCTCGGGTTTTACCCGGATTCGGGTTACTGGGGCCACCGTAGAAGGCTTTGGAAGCGAACACTGGGTCCATAATCTGTTCCACCGTGCCCCAACCGGAGCTGGGGCGTTGCTGGTAAAGCCCCACGGAGTCACGGTCACCCCAGTTGATGTTTCTGAGCGAGGATTCCTGCATCGCTGTGGCCAGAGCAATCACAATGCCGTAGTCGGGTACGCCAAGATCTCGACCGACTTGCACGATAATTGATGCATTTTCCCGTCTGACGTCGTTGAGTGGAGTGACCGCTCCAGATTTTGGTTGGCCCACGGATGATTCGGTGGCGGACTCGTCAGACGAAGACCTTTCATCGTCGGAGTCGTCGCGGTCTTTCTTTTCCGCCTGCGTGGGTTCTGCGGGAGCAACGGGGGCCGGGGTGGGAGCGGGTGGGGGAGTGGGGGCAGCTTTCTTCTCGGGGCGCAACTCCGGGGCGGGTAGGACATCGACACCCAGTGGGTGGGGATTCACATGGTCGTCGCCGGAGGCTGCTTCCTGGTCGCTTTCACGACCAGGATCATCTGAATCCCTCTCAGTTGATGATTCATTCGTTTCGCGCTCTGGTGAATCGGTGAGGCTCGCAAGAACGATATTGGGTGCCTGGACGGAGGATTGGCTCGCAACGGTGCGCGGAGCCATTTCCGCTGTGCTGCCGGGTAGGGACAGCTTTGACCCGGGCGTAAGGGGTGTTCCCTGTTCCATGTCGTTGGCCTCGGCGAGTGCTCTCTCGGAGACGCCCAAACGTTGGGCGACCTTAGCCAGGGTGTCACCCGGTTCAACGTGGTAGCCCGCTGAAGAGACCCGCGGGGGAGCCATTCCTCGCTGTTTACTCGGGGCCATGGTCAAGCGAAGAACCTGGCCTTCGTGAAGGATCGAATTCCAACTGAGCCCGTTCAGGCTGAGAAGCAAGGCGGTGGGTATCTGAAACTTTTCCGCCACAGCGGTCACGGTCTCACCTGAGCGAACCTTGTAGGTGTTGGGTACGTGGGGCGACACGGCGTTGACGACCCGCTGTGACAGGGGAACAAAGGCGTGAGCAATCAGCTCGGAGAGTGAGTTCTTGGTTCGATCCAGTTGACTGTGCCCTGGAATCTCTTCGGTTGCGGTGTCGGCCACCGCGGGCATCGCGTTGGTGACACCTACTCCCGCGGCGAGGCTCCCTGTCATCAGAAGGGGCAGGCCTCCGCGTATGGTCCGTTGGGTCCAATCAGAACCTGTGGTTGCCGCGGCTGCCGAGGTGGCGAGGTGGCGCGGCCGGAGACCGTGGAGTATCTCCGGTGCGTGCTGGGCTTCTTGAGGGTCGCCAAAGAAAAAGTGGTCGTCTCTCGGAGCACGACCCATTGCAGGGTCGTGCTCTGGGGATTCGCTCACGAGAACCTCACTCATCGACAGCATTAATGGGAGTCACCTAGACCCTTGAGTAGGCTCCCACAGCCAGTGGGAGAAGTCAATCATTGTGGTCGGTGTGGCGCCAGTTAACATAACGGAAACATTTGAGGTTGTGTCCGGTGCGCGCCGGTTGTGTTCCGCTCTTTGTTGCGTGGCTCGGACATGACAGGCTAGAGGGGTGGAAAAAAGTCCAGCCGACGAGTGGCTCACCCTGCCTCAGGTTTCTGAGCAGCTTGATATCAGTCCCTCAAGGGTTCGCCGTCTCATCGAGGATCGCACCCTTCTCGCCAGGCGTCACGATGGCCAGTGGCTTATCCCTGCTGTGTTGGTTCACGAAGGCGAACCGCTTAACCATCTCGCAGGGACCGCCACTCTTTTGATTGACGGTGGCTTCAGCGAAGATGGCGCGCTCGAGTGGTTACTGGAAGATAACGACCTGTTGGGAGTGAGTCCCGCGATTGCACTCAGCCAAGGTCGTAAAACTGAGGTTCGCCGAATCGCACAGGCCCTCGCCCTTTAGTGGCAGGGCCAGGGTCAACGACTGGCGTTAAGCCGAGCGGGAGACGACCGCATCAGCGAGATTGCGAAGTTCGGCGACCGCTTCACCATCGAGCAGGTCAGTCTCCAGTGCGGACAGGGCCCGCTGCGACGACTCGGTAATTATTGTCTCCACGCGGTCGACCGCTCCGGTGTCTCGCAACGTGTGCTGCATGATGGCAATTTGTTCGTCGGTAACCTCAGGGTTACCCAACATGTCATTGAAAACCCCTTTGACACCGGGAGACATTTGCGCCTCAGCCAGGGCAATCAACACCGTTCGCTTTCCCTCTCGCAGATCGTCTCCGGCGGGTTTACCGGTCTCTTCCGGGTCGCCAAAAACGCCGAGAAGGTCATCCCGAAGTTGGAAAGCCACACCCAACGGCAAGCCGAAATGGGCGAGTTGGCGTAGCTGATTGTCACTGGCGTCAGCCATAGATGCGCCAAGCAGAAGGGGGGCTTCCATACTGTATTTCGCAGACTTAAAAGTCACCACCCGCATCGCGCGGTGGAAGCGCTCATCGTCGCTGACCGTCGGCCAGGCAGACTCTTCATGAATATCGAGGTACTGTCCGAGCGTGACTTCGTTCCACATCCGGTGAAATTCGCGGCGTGTGCCGGCGATCACACTGGGCACTGTGACACCACTCAACGCTTGGGTGACCAGCTCTGAGCTCCACGCCAACATCAGGTCGCCGACAAGAAGAGCTGTCGATTCACCGTAATGTCCGGCATCGAGCCCAAAGCCACTTCCTTTGTGATGCTCCTCAAAATGACGATGAGCCGAAAGCTCCCCACGTCGTGTGTCTGAGCGATCCATGATGTCGTCGTGGACCAGTGCCGCCGCGTGAAACATCTCCAGTGCGGTTGCGAGCTCAAAAGCCGGATGGTCCCCTGTCTGGGGGTGTGGTTGATTAGTCAGCCCGGCGATACTACGCCAACCCCAAAAGCAGAAGCGCGCGCGAAAGCGCTTGCCTCCGCGCAGGAGGGAACGCGAATAGTCGATCAGCGGCGCGAGGTCGGCAGAAATCTCCGCGACCTCGTCAGCCTTCTGATCGAAGAAGCGTTGAAGTTGAGAATCGATAATGTCAACGAACCGCAATGAGTTAGACACACCCCTAGCCTATATTCAGCCTTTCGACTTAGACTTCGTATAGACCTTTTGAGGAAGTGAGTTATGGCGCTATCAGAGCACGAGCAGAAGTTGCTCGAAGAGATGGAACGCGGCCTGTATCAAAACGAGGCCGATGTTGTGTCGACCTCTCAGTTGGGTAGACGTGCACCCAACTACCGGGCAATCGGTATCGGAACAGTGGTTGGCGTGGTCGGGCTTATTGCGATGTTGTGGGCCGTGCAGGCGAGCTCCACCATTGTGGGAATCATCGGTTTTGTGGTGCTGTTCACGGGAGTGATGGTCGCTGTCAGCGTGCCAGGCAAACCGATCGACTCAGTACGCGCCGCCTCGTCCTCGAGCACTAAGCCCTCAGCCTCATTGATGGACCAGCTCAACGAGCGTTGGGAGAAACGTCGCGGAGGCGACGCACTGTAACGGGACACTTCTTTCCCATCACCGGCCCTACGGGGCCGGTTTTTTTATGCCCGCGTGTTCCTCGGTATTCAAGGTAATCAGCCCCTCGAGGAGCTTCCGGGTGGGTTTCCGGGAAAAAAGACCTCTCAAATGGAGCAAAGTGGAGTGAAATGGAGTAAAGTGGGGTAAGCACCAATCGGGCCGGCGAAAGGGGGCGTGATGTTACTTGGTACGTACGCGCCCAAGCTCGACGACAAAGGGCGGCTCATTTTGCCGGCCAAGTTCCGCGAAGAGCTCTCCCGCGGTGTTGTACTGACGCGAGGTCAAGAACGGTGTCTCTACGTATTCCCCGAAGAAGAATTCGCCCGCCAAGTGGAGCGAATCCGGGAAGCGCCTTTGACGAGCAAATCTGGTCGTGACTTCCTTCGACTGTTCCTCTCCGGGGCGTCGGATGAAATTCCCGACAAGCAGTCTCGAGTGACGATTCCTCCGGCTCTGCGCGAATACGCCGGCCTCAACCGGGAGCTCACCGTGATTGGCGCCGGAACCCGCGCGGAGATTTGGGATCACGGGGCTTGGGAGACCTATTACTCCGAAAAAGAACAGGGCTTCTCCGACACCGAGGAGGAGGTGATTCCAGGACTCTTCTGATCTGTCGGTTTGACTCCCTCCCGTAGGCCCTGGAACACCTTCCCCGGTCCCAGGTTCACGGAGGGGAATCAAACCGACAGGCCAGGCCCTTGACAATCATGATGGCCATACCTATCCACACCCCGGTTGCACTGGATCGCACAGTGGAGCTTCTGGCACCCGCGCTCAACGGGCCGGAGCCGCTGATGGTTGATTTGACCCTCGGGCTAGCAGGCCACGCGGAAGCCATTTTGGACGCAGTCCCGGATGTCCAACTGCTCGGCATGGACCGCGATACAGAGGCTCTGGCGATTGCCCGCGAGCGGCTGGCTCGCTTCGGATCCCGCGTGACCACCGTTCACGCCCGCTACGACGAGCTTCCCACAGCGTTGGAAAGCCATTACCCCGGTCGGTGTGTCGATGCGGTGCTTCTTGATGCTGGGGTGTCGTCTCTTCAGCTTGACCGCTCGGAGCGTGGGTTTAGTTACCTCACTGACGCTGCCTTGGACATGCGGATGAACCCGGACGATGAGACAACTGCGGCCGACCTGGTGAACACTCTCTCCCGCGGTGAGCTGCAGACCCTGTTTCAACGTTTTGGCGACGAGCCGCTGGCCGCCCGGTACGCAAAAGCAATTGTGACCGCCCGGGAAGAGAGCCCGCTCCGCACGACGCTGCAATTGGTCGACGTCATCGACCGCGCGACTCTCGGCGGTCACCCTCGCGGTGGTCACAACGCCAAGAGGGTGTTTCAGGCGCTGCGTATCGCGGTCAACCATGAACTTGAGAGTCTGGCCGCCGCCCTTCCCGCCGCGCTCGATGCGCTGTGTGTTGGTGGACGAATCGTGGTGTTGTCCTATCAATCGGGCGAAGACCGTGTGGTGAAACACGACATTGACGCGCGGACGCGCAGCCACGCGCCCCTTGACCTTCCGGTGATTCCTGAATCAGACCAGCCGACATTTCGTTGGTTGGTCAAATCCCCTGAAGGCCCCCTGCCAGAAGAAGCCGAAAGCAACCCGCGAAGCCGATCCCTTCGACTTCGTGCTGCCGAGAAAATCCGTAAAGGACATGTTCGATGAGTGCTTTGACTGCCCCCGCTGCAGCACCACCGCGGTTAAAGAGCCGCCCTGGCCTGAAAGCTGTGAGCCGACCGGCGCCGGCAGCCCCACCGAAACTTCGATACGTCCTCGGCACCCTGCTGGGAATCTTTGCGGTATTGATGGGCCAACTCGGACTGTCAATCGCTTTAGGAAGCGGTGCCTACGAGATTCGTGATCTTGAGCGGCAGCTTGCTGAGAGAAACCGCGATTTAAGTATTGTCAGCGAGGAGATCGGGACCATGCAAGATCCTCAGACACTCGCTCAACTAGCGGTCACCCTGGGTATGGTCGACAACGCTGACCCGGCATACCTGCGACTGTCTGACTCCCAAGTGATCGGCTCAGGAGATCCTGCACGTGTTGGGGGCACCTCGCTTGTGAGCGTGGTGCCTGGCGACTCCAACACCGCCGCTCTTGCCACGGCTCAGGTGGTGTCCCAACAAGCCCCCACTCAGGGTGAGTCACTGCCAGGTTTTGCGGCCATGGATGGGGACACTGGAAAAGTTGACGTGCCCGGAGACAGTCTCACAGGAGTAGAAGCCTTGGTTCCCCACACACCCGCGGTCGCGGCAAACCAGCCACCTCTTGGTGGCGACTTGCCCGCTCCCGTCACTCGCTGAAGAACACGATGAGACCGGCGGGCGCGACGACGGCACGGCGTATGGGAGCGGTGTCTCTCATCGTGGTAGTCACGGTCGGGGCGTTCTTCGTGCGTCTCGTCGACATTCAAGTTGTTCGAGCAGCGGAGCTCACGAGCGAGTCGACTCAATTCCGGACACAGTCTGCGACTCTGTGGGCAGAGCGCGGGCAAATCGTTGACCGAGCAGGACAAGCGCTCGCCCACAATGCTGACCGCTATGACGTTACCGTGTCGCCCATGCACGTTGCCGATTTTCGACGGGACGGTCAGACCGTGACCGTCATGGCCGCACTCGGTGAAATCGAATCCATTACAGGAACCCCCGTCGCCCAAATGTGGGCGAGTGTGTCAGCGGATCCGGATTCGAACTTTGCCTACCTCAGTAAAGAGGCCACTACGACCCAATACCGCGCGCTCGTCGATTTAGATATCCCTTGGATGTATTTCGAGCGCAACCCCGAGCGGTTTTATCCCTTCGGTTCTGTTGCGGGCAATCTCACCGGGATGATGGGCACGGATGGCCCCCTCGAGGGCGTCGAGTTAAAATGGGACCAATGCTTGCGCGCTGAACACGGGTCGCTTCGCTATCAACGGGGTGCTGATTCGGTGAAGCTTCCCGGCACGATGGAGGTCACGCAGGAAGCCTTCGATGGGGGAAACGCGGTTCTCACTGTCGATAGCGACCTACAGTGGTTCGTCCTCCAGCAGCTTGCCCGCTACGGACAAAACCTTGGTGCTCAAAGCGGTTCGGCCATGGTTGTTGAGGTGAAGACGGGCGATGTTGTCGCAGCGGCCGATTGGCCCACCTACGACCCCAACAACTTTGAGGACGCGCCACAGTCGCACCTTCGTGCCGCTGGCTTCAGTTCCACTTTTGAGCCGGGCTCAACAATGAAGACGATGACCATGGCGGCGCTTCTCGATCAAGGCCTAACGTTTTCCGAAGAGGCACACAATGTCCCCGCCACTTGGGAGCTCCCCGGCGGGCGCTACATTAGAAACTCCTCTGGGGCAGCGGCCGGCAATCTCACGACTGCCGGCATACTGAGTCATTCCTCGAACACCGGAATCGTTGACTTAGCGCAGAGGATGGACCTCGAAACCCTTAATCGCTATTACCAACTCTTCGGTTTTGGCGAGATGACGAGCGTTGAGTTTTTGGGGGAGCAGCCGGGGTACCTTCCTGATCCCGATACGGTCGACTCGATTACTCGTCATACCCAAACGTTCGGCCAAGGCCTGTCGACGACGACCGCCCAAATGGCCGGTGCGTATCAAGCTATTGCCAATAAAGGTGAGCGAATCCCGCTTCGGCTCGTGAGCGGCTGTGAACAGCCCGACGGCGAGTTTGTGCCGGCCCCCAGGCGCGAGAGTGTGCGGGTTGTCTCGGAGTCCACGGCACGAGAAACGCTGCGGATCTTAGAAACGGTTCCCGAGAGCGGAACTCTGCAGACTCGAGTGAATGTTCCCGGGTACCGCGTTGCGGCCAAGACGGGAACAGCCGAAATTGCCGAAAATGGCGAGTACGGTGACGAACGAATGATTTCCATCGCCGGAATGGTTCCCGCAGATGACCCGAAATACGTGGTGGTGGTCGCATTTGTCAAACCCCAGACCAACCGCTTTTCTTACGCGGCCGCCCCCGCCTTCGACGCGATTATCACCCAAGTCGTGAAGCACTTCCGGGTGCCACCGTCGACCCCTGCCGGTGGTCTTCCCCCACTAACCTGGTAGGCACGCCCGCGTCATCGAGGAGGTCAACGCCGTGAGCCAAGCGAGCCCGCGACCGACCACCAGCACCCCGAAGGCTCTTGCCGATCTCGCGGACGTTTTCTCCTGGGAATGGCTTCACCAACCCGGCCTGACGCGCGTATCCGGTGTCGCTCTTGCCAGTGATGCGGTGTGTGAAGGAGACCTCTTCGTTGCACTGTCCGGCTCCACCCGGCACGGCGCGGAGTTTGCCGAGGGGGCCATCGCGGCCGGGGCGGTGGCCTTACTCACCGACCCTCAAGGCGCCGCGTTGCTGAGCGGTGTGTCAACTGATTTTCCGATCGCGGTTCACCCTGAACCCCGATCAGAACTAGGCCTGCTGTCCCAACGCATTTACGACCCGGGTGTGTCACTGCCCGATGTATTTTCAGTCACTGGAACAAACGGCAAAACCTCTGTGGTGTTTTTCCTGGATGCCATTGCCCGCGCACTACATGTGCCTTCGGCGTTTTCCAACACCCACGAACGTCGAATTGGTGACGAGAGCGTCAAGACCCCTCTCACGACCCCAGAAGCACCCGAGCTCCAGGCGTTACTTGCTCTTGCCGCCGAGCGAGGTGTGTCCGTAATGGCCATCGAGGCTAGCGCACAAGCGATCCAGCGCCAGCGGTTAACGGGAATCATCTCCCGGGTTGCAGGCTTCACGAATCTCAGCCACGACCATCTCGAAGATTACGGTGACATGGAGTCCTACTTCGAGACAAAGCGCCAGCTTTTCCAACCCAGGCTCAGCCAGCAGGCAGTGATCTCTTTGGAATCCGAATGGGGAAGAAAAATGCTGGAGGGCTGCGGGGTTCCCGCGGTAAGTGTTGGCCAGCCAGACCAAAATCCGACCTGGAGCGTGGAAGTTCACGGAGTCGACGGGGCCGAAACTGTATTCGCTCTCTCGGGACCCGAGGGCACCCTGTCGAGCAGTGTTCGGGCGGTCGGCGACTATATGGTGAGAAACGCAGCCCTCGCGTTAGTGATGTTCATCCAAGCCGGCTACACGGTGGATGCGCTGGAAAAGGCGGTGGGATTAGCGCGCGGCGGAATTGAACTGATTGTCCCGGGCCGGTTGGAAAAAGTATCCAGGACTTCCCCCATTGAGGTGTTTGTCGACGCGGGACGAAGTCCTGACGCCTACCAAAAGACTTTGGAAACCCTCGCGAACCAGTCCAAGGGAAAAATGATCGTGATATGTGGCACCTCTGGTAATCGCGATCGAACAAAGCGATCGGCTATGGGCAAGATTGCCGCTCGATTCGCTGACTACCTCATCGTCGCCGACGATGATCCGCGCAAGGAAGACCCCGCACAAATTCGCGCAGACCTCCTGGAAGGCGTGAAAATGACCGACACCCCCTACGAAGAAATCCCCTCCCAGGAAGAGGCCATCGCCCGGGCCGTAACGATCGCCAAGCCGGGCGATACCGTTGTGTGGATGGGGCCTGGCTCTCAGTCTTACCGCGACGTCGGCGGAGTCCGAGAGCCGTTCTCTGCTCGCACAGAGGCGCTGAGAGCTCTTGAACGATCGGGCTATCTGGAGAGCAATCAGGAGGAACCATCGTGACCTGGAGAGTGGACGCCATTACCCGATGGGGATCGCAGTGTGTGGATGAGGAAGGTGAAGCCCTCACGTTAGGGTTAATTGACCCCAATGACCCTGCCGCGCTCATCAGCCGCCAACCCGTCATCGACTTATTGGCCCAGTCAGAGGGTGGCCTCGATCAGACTGCTGTGCGGGGTGTTGCGCAAAGTGCGCACCTGGTCGAAGTCTTCGAGTTTGATTCGGGGGCGACGTGTTGGATGGACTGGACTGAATCCCCACATGCTGATGATCTTGTCTCCGTCGTAAAAAAAGCGTCAGCTGCGGTGCGTGACTCTGGCCGCCTTCTGGTGGTCGCCGGTCTGGTGGCGGTAGGTGCCGAGGACGACTATGACTCGTTACCGGCTCTGGGCGCTGCCATGATTCGACTGCGAGTGGACCAGTGGCTTGGTGTGGGCGTTGAAGCCAAAGCCTTAGCGACCCAGGTGGGTCTAGAAGGTTCTTGGGATGGCGAGTCACTGTGGTTGGAGAATGCCGCCACAGCGTACGATTACCTGCGTGGTTGGCCCAATGAGAATGATCTCGTCCTCATTACCGGGCACCGTTTTGGCGAGTTGCCGGGCGTGTTAGAACTGATGGGGGTGACTCGGTGAGAGTTCTTTTGCTCTCAGGAGCACTGTCTCTGCTTTTCACCCTCGTACTCACCCCGGTCTTTGTTCGTGGCTTCCAACGTCTTGGTTGGGGACAATTCATCCGTCAAGACGGACCCCAAACCCACTTTGTGAAAAGGGGAACGCCCACGATGGGCGGGATCATCATCCTGCTGGGAATCGTGTTTGGGTATTTCGTCGCGCACCTCATCGCCGGCGATGTTCCCAGCTATTCCAGTGTGCTCGTCATCGCGATCATGCTGGGATTGGGGGCGGTAGGTTTTCTGGACGATTTTTCCAAGATTCGTCAGCAGCAATCGTTGGGTCTTTCTCCGCGGGCAAAAGTGGTCGGACAAATCATCGTGGCCACGGCGTTCTCGGCCTTGGCCATTTCGTTTCCCGACCAGAATGGTGAGACCCCTGCCTCCCTGGCGGTCTCATTTATCCGAGATATCGACTGGCTCACCTTCGCCGCGTTTGGCACGATCGGAAGCTATATCGCCTTCGCCATTTGGACCAGTTTGATTGTGGTGAGCACTTCTAATGCGGTGAACCTCACAGATGGCCTGGACGGATTGGCGGCAGGTTCATCCATTTTGGTCTTTGGCGCTTACGTCTTGATCAGCTTTTGGCAATTCAACCAGTCGTGTTTCTCTGCAAGTCTTGACTCCGAAGTGGCTTACAAGTGTTACGAAGTGCGCGACCCCTTAGACCTTGCCGCCGTGGCGACGGCCATCTTGGCAAGCCTCATTGGGTTCCTGTGGTGGAACACCTCGCCGGCCAAAGTGTTCATGGGTGACACCGGTTCACTTGCGCTCGGTGGTGGGGTTGCGGCAATGGCGATCTTTACCCGCACCGAATTGCTACTACCCCTCATTGCCGGTCTGTTTCTGATTCTCACGGCGTCAGTAGTCCTGCAGCGCACCTACTTCAAACTGACAAAAGGTCGGCGCATTTTCTATTCCAGTCCTCTCCATCACCACTATGAAATCAAAGGCTGGGCGGAAGTGACCATTGTGGTGCGCTTTTGGCTCATCGCCGGTTTCCTTGCTTTTGCCGGTGCGGGAATCTTCTACCTGGAGTGGCTTGGTCGTTAATGTTCGCTGTGCTTGATTCTGGTTTTGCGCCTGAGACTCTTACCAGTTGGTCAGCACCTTGGGCGGGCTTAAAAGTCTTGGTGGTGGGCCTGGGTGAGGGTGGTTTCGCCCTAGCGGACACTGTGGCCGAGCTCGGGGCGCACACCCATGTTGTCCAGCTGGGCGACGATGCTGACCGGCTCACCATCCTGGGTGTGTTGGGCGTGAGTGTTCATACGGTCGGATCAGATGCTGAGATTGCCGATTTGGCCAAAGAGCTTGCACCTGACCTGGTGCTTCTGTCCCCGGATTGGGTCCCCGACCGGGAAATCGAATCTGCGCTCTGGGAAAGCGATCTCATCGTCTGGTCTGACGTGGAATTCTCCTGGAGGGTGGCCGATAAAACGGGCACACGCCCCGACATTGTCTTGTGTGCTGGTGAGCAGAAAGGGTCCTGGGTGGCCGATGTGGCGCAACGATTTTTGCTCCACGCTTCACAGCGCGCGGCCCGAGGAGGCCATGGCGCCCCGTCAGTGCTTGATGCCCTTCGACACCCAGACGGCGTTGACGTTGTTCTCTGGTCGCTTTCGGATCGACAGTTGTGGCGGATGGGCGCTGATGAGTCGAGCCTGCGCAGGCCACGAGTCAGTGTCTATTTCGCGCCAGGCGAGGACACGGATGTCAGCACAATCGAGGCGGTCTACACCCACACGGTTGAGTCCTGCATCTATAAGCCCGGCACCCAGAGCGAGACCGCCCTTCACGCGGCGTCGGTGGTGGAGGGGGCCCGAGCGATTGGCATTGTGGGGGACACCCCGGGAATGAGCGATCTGGGCCGCGTCGGTGAAGTGATTTGTGATCGTGCTTTTTTGCCCGATCGAAAAGACCGAGCATTGGAGTTGTGCACGGTCGACGAGCTGGTGGGCGCGGGTTTTTCCACGCCCGAGTCGGTTGAGGTTGCGATAGCTGCGCTGGGCATTGCGCGCGCGTTAGACGTGCCACCGGAATTACTCGGCGGGGCTCTTAAAGACGGTGGTGAGTGGCCGGAACATAAATAGCGGACACACCCGCTACCCTCACCCGTCGACTGCCCTCTTCGCCCGAGACTAGGGGTGGTCTATCTGGCTGGGTTCTCATCGATGGAGGTGTAGTCAATGGCCTCTGCTGCGGACACAGTCACTGGCACTCGCTCCCCTTCGGCAAGCCCCCGCGCTCTGGTATCCGTGCGGCGCCTATTTCGTGCAGAAACCCCCCAATTTGTCGTGATGGTTGCGATGGTCCTTTTTCTTGTCCTTTTCGGGCTGGTCATGGTGCTTTCCTCTTCGTTTGTCACGGCACAAACTGGGGGTCAAGGATTCCTTGGGGTGTTCACCCGGCAAGTAATTTGGGCGATGCTCGGCCTCCCGCTGATGTTCATTCTCTCCACCTGGCGCCCCCAAGCTCTTCGAGCACTGGCGCCCACCTTGCTACTCATTGGTTTGATTCTGCAGGGCCTCGTGGTGTTCACCCCCTTGGGTATCACCTCAGGAGGAAACACCAACTGGCTATCGATTGGCGGACTCCAGGGTCAGCCCTCTGAGTTTTTAAAACTTGCCCTAATCGTCTGGATGGCACACATTTTGGCCGACCGGGTTGACTACATTCGTAGCCCTCAGGCGCTGAGGCGCCCGTTGATTCAGGGTGTGGTCTTGGCACTCAGTTTCGTCCTTTTCGGTCAGGACTTGGGGACGATGGGGGTGATGGCCCTGATTGTCCTCGGTGTGTTCTTCGTGGCCGGGGTTCGGTTGTCGCTGTTGGGTGCTGTCGTGGGCGCCACGGCTGGTGTGGCGGGCGTGATGGCTTTGTTTGCCCCCTACCGCCTGGAGCGTGTCACGGTGTGGCTCTCCGGTTGTACTGAAGACGAATTCCTCTACCAGTGCTGGCAGCCCATGCAGGGGACGATGGCCCTGGGCTCTGGGGGAGTATTGGGGGTGGGTTTGGGTAACTCACGCGCGAAATGGTCGTGGTTACCCGAGGCAGATACCGACTATATTTTCGCGGTGATCGGCGAAGAGTTGGGGCTCGTGGGAGCAAGCCTGGTGATTATCAGTTTCACGGTGTTAGCCATTGCCATGGTCCGCTTAGTTCAACGAAGCCCTGACCCTTTTGCCCGACTGGTCACTGCGGGCGTGATGATTTGGATTGTGGGTCAGGCTCTTGTCAACATTGCCGTGGTCTTGGAGTATCTTCCGGTGCTCGGGGTTCCACTACCATTCATCTCTGTCGGAGGTTCAGCCCTGCTCTCGACGCTGTTGGGCATCGGCGTGGTGATGGCGGTGAATCGCAACAGTCGTGTCACTCCGGTGTGGCAACCCGGTGGTTCTATGGAAGCACCGGCACGGTGATTACTATTGCCCTGACCGGTGGTGGGACTGCCGGGCATATTTCTCCTCTTCTTGCAGTCGCTGAGCAGCTCGGCGGCAGTGCGCGGTGCGTGGTGATAGGCACTCTCGGGGGTCGTGAAGATGAGCTGGTGCCTCAAAGTGTTCCCATCATTTACCGCATTCCGAAGCTGCCCTTCCCGAGGAAAATCAATGGGGCGGCACTGGCGTTTCCGCTTCGTTGGGTAAAGGCCTTCTTGGCCGTCAGGCGGGCACTCAAACAGGCAGCGGTCGATGTTGTGGTGGGGTTTGGTGGGTATACGGCAGCCCCGGCCTACCTGGCTGCCTGGTCGCTTCGTATCCCTTTGGTCATTCACGAAGCGAACGCGATTCCGGGGCTTGCCAACCGCCTCGGAGCCAGACTTACCCACTGGGTAGGAGTGTGTTTTCCCGGCACACCGCTGCCCCACGCAGAGGTGGTGGGGATGCCTCTTCGCCGGCAGGTGCTCACCCTGGATCGTCTGGCGCTGGGCACTCAGGCGCGGAAACATTTTGGTTTGCGCCCCGGTACTCCTGTTCTATTAGTGACCGGGGGGTCTTCAGGTGCCCGAACCATCAACGAGACGCTCGATAGGGTCACCGGAGACATTGTGGCGAAGGGCTGGCAGGTCCTGCACCTGCGCGGTCCTGGCCACGATGCACCAGACGCACCACCTACCGGGGTAGTGCAGGTTGCGTATACCAACCGGATGGACCTCGCGCTTGCTGCGGCCGACCTGGTAATTTCTCGAGCGGGTGCCAACACTGTGGCGGAGTTGGGCGTTGTGGGTCTTCCCGCCATTTTTGTGCCGTACCACGTGGGAAACGGTGAACAGGAACACAACGCCGCCTTTGCGGTGTCAGCGGGTGCTGCCCTTCAGGTCAGTACGCCTGAGTTCACCGCGGAATGGGTGCGCTCGGTGTTGTTACCACTGTTGGATGACCGTGAACGAATCGCGTCGATGGCGGCCGCGATGGAGCAGACCGCCAATCGAGACGGAGCGGAAATTGTTGCGCGCTGGGCCTTACAGGCTGGCGCTCGGAGAAAGGACGACAGCTGATGTTGCGCCCGCGTGCTGATGGTTGGCTGCCCGACGAATTGGGTCGCGTTCACATGGTCGGAATTGGTGGCTCCGGAATGAGCGGTATTGCTCGGGTGTTGCACGAGCGCGGCCATATGGTCAGCGGCACCGACCGGGCCGCGTCAGAAGTTACCGAGTCGCTTGCCGCGAGTGGGATCACCGTGTTCATTGGTGAGGATTCGGGTTTTGTGGACCAGGCGGACACGGTGATATCTACCTATGCGGTGCGTGACAATCATCCGGAAATGGTTCGAGCCCGCGAACGGGGCATCACTGTCCTGCACCGGGCAGACGCTCTACGCTTTATTGCCCGCGGTTTAGACACCATTGCGGTGGGAGGCTCGCACGGTAAAACCACCTCCACTGCGATTCTCGCGACCGCGATGGAACGCCTCGGCGAGGACATTACGGCGGTCAACGGCGGAGTGATCAGCCAGTGGGGGGTGTCTGCCAGGGCGGGGAGTTCGTCGTGGTGTGTGCTGGAGGCTGATGAGTCGGATGCATCCTTCTTGATCTATCACCCGCGCATCGCGCTGGTGACGAACGTTGCGGCAGACCATTTAGATTTTTACGGCTCTAGGGAAGCGGTCTTTGCTGCCTTTGATGAGTTTGTCCTAAGCGCCACCGACGCGGTGGTCTGTTTGGATGATGACGGCGCGAGGGCGTTGGTGGGACGCCTTGCCCCTCGGGAGGTCCTCACCTACGGGACCCACCCGGACGCAGCACTCCGACTCAGTGACGTCACGGTGGCACCGTATGCCCGGGCAGTGGTGACTTTTGGCACCCAGAGTGCGTCTTTTGAGTTGGCTGTGCCCGGTGAGCTAAACGCCCTCAACGCCACCGGAGTAATCGGGGTTCTCCTCCTGGCAGGTTGGTCTCTTGACGACGCGGCGCGGGGTGTGTCTGGCTTTACCGGTGCCGATCGCCGTTTCCAATTCCACGGTGAGATCGGCGGAATCAGGGTATTCGACGATCACGCCCACCACCCCACTGAAGTGGCAACAGCGTTGGATATTGCTCAAACCGTTGCCGGTCAGGGTGAGGTGATTACGATGTTTCAGCCCCACCTGTTTAGTCGCACCCAGTTGATGTCTGCCGAGCTGGCAGAGGCCTTTCGACACGGAAGCGACCACACGATTTTTCTGGACATTTTTGGTTCCCGAGAGGACCCCATCGAGGGCGTCACGACTCAGATGATTCTGGATCGGTTGGGACCCGCGGTGTCTTACGACTTTGAGCCAGATTGGGATCGGGCAGTTGATCTGGCCGTTTCTCGAGCGCAGCCGGGAGACGTCATTGTGACGATGAGCACCGGCGACCTGTATCAAATTGTGCCTCGGTTGCTCAAGCAGCTTCGGAAAGTACACGAACGGGCCGTTGACGTATTCGAAGACAACTCCGGCGACGAGGAAACCGGCCCGTCGGTGGTGGGCCAGTAGTGGCAGGTGGGGCCCCCAGGGGCACAGCTGTGAGGAAGGGTTCTGCATCAACATCCTCGGGCACGCGCGCCGAGCGTCAGGCCGCCCGGGAGCGAAAGAGAGCGGAACGCCGGGAATACCGGCGGTTCACCACGGCCACCCGTCAGCGACGCTTAGCCTTCACTGCGGGAATTGGTGGTGTGCTCCTTATTGCAGTACTTACCGTGATTGTGACGTCGTCGCCTCTGCTTGCCCTCAACACGGTGAGGGTCTTAGGTACTGAACGGCTCGCTACCGACACCGTCGTGTCCGCTCTGGAGCCTCTGGGCGGTCAACAGTTGGCCCGGGTGAGCCCGGCGGATGTGGCAGGTTTACTCTCAGATCTTCCGCTTGTGCAATCGGTGGACACCCGTATTGAGCTTCCGAGCACTCTTGTGGTGAGCGTCGTGGAGCGTACACCCATCGGGGTGGTTCGAAGCCCTGGCGGGTTTGCCGTAGTGGACCGTGCCGCAGTGGTGCTCTTTGAGTCTGAAGTGTTGCCTGTAGAGTTCCCCCTTATTTGTGTTCCTGCACGGCCCGAATCTCGTGGGTTTCAGGCCATTGGTGAGGCGCTGGCGGTCATTCCTTCGGACGTGCTGTCGCGGATCGATCGAGTGAGTGCCTCGAGTGCGGATACGGTGGCGTTCACCTTGCGTGATTCGCCACATCGGGTGTTGTGGGGCAGTAGTGAACTTTCGAGGGAAAAAGCTCGTGTGTTACCCGCGGCCCTTCGGGCGGCGGGGGAGTTTGGTCCCCAGCTAATTGACCTATCAACGCCTGACACTGTCGTGATTCGCGACATCGAATCGCCGTTTCCCACACCGACGCCGTTAGAGGAGCCGGTAGAAGGCAGCGACACTGTCACTCCCGGTGAGGTTCCTGCGGGGTAATAGTTCCGCTGGCACGACACGCCCTGCACCTCTCGGGCCGATACGCCCTGAGGCTCTAGCGTGGGAGACGTCCGAAAGTGAATAAAACTCTCATCTTAAAGTATAGGTTGAAGGTTTTGTCGAGGGGGGTGCCGGGTGACCGGTCAACACAACTATCTCGCAGTAATCAAAGTCGTTGGAGTGGGCGGCGGTGGTGTCAATGCCGTGAACCGCATGATCGAGCGAGGCCTTCGAGGTGTCGAGTTCATCGCCATCAACACTGACGCCCAAGCGCTCTTGATGTCCGATGCTGACGTGAAGCTCGACATCGGGCGCGAACTGACCAGGGGCCTCGGCGCGGGCGCTGACCCAGAAATCGGTCGCCGGGCTGCCGAAGACCACGCGGAAGAAATTGAACAAGCTGTCACCGGAGCCAACATGGTCTTTGTCACCGCCGGCGAAGGCGGCGGAACCGGAACCGGTGGAGCACCGGTAGTCGCTCGCATCGCGAAAGCCACGGGCGCTCTCACCGTCGGGGTGGTCACCAAGCCCTTTAGTTTTGAAGGAAAACGCCGCCAAGCCCAAGCGGAAGTGGGTGTTGAAGCCCTTCGCGACGAAGTAGACACCCTGATCGTGGTTCCCAACGACCGACTTCTCGAATTGGGTGATCCCACCATCAGCATGATTCAAGCGTTTGAGACAGCTGACCACATTTTGTTGGCCGGTGTGCAGGGAATTACGGACCTGATCACCACCCCTGGTTTGTGGAATCTCGACTTTGCTGACGTCAAGTCGGTCATGCAAGATGCCGGCACCGCACTGATGGGAATCGGTGCATCCCGCGGCGCGGACCGAGCAATCAAAGCCGCCGAACTGGCAATCGCCTCGCCCCTCCTCGAGACAAGTATCGAAGGAGCTCAAGGTGTGCTGATTTCCATTCAGGGTGGGTCAAATCTTGGTCTCTACGAAATCAACGACGCCGCGAAGCTGGTCGAAGAAGCCGTGCACCCCGATGCCAACATTATTTTCGGTGCGGTAATCGATGACTCGCTAGGCGACGAAGTGCGCGTGACGGTGATTGCTGCAGGATTCGCCGAAAGTCAAAAACAAGTTCCTGTAGCGACACAGACCGTCCCGGCCGACAACAGTGTCGAATCGGACCCTCAATGGCTCATCGAATCCCATGCCGCCCCACAGGTACCCGACGCGGATCGTCCTGAAAGGGAGCACACTCCCGTATTTGCGTCAGAAAACAGTGACGATCAAGACCTCGACGTCCCAGACTTTTTGCGCTAACCCCGGTGGCCACAGAGAGCGTCACCGATCGCTGGCGGCGCGTTTCCGACGAAATCGCGGAAGCGTCACAGGCGGTCGGTCGAGACCCCGACGACATCACGACAGTCGTGGTGACAAAGTTTCACCCGGCGCCTCTCGTGCGTGAACTTGAGGCTGCGGGTGTTCGGCACGTGGGTGAGTCGCGGCATCAAGAAGCTTCAGCGAAGTACGCCGAGCTGACTGACCTTGATCTCACCTGGCATTTTGTGGGCCAGCTGCAATCCAATAAAGCACGGGCCGTGGCCGACTACTGCTCAGTGATACATTCCCTCGACCGATCGAGTGTCGTGGCCAAACTGGCCACACTGGAGCATTCCATTGACGGATTCATCGAAATTAACCTGACTGGCGATCCTGGGCGCGGGGGAGTGTCCCCGGATGACCTCGGGGCGCTCACTGAGCAGATACTGTCCACCCCGACCATCACCCTGCGGGGAGTGATGGCTGTGGCCCCCCAAGGCGAGCCGCCCGTGGACGCTTTTGCGCGGGTTCGACAGCTACACAACACGGTCTTGGCCTTAGCTCCCTCCGCCACCGGTTTATCGATTGGAATGTCTGGTGACTATCGGGAAGCAATTGCCGCTGGTGCGACACACCTTCGAATCGGTACGGCAATCACCGGAAAACGCCCAGCCGCGACGTAACCTGGGCTTACCCGACACAGAGAGAGAGGGTGCCTCATGGCGAATCCATTGCGCAAAACCTTGGAGTTTCTCGGTTTAGCTGAGGAGTCCACCTCCGAGGAGTGGTCAGAGCGTCCTGCCGCCGTCCACCCCACTCAGCAGCAGCAGCCCGCGCAGCGCGCCACCGTCACGCCCCTGCGCCGTGCACGCGGATCCCAGGCGCCCGATGTGAACGAAATTTTGACCGTCCACCCCAAGAAGTATGAGGACGCAAAACTCATTGCCGAAACGTTCCGCGACGGGATTCCCGTCGTGATGAACGTCACACAAATGAGTGAATCGGAAGCCAGACGCATGGTGGACTTTGCCAGTGGGCTCACCCAGGGCCTCTACGGCCACATCGAACGGGTCACACCCAAAGTCTTCTTGCTCTCTCCCTCTCACGTGCAGGTCTCGGGCGAGGCTAGCGATGACTCTGCAGACGACGCTCTTCTCGACTAAATCTCGGTAGATTCTCGAGCGTAACGGCCATAATGGAGGCCATGGTGTCTGCAATTGCGTGGCTGGTTTATGTCGCCCTTTACCTCTTTTTTATTGCGATGTGGGTTCGATTCATCATGGACTGGGTTCAAGTCTTTTCGAGAAGTTGGCGGCCTCGGGGGCCGGTCCTCTTTCTCGCCGAAGCCAGCTATTCGTTGACCGATCGGCCTCTTCGAAGTGTCCGAAAAGTTATTCCACCCCTTCGAATTGGGGGAGCAGCGATCGATCTCGGGTGGTCGCTACTCATGATTGGAACGCTGATAGCGATGTCGATTGTGGGGGGTTTCCGCTAGTCGGGCGCGCTAAAAATCACGGCAGAGATAGGATGGCGGCGGTGGCGTTCAATATGCTACCCACACGCTACTAGGCCTCCGGGTCCACGCAGAGGGTAAGGAACGAAAAGATGGCACTCACTCCTGAAGACATTGTGAACAAACGCTTTCAGGCGACAAAATTTCGTGAGGGGTACGACCCTGACGAAGTTGATGACTTTCTGGATGAAGTCGTTGTAGAAATGCGTAGGTTGACTGAAGAAAACGAGGGCCTAAAGAAGGAGCTTGAGGAGGCGAAACAGCGCGCCGCGAGCGTCCAAAGTGCTCCCGCACCAGTACCCGCCGCTTCCGTTGAAGCTCCCACCATCTCTGCGGATGACCCCATCGACGCTGAAGGGACAACCAACCTCCTTCAACTGGCGAGACGTCTCCACGAAGAACACGTGCGCGAAGGTATCCATAAGCGAGATGAACTCATTGCGGAAGGTCACGCTCAAGCCGCCCGTATCGTTGCCGAAGCCGAAGAAGAGCAAAAACGTCGGATGGCGGTCTTCCAACAAGAGCGCGATGCATTGGGAGCCAAAGTGGATAGCCTTCGTGAGTTTGAGCGTCAATATCGCCAGGGACTGCGAGGCTTCATTGAAAGCCAACTGTCCACCCTGGAACATTCAGGTGTTGAATCATCCATGACTCAGTCCGCAGTTGCTGCGCCGCCGCCCAACACCCCCAGCCAATAAGTGGATGTCACCCGAGGTGGTGAGAAGCCTGCCCGGGTCGTCATCCCTGATGACTATGCAGGAGCTCGTCTTGACGGTGCCCTGGCGGAGCTCACCGGCCTAAGCCGCTCGCGCCTTCACGAGCTCATCGCCGAGGGGGCAGTCACCCGCGCAGGTCGTCCTGTGAAGAAGTCTTTAGCGGCCCACGCGGGCTGGGTGATCGATATTTCCTACCCGTTACCACCTGTGCCCCTTCAGCCATCGGAAAGTCCAGATCCCACCGTCCTCCACATCGATGACGATGTGGTGGTCATTGATAAGCCGCCAGAACTGGCGGTTCACCCCGCACCAGGATGGGATGGCCCCACCGTTTTGTCGTCGCTGCACAAAGCGGGCATTACGCTCTCCGATTTGGGGCCTGAGGACCGCAGAGGCGTCGTCCACCGCCTCGATGTAGGGACTTCGGGCGTGATGGTGCTCGCCCGAAGTGATCGGGCCTATCAGGCCCTCAAGGCCGCATTTCACGACCGCGAAGTCGAGAAGATTTATCATGCACTCGTTCAGGGTTACCCGTCACCGAGTTCGGGGACGATTGACGCGCCCGTCGGTAGACACCCGACCTCATCGTGGCGGTTTGCGGTAGTGCGGGACGGCAAGAACGCCGTCACCCACTACGACACGTTAGAAGTCTTCCCCGGCGCCACCCTGGTCGAAGTGCATCTTGAAACGGGCCGGACCCACCAAATTCGCGTCCATTTCCAAGCCGAACGGCATCCGTTAGTCGGTGATTCCCTCTATGGGGCCGACCCGCGCTTTGCTGCCAGCCTCGGTCTCACCAGACAGTGGTTGCACGCAAAAGTGCTGTCCTTTGTTCACCCGGGCACCCTTCAGCGGCTTCGGGTTGAATCGGAATACCCCGAGGACCTCGCGCATGCCCTTCAGGTGCTTGACCCCGACTGATTTCGGAGTGTGCTGAGTAATCGGGGCCCGCAGAGCAATACTCTAAAGGTCGAAATAGTGAGCCGGAGATTACGTGACTGATTCGTTCGCCCACCTACACGTCCATACCGAGTATTCGATGCTCGATGGAGCCGCGCGCATTGGCGAACTGATGGACGAGGTGGCCAGGCAGGGCATGCCGGCTGTGGCAATGACCGATCACGGCTACATGTTCGGTGCTTACGAGTTTTGGCGTGCCGCGAGAGACCGCGGCATTAACCCCATCATTGGCCTCGAGGGTTATCTGACTCCCGGAACACACCGCAGTGACAAAACGAGGGTGTCGTTTGGCGACGGCGGAGGAAATGACGTCTCAGGAGCGGGTGCATACACCCACCTCACCCTGTTGGCGGAGAACACCACCGGAATGCATAACCTCTTCAAGTTGGCCTCTAAGGCGTCGTTGGAGGGCTACTACTTCAAACCCCGGATGGACCTCGAACTGTTGTCAACCCTCCACCAAGGCATCATCGCGACGACGGGTTGTCCCAGTGGTGAGGTGCAAACCAGGCTGCGTTTAGGACAGTATGACGAGGCCAAGCGGGTTGCCGGTGAAATGCGGGAACTCTTCGGGAAAGAAAACTATTTCGTCGAAGTCATGGACCACGGCTTAGGGATTGAAAAGCAGGTCATGACTGACCTGGTGCGTCTGGCGAAGGAACTGGGGATACCGCTGGTCGCGACCAACGATTCTCACTACACCCACGCCGCAGACGCCACCGCCCATGAAGCTCTGCTGTGTGTCCAATCGGGCTCAACACTGGATGACCCCAAACGGTTCAAATTTGATTCCCAAGACTTCTACATCAAGTCGGCAGCCGAAATGCGTGAGCTGTTTTCTGACATCCCAGAAGCGTGTGACAACACTCTGCTCATTGCCGAGCGTGTGTCGGTGGACTTTGATGAATCGGCCAACTACATGCCCAAATGGGCTGTCGAGGCGGGCGATAACGAAGCAGACGCATTCCGGCGTGCTGTGCTCACCGGCCTCGACGAGCGATACCCCGACGGGGTCCCCGAAGAGTCAATGCGTCGCGCGGAATACGAAATGGATGTCATCATCCAGATGGGATTCCCCAGCTACTTCCTCGTCGTTGCGGACTTCATCACGTGGGCAAAAGACCACGGGATTCGTGTGGGGCCGGGCCGCGGATCTGGTGCAGGCTCAATGGCGGCTTACGCGATGCGCATCACCGAGCTCGACCCGATCGAACACGGCTTGATTTTTGAGCGGTTTCTGAACCCCGATCGTGTGTCCATGCCCGACTTTGATGTGGATTTCGATGAGCGCCGTCGCGGTGAAGTCATTCGCTACGTGACGGACAAATACGGTGAAGATCGCGTCGCACAGATTGTGACCTTCGGCACGATTAAAGCCAAGCAGGCATTGAAAGACGCCTCCCGTGTGTTGGGTTACCCGTTTGGGATGGGGGAGAAGCTCACCAAGGCGATGCCCCCGTCTGTGATGGGTAAAGACATCACACTTTCGGGAATTAACGACCCGGAACATGAGCGGTACAAAGAAGCAGCCGACTTTCGGGCGTTACTCGAACAAGACCGCGATGCGGCCAGTGTCTTTGCCGTCGCGAAAGGTTTAGAAAACCTGAAGCGCCAATGGGGGGTGCATGCGGCGGGGGTGATCATGTCGCGTTCCCCGTTAGAAGACATCATCCCGATTATGCGCCGGGAACAAGACGGCCAAATTGTCACCCAGTTTGATTTCCCCACCAGTGAAGCCCTCGGTCTGGTGAAAATGGACTTTCTGGCGCTTCGAAACCTCACGATTATCGACGACGCCCTGGACAACATCGAAAAAAGCCACGGTCAGCGCCCCGTCTTAGAAGTACTGAGCTTGGATGATCGGCCCACCTATGAACTGCTCTCAAGAGGGGACACGTTGGGAGTGTTTCAGCTTGATGGTGGGCCCATGCGTAGCCTGCTGCGGCTGCTGCGCCCCGAACGCTTCGCCGATATTTCGGCTGTTCTCGCACTGTATCGACCAGGACCAATGGGTGCTGATTCCCACACCAACTACGCCCTTCGAAAAAATGGGGTTCAAGACATCACCCCGCTGCATCCGGAACTCGCTGAAGCCCTCGATGGCATTTTGGGTGAAACCTACGGCCTGATTGTGTACCAGGAGCAGGTGATGGAAATCGCCCAAAAGCTCGCCGGTTACACATTGGCTCAAGCCGACTTGCTCAGGCGCGCAATGGGTAAGAAGAAAAAAGAAGAACTGGATATTCAGTTTGAGGCGTTTCAGGGCGGCATGCGCGACAACGGCTATTCCGATGACGCGATTGACACACTCTGGGACATCTTGCTGCCGTTTTCGGACTACGCGTTTAATAAGGCGCACTCCGCGGCCTACGGGGTTGTGTCCTACTGGACGGGCTACCTCAAAGCCCACTACCCGGCGGAATATATGGCGGCGTTGTTGACCAGTGTGAGCGATGACAAAGATAAGTCTGCGATTTACCTGAACGAGTGTCGCCGCATGAAAATCGCGGTCTTACCTCCCGATGTCAACGAGTCAGAAGTGAACTTCTCCGCTGTCGATGGTTCCATCCGGTTCGGACTGGGCGCTGTGCGAAACGTCGGTGCATCTGTAGTGGCGCATATTAAGCAGGCCAGAGACGACAAGGGGAGCTTTTCTGACTTCCACGACTTTGTGCACAAAGTGTCGCTTCAAGCACTCAACCGCCGCACCGTCGATTCACTGATTAAGGCGGGAGCCTTTGATCAGCTGGGAAACACCAGACGATCACTCTCGGAAATCCACGAAAGCGTCGTGGACCAGGCGGTGCGCACCAAAAAGGCTGCGGAACACGGCGACGTAGGGTTCGACTTTGACGCGCTCTTAGACAGTTCAGACGGCGCTCCGAGCCCAAAAATCATTAATTTGCCGGAGTGGCCAAAGCGCGAGCTTCTCTCCTTGGAGCGGGACATGCTGGGCCTTTACGTGTCAGACCACCCGCTGGCTGGCCTCGAATTGGGTCTGGCGGAGCACGCCGAAATGACGGTTGCGCAATTATTGGAAAGCGACATTGAGGACGGCACGGTGGTGACCATTGCCGGCCTGCTCACCCAAGCGAACCATAAAGTGGCCAGGGCCAGTGGTAATCCCTACGCCCAGGTGTCCCTTGAAGATTTCAGCGGCGAAATCCAGGTGATGTTCCTCGGCAAGAGCTACCAAGAACACCAAGGCCTGTTGCAACCAGACAACATTGTGGGACTGCGGGGGAGGGTGCAGCGTCGAGACGACCAAGTGACACTCCATGCCCAACAGGCCAAAGCGTTAGATATTCAATCCCGCGCTGAAGCGCGTTGGAGTGGGCCGCTCACGTTGGCTGTTCCCGAATACTTTGCGACGGCAGAAGTGCTCACCCAGTTGGATCGCATTTTGGAGTCACACCCGGGAAACTATGACGTGAGAATTCGGCTCGTGACCTCGCACGCTGCCCGCATGTTTGCCCTCCCCAAGCGGGTGGACGTCACCGCCAACCTCATTGCTGAGCTGAAGGGTGTCCTTGGAAAGGACTGTATTTACCAGCCGGACAAGACTGGTTCACCAGAGGACGCTAATCAGAGGTCGGCCGCGACCCGGTAGTCCTGATGTTGGTAGACCAGGGCACCACCGTCGACCCCCAGTCCACCACCAAGAATTTCGACCGCGACCATGGCGGCGTCACCCACCGTGTGGCGATCAACAATCTTGGCGTGAAGATACCCCGAGGCGCCAGGAACAAGCGGAAGCCCTTCAGGGCCCTCGAGCAGTTCGATTCCCTCAAAGCGGCTGGATGCGTCGCCGCTGAATTGTGTGGCCAGACTGTGGCCTTCATGAGAGAGGGTGTGAATAAGCAGCGAGTCGCTTGCAGAAATTGCGGACCAGCTACTGGCCATGATGGACATGTTGAAGCTGGCACGAGGAGGTAGTAATGACAGCGAGGACAAAGATGTGGCGGTAAAACCGGTGGGTTCGCCGGAGGGTTTGAGCAGAGTAATGATGGATACGCCGGCACCGTGTCGGCGAAACACTTCCAAGAAACTCTCTCGGGCGGACGGGCTGGTCTGGTAATCAAGTGGAGAAGTCATCACCGTTAGCTTACGCCCGAGCCCTGGGCGCTCCTTTCACACCATGGCGCCTAACATGGGGGCATGATCAGGATGCTTGATTGGCGAGGCCGTGCACTCGACGACAGATCGTTTGAGACGGATCTCCCACGGCTGAATGCCTCAGACTTGGATGTCTCTGAGGCCGCCACGGAGCTTATTAATAAGGTGCGCGAGCGCGGTAGCGAAGCGCTGTTGGAACAATCTGCCCGTTTTGACGGTGTAGCGCCCAGTAGCGTTCGCCTCGATCCCGGAACGGCTAAGACGGCGCTCAACACTCTGGATCCGCAACTGCGCCACGCGATTGAGATTGGTATTGATCGTGTTCGCCTGGCCAGCGCGTTGCAGGTGCCGGAGTCTAAGAGTGTGGAAGTGGCTCCGGGAGCAGTGATTACTCAGCGTTTTGTGCCCGTCAGTCGGGCGGGGGTATACGTGCCTGGAGGGAAGGCTGTGTATCCCTCCAGCGTGGTCATGAATGTGGTGGCAGCCCAAGCGGCTGGGGTGTCATCGATTGCTCTCGCATCCCCACCACAACCCGATTTCGAGGCACAGATTCACCCCACGATTCTTGCCACAGCGGCCTTACTGGACATTGATGAGTTGTACCAGATGGGTGGGGCCGGTGCCGTAGGCGCTCTCGCCTACGGTGTTGTGGACATTGGTCTCGACCCGGTGTCCGTGATTACGGGACCCGGTAACCGATATGTTGCCTCAGCCAAACGGCTGGTCAAAGGTCAGGTCGGAATTGATTCTGAAGCGGGCCCCACTGAGATTGTGGTGATTGCCGATTCTGGGGCCTCAGCCGACATTGTTGCTGCGGATTTAGTGAGCCAGGCCGAACACGATGAGCTCGCCCAAGCGGTGTTGATCACCACCGATTGGGACCTAGCCCAGCGGGTGCTGGGCGATGTTGAGCGCCGAGCGAAGGCCACGCTCCACAGTGAGAGGGCCCAGATGGCTCTTGCCGGACAACAGTCCGCCATCATCGTCGTCGACACGGTGGCCCAGGCAGTAGTGGTGAGTGATGCGCTGGCGCCAGAGCACCTCGAAATTCTCACCGAGAAGGCCCTGGATGTTGCTTCGCGTATTCGACACGCGGGAGCCATTTTCGTTGGTTCGGACACTCCCGTGAGTGCGGGGGACTACCTCGCAGGGTCAAACCACGTACTACCCACTGGTGGTCGAGCCACATTCCAGTCGGGCCTTTCGGCTCTCACGTTTTTGCGACCGCAGCAAATCGTTCACTACAGCCACGATGCGCTGAAAGAGATTTCCGAACCCTTGGGAATATTTGCTCGCGCCGAAAACCTTCCCGCTCACGCCGAAGCGGTAGAAGCGCGCTTTCTCACTGAGGAGGACTAGGAGATGTTTTGCCCCTTTTGTCGCCACCCCGACTCACGTGTGATCGATTCGCGCACCAGCGATGATGGTGTGTCCATCCGGCGACGTCGGGAATGCCCGGAATGTGGGCGCCGATTTAGCACGATAGAAACCGCCAGCCTCACCGTGGTGAAGCGAAGTGGAGTGAGCGAACCCTTCTCGCGGGAAAAAATCGCCGCCGGAGTGAAAAAAGCGTGCCAGGGTCGGCCAGTGACCGACGGTGACCTGGCGCAGCTTGCCCAGCGGGTGGAAGAGGCAATTCGGCAAACCGGCGTGAGCCAAATTGACGCCAACGACATCGGTTTGAGCATCCTCGAACCCCTTCGCGAGCTTGATGAGGTCGCCTATCTGCGTTTTGCCTCGGTGTACCAGGCCTTTGACAGTTTGGACGACTTCGACGGCGCGATTGCTGCACTACGGGCAGCATCCGACGCGGACCGCGAACACAACAGTGCTTCTCACAAATCTCAGAAGGATGCCGGGTCAGCGGAAGGAGCCTCCTAGGTGTATCCCGCGTTGTTTCGCCTTCTTCGACGGTTAGACCCAGAATTTACTCACCATGCTGGGGTTGCAGTACTCAAAGCGTGTGGCCTCCCCGGTATTCGGCAGCTTCTTGAGAGTCGAAATATCGAGGACCCCCGATTACCTCGGCGCGTCATGGGCCTTGATTTTGCCCACCCTTTTGGGCTCGCCGCCGGTTTCGATAAGGACGCAGAAGTTATTGCGGGATTGGGCGCAGTCGGTTTTGGCCACGTCGAAGTCGGAACGGTCACACCCCGGCCGCAACCTGGAAACCCCAGCCCGCGACTATTTCGCCTACCAGCTGATCAGGCACTCGTGAACCGGATGGGTTTCAATAACCACGGTGTCGCGGCAATGCGGGAAAACCTCCAGCGGGCCCGAGCACATAACCGCCGCCCTGTCATTGGGGTGAACATCGGGAAAAACCGCGACACTCCGCTGGAGCACGCCGAGGACGACTACGGCATATTGGCCGAAAAACTGGCGCCCGTCGCTGACTACCTTGTGGTAAACGTCAGTTCCCCCAACACACCTGGTCTGCGGGCGTTGCAAGACCCAGCAGTGCTCGACAACCTCCTAGGAGTGGTTCAGCAAGAAGCCGGTGATACGCCAGTGTTGGTGAAAGTATCGCCGGACTCACCTGATGAAGAAATTGCCGATATCGCTGGGTTGGTCACGCAGAGGGGGTTGGCGGGTCTTGTCGCGACCAACACCACGGTGACTCGGGAGGGATTGTCCACGTCAGCCGCCCGAATTAATGCCATGGGTGACGGCGGATTATCCGGCGCACCTCTGGCGGCTCGCTCCGAGCAGGTGTTGACGGTGGCAAGAAAAGCCCTCGGTGAGGGGCCCTGCTTAATCTCGGTGGGCGGTGTCAGTACGGGTGCCCAGATGTTCTCCCGGTTGAATGCAGGGGCGGATCTCGTGCAGGCCTATACGTCTTTTGTCTACCGGGGGCCGTTTGTTGCCCGGCACATTATCCGTGAACTGTTGGAGCAGATGGGCTAGCTGGGTCGCTCGCCGCGAGCCACTTGGGCCTTAGGCAGACGCAGTCCACGCATTTGCAACGCTCGCATCGCCGCGTACCAGCGGACACCCTTTTCCACATTCTCGGGGCCGTATTTGGCGCCTAAACCTCGTCTCACCTGGCGGCCCAACCAAAATGCGTCAATAATCGCGAGCGCAAAAAAGCCCCACAGCACGATGATGGAAATCACCTGAGCCTCGAGAGAGGGAAGGAAGGTGGCGATAATGACGGCAAACATCATCGGGATCAAAAACTCACCAAAGTTCCACCGAGCGTCGACGAAATCTCGAACCCATTTCTTCTGGGGTCCCTTATCGCGAACGGGCAGGTAACGCTCGTCACCACGAGCCATGCCGTCTCTGGCGCGGTCTCGCTGCTCGCGTTGCCGCGCCTTGCGCTCCTTGCGGTTGTTTGAGACCAGGGGTCGCCTCGATTCCGCCTCGCGGTCTTTGCGTCTGGGGGTGGGGCGCCCTTTGCCGACGGTCTCGCCGTCTGCGTGTGTGTTGTCGGTCTCGCTCACGTCTGCCACTCTCCTGTTATCTCTGGCCATTAGATTACCGGCATGAGCGTGAACAGTAACCGGCAGGAACTTCTCACACAGCTAAGAGATGTTGTCTCTGATGCTCAACCCGACAGTCAGGCGGTGTTGGCACAGCTGATTTCTATTCCTTCCCTGTCGAAGCCGGGCAGTGACCCTAAGGTGCTGAGCCAATCGGCAGAAACTGTTAAGGAACTTTTTGCCCCGCTGCTTGCGTGGAACAGGATTGAGATCGTCAGTGCACCTGACGGCGCGCCCGCCTTGTTGGCGAGAAAAGAGCCGGCGCCCGGCTTTCCCACCGTGTTGCTCTACGCACACCACGACGTCCAACCCACGGGGGGTGAACACTCATGGACAAGTCCGCCGTTCGTGGCGACTACACGAGAAGGTCGCCTTTACGGACGCGGTAGTGCCGATGACGGAGCGGGCATCGTCACCCACTACAGCGCCCTTAAGGCACTGACATCACACTGTGGTGAGACGCCGGGTCTCGGCGTTGTGGTGTTTATCGAGGGTGAGGAAGAAAGTGGCTCACCCACGTTTGCCACGTTGTTGGAGATGTATGCGGACACGTTGGCTTCTGACGTCATCGTGGTGGCTGATTCGGATAACCCTGCTCCCGATAGGCCTGCACTGACCACAAGCCTTCGAGGGGTGTTGGGTGTGACGGTTCGGCTGAAAACTCTGACCGGTGCGCGGCACTCAGGGCTCTTTGGCGGTCCGACACCTGATGCCTTAGGTGTGTTGGTGCGGCTACTGGGCACCTGTTACGACGACACCGGGGCTGTCGCGATTGAGGGGCTCTCTGGCGTGTCGAGCGGTGCGTTAACGAAACTGTCTGAGGACACTTTCCGGGAAGAAGCAGGACTTCTGCCTGGGATTGAGTTGTGGGGGAGTGGTGAGCTTTCTGGCAGGCTCTGGCGGGAACCAGCCCTCACCATCACCGGCATGGATGTCCCTGCGGTTCGTGACGCATCGAACACTTTGTTGCCTGAGGCTTCTGCTCGACTCAGTCTGCGCATTCCTCCCAATGTCGATGCCATCAAGGCCCGAGAGGCGTTGGAAACCCATCTGCAGGATCATCTGCCCACCGGTGTCGTGATGGAGTTTTTGGATGGAGAAGCAGGGGAAGGTTTTGACCAAACACCAGACCACCCGCTGTTGAGTGAATTAGCTGGCTGTCTGGGTGAGGCTTTTGGCAACCCGGTTGAGTACCAGGGTGTAGGCGGGACGATTCCCTTTGTGGCCCATCTTGCCCAGCGTTTTCCGGGGGTTCCCATTGCGGTCACTGGAGTGGAGGATCGGCAATCGGCGGCCCATGGCATTGACGAATCAGTTGATCTGGCCATGTTGGAGCGGGCGGCGCTCGGTGAAGCACTGTTTTTGGCTCGTATGGAGGAGAGTCGCGTCCAGGATGCCACCACGAACCCGCGCTAAACTGAGGCACAGACGAAAGGTGTGAACGATGACTCAGTCAATTGACGAAAAGACCCAAACGCACGGTGTCACGCTGACCGATACCGCGGCGAACAAAGTTCGCTCGCTGATTGACCAGGAGGGACGC
The DNA here is from genome assembly GCF_002950575.1 of Pontimonas salivibrio. NCBI lineage: Bacteria > Bacillati > Actinomycetota > Actinomycetes > Micrococcales > Microbacteriaceae > Pontimonas > Pontimonas salivibrio. The sequence goes on from NZ_CP026923.1 coordinate 977,237, forward strand.
GATGATTTGCGCCTTCGTGTCGCCGTTCAACCCGGTGGCTGCTCTGGTTTGATTTACCAGCTGTTTTTCGATGAGCGTCTCATGGAAGACGACGTTGTCGCCGATTTTGACGGCGTGGAAGTTATTGTCGACAAAATGTCGACCGCCTACCTGGATGGTGCGGTCGTCGACTTTGAAGACACCATTCAAAAGCAGGGGTTCACGATTGATAACCCCAATGCGGGTGGCAGCTGCGCTTGCGGAGATAGTTTCAGCTAAGTTCCAGGAAAAACCCGCTCTGGTGGCACCGGAGTAGTAGTGGGCGTGTCGTAAACTAGGGGCAGTTGACAGATATTGAGGAGAGCCGTGAGCAAGCTTCGCTCGAGGTCCACCAGGGCCGCAGCTATTTTGGTGGGTCTGGCGCTTGTCCTTACAGGGTGTACATCGCAGGCCGCGTTGGGTTGGTTGCCCACTGAGCGTGGTTTGACCAACCAGACAGACCGTGTGATCGACCTGTGGGTTGTGTCATGGATTGTTCTGCTCGTGGTGGGAGTAATCACCTGGATCCTCATTATCTGGGCGGCCGTGGTGTATCGCCGTCGAAAGGGTCAGACCGGTACTCCCGCCCAGCTGCGCTACAACATGCCCATTGAAACGTTCTACACGGTTGTCCCGCTGATTCTGGTTCTCGGATTCTTCGCGTTTACGGCCCGCGACCAGGCAATCATCGAAGAACCGCTGCCAGACCCGGATGTGCGCGTTGAGGTGTTTGGAAAGCGTTGGGCCTGGGACTTTAACTATCTCAACGAAGAGGTTTATTACTCCGGCATTCAGGCCCAGGAGCTCCCTGAAGGGCCCATTGACGCCGAAAGCCTGCCGAAGCTGTACCTGCCGGTCGATCAAAAGGTAGAAATCACCATTGAGTCGCGGGATGTCATCCACTCCTTCTGGATTGTCGACTTCCTCTACAAAAAAGACATGATTCCGGCTCGTACGAACTACTGGTACTTCATTCCCCAGCAGGAGGGTGTCTACCGCGGTAAATGTGCCGAGCTCTGTGGCGAATACCACTCCTTAATGCTCTTCGAGGTTCACGTGGTGAGCCAAGAAGAATATGACCGGCAGATTCAAGCGCTACGTCAGCAGGGGAACACCGGTCGCCTTGGACCCGAGTACAACGTGTTACAGAACCTTCCCGGTACCACCGCCACCGCAGAGGAGCGCTAAGCCATGACCCAGACGGCCCCACGTCCAGACGTCACGGACATTCCCGAAGGACTGAGCAACGCTCGCGTCGCCAAACGCGGAAACCTCTTTGTGGAGTGGCTCACCACCACCGACCACAAGAAGGTGGGCTACCTGTACCTCATTACCTCGTTCATCTACTTCCTCCTCGGTGGTGTGATGGCCCTGGTGATTCGTGCACAGCTTTTCGCTCCAGGTCTCGAGATCGTGGCGACCAAAGAGCAGTACAACCAGCTGTTCACCATGCACGGCACCATCATGCTGCTGATGTTTGCCACGCCACTGTTCGCCGGTTTTGCGAACGTCTTGATGCCTCTGCAAATTGGTTCGCCCGATGTGGCCTTCCCCCGTTTGAACGCTTTTGCCTACTGGCTCTTTAGCTTCGGCTCTTTGATCGCGGTAGCGGGATTCTTAACCCCGCAGGGTGCCGCGTCATTTGGTTGGTTTGCCTACACGCCGCTGTCTAGTCAAACGTTCACACCGGGTCTAGGGGGGAATCTCTGGGTATTTGGTCTGGGGCTCAGTGGTTTCGGAACGATTTTGGGTGCGGTGAACTTCATCACCACCATCATCACAATGCGTGTACCCGGCATGACCATGTGGCGCATGCCAATCTTCACCTGGAACACACTGGTCACCTCGATTCTGGTGTTGCTTGCCTTCCCCGTGTTGGCCGCGGCGATGCTGGCTCTCGGAAGCGACCGCGTGTTCGGTTCCCATGTTTATGATGCGGCGAACGGTGGGGCGATCTTGTGGCAGCACCTCTTCTGGTTCTTCGGCCACCCCGAGGTTTACATCATCGCTCTGCCATTTTTCGGAATCGTGTCAGAGATTTTCCCCGTCTTCAGCCGGAAACCCATCTTCGGCTATAAGACACTGGTGTACGCGACAATTGCCATTGCCGCTTTGTCAATGACGGTCTGGGCCCACCACATGTATGTGACGGGTTCCGTGTTGTTGCCGTTCTTCGCCCTAATGACAATGCTCATTGCGGTACCAACGGGAGTGAAGATATTCAACTGGATCGGGACTATGTGGCGGGGATCTGTCACATTTGAAACTCCCATTGTGTACGCCTTGGGCTTCTTGGTGTCCTTCGTCTTTGGTGGACTGACTGGTGTGATTCTCGCCTCCCCGCCGCTCACCTTCCACACCTCAGACTCCTACTTTGTGGTCGCCCACTTCCACTACGTGGTGTTCGGCACCGTGGTGTTCGCCATGTTCGCCGGCTTCTTCTTCTGGTGGCCAAAGTTCACCGGGAAGATGCTGAACGAGTCCCTCGGCCACATTCAGTTCTGGCTACTCTTTATCGGCTTCCACATGACCTTCCTTATCCAGCACTGGTTGGGTGTGATGGGAATGCCCCGTCGCTACGCCACCTACATGGAAGAAGACGGCTTCACCTGGATGAACCAGCTTTCCACCATCGGCTCCGTGGTCCTTGCGCTGTCCATGATTCCGTTCTTCTTGAACGTGTATCTCACTGCGCGTAAGGGTCAGAAGGTGACCGTGAATGATCCGTGGGGTTATGGCCGTTCACTGGAGTGGGCAACTAGTTGCCCGCCACCTCGACACAACTTCACCTCTATTCCCCGGATTCGCTCCGAGTCGCCGGCATTTGATTTGAACCACCCCGAATTGGATTTGCCCTTGGCGGTGGGGAGTTCCAGAAAAGCTGACAACGTGAAGTCGGAGAGCTAGTTCGTGAAGACCAACATTGTTCTGCTGTGGATTCTCACCGCCTACTTCGCCGTCCTCGCTGCGGTCTACACGGTGTGGGCTGTCATTGACACGGGCGAAGTGGAGTGGGTGGGCACCCTCGCTATTGCGTTGAGTGGTGCGCTGACAGTGTTCATCGCCTTCTTCCTCCAAGTTGCAAAGAAAAACCAGGGTGGCGAGCTACCAGAAGACCGCCTCGACGCAGAAATTGACGACGGCGAGGCTGAACTGGGCTTTTTCAGCCCCTGGAGTTGGTGGCCCATCTTCCTAGCGGCTGGCGCGGGGATGGCGATTATTGGCTTGGCGGTAGGTGTCTGGGTCGCTCTTTACGCTGTGCCACTGGTGCTGATTGGACTCGTCGGTTGGACCTTCGAGTATTACCGGGGATATTTTGCCCGCTGAGGCGATAAACATTCGCAGGGCAGCCCTGTCTGATCACGATCGGGTCTTAGAACTCGTGCGGAAATTGGACCACGTCTTTGAGGTTCAGCCGGCCAGGTTTACCGAGACGTTCAACGTTGTGCTCGCTGACGAAGACCGCACCCTTGTGCACGTGGCGGAGGCGGGGGGAGTTGTCGTCGGATACTGTTTGACCACCATTTCACCGCTGCTTTACTCCAACGGCCCGTCGGCGCAGTTGCAGGAAATTGTGGTCGATGAGGAGTCCAGAGTTTCTGGTGTCGGAACTGCCCTGGTGAGGGCAGTCGAGGCAGAGTGTGAAGCGCGCGGTGTGACCCAGCTGACTGTTGCGGCCAGGCGTGCTGGTGGTTTCTATGACCGGCTGGGCTATAGCCAGCAGGCCGAATATATGCGCCGGTTGTTCTAGGGCCTCCTATGAGCACTCCGGCCCCAACGAGCATTCGGTTTTTGGGCGCAGCGGGTACGGTGACCGGAAGTCGCTTCTTAGTAGAGTACGGTTCCCATCAGTTGCTGCTTGAGGCGGGCCTGTTCCAAGGGCCGAGGGAGTGGCGCAGACGCAACTGGGATGACCTCCCTCTTCCGGCAAAGGAATTGGACTCAGTCGTTATTTCTCACGCCCACCTGGATCATTGCGGCTATCTTCCAAGGTTGTGGCGGCAGGGCTACCGGGGCCCCATTTACCTCACCCCAGATACGGCCAACCTGGCATCGATTGTGTTGCGCGATTCTGCACGAATCCAAGAGGAGGATGCCCGGTACGCGAAAAAGGAAGGTTATTCCCGCCACGACGACCCGCAGCCGCTCTACGAGTCGCGGGATGCCGAGGGCGCAATCTCCCTCTTTCAACCCTTAAGTTACGGCCAATGGCAAGAGTTACCCGGCGGAGCAAAGGTCAGATTGCTTCCGGCCGGCCATATTCTTGGCTCAGCCATCGTCGATCTCGACGTTGGGGGAGTGGCCATCTTGCATTCCGGGGATCTAGGTCAAGGTAATCACCCCTTACTTGTGGGCCCACACATTATTCCGGAGGTCTCATACGACGCAGTTCTTGTTGAGTCGACTTATGGAGCAAGGCTTCATCCGGAGGCCGAGAGTGGCCTCGATGAGATTATTCGGACAACAATCGCCAGAGACGGTACGGTCCTGATCCCCGCGTTCGCCGTCGATCGCACCGAGATTATCCTTGCTGAAATCAACGATTTGATGGACAGCGATCAGATTCCCCGCGTTCCCATCTACGTGGATTCGCCGATGGCGATTAGAGCCCTCCAGGTCTATCGTCACGCCATCGATAGCGACCACCAAGAAATTCGCCCTGAAATTCGTGAACACCTCAGTGCATCCGACGTGTTCAACCCGGGGACTCTAGAGACCCTGCCCACCCCGGAGGATTCGAAGTCGATAAATGGGGCACCGCCGTGCATCATCATTTCGGCTTCCGGAATGGCTACCGGCGGTCGGGTGCTTCACCATTTGAAGAGGCTGTTACCCGACCCAAGAAACGCTGTAGTACTCACCGGGTACCAAGCGGCGGGTACTCGGGGTGCATCACTGCGAGATGGTGCGGATAGTGTGCGCATCCATGGTCAGGACATTGCCGTCGAGGCTGAGGTTGTTCAACTTGAACACTTCTCCGTCCACGCAGACCGGGACGACGTGAGGGCATGGCTCTCGTCCGCCGCTGTGCTGCCTAAGCGGGTGGTCCTTATCCACGGCGAGGATGAGGCCAGGGATGAACTCGCCCCGGTGCTCGAAAAAGAGTTTGGCGTAAAGGTGTTTGCTCCGAAATACGAAGAAACCCTGCCACTTTAGGTACGAGGTACGAGGTACGAGGTACCGACAGCGACAGGGCTTCTTCGTCGAACGTGAGCTCCCTAGTGGGGCTGGTTTTCCAGTTCCTTTTGAGTGACAGGGATGACGCGGTCCTCAAAGAACCAGTTTGACGCGGCGGAGCGCAGCCGCCGGCCGACCGTGATCTTGCCTTTTTCGTTGGGTCGGACAGGAAGCGGTGTGTACTCTTCGTAGTCCAGAAGCTTCCAACGCTCGTGGTCATCCAATTGTTCGTGTACTTCGATGTATTCCCCACCTGGCAGGCGGACAATTCGACCACTTTCGAAACCGTGCAAAGCAATCTCACGGTCTTTCCGCTGCAGTGCGAGACAGGTGCGCTTTGCGATGATGTGCGCCAGCACAGGGCCGACAAACAGAAGCACCTGAAGGAAAGTAATGACTCCCTCAATACTCATCCTGAAGTGTGTGGCGATCAGGTCTGAGCTTGCCGCTGCCCACAGCACGCCGTAGAAGGTGACGCCAGCTGCGCCGATTCCGGTGCGCGTGGGGGCGTTACGCGGACGCTGGGCGATGTGGTGCTCACGCTTGTCTCCCGTGACCCACGCTTCGAAGAACGGGTAGAGGAAGACGGCAGCGAGGAACACGATGAGCAAAATGGTGGGCACCAGCACACCCCAAGCCCAGGTGTAGCCAAACCAGACAGTCTCCCAGCCCGGCGGAATGAGCCTGAGCGCACCATCGGCAAAGCCGATGTACCAGTCTGGCTGGGTTCCTGCCCCAACAGGGGAGGGGTCATAGGGCCCGTAGTTCCAAATGGGGTTAATCGTAAACGTCGATGCCATTAACATGATCACACCGAAGACGATGAAGAAAAATCCTCCCGCTTTCGCCGCGAATGTCGGCATCACAGGTGAACCCACGACATTGTCGTTGGTGCGACCCGGGCCAGCAAACTGCGTGTGCTTGTTGACCACCAACAGCACCATGTGCAGCGCCAAGGTGGCGATCAAGATGGCCGGTAACAGCATGATGTGCAGGATGTAGAGGCGCGGAATGACCTGGTCTCCTGGGAACTCATCTCCGAAGAGCAGGTAAGAAATCCACACACCAATGACGGGGAAGGCTTTCACCATTCCATCAATGATTCGTAGTCCGTTTCCGGAGAGCAGGTCGTCGGGCAGGGAGTATCCGGTGAAGCCTTCGGCCATGGCCAAAACGAAGAGTACGAAACCAATTACCCAGTTCAGCTCACGGGGCTTCCGGAAAGCTCCAGTGAAGAACACCCGAAGCATGTGAAGACCAATTGACGCGATAAAGAGTAGCGCCGCCCAGTGGTGCGCTTGGCGCATCAACAATCCACCTCTGATGTCAAAAGACAAATCAAGGGATGTGTGGTACGCGACAGCCATTTCCACACCCTTGAGGGGCAGATACGAGCCGTCGTATTCGACCTTTGTCATGGAAGGGTCGTAGAAGAAGGTGAGGAATGTGCCGGTGATCAGGATGACGACAAAGCTGTAGAGCGCCACCTCACCCAGCATGAACGACCAGTGGTCGGGAAAGATTTTCCGCCCGAGGGTTTTCACCGCAACAGAAGCGCTGGTCCGCTCGTCGATGTAGCTTGCGGCCGCACCCGTGAATTTCATGCCCTTGCCGGGCTCTTGTTTCTGCTGTTCAGTGTTCGTTGCGACGCTCACAGTTCACGCTCCCAGAAGCTAGGTCCAACAGGCTCAGTGAAATCACCTTGTGCTACTAGATATCCTTCCGCATCAACGGTGATAGGAAGCTGAGGAAGGGGTCTGGCGGCGGGTCCGAAGATCACTTCGCACTCGTTTGATACATCGAATTGTGACTGGTGGCAGGGGCACAGCAGGTGGTGGGTGTGCTGCTCGTAAAGCGCCACTGGGCATCCGACGTGGGTACAAATCTTTGAGTACGCGACAATTCCTTGGTATGACCAGCCCTTGCGCGCTTCGGATTCGTTGAGATCCTCGATCGGCAAGCGCATCAGCAAAACCGCTGCCTTAGCTTTTTCCTCGAGTTTTCCTGACTTGATTTCTTTCAGTCCCTCAGGAATGACGTGGAACGCGGAGCCGATAGTGACATCCGCTGCGCGGATGGGCTCGCCCGAAGGGTCCCTCGCGAGGCGCACACCTTGGTCCCACATGGTCTGCTTCATCAGCTTTGAAGGGTTTTCCGGTGGGGCAAGATCCCTAAAGAGCACTACCGCGGGGATAGGGGTCGCGAGAAGAGCACCAATCAGGGAGTTTCGCACCAGTGAGCGGCGCGTGAAACCACTTTCTTTGTTGGCGTCCGTGAAAATCTGAGAGGCCTTTTCGCGGGTCTCATCGTCACCGCGGGTGGGGTGGCGCTCTTCGACCATTTCTTCGTCGGACATGAGGTTCTTGGCCCAGTACACCGCGCCAAAACCGATTCCCAATAGTCCCAGCGTGATTCCAAGCCCCATCAAGCCGTTGTTGAGGCGCACTGAGGTCATATCGCCCGGAATGATGGGGAACACGACGTAGGCGACGGTAGCAAAGATGCTTCCCACAACAGACAACCCGAAGAACATCGCGATGCGACGCTCCGCGGTACGCGCTGCTTTGGGGTCCTTATCGGTAATTCGGTGCTCTTCTTCAGGCAAACCCGGATTTTGGGGTGCATTGGAGCGTTCAACGGCCGAACCCGGATCAGGCTGGTAGTCGTCGTATGAGTCGCTGTGTTCAGCAGGCTCTTTCGCCATCCGAATGTCTCCTTAGTCGAATCGAGAGGTTTAGTGGGCTTTGGCCGTGAGCCAGATCGTGATCGCAATCAGAACGCCGAGGCCAATAATCCAGACAAACAAGCCCTCCGCTACCGGGCCAATACTGCCGAGACTAAAACCACCCACCGACGGGTTATTTTCCACGTATTGCAGGTAGGTGATGATGTCGTTCTTATCTTCGGGGGAGAGGTTCATGTCACTAAAGACCGGCATGTTCTGCGGACCAGTCACCATCGCGCCATAGACGTGGATGGGGTCGACATCGACAACCGCGGGAGCCCACTTGCCTTCGGTGAGTGCGCCTCCTGCGCCGGCCACGTTGTGACACATCGCACAGTTAATCCTGAAGAGCTCAGCGCCGACAGCGGCATCTCCGTCACCGGCGTAGTAGCGCGGGTCGGGGAGGGTGGGCCCAGGTCCAAGAGTTTGAACCCATGCGCCCATCGCATCAATCTGCGGCTGGGTGAACTGCACTGGCTTTTTCTCCGCTTGGGGCCCAGAAGCGGCCATGGGCATGCGTCCGGTTCCCACCTGGAATTCGACCGAGAGTGCACCGACACCAATCAGACTGGGACCAGCTTCGGTTCCTTCCGCGTTGGTCCCGTGACAGCTCGCGCAGTTCGCGAGGAACAGGCGTTCGCCATCTTCCACCAGGTTCGCGCTGGCAACCGGCGCCTCCTGCGCGCTAGCGATTCCCGCAGTGGTGGCTGAGTAGGCGCCGCCTGTCACAAACAACCCGAGGACCAAAAGAGCGAACCCCGCGAGTGGGTGTCGGCGGCCTCGGCGCTGGTGCTTCATGGAAGTCATCGTGTCCTTTTGCTTCTTGGTGTGGGTTATTGCAGTACGTAAATGACGAGGAACAGACCGATCCAGACCACGTCGACGAAGTGCCAGTAATAGGACACCACAATCGCACTAGTGGCTTCTCGGTGGGTAAACACTTTCACGGCATATGCCCGGCCAATTACCAGGAGGAACGCAATGAGACCGCCGGTGACGTGCAAGCCGTGGAAACCGGTGGTCAAGTAGAAAGCGGAACCGTAGGCATCGGAGTTCAGCGCCAAGCCTTCACTGACTAATACGGCATATTCGTAGACTTGCCCCGCGATGAAGATTGCGCCCATCAGGTAGGTGAGGAAGAACCATTCGATCATTCCCCACTTGGTGGGGGACGCCCCTGTTGCACGTGGTTGAAGGCGCTCGGCAGCGAACACGCCAAATTGGGCAGTCACACTGGATAGCACCAAAATTGTGGTGTTGATGGCCGCGTACGGCACGTCCAGAAGTTCGATTCGTGACTCCCACAGCTCTGGGGAGGTGCTCCGCAGAGTGAAGTAAATGGCGAAGAGGCCGGCGAAGAACATCACTTCGCTGCCTAGCCAGACGATGGTCCCCACTGCGACAGTGTTGGGCCGATTGATGGTGGGCTGAATATTCGCAGTGGTCGCTGTAGTCACCCCCATATTATGCCCGATGTCTCTGGGAATCGTGGACCACGAAACCCCGGGGGAGGAGCACAAAGTAGGCTGGGAATATGTCGAATGCTTCCCGAACATGGCCGGAATTGCTCCAGCACATCCTCGCCAACGGTGACCTCTCGGTGTCAGAAGCCAGCGAGGCGATGGGTCAGGTCATGGCCGGTGATGTGTCTGACGCCCAACTGGCGGCCTTTTTGGTTGCCCTCCGAGCTAAAGGCGAAACGGTTGACGAGGTGGTGGGCTTTCGCTCGGCCATCCTGGACAACGCCGTACCTCTTGACGTGCCGGCGATGGTGTTGGACATTGTGGGCACTGGGGGAGACCCTTACGGTGCGGTCATCAATGTGTCATCGATTGCCTCGATTGTGGCTGCAGCCGCTGGAGCCCCTGTCGTGAAACATGGCAACAGGGCAGCGAGTTCAGCGTCGGGAGCCAGCGATGTTCTTGCCCAACTGGGTGTGAATCTAGATCTCACACCCGACGACGTCGCAAGGGTGTTCCACGAAGTCGGTCTGACATTTGTGTTCGCGGCAAAATTTCACCCTGGTTTTCGCCACGCAGCAAACGCCCGCAAGGAAATCGGGATTCCTACGGTATTCAACATCTTGGGTCCGTTGTGTAATCCGGCGAGGCCCGAGGCCAGTGCCGTCGGGGTGGCAAACCTTGAACGGGTCCCGCAGATGGCTGGCGTCTTTCGTACGCGAGGAGCAACTGCGCTGCTCTACCGCGGCGATGACGGTATCGACAAAATGACGACGACCGGACACACTCGGGTGTGGGAAGTGACTCGCGGTCAAGTTATTGAGCACGTTATTGATCTGGAGGAACTTGGCTTACCGAAAGCCCGCATTGAGGACTTGCTGGGGGAGAGCCCACAACACAACGCCACTCTGGCACGTTCAGTGCTCGCCGGGGATGCCAGCCCAGCCAGGGACATTGTCGTCCTCAACGCCGCTGCCGGATTGACATCCTTCGCCCTTGCTCAGAATCCCGCTGAGCAGGACCGACCGCTCCGAGAACGCCTTGTGGAGAACATCACTCTGGCCCAGGCGACTATTGATCAGGGAAGCGCTCAGGCCAAGTTTGACGCCTGGGTCGAGGCAACCCACGCCTCAGCCGCATAGTCCATTTGGGTCTAAGCCGTACTGGTCGTGTCGTGTGGGTGCGCTACGGGTTCTGGCTTCCAGCGCAGTGCGATCCGCACAATCGCAAGCAGTAGAACAACTTCGATCGCGCTGGCCAGGACGTAGTAGCTCCATTCGCCCACTGCGCCACCGATGACGGTGATGAGAAAAAGGCTGCCCACGATGATGTTGGTCACGCGATTTGCCCGCCGGGGGAGTACGAGGGCCAACGGAATCATCAGGGTGGGAATCAGGACGTAGATGATGACACCGAGGAGAAAGCCAGGGCCGATGTCGAAGACATATATCGACCCGCTGTCAATCTGTGCCCGCACATCCGCTCGGTAGAGCGAGAAGAGGTCAACAAAGGCGACGGCAATCATGGTCGCCATCCATAGCGAGGAGACGATTACTCGGTCATCAATCCGCTGACTGAAGGGGGATGCGGTGGTCATAACACTCCTTTTTACACTCGTAAGAATATAGACACTAGCCTTACAGCAGTAAGATTGCAAGAATGGTGGCCATGCCGGGAAAAGAGCGACTCTCGAAGGAGCGGATCATTGACGCCGCAGCCCGCGTCGCGGACCGCGGGGGAATAAACGCGGTCACCATGCGCCAGGTGGGCTCGGAACTAGGGGTAGAGGCGATGTCGCTCTATCACCACGTATCCAACAAGGACGCGCTATTGAATGAGCTTTCTGAATGGCTTTTTCGCAAAATCCAAATACCTAACGTGGATGCAAGATGGCGAGATGCGCTTTCGGAGCGCGCACACTCCGCGAGTGAGGTGCTTCGCGCGCACCCCTGGGGGCTCGGAATGCTGGAATCACGCCCTCAACCAGGACAATCGCAGCTTCGACACTACGACTCGATGATGGGTCGACTCTCAGAAGCAGGATTTTCCGCGACGCTCGCCACCACAGCTTTTGCCACAGTAGACGCCTTTGTGTTCGGATTCGTCCTCACTGAGAGCACCCTGCCTTTCGACCCAGCGACAGGAGCGGAGCAAGAGTACGCAGATGAGGTGGGTCTAGACGAGTCGGAATTTCCCCATCTGGCGCGCACGCTGGGAGATCTCTTTAGCTCGGGTCACTATTCATTCGGCGATGAGTTCTCGGCTGGGCTCACCATATTGCTCGACGGCATCGAACGGCGGCTGCTCGGGGAGTGAGTGGTTCAGTGCTTAACAGGCGGGCTGATTTCGCTAAACTGACATAATAAGTATTATCGGTTAAGTCGAGTGGGTTGGATTGAGCCTGTTTCCCTAAATAGCCCCGCCCGCGGCACGTACCTCGTCAGCACTAGGCATCGCAATGGCCCCGCCCCGGCGCGACGTGACGATTCCTGCGACACGTAATGCGTGTCTGACCACCGTCTGCCAGGTGTCGTGATCGCCCGGCAAACCGTTACTCGCCAGTTGATGGACGATCGCCGCCATGGTGGCATCGCCACCGCCTGTTGTGTCGACGACCGGAAATGTTCCTGGTAACGCAATCTCCGTCTGCTGGTCGTGACTGTAAAGGGTGACAGGCGCACCACCGCGAGTGACCAACACGGCCTGGGTGGGACCATCAAGCGCCGCCCAGGCTACAGAGTCGGCTGACTGGTTCGGATAGGCCGCCTCAATGTCCTCGAGACTGAATTTCACAAAATCTGACTGATTGATGAGTAGCCCGAGTCGCCTGCGGTAGTCATCCCAATTCGACACCATGCGTGGCCTCACGTTGGGGTCGAAGGTTTTAATACCCGTTGCCACTCGGAAGCATTCAGTGAGCGTTTCGTAGGTCACATCCTCTAGGACCACCAAAGAACCGGTGTGGACAAGAGCAGCAGAAGCGATTTGTTGGCGGTTAGCCGTCGCGGGAGGTAAGAAACCGTATGACGCGGGGCTGGCGTAAAACGCATACTGCGGCTCGGCGTTGACGAAAGACGTCATCGCAATCGTGGTGTTGATCTCTTTCACATCTACCGAAAGGTCAACACCGATGCCCTGATCGACAAGGAAGGCCTTGAGCTTTCCGCCCAGCGCATCGGCGGCAAACGAACCGGCAAATTCCACACGGGAACCAAGCCGTGCGGCACCGACCGCGACATTCATTGGACTGCCACCCCAGGCCGCCATGTAGTGCGGTTGGGTGTGGGCGGGTGCCACACCGCTTGTGGCGTGCTCTGGGTCGGAGACTTCGATCATGTCGACCAGTGCCTCGCCGATACTGACAATATGTCCGCTCACGGTGCCTCCCGGGCTGATCCTTTTTTAGGGTGTGCGTTGTGCGCCACCTGGCGCAACAGTTCGGGCAATTGGCGAGGCTCAAAAGGCTCTCTGGTGGCTAATAACTGCTCCCGATTCCACCACCGCCAGGCGGTCACGTCAACCTGTTCGGTATCGCTCCAGCCTGAAGGGTCTGGTTCAAACTCGCCTTCTATGTGGGCGAGAAAATATTCCTGGTGGGCCCCCGGATAGATGGCTTCGTCGTAGGGCAACGGAACATCTTCCACCCACACTGTGGGCCCCAATGTCCGCACGACCAGGCCTGTCTCTTCCCACACTTCCCGAATGGCGGCCTTCTCGTGAGACTCACCAGGGTCGACTCCCCCTCCGGGTAACACCCATCGGGCCCAATTACTCGAATCTGGTGCTCGGGTAAAGAGCATCAACACGGTGTGGGAAGGAGAGAGCAAAAGCACCCGACTGGTGGGTCGAAGCGCGGCGAACACTGTTAGTTGCTGGGGCTAAACGAGCTGGTGTCTCCCACCAGCCGGGTGTGATCTTCAGGGATCTCATCGACAATGGCCCTGGTGACTTCAGCCGCAAATTCCTCGACGTTGTAGATCTTGCCGGCGACTTCTTTTCGTTCATCAAGCGCCCCGGGGTGGATGCGGTTCAGAAGCGTTGCCGTCACCGTTCCTTCAATCATGTCCCCCGAGACCACGACAAAACCCACACCTTTGGCCTCAAGCTCGTCTTTCATCGCCCGCAAGGCATCCTCGCCGGCACGCTTTGACAGCGCTACAGGCCGGTATTCCGGCATGGTGTCCACCTCGCGAATGAAATGTGCCTGGTGGCTGGTGATGAACACTACCCGTCCGCCAGGAGCGAGCAAGGGCAACGCGGCGTTGAGGACCCCGACTTGGGCGTCGCGGTTGAGTTTCATCGCATAATCCTCAGCAACATCGGCTTCCATGCCACCAGAGGCGTTCAACACAAGGATGTCTAGCCCGCCAAACTCTGAACGCAGGGCACCCATCATCCCTAATACGGCAACCGGGTCGGTGAGATCACCGCCAACAACAATGGCTTCTCCCCCGGCGTCAGTAATCTCCCGAGCAATCTTCTGAGCTCGGGCTTCTTTGTTGCGGTAGTTAATGGCTACTCGGGCACCAGCAGCCGCCACGTACTCGGCCACCTGAGCGCCTATACCGCGGGAAGATCCGGTGACGAGCACCCGTTTGCCGAGAAGTTCATGAGTTTCCAAGGGAGCAGACATGCCAAGAACCTTAGCAACCCTCGGAGAGTACGCTGAGCTTAGGCATGCCCATTGGCGATAAAAGAGGACAGGTGTGAGCGTTGTCTTTCTTTTCTGAACAACCACACCTGGTGGTCGCACACCGTGGCTTGGCGCTTCATTTCCCGGAGAACACCCTTCCGGCATTTAGCGCGGCAGTGGAGGTCGGTGCCGATATTTTGGAAACAGACGTCCACGCATCCGCCGACGGTGTGGCCATGATTTCCCACGACCCGAATCTGCTTCGCTTGGCCGGCCGGCCTGAGCGGATTTCTCAGCTTCGTCAGCGTGAGCTGTCAGCGATTGATTTGGGTGGTGGAGTCACCATGCCTTCGCTGGCGGAGTTGTTGGAAGAGTTTCCTCGGGCGCGGTTCAGCGTCGATATCAAACACCCCGCTGCGTTAGAACCCGTGGTGACTACTCTGAAGAAAATGGGGGCCACCTCGAGGGTGATGATTGCCTCGTTCTCTTCGAAAACGAGGGCTCGCGCCCTCAAAGCCCTCTCCCCCATTGTGAACTGCGCAACCAGTCAGCAACTCTTTCCCGCCTACCTCGCCTCCCAGCTAGGGTTGCCGCGTATTGCCCACCGTGCTCTCGCGGGAGCACAGGCAGTGTTTATCCCCCCCAATTGGCGAGGGATAAACCTCCTCACCCCGCGCTTTGTGTCACAGCTCACTGAGCGAAAAGTGACCTTGGGTGTGTGGACCATCAACGATCCGGAACTGATGACCCGCTATTGGCAGCTGGGAGTGCGAGCGATGGTCACCGACCGGGCGGATTTAGCAATCCAGCGTCGCGAACTGATGCCCTGACCGGGCTATGACGCCTGGAGCCCGCAATCGCCAAGGCGCTCAAGCCCAAGGCGATGAGCCACCACTCCCACTGCTTCCCCCACCGGGCTGCAGGTGTTGTGTGGGTGGCGGTGGGAACCCTCTCGATCATGTAACCCTCGGTATAGGTGGGGAGGCGATCCAGGTCTTTTCCCTCCGGGGTGATGATCGCACTGGTTCCGACTGTAGAAATATTCACCACGCTTCGACCCAGTTCAACCGCTCGAAGCCGGGCGATAGCTAACTGTTGAAGACTTTGGTCGGTGCGCCCAAAATCAGCGTTATTGGTGGGGGCAAAAATGATGTCCGCACCCTCATCCATCATCTGGGCGAAAATGGCGTCGTCGACGATGTCGTAGCAGATCGCAATCCCGGCGGTGTGGGAGTCGATCGAAAACACCGTATCGCGGGTGCCAAAGCTGTAATCCCTGGGGACGAGGTCGAAAAGTTCTGGCGCCAGCGGGTAAATCAGCTCCCTGGCGGGAAGGTATTCGGCGAACGGAACGGGGTGAATTTTGTCGTATTGATCGGAGGCCCCGGAGCCCCCTTGTCCATCTTCCTCCCATAGCAACACGCTGTTAAACGTCTCGTCACCGTCTCTAGTGATGGTCCCCACCACCAGCGGGGCATCCATTTCTCGCACCACTTCATTGGCGATGGCGGCCGCCATTTCGTCACGCAGTGGATCAATATCGGATGCGTTTTCCGGCCACACCACAACGTCGACTTGTTCGCCGTAAATCCGTTGGGTGACGAGGTGATGGTCACGCAGATTGTCACCGCGTTCATACTGTGCAAAGAGTCCGGCATCGGCGTTGCCTTGAATGGCGGCAACGCTCATGTGGCCACTAATCGTTGTGGGGAAAGCCGGCCAGACAACAAGAGCTGTCACCACAGCCAACGCCAGCGCTGCGCGAGATTGCCTGCTCACTCGATGCTCCAGCCACAGCACAACCCCGAAGGCGGAAAGCCAGGCGAGGATAAAGCTGAACACGCCAGGACCCACCCACGCCACGAGAGGCGTCAGCGGTGTCTCCGATTGGCTGTGGGCAAGCCGGGCCCAGTTGAAACCCCCCGAGGGCCACACCCCCGAAACCGATTCGCGCAACAACCAGATACTGGCCAACACGGTCGGAAGCATGCCAAGTGTTCCCACCGGTCCCGACCACAGCTGGGGTATCCAGCGCCAGGCCAGGGTGAGGAGTGCGAACCCCAACGCAAAAAAGGCGGTTTGGGCAATCGTGAGCCCAAACCACGGCACAGGGCCGAGATACACGGTGAGCCACCAGATGTGAATGCCGTAGTAGGAAAACCCACCCACAGCGCCCACCAACAGCGACGAACGAACGCTCAGGCCTCGGGCAGCGAAAATCATCAAAGCGGCACCCACAAGAGTGAGTGGCCACAGGTTTGTATCGGGGTGCCCCAAATCCATCACCCAGCCAGAAACTACGGCCAGTGTGAGGGCGACAAGCAGTGGTAGCCCCAGTGGACCGCGACCATTCCATGCAGTCACTGCGTGGGTTCGGGCTACAACACTCACACCGGAAAGCCTAGACAAGGCTGCTGAGGGCCACGATCCCCCGGAACACTTGCGCTTTGGCTTCTCGCGCCCGCTTACCTACAGGACCGTCATCGACCTGTTCGATGTGGTCCAGCACATCGACCACTTGTTTACACAGTCGAACAAAGTCGCCGACTGCGACATCGTCGTCACCGATTACTGCCGCGAGGTCCGCTCCCGATGCCCACTCCCACATGGCCCAGGCTCGGTGGGCTGAAAGCGGATAAGGCCCGCTTAGGTGGTGCCTGCGCTCCACAATGTCTAAGCGCTCCCACAACTCTTCAGTGTCCTTCAGGGCCGCCCGAAAAGGCCCCGGGGGTAACTCTGAGGGTTTGGGGGGCATTTCGTCTGCGCGGCCTTCGTGCACCAGGACGGAGACCATCGCAGCCAAACTGGCAGGGTCCAACTCCGACCACAGCTGGCGGCGCAGCGCCTCAGCCGTGAGTAGGTCGCGTTCACCATAGATTCTTCTCAGGCGCTCACCGTGGACACTGAGCGTGTAGTCACCGTCGCCAGGGCGCAGGTAGTCCAGCTCTTCCAACACGCCGACTACCCGGTCGAATACGACGCTGATGGCTCCAGTGCGCTGCTCAATTTGTCGCCGAATTTTGTCGGTTTCTCGTTGAAGCCGCCACCAACGCTCCGCCCACCGGGCATGCGATTCTCGGTCTGGGCAATGGTGACAGGGGTGTTTTTTGAGCTCAACACGCAGCGAATCTATTTCGCTGCGTTCGGAGTCGTCGGAGGTGCGCCGGAGCGCTTTTTCCCGGTCTGAGAGGTTTCGTCGAAGCGCCGCGTAGTCGCGAAAATCGCCCCGATCACAGGTGATTGCTTCTTCATAACCGGCTAACGATTCCTCGTTGCGCCGAACGTTCTTGGCCATTTCCACCACGTGGCGGTCGGCTTGGAATTGGGCGAAAGAACTTTCCAAAATGGTGCGGGTCGGTTCGTGCCCGAATTGGGCAATCAAGTTCACGGCCATGTTGTATGTCGGGCGGAAACTGGAGCGCAGTGGGTAGGAGCGCTTAGAAGCCAACTGGGCGACCTGTTCAGGGTTCATCCCCGGCCGCCAGGTGATGACCGAATGGCCTTGTGTGTCGATCCGCCTTCTACCGGCCCGCCCCGTTAACTGAGTGTACTCCCCCGCGGTAATCGGCTTTTTCGATTCACCATCAAACTTTTCAAGCTTCTCCAACACGACAGTGCGCGCAGGCATGTTGATGCCTAATGCCAGGGTTTCCGTGGCGAAGACTACGCGCAGTAATTTCCGCCGAAACGCTTCTTCGACCACTTCTTTGAATACTGGCAAGAGCCCTGCGTGATGGGCTGCCACCCCGCGCAGTAGCCCATCCACCCAGGCGTGGTAGCCCAATACACCGAGGTCTTCTTCGTCAAGACGTTCGCATCGTTCCTCGACGAGGTCGAGAATGGCCGCCTTTTCTTCCGGGCTGGTCAGGTCGACGCCGCGGTCAAGTGCTGCTTGGACGGCCTTGTTGCACCCCACTCTCGAAAACACGAAGAAAATGGCGGGAAGCAGGTCTTCGCTTTCCAACAGTCGAATGACTTTTGCACTGGAGACTTTTGGCGAGGCGGTGTTGTCGTATCGCCGCCCGCCACGGCCACGGCGTGCTCCGCGCGGCTGGGCGTAGCGTCCGCCCTGGTTTCGTTGGAGCGTGTGCACCAGTTGAACGATTTCGGGGTTTACTTTGGGGGTGACCCCCAGTTGGTCGCTGCGAAAAAGGGGCACCATCCGCTCCCCCACCAGCATGTGCTGGTAGAGCGGAACGGGCCGTTCCTCACTGACGACAATGTCGGTGTCGCCTCGCACGGTGTGCAACCATTCACCAAATTCTTCGGCGTTTGACACCGTTGCGCTCAAGGAAATGAGTTGGACGGTATCGGGCAGGTGAATGATCACCTCTTCCCAGACAGCCCCACGGAAGCGATCAGCGAGGTAGTGCACTTCGTCCATCACCACGTACGCCAAATGCTCTAAAAGCTCACTGTGGGCGTAGAGCATGTTGCGCAGTACCTCGGTGGTCATAATGACCACACGGGCGTGTGGGTTAATGCTGGTGTCGCCGGTGAGTAGACCAATCTGTGACGCCCCGTACACTTCGACCAGTTCGGTGTATTTCTGGTTGGACAGCGCCTTCATCGGGGTCGTGTAAAACACTTTGGCTTCGGTGGTCTGCAGGGCCAAAAAAATGGCAAACTCTGCGACAGCAGTCTTCCCCGCCCCTGTCGGTGCGGCAACGAGGACACCGCGGCCGGCTTCGACCGATTCGCAGGATGCGACCTGGAACGGGTCCAAGTCGAACGCGAGGGTCTCACGGTAAGCCGAAAGTCCCGGGGAATGGGTGCGCTTGGTGGCTGCGCGGTAACGCTCGGCGGGAGAAAGCTTCGCCGACGATGGCTCAGCCAACGTCGCTGCCTGTCTCAGCCAGTGCGTCGCTCTCCAAGCGGGCCGTTTTTTTCGCTGCCCGGCGGTCGTGGAGCCACGTGATTCCCGCTGCCAAGTAGTACAACACAATCATCGGGATGGCGAGCAAAATCATTGACATGACGTCCGCCGCGGGGGTGGCGATCGCGGTGAACAGGGCAATCAGCACGATGGCAATCCGCCAGCCCTTGATGATCGCCTGGGCACTCAAGACCCCGAGAACGTTTAAGACCACCAGAAATACAGGGAGAACAAAACCGACGCCGATTGCCACCACAAGCTTCAACGCGAAGTCCAAATACACCCGTGCAGTGAGAAGCGTTGCGGACTGTTCGGGTGCGAATCCGGTCAACAAAATCACGATGTTGGGCAGCACCATCCACCCGGTAAACACTCCGGCAAAGAACAGTGGGACGGCGGCGGCAAGAAAACCCAAAACCACCTTTTTTTCTTTGGCCACCAGGGCTGGCACGAAATAGGCCCAAATTTGGTAGAGCCAGACCGGGGCCGACAGCACTATGCCAAGGGTCAGAGCGATGGCGATTTTGGTGTCAAACGCTTCGCTGACGCTCGTGTAGTTAATTTCGGCGTTGCGGTCGCGCTCTTCGGCAATTTCCAATACCGGCTCCGACAAGGCTGCCCAGACAAGGTCGGCTAAAAACCACCCCGCCACTCCGGCGAGAATGATCGCCACCGCGCTGACCAGGAGGCGTTTGCGAAGCTCAACCAGGTGTTCCGCGAGGGACATCCTGGCCCCATCGGATCTGGCCACGGTTAGTTCTTCGGAAGTTCCTGCTCGTCGGAAGCTGCAGCCTTGTCATCCTGGGCAGGTTCGGCCTTGACCTCAGATTTGAAAATTTTCATTGACTGCCCGAGGCTGCGTGCGAGGGCGGGAAGCTTAGGTGCGCCGAAAAGTAAAATAATGAGGACCAACACAATGAGGCCAGTCCAGCCCCCCAAATTGCCACCCATTACCTGCTCCTTCTTCGCGTCACTAAAGATTCAATACGTCTGGAGTGTAACACCGGGGGCTTAAGCATCTCCGGAGGTTTCGGAGGCGTGCAAAGCGCGTGTGGCAAAGTCCCGTACAGCCGCCTTTGCCGATTCCGGGCCACGCACCCGCACCACCCCAGGGTGGGAGCAGACAAATCGCACGAGAGCGTTTTCGTGGGCAAAAGGAATCGTGGCCACGAACACGTCGCCCTCTTTTTCGGGCGGGTTGTGACGGTCAAGATATTCGGCAATCAGTGCGAGGGCGTGGGGATCACATTCAATAACCACCTGGAGGTCAGCCGAAGACGGATCAAAAATCTGCCACGATTCCGGTTGGCTTACATCCGGGTGCTCCCCAATCGGTGCGGACAGGGCCTCCACCTGACCCATTCGGTCCAAGCGAAACACCCGAAGCGCTTCACGGCTGTGACACCAGGCCCGCAGGTACCAGGTGTTATCCCGCGCTTCGAGGGTGATGGGGTCGACACTGCGTTTCGTCGCCTCCCCCGAGGAAGTCAAATAGTCAAAGCTCACCTGGGTGCCGGCACCAATTGCCTGGTCGAGCAGATCCCTCGTGGAATCAATGGGGGCTGATTTCACCACCAGTGTGTCCCCCGCGTCACTTCCTGTCAGCGTGCGCAGTTTGGCCAATAAGGATTGGACGTCGCTGCGCTCGCCGTAACGCGGATGGGCGGCCAAATATTGCAACCCGGCGATAAGTGCGGCCAGTTCGCGGGGAGAAAACCGTGGTTGCTGGTCAATCACGATGGTGTTTTCGAAACGAATGACGGAGTCGTGTTCTAGCGCATCCCAGTCGATATCGAACAAATCAGCGTGCAGGTAGGCGGAGGAGTCTCCTGGAATTCCCGCACACGCTATTAACTCGACCGCTTTTTTGATGTCCTTTTCACTTCGGCCAAACTGTGCGGCGGCCTCGGCAATGCTCACTTCCCCACGGTCCATCACGAAAGGGACCAGTGCGAGAAATAGGACAAGGTTTTCCCCGGTCGGGTGTGAGGTGCTATTGGCCATGTTCGACCACCACGGTGTTCAACGCATCACGGTGAGCCACTCGTACGGCATCAGGTTCGATAGACCGAATGTCGGGCCCGTATCCGGCAAGCTCAACCCCCAGGGCAACCGCATCGGTGAAATGCACCACGACGGTGTCGCCTTCTACGGTGCTGCCGGGGCGATGAGCCAACTCCAGGGCAGCGACACTGCCCGGTGTGACTTGCACGCGGGCAGTCTTAGACCAAAACAGTTCGTCAAGCTCTGCGGTGATTGAGTCAATTTGCCCGGGGGCTGCGCCTCTAGCGGGTGCATCCACTGCCTTAATGGGCGACACAATGCGTCGCAGGAGGAAGGTGCGCTCGGTGGCATCAGGCTCTTCGAGGCTGATCAGGTGCCAACGGTTCTCGTGCAGCACGATGGACAGCGGTGACACGGTTCGGGTGGTGGGCTGACTCATACCGGGCTTTAGATAGTCAAAGCGCACCTGGCAACCCTCGGCCACGGCGCGCCTGAGGGCGTCTAAGGCGGGGTCTCGTGCAGTGATCATCGGCAAAAACCCGACCAAGGGCTCGTCCACAGAGACTCCGTAGCTGGCCAGTTTCGTGTGCGTGAGACGGGCTTCTACCGAGAGGCTCCCCTCACGCCAGACCGCTGCGGCAGTGTTCAGCAGTCGAATGTCTTGAGCATCTAGTTGCCATCCCTGGGGCGAGTCGTAATCGGCTTTGGGGATGCGATAGAGGGTGCTCTTGTTGTTGCCTTCGTCTTCGGCAGGAATATAGGTCTCCAGCGGTATTCCCAACTCCCGCACGGTGTCCTTATCGCGCTCAAAGCGACGCTCGATGGTGGCACGTTGGACACCCGCTTCGACATCTTCCCGATATCCGCGCACAGTGGTGAGAATGTGGTCTTTTGACAGACCTTGGCTGGTCGCCATCAACGCCAAGATCAGATGGAAGAGTCGATCTTCTGGTCTAATCGTGGGCGCGGTCACGGCCACATCCTACGCACCCGGAATGTAACGGGGTTGCTTCGCTCGCCGTGGGGGAAAAGACCAGGACTCTAGCGGGTTCCCAGGATGTCGAAGACGTACACCAGGGTGGCCCCATCCGGTACACCTGCAGGACCAGCACCTTCGGCGTAGCCGGCACTGGGCGGAACGACAATAGCGACCTGAGATCCCACTGTTTGGCCTAAGAGGCCCTCGTAGATCCCGCTGATAACTCCTTCGACGGCTCCTTCGGTAGATCCGTCGACCAGCACAATGTCCAGAGGGGTCTGCTGATCGAAGCTGGAGGAAAACATTTGCCGGGTTTCCCAGACCACCCCGGTGAAGTGGACAACGGCGGTATCACCACTGTCAAGAGGTGCTCCGACACCTTTTTTCACGGTGTGTACCTGGAGATCCTCCGGGGGTGCGCCCATGGGGAGTGTCACACCGTGGAAACCCTCTGGGTGGGTGACGATCATGGGTGAACCGGATTCGGCGGGCTGTTGGCGGCCGTCGGCCCGATCTAGGTAGGTCTGCACAATGTCCACGACCACAACAACCGTGGAGTCGTTTTGGACCAGCTCATCTTCGGGGATAGGCCCGAACACGTTTTCGACCGTGTCGGTCACAACAAGGCGGTCACCGGCTTTCGCGCACTGCAAAGACCTCGCAAAAAAGTCTTCGCTTTCCGGGTCAACGACCCGGCGAACCGCCTCTTGGTCCACAAAGCTGCTGGCGGTCAAAAACTGTCCATCGGAACCGAGATAGGCGGCGACGTGGAAGTCGACGGCTGAACCGGTGAGTGCAGCCTGGCCTTCGCCAGCAATTGTTCGAGAAACTTCCTGCCCCTTGGTAACGAGCGGGGTGGGAAATACGGCCACTGGGGCGCTGCCCTCGGTCTCGGCGTCTTCAACATCGACCAAACTGGACGCTTTGCCGGAGAGGGCAAGTGGCTCGCAACCGGGATCGCCCGCGGAGGCAACGGAGAATCCTCCTGCAACGACACCTATTCCGATGAGACCTGTAATGGCAAGCGACAGCCCAGTAATTCTTGTCATGAGACCTCTATTCTAGCCCGGCTGACGAGACGCCAGCGTCGGAGTGTGGGCTTGTGGGTGGATCGTCGGCAGGGCGAACCTCGGGTGCATTTCGGCGAGCTTTTTCGGCGCGCGCCTGACTTTCCCTCGTAAGTTGACGAATTTTTTTGGCCGTTTCGGTGCGTTGGGCAACAGCCCCGGGGGTCCAGGCTTCGACATCTTCATCGAGGTAGTCGGGTTTGACTTTCTTTCCCGGTCGCACCGGGAGGGTTGCTCCGGGGGCGAGGCTGCGCGCCCAGCAAAGAAACGCAGTGTGGCCAATCATTCGGTGCTCTGGTCGCACCGCAAGGCCCTCCACATGCCAGGGGCGTTGAAGGGTTTCTGCTGCTTCTGGTTCGGTCGTTCGCCCGGTATCGCGCAACGCTTCCATCACTCTGGAGAGTTGGGTGACCGTGGCGACGTAGCAGACGATCACTCCCCCGGGTACAAGCGTGCGCAGGCTTTGTTCGAGGCATTCCCATGGCGCCAACATGTCAAGAATGATTCGATCGATTGAGTGATCGGGTTGATCGGCGAGGACGTCGTTGAGATCACCCAGCCGGATATCCCAGGTGGCAGGAGGTGAGCCGCGGTAATACGTTTCCACGTTGCCTCTGGCGATGTCGGCAAAATCTTCGCGCCGATCCACTGAAATCAGTGTTCCCTTGGGTCCCAACACACGGTGTAGCCAGAGGCTAAGCGCCCCGGAGCCCAAACCTGCTTCTAGAACAGTCTGGCCGGGGTGAATATCGGCACGTTGAAGGATTTGGGTCGCGTCTTTGGGGTAAATAATGGCTGCCCCGCGGGGCATTGACAGTACGTAGTCTTCCAAGAGGGGTCGCATCACCAAATATTCGACACCCTGTTCTGTGGTGACCACGCTGCCCTCGGGAAGGCCAATGAGGGCGTCGTGTGCCACCGAGCCTTTGTGCGAGTGAAAACGCCCGCCGGATTCCAACACGAAAGTGTGGTGTCGACCTTTGGGGTCGGTGAGACGAACCGTGTCACCGGATGCGAGTAATGCCTCAGTGCTCACGCAGAGCCCTCACGGCGGTGCCACTCGTTGTCGATGTCGTCCAACGTTTTGTGTTCCATGGTTTCCCAACGGCTGTGCATGTAGGCGTCAGGAATATCGATGTGCAGGGGTATTCCGATGGTGAGCGCACCCGATGAGTAGGCGGCTGCCGCACCAAAAACGGAATCTTCAAACGCCACCGAATGATTGACGTCGACTCCGAGGGCTTCAGCCGCCGTTAAATACGCCTCCGGGTTTGGCTTGGGCTGTTCCACATCGTCACCTGCCACAACAAAGGCGAACGCTTCGCGGCCCAATTCTGCGCTCATTGCACGAGAAATGGTCAACGCGTTCTTGCGATAAGACATGGTGACTAGCGCCGTGGGCAGGCCATGATCCAACAGGTGGCCAATCATTTCCCGGGCACCGGGCCGCCAGGGGATGTGTTCCTCCAGCCGAGTGCGCACACTCGCGCTCAACCGGTCAATAATTTCGGCCTGGTCGAGATCCACTCCAGCGTGTTGGAGCGCTGTGGCACTGTCCCAGAGGCCACTGCCTACCAACGTGAGGCCTTGTTCGTGGGTCCAGTGTCCACCGAATGATTTCACCAACTCGATTTCGGCTTCAAGCCAGTAGGGCTCACTATCGATGAGGGTGCCGTCCATGTCAAAAAGGCCAGCATTTACGCGTCTCATCATGGTCACCAAGCCTACTGGCCCTCCCCCACTCCTGGTGGTGGCCGTGTGATTGAACAATCAGCGACGCCTGTCGTTTCGGGGGTAGGTTGGGGGGGTATGACTGAGCGACCCATTTTCGAACCTCCCCACACACTCTTGGTCGCGACCGAGGGCTGGAGTGATGCGGGTGAAGCCGCCACTTCCGCACTGCGCATGGTGGTCGAACACTTCGGCTTGGTGCCCTACGAGGTCATTAGCGACGAAGCCTATTTTGACTACCAGGTCACGAGGCCGTTTGTGCAGATTGAATCTGACGGTTCACGGGTGATCTCATGGCCAGACATCACGCTGTTCGGGCCTGACCGTCACGAAGGTGACGGTGAAGGGCCTTTTGTGATCCTCGGTGCCGAGCCGTCTCGAATGTGGCGACAACTGGCCGACCAGATGGTCCTCCAAGCCCTCTCTCAGGATGTTGACCAAATGGTGCTGTGTGGTGCGATGCTGGCCGACGTGCCCCATTCCCGCCCCGTGCGCATGCTCTCTTCCAGTGAGGATCAGGAAATTCGTGAAGCCTTGGATGTGGAGCGATCCAGCTACGAGGGTCCGGTGGGAATTTTGAGCGTGTTGGGCTTGCAGGCCCAAGAGTCCGGTATTGCGGTGATGAACCTGTGGGCGCAAGTTCCCCACTATGTGCACACTTCTCCGTCACCCAAAGCAACACTCGCGATTTTGGATCGCCTGCACGAACTCACCGGAATCGACATCCCTCGCGGTTCATTGCTGGAGCAGGCGGAAGTCTGGGAAGAAAACATCGACTCTTTAGCCGCTGAGGACGACGACATGCTCGCCTACATCCACCAGTTGGAAAAGCAGCGCGACACGGTCGAATCGCCCGAGGCAAGTGGTGACGCGATTGCCAAAGAATTTGAGCGCTACCTCAATAAGCGTCCTGACTGGCCAGGTGGCGTCGCCGGAGGCGAAGGCTAAATTCCTGCGGCGATTTAGCCTTCGATTACCCCTGTTCCCAGCAGGATCAGCAGCCCGGTTCCCAATGCCACCCGGTAGATCACAAAGGGAAGAAAGCTGTGTGTGGTCAGGTAGCGCATCAGCCACGCAATCACCACAAATCCGACAACTCCTGCAGTGAGTGTGGCCACAAATGTCGCCAGCAGGTCGATGGGGCCGGCAGCTACCGGGTCAAATAACGCGGTGCGCAGTTCGTAAAATCCACTACCAAACACTGCCGGTATCGCCAATAAGAAGGCGTAACGTGTGGCGTCTACTCGGGTGTAACCGAGCGCTCGCCCCATGGAAATGGTGGCTCCTGAGCGGGACACACCGGGAATGAGGGCGAGAGTTTGGGCGAGGCCGTAGGCGATGCCGTGGCCGGTAGTCAAGTGTTCGAGAGTTCTCGTTCGACGCCCGAAGTAGTCCGCTGCCCACAAGACCAGTCCGAACAGGATCAGGACGGTGGCGACAAGCCACAGCGAGCGAAATACGTCTCGGATGGCCGATTGTGCGGTGTAACCGACGATGACAATGGGGATTGTTCCCACGATGATCAGCCAACCCATGCGCACGGCCTGGCGCCCTTCGGGGTCCATGGCGGCGAGGGTTGTCTTGGGTCGCCAGAGGTGTCGAAACCAGGCGCCAAGAATGTGTCGAATGTCGCGCCAAAAATAGATCAGCACCGCAATTTCGGTACCGATTTGCGTGATGGCGGTAAAGGTGGCTCCTGGATCACTGGCGCCCGGAAGAAACTCGCCGGCGATGCGTAGGTGCGCGCTGGAAGAAATGGGGAGAAATTCGGTGAGACCTTGGAGGATACCCAAAATGATGGCTTCGAAAATGGTCACCGGGTTGCCCTCCATTGATTGACCCCTCCACGCTACTGCGTGCGACAAGCCCGACCGATGATCTTGACCCCGGTTTGCCCGGCGGGTTTAGTGGTAGTGTCTTCTCGGTCATCGGATTCGGTGTGCTTTGCGCGGGTGGCGGAATTGGCAGACGCGCTAGCTTGAGGTGCTAGTGCCCGACTAAGGGCGTGGGGGTTCAAGTCCCCCCTCGCGCACCAGAATTCATGGGGTCTCACACACAGTGTGGGACCCCTGACTGTTTCTGGGGATAACTCCACGCAGCGCCCTGTCAGTGGACATTGACATAATCGAACAAATGTTCGAACATGGCTCTGTGTCTCCCCTCACTCTGCATCCCACCGCGCGTATTCGTCGCGAGCAGGTTGAGGCTTTGCGCCAACACATTCGACACATGGAATCACCCCCAGTAGACCAACCCGTGTTTCCCAGTGCAGTGGGTGTCGACAAGCTGTTTCCTGACGGTGGCCTGCGCCGCGGTGTGGTCTATGAAATTTCCGAAGGACGCTCACTGTTGTGGAGCCTTTTGGCAGGCCCCAGTCAGGCAGGGCATTGGATTGCCCTTGTGGGCATGGCCCATTTAGGCCTTCAGGCTGCTGCCGATGCGGGAGTCAACCTCGAACGGCTCGTTCTGGTTCCACAGCCTGGCAGCAGCGGTTTCTCTGTCATGAGCACCCTGGCCGATGCACTGCCTCTCGTGGTGCTAAGCCCCTCAGGCGCGCTCCCTCCACAGAGCCAGCGTGATCGGTTTCAGGCAAGGCTTAGAGAGCGTGGAGCCACGCTTCTCATTCGCGCCACCTGGCCGGGTAGCGAAGGGCGAATCTCCGTCACACAGCGCAGCTGGGAAGGCTTAGGGCACGGTTTTGGTCTACTTTCCCAACAGCACATCACACTCAGCCACCAACACCGCCGAGAAACCAGGCCGCGCTACATCGACTTGTGTATCTCCAGCCGCGGCATCGAGAGTCAACACCGCGCCACAATCCGACAGATTGGCACAGGTGTAGAGCCTCACCGCAGTAGCGCTGCGCAGCACGAGCCTCTGCTGGATCACGCGGTGAGTGTGGTGGAGAAAGCTGCGGGGTAGCCACGTGAGGTCTTCACGCGTCATGGTGCTCTGTGTCCCCGATTGGCCGATTGTGGCCGCCCGAGCCGATGAGAGTCTGCACCTTGCTGACAATCAACCCGTCGCCATTAGCGCACGCGGGGTCATCGCTCACTGTTCGCCAGAGGCACGAGCACAGGGGGTGTCGGTAGGGCAGCGCGTAAGAGACGCCCAAGTCAGCTGCCCCCAACTGGCTGTGCTGGCATCACAACCGGGCAGAGATTGGCGGTTATGGAATCAGGTGCTCTCTGGGCTTCACGACACAGTTGCCCAAGTGTCCGTCATCGAACCCGGACTGATCGTCATGAAATCTTCTGGCCTGGCTCGCTACTACGGGTCAGAACATCACGCAGGGACACAACTGCTTGACGCGGTGGAAGCCGAGGCAGGTCGAGTTTCTGCTCGAGTAGCCGTCGCTGACACTCTCTTTGCCGCCACTGTGGCCACGCGCTACGCCACCACCGACAGCACGCCAGTGTGTGTCATTGACCCGGGAGGTGACGCCGATTTCCTTGGCCCACTGCCCCTGTCAACCCTTGAAAACCCTCGACTTGCGGCCACGCTCACAAAACTGGGCCTCACCCAATTAGCGGACTTTGCCGCGCTAGATCCTCTTCACGTGCAGGACCGTTTTGGGCTGGAGGCAACACTCCTGCACTCCTGCGCCCGAGGAGTTGACCCCCGAACGACGTCCCCGAGTGACATTCCTGCCAGCACTGATCGCACCTGGAAAGGCGATACTCCACTGGCACGCTCCGACGCGTTAAGTTTTGCACTGCGTGGCACCGTGGAAGATTTTTTGCGCGCACTAGTGGCCTCGCACGTGGTGTGCACCAGCGTGTCCATCAGCCTGGTGGATGACCGTGGTGTCACTCACTCCCAGGTGTGGTCTCATCCGCGGTTTTTTGATGCGGCCGATGTGGTTAATCGTGTGCGCTGGCAGTGGGAATCTATTGCCCGAGAAAGTGCCGAGGAATACCAGGAAGGCGGCATTCAGGAAGTCACTTTTCAGGCCCTCTCGCCAGAGCGTCTCTTTGGCCACGAACCGGGGTTATGGGGTGGTGGCGACGCTGACGCCCGCATTGAACACGCAATTGCTCACGTGCAATCCCGGCTGGGGCATCAGTCGGTTGGTCACGGTGTCCTACGCCCTGGGCACAGTTTTGACGAACGCGAACAGATCATTCCCTGGGGCATAGCGGACTCCTTTGATGAATACGCCACTTCGAGTCAACAGGAGCGCACAGAAGCCTTTGTGGCAGAACTTCCTAAACCACTACCGGCCACCGTGTTTCAGCCCCCACAGCCCGTGTTGTTACACGACCAGTGGGGTCAGCCACTGAGTCTTGACGCTGAGGGTTCGGCGCTCGGTGGCCTTCCCAGCCAGATGCTCTCGGGCACTAACACGCGTGACGTTGTGGCCTGGGCTGGCCCCTGGCCCGTGCTGGAGCGCTGGTGGGATCCTGCACACTCGCGCTGTCGTTACCGACTCCAACTGCTCGATCAGCAGGGTGTGGGCTGGCTTGTCAGCCAAGACCAGACAGGCGGCCACTGGCAGATTGAGGCGAGGTATGACTGATGCAGTGGCATAACCCTCCCCTGCCGTGGTCGGAATATGAACAGTTACTGCGTGAAGCGACTCGTCCCGGAAGTTCCCCACCATTGGGTGCGGGACCTGGCGATTCACCGGCATGGTCACACCACAGGGCCCCCTATCAGCCCCCCGAACAAGAAAGTCCACCCGATGAAGACTGGGTGGACTATGCCGAGCTGCACGTTCACAGCAGTTTCAGTTTTCTCGACGGGGTGTCCTCCCCCGAAAGCCTCGTTGCTGAAGCAGCCCGATTACGCCTGTCCGCTGTGGGCATTACTGACCACGATGGCCTCTACGGCATTGTGCGATTTGCCGAAGCGGCACAGGCACACCAGATACCCACAGTGTTTGGTGCCGAGCTTTCTCTTGCGCCGCGCACACAGCGCACCGAGTGGGCCGACCCACCAGGGCCTCACTTTTTAGTGCTCGCCCGCGGCCCTGAGGGCTACCACCGGCTGGCTTCTGCGTTGACCGACTCACATTTATCTTCCGGGGAAAAAGGCGAAGCAGACTATGACCTCGATCAACTCGCCGAACAAGCAGCAGACGATTGGGTCATTCTTACCGGCTGTCGAAAAGGCCTCGTTCGTGGGCCGCTGCAGGGCTCTGGCAGCCCATCTACCGGCCAGGTTGACGCTGCTGCGGGAGCATTAGACGAACTGGTAGCGCGGTTTGGTTCAGATTCTGTTGTTGTGGAGTTATTTGATTTTCAACAACCCCTCGATTCGCTGCACAACGACATCCTCTACGACCTCGCGAGGGACCGCGGGTTACGCACTATCGCCAGTGGGGTGGTGCACTACGCCACCATTCGCGAACACCGCCTCGCCCAAGCGATGGCCGCAGTGCGCTCCAGGCGCTCTCTCGATCAAATGCGCGCCCACCTGCCCCCAGCACCCACAAGTTTTCTGCGCTCCGGGGCACAACAACTGGAGCGTTTTAGGCGTTATCCGGGTGTTGTGCACGCCGCAGGTCAATTAGGTAGGGAACTGGCTTTTTCACTCAAAAAAGTGGCCCCCCAACTGCCCCTCTCGATGGTCCCTGATGGGCACAGCTCGGATAGTTACCTTCGCCAACTCATCACGGAGGCCATCCCCAGGCGCTACCCGGATGCGGATGCTGCGGTGATGGCTCGAGTGGAGCGAGAACTCGACGTCATTGAGTCCAAAGGTTTCGCCGGTTACTTTCTCATCGTCCACGACATTGTTCAATGGGCCAGGGCGCGAGGAATTCTCTGCCAGGGGCGCGGCTCGGCGGCCAATTCGGCGGTGTGTTACCTGTTAGATATCACCGCAGTGGATGCCATCCACTACCGACTGCCCTTCGAGCGTTTTCTCTCCACCCTGCGCGACGAAGAGCCCGATATTGACGTGGACTTTGAATCACACCGCCGCGAAGAAGTCATCCAATACGTCTACCAGCGCTACGGTCGCCACAACGCGGCGCTCGTCGCCACAGTGATCGAATATCGAGCAAAGGGTGCCGTGCGCGACATGGCTCGGGCGCTGGGCTACAGCCCCGGCCAACAAGACGCTTTTGCCAAAGACATCGAACGCCGTGGGGCACTGAGCGAATCAGATAGTTCACGACTACCCGAACCGGTCGTGCAGTTAGCCAAAGAAGCACTCACGCTCCCTCGTCACTTGGGAATCCATCCGGGTGGCATGGTGCTCACCGATCGTCCCATCGGTGAAGTTGTCCCCATTGAGCACGCCCGGATGGATAAGCGCACCGTGCTGCAGTGGGATAAAGATGACTGTGAATGGATGGGGTTGGTCAAATTTGACCTCCTGGGACTAGGAATTTTGGAAGCCATCCAACACACCCTCACCCTCGCTCGAGACGTGGTGGGTGAAGAGTGGGAGCTTGCCACACTGCCCCGGGATGAACCCGGGGTCTACGACATGCTGTGTCGGGCCGATTCGATTGGAATATTCCAAGTCGAATCCCGCGCGCAAATGTCGCTACTTCCAAGGCTTCAACCGAGGCGGTTTTATGACCTGGCTATTCAGATTGCCATGATTCGACCGGGTCCCATCCAAGGTGGCGCCGTACACCCTTTTGTGCGCCGAAAAGCGGGGTTAGAGGACGTCAGTTACCTCCACCCCAAACTGGAAGGACCACTAGAGCGCACCCTGGGTGTGCCCGTCTTTCAAGAACAAATCATGCAAATGGCGATGGCGATTGGTGGGTGCACCGCGGAAGACGCCGATGTGTTGCGCCGGGCCATGGGGTCAAAGCGTGGTTTGGAAAAAATTGAATCGGTGCGCGAAACACTTTTTGCCGGAATGGCCGATAACGGTATTTCGGCAGAAAACGCTGAACGCATTTATCGCATGATTCAGGCATTCGCCGGGTTTGGTTTTGCCGAAAGCCACTCGTTGAGCTTTGCCCTCCTGGTGTATTCCAGTTCGTGGTTAAAACTCCACTATCCCGCCTGCTACCTCACCGGAATGTTGAGGGCTTGGCCGATGGGGTTCTACTCCCCCGCCACACTGGTCTCAGACGCTGAGCGACACGGCGTTGAGGTGCGACGACCCTGCGTGCAACGCTCAGCGGCAACCGCCGAACTCGAAGCACTCACCCCCGAATCTCCCACAGCACCCACCGGCTTAGATCGCTGCCTCATTTTTGACCAAGAACCCCCCGGTGAGTTCGACCCACACGCTGTGGATGACAGTGCAGACCATCGCCGAGATGGGCACTGGGCGGTGCGCAGCGGACTGGCCACCATCGACGGCATCGGTCACGAGACGGCAGAAGCCATTGTGCTCGAGCGCGAGAAAAGTGGCCCTTTTGGGGATATTTATGACCTCTCTCGCCGAGTGGGGCTTCGCGAAAAACAGCTTGAAGCCCTCTCCGAGGCGGGAGCACTGGACGACTTAGGGGTTAACCGCCGAGAAGCACTGTGGCTTTCCGGATCAGCTTCTACCGCAAAGCCAGAATATTTAGAGGGCACCCACCATCAGATAGACACACCACTTTTCGCGCCGATGAGTGACATGGAGTTGATGAATGCCGACCGGCATTCCACCGGTATTTCTCCGGGCGATCACCCCCTTGCTCACCTGCGTGGGTGGTTGCGCGATCAGGGTGTGTCTTCCAGCGTGGATTTACGCACCCACGACACCACTCGCCGGGTGTGGCTGGCGGGTCTAGTCACCCACCGCCAGCGTCCCTCCACTGCTGGTGGGGTGACGTTTTTAAACCTTGAAGACGAGTGGGGGCTTGTTAACGTGGTGTGTTCACCGGGACTGTGGAAGCGTTATCGGCTCATCCTTCGACACAGTGGTGGCCTCATTGTGCGCGGCAGCCTGCAGCGGAGCGGCGAAGGGGTGATCTCTGTGGTGGCCGATGGGGTGTCCCAACTCGCAGTGGGCAGTGCTGTGCGGGCTAGAAACTTCCAGTGAAAGGCCTTTCACACCACAGCACCCCTGCTTTTCCTCTTTTAGGGACGCGTTGTGGTGCGTCGAAGGGCGTGTAACGCGACCGCACCCGCCGCTGC
The DNA here is from genome assembly GCF_002950575.1 of Pontimonas salivibrio. Classification (NCBI taxonomy): domain Bacteria; kingdom Bacillati; phylum Actinomycetota; class Actinomycetes; order Micrococcales; family Microbacteriaceae; genus Pontimonas; species Pontimonas salivibrio. The sequence continues at coordinate 1,009,947 of NZ_CP026923.1, forward strand.
CACGTTCAGCGAATCCACCCCGTGAGACATGGGAATACGGGCCACTACGTCGCAATCAGCAAGAGCTTCAGGGCTGAGCCCCGGCCCTTCACTGCCCAACACCAGCGCCACCTTCTTCGGGGCCTTGGGCGCGTACTCGTCGAAATCGACAGCATCCTCCCCCAGGCCAAGCCCCACGACGTCAAAACCGCCATCGCGACATGCGCCGATGATGTCGCCCCAATCGGCTCTCGTCCAGGGAACTTGAAGGACAGTTCCCATACTCACCCGCACGCTTCTTCGGTAGAGGGGGTCGGCGCAACGCTCGCTCACAATCACCGCGTCTGCACCCATTGCCGCTACCGAGCGAAACAACGCCCCCACATTGGTGTGATCGACAATGTCTTCCAAAATCACGATCCGCTGTGCGGTAGCGAGTAGCTCGTCCGGTGTTGGCGTTGCGGGTCGGTTCATGCTCGCCAGGGTGCCCCGGTGAACATGAAAACCGGTGAGCGACTCTAACCATTCATCTGATGCCCTCAACACCGGCAAGTCCTCGGGTGCGCCGTGTTGTTGCAGCAACGCTGTGAGCTGGGGTAGCCATTTATCGCTGGTCAGCACCGACCGGGGTTGGTGGCCTGCATCGAGGGCCCTGCCCAGGATGGTCAAGGACTCAGCAATGTAGAGCCCCCTACGAGGCTCTTGAAGTCGCCTCAGAGCCGAATCGGTCAGATCCCGGTAATCAGCGACCAGTTGCGGATCAGCTTCTGGCGCATCAACTAACAACACCGGCCACACTCCTCTCAGCGGGGCGAAACATGTTTGTAAGATTCGCACCGTACCCTCAAGCCTAGGAACTTTTGGTTAGCTCGGAACGTTGAAGGAGAGTGGATGTCACTATTGGCTCCGCTATCGAGCGTAGTTCCTCCCACCGGGCACACCATTGAGTACGCAGCGGAGGTCATTCGCGGGCGTCCACTGTGCATACTCACGGGGGCGGGAATCAGCACAGATTCAGGCATCCCTGACTATCGCGGGGAGGGTGCACCGAAAAACCACCCCATGACATTCAACGAATTCATGGGCTCAGAGGCCCGCAGGCGTCGCTACTGGATGGGAGCCCACCTCGGGTGGATGAGGTTTCATCATGCGCGGCCCAACGAGGGACATCTTGCCATCGCTGATTTAGAAGAGCGCGGAATGGCCACCGGTGTAGTCACGCAGAACGTTGACGGGCTTCACCATGACGCAGGATCCAAAAGAGTGGTCGATCTGCACGGCCGGCTGGACCGGGTTCGTTGTATGGACTGTGGGCAGTCTTACGCCCGCAGTGCCATTGAGACACAAATTTCCCAGGACAACCCCGGCTTCATTGACGCGGTTGATGAAAACTTAATCCGCCCGGATGGCGATGTGGAAGTGCCCGAAGGAATCGACTTCGTAGTCCCGCGTTGCGATTTGTGCAAAGGAGTCCTCAAGCCTGAGGTCGTATTTTTCGGCGAGTTCGTTCCCGGTTCCGTTTTTCGCCACGCCCAAGCCCTGTTGGCCCAGTCGGGTGCGCTCGTCGTGGCGGGTTCTTCCCTCGTGGTGAACACCGGAATGCGGTTAGTGAGCCAAGCCAAGAAACGCCGATTGCCCATTGTGGTGATCAATCGGGGTCCTACACGCGCTGACCAGGTTGCGACCGTTAGGATTGAGGGCGGAACCTCAGAGTCGCTAAGTGCCCTTCGTCAGGCCGTGGGCGACTCGATTGCGTAGTCAGACTTCACGTCTGCTCACAGCCTAGGAGTGTGATGAGCCGTTTTTTCATGGTGCGCCACGGTGAAACCGAGTGGAACCGTATTCACCGCATCCAAGGCTCGAGCGACATTCCGCTAAACGACACCGGTCGCGCCCAAGCGCTCAAAGTGGGCGGTGTGCTCTCTCGTCACCGCTTTGACCTCATTGTCGCCAGCCCTCTTTCACGGGCCATGGAAACGGCAACGATTATTGCCCGACGCTTGCAGATGCCCATGCCGCTTCCTTTGCCGGCTTTGGTCGAGCGCCATTACGGTGAAGCGGAAGGGGCGACCAGGGAGGATCTGGACGCCCGCTTCCCCGGTGACGCACCCGTTCCGGGCCGAGAAGAGCGAGAAGACGTTCAAAAGCGCGTCACCCGGGCACTGGGCGATCTTGCGATTCGCCACCCTCACGCCGACATCATTGTGGTGACCCATGGTGGTGTGATCAGGAGTGTTGTTGATTACGCGGCACCTGGCGAGTACAAAGAACCGATCAGGAATTGTTCGGTTCACAGCTTCGCCCACTCGACCCAGGGCGTCAGTCTGATTCAGTTTGATGATCCGATGGAGGTCGTCGCCAGGACGCTTGCCTCAGAAGACTTTGTGGAGCAAAACCCGAGCGAAGCGAGGGAGCGCGCAAGCTAATGGCCAAGCCGAGTGGCTTGGAGCGTTTTCAGGCTGCCACCGCAGATCTCGATCTTGTGGTGTCGCACATGGATCAATCCACCCATACGGCGGCCGAGGCAGCTGCTGCGGTAGGTGCACCAGTCGAGGCCATCGTGAAATCTTTGCTGTTCATGGCCCAAGATGAGCCACTGCTCGTGCTGGCCTCTGGGCCAAACCGGGTGAACGCTGAGGCTCTTGGAGCCCGGCTGGGATGTGTTGTGGCTCAAGCCGACGCACGCGCTGTCAAAGCTCATACCGGTTGGTCGATTGGAGGCGTTCCTCCTTTTGGTCACCCCACACCCCTTCGCACCGTCATGGACGAAGATTTCTTCCGACTAGAGACCGTGTGGGCCGCTGCGGGGTCTGCCCAATCGGTCTTTCCGATCACACCGGCACGCCTGCAGGAACTCACCGCGGCCGAGATTGTCAGTGTCGTCTAACCCTCTAGGCTTTTAGGGTCTTAGGGGAAAGCCCGCACCGCGAATAGTTCTGGAGGAATGGGTGAGTTTTACTGTGCCGTTTGGGCAACCGGGTCTTCAACACGACCCGCAGTGGTACCGCCGCGCCATTTTCTACGAAGTGATGGTGCGCTCGTTTGCGGACTCTGACGGCGACGGTGTGGGCGACTTCCAAGGCCTCATTTCAAAACTTGACTACCTCGAATGGCTGGGCGTGGATGCCCTTTGGTTGCCACCCTTTTACGCCTCCCCCCTGTTGGATGGCGGCTACGACGTGGCCGACTACCGCACAGTGTTACCCGAATACGGCACACTGGACGATTTTCGGGAGCTGGTGACCCAGGCTCATCAGCGCAATATGCGCATTGTGATTGACCTGGTGGTGAACCACACCTCAGACCAGCACGAATGGTTCCATAAGTCCCGGACTGAGCCTCATGGCCCCTACGGGGACTATTACGTGTGGTCAGACACTGATGAGCTGTGGCCCGATATCCGCATTATTTTCAGTGACACTGAAGAATCCAACTGGGCCTTTGATTCGGAGCGTCGCCAGTTTTACTTTCACCGGTTCTTTTCCCACCAGCCCGACCTGAACTACGGAAATCCTGCGGTCCAACAAGAGATTTTCGATGTGGCGCGCTACTGGCTGGATATGGGGGTGGATGGTTTCCGCCTGGACGCTGTGCCCTACCTCTACGAGTCGGATGAGGGTGTGGGCGAATCGGAGCCAGAAACCCACGAATTTATTCGCTCGCTGCGTGCACTCCTCGATGACGAATACCCGGGTAAGGTCCTCATCGCCGAAGCCAATCAGCAACCCCATGTGGTGGCTGAATATTTTGGAACAGCTGACGATCCGGAATGCCACATGGCTTTTGACTTCCCCGTCATGCCTCGGGTTTTTTACGCTCTTCGCTCCCAACAGGTGTCCTCTTTAGTTGAAGTCCTCTCGGAGGCGACAGAAATTCCTGACAGCGCTGCGTGGGGGGTGTTTCTTCGAAACCACGACGAGTTAAGCCTCGAAATGGTGACCGACGAAGAGCGCCAAGCCCTCTACGGCTGGTACGCCTACGACCCTCGGATGCGCATCAATGTCGGGATTCGTCGTCGACTGGCCACACTGCTCGATAACTCTCGCCACGAGTTGGAACTCGCCCACGCTCTATTGCTCTCGCTGCCGGGGGCACCGTTTTTGTATTACGGCGACGAGATTGCCATGGGAGACAACATTTGGTTACACGACCGAGATGCCTCCCGCACGCCCATGCAGTGGACTCCAGACCGAAATGCCGGTTTTTCGACCGCTGATCCGGGCAAACTCTGCCTGCCGGTAATCCAATCTTTGGGATACCACTACAGCTCGGTCAATGTCGAAACCGCGCTTGCTCAGTCGCGCTCGTTCTTGCACTTTGTGCGCCAAATTATTCACGTCCGGCGCGCCCACCCGGTGTTGGGGATAGGGGCTCTAGAGATGGCCTCCACGCCTAACGAGTCGGTGTTGGCGTTTGTACGCACCATGTCAGAAGACCAATGCCAACCTGGGGAGCGCCCACAGGTGATGTTGTGCGTGTTTTCGTTTGCGCACCACCCCACGACGACAACGATTACTTTGGACCCGCGTCACGCGGGTGCCAGACTGCGGGACGTTTTTGGTGGAAACACTTTCCCCGGAGTCGGTGAGAACGCTCAGGTCACACTCACCCTCGGTAGTCAAGGTTTCTACTGGCTCCAAGTCGAATAACTCTCCTTACGGGAACACAGAGTGGTTAGTCTGGTCTGATGTCGCACTGGTCAGATCATCTCGCGGTGTTTGATACCGAAACCACCGGCCTGTCCACCCGGGACGATCGCATCGTCACGGCGTTCATCGGGCTGATGGGACCAGATGGGGCCCTGCAGGAATCTCACAGCTGGTTGGCTGATCCAGGAATAGTGATTCCCCCTGCGGCCACGGCCGTTCACGGTGTGTCGACCCAACGGGCCCAAGAAGAGGGCCGCCCCGCTGCTGAGGTGGTGGCCGAAGTCGTCGCGCAGTTGCGCGAGCTGACGGCCCACGGCATTCCCCTGGTTGTCTATAACGCCAGTTATGACCTGTCCCTGTGCTACCGGGAGGCTCTTCGTTATGGAGTGGAGCCTGTGGGAGACCCCAAACCGGTGATTGATCCGTTGGTGATCGATCGTGCCCTGGACCCTTATCGCAAAGGAAAGCGAACTCTAGACGCTGTGGCGGCCCATTACGGAGTGGCCAATCCTGCCGCCCACAATGCCGAGGGTGATGCTCTCACCACCGGCTTAGTGACAAAAGGCTTGGTTTCTCGGTTCCCGGACCAACTCTCCGACGTGCTGGCTCTACACGACCAACAAATTGATTGGGCGTATTCGTGGGCGGAGAACTTTAGGCGCTACTTGGAGAACCAGGGCAGGCCTGCGCGTGGTTTAAGTGGGGCCTGGCCGCTGGACAACGGACTCCACTAGGGCGCGGGAGCCCAGGGCACAAGAATGATGCGGGCCTAACTCCAGGCCCGAGGGAGAGAACTCGCTACGCGCCGAATCCTTTGAAGCGCTGGTTGAACTTCTCGACGCGTCCGGCTGAGTCGAGGATGCGCTGCTTTCCGGTGTAGAACGGGTGCGAGGCAGAGGAAATTTCGACGTCAATCACGGGATACGAGTTGCCGTCTTCCCACTCAACCGTCTTGTCACTGACCGCAGTGGAGCGGGTGAGGAAAGATTCTCCCGAAGTGAGGTCGCGAAAGACGACCGGGTGATACGCGGGGTGGATGTCAGCCTTCATTACAGATTCCTCACTCGTGGATACCAACCGCCTAGTCTACCAGCTCTTTGGGCTAGCTTTCGCACTAAATCGACCCTGATGGCGCTCGATAAGAAGTTCGCGATCGAAAAGTTCCGAAAGGTTTTGGCTAGTCAGGGTTTCTTCGAGCGGACCGTGGTCAAAGATTTCGCCATCCTTCAACAGTAGTGCGTGGGTGAACGCTGCAGGGATTTCTTCAACGTGGTGGGTGACCATCACCATTGCCGGTGCCTCTTCCCACGCAGCGAAACGATCGAGAAGTTCAATCACATCCTCACGGCCGCCCAAATCGAGGCTTCCGGCTGGCTCATCGAGCAACAATAGCTCCGGATCGGTCATCACTGAGCGGGCAATCTGGACGCGCTTTTTCTCACCGTCCGACAGTGTGCCCACGGTACGGGTTGCGAGGTGTTCAAGATTCCACTCCCCCAACACCCGGTGGGCCCTGCGGGTGTCGATGTCGTCGTAGTCCTCGTTCCAGCGGCCGGTGACGGCGTGAGCCGCGGTGAGCACGGCATCCAAAACCGATTCGTTTTGCGGTATGCGGGCTGCCATCGCACTTGAGGCAAAACCCACTCGGGGGCGCAGTTCAAACACGTCAGTGTGGCCAACCTGCTCTCCCAATACGGTCAGATCACCCGACGTGGGGTGCATCAGAGAGGCCAGCAAAGTCAAAAGCGTCGTTTTACCGGCCCCGTTTGGTCCCAACACAACCCAACGCTCTGAAGAGTCAATGTCCCAGTCGATGTCGGCCAACAGATTCTTGTGGTCGCGGACTACACCGAGGGCGCGCATGCTGGCAACAATGGTCATTACCCCAAGCGTAGTCGACGCGTTCCTGCCATCGCATGCCCGTCTGCTCTACGCTTAGGGTCATGGTTGCCCCGAAAGTTTTCGGAATTGTGCTCGCCGGTGGTGAGGGCAAAAGGCTCATGCCTTTAACGAAAGACCGCGCGAAGCCGTCAGTTCCGTTCGCTGGGCACTACCGCCTCATCGATTTCGCCATTTCTAACCTGATCAATTCGGGCCTGCGCCAGATTGTCTGTCTCACTCAGTACAAATCACATTCGCTCGATCGGCACATATCCCAAACCTGGCGACTCTCGGGAATGTTGAACGCCTATGTGGCCTCGGCGCCCGCACAGCAGCGTCTTGGCAAGCGCTGGTTTGCTGGCTCAGCCGACGCCATCTACCAAAGTTTGAATCTCATCAGGGATGAAAAACCGGACATTGTCGTGGTCGTAGGGGCAGACCACGTCTATCGGATGGATTTCCAGCAGATGATTGACGCCCACATGGCCTCCGGGGCGGGTGTGACCGTGGCGGGTATCCGACAACCCCGTGAACTGGCCCACCAGTTTGGGGTGATCCAGACACACCCTGACACCAAGGGAAAAATCGCGAGGTTTTTAGAAAAACCAGAGGATGCGCCTGGACTGGCGGACTCTCCTGAAGAGGTACTCGCGTCGATGGGTAACTATGTGTTTGACGCCAGCGTGCTGATGCAGGCTGTCATTGAAGATGCAGAGTCTGATGAGTCCGATCACGATATGGGTGGTGACGTCATTCCAGCGTTTGTGGAACGTGGAGAGGCGTACGTCTACGACATGTCGCGCAACGACGTTCCCGGTGCGACAGACCGGGATCGCACCTACTGGCGGGATGTCGGAACCATTGATTCTTTCTACGATTCCCACATTGATCTGATTGCCACGGACCCGGCTTTCAACTTGTTCAACGCGGACTGGCCGATATACACCCAACAGTGGAACCTTCCGCCGGCAAAATTCACTACGGACGCTTCTGGTCGAACAGGCGATATGACGGGGTCCCTGGTGTCACTGGGAACCCTCGTTGAGGGGGCAAAAGTTCGTGGAAGTGTGTTGGGCCAGTCCGTTCGTGTGCACCCCGGGGCGGATATTTCGGACTCAATTTTGTTTGAAAAAGTCACTGTCGGTGAGGACGCGAGGGTACATAGAGCAATCCTCGACAAAGGGGTGATTGTCGCACCAGGCGCAGACGTCGGCTTTGATGCCGAGCGTGACCGCGCCCGCGGCTTTACCGTGACAGCTTCGGGAATCACGGTCGTTGCCAAAGGTTTGGTGGTGGCGTGAGCGGCGCCCACACGCCACTACTGGTCGTATTGGATGTGGATTCCACACTCTCAAACGAAGAAGGAATCGACGAACTCGCCTGTGCTGCCGGTCCGGACGTTGCCGAACAGGTTGCGGCCATCACTCGGCGTGCGATGGCCGGTGAAATGGATTTTGCGACCAGTTTGGAACAGCGGATTGCTGTGCTTAAGGGGCTCCCCTCAAGCGTGATTGAGGACGCGAAAAGACGGGTCACCGCAACCGCCGGCGCCCGTGAACTAGTCGATGCCGTGCACCAAGCCGGCGGGATTGTGTGTGCAGTATCCGGTGGTTTTCATGAGCTGGTGGATGACTTGCTCAGTTCTCTCGGTGTTGACCATTGGAGGGCCAATCGCCTTGAGGTGTCTTCCGGTGTTCTCACGGGTTCGCTCCAGGGTGAACTCATTGACGCGCTGGCAAAGGCGCGCTGGCTTCAGCATTGGGCCCAACAATGGGGCGCCGCGCGCACGGTTGCCATTGGGGACGGCGCAAACGATTTAGACATGATGGCGGCGGCAGATGTCTCGATCGGCTTCGTACCGAAGTTACTCGTTCGCCAACACGCCACACACTGTATTGATACCCGGGATGTGTCACACGCGATTGAGCTGCTCGGCCTGGAGAGGGCGTAGCGACCTGCGAGGCTCACTCTCAAGGGTGGAGGGTCACCGAGGTCTAGTGCCCCATCCCCAGTCCACCATCGACAGGAATCACGGCGCCGGAAATGTAGGCGGCGTCATCGGAGGCTAACCACGTGACCACTTTGGCCACTTCGGAAGGCTCCGCAAAACGACCGGCGGGAATGGCCTGAAGGTAGCTTGCGCGCTGTTCATCGGACAGCTGATCGGTCATGTCTGTGTTGATAAAACCGGGGGCCACCACGTTGGCGGTGATTCCCCTACCGCCTAGTTCCCTTGTGAGGGAACGCGCGAAACCGACCAGGCCTGATTTGGCTGCGGCGTAATTGACCTGTCCGGGGGACCCGTAAAGACCGACAACGCTCGAGATGAGAATGACCCGGCCGAACCGGCCTTTCACCATTGACTTGATTGCTCGCTTGACGACCCTGAACACTCCGGTCAGGTTCGTGTTAATTACGGTCTCAAAATCCTCATCAGACATCCTCATCAACAGGGTGTCACGAGTGATTCCCGCGTTTGCTACGACCACTTCGATGGGCCCCAGTGCGTCTTCGACCTCGGCCAGGGCATTATCGAGGCTTTTCCCGTCCGTGACGTCAGCGCGGACAGTGAGAGTGCCTTCCGGGCCTTCTCCCGATCGGGCCGTCACAGCCACCCGGTGTCCCGCTTCCACACATTGTTGGGCGATGGCGTAGCCGATGCCTCGATTGCCTCCAGTGACCAAAACAGTCCGTGTCGATGTCATAGACATCAAGCATATGTGCAGGCAGAACGCCTAGCATTGTGAGCACTATGGCCCAGGTTAATGCCGTCACTTCGTTGCACGAGTCGCCCGACGACGAGCGACGCTCCCGCATGGTCAAATACTCGGCTGCCATGGGTGTGCGCCTGGTGTGTATTGGGTTGTGTTTTGTCACCCCGGGGGCGTGGATGTTGGTCCCAGCCGCGGGTGCCGTGTTGCTTCCCTACTTGGCTGTAGTGGCCGCCAACCAAGTCACCCAACGCGGCAATACCGCTCAGGCGTACGCGCCCTCCCAGATTGTTCGCTTCGACGCTTCTCCCCGCTAGTGCTTGGCGACCTCGGACCCGATTCGCTGCGCTGCTCCCGGCGTGAATGTGAGCAGTCCGCAGCCCATGAGATTGTCTGGCGCAATCCCAAGATCCACGCGGAGGATCGGGAAAAAATCTGGCTGTCGTGTGCTGAACACGAGACATTTTTCGTGGAGTACTTAGCCTCTCGCTCATTTCCGGTGTCATCTCGACCTTTGAGGCAACAATGAGTGTCCTTCGCGTAGCGCTCAGTACCCGCTGGCTGGTGGGGCTCGTGATCACCGTGGTCTTCGCACTCATCACCACGATGTTTGGCCTCTGGCAGTGGGATCGGCGTGGCCAAGCTGTGGCTGAAATGGAGCGAGTGGAAAACAACTATGACCAAGCGCCGGTAGCCATTGATGAGTTGTTAACCGGTGGCGATAGTTTCGACGAGGACCTGAAGTGGCGCCCGGTCATCCTTGAGGGTGAATATCGCTCCGAGGACCAGCTTCTCGTGCGGACAAGGCCTCGAGGTGGCCAGGTGGGCTTCGATGTGGTGGTGCCGTTCGTGACCGAAGGCGGTCAGGCCTATTTGGTGAGCCGTGGTTGGGTGCCAACCGGTGAAGAGCAGGATGGCCCTGACCTGGTCCCTGCCGCCCCCAGTGGTGCCGTTTCTCTTGAGGGCCGGCTGCTGCCCGGTGAGGCCACCATCGACGGTAGAGGCGCACCGGAGGGACAACTAGCCACAATCAACCTGCCGCAAGCGACCAGCGTGACCGGGGTTGAGCTTTATCCACACGCATACGTGGCAATGGCGAGCGAGTCTCCCCCAGTGAGCCCCACTCCCCTGCTCCAGGACAAACCGATGTTGGACGAAGGACCCCACCTGAGCTACACGTTTCAGTGGTACCTCTTTGGGATTTTAGGTTTCATCGCCTGGGGCTACCTCCTTCGGGAGGAGTTGCGCCGGCGCAAGGGAATCACTCGGCCTGAAGCGGCCAGTAAGGCGCGCTCCGATCAGGACTTCGAGGATGCCTTGATGGACCGCGTTGACGCGATGGAGCGACGCTAAAGGTTAAACCCGAGGGCGCGCATCATGTCCCGGCCGTCTTCCGTGATGCGTTCTTGACCCCACGGCGGCATCCACACCCAATTGATGCGGAACCGCTCGGCGACACCATCAATTGCTTTAGAAATCTCTTCTTCAATGACGTCGGTCAACGGACAACCCGCCGATGTGAGGGTCATGCTGATGATGAGTGCGTCTTCTTCATCATCCCAACTGAGGTCATAGATCAGGCCAAGGTCAACAATGTTGACCCCCAGCTCAGGGTCAATGACGTCTTTGAGTGCTTCCTGGACGGAATCAAACTTTTGGTCGTCGAGAGTAATCGTTCCCATTAGTTCACCTCCTGGCTTAGGTAGCGGTCGTAGCCTTCCTCTTCAAGGCGGTCAGCCAATTCGGCGCCGCCTTCTTCCACAATTTTTCCGTCCACAATGACGTGCACGAAATCTGGGCTGATGTAACGCAAGATACGCGTGTAGTGGGTAATCAGCAAGACCCCAAGGCCTGTTTTGTCTTTCGCATCGTTGACGCCTTGGGCGACAATCTTCAACGCATCCACGTCTAGGCCCGAATCGGTTTCGTCGAGTACTGCGAACTTCGGCCCCAAGACCTGCAGCTGCATGATTTCGTGGCGTTTCTTTTCACCACCGGAGAATCCTTCGTTCACGCTGCGCTCGGCGAACCCTGGATCCATTTTGAGCGAATCCATTGCGCGTTTCAGGTCGCCAATCCACTGCCGGAGGGCAGGTGCCTTACCGTCGATGGCCTGTTTCGCCGTGCGAAGGAAGTTCGTCACCGTGACACCGGGAATCTCAACGGGGTACTGCATGGCGAGGAACAAGCCAGCCCTGGCTCGCTCATCAGTCGCCATAGCGAGAACATCTTCACCATCCAAGGTGATTGAACCCGAGGTCACGTCATAGCGCGGGTGCCCAGCAATGGTGTACGCGAGGGTGGACTTTCCGGAGCCGTTCGGGCCCATGATGGCGTGGGTTTGGCCCTCCTCGAGGGTGAGATTCACACCCTTCAGAATTTCTACCGGTCCGGCCTCGGTCTGAATACTGACGTGCAGGTCGGTGATTTTTAGTGTCGACATGACAATCCTTCTGTGTGTTGCGGGAATTAGGCGTCGGCGTTTTCGCCGACGGTAACGGTGGGGTCTATGTAGACCTCACCGTCTTTCACGTTCAATTGGTAGACCGGAACTGGTTCAAAAGCAGGAAAGTTGCGTGGTTTTCCACTGCGCAAATCAAACTGTGAACCGTGCGCCCAGCACTCGAGGGCATCGTCTTCCACGAAACCTTCGCTGAGCGAGATTTCGCCGTGTGAACAGGTATCACCGATCGCGTGAAGGTCACCTGCGGAATCTTTCACCAACGCGATGGGGACACCATCAATGGTCACTTTGAGGGCCGTGCCGGGGGCAACATCCTCGGCTTTACACACCAAAACCTCGCTCACGACTCCTCCTCGGTCTCGCGAATTTTTTGTCTCACCCGTTCCAGCAAACGCTCCACGAGCTCTTCGTCGGAAATCTTCAACACGATTTCTCCCAAAAAGCCCTGCACGACGAGCCGCCTGGCCGCCACTTCGGGAATACCCCGCGACTGCAGGTAAAACAGGTGCTCATCGTCGAAGCGACCAGTGGCACTCGCGTGACCGGCTCCAGCAATATCCCCCGTTTTGATTTCGAGGTTCGGAATCGAATCCGCTCTGGTTCCATCTGAGAGCACCAGGTTGCGGTTTTCTTCGTATGAGTCGGTCCCCGTCGCACCAGCGCCGATGAGAACATCGCCGATCCACACGGTTCTCGCGCCACGGCCATAAAGCGCACCTTTGTAGCTCACCCGGGATTTGGTGTCAGGGCCTTCGTGGTGGACATACACGCGGTGCTCCAAGTGCTGATGCGACTCAGCGAAATACACGCCGAACAGGTCAGCCTCTGAGCCTTGACCGGCCAGGGTAATCGACGGGTTCACGACGACAATGTGCCCGCCCATACTGGCCGCAAAGTGACGCAGCTGGGCATCGCGCCCCACTGTTCCAAAGTGGGGCGAGTAGTGGATCGCGCCCTCGTCCCACTCCTGCAAAGCCACCACTTCGAGCGATGAACCTGCTTCTAGCTGGATCTCCACGTTCTCGGCGAGAAGTGCCTGGCCCTGGGATTCGATGATGACAATTCCGTGGCAGCCTTCCTTCACGTGAATCAGGGTGTGCGCTGCGCGCGGTGCATCACCAAGATCATGTCGGAGAATCCTTGTGGTCTGGCGCTCCGTGGAGGCCACAGTCACTTCTAACACCTGGTCAACCTGCGACCAGGCGTTTGCAGACAAACGATCCTCCGGAAGGCCCACCGCACCGCGAGTGCTCGACGAAGCATCCACGAACTCCACAGTGACACCCTCAGGAGGGGTGCACTCGACCGGGTAGGAACCACCATCCAGGGGCCCCTCAATAAGGGCACCGAGATCTGATACCGGAGTGAGGCGCCATTCGGGCTCCCGCCCAGTGACCGGCGAAAAGTCCGCCGGATCAGCTGAGTGGAAACGCTCGGACCGGGTTTGCACCGGGACGGCTGAGGTCACACGTGTCTGTGACGGATCGAGCGTAACGTTCGACCCGTTCGGTGTCGCTGCGGTCATCTAGCCGACTGACCCTTCCATATTCATTTCGATGAGCTTGTTGAGCTCCAGGGCATACTCCATGGGAAGCTCTCTCGCGATCGGTTCAATGAACCCTCGCACAATCATCGCCATGGCCTCGTCTTCTGGCAAACCGCGTGACTGCAAGTAGAACAGCTGCTCTTCGCTCACTTTTGACACGGTTGCTTCGTGTCCCAACACCACATCGTCCACCCGAATATCAATTGCCGGGTAGGTGTCGGAGCGTGAAATTGTGTCCACGAGGAGGGCGTCACAGCGCACCGTATTGGCCGAGTGGTGGGCATTTTCATCGACCCTCACCTCACCGCGGTAACCCGCACGACCACCGCCACGGGCAATCGACTTCGAGACAATTGACGACGTGGTGTGCGGCGCCATGTGAATCATCTTGGCGCCTGCATCCTGGTGCTGCCCGGGCCCTGCGAACGCGACGGAGAGGGTTTCGCCCTTTGCGTGTTCACCGACCAAGAAGACCGAGGGGTACTTCATGGTGACCTTTGATCCGAGGTTTCCATCAATCCACTCCATGGTCGCCCCTTCGTGCGCGATTGCTCGCTTGGTCACCAAGTTGTAGACGTTGTTCGACCAGTTCTGAATGGTCGTGTAGCGCACTCGGGCGTTTTTCTTGACGATGATTTCCACCACGGCAGAGTGCAACGAATCCGAGGAGTAAATCGGGGCAGTACAACCCTCGATGTAGTGCACGTACGAACCCTCGTCCGCAATGATCAACGTGCGCTCAAACTGGCCCATGTTCTCAGTGTTAATCCGGAAGTAGGCCTGGAGGGGGATCTCCACGTGAACGCCCGGAGGGACGTAAACAAACGATCCACCCGACCACACTGCAGTGTTCAACGCCGCAAACTTGTTGTCACCCGAGGGGATTACCGACCCAAAGTATTCGGTGAAGAAGTCGGGGTGCTCACGAAGGGCAGTGTCGGTGTCAAGGAAGAGAACACCTTGTTCTTCGAGGTCTTCTCGAATCTGGTGGTACACCACTTCCGACTCGTATTGGGCCGCAACACCGGCGACTAGGCGGGAGCGCTCGGCCTCAGGAATGCCGAGACGTTCGTAGGTGTTACGAATTTCTTCGGGGAGGTCTTCCCAGGTTTGCGCTTGGCGCTCAGTGGAGCGCACGAAGTACTTGATCTTGTCGAAATCGATGCCACTAAGGTCAGCCCCAAAATTGGGCATGGGTTTGCGTTCGAAAATTTGCAGAGCCTTGAGGCGCATTTGGCGCATCCAGTCAGGCTCATCTTTCAGGTCGGAAATTTCGGTGACAGTGTCGGGTGAAAGACCGCGTTTCGCGATCGCTCCCGCAGCGTCAGCATCGTGCCAACCGAACTCGTAGTTTCCCAAGCCTTCAAGGTCGGGACGGTCCAAAAGAATGTCGGACATTTTTTCCTCGCTTTCGCTCGTGCAGGGCTCGCACCGAGGGCTATCAGCGATGCTTCGGCCTACTGACCTACACTTCGTGTTCAGACCCTTCAGGGTGACGGCGCCACCTCGAAACGGTGCGAGGCACCATTGCCATAGCGTCCTCAACCTTAGTAGGGACCGCCCCAAAGCAGAAGGGCTTTAGGTGTGAGAAACCTGTGGATGTGGTTACCCGACCGGGTAATTGGGCGCGTTCGGTTCTTTGCGTGGGCCTCATTGGTAAGCCAAATTCTCATCATCGGTACCGGTGGTGCGGTGCGGTTGACCGGGTCCGGTCTTGGTTGCCCGACCTGGCCTCGATGCACCGAAGAATCGTTCGTGAGTACCCCCGAAATGGGTTTTCACGGGATTATCGAGTTTGGTAACCGCCTGCTGACTTTTCTGCTGATCATCATCGCCATTGGCATGTTTCTCATGGTGGTACGGATGCGAAAAGAGCGGCCCGAACTCCTGCGTCTGTCCGTCGCACTGGGTCTTGGTATTCCCGCGCAGGCCGTCCTTGGTGGCATCACCGTTCTGACAAACCTGAACCCCTACGTGGTTGGTTTGCACTACCTGCTCTCCGCGGTCCTGGTGGGACTAGCGGCGTGGTTGCTCTACCGGGTTCGGGTAGGTCCGGCGACAGGGGTTCGCTCGGCATCGCCCCTGCTCGCGGGCCTGTTGCCCGTTCTCCTAGGCGTTTTGGGGGTGTCCATTGTGGTGGGAATCCTGACCACGGGTTCTGGACCGCACGCCGGCGACGGAGGTGCGGCGAGAAACTACCTCGATTCCGAACTGCTCCAACACTTGCACTCCTGGCCGTCGTACGTGGTCTTTGGCCTCACGCTCTTAGCCACTGCACTGGCTTTCCGACGTCATGGCTCCCCCTCACAGATGCGACTGAGGCGCACCCTCGTCGGGCTCACCACCATGACCCTTGTGCAAATCTCTGTGGGTCTTTACCAGGCGCGAAATGGCCTACCGGAGCTTGCTGTCGGCATCCACATGGTGCTTGCTGCGGTGTTGGTGGCGCTGAGCGTCACGGCGATTTTTAGTACCCGGGAAGACCCGGAATTAGCGCCAGCAGCGGGTCCACTCCGACAGCGAGAAACAGCAGCGTCAAATAGCTAATACTCGAGTGGAACACCTTCATCGGTTGTAGATCGGATTCACCGCGAATGGCCCTCGCATAGAGACGGTGGGACTCGATGATGAACCAGGCGCCACCACCGACGGCCGCCAGCCAGTACAGGGGCCCCATGGGGGCGATCGGAATCAGTAGTAGTGACATGACGATGGTCGCCCACGCATACAAAATCACCTGCACACTGACTTCCCTCGGACCGCGAACCACCGCGAGCATCGGCACGCCCACACTGCTGTAATCCTCGCGGTAGCGCATGGACAGCGGCCAGTAGTGTGCCGGGGTCCACAAGAACACCACGATGAAGAGAATCCAGGCTTCGAGTGACAAATCGCCCGTCACTGCCGCCCAACCGATGAGGACCGGGAAGCACCCCGCTATTCCACCCCAAATAATGTTCTGTTCGCTGCGACGCTTCAGCCACAGCGTGTAGACGAACACGTAAAAGAGGATGGCTGCCAGCGACAGTAAGGCTGCGAGAGCGTTTGTCGTCACCCACAGCAGTGCTACTGAGGCGATGCCCAAGCTCCAGGCAAAGACCAACGCCTGCCGGCTACTGATCTCACCGGTCACCAGAGGCCTACTCGACGTGCGGCCCATGTCCTTATCGATATCGCGGTCGATGTAACTGTTAAACGTGTTCGCACTGCCCGCGCTCAAGGCGCCACCTATCAGAGTGAAAGCAAGAAGCCAGAGGCTGGGGATTCCCCGTTCGGCCAGGACCATTACGGGGGCCGTAGTGACTAAAAGCAGCTCGATGACTCTGGGTTTCGTGAGCGCCAGGTAGGCCATGAAACGGTTCCTCGGCGCCGAATCTGAGGAGGAATGGGCGCGAGAGTGGGCGTGATCCAGCGAAGAAGTCATGGTGTAGCTCCATCTTAGATGGCCGGCCTTTCCCGTTCTGAATAGATGCCGAGTCACGCCGATATACTGAAACCACTTCCCCGCGTCTTCGTGTCCTCACAGTCGCCAAAGGGTCGCCGTAGAGGCCCCCGGGGTGTACCCCAGTGTTCGTCAACCTCAAAGGACTGACCCGATGACTTCGGTATTTTCAGATCATGACCGCGCTGCGGTCGACACCGCCCGCCTTCTGGCCGCCGACGCGGTCGAAAAGGTAGGAAATGGCCACCCAGGTACGGCGATGAGCCTCGCGCCGGTGGCCTACCTGCTCTACCAAAAGGTGATGCGGCACGATCCTGCCGATCCGCTGTGGATTGGCCGCGACCGTTTCATTCTCTCGGCAGGCCACTCGTCTTTGACCCAGTACGTCCAGTTATACCTGGGAGGCTTCGGCTTGGAGCTGGATGACCTGAAAGCGCTTCGCACCTGGGGCTCAAAGACACCCGGCCACCCCGAATACGGCCACACCAGTGGCGTGGAAATCACCACCGGCCCCCTCGGCCAAGGGCTCGCTTCAGCGACAGGCTTCGCCTACGCGCAGCGCTTCGAACGGGGCCTGTTTGACCCCGAAACTCCCGATGGCGACTCCCCTTTCGATCACTACACCTACGTGATTGCGAGCGATGGTGACATCCAGGAGGGCATTACCAGTGAGGCGGCGTCTCTCGCCGGACACCAACAACTGGGCCGACTCATTGCGCTCTACGACGCAAACAAGATTTCCATCGAGGACGACACAGATATCGCTTTCACCGAAGATGTTGCTGCCCGTTACCAGGCGTATGGCTGGGATGTCCACGTCGTGGACTTTGGCCCCGTCGATCACTACAACGAAGACGTGGACGCGCTGTTTGGCGCAATTGAGAAAGCGCAGGCGGCAACCGATAAGCCCAGCCTGATTATCGTCAAAACGGTCATCGGTTGGCCCTCACCCCACAAAATGAACACGGGAAAGATTCACGGTGCCGCCATTGGCGCCGGCGAAATCGCCGAGACCAAGACAATCCTTGGCTTTGACCCCACCGAGCACTTCGCCGTCTCAGAGGACGTCATCGCTCACACCCGTTCACTCGCCAAGCGCGCAGCTGCCGACCGGGCCGAATGGACTGAAAAGTTTGAGGCGTGGAAGTCGGCACATCCGGAGCGCGCGGTACTGCTCGCACGTCTCGAAGCAGGTGAACTACCCGACCTAGAGTCGGTGTTGCCAAGCTTTGAGGGCGTGGACGCCATCGCCACCAGGGCCGCCTCGGGCAAAGTGATCAACGCGCTCGCGAAGGTGTTGCCTGAACTGTGGGGTGGCTCGGCAGATCTCGCCGAATCAAACCTCACCACCATCGAGTCAGCGGCGTCTTTTGCCCCCGCAGAACACTCCACCAGCCAATGGAGTGCGGACCCCTATGGCCGGGTGTTGCATTTCGGTATTCGCGAACACGCAATGGCCGCAATTATCAACGGAATCGTCTTGCACGGACCGACCAGGGCCTTTGCGGGAACATTCCTGATCTTCTCCGACTACATGCGTCCCTCAGTGCGGCTCGCCGCGCTCATGGGAATCCCGAGCATTTTTGTGTGGACACACGATTCTGTGGCGCTGGGTGAAGATGGCCCCACCCACCAACCCATTGAACAGCTGTGGAGCCTGCGGGCAATCCCGGGCCTCGATGTTGTTCGTCCTGCCGACGCCCACGAAACAGCCTGGGCGTGGAAGACGATGCTAGAGCGTCGCCAAGGACCAGCAGGTATTGCGCTCACCCGCCAAGGTGTGCCGGTATTTGAGCGCGGTGCTGATTACGCGCCTGCATCCCTCACCGCCAAAGGCGGATACACCCTCGCTGAGGCCAGTAGTGGCAAGCCCGATGTCATTCTGATTGCTACCGGCTCGGAAGTTTCTCTGGCCGTGGAAGCAAAGACCAGTCTCGAATCCGAAGGTATTGCCACTCGCGTCGTGTCGATGCCCTGCGTGGAGTGGTTTGATGCCCAAGACCAGGCTTACCGAGACAGTGTGTTACCCCCCACTGTGAGCGCCAGGGTCTCTGTAGAGGCGGGGATATCGCAAGGATGGCACCGTTTCGTGGGTGACCACGGGCACAGTGTGTCAATTGAACACTTTGGTGCCTCGGCCGACTACAAAACCCTCTACCAAGAATTTGGAATGACGACAGACGCTGTCGTTTCCGCTGCCAAAACCGTGCTGTCACGCACGCAGGCTTAAGACGAAGGAGTAAGACATGAGTGCAACTGCAGAACTGAGCACACTGGGTGTGAGTATTTGGCTGGACGACCTCTCGCGTGAGCGCATCACGTCGGGAAACCTGGCCCAACTGATCGACACACACAACGTGGTCGGCGTCACCACCAACCCGACGATTTTCCAACAGGCAATCAGCAAAGGTGACGCTTACGCCGAACGTATAGCTGCCTTGGGCGATGCTGGCCACAGCACGGAAGACGCGGTCTTCGCCTTGATGGTCGATGATGTGCGAGATGCCTGCGATATTTTCGTGCCTCAATTTGAGGCCAGTGCGGGGGTCGATGGGCGGGTGTCCATTGAAGTCTCCCCCGTTCTCGCCCACGACACACAGGCAACGATCGAACAGGCAACCGTCCTCGCAGAGAGTGTGGGCCGGGCCAATGTGTTGATCAAGATTCCGGCAACCAAGGCCGGTCTCCCCGCGATTACGGAAACTCTTGCCAGGGGAATCAGCGTCAACGTCACGTTGATTTTCTCGCTGGAGCGCTACCGCGAAGTGGTCGATGCTTATCTTGCCGGTGTGGAACAGGCCGCCGAGCGGGGCGTCGATATTTCCACCCTGCATTCCGTGGCGTCTTTCTTTGTGTCCCGGGTGGACACTGCCATTGACCAGCAACTAGACGCGAATGGTTCCCCTGAAGCCAAAGACCTTCGGTCCAAGGCGGGCATCGCCAACGCTCGCCTTGCCTACGAAGCATTCGAAGAGCTTTTTCACAGCGATCGCGCAAAAAAACTGCTCGCCGATGGCGCCAACGTTCAGCGCCCATTGTGGGCATCGACAGGTGTGAAAGACCCTGCCTTGCCCCCCACCCTGTACGTCACTGAGTTGGCTGCACCCCACACGGTGAATACCATGCCGGAAAAAACACTCGAGGCAACGGGAGAACTCCACTCAATTGAGGGGGACCGGGTGTCGGCCTTCTACGCAGAGGCGCACAGCGTGATGGACGCTCTGGCCGATTTGGGTATTTCTTACGCTGAGGTGACCCAAGCGCTGGAGGATGAAGGCGTCTCGAAATTCATCGACAGCTGGCACGAGTTACTAGAAACGGTCGAGAAGGCGTTGGGTGCTACTCGATGACGCTTCGGGTTCACCTCGAGTCCTCTTTTCGAAGCTCGCTCGGCGACGCCGTGGGCACCCTGGTGTCGAAAAACGTACCCTCGCGGCTTGCAGCCGGTGATGCGACTTTGTGGGGGGTGGATGCCGAACCTGAAGCATCAATCCGTGTGGGTTGGGTCGCTGACCCTTCCCTGATGCGCCCACTAGTTGACGACGTAGAAGAGCTTCGTCGGGCTTTTGCTGCCGAGGGAGTAACCCGGTTTGTCCTTTGCGGTATGGGGGGGTCTTCGCTGGCGCCAGAAGTGATGGCGTCCTCTGCGGGAGTGCAGTTAGAGATTGTGGACTCCACTCATCCCGATCACGTCACTCAGGCACTCTCTGGAGATTTGCGGTCCACCGCAGTGATTGTGTCCTCGAAATCAGGAACAACCGTAGAGACCGCGGCGGCAAGAGCGGCTTTTGCAGAAGCGTTCCAAGGTGTGGGAATCGATCCCACGAGTCGGATTCTGATTGTGACGGACCCGGATTCTCCGCTTCACAAAGAAGCGGCGGGAAATGGCCACCGGGTCTTTACCGCGGACCCACATGTGGGTGGCCGTTTTTCTGCGCTGACCGCTTTTGGGCTGGTGCCCGCCACTCTTGCCGGTGTGGACACTGCTGCCCTTCTAAGCGACGCCCACAACGCCTGGAGTGCATTGCGGCAGGACAGTGAGGAAAACCCGGCGGTGCTGTTGGCTGCCTCGTTGTCGACGCCATCGCGCGATATTGCCGTGCTGACACCCAGCGAAAGTCTGCCTGGCCTTGGGGACTGGATTGAGCAACTGGTGGCGGAATCAACGGGTAAAGACGGGATTGGGGTGCTTCCTGTTGCCACCTCCAGCGCTACTCCCCCAGAGGCCACGAACGCACTCGACGATGTCGTCATCGTTGATCTTTCAGGTGACAGGCAAGACGTGTCCCACGTCAGCATTGAGGCCACACTGGGTGGATCTTTCCTGTTGTGGGAATACGCCACGGCATATGCGGGGGTCCTCCTTGGCGTGAATCCATTCGACCAACCCGACGTGGAGAGCGCCAAAACGGCCACGAGAAGCCTTCTGGAGGCCATGCCAAGCCGACAGGACCCGTCGGAAGTATCAGAGAAATACACACTGTGGGCCCCCGATGATTCGACCACTCTGGCGGATTCCTGGTCTTATCTTCACGCGCAGCTGGGAGATTCGGGGTACCTGGCGCTCCAGGTGTACGGGAACCGTCTTGAGCTCAGTGATTTTGTCCAAGTGCGAGAACACTTGGCGGCAGCAACGGGACGCCCCGTGACACTGGGCTTTGGTCCCAGGTTTCTTCACTCCACCGGTCAGTTTCACAAAGGGGGCACTCCCGACGGGGTGTTCCTGCAACTTGAAATTGAACCTCGAAGGGGTCGGGACATACCGGGGTTTCCCTACAGCTTTGCCACCTTGATTGATGCGCAAAGCTGGGGTGATCGTCAGGTACTGACAGAGCGCGGCCGGCCTGTGTTGACCCTGCGTGTCGATTCAGCAGAAACCGCCCGCACACTCCTGTCCACCCTCAAGGAGTCTGCGTGAGGTACAACCCGTTACGGGACCCCGCGGATCGACGCCTCGCACGTCTGGCTGGCCCCAGCGCGCTCGTCATTTTTGGTGTGACGGGAGATTTAGCGAGGAAGAAGTTAATCCCCGCCATTTACGACCTGGCTGCGGGTGGGCTTTTGCACCCCGGCTTTTCGGTAGTGGGCTACGGCAGAAGGCCATGGTCGGATGAACAGTTCCAGGAAGAGGTCGCCCAATCGGTGCACTCCCACGCCCGGGAAGCGTTTGACGAGCGGGTCTTTGAGCGGCTCCGAGCGGGATTGCGTTTTGTGGAAGGCAGCTTTAGCGAGCCTGAAGGCTTTAGCACCCTGGCCACTGTGTTGAATGAGCTGGCCCACACCCGTGGCACTGGCCACAACCACGCGTACTATCTGTCGATCCCGCCCGGACAATTTCCGGTTGTGACCCAACGGTTGGAAGAGGCCGGACTGGCTGAGGATGCGGGTGGCGCCTGGCGCAGGGTGATTGTCGAAAAACCTTTTGGTAGCGATGAAAAGACGGCGGCAGAGCTCAACCTGGCGCTTGAAAGGGTATTTAAACCCGAATCGGTCTTCCGTATCGACCACTATCTGGGCAAAGAAACGGTGCAAAACCTGCTCGCGCTGCGTTTCGCCAATTCGATGTATGAGCCCATCTGGAATGCCCACTACGTCGACCATGTGCAAATCACCATGGCGGAAGAAATCGGCGTCGGATCTCGAGCTGGCTACTACGACGGGATTGGTGCCGCGAGAGATGTGATCCAAAATCACCTCCTGCAGTTACTGGCCCTCACCGCGATGGAGGAACCTGGAACCCTCGGGGCTGATGATGTGCGGGTAGAAAAAGAGAAAGTCTTGGCTGCGGTCGCGCCAATAGCCCACCCGCCCAGTTCTTCCGCCAGAGGGCAATACCTGGGCGGGTGGCAGGGCGGTGCAGCGGTTGCGGGATATTTGGATGAAGACGGCATTGACCACAGCTCGAGAACCGAAACCTATGCAGCCCTTCGCCTAGAGGTGAACACCCGCCGCTGGCAGGGTGTCCCGTTTTACTTACGCACCGGAAAGCGTTTAGGACGCCGGGTGACCGAAGTCGCGGTGGTCTTTAAAGACTCCCCCGGGCATTTGTTCCCCGAAATTGCCCACGGCGAAGTGGGTCAAAACGCACTAGTAATCAGGGTCCAGCCCGACGAGGGCGTCACGATGCGCTTCGCCTCTAAAGTTCCTGGCCCCGACATGCAAGTGCGAAACGTCACGATGGACTTTGGCTACGGCCATGCCTTCACCGAAACCTCCCCCGAAGCGTACGAGCGGCTCATTTTGGATGTCCTGCGAGGCGACGCGCCACTATTTCCGCGCCAGAGGGAAGTTGAGCTGTCCTGGCACATTCTTGATCCGGTTCTCGCCCATTGGGAAGAACAGGGCACCCCGGAGGGATACCTTCCAGGGACGTGGGGTCCCGCATCTGCTGACCAACTGCTGCTTCGAGACAACAGAGTCTGGAGGCGGCCATGATTATCGACCTTCCTAACACCACCGTGGCTGATGTGAATAAACGTCTGGTGAGCGCGCGTGAAGAGGGTGGTGCGGTGGCGTTAGGCCGCGTGCTCACCTTCCTCATTTACACCCCCCACGACGGCGAAGAACAAGCCATTGCTGCAGCCAATGAGGCCAGTAGTGAGCACCCCATGCGCATTGTGGTGGTCACTGAGCCGGAAGCACACTCTGTGGCACCGGGCCTTTCTGCGCAGCTGCGCCTCGGTGGCGATGCGGGGGCAAGTGAGGTCGTGGTGCTTCGCCCTGAGGGTCCCAGTGCGAACTCCCTGCCCGGTCTAGTCAATGGACTGTTGCTGCCCGATACCCCGGTAGTGACGTGGTGGCCCAGTCACTGTCCGGACTGTATGGCAGAAACGTCGCTCGGGCAGATTTCTCAACGGAGGATTCTCGATTCGCAATCTCTCGGTCAAGGCATTGTCGGTTTAGGCCGTATAGCGAGTGGTTACCGGCCAGGTGACACCGACCTCGCCTGGGGGCGGATCACTGGCTGGCGGACGCAGCTTGCCGCCACTCTGGACTACTTAGAGATCGACACAATCCATGCGGCCACTGTCGCAGGCGTTGCGGACAACCCCTCAGTGGCACTCCTCGCGGGCTGGCTGGCTGTGTCGCTAGGACAACCCGTCACGTTAGATCCCAGTGCTCCTGAGGGAATTGGCGGCGTCTATTCCGTGCAGCTGGACACCAGCGAGGGTGATATTTCCCTTGTGCGCACCGACGATCAAACTGTCCTGCTTCGCGTACCGGGCCAACCCGATTTTCCTCTACTGCTTCCACGCCGTGGACTGTCGACGCTAGTTGCCGAAGAGCTCCGTCGACTCGCTCCCGACACCATTTATGGCCGGGTGCTTGCTGAGGGTATTCCAATGCTGAAGGTGATCGGTCAGTAGAGTTATCAGATGTCCTTTGGCCGATGTGGATCATGTCATGACTGATAAGCGGGTAGTAATCGCCCCCAGCACCACCGACCTCGCAGCTCTGGTCGCCGACAAATTCGTGGTGCGTGCGAGAAAGACTCTCGATCGAACCGGATCCTTTCGAGTGGTTCTCACTGGCGGGGGCTTGGGCACAGAAGTGTTGCAGGCTATTTCGAAACACCCAAAGGTGCACCAGCTGAACTGGTCCGGGGTGACGGTGTTTTGGGGTGATGAGCGCTTTGTTGAGGCTTCACACGGGGACCGAAACGACCTAGCAGCGCAAAGGGCTCTCCTCGGTGGTGTGGGACTGAGTGACGAGCAGCTCGTGCGGTTTCCGAGCTCCGATGGTGGCCTCGACCTGGAGGCCGCCGCCACACAGGCGAGAGCTGCCATGTTGGAACACGGCCAAGAGGGCCAGTGGCCACACTTTGACCTCGCCTTTGCCGGGATGGGCCCCGATGGGCACGTGCTCAGTGTGTTCCCTGGCTCGTCGCAGGCAATTGCGACAGCGCCAGACGTTCAGGCGGTCTGGGATTCTCCCAAACCCCCGCCTCTTCGGTTAACGATGACCATTCCTCTGCTGAATCGAGCTGACCGGGTGTGGATTGTGGTCTCAGGAGCCAATAAGGCTGCCGCGTTGGGCCTTGCCTTGGCGGAAGCATCCGTCGCCGAGGTTCCTGCATCGGGTCTGCGCGGGGTGCGATCAACCAAAATTTTTACCGACGCCGAACTTGCCGGTCTACTCCCGGAAGAATTAGTGCGCAGCGATACGTTCTGGAGCGCAGAAGATGAACGCGCCGACTACGTCCCGAAAGCTCTTCGCTGACGGGGTGCCCGCTTGAGCCTTAGGCTCGACCCTTTTTCTGTCGGAGCTTGTCGAGCGCTTCGTCGAGGATTGAGACCGCTTCCTTCTCCGTGCGACGCTCTTTCACGTAAGCGAGGTGGGTCTTGTAGGGCTCGTTGATCGCAACCTCGGGAGGGTTTTCCTTGTCGCGCCCAGCCGGAAGGCCTGAGTGTGGGGAATCAATAATCTCTGGAATTTCTTCGGGGTCAACCTGGGCGGAAAAGTACCGAACGGTTTCATTACCCATCGCATCCCAGTAGGAAACCGCAATTCGATCGGCAAGAATTCCCCGATCCTGTTCGCCCATCGGGCCAGAGCCCACTCGGGTCCCACGAATCGCGCTACCGCCTGAAGCCATGGCTAATTCCTCCCACCTAGTGCCCTTGCGGGCCTGACACTGTTAAATAACGTCGTTAAATGACGTCGAAACGGGTGAACAGGCCGATCGCCACAATGGACGACACCCACACCAGCGCGACAATTACTGTGATTCTGTTCAGGTTGCGCTCGGCAACCCCAGAGGAGCCGAGGTTTGATGTCACTCCCCCACCGAACATGTCGGAGAGGCCACCACCGCGGCCTTTATGCAACAAAATCATCAGGGTCAGCAACAGACTGGTGAGCGCCAGTATTACCTGGAACACCACGAAAATGATTTCCACGGTCACCCTTCCTCTTTCGACCAGTCACTTAGTCTACGGGGTTTCGCCCAAGGGCTAGTCGATTGTGACGTGCTTTTCGAATTGCGCGATGGCGGCAAATTCTTCCGAGTCGAGACTTGCCCCTCCCACCAGGGCGCCGTCCACGTCAGCGCCCCTCATAAAGCCGGCAATGTTGCTGGATTTCACGGAGCCACCGTAGAGGATTCGTGTGCGATCCGCCTGCTCGTCGCCGTGGAGGGTGCGAATAGTGTCACGCAACACTCCGCAGACCTCTTGGGCTTGCTCCGCAGTTGCCGGTGTGCCACTACCAATAGCCCATACCGGTTCGTATGCCACCACAATCTCGTCCTCAGCAGAGATTCCCTCTAACACTGCAGTGAGCTGTGCAACGGGTACCGCACTCTGGCCGACCGTTTCCAAATCCTCCGCGGTTTCTCCCACACACAACACAGGGGTGAGAGAGTGACGCAGGGCAGCCTGGACTTTCGCCAGACACACCTGATCGGTTTCGCTGTGGTTGGCGCGGCGCTCTGAGTGGCCGACGAGGACGTAGTCGCAGGCCAAAGCTTTCAGGAAAGACCCGGAGATGTCCCCCGTGTGTGCACCGGAATCGTGCGCCGAGAGGTCTTGGCCGCCCAGAGAAAAATCGAGCTTGTCAGCGGCAATCAGGGTTTGAACAGAGCGAAGGTCAGTGAATGGCGGAAACACCGCCACCTCTACCGTGTCCGACTGGAAGTTGCGGTCTTTAAGCGTCCAGGCCAACTTTTGCACCAGAGCAATCGACTGCAGGTGGTCCAAGTTCATCTTCCAGTTTCCGGCAATCAGTGCACGCCTGGCCGCTGTGGTGCCTACCATCCCAGTACCTTCAATCCGGGAAGTGTCTTCCCCTCGAGAAACTCCAAACTTGCCCCACCGCCGGTCGAGATGTGACCAAACTGGTCATCATCAAAACCGAGACGTCGGACTGCGGCGGCGGAATCGCCGCCGCCCACCACACTCAACCCGGCCACTTCAGTCAGTGCCGCAGCAACCGCACGGGTTCCGTGGGCAAACGCGTCAAATTCAAAGACGCCCATCGGACCATTCCAAAACACGGTGCGCGAAGACGCAATAATTTCGGCAAAGTGCTGCGCGCTGTCGGGACCAATATCGAGGCCGATGGCATTCTTTCCTGCCGGCCCAGACTCCAACTGGTCGATGGGTAGGACGGTTGAGGGCGCATCCGCAGCAAACGATTCGGCCATCACAATGTCTGTGGGTAAGACGATGTCAACACCCAGTTCGCTGGCTCGACTCAGATAGCCCTTTACGGTCTCGATTTGGTCGGCTTCAAGAAGACTCGAGCCGGTGGCGTGACCTTGTGCTTGGAGAAGGGTGAAGACCATCCCTCCACCGATCACCAGCTTGTCGACGACGGGTAATAACGCGTCAATTACGCCAAGTTTGTCGGAGACTTTCGAGCCGCCGAGCACGACGGTGTAGGGCCGCTCGGGATTGGATCTAAGGGCTTCTAGGACCTTCACTTCGGCTTCGATCAGCAGACCAGCCGATGAGGGCTTCGCCTCCACCAGTTCCACGACGCTCGCCTGAGGGCGGTGGACGACTCCAAAACCGTCGCTGACGACACAGTCGAGTGGTGCTGCCAGCTCTTCGGCGAAGGCTCGACGTTCCTCGGTGTCCTTAGACGTTTCACGAGCGTCAAACCTCAGGTTTTCAACCAACACAATGTCCCCAGCTGCCACCTCCGACAGAGCGGACTGGACCTCCGCGCCGGAGACCTGGCTCACTGCCTTCACAGAGCCCGACCACAGCTCCTGCAGCCGTTTCGCGACGGCAGCCAACGAGTATTTTTCGTCTGGCTTTCCATCCGGGCGACCCAAATGGCTCATGACCACCATCTTGGCTCCGCGCGCGGCCAATTCCCTTAGTGTCGGAAGGGCCGCGTGAACCCGACCGTCATCGGTAATTTCCCCATCTTTCAGGGGAGTGTTTAAGTCAAGTCGCACCCCCACCACAAGGCCCTCGAGGGAGCCAAGGGTGTCAATCCCGCGAAGACCCACTAGGACAGGCGGGCGCCGACGTAACTGGCGAGGTCAACCAGGCGGTTGGAATATCCCCACTCGTTGTCGTACCAAGAGCTGACCTTCACCTGGTTGTCGATTACGCGAATCAGGCCTCCGTCAACAATCGAGGAGAACGGGTCGCCCACGATGTCTGAGGACACAATCGGATCGTCGGTGTACCGCATGACTCCCGCCATGGCGCCCGTGTCGGAGTGCGAACGATAAAGCTCTTGAATCTCGTCCACACTGATGGTTTTTGCGACATCCACCGTGAGGTCAGTAATGGAGCCTGTGGGAACGGGGACGCGCAAGGCAAATCCGTCGAGTTTTCCCTTCAGCTCTGGCATGACCAGGCCAATCGCTTTCGCAGCACCCGTTGAAGTGGGCACCACATTCACACCGGCAGCCCGGGCACGGCGCAAATCACTGTGAGGACCATCCTGCAGGTTCTGATCGGCGGTGTAGGCGTGGACTGTGGTCATCAGTCCACGCTCAATACCCACCGCGTCGTGGAGCACCTTGGCCATTGGAGCGAGGCAGTTGGTCGTGCAGGACGCGTTGGAGATGATGTCGTGTGCAGCGGGGTCATAATTCTCGTGGTTCACACCCATCACGACCGTGATGTCTTCTCCGCTGGCTGGTGCGGAAATAATGACCTTCTTCGCACCCGCGTCGAGGTGGGCTTTCGCTTTGTCGGCGGAGGTGAAGAAACCCGTCGATTCGATGACAATGTCGACACCGTGAGCGGCCCAAGGCAGCGCCCCCGGGTCACGCTCGGCGTGGACGGCGATTTTCTTTCCCCCGACGACCAGGTGGTTTCCCTCTACCGCGACTTCCTGGTCCAGTCGTCCGGAGACTGAGTCATATTTCAGGAGGTGTGCGAGAACACTCGGGTCGGTCAAATCGTTAACGGCAACGATGTTGATGTCTTGGCCGGACGCCAATGCGGCCCGGAAGAAACTTCGACCAATCCGACCAAAGCCGTTAATTGCGACGGTGACTGACATTAACTCTCCAAAGGTTAGAACTGAACGGGGTGTGATAACTACTCAGGTTTAGGACAGTAGCAGGGCCTGTCCGCTGGCTCCACGGGCAGCCGCGAGGCGGGCTGCCACATTTTCCCAGTTGACGATGTTCCAGAACGCGGCGACGTAGTCACCTTTAACGTTTTGGTAGTCCAGGTAGAACGCGTGCTCCCACATGTCCAACTGGAGCAGTGGAGTAGTGCCTTGGGCTGTGTTGGCTTGCTGGTCGAAGAGCTGCTGGACGATGAGCTGCTCGCCGATGGGATCCCAGGACAATACGGCCCAACCCGAACCTTGAATACCCATTGCTACGGCACTGAAGTGCGCGGTGAATTTTTCGTAGGAACCAAAGAACTCGTTGATGGCCGCTTGGATTTCCCCTTCAGGTGTCGCGGGGCCGTGACCTTGCATATTGGTCCAGAAAATCGAGTGGTTGACGTGTCCACCAAGGTGGAAAGCCAAGTCCTTCTCCAGCTTGTTAATCGCACCGAAGTTAGCGGATTCGCGGGCTTCGGCCATCTGGGCGAGAGCATTATTTGCCCCGTCCACGTAGGCCTTGTGGTGTTTGCTGTGGTGAAGTTCCATGATTCGCGCCGAGATGTGAGGCTCGAGGGCGGAATAGTCGTAGGAAAGTTCAGGCAGGGTGTAAGCAGCCATGATGTCCTCTCTGGTTTGTGTCTCTTTAGTCTAAGCAGGGTCGCGACCAGGCGACACCGAATTCACCAAATGGTCAGTATCCGACGTAGTCGCTAGGCACACTCGCCAAGGTTCCAGGAACACCGAGCTCTTCAGCGCGCTTGTCTGCCATTGCCAGTAAGCGTCGAATCCGTCCAGCAACCGCATCTTTAGTTAACGGCGGGTCGGCAAAATGGCCCAGTTCATCCAGACTTGCCTCGCGGTGATCCAGACGAAGTCGCCCCGCGTACAGCAGGTGGTCGGGTACTGAATCCCCCAGTAGTTCTAGGGCACGCTCCACCCGAGCACAGGCCGCAACCGCTGCCTGTGCTGAGCGACGCAGGTTAGCGTCATCAAAATTCACCAGCCGGTTCGCGTTCGCACGCACTTCCCTTTTCGCGCGGAGCTCTTCCCACATCCCCATCGCGTCGGTAGCGCCCATCTCCCGAAGTAGCTGGGACATCGAGTCAGGCTCGCGCACGATAACCCGTTGCGCCATGCGCACTTCGCGGGCTTTGGCTTGAACGTTGATGCGTTGAGCAAGGCCGACCATGGCGATCGCTGATTCACCGGTCGGTGCGATGAGTTCAATCGCCGACGAGCGTCCTGGTTCGCTCAGTTGCCCCCGTGCTAAGAACGCCCCACGCCAGATGGCGGGTACGTCACCAATGGCGCTGGTGGTCAACTTATTCGGTAAACCTCGCACTGGGCGAAGCCGCTGGTCGAGAAGGCCCATTTGGCGGGCAAGGATGTCGCCGCCTTGGCGAACCCGGACGACGTAGACGGGGTGTTGACGTTGGGCCGAGGGCTGCAACACCGCCGCGTCGGTACTAAACCCCAACAACTCAAGAAGCTCCCTGCGAACCTTCTTCGCCGTTTCTTTGTGGGTCAGTTCCACCTCGACGGCGATGCTTCCCGAAATAACGTGCAGGCCGCCCGCGAAGCGAAGAATAGTGGCCAGTTCGGCCAGCCGAGCCGACTGTGTGGGTGCCACAATTCGGACGATGTCGTCCTTCACGGCAACCGTCAATTCGTCAACACTCACAGGGTTACTCCCGTCCTACATCGCGGTGTTTGACCGACACCCGCACATCGGGCCACTCTTCCAAAAGCTTGCCGACCGTTTCTGCGGTGGACACTGATCGGTGTCGTCCGCCGGTGCAGCCGATCGCTAACGTGGCAAATCGTTTGTTTTCTTCGCCGTAGCCCGTGAGGACTGCGCGCAGGGCCTGCAATTGTGAATCGATAAACGTGTCAGCCAGGTCTCCGTCTAGGACAAATTCTTGAACCTCTTTGTCCAAACCGGTGCGGTCCTTGAGTTCTGGCGACCAGTAGGGGTTGCGCAAGAACCGCATATCCCACACCATGTCGGCATCACTGGGCAGTCCGTATTTGTAGCCGAAACTTAATACCGTGAGCGCGATGCCCGGTGAACCTTCCCCGGAAAACCGCTCACCAACAGTGTTGGTCAGTTGGTGGACGTTCAAATCGGTGCTGTCTATGACGACATCGGCCCGCTCACGGATCGGGCGCATCAGGTCCCGCTCTTTATGGATGCCGTTGAGAATGGTGCCATCCGCTTGGAGGGGGTGTGGCCTTCTTACCTGTTCGAAACGGCGAACCAGGACGTCATCGCTGGAATCCAGAAACACGACCGTGACCCCGACACGGTTTCCCAAGTCCAGGATCGCTTCGCGGGCGTACTCAAAAAATTGGCCACCCCGGACATCGACAACACAAGCCACTCGGTTGAGACCGTGCTCAGGCAAACTGGCCAACTCGATAAACGGTTTCAACATTTGGGGTGGAAGGTTGTCGACGACATACCAGCCCTGGTCCTCTAATGCGTTGGCAGCCGTTGAGCGACCCGCTCCGGACATGCCCGTGAGGATTAAGACCTCACCGCTCGAGTCCGCCTGAGTCATGTACCCCAAAATCCCTTACATTCCGCAATGGTTAGGCCTTCATCGTAGTGCCCCGGGGTGGTCCCACTTTGCGCTGTGTGGGGGCATACACCCGCCTTAACCGTGGAGTGAGGTAAAAATCGTCTGGGCAAGTTTTTTTCCCACGCCGGGCACCTTTTGGAGGGTCTCGACATCGGCCGTTCGCACTTGGGCAACCGAACCAAAGGTTTTTAGGAGAGCATTAGCCATCGCCTCCCCCACGCCGGGAATATCGACCAATTCGCTTTTCAACGAACGTTTTCTGGTGGAGCGCTGGTAGCTGATAGCTGCGCGGTGTGCTTCGTCACGCACTCGTTGAAGCAGGAAGAGCGCTTCGCTGCTGCGGGGCAAAATGACGGGAAAGTCTCGGCCCGGCAACCACACTTCCTCTAAGCGTTTTGCGAGACCACACACGGCAATGTCCATGCCGGAGTCATCCAGGGCCCGTTTCGCCGCGTTGACCTGGGGCTGACCGCCATCAATCACCAGTAGCCCTGGCGGATAGGCGAAGCCGCTTTTTTGGCGCGGCCCGTCTTGTTCACCCGCAGCCTCAACGGATCCCTCTTGGAGTCGCCGAAGGCGCCGACTCACTACTTCGTAGATTCCTGCCGTGTCATCTTGGGGCGCATCGAGAGCGAACTTCCGGTAGTGATCCTTCCGGGGAATGCCGTCTTCAAACACGACCATTGCGGCAACAGGGTTCTCTCCACCCAAGTGGGAAACGTCGAAACATTCGATGCGCAGTGGCGCTTCCGGCAGGCCCAGCGCCTCACCCAGTTCTGCCAGCGCAGCGGAGCGTGCCACAACATCTGTTGAGCGTTTGGAGAGGAAGGACTGCAGTGTTTGTCGGGCATTGATGCGAACCGTCTCCGCCAGCGAAGCAAGGTCACCACGTTTAGCGACCCGGATTTCGACTCCCCCGCGCTCACCCTGTTCCTGGCGCACCTGGCCGAGGCGCTCCTGCCACACACCGTGACTCTCCGGTAGCCGGGGAAGGGCAACCACCCGTGCTGGTGGAAACGAATCGTCAAACCCGTCGCGCAGGAGCGTTTCGATCAACTCCGCCTCGCTCAAGGGCTCCTCCCCATCAAGAACCCAGCCTCGGGCTTGGCGGATACGCCCTCCTCGAACCCGAAAGACGTAGGCGGCGGCGTGGAGGTCATCGGTGGCGATACCAAAAATATCCGCATCAACTGCCTCATCGAGCACCATGGTGTTTTTCACCATGATGGTTTCGATGGCGTCAATACGGTCACGGAGTTTGGCGGCTTTTTCAAAATCGAGACGCTCAGCGGCTTGAATCATGTCGTAGCGCAGGGTGTCGAGGACGCGATCGTCTTTGCCGTCCATGAACGCCGCAAGCCCCAGAGCGAGAGCTTTATGCTCCTCCGGGCTTACCCGATCCACACACGGGGCAGCGCATTTGCCGATGTCACCGAGAAGGCAGGGGCGTGCTTGGCGCTTGGCTCTTCGGTACACACTTTGGGTACACGAACGCACCGGAAATGCTCTCAGTAGCGTGGAGAGGGTGTCTTTTAGGGCCCAGGAGTTGGCGAAGGGCCCAAAATACTTAGCGCCCTTGATGTCTTTTCGACGTGAGAGGAACACGCGGGGAATATCATCTGAGACCGTCACCACCAGGTAGGGGTAGGACTTGTCGTCCCGAAAACGGATGTTGAACTCTGGCTGGTACTGCTTAATCCAGGCGTATTCGAGTTGCAAAGCGGCACGCTCGGTTTGGACTACCGTCCAATCAATCGAACGAGCGGTCTGAACCATTCTTCTCGTCCGGTCAATCAGACGCTCAGGGCTCACAAAGTAACTGGTGACCCGATTTCGAAGATTTTTGGCTTTGCCCACATAGACGACGGTCCCTTTTTCGTCCAGGAACCGATACACCCCCGGCTGTGTGGGGATGTCCGCGGTGCGTGGACGCCAGGGGGCGATCAAACTCACGGTGTTCTAGCCATCGCCTCTCGCAAAAATTTGCCGGTGTGCGAGGCTTCAACGGCGGCGACTTCCGTGGGGGTTCCCTCAGCGACGACTTGCCCACCTCCGGCACCCCCTTCTGGTCCGAGGTCGATAATCCAGTCGGCGGATCGGATGACGTCAAGGTTGTGTTCGATCACAATCACGCTGTTGCCTTTGTCGACAAGCCCCTGGAGTACCACGAGGAGCTTTTTGACGTCGTGAAAGTGCAGGCCTGTGGTGGGCTCATCCAGCACGTAGATGGTGCGCCCCGTGGAGCGACGCTGTAATTCGGTGGCCAGTTTGACGCGTTGGGCTTCCCCACCGGACAGGGTGGTAGCCGCTTGTCCTAGTCGCACGTAGCCCAGTCCAACATCGACAAGTGTTGCCAGGAATCGGTGGATCGAGCTGATGGGTTCGAAAAAGGTCGTCGCCTCTTCGATGGGCATATTCAGCACATCGGCAATGGTTTTGCCCTTGTAGTGCACCTGCAATGTCTCCCGGTTATACCGCGCTCCGTGGCACACCTCGCAAGGAACGTACACATCGGGGAGGAAGTTCATTTCGATGGTGATGGTGCCATCGCCCGCACAGTGCTCGCACCGTCCACCCTTGACGTTGAAACTGAAGCGGCCTGGGAGGTAACCCCGCATTTTGGCCTCTTGGGTTTCGGCAAAGAGGGCACGAATTTTGTCAAAAACGCCGGTGTAGGTGGCCGGGTTTGACCGAGGCGTGCGGCCAATGGGGGCTTGGTCGACGTGGACGATTTTGTCGAGGTGTTCCACACCTTCGATGCGTGTGTGCTTGCCGGGTACGTGGCGGGCCTTGTTGAGCCTATTAGCCAGAGAGCGATACACAATGTCGTTGACCAGAGACGACTTTCCCGAACCACTCACACCCGTGATGGCACACAACACACCGAGCGGCAGTGTCACGTCAATGGTGCGCAGATTGTTTTCCCGGGCACCCACGACCTTAAGGACTCTTTCCGGATCGATGGACCGAATGTCGCGAGGCTCCACCACTTGCCACGCCCCGGAGACATATTTAGCCGTCAGGGATTTCTTCTCGGAGGCGAGTTTTGACACCGGACCGGAGTGGACAATGTAGCCGCCGTGTTCTCCCGCCTCGGGGCCGATATCCACTAACCAGTCCGCGGTACGAATGGTGTCCTCATCGTGTTCCACCACGATGAGGGTATTGCCGAGATCGCGAAGGGTGATCAACGTGTCAATCAGACGGTTGTTGTCTCTCTGGTGAAGACCGATGCTGGGTTCATCCAACACATAGAGCACACCGGTCAACCCGGAGCCGATTTGGGTGGCCAGCCTGATGCGCTGTGCTTCACCACCTGAGAGGCTTCCCGCGTTTCTGGCCAAGGTGAGGTAGGACAAGCCCACTTCCAGCAGGAAGTTCAGGCGGGCCCTAATTTCTCGAATGATGGGCGCCGAAATGGAGTGGTCTTGTTCAACATCCTCCAGGGACACGATGAAGCCGAAACAGTCATCCAGGCTCATTTCGGACACTTCGGCAATCGATCGGCCCTGAACAGTAATGGCGAGCACTTCGGGTTTCAGTCTGGCCCCACCACACGACGTGCACGCGACTTCGCGGAGGTATTCGGCGTAGCGCTGTTTTGCCCAATCGGAATCTGTTTCTCGGTATTTGCGCTCGATGTAGGGCAAAACCCCTTCGAAACCGGTTGAATATTTCACGTCCCGGCCGTAGCGATTGCGCCACTTGACCACGACTTCGAAGTCGTTTCCCCTCAATACCGCTTCGCGGACGCTTTCCGGCAAATCCTCCCAGGGGGTGTCGAGAGAAAAGTCGAGGTCCTGAGCAAGGCTGCCCAAAAGGTTTGTGAAATACCCGTACAAGCCTTTACCGGCCTGTGTCCACGGCAAAATGGCACCCTGGGCAATAGACAGGCTGGGGTCGCCAATCACCATTTCGTGGTCGACCGCCATGGTGAAACCCAAACCTGAACAGGCTGGGCACGCCCCAAAGGGTGAGTTGAAGGAAAAAGTGCGGGGTTCCACTTCGCTTAGAGCAACGGGGTGACCGTTTGGGCAGCTGAGTTTTTCGCTCAGAAGCCTGGTCGCTTCCGGTCCTTCACGGTCCACAAACTGGATCCGTATGTTGCCTTCGGAGAGACCAAGGGCAGTTTCAAGCGAATCAACTAACCGTCCAGCAATATCTTCTCCGGTGACCAAACGGTCGACGATCACCGAAATGTCGTGCTTTCTTGTCTTGGCTAGTTTCGGCGGGCTTGCCAGTTGAATCTGCTCGCCATCGACAATCGCCCGGGAATAGCCGCTGGCCTGCAGGCTGCTGAAAAGGTCCACAAACTCGCCCTTGCGTTGACTGACGACGGGGCTCAAGACGAGAAACCGCTCCCCTGCCTCGAGTGTCATGAGTTGGTCGGCCATCTGTTGCACCGTCTGGCGGACAATAGCTTCACCACACTCCACACAGTGTGGTTGCCCGGTTCGAGCAAACAGGAGACGCAGATAGTCGTGAATTTCGGTGATCGTCCCGACCGTCGAGCGGGGGTTACGGTTGGTGGACTTCTGGTCGATCGATACCGCGGGGCTTAGTCCCTCGATGACGTCGACGTCGGGGCGGTCTACCTGCCCCAGAAACTGCCTGGCATAGGCAGAGAGTGATTCGACATAGCGGCGTTGACCTTCAGCAAAAATGGTGTCGAATGCCAGGGAAGACTTTCCTGAGCCCGACAGGCCGGTGAAGACCACCAAAGCATTTCGGGGAATGTCGACATGCACATCACGCAGGTTGTGGACCCTTGCGCCCTGTACGGAAATGACTTGGTCGGTTCGGGGCTTCTCGATAGGCACGCTTTAGTTTAAGTAGTTCTCTCTGTGCCTTCGGTTAGTAGGGGGCTTTACCTACTGGCATGTTCGGTCATTTCTCGAAGTTCGCGCTTCAATTCAGCGACTTCATCGCGCAGCCGGGCCGCCAATTCAAACTTGAGCTCTGACGAGGCTTGCATCATCTGATCAGTGAGTTGTCGAATCAACGCCGGAAGTTCTTCGGTTCCTGCCACTGCCCGCATCACTGGTGTTTCCGATTCCGCCTGACCCACCAATTCGTCGGTGTCCGCGCTTTCACGGACGAGTGCTGCGGTAATGTCACCGATTTTCTTCCTCAACGGGGTGGGATCAATACCGTGTTCGGTGTTGTAGGCCACTTGAATTTCGCGGCGACGATTGGTTTCCCCTATGGCAAACTTCATCGAATCGGTCATCGTCTGGGCGTACATGTACACCTCGCCTGACACGTTTCGTGCGGCGCGCCCAATGGTTTGAATCAGTGATGTGTGGGAACGCAAAAAGCCCTCTTTATCGGCATCAAGAATGGCCACCAGGCTCACCTCGGGCAGGTCGAGACCTTCTCGCAACAGGTTGATCCCCACAAGCACGTCATACACACCGGCACGCAGTTCGGTGAGCAGCTCCACTCGTCTCAACGTGTCGACGTCTGAGTGTAGGTAGCGCACACGCACCCCTGCGTCATCGAAAAAGTCGGTGAGGTCTTCAGCCATCTTCTTGGTCAACGTGGTGACCAGTACTCGCTCATTTTTCTTACTGCGTTTCCGGATTTCCTCCAGAAGGTCGTCGATTTGGCCGGTTGCGGGCCGGACCTCAACTTTCGGGTCGACCAAACCGGTGGGACGGATAATTTGTTCGACCACGCCGTCGGAGACTTCCCGCTCATAGGCGGCCGGTGTTGCCGAGAGATACATCCGTTGACCGGTGCGCTCCAAAAACTCATCAAAACGCAGCGGTCTGTTGTCCATGGCGCTAGGTAGTCGGAAACCGTGCTCGACGAGGGTGCGCTTTCTGGACGCATCACCTTCATACATTCCC
Organism: Pontimonas salivibrio; assembly: GCF_002950575.1. NCBI lineage: Bacteria > Bacillati > Actinomycetota > Actinomycetes > Micrococcales > Microbacteriaceae > Pontimonas > Pontimonas salivibrio. Next base: position 1,047,080 of record NZ_CP026923.1, read on the forward strand.
CCGATTTGGGGAACGCTAACGTGGGATTCGTCGATGACGGTGAGGAAATCATCGGGAAAATAATCCAGTAAACAGTTGGGGGGCTCCCCGGGGCTGCGCCCATCAATGTGGCGCGAATAGTTTTCGATTCCGGAACAGAAACCGATCTGCTCCATCATTTCGAGGTCATAGGTGGTGCGCATTCGAATCCGCTGAGCTTCCAGCAGTTTTCCTTGCTTCTCAAACCAGGACACCCGATCTTCCATCTCTTCACGGATGGTGCCGATGGCGCGCTTCATTGTCTCCGGTGATGCGGCGTAGTGGGTTGCCGGAAAAACGGACACGCTATCGACAACGTGGAGTACTTCTCCGGTGAGGGGGTGCAGCGAACTTAAAGATTCGATTTCATCGCCAAACATTTCTATCCGTAGGGCGAATTCCTCGTACACGGGGATGATTTCCACGGTGTCACCGCGCACCCGGAAGGTGCCGCGGAGAAACGCCACGTCGTTTCGTTGGTACTGCATGCCGACAAAGGCGCGCACCAGGGCGTCGCGGGAAATTCGCTGGCCCACATGCAGCGCCAGCATGGCCTCCAAATATTCCTCGGCGGCACCTAAGCCATAAATCGCAGACACCGTCGAGACGACAATGACGTCTCGACGGGAAAGAAGCGAATTGGTGGTGGAGTGTCGAAGCCTCTCCACCTCAGCGTTGACCGACGAATCCTTCTCAATGAAGGTGTCGGTCTGTGGCACGTAGGCCTCTGGTTGGTAATAGTCGTAGTACGACACAAAATATTCGACCGCGTTGTGCGGGAACATCTCCCGCAACTCGTTGGCAAACTGGGCCGCCAGGGTTTTATTGTGGGCCATCACCAGAGTGGGCCTTTGCAAACGCTCCACCAACCAGGCGGTCGTTGCGGTCTTGCCAGTTCCGGTCGCACCAAGGAGGGTGACGTCAGTTTCACCAGCCTGCAACTTGCTGGCGAGTTGATCGAGGGCACGAGGTTGGTCACCGCTTGGTGTGTAGTCAGAGACCACCTCGAAGGGCCGGACAGATCGTGTTGCTTCCACAGCCTTGAGGTTACTCCCCGGCGATGGGCAACACGTGGGCGATGTCGTCAAGCCGATCGGGCCAGTACTCCCACAAGCCTCTGGCCAGCTGGCGTGCCGCTTCTTTCGTCGTTTCGACATCACCACCGGCGTCGAGTAGAACATCCGCGATTTCTCGGCGCGCTTCGTCACTTGCCTGCGACTTAATCCGGGCAGTGGCCGTTTCTTCGCTCATCTGCCGATGCTGGACTAAGCGATCGCGCCGCACGCTGTCTGGTGCGTCGACGACAACGACAAGGTCGAATTCTTTCGCCCGTTGCCCCTCGGCCAACAGCGGTACGGCGTAGACCAAGGGAATATCGGGATGAGCCGCCTCGTGAGCCCGAAAGAGAGCCGTAGAGCGCTCCCATACGGCTGGGTGCACCAGAGAATTCAGTGTGGAACGGGCCGCTTCGTCGTCGAACACAATGTGGGCCAACGCCTCACGGTTCAATGCTCCTCCAGGGGTGAGGACTGAAGGGCCAAAGTGTTCAGCGATGGCACCCAACACGCTTTCGCCGGGCGCCACGACATCACGGGCGACCTGGTCGGCATCAATTACCGCGATGCCTGTGGCCGCTAACACCTCGGTCACGGTGGTTTTACCCGCCGCAATTCCTCCGGTGAGAGCGACCACAGCCATACGCGCTAGTGATCCTTGCTGGCTGGGGCGAGATTACTCGCCAGAGCCGCTGAGCTTTTCGCGAAGCGCCGCCAGCGATTCATCGTCGGCGAGCGTACCTTGGTTCACCTCAGGTGCAGCTTCGGCCGCAGGGGCTTCATCATCCCCATCGGCTTCTGGCATCTCGACTGGCTGGATGACCATTGCGGCCATTTCGGCGACCTGCACCTTGTGAGCTTCCCAGCGGGCCTGCGCCGCACCGTATTCGCGCTCCCAGTTGGCGCGCTGCTCATCAAAGCCGTCTTTCCATTCGCCCGTTTCGGGGTTGAAGCCCTCGGGGTAAGTGTAGTTGCCTTGATCGTCATACTCGGTGGGCATTCCGTAGAGGGCAGGATCAAACTCTGTGCCTTCTGGGTCAACGCCCTCGTTCGCCTGCTTGAGCGAGAGGGAAATGCGACGACGCTCGAGGTCGATATCGATGATTTTGATGAAGACCTGTTGACCGGCAGAGACGACCTGTTCTGCCAAATCGATGTGCTTGTCGGAGAGCTCTGAAATGTGCACAAGACCTTCGATGCCGTCCGCGACACGCACAAAAGCACCAAAGGGAACCAACTTGGTGACCGCACCGGGTGCGATTTGGCCAATGGCGTGGGTGCGCGCGAAGAGCTGCCAGGGGTCTTCCTGCGTGGCCTTCAGCGACAGCGATACACGCTCCCTGTCCATGTCGACTTCGAGAACCTCGACGGTGACTTCCTGGCCCACTTCAACGACTTCGCTGGCGTGCTCAATGTGCTTCCAGCTCAGCTCGGACACGTGAACGAGACCGTCCACGCCGCCCAAATCAACGAAGGCACCGAAGTTCACGATGGACGAAACAACGCCCTTACGGATTTGGCCCTTCTCCAAGTTGGTGAGGAAGGAGCTGCGTGTTTCACTCTGGCTCTGCTCGAGCAATGCACGCCTGGAGAGGACCACGTTGTTGCGGTTCTTGTCCAGTTCAAGGATTTTGGCTTCAATTTCTTGCCCCAGGTAGGGGGTCAAATCGCGCACTCGGCGCAGCTCGATGAGCGATGCGGGCAGGAAGCCGCGGAGACCAATATCGACAATCAGTCCACCCTTGACGACCTCGATGACCGAACCAGTCACCACACCGTCTTCGTCTTTAATCTTTTCGACATCACCCCAGGCGCGTTCGTACTGTGCGCGTTTCTTGGAGAGAATCAGCCGGCCTTCTTTGTCTTCCTTCTGAAGAACCAGGGCCTCGATGGGGTCGCCGACAGAGACGACCTCGTTGGGATCCACATCGTGCTTGATGGAGAGTTCGCGGGAGGGAATAACACCCTCAGTCTTGTAACCAACATCGAGGAGAACCTCGTCGCGGTCAATCTTGACGACAGTGCCTTCGATGAGGTCGCCATCATTGAAAAATTTCAGTGTTTTTTCGACTTCGGCCAGGAAGTCTTCGGCGGAGCCGATGTCGTTGATTGCTACTTGCTTCGGGCCGGTGGTCGCGGAGGGTGTCATTCGGTAGGTGTTCTCTCGGGGGGTTATTCGGGCCGCGGGTTGTTTCCGCGGACGTGGACAGGATAAAGAAGCCCAATGGGCGACCCTTCAGTGTAGCCCGGGCCGCAATGGCCAGCAACCGCTAGTGCGCGGCCTGGTCCCAGTTTGGGCCGAAGCCGAGATTCACCTCGAGGGGAACGGCGAGCTCTGCAGCATTTTCCATCTCCGACGTGACCAGTGCTTCGAGTGCGGCACGCTCCCCCGGAGCGACATCAAAAATAAGTTCGTCGTGGACTTGTAGCACCATGGCTGAGGACATGGACTGATCACGCAGCTTCTGATCAATGGTGATCATGGCGCGCTTGATGATGTCGGCGGCTGTGCCCTGCATGGGCGCGTTCAACGCAGCACGCTCCGCGGCTTCGCGAGCCATCCGGTTCGAGGAGTTCAGTTCGGGAAAAGGTCGTTGTCGACCAAAAAGTGTCTCGGTGTAACCGGCTGTTCGGGCTGTCTCGACGACGTCTCGCAGGTAGTCGCGAACTTTCCCGAACCGCTGGAAATAGTCACTCATCAGCGTCTTTGCTTCCGATGGGGAAATCTGCAGCTGTTTGGCCAGGCCGTAGGCGGAGAGACCGTAGGCCAACCCGTAGCTCATCGCTTTGACTTTGGTCCGCATTTGGGGTGTCACGTCGTCTGGTTCGACCTGGAACACTTGAGCGCCCACATAGTTGTGGAGGTCTTCACCTCGCCGAAAAGCTTCGATGAGCGCTTCGTCACCGGAGAAGTGGGCCATGATGCGCATTTCGATCTGTGAATAGTCGGCAGTTAATAGACCTTCAGACTCCACACCGTGAACAAAAGTCGCACGAATCTCGTGCCCGATTTCAGTGCGGGCGGGAATGTTTTGCAGGTTCGGCTCCAGGGAGGACAGCCTCCCGGTGCTCGTGCCCGTCTGATCAAAAGTGGTGTGTAGCCGGCCGTCTTCGCCGACCGCTGTCGCGAGACCTTCGACGATTTGGTGGAGCTTGGTCTGATCTCGGTGGCCGAGCAGGGCATCTAAAAACGGATGAGGGTTACTTTCTTGAAGCTCTGCCAACGCCTGCTGGTCGGTGGAATAACCCGTCTTTGTCTGCCTGGTCTTTGGCATATTGAGCTCGTCAAAAAGCACACCCTGAAGTTGTTTGGGTGAGCCCAGATTCACCTCGTGGCCAATCGCTTCAAATGCCAATCGTTGATACTCGGCGGCTTCCCCGAGTAGTCGTGAATTGAGTTCTTCCAGCGCGGCGCGATTGGAGGCGATGCCGAGGCGTTCCATCTTCCACAAAATGGGAATCAACGGCAGCTCAACATCCTCGTAGACCGTTTTCTGGCTGGCGGCGAGGCTATCGCGGACCACCGGGTACACCCGATGTAACCACCAGGAATCCACCACACCTTCGTCACCAGTGTCCAGCAGTGTGTTGGGGTCAGCCGGAGCAGTCGACTCGCCGAGTTTTTCTTCCACCAGCTGGGCAAGCGTGGGGATTTTTCGACCCGGCATCATCATCCACGAGGCCACTCGAAGGTCGCCGTCGATTGTCTCTGGAGCGTCCCAGCCCGCCTCAGCAAGGTGATGCAGGTCCTGCTTTGCGTGAAGCCACCACCACTGCCTGTGTGGCTCGCGCAACGCGTGTTGAAGGGGAAGAGCATCTTTCGATCCGTGGGTGTGATGGACTGCGATCACCTCTGTGCCGTCTGAAAGGCCACAGAGCAGACCATGGGGCACTTCTCGCACCACAATGGCAAGCGGGTCAGTGTGTTTTTCCAACCAACGAGCAAGTTCTTCATCGAGCAGCGCCTGGGGCGCAGGGGTGTCTGAAGGTGGCGGCACATCCGCGGTAACAACTGAAGTATCGCCAGCGAGGGCGAGCACGCGCTCGGTGAGAGTGCGAAAACGCAACTGCCCAAAGATGCCCTTGACCGCTTCGGTGTTGATATTTCGTCGCTCAAGGTCGCTGGGGGTGACCGGAAGCTCAACGTCTTTCACGAGTGTGTTCAGTTTCCGGTTTCTGAGCGCCCGGTCCTTCTGCTCTCGGAGGTTGCCCCCCACGACGCCTGGAATGTCGTCGGCGTGTGCGAGGAGTTCATCCAATGATCCGTACTGGGTGATCCATTTGACCGCCGTTTTTTCACCCACTTTGTCAATACCGATCAGGTTGTCGCTTGTTTCTCCCACCAGTGCGGCAATGTCGGGGTATGACGCCGGTGGGATGCCGTAGCGCTCAACCACCGCGTCAGGGGTGTAGCGCTTCAATTCGGACACTCCCCTAGAGCTTGGGTAGAGGACTGTGACTTCTGGGGTCACCAGTTGCAGTGTGTCTCGATCGCCCGAGACGAGTAGCACTTTGAATCCGGATTCTTCGCCCTGGGCTGCCAGCGTCGCAAGGATGTCATCTGCTTCGTAGTCTTCTTTTTGGATGGTGTGAATACCCATCGCGTCCAGAGCTTTCTGCAGGAGCGGAACCTGGCCCACGAACTCAGGGGGTGTTTCGCCTCGGGTTCCCTTGTATTCGGGGTACTCCCTGGTCCTAAACGAATACCGTGACACGTCAAAAGCCACGGCAAGGTGGGTCGGTTTTTCGTTCTTCAACAGGCTCAGCAGCATGGACAAAAAACCGTGAATCGCGTTGGTGTGTTGGCCCTCCGGTGTCACGAAACTTTCTAGCGGCAGGGCATAAAAAGCTCGAAAAGCCAAGGAATGGCCGTCGATGACCATCAGAGTAGGCTGGGGCTTCGAATCCATCACCCCAGCCTATCCGGCCTCACCACTGCCACTGGAGATCCCCCGCATGACCGAATTTCCCGCCAACCTCGACCCGAAACTGATCGAAAGGTTGGTCACCACCCAAGGGGGCCAGCTGACTCAGAAAATGGGCATTGTGTTTGAAAAACTTACCGCGGAGGAATCGATTGCCACCATGCCGGTCGAAGGTAACCGTCAGGTGATCGGTTTACTTCACGGTGGGGCACACGTCGTCCTTGGAGAATCATTGGGTTCTCTATCGGCCGCGATTCACGCGGGGCCCGGACGGATCGCTGTGGGCATTGAAATCAATGCCAGCCATTCCAAGTCGGTCACTGAAGGTCTCGTCCACGGCCACTGTCGAGCTCTCAGCTTGGGCCGCACCCTAGCGACGCACGAAATTGTGATGACTGACGACTCAGGCAGAAGGCTTTCTACCGTGCGGATGACGAACTTCCTCCGGGACATGCCACAGGAGTAACGAGACAGATGGGCCCCGGTCAGAGCCCCTGGGCACACAGCGGTCGTTCATTAAGGTGCGTAACCCGCGCGTGATAACGAGCACGACTGGGCCTGAGGTTAACGACCTTCTGGGTTCTCCGCACGCGCCGCCAGCTGGTCGACGACCGTCTGGGCCACCTCCCGCATCGTCAGCCGGCGGTCCATAGACGCTTTTTGGATCCAGCGAAATGCTTCCGGTTCGGTGAGGCCCATAGTGTCATTCAGGATCCCTTTCGCCCGGTCAAGAACCTTTCTGGTCTCCAAACGATCAGCCAAATCCGACACTTCATCTTCCAAGGCTTGGAACTGGGCAGCACGACTGAGGGCAATTTCGATGGCGGGTATTAGGTCATTGGGGCCAAAAGGTTTCACCACATAAGCCAAAGCGCCGGCTTCACTTGCCCGCTCCACCAATTCCCGCTGACTAAAAGCGGTCAACAGGACCACTGGAGCGATCTTTTCTTTCGCGAGAATTTCGGCGGCACTAATACCGTCCAGCAACGGCATTTTGACGTCCATGACGACCAGGTCAGGCCGGAGTTCCCTGGCCAACTCCACGGCTTTCTCGCCGTCAGCGGCCTCCCCCACGACCGTAAACCCGTTGTCGGTCAGAGTTTCGATGATGTCAATGCGAATCAAAGACTCATCTTCGGCAACCACGACGGTTCGCTCTGAAGATGGGCTCGGCGTCTGGTCAATCATGATTCAAGCCTAAGGTATCGTCTTAAGGACAGCGTAAGCGCTGGAGCCGGATTGGCGGAATGGCAGACGCGGAGCACTCAAAATGCTTTGTCCGAAAGGGCGTGTGGGTTCAAATCCCACATCCGGCACCCCACCTGTGGTCACCGTATAGGCCATGTGCGGGTAACCCCCCTACGCACTAATTGGCGCATCTCACCCTGCCTACAGTTTCCCTCAGGGAGTCCGCCAGAAGGGCTCTCACCACTCTCCAACTCTTATGGAGACCGTCACGAGGAGACATATTACGTTGACACGACAGCCCTTCTGGTCCCGCAGAACACCCCCTCCGGGGAGCACCGCATCCCTTCCACGCTTGTTGGTGCACGCTCAAAGCCTTCGGAGGGGGTGGCCCACCTATGAGTGACACGCTTCAAATCATGCAGCTGGTCGATCAGATGGGCCGTGGTAGGAGTCTCGACGACGTGTGTCGCCTTGTGATAGCCAGCCGTGCTGTGGGCCACACACTTGACGCCGCGTCTATCTTGGTGTGCAACGATGACGGGGTCTTACAAGAAAGAGGCCGCCACCTCGCCCCCGGCTCCCCCGCGGATTTTTCCCAACTGGAATTGACCTTCCCCACGCCGTTGGCCCTGGCACTTGCGCGTCCATGCTCGAGTACATTCCCGATCGATGCCTCGAACGTGCTGCACCCCGATATTTCTTTCCCCCTGCACGCTTCAGGGTTTGCCGGCGTGTGGATGCTGCCCCTATCGCTCTCCCACGAACCGTTTGCCCTCTTTTTGGGTTTCTCGCAGTCGTTAACAAAGCTGCCGACACTCAGCCGACACCACGAAGAGCTTTTCTCGTCTGCCCTCAAGTTGGCTATTCGACACCACAGTTGGCGCCAAGGCGCCACCACACATCCTCCACGGTTAGCGAGTTAGTTCCACCCCAGCCCGTTGGGGCACCCGCCCAGGCCAGGCCACGTTGTGGATCTACGCCGACCATCGACCCGGCTGTGTCGAAGCGAGGACCTGACGTTAGTGGTTTTGCCAAGCAGGTGCTTTACCGCCACTAGCGTCTCCCACGACGTGCACCCTCAGGTCATTGGTACTGCCGGGAATCCCAGGAGGGGAACCGGAAATGACGACAACTTTGTCTCCGACAGCCGCCCAACCCTCACCCAGGAGGACTTCATCGACTTGTCGATACATTTCGTCAGTGTGGGTCACACGTTCGATTGCGTAACTCTGGATACCCCAGTTGAGCGCCAGACGACGGCGAATCGAGTCCAGCGGGGTAAACGCCAGCATAGGAATGAGCGATCGGAGCCTGGACATTCTCCGCGCCGAGTCTCCCGACTCCGTGAAGATGCAGAGAAACTTTGCTTCGACAAAGTCGGCTACCTCTACGGCGGCGAGCGTGATGGCGCCGCCCTGCGTACGGGGTGTGGTTCCGAGCGGGGGAATTCGCTCTACACCGTGCTCCTCGGTGGAGGCCAGGATTCGAGCCATCACCTCAACGGTTTCGATGGGGTATTGGCCCACACTGGTTTCGCCGCTCAGCATCACGGCATCGGCGCCATCGAGCACTGCGTTGGCAACATCGGAGGTTTCTGCCCGTGTGGGGACCGGGCTGGAAATCATGCTCTCCAGCATCTGGGTAGCGACAATCACGGGTTTCGCCATCCGCCGAGCAAGCTCCACAGCGCGCTTTTGCACAATGGGTACTGTCTCGGGCGGTAATTCGACACCGAGGTCGCCGCGCGCGACCATGATGCCGTCGAAGGCATCAATAATCTCTTCCAGGGCGTCGACCGCCTGGGGCTTTTCGATCTTCGCAATGACTGGAAGTGTGATGCCCTCTTCGGCCATGATTTCGTGCACCCGCACGACGTCACTGGCGTTACGGACAAAGCTGAGCGCGACGTAGTCGATGCCCTGTCGAAGACCCCAGCGCAGGTCGGCTTCGTCTTTTTCTGACAGGGCAGGAACCGACACGGCCACTCCGGGCAGGTTGATGCCTTTGTTGTTGGAGACCATTCCGCCCACAATGACCTTGGTCACTACGGTGGTCTCGGTTTTCTCCAGCACCTCAAGGCGGACCTTTCCGTCATCAACCAGAAGGGTGTCACCGGGGCCAACATCCTGCGGGAGCCCCTTGAAGGTGGTCCCCACTAACTCCTTCGTTCCCGGAGTGTCTTCGATCGTGATGGTGAATGTGTCACCGGCTGCAAGCAGGTGGGGACCATCCGCAAAGGTTTCCAAGCGGATTTTTGGTCCCTGCAAATCGACCAACACACCAATTGGTTGGTCCTCGTCAGCTGCAGCACGCATCAGGTTCGCGTAGACCTCTTCGTGGACGGCGTGGCTGCCGTGGCTCAAGTTCAGCCTGGCCACATTGACACCCGCCCGAATCAGTGCCCGCAGCTGCTCGTAGCTGTTGCTGGCAGGCCCGAGGGTGGCGACAATTTTGGCACGGCGCATGACATCTCCCGATGCGAAGTAGAAGAAACGAACACCCCCAGCCTACGGGGATTACACAAGGCTCTAGACAGCTAAGGCCTGATCTGTTGCACGAACCGGTGCTGGCAGACTCGTCTCACCTTCCAGGAAGCGATCGACTTCGGCAGCAACTGCGCGCCCCTCAGCAATAGCCCACACAATCAACGACGCGCCGCGACCGGCGTCGCCCGCAACAAACACACCAGGCACCGACGTGTCGTAGTCCCGGCCTCGGGCAATATTTCCCCGTTCGTCGATGTCAATACCGCACTGGTCGTGCATCAGGTGGTAGTCCGGGCCTTTGTAACCCAGCGCGAGAAGCACCAGGTCAGCAGGAATTTCACGCTCAGTCCCAGGCTTTGGGTACCGACCGCCGTCACGGAATTCCGTTTCCGCAACTTTCAACGCCCGCACCTCTCCGGCTTCATTGCTCACAAACTCGACCGTGGAGGCCAGATACATCCGCTCGCCACCTTCTTCGTGCGCTGATTGCACTTCAAAAAGTGTGGGGTCCATCGGCCATGGTTGGTTTTCTGGGCGTTCGGTCGGTGGTTGTTGGCCAATGGCCAACATGGTGACACTTTCCGCCCGCTGGCGATGAGCAGTACCGAGACAGTCGGCTCCGGTGTCGCCACCACCCAGAATCACGACGTGCTTGCCTTCGGCATCGATGGGTTGGGCGACGGCATCACCGGCAACCCACCGGTTGGCGGGAACCAAATAATCCATCGCGTAGTGGATACCCAGGGCATCGCGTCCCGGAATGGGCAAATCACGCGGAATGGGAGCACCGGTGGCCACCACGACGGCGTCGTAACGGGCAATGAGTTCATCCCAGGTGATGTCGGTTCCGATATTTACTCCGGCTCGAAAGCGTGTTCCCTCAGCCTGCATTTGCGCCAAGCGTTGATCGACGTGGTGCTTTTCCATTTTGAAATCAGGAATGCCGTAGCGCAGAAGACCGCCGATGCGGTCATCACGTTCGTACACCGCAACGGTGTGCCCGACCCGGGTCAACTGTTGAGCGGCCGCGAGGCCTGCGGGACCACTACCGACCACCGCTACTGTTTTCCCGGTTAGACGCTCTGGAGGAAGTGGTTTCACCCAACCGTTCGCCCACGCGGTGTCGATAATGGATACTTCGACCTGTTTGATGGTGACCGGGGGTTGGTTGATACCCAACACGCACGAGGACTCGCAGGGGGCAGGACACAACCGTCCCGTAAATTCGGGGAAGTTGTTTGTCTCGTGCAGGCGTTCAATGGCGCCCAGCCCGTCACCGCGGCGCACCAAATCGTTCCATTCCGGAATGAGGTTGCCCAGCGGGCAGCCCTGATGACAAAAAGGCACACCACAGTCCATACAACGCGACGCTTGCCTTTTCAGTACATCGGGGTCACGAGCCCCATAAACCTCTTTCCAGTCACTAATTCGGACCGGTACGGGCCGCCGGGGTGGAAGCTCACGTTCGGTGTATTTCAAAAACCCTCTTGGATCACCCACCGGTCACCTCCAAAATTCTGCTCCACACTTCATCACCGTCGGGGTCGAGCCCTTCGGCTACTGCTTGCTGCCTGGTCTCAATCACTCGCCGGTAGTCGCGCGGTGTGATCATCACAAAGTCGTTTAACCCTTCGTCACCCTGCTCCAGGATTCGTGAGGCAGCCGGCGAGCCGGTTTCTTCGACGTGGCGCGTTAACAGGTCTCGAAGGATCTCACGCTCTGTCGAACCCAAAGGACCCAATTCAATTTCGCCACTTCGAAGAGCCTCAGCGTTTACCCGTTCGGTGCGAAGTTTCCACACGTAGGCCATCCCGCCAGACATGCCGGCGCCAAGGTTTCGACCCGTCTCACCGAGAATGACGGCAAGGCCACCGGTCATGTATTCGAGGGCGTGATCGCCGACACCCTCTACTACCGCGGTGGCACCGGAGTTTCGCACCAGGAACCGCTCCCCCACGACACCACTGATAAACATGGTTCCTGAGGTTGCTCCGTAACCGATCACGTTTCCGGCGATCACGTTACGTTCAGGCGCAAACACACTGCCCTTCGCGGGTCGGATGGTGATGGCTCCGCCGGAGAGGCCCTTCCCGACGTAGTCGTTGGCGTCACCCCACAGGCGCAGCGAAATCCCGCCCGGCATAAAGGCACCGAGCGACTGGCCGGCAGCACCGTTGAGAGTGATATCGATGGTGCCTGAGGGCAATCCGTGTTCACCGTGTGCGACGGTCACCGCGTTACCGAGCATGGTGCCTACGGCTCGCTCAGTGTTCCGGATTTCGGTCTCGATGGTGACTTTTTCCCCGCGCAACAGTGCAGGTTCCGCCAGTCGAATCAGCTCTTGATCGAAGTGTTGGTCAATCTCGTGGTCTTGACCTTCAGCGTGATGGACCGCCACACCGGGGCGCAGTGCCTCAGTGGAGAGAATGGGTTCAAGGTCGAGCCCGTCTGTCTTCCAATGCGACACCGCGCGGTCGACATCAATAAGGTGTGCCTGACCGATTGCCTCTTCGAGGGTTCTAAAGCCGAGCGCTGCGAGGTATTCCCGCACTTCTTCAGCGATGTATTCAAAGAAGGTTTGGACGAACTCGGGTGTGCCAGAAAAGCGCTTACGCAGTTCAGGGTTTTGGCTGGCGACACCCACCGGGCAGGTGTCCAAATGGCACACGCGCATCAGAATGCAGCCGGAGACCACCATGGGTGCGGTCGCGAAACCGAAACCTTCAGCACCCAATAGTGCAGCAATGATGACATCACGACCGGTCTTCATTTGGCCGTCCACGGCGAGTTTCACGCGCCCACGAAGGTTGTTGACCATCAGGGTCTGTTGGGCTTCCGCTAAACCGATCTCCCACGGCGTACCGGCGTGTTTGAGCGAGTTCAGCGGGCTGGCCCCGGTACCACCGTCGTGTCCAGAAATGAGGATCACGTCGGCTTTTGCCTTGGCCACACCCGTCGCAACCGCACCAATACCCGACTGACTCACCAGCTTCACGTGGACGTTGGCGAGCGGGTTGGAGCGTTTCAGGTCATAGATGAGTTGCTTGAGGTCTTCAATGGAATAAATGTCGTGGTGTGGCGGGGGTGAAATTAGTCCCACACCCGGGGTTCCATGGCGGAGCTTCGCAATCCACGGATACACCTTGTTCGCGGGCAGCTGCCCACCTTCACCGGGTTTTGCGCCCTGCGCCATTTTGATTTGCAGGTCGGTCGCGTGGGTCAGATACAAACTGGTCACACCAAAGCGTCCTGAGGCGATTTGTTTGATCCGACTGGAGCGCTCGGGGTCGAGCAGACGCTCGGGTGATTCACCGCCCTCACCGGTGTTACTCAACGCCCCCATACGGTTCATTGCCACGGCAAGCGTTTCGTGCATCTCAGGGCTAACCGCCCCCATCGACATTGCCCCAGAGTTAAACCGGGTGAGAATCGATTCGATGGGCTCAACTTCGTCCAGCGGGATCGGTTTTCTCTCGCCGGTGCGCAGGCTGAACAGGCCACGAAGGGTCATTAGTTCTTCGGACTGGTCGTCAACACCTTTGGTGTATTCCCTAAACAGGTCAAAGCGCTTTTGGCGGGTTGCGTGCTGGAGCAAAAAGACGCTCTGGGGGTTAAACAGGTGCGGTGGGCCTTCACGGCGCCACTGGTATTCGCCACCCACAGGCAGACGCTGGTGCGGGTTTGCGTGACCGGTCTCCGGGTAGGCCAAAGCGTGTCGCTTCTGGTTTTCCGCCTCAATGATCTCGAGCCCAACACCACCCAAAATGCTGGTCGTCCCGGTGAAATAGAGGTCGATGAGCTCCTGGGATAGCCCCACTGCTTCGAATGCTTGGGCTCCGGCATAGGAGGCAACAGTGGAGATGCCCATCTTGCTCATGATTTTCAACACGCCTTTGCCAAGTGCCGTGATGACGTTTCTCACGGCCTTTTCCGGTTCAACCCCTTCGATTTCTCCGGTGCGCGCCAGGTGCTCAACGGTCTCCATCGCGAGATAGGGGTTCAGCGCCGAGGCACCGAAACCAATCAGCATGGCGGCGTGGTGAACCTCGCGAACGTCGCCCGCTTCCACCACCAGGCCCACCCGCATGCGTTTGTGGCCGCGAATCAGGTGGTGGTGCACTGCGGAGAGCAACAGCAGCGAGGGGATGGGGGCAAGGTCTTGGGTGGAGTGGCGGTCGCTCAACACCACGAAACGCACACCACGCTCAACGGCTTCATCGGCTTCCCGGCAGATCTCATCGAGACGTTCGCGTAATCCGTCAACACCACGATCTACCGAGTAGAGGCCCTCCACTGTGTGGGTGCTGGGTTGGCCTTGGTCATCTTTCAGGTGACCAATCTTGGCCAACTCATCGTTGTCGATAACGGGAAACTCGAGCACAACCTGATGGGTGTGATCGGCCCCTGCATCGAGCAGGTTGGCCTCTGGTCCCAGTGACGTCGTCATGGAGGTGACAACCTGCTCGCGGATGGAATCCAGCGGCGGGTTGGTCACCTGAGCAAACTGTTGGGCGAAGTAGTCAAAGAGCAACCGGGGGCGCTCAGAAATCGCCGCTATGGGCGTATCGGACCCCATCGCACCGAGAGGTTCTTGACCGTTAGCTCCCATCGGAGCGAGAAGCACCCTGATTTCTTCCTCGGTGTACCCGAAGGTGCGTTGGCGGTGAACAATCGACGCGGGTGTCGCAATGATGTGTTCACGCTCCGGCAGCGATTCAAGTTCAATACGGCCGTCTTCGACCCACTGGCCCCAGGGGGCAGCGTGGGCCAGTTGAGCCTTCAGCTCATCGTCTTCGATGATTCGACCCTCGTGAGTATCCGCGAGCAGCATCGAACCGGGACGCAAGCGCCCTTTGCGCACCACGGTCGCGGGATCAACGTCCAACACACCAATCTCGCTACCCAGAATCACCGAACCATCGCTGGTGATGACATAGCGGCCTGGACGCAGGCCATTTCTATCCAGAGTGGCGCCGACGAGAGATCCGTCGGTGAAGACCAGAGCGGCTGGGCCATCCCACGGCTCCATCAACATCGAATGGAACTCGTAGAAGTCGCGCACTGCAGGGTCCATATCCGCTTGGTTTTCCCAGGCTTCCGGAACCAACATCATGATGGCGTGCGGGAGCGAACGGCCGCCCAGTTCCAACAACTCCACAACCTCGTCGAGCGAGGCAGAGTCACTGGCGCCCTCCGTCACAATCGGATAGAGCTCGTCGAGGGACCCGAGAAGCTCTGAATGCAGCTGGGACTGCCTGGCGTGCATCCAGTTGCGGTTTGCCCGAATAGTGTTGATTTCACCGTTATGGGCGATGCGCCTAAAGGGTTGGGCCAGCGGCCAAGACGGGAAAGTGTTTGTCGAATAGCGCGAGTGCACGAGCGCCAATGTCGACTGGAAGCGTTCGTCAGAAAGGTCGGGGTAGAACGGCTCCAGCTGGAGCGTGGTCACCATGCCTTTGTAGACCATGGTTCTCGCCGACAGGGACGGGAAATACAGTCCCAGTTCTCGCTCCACTCGTTTTCTCAGCCTGAACGTTAGCCGGTCTAAGGCAATGCCTGAGCGCGGGTCTTCCGCAGTCGAGGACACGAAAAGTTGCTCGAAGCCGGGCATTGCTGCACGGGCGAGCTCGCCCACCTCTTCGGGGCGCACGGGAACCTCTCGCCAACCCAGAACAACGAGCTTTTCCTCAAGCGCGATGGCCTCAATCGCCGCTTTCTCATCCAATCGCACAGACGGGTCGGTGGCGAGAAAACCTGTTCCTACCGCGTAGGAACCTTTTTCGGGAAGATCGAAATCGACCACTTCGCGGAGGAAAAGGTCGGGGATTTGGGTGATGATGCCTGCCCCGTCACCGGTACCCGCATCCGAACCGACTGCCCCGCGGTGTTCGAGGTTGCGAAGAGCACGTAATGCCTTATCGACGATGTCGTGACCGGGCGTTCCTCGGAGGGTGGCGACCATGGCCAGCCCACAGGCGTCACGTTCGAAGCGTGGGTTATAGAGTCCGGAGGCGTCCGGGATGCTGTTGTTGCGCTGGTAGGGCCCTTGAAATGTCATTGTCACCGTCCTTACGACGAATCGTCACCGTTCGGGGACACCGTTGGCCCGTGGATACCAGGAGACCTCGAGGTTACACTCGACGCCTGGCTTCTTACTTGTCGGTTGGAGCGGGCTGGCCACTTGTGGTGGTCGTAGAAGCCGCTTCGCTACGAGGCTCAGAATCTTCACCGAGCCGGTAGCGGTCCTCTGATTCTACCTCATCGTCTGGCTCCCACTCTTTGCCAGGGCGATACACCGAAGGTTCTAAGCCAGGGTGAGATCTGCTTTGCACCACAATAATCAGGAGTCCCAACACAATTCCAGCCAACGCTGCCCACTGATTCGCGCGCAGCCCAAAAATCACTTCAGCAACGTCCAGGCGCAAGAATTCGAGGGTGAAGCGTCCCGCGCCGTACCAGATCAAATACAGCGCAAAGGCTTTACCCCATTGGAGGTTGAGCTTTCTGGTCGCCGCAATGATGACCAGGGCTCCGAGAATGTTCCACAGGGACTCGTAGGCAAAGGTGGGGTGAAACAGGGTGTCCGCGGGCAACCCCACCGGAATGGCGGGATTACCCGGATCTATTTCCAGGCCCCACGGTAAGTCGGTTGGGGCACCGAAAAGCTCTTGGTTGAAATAGTTACCGAAGCGACCTGTGGCCTGCGCAATCAGCAAACCCGGTGCGAGGGCATCAGCAAAAGCCCAGAAACGCACCCCAGTCACTCGGGTACCGATCCATGCACCGACCGCACCACCGAGGAGGGCACCGAAAATCGCGAGCCCGCCCTCCCAGACGTAGAGAACCCGCCAGAGATCTGCGCCCTCAAAAAAGTAATCGGCGGGGTGGGTGATGACGTGGAATAGCCTGCCCCCCAGAATGCCGAAGGGAACCGCGTACAGGGCAATATCCACCACAATCCACGGTTCAGCGCCTCGACTGGTGAGACGGTGGTTCACAATCAGCACTGCCGCCACGATGCCCAGCAAGATGAACAGGGCGTAGGCATTCACGCTGAGGTTGAGCGCAAACCAGTCAAGACCGAGGTCTCGAAGCCATTGCCCGATATTGAATGAGCGCCATTCGGCAGGAGGGCTGGGCAGTGAATTCGGCAGCATTAATTCTTCTTCCGTGGTGCGTGGGCGAATCTCTAGGCTACCTGGCCTGGAGCCCGCTTCGTTTGGTCAAACCCGCCGCAACGGTTCTCAACTGGTCAAGACCACCCTCGTCGAGTGCACGCACCAGGGCGGATCCCACAATGGCACCATCGGCGTAGGCGAGCACCTCATCGACGTGCTCGCCAGTGGAAATACCGAGGCCCACACAGACCGAATCAGCGTCCTGCTCTCGAAGTCTGGAGACGACCGTGTGCGCCGCCTTGTCCACGCCCGCTCGGGTCCCCGTAATTCCCATCGTGGACACCGCATAGACAAACCCTTTGGACTCTGCCACGGCCCGCGCAAGGCGTTCGTCGCTGGAGGACGGTGCAGCGAGAAATACCCGCTCAGCGCCTAGGCGTTCAGAAACCTCTAGCCACTCGCTGGCCTCATCGGGGATGAGATCCGGGGTGATGAGACCTTTGGCGCCCGCCGCAAGAAGATCCTTGGTAAAGCGATCAACGCCGTACTGAACAACGGGATTCCAGTACGTCATCACCAGTACCGGTATGTCCACTCTGCGAGTGATTTCTGCAATTGCAGGAAACAGATCGCGAAGTTTAAAACCGGCTTCTAACGCGCGCTGGGTGGAGCGCGAAATCAGCGGTCCGTCCATCACAGGATCGGAATAGGGCACACCAAGCTCCAGAACATCGAATCCTTCTTCGGCAAGAATGACGGCGGCCTCAACACTGGTCGCAAGATCTGGAAACCCCATTGGCAGGTAGCCAATAACCACACCGCGGCCGTTTTCCTTTGCGGCGGCAATGGTCTCCGCAACACTCGGGGTGGACACTTAAGCTCCTTCACCGATCAAGTTGAAGTATCGCGCCGCAGTTTCCATGTCTTTATCTCCGCGGCCACTGAGATTGACCAAAATGTTCGCTCCAGGGCCGAGCTCTTTTCCAAGCTTCTCGGTGCCGGCAAGACCGTGAGCGGTCTCGATTGCCGGAATAATTCCTTCACTGTGGGACAGCCTGCGCAGTGCCTGCATGGCCTCATCGTCAGTGACGGAGCCGTATTCGCTTCGCCCAATGGATTGTAGCCAGGCGTGTTCGGGGCCGACACCGGGGTAGTCAAGACCCGCAGAAATTGAGTGCGACTCGATGGTTTGACCGTCTTCGTCTTGGAGTACCAGGCTTCTGGCCCCGTGGAGAACCCCGGCCTTACCCATTCCGAGGGTCGCTGCATGGTGGGGAGTATCGACGCCGTCGCCACCCGCTTCATAACCCACAAGGCGTACCGAAGGATCGTCAAGGAAGGCGTGGAAAATACCCATCGCGTTGCTGCCACCACCAATACAGGCGGTGACGGCGTCTGGTAGGCGACCGGTCAGCTCAAGCATTTGCTGACGGGCTTCGTAGCCAATGACCGAGTGGAAGTCTCGGACAATGAGCGGGAACGGGTGCGGTCCGGCAACAGTGCCCAAAAGGTAGTGGGAGTGCTCCACATTGGCCACCCAGTCGCGCATCGCTTCGTTGATGGCGTCTTTCAATGTCCTCGAACCAGTGGTCACAGGGTGGACCTCTGCACCCAAAAGGCGCATTCTGGCGACATTCAAGGCCTGTCGTTCAGTGTCGACCTGCCCCATGTAGACCAGGCACTCCATGCCCATCAGTGCTGCAGCAGTGGCGGTCGCCACACCGTGTTGGCCGGCGCCAGTTTCGGCGATAAGCCTCGTTTTTCCAATTCTTTTCGCCAGAAGCGCCTGACCCAACACGTTGTTGATTTTGTGACTGCCGGTGTGATTCAGGTCTTCGCGCTTCAAGAAAATTCGCGCCCCACCGCAATATTCCGAGTAGCGGGTTGCTTCGGTGATGATGGAGGGCCGACCCGTGTAGTCGCGATGGAGCCGATCTAGTTCGGCTTGAAAGGTAGGGTCTGCCTTGGCGTCCCGGTAGGCGGCTTCTAGCTCATCGAGCGCGCCAATGAGAGATTCGGGGACGAATCGTCCACCGAATGCGCCGTAGTACGGGCCTGATTCTTCACGAAGTGTTGTCATGATTGGCAGTACTCTCTCACGGTTGCCTGGGGGTTCTCTCCGGTGACGAGCGCTTCACCCACCAGCACAAAATCAGCTCCCTGCTCGCGGTAAGCCGCCACATCGGCCGGTGTGTTCACGGCCGATTCCGCAACCGTCGCCACACCTGACGGGATTAAGTCGCGAAGTGTGCCAAACAGGTTCCGATCGAGTTCGAAAGTGGTCAAATCTCGTGCGTTAATCCCAATGAGTTCGGCCCCCAGATCGACGGCCCGTCGGACTTCGTCGGCGCTATGTGCCTCCACTAGTGCCTGCATCCCCCAGGTGTTGGCCTCATCAATGATCGATCGTGCCACCGCATCATTCACCGCGGCCATGATCACCAGGATCATGCTCGCGCCGTGGGCGCGGGCGTCAACGACCTGATAGGTACTGGTGAGGAAGTCTTTGCGAAGAACGGGAATATCGACCGCTGAGGACACCTGCGCGAGGTCGTCGAGGGAACCTTTGAACTGTCTCGACTCGGTCAACACGCTGATGGCACTGGCACCACCCGCTTCGTATTCTTTAGCCAACCAGACCGGGTCAGGAATGTCAGCCAGAGGGCCCTTAGAGGGGCTCGCCCGTTTGATTTCCGCAATCACGCCGACATGGTCCAGCCCCGGAGCCAAGTGTGCTGAGACAGACACCGCGGGCATCAGTGTGGCTTTGGCCACCAACTCCTCTAACGGAACAGTCGCCTCACGATTGCGGGCATCCTCACGGGCACCCGCAACAAGCTCGTTTAACACCTAGTGGGTGTCCTTTGGCTGCCATTTTGGTCCGCGGACGCCATAGCCCATCGCCGCTAAGAGGGGTCCGAGGAGTAGGCCGCCAACGAACACCGCCATCGAAATCCAGAACGGTGTCCAGATGGCGAGGAAGAAGAACACTGTGGCGGCGGAAAGTCCAGCAATCGACACCGCTACGGCTATCCAGGCCGCAGGAGAGTGGCCGTGTCCGGGGTCATTCTCGGGGGTCATAAACGCTCCTCTTCACACACGATTTTCCTCCATCTTACCGGGAGGTGGGGTCTTCTCCGTCGCTCAGGGACTCCCACGGGTCGGGCTCATCCACCTGATCCGAGCGTTCATATTTCGACCGGCCACTGCCACGCCGCCCGGGGACCAGCACACCCCACAACCCTGAAATAATGATCGCGAGAAGCACTACGCCCCACAACCCAATCCACGCCGGCGACCAGGTCGTCACACTGTCTGAGGCTGATAGTGCACCGATCACACCGCTCGCATTGGACGCGACCGATTCGATGACCGAATCGGTTTCGATAAAAGCGCGGGCATAAAACACGATTGCAACCCCACCTAACAACCCTTGCAGGACGCTCACGACTCGGGTGGCTCTCTCCCGTGTCAACAGGGTCGCACCCCACGCGGCAACGGCTGCAAGGGCGGCACTAAAAGAGGCGGGAGCGACTTCAGCCACGCCGGCTGTGCCAGTCGCTCCGGTGGGGAGCTCGACGGTGACCCACGGTGCTCCGACACTTACCAAACCCACAATTAAGGCCACAATCATGGGGTAATGGCGACTGCCGCGACGTGGTGTACACGAATCAGCCATTCGAATCAACCATTCGACGCGGTCATTTCGAATCAGGTGCCTGTGTGTCCGGTTGTAGCGCGTTGGCTGTGGCAACGGCTCTGAGGGGCGCGGCCGCCTTGTGGTGGGTTTCTTGATACTCACTTTCGGGATCGGAATCGGCAACAATGCCCGCTCCTGCCTGGACGGTGGCCACACCTTCGCGCATCCACACGGTTCGAATCGCAATCGCCACATCGGCGTCACCGCGGTGGGCAAAGTAGCCCACCACTCCCCCATAGACGCCACGCCGATCGGGTTCCAGATCGTCGATGATTTCCAGCGCCCGAGGTTTCGGTGCGCCACTGAGGGTCCCTGCGGGAAATGTTGCGCGTAACACGTCGGTGAGACTCGCGTCCGGGCGCTTTTGGCCTTCGACGGAACTCACCAAATGCATGATGTGGCTAAAACGCTCCACTTCCATGAATTCGGTGACGTCAACACTGCCCGACACACAGACGCGGGAGAGGTCATTTCTGGCCAAATCAACCAGCATGAGGTGCTCAGCCTGCTCTTTCTGATCTGCGGCCAACTCGTGGGCAATTTCCGCATCGCGCTCCGGGGTGTCCCCTCGGGGACGTGAACCCGCAATCGGGTGGGAGTACACGCGATTGTTTTTTACGCTCACAAGCGCTTCGGGCGATGACCCGACGACGTGGAAGGGAACCCCATCAGCCCCCCGTGATTCCAGCAAATACATGTAAGGGCTGGGGTTCAGCGAACGCAACACGCGATACACCTCAAGGGCGCTTGCGGTGACCTCGGCATCAAAGCGCTGCCCGACGACCACTTGAAAGACATCCCCGTCAACAATGTGTTGCTTGGCTCGGGCCACCATGTCGTGGAATTGCTCCCGGGTCATGTTGGGTGTTGCCCCCTGGGCCTCACCTTCGTGGCGAGTGGAGAGCGTTGAGGCTGTCGGTGCTCGAAGGGCGTCGTGAAGTGAATCCAACCGCGCCACAGCTTCGGTGTAGTGGCTCTTTGTGACGGGCTCCTGAGAGTAGACCAAGGCCAACAAAATCACATCCGACGAGTGGTGGTCAAAGACCACCAAATCTTTTGTGAGTGCCATCGCGACCCGTGGCACCGGGTGAACACTGCGTGGCGGGTGTGGCAGGTGTTCCAACTCCCGCACCGCATCCCAGCCGATATAGCCGACAAGACCGCCAGAAAATGGGGGCACGGCGGGCAAGGCATTGCTTGCCCAGCGCAGGTCTAGTGCTTCGAGGGCATCGAGTGCTTTCTCGGGGACAGGTCCCCCGAAAGCCTCACTGGCACTCATTCCCAGCGAATCCCACTGCGCGTGACCATCTGATTCGGTCAACACACCATGGCTGGAGGCGCCAATAAAAGAATACCTCGACCATTTGCCGGCCTGATCGGCCGATTCCAGTAAAAAGGAGCCTGGGCCCCCGGAGAGTTTTCGATAAAGCCCCATCGGGGTTTCACTATCTGCAAAGAGTGTGCGCATTACTGCCACGACAGGCGCATCGTTGCCCGCCTCAAGAAAGGCCTCCAGCGTGGTGTCTCCCAGGTGGCTAATCGGCTGACCTGACTGGTTCACGACCTGGCCTCAAAACAACTGGTTGACCCGGTGTGGCAGGCGGGCCCGGTCTGATCGACCCGGAGCAAGATCGTGTCACCGTCACAGTCGAGAGAAAGTGACTGTGCCCATTGGACGTGACCGCTGGTGTCGCCCTTTCGCCAATATTCCTTGCGGGAGCGAGAAAAATATGTCACTCGGCCTTCTGACACGGTGCGGCGAATCGCTTCTGCGTCCATCCACGCCAGCATTAATACCTGCAGGGTCTGGTCGTCTTGGACCACCACGGGGACCAACCCGTCAGCGTTGAACACCACATCGCCGGGTATTTCGCCCGTGACTTTCACTACTGAGTTCATCTGACTACCACCCCCTGCGCGACCAATTCTTCCTTAACCTGTGACACGGTCAACGCGCCACTGTGAAACACCGATGCCGCAAGCACCGCATCGGCGCCAGCCACAATCGCAGGAGCAAAGTGAGACAGCGCCCCTGCACCCCCTGAAGCGACCAGGGGAACAGACACGTGTGGCCGCAACAGAGAAATCAGCTCCACGTCGAAGCCTTCTTTGGTGCCGTCTGCGTCAATGGAGTTAACCAGTAGTTCTCCGGCTCCGCGGTCAACACTTTCGATTGCCCACTGGAGGGCATCAATGTCGGTTGTGGTCCGCCCACCATGAGTCGTCACGACGAAGCCCGAGGGCGTGCCCGGGTCCCTTTTCACATCGAGGGATACAACACACACTTGGGCGCCAAAACGTTGAGCAATATCGTCGATGAGTTCTGGTCGACTAATCGCTGCCGAATTGACACTGATCTTGTCGGCACCGTGGGCTAAGAGACGGGCAACATCGTCACTGGTTCGCACCCCTCCGCCCACCGTGAGCGGGATAAAGAGGGTTTCTGCTGTCCGCCTGACAAGATCCAACGTGGTCGCCCGGTCATCAACCGTGGCGGTCACATCCAAGAAAGTGATCTCGTCGGCGCCCTGTGCACCGTAACGGGTCGCCAGCTCCACCGGGTCGCCCTGGTCAACAAGGTCGAGGAAGTTGACACCCTTGACGACCCTGCCCGAATCAACATCCAGGCAAGGAATGACCCGTGTGGCCAGAGTCACTAGATCCGCGCTGCGTGAATCGATGACATCAGGATGGCGCGGGCACCTAAGGCGTAGAGCCGGTCCATGACCTCGTGCTGGTCTCCACGGCGCACCATCGCCCGCACCGCAACCCATGCAGGGTCCTGCAACGGCGACACGGTGGGCGATTCCAGACCCGGAGAAATCGCAATCGCCTGGTCAAGTAGCTCTAACGGAAGGTCGTAGTCCATCAACACAAACTGTCTCGCGACTAAAACACCCTGGAGGCGCTGTTGCAGGGTCGCAAGACCTGGGGGGTTTTCTGGGCCCGCAATCAACACTGCTTCGGATTCCAGAATTACTGGACCAAAGATCTCTAACCCTTGGGCGGCAAGAGTGCGCCCCGTGGAGACCACATCGGCCACGGCTTCAGCGACACCCAATCGGACTGCCGATTCCACGGCACCATCGAGGCGAACAATGTCGGCCACCACTCCACGCTCGGCCAAAAACCGTTCGACCAGGTGCGGATAGCTCGTAGCGACCCTTTTGCCTTTGAGGGCTTCGAGGTCATCAATGCCTGGAGGGCCCGCGAAACGGAAAGTGGAAAAACCAAAATCCAGAGGCTGAATCTCTCTCGCAGGAGTTTCCGAGTCGCGCAACAAGTCACGCCCGGTGATCCCAATATCGAGGGCGCCACTGGCCACATAGGTGGCGATGTCTCGAGGGCGCAAGTAGTAAAACTCGACCCCGTTTCGCTCATCGGGGACACTGAGTGCACGAGGATCAACGCGGCCCGAATAGCCCGCCTCAGTAAGCATTTGCTGAGCGGCGTCGGAAAGAGTGCCCTTATTGGGTACAGCGATCCGTAGCGGTTGTGCTGGAGTGTTCAGAGAACTCATAGGGCGCGGTACACATCCTCGAGGCTGACCCCGCGCGCGACCATCATCACCTGAAGGTGATAAAGCAACTGAGCGATTTCGACGGCAAGTTCTTCGTCTGTCTCGTGCTCGGCCGCCATCCACACTTCGGCGGCCTCTTCGACAACTT
The DNA here is from genome assembly GCF_002950575.1 of Pontimonas salivibrio. Taxonomy (NCBI): domain Bacteria; kingdom Bacillati; phylum Actinomycetota; class Actinomycetes; order Micrococcales; family Microbacteriaceae; genus Pontimonas; species Pontimonas salivibrio. The sequence goes on from NZ_CP026923.1 coordinate 1,071,238, forward strand.
TTTTTCCAATGGCGTGCACACCGGCGGCGAGAAGTTCAGCTGTCCTCGACCCTTCAGTGGCTTCTAGGGACCGAACGTGGACTTCACGGTAAAGCTCATCGAAAGTTTTCACGACACCAGGTTACCGGCCACAGCGCGCCGGAGGGCCATCACGCGGAGGGTTTAGCGGATGCCGACCAGGTCAATCACGAAGAGGAGCGTTTTTCCGCTCAACGGGTGCCCGCCACCGGAAGGACCATAGGCCAGGTGGGGTGGGCATGCCAGCGTTCGTCGCCCTCCGACTTTCATCCCTGGAATTCCTTCCTGCCAACCGGCAATGAGTCCCGAGAGGGGAAAGGTGATGGTTTGGCCACGCGACCAGGAACTATCAAATTCTTCGCCCGTTTCGTAGTCCACTCCGAGGTAGTGGACTTCCACAGTGGCACCCGGCTTGGCTTCCTCGCCGGAGCCCACTTCGAGGTCATCAATCACCAGTTCGCTGGGGGCTGGACCCATGGGGGGATCAATTTCGGGCTTTGTCTGTGACATGTCGCACTCCTTGCTCCTTCGGGACGGTCTGTGTGGGTGGTATTACGTGGCGCTTAGTGGCCCACGGCAGCCTGGGCCTCTGCCCGTAGTTCGGCGATCGCCTCAGCCGGAGAGATCTCTCGACCAAAAACACTGCTGCCGGCCACAAAAGTGTTTGCGCCTGCGCGAGCGGCACGTTGAATGGTGCCGGGACCTACTCCCCCGTCGACCTGGATCCACAGGTCTCGGCCGATGTCTGCCGCCCGCGTGGCAACAGCAGTGACTTTGTCCAGCACACTGTCCATGAAAGATTGCCCGCCAAAGCCTGGTTCCACGGTCATAATCAGTACCTGGTCGACACGCTCCACTAAATCGAGGTAGGGCTCGATGGGTGTGCCGGGCTTTACCGAGATGCCTGTCTTTGCCCCAGCCTTCTCCAGAGCCTCGATGACCGCGAGAGGGTCCTCGGTGGCTTCCACGTGAAACGTCACACAGTCGGCTCCGGTGCTCGCAAAATCAACTGCCCAACGCTCGGGGTTATCAATCATGAGGTGCACATCGAGTGGGACGGGTGAGACGTCTTGGATGCGGCCCACCATTTGGGGCCCAAACGTCAAGTTGGGAACAAAGTGATAGTCCATGACATCCACGTGCACCGCGTCTGCGGAGGAGATGCTCTGCAGTGCTGCTTCCATATTCACAAAATCGGCCGCAAGAACACTCGGATTAATTCGCACCTGCACAGCTCAAGCCTAGTCGGATGGTGACTTGACGAGCACTTGGATAAACATCGCATCGGTGCCATGACGGTGAGGCCACAGCTGAACGGCCGTACCCACAGCCACCTGATCGAGGGGCTTTCGCACAACGGATTGAATGATGGGTTCTGTCTGGACAGCGCGCATGGTCGAATCGTGAGCGAGAAGCCACGAAATAGCCTCCGTGGTTTCCTCCACAACGGGCGAGCATGTGACATAGACCAGATGCCCACCGGGGGCGAGTGCTCCGGCACACGCCGACAACAGCGCACGTTGGGTGTCCATCAAGCCATCAAGATCGGAGCGCTTCTTGCGCCACCGTGCCTCCGGTCGCCTGCGCAATGCCCCCAGGCCCAAACACGGCGCATCCAACAGGATGCGATCGAAGGGCTCACTTGTCCCATCGAGGTAATCAATGACATCGGCGGTGACAACCTCGACTGTCCCACTATGCAGACCACGAACCGAATCGCTCACGAGTGCGGCGCGGTGGGCGTGTTGTTCTACCGCGGTGAGGGTGGCACCCACTTGCTGGGCTACATGACCCCACACGGCCGTCTTTCCTCCCGGCCCAGCGCAAGCGTCGAGCATTCTCATCCCTGCGGCCATCGGCACAACGTGAGCGGCAACGAGTGCCGCCAATTGTGAACCTTCGTCTTGCACTCTTGCTGTTGACGCGACCACACGGGCATCCAGTCCCGGATTGCCGGGACTCACCACACCAATGGGCGAATATAAGGTGCGCTGATCATTGGGGTGTGGCGTGGAGCCGAGCAGCGCAAGGTGTGTGCTGGCGGGTTCGTTATGTGCACCAAGAAGGTCTGGAAGCTCCTCTAATCGACCTTCACGCTCGAGGGCCTGCCCAAGGGCGTGGACAATCCACTCCGGGTGGGCGTGCAGCACACCCAAACGCTCGGCCCCCTCCGGGCGATTGGCGGTGAGGATCTCCAGCCACTGTTCCAGGGTCTTTTCCGACACTCGACGCAGTACAGCGTTCACGAAGCCAGACGCGCGGGAAAACCCCAGCGTTTTACACAGTGCCACCATCTCGTTGACGGCAGCGTGGGTCGCTGTGGACATGGCGAGAAGTTGGTGGGTTCCCAGAATGAGCACCCACCAGACTTCTTGTTGTATCCGGTGTGGGTCTCGACCCGAAGCAGCCTTCACAATGGCTTCCCACTGGCCGTAGCGCCTAAGCGAACCGTAAGCCAATTCGGTCGCAAACCGTGTGTCCTCCGCAGTCAGTGGGGTATCCGCCAACAGCTTTGGCCACACAATGTTTGCGTAACCCCCGTCCTCCCACACCTGTTGGTGAAGCGCCCACGCGAGACCTCGAGCAGACCGCGGGTAGCGGGTTTTTCGATCAGCCACAGTGCACCGGTTTCGACACCCCTCGCCACCAGTCCTCGGCAGTCATCACTGTTTTTCCCGCGGGCTGTACCTTTTTCAGCCAGAGTGCACCGTCGTGGCACCCCACCACAATCCGACCCTCACTACGGTCAATCACACCCGGTTCGCCGTGCATGTCGGGAAGGGGTTCTGCGTCGTGAACACCGAGTCGAACCCCTTCCTCGCCGAGTGCGAGATATGCCCCCGGTTCGGGCGTGGTGGCTTGAAAGCGTTGGAACACCTCTTGCACAGAAAGCGAGCAGTCGAGTCGCCCTGCGTCACGGGGCAACTTGGGCGCGAGTGACACAGGACCACTTTGGGGTGTCGGCTTCAGACGTCCGGCCAATAGATCATGGAACGTGTGAATCAGCAGTCGGGCGCCAACCTGGGCTAGTTCGACCAGCAATTCTCCGGCAGTAACGTGGGGCCTAATCACCAGAGGCTCCTGGGCGAGAATCAGCCCGGTGTCTAGTCCTTCATCAATCTGGAAAACGCTCACCCCGGTGGTCGTGTCGCCTTCTAGCAGGGCGTGCTGCACCGGTGTGGCACCGCGGTATGCGGGCAACAGGGAAAAGTGGAGATTCCACCACCCGTGGGTGGGCAATGCCAACACAGAAGGGGTAATCAGGCGACCGTAGGCGACGGCGATCACAAGGTCGGGCTTCAGCCGATCTATCGCAGCCGTTAATTCTATTGAGCTCTCTGGACGCTCCAGGGCGATCGCGCCTTCTGTGGCATAGGCCGACACCGGCGTTGGCGTAATCACCTTTTTTCGTCCCACCGGGCGATCGGGTTGGCTAATGACCCCCACGATGGGCATCCCGGCGTCCACACAGGCCTTCAACACGGTCCTGGCAACAGCCGGAGAACCGGCGAACACAACCCTCATCCTTCGAGACTACTGAGGCTGTAGACAGCGAGCGACCAACCGCTTACCAGGTTTGTGGGGCTCACTCCCCCGGGTCATCCGCCATCGCGTCTAGTGCATCGACGTCATCCATCACCACTTTGAGGCGAGCATTCCGCCTGGGCCCCGCGGTGGCAGAGCGCACCACGGCAGCGCGCAACGTCGCCCCCACTTCTGGGGCCACACGGTAGGACATCCGAAGCAGGAACGTCGCGTGAGAATCGGTTCGAATGGGCCCCAAGGCATCAATCTGGCCTTTTAGGGCACCCGAGGACCCTGGGCCCGTCAGTGAAGACACCACCGCTTCGACCTCGGCGCGTGGCCCAGTGACCGACGCGAGACGAATTGTCGGGGGCATGCGAAGCTCCCCGCGCTGCTGGAGCTCCCGTTCCAACAGCACCTCCACACCACCCGACGCGAAGCTTTGGGCGACTTTTCCTTCCAAATCCGTGAGGTATACCACCGCGCCCGGTGCCAGCAGGCTCAAAGCCCACTCCCACCCTTGCAGGGTGTCCTCCAGCGCATCCAGTGACGCCCTTTGCAACATGGCCTCACCGTCTAATAACAGCGCGGCGTGGTAACCACCCGCTGCGACTGGTTCAGCGCCTCGGGTCGCCACCACCAGTGCCGGACGCCCTGGAACCGAAGCGGTCCTACTTTCACCATCAGCACGAACGATGGGAACACCGGGGAAAGCTTTGCCCAACTCTTGTGTGGTGCGCCCCACCCCGTGACCGCTTGGGCGATGTTCGCTGCCTCCACATTCACTACACGACCACAGGGCAGCCAGATGCCCACACCAGCCACAGGACACAGGTCCGGCTTGGTGAGAGGTTTTCAACGGCCCTCCGCATTCGAGGCATCGCGCACGCTCCCCACAGGATCGACAGGTTAACCCTGGGGAATAACCGGCGTGGAAGACCTGAACGAGAACGGGGCCTGCTGTCAACGCGTCGACTATCGCCCGGTAGGCCACCGACGGCAGGCGCCCCGGTGTCTGGGGGTCCTCGGCTAAGCGCCCCAAGGCTGTGGGGATAACCCGGGGTCTGCGGTCATGACGCGGGCGGCAGGCCGTCAGATAGCCCATTTTCATCAATCTGAGCACAGGAAGGCTCGGCACGTGACTCGCGAACACCACCGCGGCACCGGTGTGCTCGCCGCGTATCAGCGCAACATCACGACTGTGAGGGTATGGAGCGAGTGGCTCACGGTGAAGATCATCCCCGTCCGAGAGCACAATGACCAGCCCAAGCTTGGACACCGGGGCATAGATTGCGTGGCGAGCACCATAGGCAATGCTCGGGGTGTGCTCAAGGGTGCGCAAATAACTGCGGTAGCGCTCGCTGGGGGTTTCTGTTGCCACAAAGGGAGCCAGGACACTCTCATCGACTAGCTCACGAAGTGCACCATCGAGTAACTGATGATCTCGCCAGTCCGGCACACAAATCACCACACCCGAGCCGGCAGCCAAGGCGTGCGCGGCTAATTGGGCGATCTCCCAATGCCCATTGGGAACACTGTGATCTGCGGTGTGGTGAAGACCATAGGGCAGTTGCCACCAATGTCTAGTGCCCTGTTCGATCAGCCCTAACCAGTGACCCTCGTCGTAGCCACTGGGGGCTTCTGGTAGCTCCACCTCGGCGGGTTCCACCGATTCCCTGTTGAGCCACGCCTTTTCTACCCGGACAGCTCGCGGGGGCACCGCCAAGCGCAAAATATCGGCCACACCACCGGCCTGGCGTTTCGCCACTGCATCGGCCAGACGCTGAAGCTCGGGTGTGACGACTGGGACGGGTGACACGAGAGTGTCAATGGGGGTTAATTTCCCGTCAAATGAGGACTTTTCGACCACGTCGATGACGATGCCGGCTTGGAGCCGGCCGCCTCGTCCCATGGGTACGCGCACGCGCACACCAGGAGCGACTTCCATCCCCTCGGGGATGGAGTAGTCAAAAATGCGATCTAACTGCGGCAGCCTAGATTCGGGAAGCACCCGGGCGACCGGGTGCTCACCCATTAGCGGCTCGCGCGCAGAAGTTCGTCGATCCGGTTGGTGCGCTCCCAGGGCAGGTCGAGATCCAACCGGCCAAAGTGACCGTAGGTGGCTGTCGGAACGTACCGGGTTGTGCGGAGCTCCAACGCATCAATGATTGCGGCAGGCCGCAGATCGAATACTTCACCGATGGCCTTTTCAATGTTGTCCGTCGCTACCTTCTCGGTTCCAAATGTTTCCACAAAGATACCGACAGGGTGAGCTGAACCGATTGCGTACGCAACTTGAATCTCCGCAATGTCGGCCAGGCCGGCGGCAACAACATTTTTGGCCACCCAGCGCAGGGCGTATGCGGCCGAGCGGTCGACCTTTGTCGGGTCCTTGCCGCTGAAGGCACCGCCACCGTGACGTGCGGCACCGCCGTATGTGTCGACGATGATCTTGCGTCCGGTGAGGCCGGCGTCACCCTGGGGGCCACCAAGAACAAATTCCCCACTCGGGTTGATCAGGTAGCGAGTCTTTGTCGAATCCAGTGACACCATGTCCAGTACTGGATTAATCACGTGGGTCTTGAGGTCTGCTTCGAGTTCCTTGCGGGCAATTCCGGGGTGATGCTGAGTCGAGATCACCAAAGTGTCCAACTCAACCGGAGTCCGGCCATCCAGCCCAAGAGTGACCTGGGTTTTACCATCGGGACGGAGGTAGTCGACGGTGCCGTCTTTTCGCACAGCAGCGAGGCGCTCAGCAAAACGGTGGGCCAACCACAGGGACATGGGCATGAACGCCTCATTTTCGTTGGTGGCGTAGCCAAACATCAGGCCTTGGTCACCAGCTCCCAAGGAGTCAAAAGCGTCACTGGCGTTACCCTCTCTGCTTTGCAGAGAGTTGTCGACACCGCCGGCGATATCGGGTGATTGCTGCCCGAGGGAGACGATGACGCCCATCGTCTCGGCGTTGATTCCATAATCTTCATCGATGTAGCCAATGTCTCGAACCCGCTCGCGAGCAATGTGTTCGACGTCGATTTTTGCCGAGGAGGACACTTCCCCGGCAACGTGCACAAGACCGGTCGTTGTGAGTGATTCCACGGCGACTCTCGACATGGGGTCTTCCGCAAGGAAGGCATCAAGGATCGAGTCAGAAATCTGGTCGCACATTTTGTCCGGGTGACCCTCAGTCACCGACTCTGATGTGAAGTAACGCATTGCTGTCCCCTAATGATTGAGCAGGACATCAATGAGGTGCCCCGCGACGGCCGTTTTTGAACCAGTCGACAGAACCGGGGCTCCGGAGCGCTGAATAATCCACACAGCGGTCTCTGTCTCGCCAAAGCCTAGCGTGGGCCCTACGCGATTAGCCACCACGACATCGGCGCCCTTCGCCTCACCCTTAGACCGCGCTCTGTGAATCAACTCTTCGTCATCGCTGAGAGTTTCTGCAGAGAACGTGACCAGCAGCTGGTCATCGCGCAGCATTTTTCCAAGCTCCGCCGCAATATCGGGATTTTGCACAAGCTCCGGTGAGTACACATCGCCGAGGTCATCCTTATGGGCCTTCGTCGAAAAGGCGTTTCTCGGGGTGTAATCCGCCACCGCTGCGGCCATCAACACCCAGTTGGCACCGCCTGCACGTCCCGTCATCTCACGGTGCATCTCTTTGGCCGTCGGCGCAGCCACGCATTCCACACCGGTGGGCAAAGACACTTCCAGTGGGGCGTGAACAAGTGTGACCTCCGCACCGCGATCTCTTGCCGCGACAGCGAGTGCGACCCCCATGGCCCCACTGGAGCGGTTACCGATGTAACGCACAGCATCCAGTGGCTCTCTCGTCCCACCCGCCGAAATGAGAACTTTCTTTCCTGAAAGGGGACGGTCGCCCAACAGCGCGAGGCCCCTTTGGACAATTTCGAGGGGATCGGCCAGTCGGCCAGGGCCCTCATCATCCCCTGTCAGGCGACCACTGTCTGGACCCACAAAGTGCACACCCCGAGAACGGAGTGTCTCAAGGTTTGCCGCGGTGGCCGGGTGTTGCCACATTTCGGTGTGCATGGCGGGCGCGACCAACACGGGTGCCGTCGTGGCCAGCAAAGTGGTGTGTAGGAGGTCTGGAGCCTGGCCTCCAGCGTATTGGGCTAAAAAATGCGCCGTTGCTGGAGCAACGATTACTAAATCTGCCTGCTGGCCGAGGGCCACATGGGTAACTTCTGACACGCCATCAAAAACATCGACCTCCACTGGGCGTCGACTAATCGCCTCCCAGGTGGGTGCACCCACGAATTTGAGGGCCGAATGGGTCGGCACAACGGTGACACTGTGGCCTGCGGTGACCAGTTGCCTGGCGATTGTCACCGCTTTGTACGCGGCAATACCGCCGGTCACTCCAAGGACGACCCGCGCGCCCGACTCACTGTGCCAGGCAGTCACTTACTGCTAATCCGCTAGCGGGGTCATCACGAGTTTGTCTTCGTGGATTTCCCGCAGGGCAATAGAAAGGGGCTTTTCGTCCACTGTGGACGGAACGAGTGGGCCGACGTGTTCGTAGAGGCTCCCGTCGCCGAGGTCAGAGTAGTAGGAGTTAATCTGACGTGCCCGCTTCGACGCAAAGATCACCAGCTGGTACTTGGAGTCAACTTTTTCCATCAACTCGTCGATAGGGGGATCAATGATTCCTCGGTGGTGCAACACGATTTAGTCTCCTCGGGGGGTTGTGGCCTCTAACAAGTCTACGATGTCTTGGGCTGCATCCTGGACGACATCGTTGACAACGACATGATCAAACTCTCCGCGGGCACCCAACTCTTCTACGGCGGTCGCTAAACGCCGCTGTCGTTCGTCCGAGTCTTCAGTGCCACGAGATTCCAAACGTTCGGCCAGTGCGTCGAAACTGGGTGGTGCAATAAAAATAAATAGTGCCTCTTCGCCACCGTCACGCAGCTGGCGTGCGCCCTGAATGTCGATCTCCAGCAACACCGTCTTGCCTGCTCGTTGCTGGCGCAACACTGGCCCTCGAGGGGTTCCGTAACGGTGTGTTCCATGCACCACGGCCCACTCCATTAATTCACCCGATTCAACTAACGCGTCAAACTGCTCATCGGGCACAAAGTAGTAGTCCACTCCGTCAACTTCTCCGGGCCGTGGCGGCCGGGTCGTGGCCGAGACACTCATTTCAATTTCCGGTCGTGCCTTAAGAATTTCGGAAATCACCGTGTTTTTTCCCACCGCAGTAGGCCCGGCTATGACAACAAGGCGCCCGATGGTGCGCCTTGGTTGCAGGTTCTTTGTCAGTTCCACCAATTCGCGCCGAAAAGCTGTGCGTTGATTGATGCGCAGGCCGCCGATTGTCGCCCGAGGGTTGATACCCAAACGCTCGAGTATCTTGGTGGTCTTCGTGGGGCCCACTCCGGGTAAAGCCCTCAAGAACCAATCCACGCGCAATCCCGACAGTGCGGGATTGTCGGAATCCTTGGCGCGGTCAAAAGTGTCGACAAAGTCTCTTTGCAGCTGAGAGAGTTCTTCCTTAATCTGCGCGCGTCTTTTTCGAAGCGCACTACTTTTCGCCGACTGAGCACCCGCATCAAACCCCGACCTATCCGGTGGCGATGTCGATGTGGGTGTCGACCCATCTAGTGGCTCAGGGGTGGACACGACGAAGCTCCTCAAGGTGTTGAGCGAGCCTGGTGGCAACACCGTCCGGGTCTGTTCCCGCAACGCTCCTCGACACGGTGGGGATTACCTGCGAAGACGCATCACCAAAAAGGGTGTGCAGATCACCCAATTGTGCCCCTTGATGGCCAAAGCCGGGGGCCAAAATCACCACATCAGGCGCCGCACTCAGGTTCAGGCCGAGTGATTCGTGGTTGATTGTGGCTCCCACCACAGCGCCCAACCACCCCGGAGATGACTGGCTGGCCGATACGGTGTGCTGCAATTGATTGAGAACGCTTTGGGCGAGAGTGACGCCCTGCGAGGTCACGGCCGATTGGATGCTCTGGCCTTCAGGGTTTGACGTGGCGGCGAGGACAAAAACCCCTTTGCCGTGTTCCTTGGCAAGAGTGAAAGCCGGCTCTAGTGCGCCCACACCAAGGTACGGGCTAAGAGTCACCGCGTCGGATTCGAAGTCGGAACCTGGTGCAAGCCACGCCGAAGCGTAGCCTTGGAGGCTGGTCCCAATGTCACCACGCTTAGCGTCGGCGATGACCCGAATGCCGAGGGCACGCATACGCCCGATGAGTTGGGCCAACACCCGCATACCCGCCACACCGTGTCGCTCAAACAACGCCACCTGCGGTTTCACAAGGCTTACACGCGCGTCGACTACCGCATCGATGATGCCGGTCGCGAATTTTTCACTGCCCGAAGCGCTGTCGTCAAGACCCCACTGAACCAACACGTCAGGGTGCGGGTCAATGCCCACACACAGGCGCTGCTCCGGTGCGTGCCAATGATGGAACGCTTCGGCAAACGAGGCGGCGTTACTGCTCATCCTGGTGGGCCTCACGCTCCGCCTGATACTCCTGCAAGCTTTTCACCGAGGGCACCTCAGGGCGCTGCTCCAGAGACACCACGGCGGCCCCCAATTGCCCCACAGTGGTGAATAGGGCTTTGTCCGCAGCCACGGTGGCCGTGCGAATTTCGTAGCCATCTGCTCTGGCGGAGCGACCACGCGGGGTGTTCACAATGATGTCCACCTCACCGGCAGCAATCAGATCGACGATGCTGGGCTGGTTGTCATCGCGCGCATCCGTGTGTTTGGCAACCACTCGCGCGGGGACGCCGTATCGGGAGAGTACCTGAGCAGTACCCTCGGTGGCCCAAATGTCATAACCCAACTGTCGAAGTCGTGCGATGGGGAAAATAGCTCCACGTTTGTCACGATCAGCCACGGATACAAACACCACACCTGAGCTTGGAAGGCCACCGTAAGCGGCGTCTTGGCTTTTGGCAAACGCTAAGGGGAAGGTGCGATCTATTCCCATCACTTCGCCGGTGGAGCGCATTTCTGGTCCAAGAATCGAATCCACAATGTCGCCCTGGGGTGTGCGGAAGCGCTTAAAGGGCAACACCGCTTCTTTGACCGAGACCGGGTGCCAGGCCGGAACATCTGACCCGTCTTGGGCGGGAAGGAGCCCCTTTGCCACCAAGTCGCGGACGCTGGAGCCCGTCATCACCAGGGCGGCAGCCCTGGCAAGGGGAATACCTAACGCCTTGGAGACAAATGGAACCGTTCGACTTGCTCGGGGGTTTGCTTCAAGGACGTAGAGAACGCCAGCGGCCACCGCAAATTGGACGTTGATCAGCCCGTGCACGCCAATACCCTTGGCGAGCTTCAGCGTGGCTTGCCGCACCTGGTCGATGATGTCGCGACCCAAGGTGACGGGAGGCAATGTGCAGGCAGAATCTCCGGAGTGAATCCCCGCTTCCTCAATGTGTTCCATGATCCCGCCGACATACAGCTCGGAGCCATCAAAGAGTGCATCCACATCGATTTCGATCGCATCGTCAAGGAACCGATCCACGAGTAGCGGTGCCTCCGGTGAGACAATGGCGAATTCACCAATGCGCTGGAAGTAATCCTCCAAGCTTTCCGCGTCATAGAGGATTTCCATAGCCCGCCCACCCAACACGAAGCTGGGGCGAACCAACACCGGGTAACCAATCTCATCAGCCACCGCGATGGCGCCCTCCACGGAGTGGGCGGTGCCATTCTTGGGAGCTTGCAGGCCTGCTTGATCCAAAATGGCGGAAAATTGTCCGCGCTCTTCGGCCCGATCAATCGCTTCAGGTGGAGTGCCCAGGATGGGCACACCAGCATCTTTTAAGCCCTGAGCAAGCCCCAGAGGAGTTTGGCCTCCCAGTTGAACAAATACCCCGCGAAGGGTCCCCGACTGGCCCTCCTGGTGAATGACCTCAAGGACGTCCTCCAGAGTGAGCGGCTCAAAATAGAGCCGATCTGCGGTGTCATAGTCGGTAGAGACCGTTTCTGGGTTGCAGTTGATCATGATGGTCTCCACCCCCGCTTCGCGGAGGGCGAAGGTGGCGTGGACGCAGGAGTAGTCGAACTCAATACCCTGACCGATGCGGTTGGGCCCTGAGCCCAAGATGACCACCTTTTCGCGGTCGGAGGCCGCCACTTCAGACTCCAGGTCGTAGCTGGAGTAGTGATAGGGGGTGTAGGCGGGAAATTCTCCGGCGCAGGTGTCGACTGTTTTGAAGACCGGTCGAATATTCCAACCGTGGCGGAGTGTCCGGACGTCGACCTCGCCAAGGCCGCGCAGCTGACCAATTTGTGCATCTGAAAGACCGGTGTCTTTGGCCAACCTCATCACCTCTGGGGTGAACTCGGGCGCAGCCGCAATCTCGTCTGCCACTTCGTTAATGAGCGCAATTTGGTCGACAAACCACGGATCGATTCCCGTTGCCTGGAAGACCTCCTCCACGCTCGCTCCTTGGCGCATCGCTTGTTGGACGGTCACAATCCGGCCATCTGTGGGCACGCTCGCGCGCTGCAGAAGGGTGTCTTTTATCTCTGAAAGCTCCGACCAGTGGAAAGAGCTTCCCCGCTGTTCCAAAGACCGCAGGGCCTTATTGAGTGCTTGTGCAAAGTTTCTGCCCAACGCCATCGCCTCACCCACCGATTTCATGGTGGTCGTCAGGGTCCGATCGGCCAGTGGGAACTTTTCAAACGCAAAACGAGGCACTTTGACGACCACGTAGTCAAGGGTCGGTTCAAAAGAAGCCGGAGTCACCTTGGTGATGTCGTTGGGAATCTCATCGAGTCGATAGCCCAACGCCAGTTTCGCGGCAATTTTTGCAATCGGGAAACCTGTGGCTTTGGACGCCAACGCGCTGGAGCGTGACACTCGAGGGTTCATCTCGATAACAATCACGCGACCATTTGCCGGGTCAATCGCGAACTGGATGTTGCAACCCCCAGTGTCGACACCGACGCGACGGATGATGTCAATCCCGATATCCCTCAGGCGTTGATATTCCCGGTCGGTCAGGGTCAACGCCGGGGCCACCGTAATCGAATCACCGGTGTGAACACCGACCGGGTCGACGTTTTCGATGGAGCAGACCACGACGGCGTTATCCGCGTGATCTCGCATCAGTTCGAGTTCGTATTCTTTCCACCCCAAAATGGACTCTTCGAGTAATACTTCGTGAGTGGGGCTTTGCTGCAAGCCGTCAGCGACCATCCGAATGAGTTCTTCTTCGGTGTGGGCAAACCCGGAGCCCGCACCACCCATGGTGAACGAGGGACGAATCACCATCGGGTATCCGAGTTCTTCCGCGTAACTCAGGGCATCGTCAACGCTTTTGGCAATTCGGGAAGCTGCGACATCCGCACCAGAGGCCAACACAATGTCTTTGAACGCTTGGCGGTCCTCGCCGCGCATGATGGCCTCAAAAGACGCTCCAATGAGTTCCACGTCGTGGCGGGCAAGGATTCCTTGCTCGTGGAGCGCCATGGCGGCATTGAGGGCTGTTTGTCCACCCAGTGTGGGCAAAATGGCATCAGGCTTTTCGGCGATGATGATTTGCTCAATCACTTCGGGGCTGATCGGTTCAATGTAGGTCGCGTCGGCGAAGCCCGGATCGGTCATAATCGTCGCCGGGTTCGAGTTCACCAGCACCACCCGAACACCTTCTTCCCGCAGCACTCGGCAGGCCTGGGTGCCCGAATAGTCAAACTCGGCGGCTTGGCCGATCACAATCGGGCCGGAACCGATGACGAGAACCGTATTGATGTCGTCACGCTTGGGCACTAGAGCCGCCCTCCTTCGCTGGGCTGAGCCAGATAGTCGGTCACCATGTCCCGGAATCGATCAAACAGGTAGGTGGAATCGTGGGGCCCAGCAGCCGCTTCAGGGTGATACTGGACCGAAAATGCGGGGATATCGAGCGCTCGTAGTCCTTCCACCACGTTGTCGTTCAAGCTGATGTGACTCACCTCGACGCGACCAAAGCCGGCCGGCGATTCGACCACTTCGTCTCGGGGTGCTTCCACGGCGAAGCCGTGGTTTTGGGCCGTGATTTCCACAGTCCCACTGTGCTTATCCAACACGGGCTGGTTAATTCCTCGGTGTCCGTATTTGAGTTTGTAGGTATCAAAGCCAAACGCTCGACCGAGAAGTTGATTACCAAAACAGATGCCAAAAAACGGTAACCGCTTGGAGAGGGTTTCCCGCAAAATTCCAACGTGTCGATCGCTGGCCGACGGATCACCTGGACCGTTGGAGTAAAACACTGCGACCGGGCTGATGGCTTCGATATCCGACCACCCGGATGTCTCTGGCATGACGTGGACTTCAAACCCTCGGGCAGCCAGGTGGTGGACAGTGGATTCCTTGATGCCCAAATCGATGACGGCAAGAGCCCCTAGGCGTGTTCCGACAGCGGGGACAATTCGTGTGGTCTGCACAGACACTTCGGCGGAGAGGTTTTGTCCACTCATTTCGGGCTGGTTGATCACCTGGTCGAGTTGTTGTGTCGGATCAAGGCCTGCCTCGGCTCCGGAGAAAATTCCGGCTCTCATGACGCCTGCTTCTCGAAGCTGCAGGGTGATCGCGCGTGTGTCCACCCCGCTGATGCCCACCACCCCTTGTTGGGTGAGTGCATCGGGTAGCGAGATCTGACTGCGGAAATTCGACGGCCTCCTGGCAACATCCCGCACCACAAATCCCTCTACCCAGATGCGTCTGGATTCCTCATCTTCCTGGTTCATTCCGGTATTGCCGATGTGTGGAGCGGTCATCACGACGATTTGGCCCGCGTAGCTGGGGTCCGTCAGCGTTTCTTGGTAACCGGTCATGCCGGTGTTGAACACCAGCTCACCAAAGCGGCTTCCCTCAGCACCAAAACCGGTGCCTTCGTAGCGGGTGCCGTCTTCTAAGACCAATACGGCGGGGGTGTTGATGCTCACGCATCCTCCTTGGTGTCGTTGCTGAGTGCCACTTCCACTGCGCGTTGAACGTCTTCAGCTGGGAAATCCACTGAGCGAAAATAGCTATCGACTTCGCGCTCGCCCCACTGCCAGCGCACAAAGATCAAACCATCACTATCGACAACTCGGTCGATTGTCCACGTGGCGCGACCCACCGCAATCAACTGAGCAGAGGGAATGAAAACTTCGTCTTCACCGGCGATATCCAGCCACAGGCCATCGGGGCCACTGCCCAGGTTAACCCGTGCGCGAAACGCCAAGGGACGCCTGGCAATGCGCTCCAATGGTGCGTCCGACTGTGTCGTCGCGACATAGAGCAACGAATGAACCCGCTCGGGGCGCACAGAAACCTCTGATGACGCTAAGAGCTCTGGCAGGTCCCGGTGTCGACCCACCCGGTGGCGCCAGCCCCACCAGGCGAGCAAGAGGGCCACCACAAGAAGCGCCAACATCAGGCCGGCCGCCAATTCCCGCGTCATTTCGCTACTCCCGGGAGTTCATCCGCGGGCACAATACGTCCGTCCGCGAGGGTGTGAACCCCGCGAAAAAAGGTGTGGCGGACTTCGCCCGGCAACTGCAGGTGGCCATAAGGGTTGTTTCCTGAGCGGGTGTAGCGCATCTGAACATCCTTGAGTGCCGCCGGATCAACCAGGGTGAGGTGTGCCGGAGCACCCACTGTCAGCGGATTGTCATACCCGGCGAGACCACCAATGTGGGCGGGTGTCTGGGAGAGAACTCGAGCGACTCCGGACCAATCCAAGTGTCCAGGTTCGATCAGAGCCTTCTGGACAACGCTTAAGGCCACCTCGAGCCCCAGCATGCCAAACGCCCCTTCGTCGAAGGCGCACTCTTTGGATTCACTGGGGTGTGGTGCGTGGTCGGTCGCGACAATGTCGATCGTGCCGTCCGCCACGGCTTCGCGAAGTGCTTGGACGTCGTCATCTTGTCGAAGCGGTGGGTTGACCTTGTAGAGCGGATTGAACGATGCGGTGAGCTCTTCGGTGAGCAACAGGTGATGCGGCGTGACTTCCGCCGTAATCCGTGCACCTTTCGCTTTTGCTTCGCGAACAATGTCCACCGAGCCTTTTGTGGAGAGGTGGCACAGGTGAAGTCTGGACCCGGTGTATTCGGCGAGGAGAATATCTCTCGCGATGATGGCTTCCTCGGCCACTGCGGGCCAACCGGCAAGACCCAACCGAGACGACAGTGCACCCTCATTAATTTGGGCGTCTTCGGTCAGCCTGGGGTCTTGAGCGTGTTGGGCAATCACACCACCGAAGGTTCCCACATATTCCAGGGCACGTCTCATCAGCAGGGAATCGGACACGCAGTGTCCATCGTCAGAAAACACTCGAACCTTCGCTGTGCCGCCCGCCATTCCAGCGATTCCGGCGAGTTCTTCACCGGCTAAGCCTTTACTGACCGCCCCAATGGGACGGACATCCACGTAGCCTGCTTCCTGCCCGAGGCGGTGGACCATATCGGTCACCCCCACCGAGTCGGCCACCGGTTGGGTGTTCGCCATCGCAAACACCGCAGTAAATCCGCCGGCTGCAGCCGCCTGCGAGCCGGAAAGAACGGTTTCGGCTTGTTCCATTCCGGGCTGGCGCAAATGAGTGTGTAAGTCGACCAGTCCGGGTAAGGCGACAAGTCCTTCCCCATCAATCAGCTGTGTGCCTCGTGCACTCGGGTCGAGATCCACCGGGTCAACAAACATGCCATCTTTGATGGCTAAATCGCTCTTTGGGCCCCCTAAGAGCGCCGCCTGCCGAATCAGTATTTCGCTCATGCCGTCTGGCCTCCCCTGCTGACTTGGTAAAGGACTGCCATTCGCACCCAAACTCCATTGGTTACTTGGTCAAGAATCGTGGAGCGCGGTGAATCGGCTGCGACCGAAGAAATTTCCACACCTCGGTTCATCGGACCCGGGTGCATCACCAGAGTGTGCTCGGGTAAGGCAGCGAACCGGTCCTCACTGAGCGCAAAGTGTTTCGTGTATTCGCGAGGGCTGGGAAAATAGCTCCCCCGCATGCGCTCGCGTTGTACCCGGAGCATCATCACCGCGTCGGGTCCTGCGTTGAGCACCCGGTCAAAATCGTGATCGTAGTTGACCGGCCACGAGTCAATGCCCTTCGGTGCGAGGGTGCGCGGGGCGACGAGGGTCACTTGGGCTCCCAGCAAGTGCAACAGGTGCACGTTGGAGCGAGCGACCCGGGAATGGGCCACATCGCCCACAATCGCCACACTGACACCGTCAAGCCCCACCCCGGCAGCGTTTTCGCCGTAAAGGCGCTCACGCAGTGTGTAGGCGTCAAGAAGCGCTTGGGTGGGGTGCTGGTGGGTTCCATCTCCCGCGTTGACTACCGATGAGCTGAGCCAGCCGGAGTGGGCCAGTCGGTGCGCCGCACCGGAAGAAGCGTGTCGAACGACAACAACTTTGGCCCCCATCGCTTCCAGTGTTTGGGCGGTGTCTTTCAAACTTTCGCCTTTTGACAGGCTGGAGCCTTGGCCTTGAAAGGTGATCACGTCGGCGGAGAGTTTCTTAGCCGCCGCTTCAAAAGACAGGCGAGTGCGAGTTGAATCTTCAAAAAACAGGTTCACCACTGTCACCGCCCGAAGGGCGGGGAGTTTTGGCATCTTTTGATCTGCCACGCGGGCGAATTCTTTTGCCGAATCCAGCAGGGACACCGCCTCTTCGCGGGAGAGCGTGTCGGTTCCCAGAAGGTGGTTCATCGAATGACCTCCACGGCTTCGCGGTCATCAACACCCAGTAACCGAACCTGAACCCGCTCCCCCAGGGCGCTCGGCAAGTTCTTTCCCACATAGTCGGCACGGATGGGCAGTTCACGGTGACCGCGGTCGACCAAAACCGCGAGTCGCACAGCGCGGGGTCGACCTAAATCAACAAGCGCGTCGAGTGCCGAGCGGACTGTTCTGCCCGAAAAGAGCACATCGTCGACGAGCACCACGATGCGGTCGTCTAGGCCACCAGTGGGGGCGGTTGTGGGCTGTGGGACTCGAAGGGGGGCTTGGTCTAAATCATCTCGGTACATGGTGACATCCAGAACCCCAGTGGGAATATCCTCACCGGTGATATCGCCAATGTGCTCGGCGAGGCGATTCGCGAGGACCACACCGCGGGTGGGAATACCCAGAAGGACGAGAAGCGAAGAGTCCGGATTGCCTTCCACAATTTCGTGGGCCATGCGCTTAATCGTGCGCGTGATATCCGATTGGCTAAAGACGCTGTCGCTGGCCATCGGTACCTCCTTCCACGCCTCTCTGGACGCTGGTTAAAGTAGGACCGTCAGGAAGCGTACCAGGCTTGGCGTGGGAGAACTACGCGGTGCGCCCGGTGTCGGGCGAAATGTCCTCGGGTCCTGGTGGCCCACTCTCTGATGACTCTTCCTGTGGCGCAGAATCCGAAGCTTCCGCAGCTTGTGATGCAGGCGAGCCGTGTTCACTGAAGCCTTCGCGCCCGGCCCCACGCACCCGCTCCGCAATAGTTCCCAACACGCCCTGAATAAAGCCACGCGAATCATCTGTGCTGTATTCACTGGCGAGACCACCCGCTTCGGCAATCACCACAGCAGTCGGTGTCTCTGGCATCGCCAGCAATTCGTACACTCCGAGGCGCAAGACTGAGCGGTCCACAATCGGCATGCGCTCCAGTGGCCAGTCCGTTGACGTGGTGGAAATGAGTTCATCAATGCGATCTCTTGCACCCATCACGCCGCGGACCAGTGTGGCCCCAAACTCAAAAGCGGGTAACTGATCAGGGTTTTTGGCAACCCGAGCGGATTCGCTCTCCAGCACGTCAAGGATTTCCACGCGGCGCAAATCCGCCGCATACAAAATATCGAGGGCGCGTTTTCGGCCCTTGTGACGCGCACTCACTCGTTGATACGGCCGAGGTAGTCACCGGAGCGGGTGTCCACCTTCACTTTGGTGTTGTTTTCCAAAAACAACGGCACCTGGATCTCAAAACCCGTTTCGAGAGTGGCGGACTTTGTGCCAGCAGACGAGCGGTCCCCCTGGAGGCCAGGCTCGGTGTAGGTCACTTCGAGAACGACCGACGGAGGAAGTTCGACCGAGAGTGCCTCACCCTCGTACATGGCAATCTGCACTTCGGTGCCCTCCAACATGTAGTTGGCGGCGTCACCCACCGTCACGCCGGGGACGGTGACCTGGTCGTAGTCACTGGTATCCATGAAGACGTAGTTTTCGCCGTCCTGGTACAGGTAGCTGTAGTCGCGACGGTCAACGGTGGCGAAATCAATTTTTGTCCCGGCGTTGAAGGTCTTGTCGACAACTTTCCCGGAGCGCACGTTGCGCAGTTTGGTGCGCACGAAAGCACCACCCTTGCCGGGCTTCACGTGTTGGAATTCGATCACCGACCACAGCTGGCCATCGAGGCTCAGCACTACGCCGTTCTTGATGTCGTTTGTCGTTGCCATCTCTTCGTCGTCTCTCTTCCGTGCAGGTTGTGGTCGGGGATTTAGCGTGCGGTGATGTGGGCGAGGGCGAGCCGGTAAGAATCAGCACCAAAGCCTTGAATCACGCCTGTGGCCACCGCCGAAATGACCGAGTGCGTCCGAAACTCTTCCCTCGCCGCCGGATTCGACAGGTGAACCTCGATGAGGGGCAGTCCCGCTTCAGTGACCATCGCGCAGGCATCGCGAAGGGCATAGGAGTAGTGGCTAAACGCAGCGGGGTTCAACACCACCGGAATGGCTCCATCGATCGCTTCGTGTAGCCAGCCAATGATTTCACCCTCGTCATTGGATTGCTTCCACTGGATATCCCATTGGGGGTGCTCGCCCTGAAGCACAGCGTGAATGTCCCCACCGGTTTGTGTCCCGTAAATTTCGGGTTGCCGCGTTCCAAGTCGGCCAAGGTTGGGGCCATTAATCACCCAAATCGACTGCATCCCTACAGACTACTGGGCGCTGGTCGTTTGCAGCTCGTGGTAGGCGGCCACAAGCACCGATTCGTCGGGAATGGCGAGAACGCGCGCGTGACCGAGGCCATCCAAAATGACAAACCGCAGCACACCACTTCGGCTCTTTTTATCTTTCTGCATGGTTGCCAGAAGCTGTGGCCACCGATCGACGGGGTAGTCCAACGGCAAACCGAGAAGGCTCAAGACCGAGCGATGCCGGGCCACAATCTCATCGCTAAGCCCGCCCACCATTTGGGAAAGCTCCGCGGCGAAAACCATTCCGATGGAAATCGCCACACCGTGTCGCCACAGGTAGCGCTCGGCGTGTTCGATGGCGTGGCCCAAGGTGTGGCCATAGTTGAGAACCTCGCGGGCACCCACATCGGTGAAGTCGTCACTGACCACGTCCGCTTTCACCTGGATGGCTCGAGTGATGAGCTCGCGCAGGACATCGGAGCCTGCGCGAATGGCCTCGTCGGGTTGGGCTTCAATCAGCTCCAAAATGGCGGGGTCTTTAATGAACCCACATTTGACCACTTCGGCGAGTCCCGCCCGAATGTCGTTTTCTGGCAGGGTTTCTAACCAATCAAGGTCCACCACAACGGCGTGTGGTGCGTGAAACGCTCCCACAAGATTCTTCCCCTCAGTGGTGTTGATTCCCGTTTTGCCGCCAATGGCGGCATCAACCATGCCCAACACCGTGGTGGGCACCTGCACAATGGGCACCCCGCGTAACCAGTTAGCGGCAATAAACCCCGCCAGGTCTGTCGTGGCCCCTCCCCCAAAACCAATAATCGCGTCGGTTCGGGAAAAGTCCAACTGACCGAGCAGGCCCCACACAAAGCTCGCCACCTCAATGCGTTTCGCCGATTCCCCTTCGGGAACCTCAGCCAATACGACTTCCTTTTGCGCCGAGAGCGCCTCGCGCAGTGCTTCTGCCCTGGCGTGCAGGATTGGAGGGTGAACGATCATGATTTTCTGGGCGTCGTGTGGCAACCATTCGGGAATCTGTTGCCGAACACCATGGCCGATGTGCACCTGGTAGGGGTTTACCCCTGCGCTCGTGACGTCAATCACGGTTGTGTCAGTCATTGGCACCTTCCAAATACTCGGCAATTTCCTCGGCAACCTCGTCGATGGGCCGGTGGGAGACATCGATTCGCCAGGTCGCGACCTCGTCGTACCAGCCCTTCCTACCGGCAACCAGTTCTTCCCACTGCGCCACCCCGCCCGAGAGTAAAGGTCTCTTGTCGTTGTGTAAACGCGGTGCGACCGCCTCGGCAGAAATCTCTAATAACACCACCGTGTGATCCGCAAGCGCTTCGCGAGTTCCCGCGGTGGTCACTGCGCCTCCGCCGAGAGAGAGGACGCCCGGCGCGTCAAGGAATTCCGCCACGACCTCCGCTTCCCTAGCCCGAAACCAATACTCACCCTGGTCGGCAAAAATCGCGGGAATAGGCCCGTACCGGGTTTTTAAGACCGTGTCGGTATCCACAAAAGGTTCGTTCAACCGCTTCGAGAGAACTTTGCCAATCTTGGTTTTCCCCGAAGCCGGTGGTCCCACCAAGACGACTCTGGGGTGACTACTACTCACCGTTCGAGCCAGGCGCCGTTTTCAGCGTTTCCGGGATGGACTCCACGTAGGAGGCAAGGTTGCGCTGAACTTCCCCCAACGAGTCGCCACCAAATTTTTCCAACACCGCCTGAGCGATCACCAATGCGACCATGGCTTCTGCGACCACGCCAGCAGCGGGTACTGCGCACACATCGGAGCGTTGATGGTGGGCCCCAGCGGCTTCACCGGATGTGGTGTCGATTGTTCGCAGCGCTTTGGGCACCGTGGCAATGGGTTTCATGCCCGCGCGCACTCGCAACACTTCACCGGTACTCATACCGCCCTCGATACCCCCAGAGTGGCCGGTCACGCGCTGGGCACCATCGGGGCCTGGAACGATCTCATCGTGAGCAAGTGAGCCGGGCACAGTGGTGGTGTGGAAGCCATCACCCACCTCAACGCCTTTGATCGCTTGAATCCCCATCAATGCTGCGGCGAGACGCCCGTCAAGGCGGCGATCCCACTGAACGTAGGAACCGAGACCTGGTGGCAGTCCGTACACCGCCACTTCGACAACACCGCCCAGGGTGTCACCAGATTTATGGGCCGCATCGACACGCTCCACCATCGCCTGAGACGTCTCTGGATGCGCACAGCGCATCGGATCCTCGTCAATTCGTGCCAATTCGGAAGCCAATGGCGGTGCCACATCACGCGGGACTTCCACCTGCTCGATGGCCACCGTGTGGCTGATGAGCTCTATACCGAGCGGTTTCAAAAACGCTGCCGCGATTGCCCCTAAGGCGACACGAGCCGCCGTTTCACGCGCACTGGCCCGCTCAAGAACTGGCCGGGCGTCGTCAAAGGCATACTTTTGCATCCCGGCAAGATCCGCGTGGCCGGGTCTGGGCCTGGTGAGTGCTCCCGCCCTCGCACCGGTCAATTCTTCAGGGTCTACCGGCCACGGGCTCATCACTTTTTCCCACTTCGGCCATTCCGTATTTCCAATACGCAGAGCGACGGGCCCGCCTTGGGTCACCCCGTGGCGAAGGCCGCCGGAGATCGACAGCGCGTCAGCTTCAAATTTCATTCGTGCGCCGCGGCCGTAGCCAAGCCGCCGCCTGGCCAAAGCCTGTTGGAGTGCGTCTTCGCTCACCTCAACTCCGGCGGGAAGCCCTTCGAGCAGGGCAACAAGTTCCGGTCCGTGCGATTCACCCGCAGTAAGCCATCGAAGCATGGACACTATTCTTCCACGGATGGCTGGGCGACATCCGCGCCGGGGGTAGGGCCAATCGCCTGCCACATCGCCTCAAGTACTTCGTTTTCGCGTTTCAGCCGCTCTTGGCTATCGCCCTGAATAAAGGCGCGCAACTGGCCGAGAGCTTGATAAACCAGCATCGACATGCCAGACACCACAGGGTGTGGCGATTCTTGCCATGCCGTAGCCAACCCACTGGGCCAAGGGTCGTAGGCAATATCGAAAAGTTTCGCGCTGTGGGCTTGGCGGGCGAGACCGGGCGCCTCGGGGGCCACCCCGCCTGGAAGTGTGGAAATCACCCAGTCAGCGGCCTCTGTGGGAAGGTCATCGAAGGTGGCTACGCTCAGCGAAAGACCCAAAGTCTCGCCTAAGACCCGGGTGATGCGGGCCCGCTCAGGGCTTCTCACCACCAAAGTGAGGTGCTCTGGTCGATCTTCGGCGAGAGCGAAAACTACAGCCCTGGCTGTTGCCCCGGCTCCTAAGAGCCAGACCTTCTGGTGTGCCGTTCCCCCACAATCTTGGAGAGTCCGCCAGGCCCCCCACCAGTCGGTGTTATCCAACCACCAGCCGTCTGCGTTTTTCACGGCCGTATTGGCCGCGTGCAAAAGATCAACCGGTCCGCGGTGATCAGCAACGTGACCCAAAATCACTTCTTTGAGTGGCATCGTCAAAGAAAGGCCACCGACTTCCGGAGCGAGGCTGGAAAAGTCTTGCGGGAATTGTTCCTCCGTCACCTCCTGGCGACGGTAGGTCCAATCGAGTCCCAACACACGGTAGGCAGCCTGGTGGAGCTCCGGCGAGCGACTGTGGCGTATGGGTGAGCCCCAGACTTCGAAGCGCAGATTACTCGCAGTAGACGGCATTGTCGGCATCATCGCACCACTCTCGAAGCAACGCCACGGCAGCGTTGTGTTCGGAGAGTGTGTCAGAAAACACTGTGGCTCCCGACTGCAGGTTCACAGTCACAAAGTACTTCCAGCTGCCCTCTGCGGGCTCCAACACGGCGTCCAAGGCAATGTCACCCGGTAACCCAATAGGACCCACCGGCAAACCGGTGTAGTAGTAGGTGTTGTAAGGGTTGTCAGCGTTCTCCCGTGCGGCGTCGGTGGTCCAGACGGTGCCGAAAGTGTTTTCCCAATAGGTCACGGTCGAGTCGAACTGAAGAGGCATTCCGTCTTCTAAACGGTTATCAATCACGGCCGCGACTTTGAAGAAATCTTCCGGCTCTTTGGCTTCTCGTTGCACAAGCGCCGCTTTCGTGAGCACTTCGTGGCGTTGATCTGGCTCCACACCTCGGTTGTCCAAGCGGCTGATCATCTCATCGACCATCTGTTGGATTAGCGCACTGGCACTGGTGCCCGGCTCAACCTCGTAGGTGGCGGGAAAAAGGTAACCCTCTAAAGGCTGAAGGTAGGTGTTATCCGCGGGAGGGTTAACACCGTACACACTGGGGTCGTCAATGGCCGCTTCAAGGTTTGCCAGAGGAATATCCGAATTTTCGGCGATGGTCTCTATCGCCTGAGTGACGGAGCGTCCCTCAGGAATGGTGATTCGATAAAGCAACCGATTATCGGAATCCTGGAGGGCCTCAATCGCTGCCGCCGCCGACATTTCGGCACGCAGACGGTACGTACCGGGCTGGAAGGTGATGCTGGTGTCTTCTAGGAGTAACTGGTAGACCGACTCAAAGGAGGCCGTCACGCCCTGATCAGCGAGCTTTCTGGCCACATCTTCGCCAATATCGCCCTGTTCCACGACGATGAGCACTTCCGTCATCGTCCCGTCACTGGCGTAATCAGGAATTTCCTCTTCACCGAGATAGGCGAGGACCCGCTCGCCATATTGGCTCCACGCCCACCACCCCGTCCCGGCGAGTCCTGCGATCACCACGAGGACGATGACGAGGATGAGGGCACCGGCACTCTTATTACCTTCACGGTGTTCCCGGCGGGAGCGTTGTTCGGGCTGCTCCTCGGGGGGGTCGGGCTGACCCGAACCACGCAGCAGAGCCTCAAACTCGTCGTCGCTCATGAACCACCCTCAGGTCTGCCGACCGCATCGTCCGGAGCCACGCTGCTGCCGGCTTCACTATCCAATGAATGTTGCAAAATGATAACAGCCGATGCTTGGTCAATCACACTCCGCTGATTTTTCGCGCTGTGGCCGCGACCACGAAGAACCGCACTCGCTTGAACAGTCGTCAGGCGCTCGTCCACCAGCCGAACGGGACAGTCCAGCTTTCCCGCCAGCTCTGCAGCAAAAGATTCCGCGTCCTCCGTTGACGCAGTGTGCGAACCTGAGAGGCTGATGGGTTTACCGACTACAACTTCAAGCGCCTCATATTCACCCGCGAGGGAGACCAGTCGGTTGAGGGCTTCCGCCCGAGGAGCGCTCTCTACCGGAACGGCAAGAATTCCTGCGGGATCCGAGCGGGCAATGCCCACCCGGGCTTTACCCACATCAACGCCGAGGCGCACGCCACGCCTGGGAGCGTGATCGTTCACAACTGGCGAAGGCTCGAGGCGAGTGTTTCTAGCGCCTTATCGAGACCCGCTGCGTCAGGGCCACCACCCTGGGCGAGTTGTGGTTTACCACCGCCACCACCGCCCACCACGGCGACCGATTCTTTGACCAGGTTTCCGGCGTGGACACCCTGGTCAACGGCGTCTGAGTTGGCGACGACCACGATGGTGGCGCGCCCTGCGATGTCAGCCCCTAAGGCGACAAGCTGAGCACCGGAGCCCAGACGTTGCAACACATTTTGAGCAACGTGTCGCAGGTCATCAGCACTGGCCACTTCGTCGGCCCTGCCGACAACGCCATTCACCGGGCCGTATGTGGTCGCGGTGGGAGCAAGCCGTTCGATGGCTCCCCCTAAACCTTTCTGGGTGAGGCTTTCGATGGTTTTTTCCATCTGCCTGACTTGATTGATGAGTTCATCAATTCGGGCGGGAATATCCGCCCGAGGAGCTTTGAGGGTCTGTTGCAGGCCGGCAACCAGTTCGCGTTCGCGACTGAACTCACTCAGTGCTTCCATACCCACCAGTGCCTCTACCCGACGTGCTCCTGCACTAATGGACGACTCGTGGACCAGGTTGATGACACCGATTTGGGCGGAAGACGCCACGTGGGTTCCCGCACACAGTTCTCTCGACCACGGGCCACCAATATCGACCATGCGCACGGTGTCACCGTATTTTTCGCCAAAGAGCGCCATTGCGCCAAGAGCTTTGGCTTCGTCAATGGGCAGCACCTTGGTGCTGACTTCCAGGTCGTCGTGAATCGCGCGGTTTGCGATTGCTTCGATTTCTAACTTCTGGTCTGCGGCAAGCCCTTGTGTCCACGAGAAATCAAGCCGCATGTATCCGGAGCGGTTGAGTGAACCCGCCTGCGTGGCATGGGGCCCCAGGGTGTCGCGCAGTGCAGCGTGAATGAGGTGCGTGGCGGAGTGGGCCTGGCGGGCGCGACGACGATTGGGCTCATCGACGAGAACTTCAACGCTTTGGCCCACCGCCAACTCACCCTGATCAACGTGCACCGTGTGAGAAATGAGGCCAGAGACGGGACGCTGGACATCAAGAACCGTGGCAACGACACCGGGGGCTTCCAGTGTGCCCTGGTCGGCAACCTGCCCACCCGACTCCGGATACAAAGTGGTTTCCGCGAGAATCACTTCGGCGGTGTCACCGGGACCCACTGAGCTCACCGCGATCCCGTCGCGGATGAGCCCCAACACACTCGACTCATTTCTGAGGTCGTCGTAACCCAAAAACACTGTTTCGCCGTGTTGGCGGAACTCCCGGTACACGGAAGTGTCGGCCACCTGTGAGCGCTTCTTCTTGGCGTCCTGTTTAGCGCGGTCTCGCTGCTCAGACATCAAACTGGCAAAGCGCTCCTGGTCCACACCGAGACCGGCCTCTTCAGCCATTTCCAGGGTTAAGTCGATGGGGAAGCCATACGTGTCGTGCAACACGAAAGCGGTGTCCCCATCGAGAGTGGCCTGGCCCGCATCGGTGGCTTTACTGACAGCCACATCGAGGATTGTCGTTCCCGCTTCTAGGGTGCCGAGGAACGATTCTTCCTCAGAAGTCGCCAGGGAAAGCGTTCTGGAAAATTCGCTCGCCACTTCAGGGTACGCAGGTGCCATGGCGTCTTTTGAGGCGCTGAAGAGCTCCGGGAAGCTCGCTTCCTTCACGCCCAGTAGCTGCATCGACCGAATGGAGCGACGCAGCAAGCGACGCAGGACGTAGCCGCGTTGGTCATTACTGGGTGCCACACCGTCGGTCATCAGCATCAGCGCACTGCGCACGTGGTCGGCCACAACCCGCATCCGCACGTCATCGACGGGGTCAGCGCCGTATTTTCGCCCGGAGAGCTCAGCAGCGCGGTCTAGTACCGGCCGCACTTGATCGATTTCGTACATGTTGGCGACACCCTGTTTGATGAACGCAACGCGTTCCATCCCCATCCCGGTGTCGATGTTTTTTTGGGGCAGCTCGCCCACCACATCAAAATCGACTTTGCTTCGCACATTGTCGATGGCGTACTGCATGAACACCAGGTTCCACAGCTCCAAGTAGCGGGTGTCATCCACTGCGGGTCCACCGTCGGGCCCAAATTCGCTCCCGCGGTCAAAATAGATTTCCGAACACGGCCCTGCAGGTCCTGCTTGACCGGTTGACCAATAGTTGTCTTCGCGACCCATCCTTTGAATTCGGGAGGTTGGTACGCCAGCGACTTTTTGCCACAGCTCGTAGGCTTCGTCGTCCTCTTCGTAGACGGTCACCCACAGGTCGGAGTCGCGAAACCCCAGACCGCCGTCAGCTTCGGAACTGGTGAGAAGCTCCCAGGCAAAACCGATGGCGCCCTCTTTGAAGTAGTCGCCAAAGGAGAAGTTGCCATTCATTTGGAAAAACGTGCCGTGACGCGTGGTTTTACCCACCTCTTCGATATCCAACGTCCGAATGCATTTTTGGACGCTGGTGGCGCGGTCAAACGGTGAAGGAACAACTCCCGTGAGGTAGGGAATAAAGGGAACCATCCCCGCCACGGTGAACATCAGTGTGGGGTCGTCGCTCACCAATGACGCTGAGGGAACAACGCTGTGACCGCGGTCACCAAAATAGGTCAACCAGCGGCGCTGAATCTCGGCGGTTTCCATTACCTCACCTGGTTAAGAACGACCGGGTTGACGAAAACCCTCAATCACGCCGTCGACGAACCCCTGCAAAGAGTGGTCGGTGCGGGCGAGAGCGACGCGGCCAGCCTCACTGCGGCCTGCCAGTAATACCAGCACTACTCCGGCAACAACGCCGAAGATGAAGCCTCCGAGAGCTCTCATGCCACACTCCTTGTCCGTTGGTCGCCACCGGCTGTGACGATGCCGGTGGACACACGACTACCTTGCGGCGTAATACTCCACAACCAACTGCACTTCACAGGTCACGGGAACCTCTTCACGCTTGGGGCGACGAAGAAGGGTGGCCTGAAGGGTCTCAATGGATACGTCGAGGTAGCCGGGCACAGGAGGCAACACGTCTTGGTGTGCACCTGCGGCGGCAACCTGGAAAGGATCCATCTCTTCCGAGCGGGGCTTGACGTGAATCATTTGACCTGGCTTCACCCGGAAAGAGGGGCGGTCCACAATCTGACCGTTGACCATGATGTGGCGGTGCACCACCAGCTGGCGGGCCTGTGCGGTGGAGCGTGCGAAACCGGCGCGCAGAACGAGAGCGTCTAGACGCATTTCCAACAGCTCGACAAGCGATTCACCGGTCAGACCGGGTGCTTTACGTGCCTCTTCGAAGACGCGACGAATCTGCGCTTCACGAATGCCGTACTGGGCGCGTAAGCGCTGCTTTTCGCGCAGACGAACAGCAAAGTCACTGTCGGTCTTGCGACGGGTGCGGCCGTGTTGGCCGGGAGCATAGGGGCGCTTTTCGAGGTGGCGCTGAGCTTTCGGGGTGAGCGGGATTCCCAGTGCGCGCGAGAGGCGCACCTTGCTACGGGTACGTGACGTAGTGGACACGGATTAATTTCTCCTTATTAGTGGCAACCAAGACTCAGTGACGTTTCCAGAGGGAAAGACTTCACTGCCTAGGCACCCGGCTAAAAAGTGCCATTCGGACTGAAGCTCCCAGCCGCTGGAGCTATCTCGACCGACCCATCATGCTAGCACGGGGTCGACTAAGAATCAGATTCCCCGGGCCCCTCGGCCTCTTCACCGTCAATGATCCCCCGAAGCACTCGATACCGAGAGTGCAATTCTGCTTCCAGTCCTCGAGTTGTGGGCTGGTAGTAACGCGCAGAGCGCAAGGTTTCCGGCAAGTAGTGCTGCCGTGCCACACCGCGCGGAGCGTCGTGACTGTAGAGGTAGCCCTGACCGTGTCCTAACCCACTCGCGCCCGGATAGTGGGCGTCTCGCAAATGCGGGGGCACAACACCTGCTTTCCCCTCGCGAATATCAGCGATGGCCTGGTTAATGCCGCGGTAGGCGGCATTCGACTTGGGGGCCAGGGCCAAATACACGGTCGCTTCTGCCAGCGGAATGCGCCCTTCTGGCATCCCGATGAAACTCACCGCGTCGGCAGCGGCCATTGCTACCACAAGCCCTTGCGGGTCTGCGAGACCAATATCCTCCGAGGCCAGAATGACCAAACGCCGAGCGATAAATCGGGGGTCCTCCCCCGCTTCCACCATGCGGGCGAGGTAATGCAGGGCCGCATCGGCGTCACTTCCACGGACTGATTTGATAAATGCCGAGACCACGTCGTAGTGCTGATCGCCGTCTCGGTCATAGGTCACCAGAGCCACATCGAGTGCGTGGGAAAGATCGTCCTCAGTAATTTCGACGGGTGCTGTTGACCCGCGTGACCCAGTATCGGTCGACCCAACATCCGCTGAGCCTTCCGCGCTCGCGATGCGCCCTAGTGCAACCGACGCCGCAGCCTCCAAAGCGGTGAGCGCCCTCCGGGCGTCCCCTCCCGAACGGGCGACCAAGGCATCGAGGACCCCTTCACCCAGCACAAATCGACTGTCTAAGCCTCTAGGGCTGGAAAGGGCCCTGGTCACCACTGTGGTCAACGCATCGTGATCAAGAGCCCGCAGTGTCAACAACACACTGCGGGAGAGCAGCGGCGAGACGACCGAAAACGACGGGTTTTCGGTCGTGGCCGCAATGAGCACCACGAGGCCGTTTTCGACACCCGGGAGTAGCGCATCTTGTTGGGCTTTGGAAAAGCGGTGTATTTCGTCGAGAAACAACACCGGTGGCGGGGAGCCCATATCAAGAGCCCGTCTCGCCCGATCCATTGCTTCTCGCACATCTTTCACACCCGCACTCACCGCGGAAAGTTCGAGAAATTCGCGTTCTGACGAGTGGGCGATGACTTTTGCCAACGTGGTTTTGCCGACACCGGCAGGGCCCCACAAGATCACCGACGTACCGGGTTGTCCTGAGGCCGAATCGGCCAGTGCCCGAAGCGGGGACCCCTCGACGAGGAGGTGGTCTTGGCCAAAAACATCGTCGAGACTTCGTGGCCGCATGGCGGCTGCGAGGGGTGCCTTGGAGGAAAACAACCCGGGCTGGCCTGACATGGCCCCATGCTAGTTGCCTGAGGCCATGTCGCCGGCAGGATGGTGCGGTCAGCGGTGCCCGCCGGGCCTACAATGAGGGAGGTTTTTGTTCGACTCCCGATAGGAAGGCCCCACGTGGCCAGTTCACGCCAAAAAGACGACCACAACCAGCGGTTGAAGCTCTACCGCGCCCATCAAATCGTCCACAACACGCAGGTGACCAGGCGCACACGTGACCAGTGGGCGGCCGGGTTAATCATGGTGGTGGCTGTCTCTGTTGCGTCTTTGGGCTATTGGGCGTGGGTTGCGGTGGGACCTGGAGCCACGGTGGTGGCCGAGGAATCTGAAGGTTTGGAGGGTGGCGTCGAGGACGCTGTGACCGACCTGCTGGGGGAAGAGCCCGTCATCAATGAGGACACGGTTCCTGACATTGCGCTCAGCGAATTTCGCAGCTGGGAGGCCCAAATGACCCTCGACGGGGTGGACCTCGAGCTGTCGCTGAATGGCTTCTTGGCACCCCAAGCTGTCGCCAATTTTCTGGAGCTCTCCCGCACCGGTTTCTACGAGGGTGTTTCCTGCCACCGTTTGACCACAGAGGGCATCTTCGTGTTGCAGTGTGGTGACCCTGAGGGAACCGGACAAGGTGGCCCCGGTTACACGTTTGGGCCCATCGAAAACGCGCCAGAAGACGACGTCTATGAAACCGGTAGCCTCGCAATGGCCAGGGTCGGCGGTGACGACACCAGTATGGGTAGCCAGTTCTTCATCGTCTACGACGACAGCACAATTCCCTCCGACGCCGCCGGAGGCTACACGTTGTTTGGTTCCGTCACTTCGGGTTTGACCGAGCTAGTCGACGAGGTCATCGAGCAGGGCACCGTGGACGGCCTTCCAGATGGTTCCCCGGTGGCACCCGCCGAAATATCGAATATCACAATCCGATAAGTCTCTGGCTTGTGGCGCTCGCCAAGTAGAAGGCGGTGTGTAGGCTAATCGGCGCCGACACATTTGGCGCGGAAAGCATGGAGGACATGGTCGAAACCACACACCCTTGGGGTCGTGTCACAGAAAAGGGCACCGTTGAGGTGCGCATTGGTGACGATTGGCACGCCGTGGGCTCCTATCCAGACGGAACACCTGAAGAGGCGATGGCCATCTTTGAGCGAAAGTTCGCGGACCTCGAATCTCAGGTGAAGCTGGCCGAAGATCGCCACAAGGCCGGGGCGCCCGCAAAAGATATCCAAAAAAGTGTCACAGCGCTGCGCAAATCATTGGAAACGCCCGGTGCTGTGGGTGACCTGGAATCGTTGAAGTCCCGTGTGGAAACTCTTGCGGAGGCTCTCGGCGAACTCGCGGCACAGCAAAACAAAGAGCGCGAAAAGGCTGTGGCTGTAGCGGTTGAAGAACGTGAAAAAATTGTCTCCGAGATTGAGAAGCTTGCTGACGGTGACCTCAGTCAGGTGCGCTGGAAAGAAACCACCGCAGCCGTTGACGCGTTGTTTGAGTCGTGGAAAACCCAGCAGCAAGAGGGCCCCAAGCTTCCCAAAGCCACCGCAGATGCGTTGTGGAAGCGCTTTAGAAATGCCCGCCACACTCTTGACCGAGCGCGTCGCGCCCACTTCCAAGCCCGCGACAAAGTCGTGAAAGAAGCAAAGGGAGCCAAGCGTGAACTCATTGAGCGCGCCCAGGCATTAGCGGAGAAAGGGGCCGCAGGTATCCCGGCATATCGCGACCTTCTTGAAGCGTGGAAAAAAGCCCCCCGGGCGAACCGCGCCGTTGAGGACCAACTGTGGAGTCAGTTCAAAGCCGCTGGAGATGTGCTTTATCAGGCAAAAACTGCCGAAGCTGCGGCCGAAGATGAAGCCAACAAGGAAAATGGGGAGCAAAAAGCTGCCCTCATTGAAGAGTTTTCTGACATTTTGACCCTCACCGACCACCGTCAGGCTCTCGAGCGGATTCGACTCTTTCACGAGCGCTCGCGCAAAATTGGTCCCGTCCCGAGGGCACAGGTGAAAGTGCTGGATGGGAAAGTGGCGGCTTTCGATAAACACGTCAAGAAGCTGGAAGCAGACCACTGGGACAAATCGAACCCAGAAAAACAGGCGCGCAGCGAAAGCTTTTTGTCGCAAATCGATCAAGACATTGAACGCTTGCAGGAGAAGAAGTCTGCCGCCGACGCAGCCGGTAACACGCAAGAGGCAGAGCGGATCCAAGCTGAGCTGGACACCAAACTGGCGTGGCGCAATGTCCTCACCGACGCGTAGTACAAATCTCTCCACAGATTCACCCTCCGTCGGCTGAAACCCCGATGCGGTCGCCATAATCCGGCGATGCACCCCACACCGACCCTCAGCGACACCGAACGCCACGCCCTCCACCTCGACGGTGACGGCTGGCGCATCCAAAGCATTTACACCGATCGGCGCGAACCGCCACTGTATGAGGAGCGGGCAGCGCTCGTGGCCGAGCGACTCCCCCAATGGGCTGTCGCGGCTGGGCAGACTGCTGGCTGGGTCTGGACGGGGCTCGGTAAACCAGAACCCTGGGCAGTGTTGTGTGCGACCACTCCAGCACTTTCTCCCATTGCCCGCACACAATGGAGACCTCGCGCGAAGCGACTAGAGCGCTTCACGCTAGTAAGCGTGAGAGGCCTCAGGCTTCTCGGACGAATGGACTGCGCAGCAGACCTGTTAAGCCACCAGGGTGAAGACGAAGTAGCTGCCGCACAGCTTTATTCGTTGGTCACCAAGACTGAACTGCACTCAGTGGTGGAGCAAGTGAGAGATAGTTTGAGCAAACCCGCCAGGGACCGCGCGAGGCGCAGGGCCGCCCAAGTGAGCCAATGGTGGCGCGATCACCCCGTCGTGACGCGATAAACGTCATAGACGGCGTCAATGCGCCGAACCGAGTTCAGCACACGCTCCAGATGGCTGACATCACCCATTTCAAACACGAAACGGCTGATAGCCAACCGTTCGTCGGAGGTGTGCACTGTGGCGGAGAGGATGTTCACGTGGTGTTCGGTCAACACTCGAGTCACATCCGAGAGTAGACCGGGCCGATCCAGGGCTTCGATTTGAATCTGGACGAGGAAGACAGCCCCTTTTGTCCCAGCCCACTCGACCTCAATCATCCGTTCGGGACTGTCCATCAGGCTGGCAATATTTGTGCAGTCACTGCGGTGCACGCTGACACCGGTTCCCCGGGTGACGAAGCCATGAATTTCATCACCGGGAACGGGAGTGCAACATTTGGCGAGTTTGACCAAAATGTCTGGCGCACCTCGGACCAATACACCCGATTCGCTGGTCCTCGTGGGGAGCCTGGTGGGTGCCGGTGAACTGGACTCGTAGTCTTCATCACCGGACGAATTGTCATCGGCAATCGCGAGCAGTTTCTCGATGACCGACTGGGTGGACACCCGGCCTTCTCCCACCGCCTGATAGAGCGCTTCGACCCCGTCAAGGTGCAGCTGGCTGCCCAACGTGGCTAACGCTTCACTAGACATTAATCGTTTCATCGGAAGGTTTTGCTTGCGCATTGCGCGCACAATGGCTTCTTTTCCTTGCTCAATGGCCTCGTCGCGACGTTCCTTTGTGAACCACTGGCGAATCTTTGACCGTGCTCGATGCGAACTGACGAAGTTCAACCAGTCTTGGCTGGGCCCAGCATCAGGATTCTTAGCAGTAAACACCTCTACGGTGTCGCCGCTGCCCAATTCTGTGTCCAAGGGGACGAGCCGGCCGTTGACCCTGGAGCCCATCGTGCGGTGACCGACTTCGGTGTGCACGGCGTAAGCAAAATCAACCGGTGTCGCCCCGGCAGGCAGACCTATGACCTTCCCTTTCGGGGTGAACACGTACACCTCTTTCGCGCCAATTTCATAGCGAAGAGTGTCCAGGAATTCTTCGGGGTCTTTTGCCTCCTCCTGCCAATCGGACAGGTGGGCAAGCCACACCATTTCGGTTTGTTGGGTGCTGGGTTGGGCATCATCAGCATCCCGCCGTTGGCGTTCACGGTCTTTGGTGTCTCGACTGCCCTCTTTGTACTTCCAGTGGGCCGCAACACCGTATTCGGCACGCTGGTGCATATCGTGGGTGCGAATCTGGATTTCCACCGGCCGACCTTCAGGGCCAAACACTGTCGTGTGTAACGACTGGTAGAGGTTGAACTTTGGTGTGGCGATGTAATCCTTAAAACGCCCCGACATGGGGTTCCACCTGGCGTGCACAGCCCCCAGCGCCGCATAACAGTCGCGAATACTGCCGACCACAATACGGATACCGGTCAGGTCGTGGATATCGGAGAAATCGCGACCGCGTCGAATCATCTTTTGATAGATCGAATAAAACTCTTTCGGGCGGCCCTTAATGTCCCCTTTGACCTTTGCTTGGCGTAAGTCCGCGCGCACCTGTTCGATGACGTTTTCGACAAACGCTTCCCGCTCGGGGCTGCGATCACGCACCAGAGATTCGATTTCGACGTAGAGCTTGGGGTGCAATACGGCAAAGGACAGGTCTTCAAGCTCGGCTTTGATGGTTTGAATACCCATGCGGTGGGCAAGAGGAGAATAAATTTCGAGTGTTTCCTTCGCCTTGCGGGCAGCTGATTCGGGGTCCACAAAACCCCAGGTGCGCGCATTGTGAAGACGATCAGCAAGTTTGACGACCAACACACGAATGTCCTTAGACATCGCGACAATCATTTTGCGAACAGTTTCCGCTTGGGCCGCATCGCCGTATTTCACTCGATCGAGTTTGGTGACCCCGTCAACCAGCATGGCCACCTCGTCACCAAATTCTCCGCGGAGTGTCTCCAGTGCATAACCCGTGTCTTCCACCGTGTCGTGGAGCAATGCAGCAGCAATCGTTTTGGGGCCCAACCCGAGGTCAGCCAGAATCTGGGACACCGCTAACGGGTGGGTGATGTAGGGCTCGCCACTGTGGCGCGTTTGGCCTTGGTGGGCGAGGGCAGCAACACGATAGGCGCGTTCAATCAGTCCGATGTCAGCACGCGGGTGGGTGCGTTTAATGGTACGAAGCAGGGTGTCGAGACCCTCGGTGGGTTGGGTTTTTGAAAACAGGCGCGGCAGAAATTGACGAAACGCCTGAAACTGGTTGGTTTGGGTTTCGACAGCCACGGGTCACCTCCGTCTCGCTCTCCACCAACAGTTTAGGAGCGTTCCCGCTCCGAGCGCCTGAATGGGGGCTTTCGGCGGTGTGCTACTAGCGGACAGCTCCAGAGCTGGTCTTTTGGACGACTTCTTTGCGCCGACCCTGCTTTCTGGCTTCCGGTTCGTTCTCGCGCAGGTGCACATACATCGGCGCAGCAATAAAAATTGTCGAGTAGGTCCCGGCCAGGATGCCAATAAACAAGGCCAGGGCGATATCTCTCAGCGTCCCCGCGCCCAAGAGCACAGAACCGATGAACAAAATGGCACCGACGGGGAGCACGGCGACCACCGAGGTATTGATTGAGCGCACGAGCGTTTGGTTAACCGCCAGGTTGACTGAATCAGCGAATGTCCTTGTGGACTCCTCGCCGTCCTCTGCGGTGTTTTCCCGCACTTTGTCGAAGACGACGACGGTGTCATAAAGCGAATAGCCCAAGATTGTGAGGAAGCCGATGACTGCCGCTGGGGTGATTTCAAAGCCCAGAACGCCATACACGCCCGCGGTGATCACCAGGTCGTGAATCAACGCGGTCATCGCCGCCAACGACATTTTCCAAGTTCGGAAATACAAAGCCATCACAGCACTCACGAGGACAAGGAAGACCACCAGAGCCCTCAGGGCCTGTGTGGTGATGTCTTGTCCCCACGTTGCACCAATAAAGGATGAGGTGACTTCGCTGACCGGCACGTTGTAGGCCTCAGCCAGTTCGACACGAATCAATTCTGTGTCCTCGGTGGTGAGCTGCTCTGTCTGCACTCTGACCGAATCCCCACCCACAATCGACACACGGGGGTTCGAGCCCACACCCACAACCTCGTTAACCGTGTCTATGGCGACGGATTCCACTACTTGGACAGGCTCGGATACTCGAAATTCAGACCCGCCCCGGAATTCGATTCCGAAGACGAAGCCACCTCGGAGGGTCGTAATCAGGATGGCGAGGAGGACCACTCCGGCGCCGATCAAGTACCAGAGCATTCTGCGACCGACAAAGTCAAACGACTTCTCACCGGTGTACAGACCGTTTCCAAAACGCGTGAGCATCGACATTATTTGAGCCTCCCTGCGCCACGGTCTGCTGCTTCTGCTTCTGCGGCTTTGCGCTCGGCAATGGTTTGGCGGCGTTTGGCTTCACCACGACTACGCTCTCTCGCCGTCTTATCCACGGCAACAGGTTCCCTAAACCGTGCACGGCCGCGATAGACCGCGCCCAATGCTTGCGGGTCAAGCCCGGAAAGGGGGTGCCCACTGGCGAAGAACTTGGTTCGACCCAACAGTTGCATCAGCGGGTGAGTAAACAGTGCGACGATGATGAGGTCGACGATCGTTGTGACCCCGAGCGTGAACGCGAAACCTCTCACGTTTCCCACCGCCAAAAGGTACAGAGTCACCGCAGCAATGAAGCTCACCGCATCTGAGGCGAGAATGGTCCTAAACGCACGCTTCCAGGCTGCCTGAATCGCGGATTCGAGCATCCGACCATCACGCAGTTCATCTCGAATCCGCTCAAAAAAGACGATAAACGAATCCGCGGTAATACCAATCGCCACAATCAGCCCGGCGACACCCGCCAAAGACAATCGGTAGCCCTGGGCGTTAGACAGATAAGTGATGACGAAGTAGGACAGGATGAACGCGGTCGACAGCGAGAAGACGGTGACGAGTCCCAGGAGTCTGTACTGGAACAGCGAATAGATGACCACAAGAATCAATCCGATGAGGCCAGCGATAAGCCCGCTCTGAAGCTGCGACACTCCCAGTGTGGCCGAAATGGTTTCCGAGGACTG
Source organism: Pontimonas salivibrio (assembly GCF_002950575.1). Classification (NCBI taxonomy): domain Bacteria; kingdom Bacillati; phylum Actinomycetota; class Actinomycetes; order Micrococcales; family Microbacteriaceae; genus Pontimonas; species Pontimonas salivibrio. The sequence continues at coordinate 1,108,029 of NZ_CP026923.1, forward strand.
CACTTGGAAGCCAATCGGCAACGCACCGAACTTCAGCTGGTCAGCCAGAACCGCTGCGGATTCCTGAGTGAAGGATCCGGAAATTTGTGGGTTGCCGTCGGTAATCGCCGCGAGGGTGCGCGGCGCGGAAATCACTCGACCGTCGAGAACAATGGCGAACTGGTTTTGAACACCCGGCAGGGTGATGAGTCGCTCTGTTACCTGGCGGAAGCCGGTAGTCCCTTCGGCATCGAACTCAATAAAGACGCCCCACTCGTTGGTGGGTGCTCCGTTTGGACCGGGGACAAGGCCTGACGACGCATCGGCAATGGATTCTCCGCCGACTTCGACCGGGCCCAAAATGAAGCGCTCGAAGCCATCTTGAGAACAGGTGACTAGCGGAAGAGTGGGGTCAGCCACATTGGCGCCGCTGGTGTCAAGCTCGAAACAGTTGATTGACTGGTATTCCGCGTCAATTTCCGGAGTAATCCACGCCAGGTCGCTAGCGCTCGTGGGCTCTACCCGCTCTTGGTCGTCAACCTCGGGAACCTCGACGGGTTCCACCGGCTCGGTACTTGCCGCACCGGTGATCAACACCGGCCTAAATTCGAGTTTCGCCGACGAGCGAATTCGCTCCAGCGTTGCTTGGTCGGGTTCTCCCGGGATACCCACGACAATGTTCTCGCCACCTTGGGTGGTGACTTCAGCCTCGGCAACACCACTGGAGTCGACCCTCTGTCGAATAATCGACACGGCTTGGTTGAGTTGCTCTTCACTCACACTTTGGCCTTCAGCCAGGCGTGGTTCCAAAATGATTTGCGTCCCACCCTGAAGATCGAGGGCCAACTTTGGCACCCAGGACCCTGCGGAACCGAACACGGCAAGCGCATTTCCTCCCACAAGCAGGGCGAAAATAACAACGAGCCAAATAAGGGATCGCACCGCTTGGCGCGCAACGCTTCTCTTGGCCATCAGGGATTCAGTGTGTGAGGGGTTCGGGGTTTAGGAATCAGGGATTGAGGGATCTGGGGGTTAGGAATCGCGCGACTCGCGGCCGGCATCATCCGAGGAGGCCTCAGTGGCACTATCGGCGGATTCTGTCTCGAGCTCTGGCTCGTCGTGGATCACTTTGGTGAGCACCTGGCGGTGGACACGGAGGACCGTTCCCGAACCGGCGTCAATGGTGGCGACATTGGTGTCATCGTCGATGGACATGACTGTGGCGAACAGGCCAAAGGAGGTCATCACTTCGGCTCCGGGGACCAGGTTGTCTTGAAGCTCCTGTTGGGCTTGCCGCTGCTTGCGGGAGTTTCTGAACATAAAGAAAATGAGCAACCCAAGGGCTGCGATCATAAACAGACTAAAAGGATCCACGACGCTCCACCTCTTCCACGACACAGTGCCCGACGTCGCGGGCACCCCTGTAACTATAGGTCATTGAGACCCGGCGCATCACGCCCCAGGTGAGCCCAGGCCATCGGGGTCGCCATTCGCCCCCGAGGTGAGCGCACTATGAAGCCTTGGCGCACAAGAAACGGCTCGACGACCGACTCAATCGTTTCGGCCTCTTCCCCCACAGACACCGACAGTGTTCCCAGTCCCACTGGCCCCCCGCCAAAACGGCCGATAAGAATTTCTAGAACTTGACGGTCTAAACGATCTAAACCCCAGTCATCTACGTCGTAGAGCTCAAGCGCCGCCTGCGCATTGCTGAGGGTCGCGTGACCGCCGTGAACCAGCGAATAGTCCCGCACCCTTCGAAGTAGTCGGTTAGCAATACGGGGTGTTCCCCTCGAGCGCTTCGCAATTTCTGAAAGCGCCTGTTCGTCGGCGTCAATATTGAGAACTCGCGATGACCGTCGCACCACCGCCTGCAGTTCATCGGGGCTGTAAAACTCAAGATTTGCCGTGAATCCGAAACGATCCCTCAGGGGGTTTGGCAGTAGGCCGGAGCGTGTAGTGGCACCAACCAGTGTGAACGGTGCGAGCTCAAGAGGAACCGTGGTGGCTCCGGGGCCTTTACCCACCATGATGTCAATGCGGAAATCTTCCATTGCCAGGTAAAGCATTTCTTCCGCGGGTCTGGCCATCCGGTGTATTTCGTCGATAAACAGCACTTCGCCGGGGGTGAGTGCGGAGAGGACGGCGGCGAGATCGCCGGCGTGCTGAATGGCAGGGCCGCTCGACATCCGAAGGGGTGAGCGTGATTCTTCGGCGACAATCATCGCCAGCGTGGTCTTACCTAACCCGGGAGGTCCCGCCAACAAAATGTGGTCCGGAGTCCGGTTTTCAAGGCTCGCTGCGCTCAGCAGCAGCGTCAATTGGCTACGGACTTTTTCTTGCCCGATGAATTCCTCAAGCCGCGATGGCCGAAGGGCACCCTCGAACTGCAGTTCCTGATCGGACTGCGCAGCGGGGTCGACTATGTCACCACTCAACGGTTACCCTCACGGCTTGTCTGGGGCCCCAGAAGCTGAAGTGCTCTGCGCACAAGGTCGGAAACACTTGGGGTTTCCCCCTCGCCCAGGCTCTCCAACATGTCCGACACTCCCTTTTTGGCTACACGCTCCGACCAGCCCAAACCGACCAGTGCTTGGACAATAGCGGCCTGATCCGCTCCAGACACGGATGTGTCCACAGCTCCTTTGCCGGCGCCTACCGGTGGTGCGGTCAGCTTGCCGTGAAGGGTTAGCACGATTAACTTCGCTGTCTTTGGACCGATTCCGCTCACTTGGCGAAAAGTGGCGTCATCTTCACTGGCGATGGCGGAGGCGATTTCCTCTGCGGTGTAGTGCTGCAGTACACCCAGCGCAGACTTCGGCCCCACTCCCCCGACACTTCGCAACTGGTCAAACAGGTCGCGCTCCTCAGCAAGTGCAAAACCAGTAAGGCTCATATCGTCTTCGCGCACGATCATGGAGGTGTGCAGGAGAGTGTCCTCGCCAGCACGCAACACGCTGGCTGTGCGCTCTGGCACAGAAACGCTCAAGCCGACACCGTGGATATCAATCACCACGCGGCTACCGTCAACAAGCGCCACCACACCACGAAGCTGCGAAATCACGCTCTTAGCCTAGGTTGGTGCGCTGACCAAGAGCCTCGCGCCACGCGCGTTGAGCTGGCGTCTGTGTGCTGGACACCGGGGAAGCAGAGGCCCCACGGCCTTGAACTCCCGGCACCCGACCCCGCCAGGCTTCGGTAATGGCCAGTGCGAGGGCGTCGGCGGCATCGGCGGGTTTAGGAATCTCGTCCAGGCTCAAAATATTTTTCACCATGGTTTGAACCTGTGCTTTTTTTGCACCGCCGTAGCCGGTGACGGCGGCCTTCACTTCGCTTGGTGTGCGGTGGCTTACCGGGATGCCACGTTCGGCGGCGAGAGCAATCACGATGCCACTGACTTGGGCCGTGCCCATCACCGTGCGGACATTGTGTTGAGCAAAGACGCGCTCGAGGGCAAGAACATCGGGCTTGTGCAGGTCGAGCAGTTGCGCGACCCCTCGTTGGAGATGCAGGAGCCGTTCGGTGATGTCCCACTCGGGGGGCGTGCGAAGCACGTCCACAGCAATCATGCTCAGAGATGACCCGTGAGGGTTATCGACCACGCCGACGCCGAGCCTGGTGATTCCAGGGTCGACACCGAGTATGCGTGGCACGGGTTACTCGTCTAGTGCGGAAAGCAGCTCGGGTGAGAGTTCCATGTTGGTGAACACGTTTTGGACGTCGTCGGATTCCTCGAGTGCGTCAATCAGTGAGAAGACCTTCTTGGCTACTTCCAGTTCGGGGGTAATCGTCACCGAAGCCACGAACTCTGCTTCAGCCTGCTCGTAGTCGATTCCCGCCGCCTGTATTGCTTTTCGGTTTTCCACCAAGTCGGACGGGTCAGTAATGACGTCGAAACCTTCACCGCGGTCGATGACTTCCTCTGCGCCCGAGTCCAAAACGGCAGCCAGGACATCGTCTTCCGAGAGTCCGTCGGTTTTCGCGACCGCGATTACCCCTTTGCGGGCAAAGTTGTAGGCGACGCTTCCCGGGTCACCCATGGTGCCGCCGTTTCGACTCATGATGGTGCGAACTTCAGCGGCGGCGCGATTTTTGTTGTCAGTCAAACATTCGATGAGCATGGCGACACCGCTCGGCCCGTAACCTTCGTACATGATCGTTTGGTAGTCGACGGATTCACCGCTCAGGCCAGCCCCACGCTTCACGGCGCGATCAATGTTGTCGTTGGGTACTGACGACTTTTTTGCTTTTTGGATCGCATCGGCCAGGGTGGGGTTGCCGGCTGGGTCGGCGCCGCCAATTTTGGCCGCCACCTCAATGTTTTTGATGAGTTTGGCGAAAGATTTCGCACGCTTCGCGTCGATGACGGCTTTCTTGTGCTTCGTCGTTGCCCACTTAGAGTGTCCTGACATCACGCTCTCCCCACTGAACTCACCTGATACAACCCAACGGTGCGACCCGCCCTTGTTGGCACACTGTGACGACACACTGTGCCTCAGAGGCGCTGCCTCGCCGGGCTCCCACCGTGTCCGCGCCGCACTAGGCGCTAACTGCTGGGACCTAGGCCAGTGTAGTCGGGAGGTCTCCAGGCAGGGGCGGATAGTTGCCAGCGCGTTTCACAAACGCTTCGTGCAGGCGGCTATCACCGCTCACTTCCGGATGGAAAGCCAGCGCCATGCACTGGGAGTCGTCTACCGCCACCACTCGACCATCCTCGAGTGACGCAAGCACCTGAACCCCGGGGCCGACCCGGGTGACCACCGGAGCGCGGATGAAGGACACATCCATCGGCTCGCCGGCCACCCCTTTGACGCTCAGCCGGGTGTCAAATGATTCCCGTTGAGCACCAAAGGCGTTGCGCTGGACACTGATGTCTAAGCCGCCCAGTGTTTCCTGACCGTCGATACCGTCGACGAGATCTTTCGCGAGCATGATCATTCCGGCGCAGGTGCCCAGTACGGGAAGCCCCTCATCAATTGCCCCCCGAAGGGGCTCGACGAGGTCAAACAGTCTGGTGAGCTTGTCCATCACACTGGACTCGCCGCCGGGAATCACAAGGCCTTGTAGCCCCGCTAAGTCCCGCACACCGCGGACCTCGACAACGGTCGCGCCGAGGGATTCCAGCATGCGCCGGTGCTCAAACACATCGCCCTGAAGGGCGAGAATGCCAATTGCCGGGCTACTACCACCCACGCTCTGCCAGGCGGTGTGGTGCGGGAAGGTCGTTCACGTTGATCCCCACCATGGCATCACCCAGCTGGCGGGACACATTGGCGATGACGGAGGGGTCGTGGAACTGGGCGGTTGCTTGCACAATCGCTTTCGCCCGCTTCGCCGGGTCACCAGATTTGAAGATGCCGGAGCCGACAAACACGCCATCTGCGCCCAACTGCATCATCATGGCCGCGTCTGCGGGGGTCGCCATTCCACCAGCGGTAAACAACACCACAGGCAGTGAACCGGTTCGCGCCACTTCGACCACCAGGTCGTAGGGGGCTTGGAGCTCTTTGGCGGCGACGTAAAGCTCGTCGGGGGTTTTGGACTTGAGGTGGTTGATTTCACCCAAAATGGTACGGATGTGTTTGGTCGCCTCGGAGACATCGCCGGTGCCTGCTTCGCCTTTGGAGCGAATCATCGCGGCACCTTCGTTGATCCGGCGCAGGGCTTCACCCAGGTTGGTCGCGCCACACACGAAAGGAACCGTGTAACCCCATTTGTCGATGTGGTTGACGTAGTCCGCGGGGCTGAGGACTTCCGATTCGTCGATGTAGTCCACACCGAGCTCTTGGAGGATTTGGGCTTCAACGAAGTGCCCGATTCGGGCTTTCGCCATCACCGGGATCGATACCGAGTTGATGATTTCGTCGATCAGGTCCGGGTCGGACATCCTCGCGACGCCACCTTCGGCACGGATGTCTGCGGGGACTCGCTCCAGGGCCATTACGGCTACGGCACCGGCATCTTCGGCGATTTTTGCCTGCTCCGGTGTGACGACGTCCATGATGACGCCACCTTTAAGCATGTCGGCCAGACCACGCTTGACGCGTGCACTTCCGGTCTGATTGCCCTGTTCACTCATGTGTTCCTCCTTGGCCCACGCTAGGCCATGATTCTATTTTGTTTCAGACTGTGACCATGCTGTACGCAGCTGGTCGCGGATATCTCCCAGCAGCTGTGGCATGGCTTTGGTTTTGGCGATGATGGGGAAAAAGTTGGAATCTTGACCCCACCGCGGCACCACGTGCTGGTGGAGATGCTCTTCAATGCCCGCACCGGCGATGCGACCTTGGTTCATTCCGATGTTAAACCCGTGGGCTCCAGCCACCTCGCGAAGCAGCACCATGGCGTGTTGGGTGAGTGCGGCAATTTCGGCCGTTTCGGCCTCACTGGCTTCGTCGTATTGGGCGATGTGTCGGTAAGGACAAATCAATAGGTGGCCGGGGTTGTAGGGAAAAAGGTTCAACACGACGTAGTTGTGAGTGCCTTCAAACACCACGAGGCTTTCGTCTTCAGGAAGCTCGGTGGCGACACAAAAGACGCACTCGCCCGGCTTTTTCCCCTCATTGCCGTGGATGTATCCGATGCGGTGGGGTACCCAGAGGCGCTGAAAACTATCGGGGGCGCCAGGCACTTCCCACGCATCGCGTAAGACGGCGTCTGGTTGGTCCTCAGTCATCGGAGCGCTCCGCAATGGCTTTTTGGATGTGGGCGATGGCTTCATCGATGGGCACACCATTGTTTTGGGAGCCGTCCCTAAAGCGGAAACTCACCGCACCCGCGCTGCGGTCGTCTTCACCGGCGATCAGCAGGTAGGGCACTTTTTGTTTCGTGTGGGTGCGAATCTTCTTCTGCATCCGCTCATCCGAATCGTCTATTTCGGCGCGAATACCCAAGGCCCGCATCCGGTCGATGACCTCGGTCAAGTAGGGAGCAAATTCTTCTGCAACGGGAATGCCCACCACTTGGACAGGGGCAAGCCAGGCGGGGAACGCACCCGCATAGTGTTCGGTCAGCACACCAAAGAAACGCTCAATGGAGCCAAAGAGGGCACGGTGGAGCATAATCGGGCGCTGCCTGGACCCATCGGCCGACTGGTATTCCAAATCGAAGCGCTCCGGCAACATGAAATCCAGTTGAATGGTGGACATTTGCCAGGTCCGACCGATCGCATCGCGGGCTTGCACCGAGATCTTGGGGCCGTAAAACGCGGCCCCACCGGGGTCTGGCACCAACTCGAGGCCGGAGCCTTCAGCGACCCTCTGCAAAATCTCAGTCGCCTCTGTCCAAATCTCGTCGCCTCCGACAAATTTGTCCGAATCATCCCGGGTGGACAGCTCGAGGTAAAAGTCATTCAGGCCGTAGTCGGCCAGCAGACCCAACACGAAGTCCAAGACCCCTTGGAGTTCTGTTTCGAGATCTTCCCTGGTGGTGAAGATGTGCGCGTCATCTTGGGTCATCCCCCTCACTCGGGTGAGGCCGTGAACGACACCAGATTTTTCGTATCGGTAAACCGAACCAAATTCGAACATTCGAAGGGGAAGTTCGCGGTAGGAGCGCTGCCGGGAGCGGAAAATGAGAATGTGGAAGGGGCAGTTCATCGGCTTCAGGTAGTAGTCCACCCCTGCCCGAGTGATTTCCCCGGCGTCGTTTCGCACCTCGTCGATCTGCATCGGCGGGAACATGCCCTCTTTGTACCAAGACAGGTGACCGCTAGTTTCGAACAGTTCCTGTTTGGAAATGTGCGGTGAGTTCACAAACTCGTAGCCGGCTTCTTCGTGGCGCCGCCTCGAGTAGTTCTCCATTTCCCGGCGGATAACTCCGCCCTTGGGGTGGAACACCGGCAGGCCTGAACCGATTTCTTCCGGGAAGCTAAACAGGTCGAGCTCTTGACCGAGAATCCTGTGGTCGCGGCGTTTTGCTTCTTCTAAGCGGTCCAAATATTCCCGCATTTGGTCTTTAGTCGGCCACGCTGTGCCATAGATACGCTGCAGTTGGGGGTTGTGTTCACTGCCTCGCCAATAGGCCGCCGCGACGCGCGTCAGTGAAAACCCGTTAGAAATGAGCTTCGTGTGGGGCAGGTGCGGACCTCGACACAGGTCACTCCACACGGTGTCACCAGATTTGGCATCCACGTTGTCATACATGGTGAGCTCACCGGCCCCCACCTCAACGGATTCGTTGTCACCACCCTGGGACGCTTCCGATTTCAGACCAATGAGTTCCAGTTTGTAGGGCTCTGATGCCAGCTCAGCCTTCGCTTCATCGTCGGTGACAACCCGGCGGTGAAACCGCTGCGACTGGTTGACGATTTTCTGCATCGTCTTTTCCAAGGTTTTCAACTCATCGGGAGTAAACGGCTCCTCCACGTCGAAGTCGTAGTAGAAACCGTCGGTAATGGGAGGCCCAATACCGAGTTTTGCTTCCGGCCTGATCTGTTGAACCGCTTGCGCCAACACGTGTGCGGTGGAGTGTCGAAGAATGTCGAGGCCGTCTGGTGAATCAATCTCGACCGGTTCCACAGTGCTGCCGGGAGTCACCGTGGAGTGCAGGTCTCGTAATTCCCCGTCTACCCGGATGGCGACCACTGAAGGGTCAGCAAAAAGTGCATTCCCAGTGGTTTCCTGGTCGACAACAACAGCGCGGGAGGCTTGTGGGGAAGTGTTCACGACACCCAAACTTTCTTTAAAGAGGACCTCCCCAGCCTACTTCGAGTCGCGACCCTTCCCTTTTTCACCGCGAGCCGAATACACCAAACCGAACACACCCCAACCGACAAGGAAAATGGTGGCCACCCACGCCAAAAGGGTGTCTTGCTCAAAGGCCGGTTGAACAATCACCGCCCACAGCGCCAGAGACAGCAAAGCGGTGATAACAAAAGGGTTTTTCATGGTCGGTCCAGTATAGGTTGCCCCACTCTTCATGGGGAGGGTGCGAGAGCAACCGAAAGAACATGAGCCTCGATAGCCAAAGACCGTGCCCGCTCAAACTCCCCCGGATCAAAAGCCTCCTGCAGCTCTAGACCCACCGCCGTAAGGACACGAACGTTGTCTTCGGTAGTGCGCTCGGCCACATCCACACGAACCTGCTCCAGCAGTTGCGTGGTGGACCGATCGGCTAAGGGCCCAGCTTCCCCCGTCGCTAACCGATCCATCCGGGAGACGATGGTGAGTGACAGCTCAGGGAGGTCCTCCCACTGCGCACGCTCGACCTGGCCGTTGAGGCGACGAATGTCTTGCCAGGCAAGGTCATAATTTCGCTCCCGGTCGTCCGCATTCACCGCAGACTGCACGCCAGGCGGCACGAGCGCGGGATTAGATTGACAGCCCGCGACCAGCACAACAAAAACGACCAGCAGAAGGGCACTCGCCCAGCCCGACCAGCACACCCGTTTCACAGCGTCGAGTGTATGAGCAGAAGCCGTGGAAGCCGTGTGGAAACCTGAACCAAAACCACGGCTTCACTCGCTACTGAGACTGATGAGACCTTTCCAGTAGAGGCCGCCCCTTGGCACCAACCTCGACACGGCATCAAAGAACGTCGTATCTCCGCGAACCTGGCCGACTAGGTCCGCCACCACGGCGATGACGCCCCAGGGAGTGTTCTCATAGTTGGCAGCGACTAGTTCCTCGTCAATCAACTTGGGGAACATCCGGGGTACGTCCTGCCGAACCCGACTGTTCCAGACACGGCTGTGGTGGGCGCACCTGTTTCTGAATACCGTTACGGAGCGAAGATTCGTGCGAAAGTGGGCGGGGCTAGAGTAGCCGAATCGCTGGGCGATTCGGCTACGGATGTCCTCGCTATCAAGGAGTCCGAACATTCGTGAGAGTACCCCGAACGACAGGGCCTCAACAGCAACCCAGAGCGGGATCCCCTTGGGGCTCTCAGTCCTGTGATGCACCACGTGTGCCTCTTTAGAACGATTGATATCGGCCCAAAGGTCTGCCAATAGCTTGTCTCTTAGCAGAGCACCCGTCTTGTCGTAGCTCTCTCTGTAGCTGGACGCCTGAAGGTACGCCGTACCCGGGCCACCAATCGCGCAAGTGTGCGCGATAAGTATTGTGCGGAGCGCGATCTCTATTTCCGCCAATCCCTCCAAGAGCAGGTTCCGCAGTTCCGCGTCATGCTGGTGCAAATCGAACACCTTGGCAAAGTCCACACCTGGTTGAAAGTTATTGCCGCCCTTGGCCGGATTTACCTGAAAATAACGGGAGTAACCCGACAGCCGAAAATACCCAATGCCCAAGAGTGCCCTCGGCAGTAGGGACTGAGAATCGTGGAGGCCTCGTGAGCTCAGCATCGCTATTTGATCCGGGATCGACAGCGAAGTGTTCCTCACGCCCGGACAGTAACCCAAAAAAAGGCCCCCCGACCGGCCGCCATAAGCGACCCCCGGGGGGAACTATTGTGGACAACGTATCAGACGATGTCGGCCTGCGACGTGCCTCACGTATTTTGCCCGGGTAGACGGTTCGGTGCCGCATTTCGTAATGCCCGCGTGATCCTGCACCGCTCACGCTACGGGCCGAGCACTCCCGACGAACCATTGGGCTGGGGGTACCAGGAGAAATCTGACCGAGATGGTGGGCGATACTGGGTTCGAACCAGTGACCTCTTCCGTGTGAAGGAAGCGCGCTACCACTGCGCCAATCGCCCGTCGCTCTCATTGTGCCACAGGCGGGGCTGCTCGCGTGCTGGCGCTCTCATCGAGGCGCACGGGAGAACCCCTTGTCCCTTCGTCCTCACGGGATTCGCCAGGGTTCAAAGCAACCATTTCGTTGTGGGCGCGCCGTGTTTGTCTCTGGGCCCAGAAATCAGCTATTGTGGGCTCCACGCGAAAGCGTAAGTGCGGATGTGGCGCAGTGGTAGCGCATCACCTTGCCAAGGTGAGGGTCGCGAGTTCGAATCTCGTCATCCGCTCGGATTCGATACACAGGCGGAAGGAATCCACGGTACGGTGGCGTGGCCGAGAGGCGAGGCAGCGGCCTGCAAAGCCGTCTACACGGGTTCGAATCCCGTCGCCACCTCGTAAGAGGTGACACAACTTAATTACGGGCGATTGGCGCAGCGGTAGCGCGCTTCCCTGACACGGAAGAGGTCACTGGTTCGAACCCAGTATCGCCCACCACAACACCCTCTCGGTAGTGGTCAAAACAGGTCGATGATTTGTGGGCCTGCCACCACAACAATCATCAATATCGCTACTACCCAACCAACAATGCGCCAGTTCGTTACCAGGCGCCTGGAGGCCTCTGGTGAGCGTCCTTCTGAATTGGGGTTATCGCTCATTGACTCACACTGGCCAGGGCATCAGTGGCAACGTCCCGGGCGCGGTTCGCCGACGTTTCAGCGACGACCGCGCGGGCAATGTCTTGTGCTTGGGCTTTAGTGAGCGAGCTCAGTGCGTCCCGAACTGCCGCCACCGCGGAGGGTGCAGCGCTCACTGAGGACACACCAAGACCCGCAAGGACGATGGCCAATAGCGGGTCGGAGCCGGCTTCACCACAGACTCCCACCGGAATAACTGCGGGAGCGGCGTGTTGAACGATGGTGTCGATAGTGCGAAGCAATCCGGGTTGCCAGGGATCGACTAGGCCACCCATGGCCGGGTGTTGCCGGTCAGCGGCGAAGAGGTATTGTGAGAGGTCGTTGGAGCCGATACTCACAAAATCGACGATGCCTGCCAGATCCGGAATCATCGGCACAATGGCGGGGGTTTCGACCATGATTCCCACCTCCGGAAGACCGGCCTTCTTCGCCATCTCCCGAAATTCCGTTGCTTCTTCCACGGTGGAAATCATGGGGGCCATCACTTGCACGTGTCGCCCAGTCGCGTCAATCGCCGCTTTGATGGCGAGGAGTTGGTCTTCTTGAAACTCGGGGTGGGCGCGTCCTAAGCGGAATCCCCGAACGCCCAGTGCAGGGTTTTCTTCGCTCTTTCCGGGGAGGAAGGCCACAGGTTTGTCGCTGCCCGCATCGATTGTCCGGACAATAATGGTGCCCGCAGGGGCCACCCGAAAAACCTCAGCAAGCTCAGACGCCTGCTCCGTCATTGTGGGTTGGCTCTGCCGGTCGAGGTAGAGCACTTCGGTGCGAAATAATCCGATTCCGCGAGCGAGCGTGTCAGCCGCTGCCTGCGCATCGGCAAGGGAGCCAATATTGGCCCTGACCGTCACTAGAGGCTCATCGAGGGTGGGAATAAAGCTAATCGGCACCGTGGCGACACTGAGGTCAGCGCCCTCGACCACTCGGTGGCCTGCCGGGTCCACTAACACCCACTCCCCGTCGGGCAATTCCATCGCCCCTGTCACGCTCACCACGGCCGGGATATTGCGCGCCCGGCAAATAATGGCGGTGTGACTGGTGGGGCCACCCAACTCGGTCACCACTCCCACCACACTGTTCGTGAATTGTGCGGTATCCAGCGGCGTCAAGTCTTCGGCAACCACAACCCACTCCCCCGTGTGGGGAATGGTGGTGGTTGCGTCGAGTCCTCGAAGGTGAGTCGAAATCGAGCGCGCTATGCCACGCAGATCCCCGACACGGGATTGAAAATCTTCATCATCGCCCATGAGGGCATTGAGGTCATCGAGTGCTCCAAAGAGAGCCGAGGCAGCATCCAGGCCTCGTTCCAGGTGGGGGGTCGCCATCGTGATGAGTTCATCATCTTCGATCACCATGAGCAGGGCATCCAGGATGGCGGCGGTGTCCGGGTCGGACCCTTCGACCTGTGCCCGCACGTCATCGCCAGCCTGCGCGATGGCACTGCGCAACGCCGCGATTTCTTGGTCGACGCCCAAGGAGGAGGTGCGTGTCTCTTCGACTCGAGGATCTCGCGTGAACCGCAGAACCTGGCCGGTCGCTGCCTCTCGACCGATTCCAATACCTGAGAGCGACCGGCTCATCGTTTACGGCGCTTCGGCGTTAATGGCCTCAGCCAGAGCAACAGCTAATGTCTCGGCGTCGGCACCTTCAGCGGGGATTACCAGTTCTAGCTGTTCACCGCTTTTGACCTTCATGGCAAGAAGCCTAAGAGGTGAGTTGGCCACCACACCCTCTTCGCCGGGCCGACGCACCACGACATCGAGACCGGAGGCTTTCACCTGCGCGACTACTTGGCCAACCGGACGGGCGTGGAAGCCAATCGGGTCACGCACTTCTACCGGGTGGACATACTCACTCATGCGCTCTCTCCTGGGCGAATAACGACCTTGATGGCATCACCGGACGTCACCGCGTGAATCGCCTCTCGTACCTGGTCGAGTGGCAGGCGGTGGGTGATGAGATCGGCGACCGGAACAGCGCCACTGGCAATGAGCCCCAGGGCCTCGCGGTTTTGGGCCGGACTGGACCCATTGGCACCGGCAATGATGAGCTCTCGGTAGTGGACGACGTTGGAATCCACGGAAATCATGGGCTTATCTTTGGGTAACCCACCAAAGAAGCTCACCCGACCACCGGGTGCGACGATGTCGAGGGCCTGCTCTTGGGCAGCACCAGAGGGGGCCGCGGTGATGATCACGCTGGGGCCAATTCCGTCTGTTTCGTCCGCCATCACCTGGGCAAGGTCCTCGATGGACATGTCTACTGCCCGGTCGGCGTGAACTACGGCTTGAGAGAGCTCAAGTCGACCACCATTAATGTCGGCGAGGAAGACTTTGTCGGCTCCGGCAGCCCTGGCAAGACGCACGTGGAGACAACCGATGGGGCCAGCACCCATCACCAACACGTTGTCGCCCGGTCCCACGTTGACCAGCGATTGGGCGTTTAGTGCACAGGCCAGTGGCTCGGTGACGGACGCTTCGTCGTAGCTGACGTGGTCGGGGATGTGGTTCACTCCGTCCGCTTTCAGCACTTCGTGGGGAATGATCATCTCTTCGGCGAACCCGCCCGGGTATTGATAGCCCATAGATGTTTGATTGATACAAATGCCCATCCGGCCTGCTCGACAGGCCCAGCATTCGCCACAGGGAACGGCGGCAATAACTTGGACACGATCACCGATTGCTAAACCCTGAACGTCTTCGCCCAATTCAATAATTTCTCCGGCAATCTCGTGGCCGATGATTTGGGGTGGTTCTAGTCGCGGGTGTCCGTGATGAAAAATTTTGGCGTCGGTGCCACACGTCGCGCAGGCGTGCACACGCATTTTCGCTTCGTGGGGGCCCACTTCCGGGGAGGGAACGGTTTCGACGCTGAGGTCTTCGGGTCCCCGATAAATGGCGGCTTTCATGATGCGCTCCTTCCAGAAACGAGTAATTCGCGGATTGTGTCCGCGTCGTGAGAAGTCAGCAGGACAGTCCGGGATTCGTCGTCCATTAACAGCTCTGCAAGATTTCCCAATAACTCCACGTGACCGTCGCCCGCTGAGGCGATTCCCACACAGGCCTGAACCTCCTCGTTCATCCAGGTGAAGGGTTGCGTGAATCGAACAAAAACCAGTTGATCAAAGTGCACGTATTGACGCGACTCGTCAGTGCCGTGGGGTATGGCAAAGCCACCGCCAATTTCTGAGGGAAACACAAGCTCCCGCTCCCACATGGCTTCGGCATACTCCGGGCTGACAGCCCCCAGTGTGACCAGCAGATCGCCGCAGATGCGCACGGCCTCCTCTCGCGAGGAGGCCGTGGCATCGAGCGTTATACCGGCCGTCTGAAGGAGGTCACCCATCGGTGACGACTCCCCCGCTTTGCAACGTTCCGACCATTTTCGCGACGTTGAGATCACCGAGGAACATGTCAAAGATGACCACAACGGACTCGGGTACTGCTTGTTTTGCCCGAGCTGACAGACCACGGTGCACGAGAACAATCTCGTGTGGTGTGTCCGCGAGTTGGTTGACCGGAGCGTGGGTCACAGTGATTCCTTGCGGTTTCAACTGTTTGGCCAATTGTTTGGCGACCATGACGCTGGAACCCATACCAGCTTCACAGGCGACCACAATTTGCTTCACGTCAGCAGCCGATATTTCCGCCATTGTTACTGTCCGCCCGTTTTCATTGCGGCGCTCTTGGCTTTTGCTGCTTCAAAGTCCGCGTCGGACGCATCCGACTTGGACAGGCGCAGCAAGAACCATGCGACGACGAAAGACACCGCGGCAGAGAGGACAATTCCCAGCAGCACACCCAGGTGGTCTCCCTGTGGCGTGACGGCAAGGTAGGCGAAGATTGACCCGGGCGACGGAGTCGCTACCAGACCTACTCCGGTGACCATGAAGGTCGCCACACCGGTCGCACCACCCAGGATTGCAGCCAGGATGACCTGTGGCTTCATCAGCACGTAAGGGAAGTAGATTTCGTGAATACCGCCCAGGAAGTGGATGATGATTGCGCCGGGCGCCGAGCCACGGAGAATTTTGGGTCCGGCAAGCCAGAAGGCCACCAGAATTCCAAGACCCGGTCCGGGGTTGGTTTCCAACATGAACAGGATTGATTTGCCCGTTTCTTCGGCTTCCACGACACCCAAGGGGGCCAACACGCCGTGGTTGATGGCGTTGTTGAGGAAGAGAATCTTGGCGGGCTCGACAATAAGCGATGCGATGGGTAGCAGAGAGTTGTCCACCATCCATTGCACACCATTACCGAGGACAGTGCTGATTGCGCTCACTGTGGGCCCAATAGCCAGGTAGCCGAGCATGGCGCCCAACATTCCGGAAATACCCAGTGAGAAGTTCCCAATCAGCATCTCGAAGCCCGGAGGGGTGATCGGGTCGAGAACTTTGTCGATTTGCTTGAGGATCCATGCCAACAGCGGACCAATGATCATAGCGCCGAGGAACATGGGGATGTCGGTTCCGACGATGACACCGACGGTGGCGATTGAACCAATCACAGCACCGCGCTGACCATGGACGATGCGACCACCCGTGTAACCGATCAGAATCGGCAACAGGTTGAGGATCATCGGCCCAACCATGCTGGCGAAACTTTCGTTAGGCAACCAGCCGGTGGGGATGAAGAGGGCGGTGAGGAGACCCCAGGCGATGAATGCTCCGATGTTCGGAATCACCATACCTGCAAGGTTTCCTCCAAGCTTCTGCAGTGAAGCTCGCCAGCCTGTGTGGCTGCCGCCCCCGCTCGGGATGAACTCAGACATAAACTGAACCTTCCGTTGGGGGATAAGGAGTCCCACCAAAAGTCCCGGAAGGGGCACAGCGGGAGAACAAGCTCCGCCCCTGCCGGACTTTCAGTGTTTCCGTCGCCATCGGTGGCGACGAAACTTGTGTGTGCGCTCTCATGCGAGAACTACTTCGGTGCCTTCAGCGTTCAGTCGTTCGACGTAGTCGATGTCGGTGTCCAAATCGCACACCACACGATCCATATCGCCGGCTTGCCCGAAACTGGCGGGGTAGGTCGATCCAAATTTGCTGTTGTCCACTAAGAGGATGCTTTCCTCAGCATTGGCGATCATTTTCTTTTTGACGATTGCTTCATCGGTGTCAAAAGCGGTCATCCTTAAGCCCTGGGAGACGCCGTTGGCGCCGATGAAAGCCACTACGGCGTTCAGGTCCTCGAGATCTGCTGTGGTGCGGGGCCCAACCGAGCTCAAACTGGTGGGGCGCACTGTCCCTGCCAACATGTGCACTCTCGTCTCGGAGTCACCGATGCGGTGCACGAGCCGGATGTTGTTGGTGACCACAAGGAGTTTGGGCCGACCGCGAAGGGCTGGTGCGAGAAATTCTGTTGTCGTGCCACCATCGACGAAGACGCAGCCTTGCTCGGGAAGATAGCGAGCGGCTGTCTCGGCGATACGACGTTTTGCTTCCGGGTTGAGGTTTTCCCGCTCTGGAATCGTGTATTCGTGGGTAAAGCGTTCGAGCGCAATTGCCCCGCCGTGTACGCGTCGGAGGACGCCACGTCGCTCGAGGACATCAAGATCGCGACGCACCGTTTCGGTTGCCACGTTCAACCGGTTGGCCGCATCGGATGCGTCCAAGCGTCCGTCAGTGCGTGTCCAATCGACAATCATCAGGCGACGCTCTTCAGCCAACATCTTTGTTGAGTCCTTACTGTGCGGGGTCCGCGAATTCCATAGAAGCTAACACAAAACCACAGAAAACAACACTTGATTCCACAAAAAAACACCGCCGGGCCCAACGGTGCGAAAAACTAGTCCGAAGAAACGGGCTGATCAGCGTCTATGTCAGCGCGGACAGAAACCCTCGGAAGGGGCTGAAGTGTCTCGAGTTGAGACCCAGGCTGCGTCACCTTGAGGGCACCCCACGCCGCCGCAGACGCCACCGAATCGGCCAGCGAGTAGCGACCTGAGAGCACCGCGTGGAAAAAACCCGCCACACTGGCATCGCCGGCACCAATGGTGTTCACCACCGCGACACGTTCGCTCTCGGCCCAGACCACTTCGTCCGCTTGGACACCCAAGAAACCTTGCTCGCCCAAACTCACCAGCACGGTTGACACACCCCAGGCAAGGACTTCTTTGGCTGCGTCCACAACATCACCCAACGTCAACAGAGCCCGACCGACACACCCAGAGAGCTCACTGACGTTGGGCTTGATCAAGTCGACCCGCCCCGACCGAGCCAAAGCGTTCAGGGCCTCCCCCGATGTGTCGACCGCAACGCGATGTGTCGGGCCCAGTGTGTCGATGAGTTCCACCAACCGGCTCTCCAAGGCTTCACCCGAAGTGGGAATCGTTCCAGAGACCAACACCCAGGATTCTTCTGCCAACAACCCAAGCTCGGCAGTCTTTTTCGCCAGGGCGGACCATTCGACCGCGGACAGTGGCGACGCGGCTTGATTGATTTTGGTCGTCCTCCCACCGGTTTCCACCACTGTGACATTTGTGCGCAGCTGCCCTTCAATCAAAACGGGCACAAGGGCTACTTCCACGCTCACGCTCGCCTGGTCGCTGTGGGACAGCGGAACTACTGCCGGAGCGGCAATACCGGCGAGCGCCAATGCCTTCGACACGTTGACGCCTTTACCCGCGAACTCCCGGGAGGTGCTCTGAGCGCGGTGCACCACGCCGGGTTCCAAGGTGTTCAGCGAATAGGTGATGTCCCACGACGGCGCGGGCGTGAGTGTGACCAAACGAGGGAGGCTCGGATTCATGGCGCCCAGCGTACTCATACCCATAGTCGGTGCCCGAGGGCGGGTGTTTTCACACACCGTCGCCTACTCTGGGCTTGTGCGCAATCGAATCCTGGTCTTTGGCTACTTGATGGTGTTTTTCGTGGTGGTCCAAACCCGGGACGCTCTGCCCGAAAACGATTGGGTGATCGCACTTGTTGCGACTGCGTTGTTGACGTTGGGCCTCATTTTGTGGGTGTATGTGGCGAGGCATCCGCCACACCCTCCAACCAATGAAGAGACTCCACACCAGGGTGATTAAGCACCACACTCCGTGCGGCCGGTAATCTGAAGTGATGACCCCACCCGATGTGTTGGAAGCCTTTGTAGGCCTTGACGGTGTGGTCATAGATACCTCCCCCTTAGCCGTCGAATCAGCCAGGGCAGACAAGTCTGGGCATCGAAGCAACTCGGCCCCGCTTGCGGTTGCATACGCCACCACTGTGGAGGGCGTGCAAGAGCTCATGCGTCTGGCCACCGCCCACCAGATTCCCGTGGTCACCCGTGGTGGTGGCAGCGGACTAGCGGGTGGCGCGATCGGGCAAGACGGTGAGATTGTGCTGTCACTTGAGCGAATGAATCAGATTTTGGAGATTTCGGTGGAGGACCGCCTGGCCAGGGTCCAAGCAGGGGTGATTAACAGCGATCTTCTCGCGGCTGCCGGCGAGCATGGCTTGTGGTTTGCCCCCGATCCGGCAAGTAGGCAGTGGTCCACCGTCGGCGGAAACATTGCCACCAATGCGGGTGGCCTGTTGTGCGCAAAATACGGGGTGACCAGGGAGTCGGTGTTGGAGCTGAGCGTCGTTCTCGCCGATGGTCGACTCATTACGACCGGGCATCGAAGCGTCAAAGGCGTGACTGGTTTTGACCTCACCGGTTTGTTTATCGGGTCAGAGGGTTTACTGGGGGTGATTGTGGAGGCAACGGTCAAACTCTTACCCATTTCCCCCCACCCGGTGTGGACCTTGGCCGCGCGCTTTGGCGACATTGGGGGCGCCACCACGGCCTGCCAATCGATCACCGGTGCCGGCCACACCCCAGCGATTATGGAACTCGTTGATTCGATTTCGCTTCATCACATCCACAACTATTTGGACCTTCCCACTCCCCCTGACGCTGAGGTGTTACTGATCGCCCAAGCTGACGGATCTGATGCGAATGAACAGATCGCCATATTTGCAGGGCTGTGTGAAGTAGCTGGCGGTTCGGTCGTGACCAGCGCCGAGGGACCTGACGCAGATGCACTCTTGCATCTGCGTCGCTCAATGCATCCCGCAATGGAACGCCTCGGTCAGGTGTTAATCGAAGACGTCTCCGTCCCCCGCTCACAGCTGGGCGCGATGTTTGAGGAGATCCGGAAGATTGAGCGGGAGCGGGCAGTGTTAATTCCCACCGTGGCGCACGCCGCGGATGGCAATTTGCACCCCAATTTCATTGTGGACGGCGACGAAGTCCCGGACCATATTTGGGATGCCGCCGATGAACTCTTCCGGCGAGCAATCGCCCTGGGTGGCACATTGACCGGTGAACACGGTGTGGGTTTATTGAAACGACGTTGGCTGGTCGACGAATTGGGTGATGACCAGTGGCAACTGCAACGGGATATCAAGTCGCTGTTTGACCCGCAGGGCATCTTGAACCCTGGAAAAGTCTTCACCCACTAACCCCGACTCTTGGTCTTTCCTATGTAAAGCCAAAGTCATTCCCTTGAATTGGCTAAGGAAAAGCCTTTCGTTGCCGCCAGGCGCCAACCATCGCGGTAGCGTGCAAAATATGAGAACACAACGCGCACGTAAAGTCATCCTCCCCGCCCTGGCCATCGTTGCCAGCGTGACCCTCGGAGGATGCCAAGCCTTAGCACCCACCGCGGAACCCGGCGAACCAGCGGACACCGACACAACCTCCGTCCCAACGGACACGGATACGGAAACGGAGACTGGCGCCTCAGATAACGCCGAAGGCGACACAGCTCCCTCGCTACCCGATTGGACAATCGGCGCACCAGAAGCGAATACCGACGCCTATCTGGCATGGGAAGCCCTGATGGGACCCGACGGTGAATATGCGGCTCTCGCCAGCTATCAGGCAGTCCTTGACGAGTTTGGTCAAGTCGAGCCCTACGCCACCATCAAAGAGGCAGAATCTCGCCACGCTGAAGCCCTTGTGCGCCAATTAGACCGCATGGGCGTCGATACCCCGGGCGAAAACCCCTACCTCGGACTCATCGCTGCACCCGTCGATCTTGAATCGGCAGCGCAGGCGTGGGCGATTGGCGAAATCGCCAATGTTGAACTCTACGACGAACTGATTGAGCAGGCTTCAGACGAGCGCCTCGTGGGTGTTCTTGAGAACCTGCGGAACGCCTCCGCCGATTCTCACCTGCCCGCCTTCGAACTGGCCGCGGAAAATGGTGGCACTCTCGATCCGGAAGATATCCCCCAGAGAAACCAGTAACACCGAGGGTCCGCCCCAGCGAAGCTCTCCCCTCCACACCCGTGGGGAGCCGCGCTGGGGCGGATTTTCGCCTGTGAGCGCTGGGAAATCATTCCGGTGTTGACGGGTGGGCGAGGGTCACCTTGAGGCGAGTGAACCCCATCACATCGACCTGCCGTGACCAGGCCCCAGGGGCCCACTGGTCAAGGCGAGAACTGCCCAAACCTGGCGTGGACAGTCCACCCGTCCGGCCGTTGTTCACCACAGTGAGAACCGAGTATTCCACCCCGGGTTCAAAAGAAATTTCTACCCAATCTGCACCCCCGTGGCGCACCGCATCGGCAACCGAATCCATCACGATGCCGTGGACCCTCTCCCGGATGGCGACCGGAATCTTTGTGGTGTGAAGGTTGGAATCGACAGTCACCAACGAGCGCCAATTGGCGAGAAAGGTCTGGATTTCCGACCGATTGTCCACTACCTCGGACCCATCATGGTGGTCACGCAGTGCAGCCTGGATACTGCGAATTTCACCCAGTGCACGCTCGGTGTCGCCATCGTCGAGGGCGCGTTGGAGGGTCAGAATGTGGGCGAGGAAATAGCCTCTCGTTTCAGAATGAAGGCGGCTCGCAACTTTTCTCGCGATCACTAGTAATTCACTTTCCACTCTTAAGCGCCGAATTGTCGCCTGGTCTAAGTGTCGAGAGAGGGCGCGGGTAACCCGTTGTTGATTTTTGGCCAAAGCCGGGCCAAAGCCGACAAACAACGAGGTCGCCAGCACACTGACATGCAGCCAGTAAGCAGCAGCAATCTGGTCTGACGACACATTAGGTATCCACCAGAAGCCCAGACCGAGAAGAGCTAAGGCGACAATCCCCAGACCCAACACTGCCGGCGCAAAAACATTCGCACGGGCCGAGACCTCATTGACCGACCACACCCCTGCGAGCAGCACAGCCAACCACAACAACGTCGCCAGGAGAGCTAAGCCGAGAGGCAAAGTTCTTCCCAGACCGAGTGAGAGCACGAAGACCGCGCCAAACACAACGCTCAAATAGCTCAGTGGGCGAGATCCGGCCAAGGTGTAGAAAAATTCTTTGGCACTGCTGGGCGGAACGTCGATTCGGGCGCCCTGCCACGTGCTGTGGCTAATGGAGCGCCAGCCTGCATCGGCACTCTCCAGTAACTCCTGCAGCTCAGGTTTCATGTCTTCGCCCTGGGCAATACGAGTGGCGAGATCCTGCAGACCTTCAGCCGTTTCCTCGTTAACTGCGGAAATTTTCTGATCAATGGAACTCATAAAAGCATCGCGAAGCAACGCCACAGCGTCTTCTTGCCGATCAAGCTGTGATTCTGCGGCAACAATCGACTCGATAAGGGCTTTTCGTCCTTCCCGATAGCGCTCCAGCGATTCCAGCGAATAGGCACTAAAGGTGAAAACCAGCGGCAACAACAACCCTGAAGTCAGCACTCGTGACCACAACGGGACATCATTGTCGAGGCCGACAAGATCCAGCCCCCACAGCAAGACCGCCACGCGTGCTTGAGCCACGACAAAAAACAACACCACCAATTTCCACAGCTCGATGGGTTTCTCTCGGTGCGCCGGTCGCCACACTAGGTGGCCGAAGGCGAAGCCCAGGGCGATGACGCCGTGGCCCGCGAGACCCACGAGGGCCACCACGGGTCCCATAGTGAACCAATCCTCCGGTGACACCTCGGTGACCACAAGGCCGAGGACGAAAAACGGCAACGCGGAAATCACCATGTTCCACGACAGCGCAAATCGGCCACCTACACGAGATTGAACCGTGTCGAAATCAACCCTCACGCTGGTAGCCGACCATGTCGTAATAGCGCTGAGTGAGCCCCACCCTGAGGTTTGTGCCCTCGGAGTGAACAACCCCCAGTCGTTTGGCGAGGCGATTCACGGATTTGGCGACGGAATCTTCCGTCAGGCTCAGCGTGGTCGCAATGGCATGGTTAGACAGGCCCTGCGCAACGAGGCGCAGCAGCCCCGCTTGGGCAGTCGTCAAAACGAAAGGCGACGAGGACTGCGCTGTGGTGGCTCCCTGCGCACACTCTTTTGCCTCGGTGACGGCATTGATCAGATCTTCAACACTGTCGATACGTTGCTTTACCAAGTACACGATGCGCCGGGGCAGCTCCTGAAGTTCTGGAATGAACAATCTGGGATCTTCGTAGGCGGTGAGGACGACCAACCCCATCCTTGGATGGCTGGCCCGAAAAGCCGCTGCAAGGTCTAACCCGCTTGGACCCGGGCCCAAATCCAAATCCACCACTGCAACGTCAGGTGAGTGTTCATTGACGCTCTGAACCGCACCCGCAACAGAGTGGGCAACGGCCAAAACGGTGATGTCTCGAGCTCTCAGTGAATCGGCGATGCCCATTGCGGTCAGGCGGTGATCGTCAACGACCACCACCGACAGCGGGCGATCCTTCGTGCCTGTGTCTTCGGTCTCTGCGCCCACACCAATAAGTATGCAGGGGGCCCAGCCAAAGAACGGGATTGAATGGCGTCCTGGGGTGGTCGCACCCAGAGCACCCTTCCGCTCGAGCAATCAGATGGAGCGCACCGGTGCGGTGGAGCTTTAAACTCGCAGTGCACACATCACCCGAACACAGAGCAATCGAGGTACACCGTGAGCGATTCCCCCAACGGGCCCGCCGAGGAAGACGATGCTCGAACCACACGTCGGCGGAGACTAGGCCGTATTCGCTGGGGCTGGACTTCGGGCCACATTGTGCTCGCCCTCGTCGCCATCTGGTCGTTCACCTCGGATGTGTGGGAAGCGTTCATCACCTTGTTCTTAGCCAGCGCGTTGCTTCAACTGTTGTGGATGAAACGTCACCTGTCTGAGCTGTAGTGACTATGAGCGGTAGTGACTCTGAGCTGTAGAGAACACCGTGCGGGGCGAGAGGCACGCAGCAGGGCGGGCACACTCACCCCACACGGCAATCATCTACTGAGGGAGACCCTCGAGGTTAGCCACAAGAAAGCCCACTCCGGTGAAGAACAGAAACAGCCCCCCGGAAACACTGAGAAGAAAAATTCCCAGCCCTACCGGTGAACCCCAACCGTGCCAGCGCTCTTGATAGTCAAAAGCCCGGCGGGCATCATTTGCGTCTTTTTCTTTCATTAGTCCCATCCTTTATGTCATCAATGTGGATGGACCACCATGAACACCAACACCATGTCCACGACCAATTTAGCAAGACTTTGTGCAGGAGTAGAGGATGTTTACCCCCGCTTGACTGGGGTGGCCTACTAGCCCGTTGCGGGCGGCACTCCCAGACCCGCAACAGAAAGCCCCACTTGGGCGGCACTCGCTGTCAACAGATCACGCTCGGACAGATCCATTTCCCACATTGCTACCGGGTGGGCTCCATGGCGGTTCACCAGATGGGGCACGCTCACCGCGACACCGGAAATATCGTGGTACCCGTTTAAGACCGTTGCCACGGGTAACACCTGATGCTCGTCCGCAACGATCGCTTCGACAATTCTCGACACCGACTGACCAATCCCCCAATTGGTGACGCCTTTTCCTTGAATCACGTCCTTACCCGCGTCGCGCACGCTCTTGGCAATCTGCTCTTTCTCTTCGTCGCCGAGCGGACCTCCCGGGCCTTGCCATAACGACACCGGCACACCGGAAATATTCGCCTCGGACCACAGCACAAATTGGCTTTCGCCATGCTCCCCCAACACCGACGCTGACACGGATTGCGCAGATACCGCCATTCGGGCGGCCAGGACGGAGCGCAGTCGGGCGGTGTCTAGCACCGTCCCCGAAGAAATAACCCGTGATGGTGGCAAGGCCAGGGCTGCCTGGGCCACCGTGGCCACCACGTCGCAGGGGTTTGTCACGACAACGATCACCGCCTCAGGCGAGTGGGAAAGTAAATCCCTCGCGATTGTGACGACTAGGTCAGTATTTTTCTCGGCTAATTCCAAACGGGTTTGACCGGGTGATCGGTTAGCGCCGGCGGTGATCACCACCACGTCGCTGCCTCCGGTCACATCGGGGCGATGCCCGCCCCTGATGCGAACACTGCTACTCACCGACGCTGCATGGGCAAGATCAGATACTTCGGCTCTCACCTTGTCGGAGTCGATGTCGAACAGGCAGATCTCATCCACTGCCTGTGTATGTAACAGCGCAAAAGCACTCGCAGTGCCGACAGAACCTGCTCCCACAATGGTGACTTTTGTCATGCCTTTAGTGTGCCAGCCGAGCCCGCTTACTACCGACCCCGGGGTTGTAAGCGGAAGCGCTCTACCCGCTGTGGCAGGGCGGCCTCCTGTGCGTCATGCAACCAACTGCCCTCACCCACTCCGCCAAGCAATCTAGACTGTGGGTCATGACCGTCTTGCTCATTGCCCTATGGCTCAACATCGTTGTGTTAGTTCCCGTCATTGCGTCGCTGGCCGTGGGCGCAAAGTGGACGGTGCGAGCCTTTGGTCAGGCCACGCCGGCCCGAGGCATTGTGATGGCTCAATACTTGGCCATTCTTGCTGCCTCGATTTTGTTCCTGGTGTGGCCACTGGAGCCCGGCATTATTACCCTGCTGGCCATCCAGATTGCCTACAAGGTGCTCTCAGCGTTCACCGTTCGAGTTCTCACCAACCCGGTCGTAATCAGCAACCTGTTGATTGCCGCCATTCAGACCGGCCTGTTGGTCCTTCACTCCATGCCGGCCTAATTCGGTGCCAAGAAAGACGGTCGAACTACTTTGGCGCTGGGCCGGTAGAGCCCCTTACTTTGAGGTCAACCGGTAGCGCCATGGCCAGATCGCTTTCATCTTCTGGAGCCAAGCCACCGAGAAGGGCCAGCGCTTGAGACACCGCCATGGCTCCCTGGCGTGAGACGTGTTGAACCATGGTGGTCAGCCCAAATGCTTCCCCCATGGGGTGACCGTCCAGTCCGATGATGGAGAGATCATCGGGAATTCGAAGGCCCAATTTATAAGCGGCTGACATCACCCCGATGGCCACTTCGTCACTGACGGCGACAATACCGGTGGGCCTGTTGTGCGGGTCAGAGAGAACCTGCATTGCGCGGTCAAACCCGCCGGCTGTCGACACTTCGCACGCGGCAAAATCCCCGTCCACAGCAATATTTGCTCGCTCCAGGGCATCCCGGAAACCTTGGAGGCGTCGGGAATGCACTTCGAAATCCAACTGTTGTTCCTGGTCGCCACCAAAGTGCATCAATTTGGTGTGACCTAAGCCGACCAGATGTTCGGTCTGTTTTCGGGCCACTTCTCGGTCGTCAATGAAGTAGGTGGATACCCCAGGAATCCGACCGCCGATTCCCACAATCGGTTTATCCAGCGCGTCCAGCCGGGCCACTTCATCGTCGGTAATGAATAGCGTGAGGGCAATGACCGCATCGACACCTTTTCGCACCAAGAAATAGTCAAAAAGTTGTTGCCGTTGCCCGCGGTCATCAGTGAGGCGATACAGGGTGAGGTCGTAGCCGGCACCGATTAGTGCCGCCTCCACACCGTCAATGACTTCGCTGTAAAACCAGCGGTTCACAAACGGTGTCACCAGCGCAATATTGCGCGAACGACCCGTTGCAAGTGACTCTGCCGCACTGGAGGCAACAAAACCAAGCTCTTTCGCAACCTCAGAAACCCTTTTTCTCGTCGTTGTCGACACTGAGCCCTGACCGGAAAGTGCCCTGGACGCAGTGGACTTCGACACACCGGCGCGCTGGGCAACGTCCGCGAGTGTGGCCATGAGAGAAAGTGTAGGCGCAGTGGGCTGAGGCTTGCAGTCGGGCGATCAACCTGGTGAGGCCCCCGCCTTCGCGCTCACGTAACCAGCGTGGCGAATCTGAGTGAACCCGTCGACCCTCGTCCTCTTTCTCCCCAGCCCGAAATAGCCCAGTTCTTGCCCGATTGCCACGGTCAATAGGCTGGGCAGATGGTGACACGCTTCGAAGAGCTTGACTGGCAACAGACCCCGATGGGCGAGTTGACACTCCGTCGACGCTTTGACCCCGTGTTGAACAAGGACGTATGGGAAGCGATTTTGCACGACGAACACCTCATGTCGACCCATTTCACCGCTGCAGAAATCGAGCTCGGTCGCCTGGGTGTGGAGTGTGCCACCGGCGACAACCTGGATGTCATGGTCGGCGGCCTGGGCCTTGGCTACACGGCACAAGCAGTATTAGCGAGCAATCGGGTTCACTCTCTCATGGTCATTGAAGCCATCGACCAGGTCGCACAGTGGCATACACGACACCTCTTGCCCATCTCAGAGGAAATCATGTCCGATCCGCGCATGAACGTGGAAGTCGCTGACTTCTTTGCGCTCATGCGCCATGACGATGCGGAGCGTGTGTTTGACGCCATTCTGGTCGACATCGATCACACACCATCACACCATTTACACCCCAGCCACGGACCCTTCTACAGCGAATCGGGTCTCAAAGAGATGGCCCGACACCTCAAGCCGGGCGGTGTCTTTGCACTCTGGTCCGACGACCCACCTGATGAGGGCTTCCTGGCCGTACTGGACACCGTCTTCACACAAGTCAGTGGTGAGGTGGTGGTCTTTGATAACCCCCTGACGGGTGGCCAAAGCTCCAACACCATCTATCTGGCGCACTGACGCCTTCTAGTAGATCGAGCCGTCTCATGCCGGTGCGGTTCTTAAGGCCATTGCTGGCGGGCATGCGGGCATCAGGCTGTGCCCCCGAAGCCGCCGAGTTAACCCCAAGAGCCGGTTTTACAGGCGTTCCTCTCACGCGAAAGCATGTGTCGGCTGGAAGGCACTAGCGGGAAACGGGAAGCAGTACCTCGTTCCGGCGGAGAAAACCGGGGACGGCCGGCGGATCGTAGCGAGCAAAAAGCGGCCCACCGGTGATCTGGATTCCCTGAGTGTGCAGGACATGACGCAGGGCCTCCTCTCTTTCCAACACCCTGGCTTCCTTCCACATCCCTCGAAATCGGATGGCGGCCATCGTGACCTCTGGTCTGTCCTCGATCCACACTCGATTGCTCGAGGGAACCGGGGCATCCTTCGTCCACCACTCTTCGGGCAGCACGAAGCTCACCACGTGGCGATCAACATTGCGGGGCTGGAGCAGCACTGGCGAGGTCATTGCGACGCGCTGACTGTGCTCATTCCGCCCCGAAATGTAGCCCACTAACGGGCCAAACCCGAGCGTGCCGGCTTCTTCTAACCCGGCCTGAACATCGACCGAAACGGCACGGTGGGCGGGATAGGCCCGCAGCTCAACGTGGTCGCCGAGCGGTTCAATTACCCGATAGGGCTGTACGCTAACCACCGCTTCAGCCTAGCCTCGTGGTCGCCCCGCTAGCCGCGTCCGCGGAGGATTATCACCTGGCCATTCTCACGGACGATCTCTTGGGCATACAGCTCAATCAGCACGTCGTCATCCACATATCCGCGGACCGTGACCGGTTCCCCCGGTTGCACAGGAACCATGTCCCCTCCCGTCCAGACTGGAATAGTGCCAGTCGCATCGCGCAGGACGAACTCGTCCTCATCGGTGATGCGCTCGACGGTCCCGGAGACTGCGGCAACGGTGTTGCGCTGAAGGGCTTCGATTGCGGTGGGTGCGAAGTCGGAAGTCCCTCTGGTGACATCGCTGGTCGGAGTTGGCTCTGAGAGTCCCTCCGTCTCAGCGGAAATAGGCGCTGGAGCGGCGACCACAGATGTATCCGGGGGCACCGGCGAGCCGCCTGCTAATCCCGCACCGATTGCGACCCCGCCGGCAACGCTCAGCGCCCCCAGGGCAAACGCTCCCCCCACAAGGGCAACCGTTTTCTTGTTCACGAACCTCTCCTCTCCCCGCCTCGTCAGCGCGCTGACAAGCACGCTACGGAGTGAAACCTCGATATTTTCGTGAATGCCCTTCGAAAAAGCTGTCACACAGCTCGGCAGAGTCTGGAAGCATGCGAAGAAGAGCCTGGGAAGGCTGTGGGGAGTGAACGCGCGAGCCTTTTTGGCGCGGTGGTCCGTCACGCGGTGTATCAGGCTTCAAACACCGTCTTTCGATAGTCTCGGCGCTGTGCTGCTTCTTGACATTGGACTGGTTCTACTCGGTCTGACGTTGCTCATCGCCGGCGGTGAGGCGCTCGTGAGAGGTGCTTCCACACTTGCCGCGCGGGTAGGAATCTCGCCACTGGTCATCGGCCTCATTGTGGTCTCCAGTGCGACCTCCGCACCAGAGTTTGCTGTCACGATCGGTGCTGTTGTTGAGGGTGAGCCGGGTCTTGCTGTCGGGAACGTCATCGGCAGCAACATTGCCAACGTCTTATTGATTCTCGGCTTTTCCGCCATGGTGAGCCCTCTTGCCATCAATCGCCAGGTGGTGCGTTTTGACATTCCCGTGATGCTCGGAGTGACAGCGCTCTTTCTCGGGTTAACCCTCGACGGCGAGATTGGCCTGATTGACGGGATTTTGCTCTTGCTGGGACTAGTCCTCCACGCCGTTGTCAGCGTGGTGATTGGGCGGCGGGATGCGGCCACGTTGGACCAACCAGACGCAGAGGCAGCCCTCAACACGAAGCCGGTGCCATTGTGGTTGGCCGCTTTGCTCTTGGTGGGTGGTGTTGCGCTGCTGGTGGGTGGAGCACAGGCATTGGTCACGGGTGCAGTCAACATCGCACTTGACCTTGGGGTGAGCTCCCTCGTGGTGGGCTTAACCGTTGTCGCAATCGGCACGTCACTGCCGGAGCTGGCAACTTCTCTCGTCGCGATTCGCCGTGGCGAGCGGGATATGGCAGTGGGGAACATTGTCGGCAGCAATATCTTCAACATCGGCCTCGTCATGGGAGTCCCCGCGATTATTTTCCGCGAGGGGATTCCCGTGCCCCAAGCGGCGGTTGCACTCGATATTCCCCTGATGTTGGCCGCCGCATTAGCCTTGCTGCCCATTGCCTTCACCGGATTTATTGTCGCCCGCTGGGAGGGCACCCTCTTCGTCGCCCTCTACGTCAGCTACCTGGCCTACGTAGTACTGGCCGCCACCGAACACGACGCCGTCACCGGCTTTAGCATCGTCATGCTGTGGTTCGTGTTGCCACTGATCGCAATTACCGTGATTGCCCTGAGCGCCTACGAGATCCGACTGCACCGAAAAAAGCCACCGGCATCGTCGGGCAATTAGACCCGCCTGCTACCCGACAGGGATTGCAGCACGCGCTGCAGGTACCCGCAGCGGTTAGTGGGCTGTGACTCTGTCAGGATTCATCATCAGGTGTTCGAACACTAGCTCGGCCGCTCCTATGGCCACCGAGTTACCACCGAGCTCATCGAGAAAAATGTTGAGAGAGCGCAGATTGGCGGGTATCGCGTGTTTTTTTAGACACTCAAGAAACAGGCTTTGGTCAAACCGGTACAGCGATCGGAGGAACCCGGCCAACACCACCGTCTCGGGATTGAAGATATTGATGAGGTTCGCCGTGGCGACCGCGAGGGTGTCAATCTGTCTTCTCACCAGCTCTGTGGACTGGGTGGTGCGCTGACCGAGAAGCGTGTCCTCGAGAACCTCGTCAGAGACTTTCGACAACCCGAGAACCTGCTCGAGATCTTCGCGGCGAACCAGTGCTTCGAGAGTGCCGGGAAGCCCCGAGTAGTCGCGTGTGTTGTCGGAGCTCACACGGATATGGCCAAACTCTGCCACGATGCCGTTTCGACCATTCAGTTCGCGCCCTCGGGTGTAGGCGCCACCACCGATTCCGGAGCTTCCATGCAGGTAGACCACTTCGCTCGCGCCTTCTGCTGCACCAAAACGAATCTCCGCCTTGCAACCCAGGGCACCGTCGTTTCCGAAATACAACGGCAGGTCGAGGCGGGCTTCCAAAATGTCCCTCAGTGCAACGTCAAACCAACCCAGGTGGGGCGCGTGGATGACGGTACCGGTGGCCGAATCGACCTGTCCGGGGATAACCACCCCTGCTCCCACTACGTCGTAGTGGGGCCCAAGTTTTTCGATTCGTCGGGTCAGCGCTTGGGTCTGGCGCACAATCGCGTCAACCATCTCCGGGATTGAGAGCGGCTCCTGCAGGGTGATGCGCTTGCTGGCCACAATTTCGCCGTTGAAACCCACGCCCTTAAGTTCAAGAAAGTCGACTTCCGGGTGCACGGCAATCGCGACGATGTACTCCGATGCCTCAACTTCGAGGCTCGGCCGCCCCACGCTCTCGGGAGCGCGATGCTCGACGATGCGCGCAAGCCCAAGATCGCACGCTTTGTTCACGAGGTTTCCCACCGCGGAACGCGACAATCCGGTGATCGCCCCAATCTCCGAGCGAGAGATTCGACGATGTTCGTGAATGAGTTGTAGGACCCGGGGCAGATTGGTGCCGAGTGCGCCGCCGTGAGCGGGTCCGACCGGGTTAGCTTCCATAACCCCCTAGTTTCCATGGTTTGTGTTCCCCACGGCAAGGCAGTGTCGCCTGGCCCCTGCCACCCCGGTGCCCTGGAAGCCAGAGCCGATTGTTACCGAATCTTGATGAGGCACTGCTTCCCAGCTTTTGTTTTGTATGTGAACATATTCCAACGGCGTAGCCCCCTTCGGGTCGCGTCGGGTGAGAAATCCAAAAATTAAGGAGAAACATGACCAAGCGAATGTTCGCACTGCTCTCGACCCTCGGGGCGAGCGCGCTGGTGCTCGCGGGTTGTGCGGGCGCTGCCGCCCCCACAGAAGACACCGCGGGTTCTGGAGAGACCACGACCGAGGAGACCACGACCAGCGAAGCGCAGCGCGTCTGCGTCATCCTGCCGGATGCCGACTCGGGCACCCGCTGGGAGCCAAACGACCGCCCCGCTCTTGAGGCGGGTATCACCGCTGCTGGCTACGAGGCAGACATCCAAAACGCTCTGGCCGACACCGCCAAGTTTGCGACCATTGCTGACGCCCAGCTCACTCAGGGTTGCGCCGTGATGTTGGTCGTGGACTACCAGGGTGCTGGCACCACGGTCGCCGAGAAGGCTCAGGCCGCCGGCGTCCCCGTGATTGCCTATGACCGCCCGATCGAGGGTGCCGACTACTACGTGTCGTTCGACAACTTCACCGTGGGTGCACTCCAGGGCCAGATGATCATTGATGGTCTGACCGCTGCTGGAAAAGACCCCGCGACCGCGAGCATCGTCTACTCCTCGGGGGACCCCGCGGATGGAAACGCCGCGATGTTCTTGAACGGCGCGCTCAGTGTTCTGGACGAGGCGGGTGCCAGCGCGGCATTCACCATGGAAGGCACCTGGGATGGCGCGAAGGCCGGAACGCTCTTTGAGCAGGCCTTCACCGCTGTAGGTGGAAACGTGGACGCTGTCCTCGCCCCGAACGACAACAACGCATCCTCGATCATCGCGATCCTCGACAAGAACGGCCTGAGTGTGCCCATCTCTGGTCAGGACGCGTCGGTTGCTGGTCTGCAGAACGTTCTGCTGGGTAAGCAGTTCGGAACTGTCTACAAGCCGTTTGGTATTCAGGTAACTGCAGCCCTCGAGGTCATTGAGGCCCTGCTCTCCGGCGAGGAAGTCGCTTACGACCAGACCCTCGAAGATGGCACTCCGTACATCGCAGTGGACCCGATTGTGGTGACCGCTGAGAATGTCGTCGACGTTGTCGCCAACGGTGACGCGACGGTAGAGGACCTGTGCACCGACGAGGTAGCCGAGGCCTGTGCCACCTACGGAGTCAACTAGTTAGTAGCGTGTAGCACTACACCCGATGTCCCGGGCGGCCCAGGTCGCCCGGGACATCACCCAAAGGCGGGAAAACATGGCAGAGTCGCTAGTTTCACTGAAGAACATACAAAAGAGTTTCGGACCCGTGGACGTCCTCAAAGGCGTCGATTTGGACATCTACGAGGGGAAAGTCACCGCGCTGGTCGGTGACAACGGGGCAGGTAAATCAACGCTGATCAAAGGGCTTGCCGGAGTGCAACCCTACGATTCTGGAGAGGTGAGTTTCAGAGGCTCTGGTGTTGCGCTGAACTCGCCGCGAGATGCCGCGGAACTTGGCATCGAAGTGGTCTACCAGGACCTCGCACTGTGCGAAAACCTCGACATTGTTCAAAACATGTTCCTGGGCCGAGAGGAAACCACTACCGGGACCCTCAATGAGGCCCAGATGGAATACGCAGCGGCCCAGGCGCTCAGCTCCCTGTCGGTGAAGACGGTGCGCTCGGTGCGCCAGACAGTGTCGTCCCTGTCCGGTGGGCAGCGCCAAACAGTCGCCATCGCGCGGACAGTTCTGCGAGACGCCCGGTTGGTCATTTTGGACGAGCCCACCGCCGCATTGGGTGTTGCTCAGACCGAACAGGTACTGAACCTCGTCACTCGGCTTGCCGAGAACGGCATCGCGGTACTCATCATCAGCCACAACCTGCAAGACGTTTTCAAGGTTGCCGACGAGATCGCCGTGCTCTACCTCGGCAACATGGTCGCCCAACTGCAGGCATCCGAAACCACCACGAACGAAGTAATCAGCTACATCACCGGCATGGGTATCGAGACGAAGGAAGCGGTCTAATGGCGGAAAAAATCTTGATCAACACCGGCCACGAGGGCTCTGTGTCTGACCAGGTGCAGGCCTACTTTTCGCGGCTGAAAGCCGGTGACATGGGGGCCCTTCCGGCCGTCGCAGGAATCATTGTCCTGATGGCACTGTTTGCCAACCTCTCGCCGTTTTTCTTGACCGAAATCAATATCGCCAACCTCTTCGTTCAATCAGCGGTACTGATGGTGACCGCGATGGCTCTGGTCTTCGTGCTGCTACTTGCCGAAATTGACCTGAGCGCTGGTGTCACGGCGGCAACCGGAATGGCGCTGTTTGTGAAACTCACCAATTCTGGTCTCGCGTGGCCTTTGGCGCTCATACTTGGCTTCCTGGTGGGAATCGTCACGGGATGGGTGCTGGGGTTCTTTGTCGCCAAGATCGGTGTGCCATCCTTCGTAATCTCACTCGCGTTCTACTTGGGTTTCCCGGGAGTGATGCTCCTGATTTTGGGTAGTGGAGGCATCCTCCGACTGGAAGTCGACGTCATCAAGGCGATCATGAACTCCAACCTGCCGGTCTGGGCGGGATGGTTTTTCTTGGGCATTGTCGTGGCGGTGGTGCTTGCGTTGTCCATGTGGGATCGTTCACGGCGACTCAAAGAAGACCTTCCGGTACGACCCACGGTCTTCATCTTTGCCAAAGTGGTTGCCTACCTGCTGCTGGGAGGACTGGCGGTGTTCCTGCTAAACCTCCCCCGAAGCCTGGTGGCAGAAAACCCCATCCAAGGCGTCCCGATTGTGGTGCCCATTGTGGTGCTGTTGTTGTTCCTAGGAACATTCCTGCTCAACAGGACAAAGTTTGGTCGCTACATCTACGCCGTGGGCGGCAATCCTGAAGCCGCCCGCCGTGCGGGAATCAACGTCGCTCGAATCCGCATCTACGCCTTCATGCTCTGCTCGTCGCTCGCGACGATTGGTGGCCTCATGCACATCAGCCGAATTGGCGCGGTCGAATCGGCCGCCGGTCGGATGATTGTGCTCCAAGCCGTGGGCGCCGCAGTGGTCGGCGGCGTGAGCCTCTTTGGGGGGCGCGGAAAGCTATTCAACGCCGCTATCGGCGCGATCGTGATTTCCATCATCGATAACGGACTGGGCCTTCTGGGCTTCCCCGCTGGTGTCAGCTTTATCGTCACCGCGCTGGTTCTCACCTTGGCCGCAACAGTTGACGCCCTTGCCAGAAAGCGGGCACCGGGCGGGCTTCGAATATAGCGGCGCCGACTGTCGGGCCTCACGGCCCAGCCAGACCGGCGCCCACTCTCGGCAGAGCGTTTCGACATCCGCTCCTGCCGAACTGGCCGAAGTAACGACAGAGAGGTGGACACAGCCGATGCAGTTCCCCCCAGCCACACCAGTGCCACCCTCGCCGCCGCTTCGATGGGGTATCGCTGGGCCCGGGGAGATTGCCGACACGTTCGCCTCTGCGGTTCTCAAATGGGGGACCCAAAAAATCACGGCAGTGGGATCACGCTCGGCACAGCGAGCCGCAAACTTCGCCACACGCCACGGCATCGAACAGCACTGGGGGTCCTATCGCGAGCTGTGTGAATCGAGCGTTGTTGATGCGGTCTACATCTCGAACCACATTGACGGACACCTCGAACTCGCCCAGGTGGCGCTGGATGCGGGCAAGCACGCTCTAGTGGAAAAGCCACTGCACTACTCCGCCCAGGCCGCACGGAGCGTCCTCGCCCACGCAAAGCAGCATCAGCTGCTGATGACCGAGGCGATGTGGACGCGCTACCTGCCACAGTCGAGTGTGTTGCGCACAATTATCCAGTCGGCCGACTTCGGGACACCAGAACACCTGGTGGCAACCTTCGCCGTCGATAACCGCCACATCGACAGGCTCTGGCGTCCCGGCACCGGAAGTATCACCTACGACATGGGGATCTATCCGATCGCACTGGCCTATGAGGTGTTCGGAGCGCCCTCCCGGATTGACGCCCTAGGCAGTGTGACGGAGGGAGGTATTGATGAAGCAGCAACGGTCAAACTGTCCTATCCCTCTGGAGCCACAGCGACCCTAGTGATTTCCGGAATTGCCACCCACCCCTGCACCGCGACCATTTCCGGACAGCACCAGACAATCACCCTCGAGCACCCGTTCTTTGTTCCCACGACGATGCAACTGGCCACCAAGGGGCTCTACGCGGACACCATGTCCTGGGCAGATGACACTTCGATCAAAGGCCATGAGGGACTGTACTACCAAGCAGAGTGGTTTGGGCACTACGTGGCACAGGGCATGACCGAATCCCCGGTTCATACCCACGAGGAAATCCTCAGCAACTTGGAAGCCGCGGAGGAGATTGTTCGACTCGTCGGAGGCAGCGTTCGGCCTGGTCACCGAACAGCCGCCCGACCAACAAGCCTGTAGTCCAGCGGACGACGCAAATATTGTCGGGTTGACAGGATTTGAACCTGCGACCCCTTGACCCCCAGTCAAGTGCGCTACCAAGCTGCGCCACAACCCGTAGTGACTACTCTACTGGCCCCAGACCCTCCCGGTTCACACCGACACTGGCAACGACAGCACGGGAAGGAGCTATTTCTTCCCTACCGCAACCGCCTCAGCCTCTTG
Source organism: Pontimonas salivibrio (assembly GCF_002950575.1). Lineage (NCBI taxonomy): Bacteria > Bacillati > Actinomycetota > Actinomycetes > Micrococcales > Microbacteriaceae > Pontimonas > Pontimonas salivibrio. The sequence goes on from NZ_CP026923.1 coordinate 1,143,685, forward strand.
GGGTGGTTCTTTGGCCAACAACGCGAGGATAATCACCGCAGCCGGAAGCAGAGCGCCCCACAGGCTGGGCGCTAAATAGGATCCCGACCATTCCAACCCCAGAGCAAAATACAGTGGACCAAGAGAAGTCGACGCCAGCATCACCGCGGTGGAGAGACCGCGAATACTACCGATGTGTCCCCTGCCGAAGTAGCGGACAAAGGCCGCAGCTTCGACACCTCTGATACTCCCCTGCGCGGCACCGAGCAGCAGGCCAAAGACAATGCCCCATAAGCCGGGTTCGACAAACGGCAACAGCATCATGGCGCCCGCCATGGAAACCATTGACGCGATCAGGCCCCAACGCGGATCAATTTTGTCGACAATCGCACCAAAGCCCAGGGTTAGTAACAGGGCCGCGATGGTTTGGGGGATAAAGTTACTGGCTGCTTCCAGGGTGGTCAGCCCTTGGGCACCGAGGATGGAAATCAGGTGGAAGGCCAAACCAGTCACCATCATTCCTACGGTGAAACCGGCTGCGGTGAACGCCCAAAACATGAGAGTCCCTGCCGCCTGTTTTTGGGTGTAGCCCGCTTCGGGGACATGCACAATGAGTGAACCGGTTTCGGTGTGTGTCCGGGGCCGATCCTTCGGCAGAAGCAGCGCCAAAGGCAGCGCGATGACCAGCACAGTGGCTGCTTCGATTCGCCACGCGGTGGCAATGTCGGTAAGGGTAATCAGTCGTTCGATACCGACCGGCGCGAGTGAAATTCCTGCGGCACCCATTGCGCCAGAGATCCCTAGGGCTAGGCCCGAGCGGTGGGTGACTAAGCGGGCCACCAAAGTGGTCGATGCCAAGGTCAGTGCGCCTTGGCCGACCATGCGAAGCCCCACATACGCACCGGTGAGGCCCAAAATCTCGGTCACAAAGCTTGCCGCCACCAATACCGCAGCCAACGCCACACCAATCCAGACAATGGCCAGGCGTGCCCCAAATTTATCGAGCGCCCGTCCCACAAGGGGCATCGCGGTCGCACCCGCCAGTGTGGCAATGAGGTAGCTAAACGAGATCTCTGTTCGGTCGACACCGATTTCGGCGATGAGTGGGTCGGTAAACGGCGACAGCCCGGCCGTTTGGCCGGGTGCGGTCAGCGCCGCAAAGATCCCACCGGCCAGAACAATGAACAACCACAACCGGCCACGCGGGCCGGGGTCTTTCCGGTCTTTTTTTTCCTGCTCGAGGCGATAAAGCTCTTCGTCGTCCGGCCGAATAATCGGCACCGTTCCGGTGACCGGAAAAGACGGATCGGGGTATTCCTCGCGATTGCTCATAGGGTGGCGGCTGTGATAGACATTAGGCCAATCCTATCGCCCACCCCACCATGCCTCCTGCGGTGTCCAACGGTCAGCAAGCACCCACCGCATCGGGTGTCACCCCGGCGTGTCCCCGAAGCTCGCCCTGCGAATTACACCGAATCGGTATGCAGGTGAATCTGCGCGAGCAGCCCAGGCCACGATTTCCGGAATCCTGGGTGTAAATCAAGGGAAGAGACGGTATCTAGGGGAATCCACTGCACGTCCACACTCTCATGGTCGGTCACTTGCGGCTCGAAGTACTCACTGGAGTAAAACAACACTGTCGTGTAGGACCAAAAACCCAAATCAAACACTTCAGTGTGCAGGGTCTCTAGGCCGCCGTTCGGCACCCCTGCTTCCTCGCCGGCCTCTCGCAGTGCGGCATGGTGGGCTGATTCCCCCTTTTTGAGAGCACCACCCGGAATACCCCAAGTGCCGCCGTGGTGGCTCCATCCCGCCCGCAACTGTAAGAGCACACCCTGGCTTGGGTGCCACACCAGCGCACCAGCGGCACCAAATCGGCCCCAATAGCGGGTGCCATCGGGACCTTCCACCCAGGCATCGCCCGGGTCACGAAGGTGCTCCGGCGGCAGTGGTGGGGGCATCATTGACATGCCCTAGCGTCCTTTTCGCTCGCTTCGGCGCTCTCGGACACGCATTTGAATCCGAATCGGTGTTCCTTCAAAACCGTAGGTCTCCCGCAGCCTGCGCTGAATAAAACGCCGATATTGGGGATCAAGAAACCCGGTCGTAAACAGGACAAAGGTGGGTGGCCTGGTCGTTGCTTGAGTGGCGTAAAGAACACGGGGCTGCTTGCCACCACGAACGGGGTGCGGGTGAGCTTGGGCAAGCTCCGCCACGAAAGCGTTCAACTCACCGGTTCCGATACGTCGATCCCACGACTCCAGCGCGGTGTGCAGCGCGTGGGGCAGCTTTTCGATGTGCCGACCGGTTTCTGCCGAGATATTTACCCTCGGCGCCCAGTCGACGTGATCGAGGTCTACCTCGATTTCGCGCTCCAAGTAACGCCTGCGTTCATCATCAAGCAGGTCCCATTTGTTAAACGCAATCACCAGGCCGCGGCCCGATTCGACGACGAGGTCAATAATGCGCATGTCTTGTTCACTGACGGGTTCGCTGACATCAATCACCACGACCGCGACTTCGGCTTTTTCCAGCGCCGCTTGGGTGCGAAGGCTGGCGTAGAAGTCGGCACCTTGCTGGAGGTGCACTTTCCTTCTGATTCCTGCCGTGTCGACAAATTTCCAGGTCTCGCCCCCAATGTCGACAAGCTCATCGACGGGATCACGGGTTGTTCCGGCAGTGTCAGCAACCACCACCCGCTCCGAGCGAGCCGCCTTGTTCAACAGGCTGGATTTACCCACATTGGGTTTACCCACCAGTGCCACCCGCCGAGGCCCGCCCGGTTGGATGGGCGCTTTGGCCTTGGTGGGCAAAAGAGTCAAGACATGATCGAGTAAGTCCGCAACACCGCGCCCGTGTAGTGCGGAGACGGGCCACGGCTCCCCCAACCCCAAAGACCACAGGCTGGCGATTTCAGGTTCCTGTCTTTGGTCGTCGACTTTGTTCGCAACCACAACAACGGGAACACCACTTTGTCGAAGGAGTGACACAACGCGCTCATCGGTCGCAGTGGGGCCCACACGGGAGTCAACGACAAACAAAATGACGTCGGCCGTGTCGATGGCAACTTCGGCTTGCACGGCAACCGACTGGTCTAAGCCTTTAGCGTCTGGCTCCCAACCACCGGTATCCATCAGGCTAAAACGGCGTTCGTTCCACTCTGCCGGGTAAGACACCCGGTCCCTGGTCACACCAGGAATGTCTTGCACGACGGCTTCACGACGACCAATAATCCGGTTCACTAACGCCGATTTGCCCACATTGGGTCGGCCCACGACGGCGACCACAGGCATTCCCCAAGTGGTGGCTTCTTCCAGTGCATCGCCACCCACCCCTTCGAGCAGGGCAATATCTTCGTCATCCAGCTCGAAGGCTTCTAAGCCGCCGCGAAGGGCTTGGGCGCGCTTATCCTGCGAGGCTTCGTCATCAGGAAACACTTCGTCGTTGACTAACGCTCCAGGATCGACCACCTGCTCGGAGGTGTCGCTGGGGAGGCCTTGTGGCTGGTCCTCTGGGTGGTCCTCTGGGTGGTGAAGGTTGTCGCTCATTGCCCTGTCTCTATGCTGATTTCGGTGTTCTGGGCAATCAGATCGATAACCGCCTCCACGCTTTGGTCAAAAGTTAAGTGTGTCGTATCCAGTGTCCACACCCCGTCGGCGGCACTCATGAAGTCGACCACCTGGCTATCGGCCCGGTCTCTGGCAATGAGCGCACTGGCGTCCACACCATCAATCTCGGCTTGGCGCCTGGCCACACGGGTTGCTTCGTCAGCGGTGAGCAAAATACGCACGGGAGCATCCGGCGCCACCACTGTCGTGATGTCACGCCCTTCGATGATGATTCCGGGTCTCTCATCATTCGCTGCGAGCGCCCGAAAAATGTCGTTGAGGCCGCGACGAACGAGTGGGTGCTTGGCGACCTGCGACACCGCGGCGGACACTTCTGGTCCCCTAATGGCGTCGGTGACGTCTTGGTCACCGACGCTGTGGCGTTGATCTCCGGCGTTGAGCGGTCGACTCTGCCCGATGGCGTCAAGGTGGGCCACGATGGCGTCTTGTTGTTCGAGGTCCGCGCCTGAGTCCAGACAGGCCCAGGCGAGGCAGCGGTAGGCGGCACCAGTATCGAGGTAGCCAAAGCCCAGTTTGTGGGCAACAGCTTTGGAGACACTGGATTTCCCACTGCCTGCTGGTCCATCGATGGCCACAATCACACTCATTGACTCTCTCCCGCTATGGGCCAACCGCGCGCACTGAGATCTGCAGCGAGCCTGTCGACGACTTCTGTACTGACCGATAGCTCCACAAAGCCTACGGGGGCTCCCGGTGAATGCTCCAGGCTCATGTCCTCGAGGTTTACTTCCAGGGCTCCCACATCACTCAACAGTGCGGCAAGCTGCCCCGACCTGTCGTCAATGACGACCACAAGCGTGGCAAAACGGGACTGGCCTCCGTGTTTACCGGGAATCCGACTGACACCGGATGCCCCCGCGTGGAGTGCTTCTGCGAGAGCACGCTGTGTACCCTCGGTTGAGGCGGCATGCAGTGCTTTTTCTAACGAGTCCACGCTGTTCCTGAAGTGATCCAGCAGGGGCAACACGCTCTCGGCGTTGTGTTGGAGAATTTGGGCCCACAGTTCGTGGTCACCGGCTGCAATCCGGGTCATGTCTCTCAAGCCTTGGCCAGCCAATGACAGTGCGTCTTCTGACACACTCTGTAGCTGCGTTGCGAGTGCTGAGCTGACCAGCTGGGGCAGGTGGGATACGACAGCCACTGCGTGGTCGTGGTCAGCAGGAGTCATAGTGTGCACGGTGGCACCCAAGACCCGAATGAGAGCCGATACTGCTCCAATGAGTTCGACAGGCGTGTCGGATACCGGCGTAATCACCCATGGTCGCCCGGTGAAGAGATCAACTCGGGCACTTGTGGGTCCCCCACGCTCACGTCCCGCCATCGGGTGAGTCCCCAAGAACCGTTTCCGGGCGCCACTGTCATCGGGCGATGCAGAAGCCATCACCGCGTCAACAACACTGCTTTTCACGCTGGCCACATCGATCACCATTGCCTGTGGATACTTCGCGAGTGCGTGGGAGACGACCGTGGCGGTCACATCCGGAGGCGTGGCCACCACGACAAGCTCGACATTAGCCGCCAACTCGTCGTGTTCCCGAGAAACGGCAGTGTGAACACTACCGGCCCCATATTCCGCAGCCAGTGCTGCCCGACTGGGTGATTGGTCCTCCAGGGTGACCTGGGCTCCAGCTTCGACCAGGGCGAGGCCAATACTGGTTCCCAACAATCCGGTGCCCACAATGTGCACGCGGGAAAACGGCAATGATTCACTCATTGTGCGCCTCCCGGTGGTGTGCGTTGGCTTTTTGCCAATTCCACCAGCGTAGCGAGCTGGTGGCGCTCATCTGCCGTAAAGTCACGCCATTGACCAGGACGCAGACCGCCTAAATGGAAGGGGCCAAATCTGCGCCGCTGCAGGGTGAGCACCTCGTGGCCCACCGCGGCGCACATTCGCCGCACAATCCTGTTTTTTCCAGAATGCAAGGTGATTTCCAACAACGACTTTCCCCCGCGGGGGTCCCCCACACGCTGGGCACTATCCGCGAAGGTGACACCGTCGTCTAATTCCACCCCGCGGGTTAACTCGGTCAGAGTTTTATTCGACACCGCGCCTCTGACGCTCACGACGTAGGTTTTTTCCACCCCAAATGATGGGTGGGCCAAAATGTTGGCCGCGTCACCGTCATTGGTCAAAATCAACAAACCCGAACTGTCATAGTCGAGGCGCCCCACCGGGTACACCCGCTCCCCGACTTCATCCAGAATTCCTGACAGGTCGGTGCGGCCTTTATCGTCAGACAGTGACGTCACCATTTTGGTGGGCTTGTGAAAAAGCAGGTAACGCCGGTCCACATCGAGTTGCAGGGCTTTCCCGTTCAATGTGACGACATCTCGTGAAACGTCGACCCTGGTACCCAACTCGTCGACGATTTCACCGTTTACTCGAATACGTCCCTGTTGGATAAACGATTCGACCCGCCTCCTGGATGCCACACCGGCTCGAGAGAGCACCTTTTGAAGACGCTCACCCTCTTCAGAGGAGCCGTGCGCGGACCGGTCTGATTCTTCCTCTCCCCCGCGAGCATGAGAGCCCGCCATCACGCCTCAACATCCCCAAAGCCTTCGCGACCGTCGCTTAAGAGTGGGGACAGCGGAGGAAGTTCCTCGAGTGATTCAATTCCCAGGTATTCCAGAAGCAGCGGTGTCGTCTGGTAAAAAATGGCTCCCGTTTCCGGATCATTGGAGTGTTCGTCAATCAGGCCCCTCGCAATCAGGGTGCGCATCACCGAATCGACGTTGACGGCTCGGACTGCTGACACCTGCGAGCGCGTCACGGGTTGCTTATAGGCCACCACAGAAAGCGTTTCGAGGGCTTGTTGGCTGAGACGTTGTGGTGAATCATCGTGCAGCATGGAGCGCACCAAGCCATCCCACTGGGCTGCGGCGTAGATGCGCCATCCACCACCGACTTCGCGCAGTTCGAACCCGCGCCGAGGACCATTGGCTTCTCCGGCGTAATCGGCACGCAGTTTCGACACAGCGGCTTCGACCTCCGGCTGGGGGTGACCGGTAATCTGCGCCAGCGCCAAGGGCGAAAGCGGTTGGTCGGCGACCATGAGAAGGGCCTCCAAAGCCGCAGGCAACTCATCGCTGCTGACCGCAACGTTGGACTCAAGTGTGGCGGAGTCTTCAGCCGTCGACGACCCAGCGACTTCCTCGCCGCGCTGGTCCATCACCGTCTCCTCCGATTCACTCTCCACTGCCCTATTCTCCCGCGCCTGGAGATAAGTTCTCACCAGTGGCACCACCGGCTTGCTTGTCGCGGGCTGGCTTGTCGGAAACGTCGTCTTCACCGGCGCCGGGATAGTTCTCCTGGTCAATGCTTCGGGCATCATCGGCGGGGTTAGACCATTCTTGACCGAGACTGGCCAACTGATCGTCGCTGAAGGAGTCATCCACCAGGTTGATACTGAGCTCCCCTAGGGGCTCAAGCTGGTGAAAAGACAGTGCCCCTTGACGGTAGAGCTCCAAAATGGCCAGAAACCGCGCGACGACGACACCTCGCTCACTGACACCGGCAATGAGTTCACGGAAACTTCGCTGCCCGCCACGCAGCACACCGAGCACGTGGATCGCCTGTTCGCGCACACTCACCAGTGGGGCGTGAAGGTGATCAGTGGCCACGCTGGGAAGGGTTTTGGGGGCAAAAGCCATTAAGGCGAGGGCGTGAAAATCCTCCACGCTTGTGGTCCAACGGAGGGTCCTGGTGTGGTCACGGTAGTGAGCCTCCAGAGGCACCACCCGAGGATTTCTGAGGGACTCTTCAGCGAGGCGGGTAGAGAACCACTGGGACACGTCCTTAAACGCGCGGTACTCCAACAGTCTCGCAAACAGTAAATCTCTGGCTTCTAAGACTTTGACGTCCTCCGCGTCGACATAGTCACCTTGGGGCAGTAGCCCCACAACTTTCATGTCCAGTAATGTCGCCGCGACAACAAGGAACTGGCTCGCCTGATCGAGGCCGTCCTCACCTTCGAGGGTGCTCACATAGTCAATAAATTCCGACGTCACTGCCGCCAGTGCCACATCGGTGATGAGCATTTCGCGTTTCCCAATCAACCGCAGCAGCAAGTCAAAAGGACCATCGAAATTACCCAGCGAGACGTGAAAGTCACTGTCGCCACCTGGCTGTGAAGGCTCAGCAGAAACAGCAGATGACGCAGCCTCCGCTGGACTCAACCCTGAATCGACCACTGCCGAATCAACCACTGCTGAATCAGACACGGCCGAATCAGTCATGCTCGCCTCGCCGGTCACCTGGTGGGACGCCACTACGCAATCGCACCTCGGGAAATCAGCTCTCTCGCAAGCTCACGGTAGGTGTGGGCGCTGGCATGCTGCGGGGCGAACTCAGTAATGGGTGTTCCCGCCACGGAGGCGTCGGGGAACTTCACCGTCCGACCAATCACGGTGTCCAACACGGTGTCGCCAAACCCGTCCACGACGCGCTCGAGTACTTCCCTGGCGTGGAGTGTCCGGGCGTCATACATGGTCGCGACGATGCCATCGACTTGCAGGGCTGGGTTTAACCGCTCTTTGACTTTGTTGATTGTGTCAACGAGCAGTGCCACACCACGCAGGGCAAAAAACTCGCACTCCAAAGGGATCAGCACACCGTGGGCAGCAGTGAGAGCATTCACTGTCAACAAACCAAGGGAGGGTTGGCAGTCGATGAGGACGACGTCGTAATCGTCTAAGACGGGCCGTAACAGCCCCGCGAGTATGTTTTCCCTGGCTACCTCACTGACCAGGTGCACTTCTGCCGCCGAGAGGTCAATATTGGCCGGAATGACATGAATTCCGGCTATAGCGGAGGGTTGAATGGTCTGTCGGATATCTTTTTCGCGACCGATCATGGCGTCGTAAATGGTGGGAACATCGTGGCTTTGGATGCCCATTCCTGCAGACAGCGCGCCCTGAGGGTCAAAGTCGACCAACAACACGGTTCGGCCGTACTCGGCCAAAGCGCCCGCCAAAGAAATGGTGGTGGTGGTCTTACCCACACCACCTTTTTGGTTACACAGAGCGATGACCCGCGCTGGTCCGTGTGATTCCAGCGCTTCGGGGACCGGGAAATCCCGAACGGGGCGCCCCGTCGGGCCCGTTGTCGCCGATGTCTTACTCTCGCTCGCCATGGCCTCAGTCTACTCCCGGGCTACCCGGTCGCCCGGGGATGTGATGAGTAGTACACATCGCGAAGCGAATCAATGGTGACCCTCGTATAAATCTGGGTGGTTTGCACCGACTGGTGACCCAAAAGCTCTTGAACCACCCGAATATCGGCCCCGCCAGCAATCAGATGTGTCGCGCAGGAGTGTCGAAGAGTGTGGGGCGAGAGTGGCTCTGTGATTCCGGCAGCTTCGGCTCGTGCCCGCAAAATCAACCACACGCTTTGTCGGGAGAGACCCGCGCCTCTCGCCCCCAAGAACAGGGCGGCGCTGGAGCGTCGGGCTTTTCTGGCGAGAAACGGCCTCGAACGCACAAGATACGCCTCGAGCGCCTCGCGTGCTTTGGAACCCAGCGGCACGATGCGCTCTTTATCGCCCTTACCAATCACCCGAATCACTTCGGGTGTGACCCCATCTATTCCCGTGACATCGTCGACTGCGAGGTTCACTACTTCACTCACTCGGGCGCCAGTGCCGTAGAGCACTTCAAGGACAGCCCGGTCTCGAAGAGAGAGGGCGTCATCTCCGCTCACACCTTCTAACAGTGTGGTGACCCGGTGAACACTCAGTGCTTTCGGGAGCCGCTCCGGCTGCTGCGGCCCTTTCACTTCTGCAGCCGGGTTGGATTGGGTGTGACCCACTTCCATCAGGTAGCGGTGAAAACTGCGTATCGATGAGAGCCGTCGCTGCACACTCCGGGGAGAACCCGTGAGGCCACGGGCAAATTCCGCGACGTGTTCCCTGGAGATCAGCGACAACTCGGTAACCCCTTGGGCCTGCAAAAAATCGCCGTAAGACTCAAGGTCTTTGCGGTAGGCAATCAGCGTGTTCGCCGAGCGCCCACGCTCCAGTGAGAGGTAGCGAAGGAAGCGCTCCCCCTCAATCCCGACGGGACCAGGCGGTGGGGAGGGCTGGTTAGGACTGTTGGTGGACATGGGCTGCGAGCAGTCCCGTGACGGAGATTTGGTTTCTAATACGCCCAGCCATCGCTGCGTCGACAGCGTCAGACAGTGGCCAAAAGGCGACCTCCAGGTCGGCCTCTTCACCGGTCGCCACAAAGTCGTGGTCGACCTGACGCAGACCCGTGGCAAGAAAGATGTGAATGACTTCGTTGGAACCACCCGGTGTCACATTGAGCGTCACCAGGTGCACCATGTCGCTTGCGGCATACCCTGCCTCTTCAGCCAATTCCCGGCGGGCCGCCTCGGCGGGGTCTTCGCCGACTACATCGAGCAACCCTGCGGGTAGTTCCCAGTTGCGTGAGCGCACAGGGTGTCGATATTGACGCAACAGCAACACGTTGTTGTCCGGGTCGAGCGCGACCACCGCGCTGGCACCTGGATGGTCAACGTAGTCACGTCGAAGCACATCGCCGTTGTAGTCGAAGCGCTCTCGCACGACGTCCCAAATGGCACCATCAAAAACCCGTTCTGTGCTGATCACAGTGGGGTGTTCTGGCGTGTCAGATAGGTCCCGCGTACTCACGCAGTGTCCTGTTTTGCTCCTACGGGAAACAGTGCAGACGCTTCGTGGCGTTCAATCGCTGCGGCAATGAGGCCGCTAAAAAGCGGGTGTGCACGATTGGGTCGACTGCGAAGCTCAGGGTGTGCTTGGGTCGACACATAAAACGGGTGAACGGAGGCAGGAAGCTCGACAAATTCGACCAAACCGCCATCGGGTGATTGACCGGAGACGACCAGGCCAGCGTCGGTGAGTTGGGTGCGGTAGTTGTTGTTCACTTCAAAGCGATGACGGTGTCGCTCGTGGATCTCTGGAGCGCCATAAAGACCGGCGACGACAGACCCTTTGGTCAAACTGGCCGGATAGAGGCCCAAGCGCATGGTGCCACCTAGGTCGCCGTGGCCGGAGACGATGTCCACCTGTTCGGCCATCGTGGCGACCACCGGGTGGGGGGTCTCTGGGTCAAATTCTGAGCTCGATGCCTCCGCCAATCCGGCCACGTTCCTGGCATATTCAATGACCATGCACTGGAGGCCTAAACACAGGCCCAACGTGGGAATCTTGTTTTCGCGGGCGTAACGCAGGGCGCCCACTTTGCCTTCAATTCCGCGGATGCCGAAACCTCCGGGAACAAGCACACCGTCAACATCGCCCAATTGTTTTGCGGCCTCTTCCTCGGTGGCACAGTCATCACTGGCGACCCACTTGAGGTGAACTTTGGTGTGCTGGGCAAAGCCGCCGGCACGAATGGCTTCGGCCACACTGAGGTAGGCATCGGGCAGGTCGATGTATTTTCCGACCACCGCGATTGTGACTTCGCGAGCGGGGTTGTGCACGGCATCGAGTAGCGCCGACCACCCGTCCCACACCATTTCCCCCGCGTTTAGCCCCAAGTGGTCGACGATGTAATCGTCGAGGTCTTGGCTGTGCAGCATGGAAGGGATGTCGTAAATACTGGCCACATCGATGGCATTAACCACTGCCGCTTCATCGACGTCACACATCAAAGCAATTTTTCGCCGATTGGCGGCTTCGACGGGTCGGTCACTGCGCAGCACCAACGCGTCGGGTTGGATACCAATCGAGCGCAATTGCGCGACCGAGTGTTGCGTGGGTTTGGTCTTTTGTTCCCCGGAAGCCCCCATGAACGGAACTAAGGAGACGTGGACGAAGAAGACGTTGTCGCGTCCCAGTTCGTGTCGAATCTGCCTGGCGGCTTCAATGAACGGTTGGCTTTCGATATCACCGACGGTGCCACCGATTTCACTAATGATCACATCCGGTTTAGGTGTTGCCGATGCCTGCTCACGCATCCGACGTTTAATTTCGTCTGTGATGTGGGGAATCACTTGGACGGTTTCCCCCAGGTATTCACCCCGTCGCTCACGGCCAATCACTTCGGAGTAAACCTGACCGGTAGTGACGTTTGCCGAGCGGGACAGGTTGATGTCGAGGAAACGCTCGTAGTGACCAATATCGAGATCTGTTTCCGCACCGTCATCGGTGACAAACACTTCGCCGTGCTGGAAGGGGTTCATCGTGCCCGGGTCAACGTTGAGGTAAGGGTCAAGCTTCTGCATGACCACTTTGACGCCGCGACCGGAAAGAAGATTACCCAGCGATGCTGCGGTCAGACCTTTTCCTAGGGAGGAGACAACTCCACCGGTGACGAAAATGTGTTTCGTGACCGGGATTGAATCCGTCTGGATCTCATCCTCCACGGGTCAAAAGACTAACCGGTTTTTAGCGACCACTGCTGCGACTCACCGATTGACGTTGGAGCATTTCTCTCGCGTGGGCTTTTGCACTGTCGGAATCCTGATCGCCGCCCAACATTCGAGCGAGCTCAGCAACGCGGTCCTCGGCTTCTAACACTCGCACGCTCGACTCGGTCACTTCCCCCGATCGGTCTTTAAACACGCTGAGGTGGGTATCGGCGTAGGAGGCCACTTGGGCAAGGTGTGTGACACAAATCACTTGAGCAGATTGGGCCAGTCGAGCCAAACGTTTTCCAATTTCCAATGCTGTGGCTCCACCCACACCAGCGTCGACTTCGTCGAAAATAAAAGTCGGGACAGGGTCTGCTTCGGCGAGGACAACCTCCAGAGACAACATCACTCGGGAGAGTTCACCGCCAGAAGCCGATTTTGCCAGCGGGCGTGGCGGGGCGCCGGGGTGTGGCGCCAATAGAAAACTCACTTGGTCGGCTCCGGAAACGGTCGCCTCTTTGGGTGAGACATCAATCACGAGGTGTGCGTCTGGCATGGCGAGTGTCTGCAACTCAGCGCTTACCCGCTCCCCTAGGGTGTGCGCGGCGACCATTCGCCGCTCAGTAATTTCTGCGGCCAGGCGGGAGAGCGTTTCTTGATCGTGGCGGATCTGTTCCTCGAGCTGTCCTCGCCGATCGCCGGAAAGGTCAATTTCCAAGAGGGTGTCACTAGCTGATTTTTCGAACACCAACACGTCGTCCAATGTGGGACCGTAGTCACGCATCAAACCGCCAAGGTCTGCACGCCTGGACATCACTGATTCCAAATCGAGGCTCTCGCCCTCGGTAATCGCGCTCAAGTAAGACGACAGGGCTTGTGAAGCTTCGTCAATCTGAAAGAGACCATCGCGCAGAGTCTGAAGAGGCCCCGCTAGTTCGGCATCGTGTTCCACTACTCGCTCTAAGGAGCGAATGGCGTGGTCGATAAGACTGCGAGCATCTGAGGATTCTGGACCGACGGCTTCACTGGAGAGCGCCTCTTTCGCCACAGCTGCGGCGTTTCGGAGGTCTTCGATGGACTCTAATTTGTCCGACAGCGCTTTCAATGAGACATCTTCACCCTGTTCGGGTCGCACCCCTTCGATACGCTCCAGAGCTTGGCGCAACCGATCCTGGTCGGCCTTTTGGGCCGCATAGCGTTCATCGATTTGTTCGAGTTCCAGCAGTCGTTCCTGATGTGCCCTAAAAAGTTCTTGGTAGTCGTGGAGGACACTGGCGAGGCGTTCACCGGCGTAACGATCGAGCGCATCTCGCTGGGCCGATTCCGACTTCAGTCGAATTTGGTCGCTTTGCCCGTGGACGACAACGAGGTGTTGGGCAAGTTCTTGAAGGACCGAGACGGGGGCAGAGCGCCCGCCCACCACTGCTTTGGAGCGGCCCTCCGCCGACACTTGACGGGAGAGCACCAATTCACCCTCCTCAATGACACCGCCTAATTCTTCGACGCGTTCCGCTACTGGTGTGATGGAGCCGGCAAGAAAATGCCCTTCAACCCAACTGTGTTCACTTCCCTGTCGAACGCGTGCCGTGTCGGCCCGCTCGCCTAGGAGTAATCCCAACGCGGTGACGACCATTGTTTTTCCTGCACCTGTCTCGCCGGTCAGCACGGTAAAGCCAGGGCCAAGTGGCAAACTCGCGTGGGAAATGACACCCAAGTCGTTGATCTGAATCTGCTCAATCATGAGCCGGCTTCCCCCGGACCGCGCCAACCCGTCACGGGAAGGGAAAACTTTCGCACCAGCCGGTCACTAAATGGGCCGGGGTGAAGTCTGGCGAGCCGGACCGGCTCGCTGCTCTTGGTGGCACTCACACGAGATCCCGGTGGCACATCGACGCCGCGTCGACCGTCGCACCACAACACAGCGGCTTGCGTGTTTCGAGGAAGTATTTCCACGGCGAGGGTTGAACCTGGGTCGACAACGAGAGGCCTGGAAAACAGTGCGTGAGCGGATAGCGGTGTCATGACCATCGCCTGGACCTGTGGCCAGACGATGGGTCCACCTGCAGAAAATGAGTAAGCGGTCGACCCGGTGGGCGTGGAGAGAACAACACCGTCACAGCCGAAGCTCGACACGGGTCTACCATCAACTTCTAGGGCCAATTCGACCATTCGAGAGCGGTCTGCTTTCTCCACGGTCGCTTCGTTGAGCGCGAAGGTGCGAAACACCTCCTGGCTGTCGGTTTCGACGACAACCTCAAGGGTTAACCTCTCGTCGACCTGGTAATTCTTGGCGAGGGCTTGGTCGACGGTGAACTGCAAATCTTCTTTTTCACTTTCGGCAAGAAATCCCACGTGTCCGAGGTTGACCCCCAGGAGTGGAGCGCCGCTTCCTCGCAGGAGTTCCGCTGCCATCAAGATTGTGCCGTCACCACCGAGGACGATCCCCAGCTCGATGTCTGTTGCCGCAACGCCCTGTGTGAGAATTTCTGGTTGGATGTCGAGCCCTCGAGTCATCGGCTCAGCCTGATCGGGGGCCACTACCGGTGTCACTCCCGCTGCGAGCAGGGTCCGCAACACCGTATGAGCAGCCTCGAGTGCGTCGTCGCGGCCCACGTGGGAGACAACGAGCATCTTTCTGGTCACAGTATTCCCCTCATTGGGCTGGAATCGCCTTGTCCCATTCTGCTGGATACACACTGGATGTTGCACTGGCGTAGACCAGATATTCCACATTGCCCTTTTCGCCGGTCAGTGGCGAAACCATGATGTCGCGTGGTGTCACGCCATGTTCTTCCAGACACTCCATCACCGTATGGACCGCTTTATCCCGTCTGGCGACATCTTTCACTACGCCTTGGTCAATCCCGCTCTTACCCACTTCAAACTGTGGTTTTAGTAACAACACAAAGTGGCTGTGGACACCAAAAGTCTCCACCAATGCGGGAATGATCTTTGTCAAGGAGATGAAACTCACGTCGGCGACCACCACACTGACCGGTGTCGGCAGAGACTGATTCGCCCACCAAGACGAGGAAATCCGCGCAGCGTGCACACCCTCACGGTTAATTACCCGGGTATCAGCAACGAGGGAAGGATCAAGCTGACCGTGTCCCACATCGAGGGCGACCACACTACGCGCGCCTGATTCGAGTAACACCTGAGTAAACCCACCAGTGGACGCACCCACATCAACACACACCGCGCCACGGATAGGAGGTGACCACCGCGTGAGCGCAGCCCGAAGTTTTGTCGCGCCCCTACCCACATCAGCCACTTCAGAAACGCCGGAGTGGGGATCGGCGTTGGCGACAAGGTCAATTACCGCGTCATCAGCCACCACCATCGACGGCTTCGTGGCGGGTGAATTAGCCACAGTGACCAGTCCCCCGGCGATCAGACGCTGAGCTTTGGTCCTTGTTGATGCGAGGCCTCGCTGAACGAGAGCGACATCAAGACGAGTGGCGTTCACTCGGAATGCGCAGTGTCCTCAGCGCCAGAACGCTCGCCATCAGAGGGTGTCGCTGCCACGGTGACGTTGGCCGAACCGAGACGCTCCCGCAAGGCTTCTTCCGCTGCGGCGAGGCCTTGCAAGCGCTGTTCGAGGGGCAAATCCATCAGCGCCTCAACCTGGGCAACAAACTCCTCATCGGAGGTGTCAGAAAATCCGTGCACTGGTTCGACCATGGTTCACCACATTACGCGAGGGCCGGATGGATGTGGGGACGGTTCGCTCGCGTGTGAAGAACACCCCAACGGAACTATCCCTTGTCGCTGTACAACGCAGGGTCAACATCGAGTCCAAAGATTTTCAAACCGGAATCATAAATACACGCTGCCCCGGCCCGAAGAAGATCAATCTTCTCCCCCGCACGCGCCACCCGAACCACGTGGCCTTTTCTGCGCACGACCGCTTTCCCCACCTCGACAGTGTGCACATCGTCCCGGTCCACACTTCTAATAATCTCGGGATACGGCAGATGAAGCTGACGTAAGTCCTGAAGGATATAATCGGGTCGCTGGTCTTCCCCTGCCGCAAGAATCTGTTTGGCCTGATCGATTCCCGTCAGCACAACAGCGGACGATATTCCAGCCGCCCTCGCCCCTTTAATGTCGGTATCTAAGCGATCACCGACCATTAGCGGCGTCGATACGGCCATGCGGCGAGCGGCAACATCGAACATTGCCCTCTCGGGCTTACCCGCAAACGTCGCGAGTCGGCCCACGGCCAAGTGCACCGCGGAAACCAACGCACCGTTTCCCGGTGCCACACCGCGCTGCACCGGAATGGTCCAGTCCGTGTTGGTTGCCACCCACACCACAGAAGGGTCGCGTTGGATCGCAAAAGACCCTTCAGCAAGCTGTGGCCAACCCACCTCGGGCGAGAAACCCTGTACGACAGCAACAGGTTCATCATCAGCGGACGTCGTGATCGAGAAACCTGCTTCCGCGATTTCTCGGAGGAGGCCTTCACCTCCGACGACGAGCACAGTGGACGCCGCGGGAATCATCGTTTTCAGTAGCGCAACAGCAGCTTGCGGTGACGTCACCACGTGTTCGGGGACTAGCTCCAGCCCGTATCCGCGTAATTGGTCAGCCACCTGCTCGGGCGTTCTGGAAGCATTATTGGTCAAATAGGCCACTGGCAAAGCCGTCTGGTTGATGGACTCCACTGCATAATCGATTGGGTCAGGACCCCGATAAATCACACCATCGAGGTCCAGAAACAGAGCGTCTTTACCCGCAAGCGGGGTGTCAGTTTTGCCAGAGCGACCCGTGAACCCCATCATCAAAGGTCACCTGCCCCATCACCTCGCGGCTCTGGGGTTTCCGAGTCGGACACCATTGGCGCGGAGTTGCCCGAACCAGGCTCGCTACCTGGCTCACCAGGCTCGGGAATAATGTCTGCGCTCACATCAGGGCTCACATCAGGGTTCAGTTCAGGATTGAGATCGGGGCTCACGTCATCATCATCGCCGATATCCACCACCACGATGTCATCAGGGGCGCCCTCTGCTTCCGCTAGGGCTCGCGCTGCAACGTGGGCACGGTTGCCCCAAATCGCCGCTTCATCGCTGCGCCCCAGCTCGTCGAGTACCACCGCATAGGCATCAAATAGTGCTGGCGAGTACGAAAAAGCCAAGTTCGGATTCAATTCAGGAATCTGCAGTTCCAACAATGCTCGGTCGGGTTGCTCCAAATCCAACCGCGCACCAGAGAGCGCGATCGCTAATTCGACCCTCACGCCGGTGTCTAGAGAATCAACTTTGGTGCTTCTGGCCAACTCGATGCCTCTTTGTGGGCGGCCAAGGCCGCGCTCACAATCGACCATCATCGGCACGTTCACGTCTTTGCCGGTCAATCGACGGTGCGTGCGAAGCTCCCTCAGTGCCAACGCGAAATCGCCCCTCAAATAGGCGGTAATTCCTAGGGTTTCTCGCACCACGGGAATACGCGAGCCTTTGTGAAGTGCGGCAAGAGCGTGTTGATGCGCGAGCTCCACGTCATCATCAATAAGCCGTGCGGCCATCACCAGGTGGTTCGCCACAAACTCAGCCTCAGCCTTATCCAGAGTGGTCAAATCCCGCCGGGCAATACGATCGAGTTGTTTTGGTTCCACATCCTCATCGACGTCAGGAAAGACGGGAGTTGGCGTCAGGTCCTCCTCCCGGCGTGGCCGATCGCGATTATCAGCTCGGGGTCCCGCAGAGCGTCTGGTGTCAGCTCCTGGGGGTCGTCCCCCACCAGTGCGCGACCCATCGCGGGGCGCCGAGGTGCGTTCAGGGCGCCCAGAACGCTCGGGGCGATCAGTGCGGTTCGGGCGATCAGTGCGATCAGTGCGGTTCGAACGATCAGGGCGATCAGGTCGCCCTCCGCGTTCGCCACCAGCCCGGTCGCTTCCCCCGCTACCCCGGTAGCCTCCCGAGTTGCGGGCACCATCACGTGGACCACCCTCACCAGAGGGTGCGCCGCCAGAAGAGCGCGGACTACCCGGTTTTTTCGGGCCACCCCGATAGCCGGAGTTCCCGCCGGTGGATGGCCGGCCACGAGAGTTATTGCGGGAATTGTCTGAGGAACCGCCGGGGCGTCTAGGAGAATCTGCCATCAGTGGGTTCCTCTGTGTGATTAAAAAGTCTAGAAATGAAAAGTGGCCACCCTCTCGGGTGGCCACTTTTTAATAGTTGTCCGGCGGTGACCTACTCTCCCACAGGGTCCCCCCTGCAGTACCATCGGCGCTGAGAGTCTTAGCTTCCGGGTTCGGAATGTAACCGGGCGTTTCCCTCTCGCTATGGCCGCCGAAACTCTATGGATTTATCAGCCTGAGGGCACACCCGAGGGTGTGCCGTCGGTTCCCGGCCGTAAATCGGGAACCACATAGTGGACGCGAACAACAGTTCATGTGTATGTCAAGTTTTCGGCTTATTAGTACTGGTCAGCTTCACGAGTCGTTAGTCCTCGCTTCCACATCCAGCCTATCAACCCAGTCGTCTACTGGGAGCCTCTCACCTAAAAGGTATGGAAGTCTCATCTTAAGGCCGGCTTCCCGCTTAGATGCTTTCAGCGGTTATCCATCCCGAACGTAGCTAATCAGCGGTGCCCTTGGCAGGACAACTGACACACCAGAGGTTCGTCCAACCCGGTCCTCTCGTACTAGGGTCAGATCCTTTCAAACTTCCTACGCACGCAGCGGATAGGGACCGAACTGTCTCACGACGTTCTAAACCCAGCTCGCGTGCCGCTTTAATGGGCGAACAGCCCAACCCTTGGGACCTACTCCAGCCCCAGGATGCGACGAGCCGACATCGAGGTGCCAAACCATGCCGTCGATATGGACTCTTGGGCAAGATCAGCCTGTTATCCCCGAGGTACCTTTTATCCGTTGAGCGACAGCGCTTCCACAAGCCACTGCCGGATCACTAGTCCCGACTTTCGTCCCTGTTCGACCTGTCAGTCTCACAGTCAAGCTCCCTTGTGCACTTACACTCAAAACCTGATTGCCAACCAGGCTGAGGGAACCTTTGGGCGCCTCCGTTACTTTTTGGGAGGCAACCGCCCCAGTTAAACTACCCACCAGGCACTGTCCCTGAACCGGATTACGGTTCGAAGTTAGATGTCCAGAGTGACCAGAGTGGTATTTCAACAATGACTCCACGAACACTGGCGTGTCCGCTTCACAGTCTCCCACCTATCCTACACAAGCCACACCGAACACCAATACCAAGCTGTAGTAAAGGTCACGGGGTCTTTCCGTCCTGCTGCGCGTAACGAGCATCTTTACTCGTAGTGCAATTTCGCCGAGTTCGCGGTTGAGACAGTTGGGAAGTCGTTACGCCATTCGTGCAGGTCGGAACTTACCCGACAAGGAATTTCGCTACCTTAGGATGGTTATAGTTACCACCGCCGTTTACTGGGGCTTAAGTTCTCAGCTTCGCCGAAGCTAACCGATCCCCTTAACCTTCCAGCACCGGGCAGGCGTCAGTCCGTATACATCGTCTTACAACTTCGCACGGACCTGTGTTTTTAGTAAACAGTCGCTTCCCACTGGTCTCTGCGGCCTTCAACGCTCAAAAAGTAAATTTCATCACGCATCCGGCCCCCCTTCTCCCGAAGTTACGGGGGCATTTTGCCGAGTTCCTTAACCACGATTCTCTCGATCTCCTTAGTATTCTCTACCTGACCACCTGAGTCGGTTTGGGGTACGGGCAGCTAGAACCTCGCGTCGATGCTTTTCTTGGCAGCATAGGATCACTGATTTCGCCCATGGGGCTACGCGTCGGGTCTCAGGCATATGAGAGACGGATTTGCCTATCTCTCGCCCTACACCCTTACACCAGGTCAACCATCGCCTGGCTCAGCTACCTTCCTGCGTCACACCTGTTAATACGCTAGCCGCACCAACGTAGGGTCGAGCGCTAGCCTCCGACTCTCACCCCGAAGGGATCAAGAAGGAGATTCGGGCTCTTAGCATTATTGGATTAGCTCTTGCGGTTCTTCGCCGGTACGGGAATATCAACCCGTTGTCCATCGACTACGCCTGTCGGCCTCGCCTTAGGTCCCGACTTACCCAGGGCGGATTAGCCTGGCCCTGGAACCCTTGGTCTTCCGGAGGACGGGTTTCTCACCCGTCTTTCGCTACTCATGCCTGCATTCTCACTCGTGTGGCGTCCACGGCTGGGTCACCCCGCCGCTTCGCTCGCCACACGACGCTCTCCTACCCATCCACACGGCTGGACCACGAAGGCCTGCCTATTGTGCAAATGCTACGACTTCGGTGATGTGCTTGAGCCCCGTTACATTGTCGGCGCGGAATCACTTGACCAGTGAGCTATTACGCACTCTTTCAAGGGTGGCTGCTTCTAAGCCAACCTCCTGGTTGTCTATGCAACTCCACATCCTTTTCCACTTAGCACACGCTTTGGGACCTTAGTCGGTAGTCTGGGCTGTTTCCCTTTCGACGATGAAGCTTATCCCCCACCGTCTCACTGCTGCGCTCTCACTTACTGGCATTCGGAGTTTGGCTGACGTCAGTAACCTTGTTGGGCCCATCGGCCATCCAGTAGCTCTACCTCCAGTAAGAAACACGCAACGCTGCACCTAAATGCATTTCGGAGAGAACCAGCTATCACGAAGTTTGATTGGCCTTTCACCCCTATCCACAGCTCATCCCCTCGGTTTTCAACCCAAGTGGGTTCGGTCCTCCACGACGTCTTACCGTCGCTTCAACCTGGCCATGGATAGATCACTTCGCTTCGGGTCTAGGACATGCGACTGAATCGCCCTATTCAGACTCGCTTTCGCTACGGCTACCCCTCACGGGTTAACCTCGCCACATATCGCTAACTCGCAGGCTCATTCTTCAAAAGGCACGCTGTCACTCCAACAAGGGAGCTCCAACGGTTTGTAAGCAAACGGTTTCAGGTACTATTTCACTCCCCTCCCGGGGTACTTTTCACCTTTCCCTCACGGTACTTGTCCGCTATCGGTCATCTGGGAGTATTTAGGCTTACCAGGTGGTCCTGGCAGATTCACACGGGATTTCTCGGGCCCCGTGCTACTTGGGATCCTCTCCACGTCAGGTACGCATTTCGACTAAGGGGCTGGCACCCTCTGTGGCTGGCCTTTCAATGCCATTCGTCTATACGTACGCGTGTCCATGTGGTGTTCGGTAGAACACCGTGAGAGTCCCACAACACCGACCGTGCAACGACTACCGTCTATCACACACGACCGGTTTAGCCTGTTCCGCGTTCGCTCGCCACTACTTACGGAATCACTATTGTTTTCTCTTCCTGTGGGTACTGAGATGTTTCACTTCCCCACGTTCCCTCTCCCTGCCCTATGTATTCAGACAGGAGTAACTGGGTCGGACTAGCCGCCCAGCTGGGTTTCCCCATTCGGAAATCCTCGGATTAAAGCCCGCTTATCGGCTCCCCGAGGCTTATCGCAGATTGCTACGTCCTTCTTCGGCTCCAGATGCCTAGGCATCCACCGTTTGCCCTTAGAAACTTGACTACATGAGTATGAATCGCTGTCACAGCGTCGCCTAAGCGACACTGTGGCAGTGACCAATGATTTGATCTATTGCTAGATCTGTCGAAAAACACTCCCGAAGGAGTGTGTTTCTAAGATGCTCGCGTCCACTGTGTAGTTCTCAACCTACGGGCGGTACCGCCCGAAACGCGCGCATGTGCTCCGCGTTCGTGACGGTCCGATCGGTTCCAGGAGATGGTTTCCCATCCACCCGGTCCCTCAGGACCCAACAGTGTGCATGGCGGCAGCAGCCCCCTGCGCTGTGTTCCGACCCCGGAGGGTGTACTAACAGCACTGAGTTTCGCTACCACCTAAGTCAATGTTCCACCCATGAGCTTCCACCGAGAGAACGTATGTCTCCCGCGTGGCTCTAGGTGTCCGAAGACACCAGATGCTCCTTAGAAAGGAGGTGATCCAGCCGCACCTTCCGGTACGGCTACCTTGTTACGACTTAGTCCTAATCACCGATCCCACCTTCGACGGCTCCTTCCAAAAGGTTAGGCCACCGGCTTCGGGTGTTACCGACTTTCATGACTTGACGGGCGGTGTGTACAAGGCCCGGGAACGTATTCACCGTGGCGTTGCTGATCCACGATTACTAGCGACTCCAACTTCATGAGGTCGAGTTGCAGACCTCAATCCGAACTGAGACCGGCTTTGTGGGATTCGCTCCATCTTGCGATATTGCAGCCCTCTGTACCGGCCATTGTAGCATGCGTGAAGCCCAAGACATAAGGGGCATGATGATTTGACGTCATCCCCACCTTCCTCCGAGTTGACCCCGGCAGTCTCCCATGAGTTCCCACCATTACGTGCTGGCAACATAGGACGAGGGTTGCGCTCGTTGCGGGACTTAACCCAACATCTCACGACACGAGCTGACGACAACCATGCACCACCTGTATAGAGACCTTGCGGGGAGTACATTTCTGCACTTTTCCTCTATATGTCAAGCCTTGGTAAGGTTCTTCGCGTTGCATCGAATTAATCCGCATGCTCCGCCGCTTGTGCGGGCCCCCGTCAATTCCTTTGAGTTTTAGCCTTGCGGCCGTACTCCCCAGGCGGGGAACTTAATGCGTTAGCTGCGACACGGAATCCGTGGAACGGACCCCACATCTAGTTCCCACCGTTTACGGCGTGGACTACCAGGGTATCTAATCCTGTTCGCTCCCCACGCTTTCGCTCCTCAGCGTCAGTTACGGCCCAGAGATCTGCCTTCGCCATTGGTGTTCCTCCTGATATCTGCGCATTCCACCGCTACACCAGGAATTCCAATCTCCCCTACCGCACTCTAGTGTGCCCGTACCCACTGCAGGTCCAAGGTTGAGCCTTGGATTTTCACAGCAGACGCGACACACCGCCTACGAGCTCTTTACGCCCAATAATTCCGGACAACGCTTGCACCCTACGTATTACCGCGGCTGCTGGCACGTAGTTAGCCGGTGCTTTTTCTGCAGGTACCGTCACTTGCGCTTCTTCCCTGCTAAAAGGGGTTTACAACCCGAAGGCCTTCGTCCCCCACGCGGCGTTGCTGCATCAGGCTTGCGCCCATTGTGCAATATTCCCCACTGCTGCCTCCCGTAGGAGTCTGGGCCGTGTCTCAGTCCCAGTGTGGCCGGTCACCCTCTCAGGCCGGCTACCCGTCGTCGCCTTGGTGAGCCATTACCTCACCAACAAGCTGATAGGCCGCGAGCTCATCCCCAACCGAAATTCTTTCCACACCCACCTGATGCCAGGAGGTGTCGTATCCGGTATTAGACGTCGTTTCCAACGCTTATCCCAGAGTCGGGGGCAGATTGCTCACGTGTTACTCACCCGTTCGCCACTAATCCCACCAGAGCAAGCTCCGGTGTTCATCGTTCGACTTGCATGTGTTAAGCACGCCGCCAGCGTTCGTCCTGAGCCAGGATCAAACTCTCCGTAAAGAGTTTGTCTGTGATGATCCGAAGACCACCACACACTTGGCGACACCGCGATTGCTCGCGATGCCAATGTGTTCTGACTATTGGAACGAGTCTGACTCGTTCAATAATCCAAAGGAATCTCAAAGGCAGATTGCTCTGCCTCGGAGGTTTTTTGGCATTGACTTAGTGCACACTGTTGAGTTCTCAAGGATCGGGCGCCCCCGACTCGCTCCCTTTCGGGTTAACGTCGAAGCGTCTCTACCTTTTACTTATCTGTCACTTTGTTGATTGCGAGCCGGGAGAAGTTTCCTTACTCGACCGTCTCGCTCCGTAGAAGCGTCAGAGCCATAACACTAGTCCATTTCTGTCACTCTGGCAACCAGAGGATTGTGGCCTAGCTGTCGTCATTTTCGGGGCTTCGGGTTCTCACCAGACTGGCCCGTGATGTCGACTTGATAACTATAGAGACCAGCAGCCCTGTTACCAAATTAGCCAGGAATCCCGCGCGTGTCGCGATGTTCCCAGTTGGTGCTCATCCAGACAGCATCGGCAATTGGAGCACCCCGCGGCGACCCGATTAGACGGTGATGGGTTTAAGCGGTGATGCGAAGCCCCGCCAGGGTTTTCTTACCCCGTTTGAGCAGCAACCAGCGAGCTGACGGCGGCGTGGGACCCCCAACTGGGGCATCCTGTTCACTCACAGGGGTGTTGTTGATCGACACTCCCCCCTGGGAAATGGCCCGCCTGGCTTCTGACACCGAAGAGCACAGTCCCGAATCGACGAGCGCTTGGGTCACCGGGGTATCTGGTTCAACATCGGCAAGCGGCAATTCCTGCATCGCCTGGTCAAACACCGCCGCATCAATGCCGTCTAAAGAGTCTTTGCCAAACAGCTTCAAGGCAGCGTCCTCGACTGCCCTGGCTTCTTCCTCACCGTGAACCAGCGCGGTCACGTGCAGCGCGAGGGTGCGCTGTGCTTCCCGCCGGTGAGGTTCGCTCGCCACGGCCTGCTCCAAAGACTCAATCTCGTCGCGACTCAGGAAGGTGAACACTTTCAGCCGGTCGATTACGTCTCGATCATCGGTGTTCAGCCAAAACTGGTACATCGCCCAGGGGCTGGTGAGCTCGCGGTCTAACCAGACCGCGTTGCCTTCCGATTTTCCAAATTTGGTGCCATCGGAGTTAGTAATCAGCGGGGTGCCCAACGCGTGAACAGTCTTACCCAATGCTTTGTGGACTAGGTCGGTGCCACTCGTGAGGTTTCCCCACTGGTCGGAGCCTCCGGTTTGGAGCATGCAGCCGTAATCCTCATGTAGGCGCATGAAGTCCATACCTTGAAGGATTTGGTAGGAAAACTCGGTGTAGCTAATCCCCGCATCGGAATTTAACCGCGCAGCGACCGCGTCCTTTTTGATCATGGTGCCTACGCGGAAGTACTGGCCTATGTCTCGAAGGAACGAAATCGCGCTGAGGTCTTTAGTCCAATCGAGGTTGTTCACCATCACTACGGCGTTATCGCCAGAGTCATCGAGAAACCGAGTGACTTGGTGGCGCAGCTTCTCCACCCACAGCGCCACCGTGTCGGGGTCATTGAGGGTGCGCTCCGCGGTGGGTTTGGGGTCACCGATAAGACCTGTTGACCCCCCTACCAACGCCAGTGGGCGGTGGCCGGCGAGTTGTAATCGGCGCATCACCAAAAGCTGCACCAGGTTGCCCAGGTGAAGGCTCGGAGCAGTGGGGTCAAAACCGCAGTAGTAGGTCACGGGGGGCCCTGACAGCAGAGCCTTCAGTGCGACCGGATCTGTCGAGACGTGAATCAGGCCACGCCAAGAGAGCTCTTCCCAGACATCCGCAAAGCTCGCATCGTTATGAGGGGCGGGGATTTTCCCGCCAGAAGAGGCCGTTGACACGCGGTCAGGTTATCACTGCAGCGTCATGAACTGTCATCGAGCACACGGCGATGCCAAAGCTAGGACAGAATAGAGACATCCCTGCGCCAGGAGGCCTCCGGAGGCGCGCCATCACAGTGGCTGCATCACACAGCACCGTGACTACATCACACAGCACAATGAGGAGACACAATGTCGACACTGAGCAAGCGCTTTGGCGCTTTCGCTGGTGCCGGTGCCCTGGTTTTGGCACTTGCTGCCTGCCAAGCGGGTACCGCCCCAGAAACCGAAACTGCCGAACCTGAAGAGGCCGCAGAAGAGACCACCGAAGAGACTCCAGCCGAGGAGTCGCTGCCGACCCTGACCGATGGTGTGCTCACCATCGCCACCGGTGAACCGGCTTACTACCCCTACGTACTCGAAGACGACCCGACCAGTGGCGAAGGCTTCGAATCGGCCGTCGCGTACGCGCTGGCCGAAGAGCTGGGCTTCGCCCCGGAGGATGTCCAGTGGGTACGCACCACGTTTGAGGCCGCAATCCAGCCCGGACCGAAAGATTTTGACTTCAACCTGCAGCAGTACACCATTACGGCGGAGCGGGCGGAAAACGTCGACTTCTCGCTGCCCTACTACTCCACCCCGCAGGCAGTCATCACCAACGCGTCTTCGGCAGCAGCCGACGCCACGTCTATTGCTGATTTGAAAGACCTGATCATTGGCGCAGCGACGGGAACCACCAGTTTCCAAGCCATTGAGGCAATCATCGACCCGACCAGTGGCGCCCAGGCGTTCAACGACAACGATGCTGCGAAACTCGCACTCGAGACCGGCCAGATCGACGCTCTCGTCGTGGACCTCCCCACCGCGTTCTATTTGACCGGTGTGGAAATCACTGACGGCTTGATTGTTGGCCAGCTTGCTGGCGACGTCGGCGTGCCCGACCAGTGGGGTCTTGTTCTGGAAAAGGACAGCCCATTAACCGACGCGGTCAACGAAGCACTGCAGGCCTTGACCGACAACGGCACGCTCGCCGAAATCACCGACACGTGGCTGGGCGCTGACCAGTCCGCTCCGGTCCTCCAGTAACGACCGTCTAAGAGAAACCCTCACCGACTCGTGAGTGTGGAATCCGCTGCCCGGCGCCCGAGCCCTATTGAGCTCGAGCGCCGGGCGTTTCGGAAAAAACAATCTGGCCGCTCCGTAGCGGTCTCTTTTGGCAGCACTCTGGTATTCGCGGTGGTGATTTATTTCACCGTCATCAACACTCCAGGCTGGGAACGAGTGCAGCAGGCCTTTTTCAACGTCGACGTGTTGGTGGGCGCCTGGCCTCGGGTCATCGAAGGCTTATGGCTGAACATCCGCGTGCTGTTTTTTGCCGCCATTGGTGTGCTGATCATTGCCCTCCTACTGGCAACACTTCGCACCCTCAGAGGCCCCGTATTTTTTCCCCTCCGGGCTTTTGCCGCCGGCTATACCGACCTGTTTCGGGGAATGCCGCTCATCATCGTGTTGTACCTGGTGGGCTTTGGCGTTCCCGGTCTCGGTGCGCTGCCTCGAATGCCCCTCGAGTTTTGGGGCACCATCGCACTGATATTGACCTATTCGGCTTACGTCTCTGAAGTATTTCGTGCCGGTATTGAATCCGTGCACCCCTCACAGCGTCTCGCCGCCAGATCACTGGGTCTGAACTACGGTCAAACGCTGCGCATGATCGTGATGCCACAAGCCATTCGTAAAGTCACGCCCGCGCTGATGAACGATTTCATCGCCATGCAAAAAGATGTCGGGCTGATTTCTGTCCTCGGTGCGGTCGATGCGGTGCGTGCAGCCCAAATCGAAACCGCGCAAGCGTTTAACTTCACCCCCTACGTCCTCGCAGGACTCTTGTTTGTTCTGATGGCCCTTCCCATGATCAGGCTCACCGACTGGTATTCGGCCAGGCTTCGAGACCGCGAGCAGGCAGGATCAACCGTCTAATGTCCACTCCCCCGGTTCTCGCCCTTAGTGGTGTGCGAAAAGAGTTTGGTGACCACGTCGTTCTGGACTCCATCGACCTCACCGTGAATCAGGGCGACGTCGTCGCCCTGATTGGCGCCAGTGGGTCGGGTAAATCCACGCTGTTGCGCTGCATCAACCTGTTGGAGCAGTTAGATGACGGGCAGATGTGGCTAAGCGGTGACGATATTTCTGACCCTCGGGTGAATGTGGACACAGTCCGTGCCCGGATCGGTGTCGTCTTCCAACAGTTCAACCTTTTTCCCCACCTCAGTGTGCTGAGAAACATCACCCTCGCGGACACCGAAGTCTTTGGCACACCCAAAGCCAAGGCGGAAGCGACCGCAATGCGCCTGTTGGAGCGTGTGGGGCTCGCCGATAAGGCCAAAGCGTTTCCCGACCGACTCTCGGGCGGCCAGCAGCAACGGGTGGCTTTGGTCCGCGCGATTGCCACTAACCCCGAAGTGTTACTTCTGGATGAGATTACGAGTGCGCTGGATCCTGAATTGGTCGGCGAAGTGCTCGACTTGGTGCGCACCTTGAAAGAAGATGGCACCACCATTGTCATGGCCACCCACGAAATGGATTTTGCGAAAGACGTGTCCGACCAGGTGGTGTTTCTCGACCAGGGTGTGATCTGCGAACAGGGTTCGCCTCAGCAGATCTTTGAATCACCGACCAAGGACCGCACCAAGGAGTTCCTGCACCGGTTCAATAACCGCTAAGGATTCCGTCCTCAACGACCGTCGCGAGGAATTTTTGCCGCAAGGGCCATCGCCCCGCCGGCCAAAATGAGCACTACGGTAATCGCCAAACCTATGGCAATGGTTTCTAGGCTCATGATTGCCCCGGACAGGTCACCGGTGCCATTTCACCGCGGTCGAGGAAATAGTCCACCAGAATCCGGTTGACACAGTCGTTGGTGTAGTTACCGGCAGGCGCGTGGATTTCCGATTCCACCGAAATGAGTGTTGCCCCGAGGGTCTCTGCGGTGTCCTCCGCAAAGCTAAACGGGGTCACGGATTCGTAGAGGGACCCGATGATCAGCAGGTCTTCCCCGGAGGGGTTTGACGGCACGAACGGCTCTGTCGGTGGGTCAGGGATTTCCGGGTTATCGATCGCCAGTTGGTACCAACTGAGGCCTTTGGGGGGACCAAAGTATTCGTAGCCGGAGGCATCCGAATACAAGGCAGTGAGCATGGGGGCGACTTCCTCTGCTTTGCGGGAAAACTCTCGCTGCTCGTCCTCACCGAGGGGCGGCTGGGAGAAGTCCATGGTGTTGACGATCACCCGAATCTCGAACTCGTTGGAGCGAGCGATTTCTTTTTCCTCCAGGCTCTCGCCATACAAACTATCGGGCTCGTAACCGTCAAGCCAGAAAGCAAACCATTCAAAGGTGCCATTCCAGCGGTATTGCACCGCATCAAATATGGCTTGGTTGAAATACGCTTGTGCGTCTTCTTCGGGTAGGTAGTTCAGGGCCGCGATACCTCGGGTAAACAGTGACTCCGAGCTGATTTGGGTGTCTTCGAATTCCCCGGCCGGTTCAATCCCCGCAAAACCGTAGAGCTGGTCGTCGTCGGCGAGTTGGCGCAGCTCGAGCACGGTATCCCAGGCTTCGTCGAAACTGATTTCTTGGTTATCGGCATAGCCTTGGACAAGACCAGCAAGTTTTTCTTCATCGGCGGCCAATTTTTCGAGCCGACTGGCAATCCGGTCAGTATCCACGGTGGTGGGGCTATCGAACACAATTTTTCCGACATGGTCGGGAAAAGTGCTGACGTAGCGCCCGGCGATGGTGGTGCCATAGGACGAACCAATGAAGTTCAGTGGTTCACCGGGGGTGACCACTTCGCGCATGATGTCGAGGTCGGCCACCACGTTGTTGGTGGAGAGTGTCCACCAGTAGGGGTTGTCTTCTTGGCAGGTTTCATAGTGGACGTCGAGTACTTCGACGACGGCGTCGAGTTCTTCTTCGTTGGCGGGTGAGCCTTCTTCGAAGTAGGTGATGAAGTCGGTCACATCGGAGCAGCGAATATCGGTGCCGTCGGCAAACCCGGAATACTGCACCCCTCTCGGGTCAAAGCCGATGATGTCGAAATTGTCGGTGAGGTCTTCTGGAAAGTCTGAAAATTGCACTTGGCCCACCCCGGACACTCCGGGACCGCCAGGGTTAATAAAAATCGCGCCCATCGAGCGCTCGGTTGCTTCTCGGCGCATCATCGCGATCTCGAAGTCAGGTACTGCTTCGGAGACATCCTCATAGACGGCGGGCACGGCCACGGTGGCGCAGGTGACGTCAGCGTCCACGAAACCACTGGCTGCCACGTCGGGTTCGATCAACCACTCGGCGTCACATTCGCCCCAGGAAATCTCTTGGTCGTAATAGCTATCAATGTCGACCGGGGTCGTAGCGTCAGCGTTACCCGCGAGTGGGGTGGCCGGTCCTTGACATGCCGATACGACCAGGACGACCGGGAGCAAAGCCCCCATAGCGGAAAGAGGTTTGAGTGGCATTCCTCTACGCTATCGCCCTCGTGTGGTGGCCTCCTGCCAGAGAGGCGCGGCGGGTTCGGAGGATTCGTCTGCATTGGATGGGTCTGCGCCGGATGGCTCCGTGACGCTTTCCTCGTGGGCCACCACGAGGGGGTAATGCGCGTCGCCCACGCGCATTTCGATTTGCAGTGAGCCACCAAGCGACTCCACGTAGCGGGCAAGGGTATCGATGCGCACCCGCTGAATTTCTCCTCGCTCAAGACGGGAGACACGATTTTGACTGACTCCCAGCCGCCCTGCCAGCTCAACCTGTGTCAACCCCCGGGCTCGACGCAGAGCCCGTAATTGGTATGCAGTGCGCTCTTTTTCGAGGGATTCACGTTCGCGCCTGATTGACTCGGAGCTGAGGCGCAAACGGTCACTCAACTGCGCCAATTCGCTCTCGGCGTCACTCATTATTAGTCCTCCGGTAGTCATCGAAAGCAGCATCGGCCATGGGTATTTCGCGGGAATACCAACTGTCCCATTGGCCAGTTTTATCGCCTGCGCGAAGCATCACCGCGTGACGACCTGAATCAAGACACCACAGCACCCGCAGTTGGCGGCCCTCGAGTCCAGTGAGACGCAGCTCTTTCATATTCGAATAGCGCGAGCCCACAATTTTGCCCACGTAGGGTCGCCCTAATTGGGGACCGTGTGTCGCCAGCATCCCTAAGAGAGCAATCAAGCGTTCCGCCCCTCTAGGCGCAAGTGTCGATAGCCACCCCTCAATGCGGGAGGTGTTGATGTGCCAAACAGAAGAAATGCGACCACGCCCCAAGATTACAACATAAAAGGTTTATTTACTCCTTTGCTCAGAATGCCAGAGGGTTGCCACAAGAGAACCCGCTGGCAGCTCGCAGGGAAAAAGCAGCGCACCGAAAGCCCCCTGTGGACAGCGGGACCTACAGCGGCAGTCCAAGCGGTAGTGCGGAAACACTCGGCGCCCAGTACTCCGTCACCCG
This sequence comes from Pontimonas salivibrio, assembly GCF_002950575.1. NCBI lineage: Bacteria > Bacillati > Actinomycetota > Actinomycetes > Micrococcales > Microbacteriaceae > Pontimonas > Pontimonas salivibrio. Next base: position 1,174,447 of record NZ_CP026923.1, read on the forward strand.
AGCGGGCAGAGGATCTAGGTGTCGAGACCCTCGACTAGTCGCCTCAACGCTTCCCGTTGAGCGGCAACAGACTGCGGTGCTGTCCCCGCGGGGCCGTTCTTTTTCGACACCGACTCCCCCGCACTCAAAATGTCTCGCACCGACGGGTCCAAATGGGCTGACACGGCCACATACTCGTCATCTGTGAGCTCGTCTAAGCCCACACCGCGCTGCTCACAGGCTCGCACCAGCGCACCCGCAATTTCGTGTGCCTCGCGGAAGGCAATACCGCGCACGACAAGCCAATCAGCGACATCTGTGGCGAGGGAATACCCCGCAGTGGCGAGGCTCTCCATCCGGTCGTAATCAAATTCGAGGTGGGCCAGCAAACCTGCCATCGCCGGGAGCGTCACCAACAGCGTTTCTGCCGAATCAAACACTGGTTCTTTATCTTCTTGCAGGTCACGGTTATACGCCAGAGGAAGCGCTTTCAGCGTGGTGAGTAGACCCGTCAGGTTGCCGATCAGTCGACCCGACTTACCCCGGGCCAACTCAGCGATGTCGGGGTTCTTCTTCTGAGGCATCATCGACGACCCGGTGGCATAGGCGTCGTGGAGGGTGACGTAACCAAACTCTGCGGTGGAAAAGACGATGATCTCTTCGGCCAGCCGAGAAATATCCACACCAATTTGTGCCGCCACATACGCCCATTCGGCGACGCTGTCGCGCGCACTGGTGGCATCAAGCGAGTTGGGCAGTACCCCATCAAAGCCCAATTCTCGGGCGACCGCTTCCGGGTCTAGCCCAAGGCCCCCACCGGCGAGCGCACCACCGCCATAGGGCGAAAGGTTATTGCGCACCGACCAGTCATCGAGGCGTTGAATGTTTCGCACCAGCGGCCAGGCGTGGGCGAGCAGGAAGTGAGCGACTAACACCGGCTGTGCGTGTTGGAAGTGCGTGCGACCGGGCATCACCCGCTCCCCGGCCTCTTCTGAGCGCAGGATCAGGATGCGCACCACTTCGATGAGGATGTGGCGAATCGCCCGGGAGCGGTCGCGTAAATACATCCGGACAAAGGTGGCGATTTGGTCGTTTCGACTGCGTCCGGCGCGAATCGCGCCACCCAGTTCTGGGCCTACCCGCTGGATGAGTTCACGCTCGAGGGCGCCGTGAACATCTTCGTCGTCCGGCTTGGCCACCAACCGGCCTTCGAGAAAGTCTTCTCGCATGGATTCGAGCGTGGCAAGAACTGTAGCTAAGCCTTCAGGCTCCAAGTAGCCGTGCACCTGCAACTGCTTGGCGTGAGCCGCAGTGGCCTCAAGGTCGTAAGCGGCTAATTGCCAGTCGAAATGTGTGGAGCGCGAGAGCTGTTGCATCTCGTAGGACGGCCCGTCCTGGAACCGCCCACCCCACAGGCTGCCCTCGTGTGTGCCCTCGCTTCTACCTTCAGCCATACCGTCGTTCGCGCCACTGTCACCACGGGAGTGTTTTTCGCTCATGGTTGTGGCGCCCTTCTCGATTCGTGACCCGTGACAGCCACTGGGGGCTTTACGCCCCGTGGTTATTTGCTGTCGCGCTTAGCCGCAATCTTGCCAGGCAATGCCCACAATTCGATAAAGCCTTTGGCGTGGGATTGGTCGAACGTGTCACCGGTGTCGTAGGTCGCGAGGTCAAAGTCGTAGAGGCTTTGCTCGGATTTACGTCCGGTCACCACAGCCGCGCCCTGGTGAATACTCACCCGCACCTCACCGGAGACTGGTTTTTGGGTTTCGTCGATGAACGCATCCAGCGAGCGCTTCAGCCCCGAGTACCACAGGCCGTCGTAGACCAGGTGCGACCAGTCGGCTTCGATGCTGCGCTTGTAGCGGTTCACATCACGCTCCATCACCAAGTTTTCTAACTCTTCGTGGGCGTTAATGAGCACTTCCGCACCGGGTACTTCGTAGACTTCGCGGGACTTAATGCCCACCAGGCGGTCTTCCATGATGTCGATGCGTCCCACACCGTGGGGTCCGGCGAGGGCGTTGAGTTCCTGAATGGCTTGCAGGGGGGTGACGCTTTTCCCATTCAGTGCGACAGGGATGCCATGCGCAAAAGTAATGGTAACTTCATCGGCTGGCTTATCCCCTGAGGGAGTCTGGGTGTATTCCCACACGTCCTCACCGGGTGCCGACCACGGGTCTTCCAGTGGGCCAGTCTCCACGGTGCGACCCCACACGTTTTTATCCACCGAGTAAGGGTTTTTCTTGCTCTGCTCGATGGGAAGGTTGTGCTCTTCGGCGTAGGCGATTGCTTTATCGCGGGTCAGGGCAAGATCCCTGATGGGGGCAATGTTGGACAGTTCAGGCGCGAGAGCCAACACACCGGCTTCAAAGCGGACCTGGTCGTTTCCTTTACCGGTGCAGCCGTGGGCGACGGTGTCGCAGGAGAGTTCCCTAGCCACACGCACCAGGTGTCGCACGATGACGGGCCTGGATAGCGCAGAAACCAGTGGGTAGCGCTTTTGGTACCGAGCGTTTGCTTTCAGTGCCGGCATCACGAAATCGTTGGCGAATTCGTCTTTGGCGTCGACAACGATGGATTCCACCGCACCACAGTCCAAGGCGCGCTGGCGGATAGTGTCCATATCTTCGCCGCCTTGACCCAAATCAACGGCAAGCGCGACGACCTCTTTACCGGTCTGGTCTTTCAACCACCCGATTCCTACTGAAGTATCAAGGCCTCCGGAGTAGGCAAGGACGACGCGTTCTGACATGGGGTTTCCTCTCGGCTCGCACTCCCGGTGGCGCACTGACCACGATAGGGAGGGCCAGGTGGGGAGTTAGCTCAATCCTACCGCCGGCGAAGCGTCGCTACGCGCGCTCCAATAACCACGCCAGCAGGGCTTTTTGGGCGTGCAAACGGTTTTCGGATTCGTCCCAAATCACACTCTGTGGTCCGTCAATGACGGACTGTTCCACTTCAAACCCTCGGTCGGCCGGTAGACAGTGCATAAACAGGGCTCCGGGTTTCGCGAGTGCCATCAGCTGGTCGGTGACTTGATAGGGAGTGAAGGTTTTCACCCGCTGTACTTTTTCATCTTCTTTCCCCATCGACACCCACGTGTCGGTGACGACCACGTCGGCACCGGCGACGAGTTCTTCTGGGTCTACTCCTACCCGAACACTGCCCCCCGTTTGTAGGGCGATGCGCTCCGCATCGGCCACCACGTCGGCGCGTGGGGCGAATTGTTCGGGGCAGGCAATGCGCACGTGCATTCCCGCGGCCGCACACGCCAAAAGGTAGCTTTGGGCCATGTTGGAGCGGCCATCACCGCTGAAACACACCACACGGTCTTGAAGCGTTCCCAATTTTTCTTGCATGGTCAACAAGTCAGCGAGTAACTGGCAGGGGTGGAAGTCGTCGCTCAGGGCGTTGACGACGGGCACAGTGGTGCCATCAGCCATTTCCTCTAAGCCTTCTTGACCGTAGGTGCGCCAGACAATGGCGGCCACCATTCGCTCCAACACCCGCGCGGTATCGGCCGGTGTTTCTTTCCCGCCGAGCTGCGAAGACGCCGTCGAGATGATCAGTGGAGTGCCCCCCAAGTCGGCAATACCCACCGCAAAGGACACTCTGGTCCTCGTCGACGACTTGTCGAAAATGACTGCGACCGTCTGTGGCCCCTCCAGGGGGCGATGTTCGAAGCGCTGCGCTTTCATCTGGCCCGCGAGGCTGAGAATTTCGGCCTGTTCTTCAGGGGTGACATCGTCATCTCGTAAAAAGTGTCGGGTCATGCCACTACCTCGGTTCCAATGCCTGTGGGGGTGAATATTTCGAGTAAGACTGAGTGGCCTAGCCTGCCATCGATGATGGCCGCTTTTTCCACACCACCCCGGACTGCTTCGAGACAGGCGGTCATCTTGGGAATCATGCCCGATTTTAATTCGGGCAACATCGCCTCCAAGGAAGACACCGTGATGGTGGAAATCACTTCGGAGGTGTCTGGCCAGTGGGCATACAGCCCTGGCACGTCAGTCAGCAGAATCAGTTTCGAAGCCCCGAGCGCCACGGCAAGCGCGGAGGCGGCCTGGTCGGCGTTCACATTCAGCCCAGTGTTCAACTCAGTGCTCAGCACAGTGGCGCCCTCCGCGCCATTACCGGAACTGCCCAGTTCGGGAGCGAGTGACGAAATCACCGGAATCGCGCCTTCCTCTAACAGGGTGCGCACCACTGCGGGGTTTACTTCAGTGACCTCTCCCACGTGACCCAAATCCACTTCGTGGCCGTCGATCATGGCGCCGCGCCTGGTGGCGTGAAAAAGCCCCTCATCGAAACCGTTGAGCGCCCTGGCTGTCACCCCGTAGCGTTCAATACGCGCCACCACGTCGGCGGAAATTTCTTCCCGCAACACATCTCGAACGATGGGAATCGCCTCTGTGCTGGTCACCCGGTAGCCGCCACGAAATTCACTCTCAATACCGCGAGCTTTCAGAGCCTCGGAAATTTGGGGACCACCACCGTGAACAATGACGGGCATCACCCCCACCGTGCGCAGGTAGACCATGTCGGCAGCAAACGCATCTAACAGGTCTTCGCTCACCATCGCATTGCCACCAAGCTTCACCACCACGGTGTGACCGCCAAAGCGCAACAGCCACGGCAAACTCTCAATGAGGGTTTGGGCTTTAACGTGGGCGTCGTGGAAACGCGGCTCAGGATTAATCATCAGATCAGCTGGAATAGGCACTGTTTTCGTGCACGTAGTCGTGGGTCAGGTCATTTGTCCAAATGCTGGCGCTGTGGCCACCGGCTTTCAGGTCAATGAGAATGTGGGTCTCCCGGGGGCTCAAATCCACCGCGCTGCGGGGTTGATCGGGCATCCCCGCACTGGCTACACGAACACCATTGATCGACACATCTGTCGCATCAACAACAAAATCAGCTTCGGCTGTTCCCATTGCCGCCAAAATGCGACCCCAATTGGGGTCGCCACCAAAGATGGCCGCTTTGAACAGGTTGCTCCTCGCCACCGCACGACCCACCGCCACAGCATCTGCTTCCGAGGCAGCACCAATCACTTCAATCGTGATGTCGTGACTAGCGCCCTCAGCATCCCGTTGGAGCTGTTGGGCGAGATCAACACACACCTCCAGAAGCAGATCCTCAAAGGTTGACGACTCTGGTGCTACACCACTTGCTCCAGAAACCATGAGGGTCACTTGGTCGTTTGTGGACATGCACCCGTCAGAATCGAGGCGGTCAACACTGGCCGCAGTGGCGGCCCGGAGGGCCGCATCAGCCGTGTCGCCATCCACCTTGGCGTCGGTGGTGATGACCACCAGCATCGTGGCGAGGCCAGGTGCCAACATCCCAGCACCTTTCGCCATCGCCCCGATGCGCCAACCATCACGTTCTTTTTCCACCGTTTTCACCACCGTGTCAGTGGTCATAATCGCTTGAGCAGATTGTTTTCCTGCCTCCGGTGAGTCATCGAGGTGCGAAATGGCCACCTCGATGCCCTGGATGACGGCCCCGGCTGGCAGTGGCTCACCAATAAGTCCAGTCGAACACACCAGCACATCTGATGCACTCACGTCGAAGCCCTCGACAACACTCAGAGTCTCGGCGGTGTGTTCTGCCGAGCGATGGGTCAATGCGAACCCTTCCGGCCCGGTGAAACAGTTTGCCCCACCAGAGTTCAACACAATCGCTTTGGCCTGGCGGTCATCGATAGCTGCCATCGACCAGCGAATGGGATGGGCTTTGGCGCGATTGCTGGTGAAGACGGCCGCTGCGTCGAATGTGGGTCCATCGTTCACCACCACGGTCAAATCCACACCGCCTCTCGCGGCGAGCCCCGCGGCAACAGATCCGGCTCGAAACCCTTTGGGGTAGGTGACACTCACGGGGCCACCCCGTTTGACTCAAGCCCGGCCGTTTCTTCCAGACCCAGAGCAATGTTGAGAGATTGCACGGCCGCACCGGCCGTGCCCTTATACAGATTGTCGATAGCGCTCACCACGGTGACTCTCTGGGTGGCGGGGTCAAGCCCAATACCTAAGGCCACCGTGTTGGAGCCGAGGACACTGCCGGTGCCAGGGAGCTCCCCGTCAGGCAGAACGTCGATGAACGCTTCGCTGCCATATGACTGAACTAGCGTGTCATGCAGTGTTTTTCCAGTATTTCCGGGGGCGACCCGGGCGGTGTTCACCGCGAGAATACCCCGGGACATGGGAACCAAGACCGGTGTGAGGCTCACGCTCATGCCCTCGCTGACGCCAGAGACCCGGGCATTACTAAGGTTTTGAATCACTTCTGGAATGTGGCGGTGGGAGCCCGCTACCGCGTAGGCGGCCGCTGACGATAGCCGCTCGGAGGCGAGGAGTTCCTCTTTCAGGGCGCGCCCGGCACCACTGGGTGCCACCGACAGCGTCGAGACAATATCGGCGGGCTCAATCTGGCCGGCACGAATCAGCGGCGCCAGTGCGAGGGTCACCGCAGTGGCATTGCACCCTGGTGCCACAATGCGTGTCGCGCCAGCCAGTCGTGAACGCTGGGTCTGACCATCTGCCAAGACAAGCTCGGGCATGCCATAGACCCAAGGGTCGTAGTGGGTACCGCCGTAGTAGCGCTCCCACGCCTCAGGGTCGTTGAGTCGCCGATCAGCGCCCAAATCCACCAGGGTGAGCTCCGGTCGCGCGTGAGCCAGTGTCTCTCCAAGTGCACCAGAGTGCCCGTGGGGTAGAGCCAACACGACGACGTCGTGGGCGCTCAAGACGTCGATGTCGATGCCGGAAAAGGTCTGATCACCGAGTGTGCGCAGGTGTGGGTGAACCTGGCGGACTGGACGCCCTTCGTTTCGATCGGCCGTGAGTGTCCCCAACTCGAAGTGCGGGTGTGAGGAAATCAGTCGGGCAATCTCGCCCCCGGCATAGCCGCTGGCGCCCACTACCGCGATACGAGTCATAGTCTCAGCTTAAGCCAGAGGATGAAGCAGGGTTGTGGCTACTCGCCGCGAAGGCGTGCACCGCAGAGCTCAGCGGCGCGGGCCACGCCGTGGGATTTCGCTTCCGTTGCTTCCGCCTGAGTCAACGTACGATCATCGGCGCGGAAGCGAAGGGCAAAAGTCAGCGAGCGCGTCCCCTCGGGAATCCCCTCCCCCACATACTCATCGCTCAGGACAATGTGCTCCAACAGCTCTCCCGCGCCTTCAGCAATCGCGGCCTGAACGGTCGCTGCCGGCACACTGCGATCGACCACAACAGAAATGTCTTGGGTTGCTGCCGGCATGGCCGACAACGAATCCACAGTGTGGGGGCTATTCCCGACTCGTTCGATGAGCTGTGAACCGTCAATTTCGAAGGCCGCCACCCTTCGGGGTAGGTCCCGCTCCACACACCACGTGGGCAACAACTCCCCGGCAACACCAATGGGCTGCCCGGCCACAAGAAGCGTCGCCACTCGGCCCGGGTGGAAGGCCGGATGGCTTCCTTGCTCGACCTCCAACTGTCCACCGGCAAGGGCGACCACGGTCCTCGCAGCGTCTAATGCGTCGGCAATGCTGGCGGACTCTGAGCGCTGATCCACCCCTCGGGGGCGTTGGTGTCCGATAAACACTCCACTGACCCACCACGGCTGGTGGGGTAGCGACTGGTTCATCTGGTCAATGGTGTCCTGGTCGGGACGCATTGCCCCCGGAGCAATATCTGCCGTCCCGAGGGTTTCTGGTGGGAGGAACACACTTCCCGCCTCGAACAGTGCGAGGTCTACAAGCCCGCGGGATACGTTGCGCTGCGCAATGTCGATGAGTCCCGGCAGCAGGCTGGTGCGAAGCACGGCCTTCTGGGGGTCAAGAGCGTTTGCCACCCGCACCTGGCGGTCTTCACTCACCCCACCACACCGCGCGTTATCTCCTGAATCCACAAACGGGTAGGAGAGCACTTCGGTGAGGCCAGCGTGGGCGAGCCCTTGTGTGATTCGACGCTTCGCCTGTTGAACAGGCGTCAACCCGGCACCGGAGGGTGCCGGCGGCAACACGGAGGGAATGCTGTCAAACCCGGCAATTCGGGCGACTTCTTCCACGAGGGTCGGGTAGTCCTCCAAGTCGGGGCGCCAACTGGGTGGCGTGACCTGCCAGGAGCCGACCGCCCGGGTACCGGTGGTGTCGACTTCGCAGCCAATGTCGGTGAGGATTGCCTCGATCTGGGGATGCGGGAGGGTGATACCGACCAGGGATTCCACCGAGTCGGGCTCAAACGTAATGACGGGCATTGTCGACACGGCGTCGTCGATGAGCCTGGCGCCCAATTCGCCGGGGGTTCCCCCGGCGTAAGCCACCAGGAGGTCCACGGCTCGCTGCGCAGCCGCTTCAGCGACCAGCGGGTCGACTCCGCGTTGAAAGCGTTTTGACGCTTCGCTGGGCAGTTTGTGGCGTCTCGCCGTCCTCGCAATAGACACCGGATCAAACCAGGCCGCCTCGATCAGCACATTGGTGCTGGAATCACCCAATTCAGTCTGAGCACCACCCATCACCCCTGCCATGCCAATAGGACCCGACTCGTCGGTGATGAGCAGATCTTCGGCATCCAGCGTGCGCACCTGGTCATCGAGGGTGGTGAGTTTTTCACCGGCTACTGCCCGGCGAACCGTAATTCCCCCGGTGAGTCGATCGAGGTCGTAACCGTGAAGGGGTTGGCCGTATTCCAACATCACATAGTTGGTGATATCCACCGGCAAAGAAATCGAGCGAATTCCGGCGAGCAACAGCCTGCTCTGGATAAACGGCGGTGTCGGTGCGGTCGCATCAATCCCCATCACACTCCGGGCAATAAATACCTCGCAACCGGGAACACCGCGAATGGGCGCCTGGTCGTCCACCCGAACCTCAAAACCCTGGGCCACAACCGGTGTGACGGTCGTCACGGGGTCCACAAAGTCATGGCCGGTGGCGTGGTGGTATTCGCGGGCAATACCGCGAATGGACATCGCGTAGCCACGATCGGGGGTGACATTTACCTCGACCGCGACATCATCTAAGCCCAACAACTCTTTCGCGTCGGTACCCACATCGGGGTCGAGGCCCATTTCCACAAGGCGCAAGATTCCGGCGTGATCCTCGCCGAGGCCTAATTCTTTGGCGGAGGCGATCATGCCGTCTGAGAGGTGACCGTAGGTTTTTCGGGCCGAAATCTCGAACCCACCCGGGAGTACCGCTCCGGGCAGCGACACCACCACTTTGTCGCCCACAAAGAAATTGTGTGCGCCACAGACAACGCCTCGGATTGACCCCTCGGCATCACCCGGTGCAACGCGCACCTGGCACCAGCGAATGGTTTTGCCGTTGCTCTGTGGTTCATCAACGAACTCGAGTACTTCACCCACCACGACGGGGCCGGTGACTTCGAAGCGGTGGACATCTTCTTCTTCAAGTCCCACCGACACCAAGGCGTCGTGGAGTGATTCGGCACTGAGCGGCGTGGGGCTCGTGACGTATTCGGACAGCCAAGACAGCGGGATGCGCATTTAGACCACCATCCCGAAGCCTTGAGAGAAGCGCACATCACCCTCGACCATGTCGCGCATGTCTTGGACGTTGTTTCTAAACATCAGGGTGCGCTCAATACCCATTCCAAACGCAAAACCTTGATATTCGTCGGGGTCGATTCCGGCTGAGGCCAGGACGTTTCGATTGACCATGCCGCAGCCACCCCATTCGATCCACCGGGCACCACCTTTAAAGCTGGGGTGCCAGATATCCATCTCCGCACTGGGTTCGGTGAAGGGGAAATAGTTGGGGCGAAGCCGCACTTTGGCTTCATCTCCAAACATTGACCGCGCAAGGTGGTCCAACGTGCCCCGGAGGTGGGCCATGGTCAAACCCCGATCGATGGCGATGCCTTCAATCTGGTGGAACACCGGTGTGTGGGTGGCGTCAAGCTCGTCGGTGCGATAAACCCGGCCGGGTGCCACCACGTAGACGGGAAGCTCGCGGCTCAAGAGTGAGCGAATTTGCACCGGCGACGTGTGCGTGCGAAGCACGAGGTGCCGATCGATCGGGTCGATGAAAAACGTGTCTTGCAGTGCCCGGGCGGGGTGATCCGCATCAAAGTTCAACGCATCGAAGTTGAACCATTCGTGCTCTAGTTCAGGCCCTTCAGCGACTTCCCACCCCATCTGGACAAACACATCCGACATGGCTTCCATCAACACACTGAGGGGGTGTCTGGCTCCGGGTAGACCTTTGGGGGCAATCGCGGTGACATCGAGAGCTTCGGCCTGGAGCCGGGCGGCTTCTGCGGCCTGCTCCACCACCACCTGTTTGGCGTCAAAAGCCTGGGCCAGTGTGGCCTTCGCCCCGCCCACAAGCTTCCCGGCGGCAGCCCGCTGATCCTGAGGAAGGTTTTTCAGTGTCGCGTGCAACCTGGTCAACACCGAGGCGTCCCCCAGGTGTTCACTTCGCACTGCCAGAAGGGCTTCGGGAGTGTCTGCCTGCTCTATCGCCTGGAGGGCAGCATCGACCGCCTGCTGGATGGCAGCTTCGTTGATTTCTTCGACCTCGGACACGAGCGCCCAGTCTACTGGGCAAGACCGCCTCGGTGAGCCCGTCACTGGCACTCGGGGCGAAGAAGAAAGCGGAGGGTTACCCCTGTGGAGAGCCAGGGTGGCCGCGCAAGGCAAACGCGGATTGGAACAGACACACGGCGGCCGCCGTGGCAAGGTTCATCGACTCGACGGGACCGTATTGGGGTACGGAGACCACACGGTCAGCGCGCTCCAGCACGTCCTGGGCGAGCCCGTGTGCTTCGTTACCAAACAGCCACGCCGTGGGGGTGGAAAGACCACCAGATTCCGCCACATCAGGCAGAGATTCACCTGAGGTGTCGGCGGCGACCACCTGCAGGCCGGCAGCGCGCAAAGCACTCTCGGCAACCGACCATTCCACATCGGTGACGAAAGGAATGTGAAAGAGGCTGCCCGTGGTGCTTCTGACAACCTTGGGGTTGTAAATATCCACCGATTCGTCGGTGACAATGACGGCGTCAGCTCCCGCAGCGACCGCCACACGAATAATGGTGCCGGCATTGCCCGGGTCACTGACCCGGTCGAGTGCGACCACCAGTCGCGGGGTTCCCTGGAGTACCTGGTCAAGCGTGAAGGGCACGATGTGGTGCACGGCGATTACCCCTTGTGGGGTGGCCGTGTCCGCCATCTGTTCAAGCACTTCGTCGGTCACAGTTTCGACCTCAATACCGGCGCCGCTAGCTAGGTCCACGAGGTCCTGGTGGCGCATAGCCGCCTGTTCCGTCATGAATACATCGATGACGTCACTTGCCCTATGGGCAAGGGCTTCCCGAACAGCCTGGGGGCCTTCCACGAGGAACATTCCCGCTTCGTGACGGCGGGATTTTTTGGCAAGCTTCGCTACCGCTCTGACGCGGGGTGAACGCGGGTTGTCAATCATGACGTCCTCAGGTTATGTCGGATAGGTGAACACCGGGCGAATAAACGCCAAGGGAGAGCTGATAGTCCATCGACACAGCGGTGGCGATAACCCAGTGCTCATCACACTGCGCTGATCACACTGTGCCGATAAAGGTGTGGGGCTCCGGGTCAAACCCGGAGCCCCACACCTTAATACCGAGTGTTGTTAGCGCTGCTCGGGCAGAGCCGCCTTTGCGACAGCGACGAGTTGGCTGAACGCTTTCTCGTCGTTGATGGCCAAATCAGCCAACATGCGGCGATCCACACCCACACCCGCGAGGTTCAGGCCTTGAATCAAACGGTTGTAGGTCATGCCGTTTTGGCGTGCCCCGGCGTTGATTCGCTGAATCCACAGCCGACGGAAGTCACCCTTGCGAGCGCGACGGTCGCGGTAGGCGTAGTTGAGCGAGTGGATGACCTGCTCTTTGGCCTTGCGGTACAGCCTGGAGCGCTGCCCGCGGTAGCCCTGGGCTTGTTCGAGGACAACCCGGCGTTTTTTGTGCGCGTTTACCGCGTTCTTAACACGTGCCATGATTCACACCTTTCCTGGTTGTCGGTCTATTTACCGAGTAGCTTCTTGATGACCTTGGCGTCTTCGGGTGCGATGACACGGTCTTTGTTGAGTCGACGGGTGAGCTTGGTTTCTTTGCGTTCCAAGTTGTGGCGCATACCCGCACCCTGCTTCATGATTTTTCCACTACCGGTCACGCGAAAACGCTTTTTCGCCCCTGAGTGGGTTTTCTGCTTAGGCATTGTGTGGCCTTTCTCCTCGTTGCCTTACTCGCTGGTGTCGCCCGAGGCCGGAGCCTCTTGGCCTTTACGTGCCTGTTGCTTCTGGTCAGCCTTTGACTTCAACGGTCCAATCACCATGACCATGTTGCGTCCGTCGATGGTGGGTGTGGATTCCACTTGCCCAAATTCGGCCACGTCTTCGGCGAAGCGCTGCAGCAGGCGCACACCCTGTTCGGGTCGCGACTGCTCGCGTCCTCGAAACAGGATCATTGCTTTGACTTTGTCGCCCTGCTTGAGGAACGATTCAGCTCTTTTGCGCTTGGTTTCGTAGTCGTGGGTGTCAATTTTGAGGCGGAAACGCACTTCTTTCAACACCGTATTGGCCTGGTTCTTGCGGGCCTCTTTGGCCTTTTGTGCGGCTTCGTACTTGAACTTGCCGTAGTCCATGATTTTCACTACGGGTGGGTTCGAGTTGGGTGAAACCTCAACCAGGTCCAAGTCGGATTCTTGGGCGAGGCGCAATGCAATGTCGACTCGCACCACTCCGACCTGTTCCCCTTCGGGCCCGACCAAGCGCACTTCGCTTGCTCGGATACGGTCGTTGATTCGTGGATCGCTGATGGGGGCTCCTTTCACACACATCAACACGTGATACCAGCGAGAGTGCGAGTGTCGTCCCCGGGGGACGTATCCCCCTGTACCCTTCACGCTGCCGGTTGCCCGACGGAGTACAACGACCCGGAAACCGTGATATTCGGTATACCTAGGTGGGAGTCTTCTCCACTTTCACTGTTACTCGGATGAGTAACGCCCTAAGGGTAGCAGGTGCACGTCCCGAGTGGGGAGTTATGCACAGGGCGCTCTCCCGACACTCCGCTCAGCACACCTTGGAAAAACACCCTTGCGCAAGTCCCAAAATGGGACTATCCTCAGTGTGTGAGGGTAATCGCAATATCAAGTCTTCGGGATTTTTGGGACCGGCACGGCGACGCAGAACAACCTCTGAGGGCATGGTTCGAAGAAGCTCGGCACGCACAGTGGGAAAGCCCCTCTGACATTAAGGCCCTCTATCGCCACGCAAGCGTATTGCAAAGCGGCCGGGTCGTATTCAACATCGCAGGAAACAAATATCGCCTGGTAGTCGCCATCGACTACCTCCTTCAAATTTGCTACATCAAGTTCGTTGGAACCCACGCAGAATATGACCAAATCGACGCGCAAACCGTCAAATGGCGGAAGTAGAAGGGACAAGAAATGTTTATCCATCCGATTCGCAACGAAACAGATCTCCACGCCGCTTTAGAAACAATTGAGGCGCTTATGGACGCCAATCCCGCACCCGGGACACCGGAGAGTGAACAGCTCGATGTTCTTGCCACTTTGGTAGAGGCATACGAAGCCAAGCACCACCCGATTAGCCCACCCGATCCTGTCGAAGCTATCCGTTTTCGGATGGAACAAAGTGGTCTAGCCGTCAGCGACCTCGCCCCACTTATCGGCAGTACCAGCCGCGTCTACGAAGTCCTCAACAAAAAACGCCCGTTAAGCATCCGGATGATTCGCAACTTGCACCGGGAGCTGGGAATACCGGCAGAAGCACTGATTGCCTGATCGCAGCCACCCTCGAACGGCGGGAACAACCGCGTTGTTGCATTCGCCAACACAAAGTGTGGTCCCGGGTGCAAAGAAAGCCCAGAAGAAGGGCCGATACTCTGGGGGAACGTCTGAAGGAGAGCAATGAGCGACGAATTAGAAGAAGCACTGTTGGATGCCGAGCGCGACATCGGCGATGTGCCGGCGGTGGAACTGATTCAAACAGTGTGTGTTCACCTGCTCTCTGCGGCAGCCGTCAAATGTGGCCTGTCGGACAATCCCAAAGAAGAAATTGACCTAGCCGAGGCGAGAAAGATCATCACCGCTTTGGCCGGCTTGATCACCGCCGCGGCACCAGAAATTGGTGACCACCACGCGCGAGTGTTACGAGACGGCCTGCGCAGCGTGCAATTGGCTTTCCGCGAAGCGTCCACCTACCCGGATGCTCCCGGCCAGGGCCCCGGCGAGAAATACACCGGTCCGGTCAACTAACCACTTGGTTTCACACCTGCCAGACGGCCCCCATAATCCTCGCGCTACTGCCGTCCAGCCCGAACAATGCGCGACACGACAACCAGGTTTTCTGACCTAGAGGGCAATAATTTCCAGGCGCATGCCGTCAACTCTCTGGTTTAACACCACTTCCCCACCCCACGCGCTCGACCATTGGCTGTGGAGTTGGGCAAGTTCCGCGTGATTCAAACCCGGCTCTAAACCCACCTCGACGATGAGGTCAGCCCCCGGTGCTGGCGGCTCACCCCAGCCGCTTCGCACGGAAAGCAGGATCCCTTTACTGCCTAACCCCCGAACAATGGCGTCGAGCACTTCGGGGTCTTCCCACGGCGGCGTGTAGGGCTGTGAGGCCACTAATGCGACCAAAGCCCCTCGGCGAAGAACACACTCGGTGGAAGTGGTCGGGTTGATGACCAACCGGGTGAGGCCTTCTTCTAGAGCCCAGGCGGCAGCGCGGAGCGCTTCCACCGGCTGTGGTCTCGCCTCTGACCGCCAATTCGCCATCGATTCCACATCAGAAAACATGAGGCCCACTGGCTGGCCGTCAGGACCTTCGACGGTAACAATCGAGAGCTCTTGTGTTTTTTCCACCACACGCCCCTCAGGAGTGTGGCCAAAATCTCCGGCTTCGGCAATGAGTGGCACGAGCACACGGCTGTCTCGAAGAGATTCGACTACTTCTGACTGCGCAGCCCCGGAGGGGTCTCTGGACCAACGATCGAGCGCTTCGGCTACACGCTCCGGCGCGCTGCCATCATCGCCCGCGAAGGGGTGTGGCCGAAATTCTCGGCCATCAAAGGGGATTCCTGCTGAGTCAGCGGCCTGCAACGTCGAGCGCTTCGGTCAACGTGAAGGCACCGGCGTAGAGGGCTTTACCCAAAATGGCTCCCTCAAGACCCAGCGGCACCAATTCGCGTAACTCGGCGATGTCATCGAGGCTGGAAATACCTCCCGAGGCAATCACCGAGTGGTCGGTGTTTTCTAATACTTGGCGAAGCAGCTCCACGTTGGGTCCACGCATGGTGCCATCCTTGGTCACATCTGTCACCACGAAACGTGCGCAGCCGCAGTCGTTTAGTCGCTCGAGCACATCAAAAAGGTTGCCGCCTTCTTGTGTCCATCCCCTGGCGGCGAGGGTTTCGCCGCGCACATCCAACCCCACCGCGATGGCATCGCCGTATTCGGCGATGACGTGGGCGGTCCATTCAGGGTTTTCTAGGGCTGCTGTACCGAGGTTTACTCGCACGGCACCGGTGGAGAGGGCGTCTTCTAACGACTCGTCGTCACGGATTCCGCCGGAGAGTTCGACGTTGAGTTTCTTCCCTACCGCTTTCACGACCTTTTTGATGGTGCCGCGGTTGGATCCGCGACCAAACGCGGCATCGAGGTCGACCAGGTGGATCCATTCGGCTCCCAGGCGGGCCCACTCTTCCGCGGCGGCGACAGCGTCGCCGTAGGCGGTTTCTGTGCCTGCTTCCCCTTGGGTGAGTCGGACGGCTTTGCCGTCAGCGACATCAACGGCGGGCAGAAGGACCAACTTGGGGGTAGAAGAAACGGCCATAGTGTGCGGATTTTTCCCTCAGTGTCGCGTCGGAAAGCGTTCAGAGTGTTCAGATGCAGCAACCGGGCCCATTTCTTCCCTTAGGGGCACAGGCCGGACTGACCCACCTACTATAGGCGCCCGAGCCAGTTGGTCAAGAGCTGGATTCCCGCATCGCCCGATTTTTCGGGGTGAAACTGTGTGGCACTGAGTGGGCCGTTTTCTACTGCGGCCACGAACCGTTGGCCGTGTTCGCTCCAACTCACCTTCGGGGCCACAAATTGTGGGCCGGGTTCAAGACTCCACTGGGTCACGCCGTAGGAGTGCACAAAGTAGAAACGCTCGTGCTCGACACCGGCAAAAAGGTCGCTGCCGCTCGCGGCATCCACGGTATTCCAGCCCATGTGCGGCAGCCGCGGAGCATCAAGTTTTTCGACTACACCGGGCCACTGCGCAAGACCCGGGGTGTCCACACCGTGTTCCACCCCGCGGTCAAACATGATCTGCAATCCCACACAAATACCCAATACGGGCCGTCCGCCCGCGAGTCGGCGTTCGATGATTTCGCCGCCACGCTTTTTACCCAGTGCCTCCATTACAGAGGCGAAAGCCCCCACTCCGGGGACCACTAAGCCGTCAGCATTCATGGCGTCTTCGCGATGGGCGCTGAGCGACACACTGGCGCCGGCCCGCTCGAGCGCTTTCACCGCAGAGTGGACATTTCCCGAGCCGTAGTCAAAGACGACGACGTGGGGTGTGGTTGCCACGACTAGAGCGCCCCTTTGGTGGAGGGAATACCCGTCACTTTGGTGTCGGGAGCAATCGCTTTGCGCAGAGCCCTGGCGAAGGCTTTAAATTCGGCCTCCGCGATGTGGTGGGGGTCTCGCCCCGCCAACACACTCACGTGCACGGTCAACATGGCGTGCATGGTGATGGCTTCGAAGACGTGGCGCACCAGAGAACCGGTGAAGTGACCCCCGATGTGGTGGTGTTCGAACCCTTCTGGTTCACCGGTGTGCACCAAGTAGGGCCTTCCGGATACGTCAACGACCGCTCTGGCCAACGCCTCATCGAGCGGCACCAGGGCATCACCAAAGCGTGAAATGCCGGCTTTATCGCCGAGTGCTTCACGCAGTGCTTGACCAAAGACAATGGCCGTGTCTTCCACGGTGTGGTGGACATCAATGTCGGTATCCCCGTGGGATTCCACGGTGAGGTCGATCAATGAGTGCTTGGACAGTGCGGTCAACATGTGGTCGAAAAAGGGCACCGTGGTAGAAATACTGTTTTCCCCGGTGCCGTCCAGGTTCAGGCTCACACTGACGGTGGATTCACTGGTCTGGCGCTGGATGCTGGCGCTTCTAGTCATTTCTCCAGTCTAGCCAGCGCGTCAACATCGCTGAGAGCCTCAAGAAAAGCGCTGGTCTCCTCGGGTGTGCCCGCACTCACCCGAAGGGTGTGTTCGATTCCGACGTCTCGCACGAGAACCCCACGCTCGAGAAGGCCCCTGAAGGTGGCGTGAGGGTCTACCACTCCCCCGAAGAGGACAAAGTTCGCCAGCGATGGCCAGACGGTGTAGCCCATTTTGGTGAGTTCCGTCACAAGGCGGTCTCGTTGCTCTCGAATTTGCTCGACGGTAGCGAGCATGGTGCTGTGGTGCGCTAGGGCAGCGGTGGCGGCTGCTTGGGTGAGGGCGGAGAGGTGATAGGGCAGTCGCACCAGTCGGAGCGCGTCGTTTACGGCTGGATCAGCAATCAGGTACCCAAGCCGTGCCCCGGCAAAGGCGAAGGCTTTGCTCATCGTGCGAGAAATCATCAGCCGCGGCCGGCCTTCTAGTAACCGCAGGGCTGAGGGGTGATCATCCGGAGCGAATTCAATGTAGGCCTCATCGACGAGCACCATCGCATCACTCGCGTCGTAGGTGGCTTCGATGGTTTCCAGAGACACGCCCGTCCCGGTGGGGTTGTTGGGGCTACACAAAAACACCACGTCGGGTTGGTGCTCTTTTACGGCAGCCACTGCGGTGGCAGGAGAGATCTCAAAATCGGCGTCGCGGGCAGCAGTGACCCACTGGGTTCCGGTGGCCTCGGCGATGATGGGGTGCATCGAGTAGGTGGGCGGGAAGCCCAACACGCTTCGCCCCGGACCACCAAAAGCCTGCAGGACGTGTTGCAACACCTCGTTGGACCCGTTTGCCGCCCAGACTGACTCGGGGGTGACCGGCGCGCTGTGCCCTTTCGCACCGTCGTTCACATAGTCGGCTAGCGCCAGGCGCAAGGCGACAAATTCGCGGTCCGGGTAGCGATTGATGTTCTCCAGTGCCCCAGAAAGTGCCTCAAGGATGCTCGCTCGCACCTCGGCGGGAACACTGTGGGTGTTTTCGTTGACGTTTAGCGTGACGGGAACGTCAATCATGGGGGCACCGTAGGGAGATTTCCCTTGAAGGTCATCTCGGATGGGCAGGTCGGAAAGTTCCACAACCCCATCGTACGGGCCGCCAGCCCCGAGGTTGGGGGTTATCGCTGCAGCCTATAAGCCGGAGGGAATAATCAGCTGTTGACCCGGCTGAAGTCCTGTTGCTGTCAGACCGTTGGCACTCAGCAGACGATCAATGACCACGCGCGGGTCTTGTTCCGGTGCGATGTCCTCTGCGATGTCCCACAGCGACTCGCCGGCGAGAACCGTGTAGAGCTCAACGGTGCCGTCTTCCGCGCCTGCTTGAGCACCCGGGGTGGCAAAGAGCAAAGACATCACCAACACGGGCAGAGAAATCAGGCCCACGAGAACGAGGCGTCCGCGCCGGGTAATACGAAGCGGCGCGCTGGCAGTCGGGGCGGGGCTAGTCAGTGTGGTGAGGGACATGGTGTTCTCCTTGTCTGGCTGTTGAGTTCCGCTCCCGATCCTCGGCCGGGAGGATCGGGAGCGAATCTCTGTTTCGAATATATGTTCGAATGCTGACGCTGTCAACTACCGAACGCAGATAATTTCACCGGGGACCACTGACATTGGCGCGACACGTTCGAAAGAATGTTTCACAAAAGTGTTCGAAACGCGCTAACCTGGTGCTTATGTTGACCCCACAGCAGCAGCGCATCCAGGCCTTTATCGAGCACAGTCTCGACTCCAGGGGGGTTCCCCCGAGCATGAGAGAGA
Organism: Pontimonas salivibrio; assembly: GCF_002950575.1. Lineage (NCBI taxonomy): Bacteria > Bacillati > Actinomycetota > Actinomycetes > Micrococcales > Microbacteriaceae > Pontimonas > Pontimonas salivibrio. The sequence continues at coordinate 1,193,420 of NZ_CP026923.1, forward strand.
TTTGTGAGAACACCGGCCTCACATCAACCTCGAGCGTGTCCCACCAGTTGGGCCAGCTTGAGCGCGCCGGTTACATCAGGCGCCACCCCGGCACGGCGCGAACCCTCGAGGTCCTCATTCGCCTGACCCCCGAAGCCGATGCGCCAGTCGCCCCCGTCAGTTCTTTGGAAGACAACATGGTGCCAATCCCCCTGGTGGGCCGCATCGCCGCCGGTGGTCCCATCACCGCCGAACAGCACGTGGAAGAAATCGTCAGCCTGCCCACCCAGTGGGTGGGCAGCGGCAACCTGTTCATGTTGACCGTGGTCGGAGATTCGATGATTGACGCCGCCATCTGCGATGGCGACCACGTGGTCATTCGGGAACAAAAGACTGCAGAAAATGGCGAGATTGTTGCTGCTCTCCTTGACGGCGAAGCCACAGTCAAGGTCTTTAAACAGCGAGATGGCCACACCTGGCTGTTGCCCCAAAACTCAGCCTATGAACCCATCTTGGGTGATGAAGCCACCATTCTGGGCAAGGTCGTCACCGTCCTGCGTAAGGTCGACTAGGGCCTTAGCGGCACGCTGTACTCGCGACACCCTGTTGGTGGGGACACCACGGGAGTAACCTGACCACCATGTCAGGTCGTGATCTTCTCCACTCCAGTGCACAACAGCTCGCGAGCGTCCGGTCGAGTCATCCTGATGGCGCACTCAGGGTGCTCTTACCAATCGCCAGTCTGCATTCAGGTGCAGGCGATGCCCCACTGGGTTCAGACATTTTGCGCGTCGAAGCGGCGGCATCGGGCATTCGAGCGGAACTAAACGCCGCCATTCCCGAAGTGGCGAGTTGGTGGACAACCCCCACCCTGTGGCTTGGACCGAGCGCGAACGCCTCAGGCGCCCACACCCCACCCGGTGAGGCCTATCTTTCGCTGGAGGGTTTCCACCAGGTGGTCTCGGACACCATCAGCTCACTTCTTGGTTGGGCCGATCAGGTCATCGTGGTCTCCACCGCCGATGACCGCGAAGCCCTAAGCCCCATCCTTCGCTCCCTGCGCACCGCCGGAGCACACGTAGTGTGGGTCGCGATTGAACACGGCCCTGAGGCAACCTTCCAGGCGGTGGACGCGTTGAGGTTTAGCGAACCAGGCGACGACGGCTACCTGGAAGCACACTCTGAGCAGTGAGGCCGCAGGCCTCAGCCATCACAGCAACGGACTAAGACCTTGTGCCCGACTCTGTGGCCGACTGTGTGGCCGACTGGGCTGGTGCCGTGGGAGTGCTGTCATTGTCCAGGACGAAATCTTCCAGCGCGGCAAGAGCTTTCTCGTCCAGCATGACCTCCATGCTGGTGCCTGACGTGTCGTAGGAGGTCGCCAGCACGTCCCCTGTGTCGTGGACGAGGGCGACCAGGTCACCGCGGTCATAAGGAATGAGCAGGTGGCGGTGCAGGGTCGGCCGCGGGAGCACGTCGGCGATTGCCGCTTGGAGGGCGTCAATTCCCTGACCTGTGGAGGCTGAGACAAACACTGCACCGGGTTCTAACCCGCGCAGTTCCACTTCGCGGTCAAAATCGATCCGGTCGGATTTATTGAACACGATAATTTCTGGAATATCCCTCGCCCCCACATCGATAATCACCTGCCTCACGGTGTGGATTTGGGCGGCAGGGTCGGGATGAGAACCATCGACAACGTGGACGATGACGTCGGCATCGGCCACCTCTTCCAGGGTGGATCGAAACGCTTCGACCAGTTGGTGGGGCAGGGAGCGAACAAAACCGACCGTGTCGCTCAGTGTGTAGGGCCTGCCATCGGGGGTCTGGGCTTTTCTCACCGTCGGATCGAGCGTGGCAAATAGGGCGTCTTGAACCATCACGCCGGCACCGGTGAGTTGATTGAGCAGTGAGGATTTACCGGCGTTGGTGTAACCCGCGATTGCGACCGAAGCGATATTGCTTCGCTCCCGGTTTTTACGCTTTCCCGCGCGCGCAGGAGCAAAACCGGCAATTTGGCTTCGAAGCCTCGCCATGCGCTGGTTGATGCGCCTGCGGTCTAGTTCAATTTTGGTTTCACCGGGACCACGTGAGCCCATTCCGGCTCCGGCGCCACCGACTTGACCACCAGCCTGGCGGCTCATCGACGCACCCCAACCACGAAGACGTGGCAACAGATACTGCAGCTGCGCAAGCTCCACTTGGGCTTTACCCTCACGGGTTTTTGCGTGTTGACTAAAAATGTCCAAAATGACCGCTGTGCGGTCAATCACTTTCACTCCCACCACGTCTTCTAGGGCACGGCGCTGGCTGGGAGCCAGTTCAGTATCGGCCACGACGGTGTCGGCGCGGACATCGGCGACCAGGTCGGCAAGCTCTCTGGCTTTTCCACTACCCAGGTAGGTGGCGGGGTCTGGTCGATCACGCTGTTGCAAGACACCGTCAATGACCGCTGCGCCAGCTGTTTCACACAGCAGCGCTAATTCGCGCAGCGAGTTTTCGGCATCAACGATGTCCCCGTGTCGATACACCCCCACCAACACGACGTTTTCTAGTCGAAGTTGGCGGTATTCCACCTCAGTAACGTCTTCGAGTTCGGTGGAAAGCCCTCCGACACGGCGCAGACCACTTCTGGCTTCCAGGTCCAGATCGCCGGTTGTGGGATCAGCGCTCGCGTTTGCTGTGCGAGGTCGGTCTCTTTCTTCGGCACCGAGCACAGCAGAGGCACTCACCGTGTCGGACTCACCGGCGGCATCATCCGCAATGTGGAATACGGTGGCGCGGGGCGCAGAGTCTGTCATTTCGGGCGCGCGGGAGAGAATTCGATCAATGGGGTCTACCCGCTTGGACGATTCACTCATGTGCCTACAGAGTACTGCGAGCGCACCGTCCGCTCTAGGGTCGTTCGCTGTGGGCGCGAGGATGTTTTCCACGCCTCGCCCGTGAGAAGCCACCTGGTCCAACCAGGGCGGCAGTAATGCCAAGCCCGAGAAGCACACCCACCCCCGTTCCAAGACTTAAGCCGACCAGTGTGCTTCCAAGCCCTAACGCAAGAACCGGTCCGGTGGGGGCAAGTTGTGGTGCGCTGGCAGGTGGGAGCGGCGAGGTGAGGACGGTGTCAACACCGTCGGAGTCCTCCGGCTCACGCTCACCTCCCCCGCTCCCACCTGGTTCACTGCCTCCGGAGTCGTGTCCGGAGGATTCTTCGGTGTCGTCTTCTGCGCGTTCCCTCTCGAGCAGGGTGGCGATGGCGAAGTTGCCGGCGTCGACACCAAGGGGCAGCCCACTGATAGCCCCGACCAGGGTGCTGGTTCCCGCTAAGTCGTTGGTGTAAAGAGACAGGCTGTTGTCGGTTTCTCGAGCGAGTAAATACACGGTGTCATCGGCGGTGTTATCTGCCGCCACGATGGTGACTCCGGCCATGTCGCCACTGGCGCTTTGTGCGAGGGTGAGCTCAGCCGTATCGGTATCAAGCTGGTAGAGCGCGTCAGCTCCTCCGGAAATAAACGCGTAAAGGGTGTCAGCTACCGAGACGAGGGCTGAAACGTACTGATTACCCCCCCCCCCCCCCGCTAGGTCGGTGGTGCCGATTTCGGCGTAAGCACCGTCGGTGATGGACAGTGTGGACAGGTGAGCACTCACACCATCGAGGTCTGGCACGTGAGCTAAATAAAAGGTGCCGTCTTCGGTGCGATCGAGGGCGTCAAGTACTTCGTCAGGTCCGTAGTCGGATTCGATCAGTGTCGATATTCCGGTGTCGTAGTCGATGGAGGCCAACACGTTGGCGTCCATCGACTGATTGACGGCATAAAGGGTGTTGGTGGTGGGGTCCGCTTCAAGGCCGGTGACGGTGTAGCCAAAAGTGTCACCGGAAATGGTGTCCACCGCGGTGGCCACGGCGGTGTCGATGTTGAGCGAGTAGACGACCCCGTCAGAGCCGATCATCACCGCAGAGTCGTCTTCTAATTCGCTGCCTGTGGCCCAGAGTGGTGGTGCCACCACGGTGCCGGCCACGGCGATTCCCGCAGCGAGTACAACCCCCAGAGTGAGTGGGAATCGGAAAGCGAAGAAGGGCCGCCCGGAATCAGGGCGACCCTGAGGAAGCTGTGCGCCACGGGCTTTACGGGAGGCGTTTTTGTGTGGTGGCCACACACCCTCAGGGTGTAGCCCATCTGTCGTGACTCGCCATCGGGTCAACATGGCGCACAGTTAAGTAGAGACTCGAAAAAAGTTCAAGACTTTTTTTCTTCGGTTTTTTCTTTTCTTCGGTTTTTTCCGATAAAGAAGCCGATCGCGAGACTTGGACCCGCCGAGGTTACCCGGGCACGCGGTTTTTTAGCCGGCGCGAGTGGGTCACATACCCTCACACACCCCGGCCCGGGTGTCAGAGGCCACTACTACACTGGTGAAAACCACGAGAAGACGTCTCGATTTGCCCTCCACAACCGCAGGCGCCCAGAAAGAAGGCCCCAGCATGCGAGTAGCGCAATACGACCGCTACGGTCCCCCAGACGTCATCACTCTCGTCCACGAACCAGACCCAGGTGATCCGGGCCCCGACGAGGTTTCGGTCCGCGTCATCGCCGCCGGTCTGAACCCCGCAGATAGCAAAATGCGTCGAGGACACACCCCGATCGTTGATTTACCGGCTCGCATTGGACGCGAATTTTCTGGCATCGCGATTGCTGTGGGCGAAAATGTCACCCACGTCGAAGTGGGCCAAGAAGTGCTGGGCACCGGACAAGGTGTGATGGCCGACATCATCGTGTCCCCCGCCGACCTCGTCATGGCAAAGCCGGACGGGATCACATTCGATCACGCGGCAGTGTTACCCGTCGCCGCACAGACAGCGTGGGCTGCTGTGGAATCACAGCGCGTCCAACCCGGAGATGTCGTCGCCGTCAGCGCCGCAGCCGGGGGTGTCGGAGTGGTGATGTGTCAACTACTTCGGGACCTCGGAGCGGTCGTGATTGGCACGGCAAGCCCGCGCAATCACGTGTTCGTCGAAGGGATGGGCGCCATTCCCGTTGATTACCACGGTGACCTAGTGGCCACTTTGGAAGAATTCACCCCCAAAGGGCTCCACCATGTGTTCGATAACTCTGGTCACGAGATGATCGAAGCCGCTCTCCAGCTGGGTGTCCCGCGCCAAAACATCAATTCGATTTCTGGCGATGGCCCCAAATTCGGGGTTCCCACGGTCGGCCGAGTGGGCCTGAACCGGGACATCATCAACGCCCTAGGGGCGAAAATTGCCGATGGTTCCTTGATTATTCCCATTCGCACACAACCTTTCGATGAGCTCAAAAAGGCATACATCGACCTCGAGGAGGTGGGCGTCTTGGGCAAAGTCGTGGTGCGCATGGATAACACTCCTGAAGAGGACATGCCCGATCTGCCCCCGGCCTAACGACAGCTGCCAAAAAACCCAGCACATCTCGGTGTGCCGGGTTTTCCACAGAGTGACGCTTGTTGCACCAAAGGGACCCATGGCGTCACTATCGTCTCGCCATGAGAGAACCCCATTCAAGGCCGTTAGAAACGCTTGCATTCCGCATGCAGGCCCCTTACCCTGAAGCTATGCCCAATATCACCGTGAGGAATGTCCCGGCAGACGTGCACGACTCCCTCCTCGCCAAAGCTGAGACCGAAGGACTGTCGCTTCAGCGCTACCTTGTCATGGTGCTGACCGAGCACGCCAGTCGCCGCAGCAACGCGGAAATTCTGGCCGAACACCAACGAGTCATGCGCGAGCACTATGCGGAGATAGGCACGACTCGGCCCACGTCAGACGACATCCGCAAGGTGATTGACGAATCAACCAAAGAGCGCGACCGGCGAGGCGAGCGGCAACGGTGAGCCACCGCGCGATCGTGTTAGACGCGTCTGCCTACATCGAGTTGGCCGTTGGCTCACTGTCGGAGAAGTCAAAGGCTCACCAGTTGGTCATGTCCGCTGAATTACACGTCCCCGAACATTTCCGTGTGGAAGCGGCGCATTCGCTGAAAAACCTCATGCGCCGACGAGAATACGAGAAGGTCGCCGAACACGCCTTCTTCACGGTGGTGGAATTGAACCTTATGGTGGTCCCCTTCGCGCAAATCGCTGAGCAAACATGGACTCACCGCCACCACCTGTCGCTCTACGATGCGTCATATTTGGCATCCGCGATCGAGCGGGGCCTTCCCTTGGTGACCGCTGACCGAGTGCTCACCGACATAGCTAGGCAGTACTGCGAAGTGATTACGCCGGAGGACTAGGTTCACAGCCTGCCGGGCACGTGGGGCGAGTCTCCCCCACTGGCCACAGCAAGTACTGTCCCGCACCGAGCAAAGTGGCTCCGGTTACACTGATGCCATGGACCGGATAGTCGGAATGCGCGAAGCGAAAACCCAACTGTCTTCTCTTGTGACAGCCGCTCTCGCCGGCGATGACGTCGTGTTGTCGCGATCCGGTGTATCCGTGGCGCGAATTGTGCCCCTCGAAAGCCCGCAGGAGCAGAGCATTTTCGGCATCGCCGCAGGCAAAATTCCTGACATGACCGACGCTCAGTGGGAAGAATCCGACCGGGCTCTTACCGCCCAATTTGGTCGATAAAGCCC